>CBDIBB010000003.1:0-350000 GCA_965276625.1 Acidobacteriaceae bacterium
GGCGCAGGGATCTCTGCATCAACCTTGTCTGTGGAAATCTCGAAGAGCGGCTCATCACGCTCAACCTTGTCGCCCAGCTTTTTGAGCCACTTGGTAATCGTGCCCTCGAAGATCGACTCGCCCATCTGCGGCATCACCACTTCGATCGAATCGCCTGCACTTGCTCCGTCCTCTATCGCACCCCCTGTTTTCTCAGGCTCGGCAGGGACAGAATCAGCCTTCACTGGTGGTGGCGCAGATACTTCGTCGGCAGCGCCGGCCGCTTCGCCAATGACCGCTACTACAACATTTACCTGCACGGTTGCGCCTGCTTCAACCTTGATCTCCTGCAGCGTTCCAGCCACCGGCGAGGGAATCTCAGCATCTACCTTATCCGTTGAAATCTCGAACAACGGCTCGTCGCGCTCCACGGAATCGCCCGGCTTCTTCAGCCATTTCGTCACTGTTCCCTCAAAGATCGACTCGCCCATCTGCGGCATCACTACATCGGTCGCCATCTACCCTCTCCCAACTGCTCTAGTTCGCCCTGCAAACGTCTCAGTGTACGGCATTTGCTTATCAATCGGGCAGCCCCACTCGCCTGGCGCCGGTGCGCGATAGCACAATGATTGCCGTTTGTGACTTCTTTCAGCGCGTTTCCACACATCCAACCTATGACACACCCCAGTCACATCACTTTTTGCCGTAATAAGGAAATCTTTATGAGCCTGTTCCAAACCCTCAGCAATCTCACCGGCCAAAGTTCCGGCAATGCTGGCCAGCAGCCAACATCTGACCAGCATGCCTCTGTGGCGCAGGCCTTCATTCAGCATGCGGGCCAGCAACCCGGCGGACTTTCTGGCATACTCGACCAGTTTCGTCAGAACGGCATGGGTCAGCATGTCGACTCATGGCTCACAACGCAGCCCGGTAGCTCGCAGGCGCAACCCGTGCAGCCTCAACAGGTAGAGCAGGGACTTGGCACAGGCGCGCTGCAATCCATCGCGCAGCACGCCGGCATATCCCCTGAACTCGCTAAGATTGCCCTCGCAACTGCGCTTCCCTTGCTCATGTCACACCTGTCGCAGGGCTCAGGCCAGCTACCTGTGCAAGCATCATCTGGCCCAGGCCTCGCCGGGCTCGCTGAGGGCTTCCTGTCCCGCATTATCTAACATTCCAGCTCAATCACAGAAGGGCACGCGAACACGATGGCCGATCTCAATCAGCTCAAATCCAAGTACGCGTCCGTCATCGACCTGTTTCAGCACTCTGTTCCGCAAGGGGCCGAGCAGTGGTCAAATTTCCCGATATGCCTGCCTCCCGAGAATCCTCCGCCCGACGCTGCGTATACAGTGGAAATTGCTCCGCCAATTCCCATACCTGCCCCTTGATCCGCTGCAGCGCCGTAGCGTCCGCGCGTCCGTCCAGCGCCTCCGCAATCCACCCGGCAACCACGCGCATTTCTACTTCGCCCATCCCACGCGTTGTCATCGCCGGCGTCCCGATCCGAATACCCGAGGGCTTCATCGGAGGGTTCGTGTCGAACGGAATCGCGTTCTTGTTCACTGTGATCCCCGCGTCGCCCAGCGCCATCTCCGCCTCCGATCCCAGCATCCCTTGCTCAAACACATCCACCAGCACCACGTGCGTATCGGTCCCGCCGCTGATCAGTCGAAACCCGTGTTTTTTTAACGCCTCGGCCAGCGCTTTTGCATTTGCCACAATCTGTGTTGCATATATGCGGAACTCCGGCGCGAGCGCTTCCTTAAACGCAACCGCCTTCGCCGCGACAATGTGCATCAGCGGCCCACCCTGCTGTCCAGGAAACACGCACCGGTCAATCGCCTTCCCGTACTCCTCGGCATATTTAGTCCCAACCAGAATCAGCCCTGACCTAGGCCCCCGCAGCGTCTTATGTGTCGTGGTCGTTACCACATCCGCAAACGGCACCGGCGAGGGATGCGCCCCCCCGGCTACCAGCCCTGCGAAGTGCGCCATGTCGATCATCAGCTTCGCGCCAACCTTGTCCGCAATCGCCCGCATCCGCGCAAAGTCGAACTGCCGCGGGTATGCGCTGCCGCCGCCGATCAGCAGCTTCGGCCGCTCCCGCTCCGCAATTGCCTGCAGCTCGTCATAATCGATCGTCTCGCTTTGACGCGACACGCCGTAGCTCGCCACGCGATACAGCTTGCCGGAGAAGTTGAGCTTGTGCCCATGCGTCAGGTGCCCGCCATGTGCCAGGTCGAGCCCGAGGATCGTGTCCCCCGGCTCCAGCAACGCCATCATCACGGCAGCATTTGCCTGCGAGCCGGAGTGCGGCTGCACATTCACATACGCCGCACTAAACAGCTCCTTTGCCCGCTCCCGCGCCAGCGTCTCGACCACATCCGCATACTCGCACCCCCCGTAATACCGCTTCCCGGGATAGCCCTCTGCATACTTATTGGTTAGCACCGACCCCGCTGCCTCAAGCACCGCCTCGGAGACAAAGTTCTCCGAGGCAATCATCTCCAGCCCCTCATGCTGCCGAGCCCCCTCCGCTGCCAAGGCGGCGGCAATCTCAGGGTCCTGTGCGGCAAGAGTGCGCGGTGTCTGGTTAAATGTCATGCCGTAGATTGTACTGTGAAGCACTCGATGCAAAAAACGCCTGGCGCTCAGGAGTCTACGAGAAACAATCCGTAGAACACAGGAAAGGGTCGTTCGGATCCCTGACCGCGTTCGAGGCGGCCGAAGGTCGTGTGAGCATGTCCAGCATGGGGGCAATGTCTGACTGTCCTACCAGCTCACCTTTGCTGAAAGTTGAACTTGACGAGGCAAATTGCTCTGCCCAGACGGTCCTCTCTCGATCAGTCCGAACGTGGAGTCATTGGTGTTGCTATCCGGGTTCTCCGACCACAGCGGATGGTTCAGCACATTGAAGGCCTCGAGGCGCACCTGTAGCTGGGCTCGCTCCACTATTGCGAAATTCTTTGAAAGATTAACGTCGAATTGGTGACTCCTGGGAATACGAATGCCGGTGGACTCAGTGTTCATAGTCTCTCCGTACCTGGGTACTTGCAGGAAGTTTGGCTGTCTGCAGGTGCTGTCATTGTCATATGGCAGCGGCACGAGAGAGTACTGCCCTCCGTTTTCCTGATACTGTTCTCCGCATGGCGACACGAGACGGATAAATCCATCATCTGTCTGGATGTGCGGCTTGACGTAAGCACTGCTCAGATAATTCGTGCCGCCCGGTATACTCCACGGTGTGCCCGTTTGGTAAACGTAAAGGCTTCCCAACTCCCATCCGCCGATCGCGCCATCTACAATGCGGTTCGCATGGCCAAGGAAACTGCGCCCGCGGCCAACCGGAAGAAGATAGACGCCGGAAAGTGTAATGCGGTGTGTTCGATCCGTTGCGTCCAGAGTTCTCGATGGAACGCGATAGATCGTATCCGCAAACCCACCCGCATCCATCAGCTTTGACCAGGTCCACGTGCCATGCAAGGTGAGAGAATTGTTCCACTTATGAGCACCTGTGACCTGGAGGGAGTTGTACCAGGTGCGCGCGTCGTTTTGCTGGTACTCCGTGATGTCTCCGAACTCAGGGAATGGACGAGTGAAATTGAGAGCATTAATGGTAGTCGAGTTATAGTAGCTCGTTCCCTGAAAACCGTTCACTCCCAGAAATGGATTGGTGGGGTTGTTGTTATCGCAGACTTCGTACCTGCCGCCCAAAGCCGGATTGCACGGGGCATAGGCGGTCGCACTCTGATGGTTCACATTGTCACTGCTGTCACCATTATAAAGGCGGCTTCCAACATAAGAGATACTTACCGTGTCGCTCCTGAGGAACTGCTCCTCCAGGCCCACTGAATAGGTCCAGAAGCTCGGGATCTTGTACTGCGGATTCAGAAAAAATGTATTCGTATTCTGTGGTCCCAGCTGCTCCAACATTCCAAGCGACGATCCGCTGGGTTGAATCACAGATGAGTACAGATTGCTAATAGGGTTTGCAAGATTCGGGTAGGTGCTGCCGGGACGAGTAGGATCGCTCGCCTGGTAGTTGGTGGTGGCGCTGTAACCATATGAGGATCCTGCAAGTTGCGGGCTTCTGAACGATTCCCCAAACCCGGCGCGAAGCACCATTTTATCGTTCACGGCGTAAGCCAAACCAAAGCGCGGCTGAATGTTGGTTTTCGTCAAAGCATAGACTGCGCGGGGACTGCCGTTGGCTCCAAGATAAGTCACTCCACCCAGAATCTGGTTGTATCCGGGAACGGAAACCTGGGAGTTGATGGGGTTTACTGCCGTGGTGTCGAATCCGTAATTGCCCTCGTTATGCCGCTCGACCTGACCCGGCACAAAGTCCCAGCGCACTCCCAGGTTTAACGTCAAGTTCTTCGTGACCTTCCAATCGTCCTGAAAAAACGGAGCCCAGTAATGCTGGGTCCAATAGGTAGTCGGGTTAATTGTGGTGGAGCCTGAGGTCACATTGCCCAGAAGGAAAGACGCGATGGAATTCCCGCTGGCGGGGTCCCAGGAACCGCAGCTACCGCATTTGGTCTGGGTCCACGTGCGATCGACAAACAGATTGTTCCCGCCGCCAACTTTGTCGTTTCCGGATTGCTGGAAGCGAGCGTCCAGCCCGGCGTGAATGGTGTGTTTGCCTTTGATCCAGGTAAAGGACGGAAACAAGGCGAGAGAATTGCTGACGGTCTGCGAATTGCTGTTCGTGCCCAGAGATGCAAATTCGCTGAGCTGAACGTAAGGAAACTCATGTGCGGCTGCGGTTCCCATTGCGGCCACCTGGCCGGGCGACCACCCAAGCCCGGTCGGATCGTAAGGCGGTCCTCCGATGGAATAGTCAGCCCTTACCGAGACGTTGGCACGCAAGTCGATAAGGAAAGTGGGGCTTACAGTGTGGGTCTCTTCAACAGTGAACGTGTGGCTGCGCTCTCCATGAGGCAACTGGCCGTCGGCCGCTGCATTGTTAAAGCCGTTCGTGCTGCGAATCTCAACCCGCTCCCAGTAGCCATAATGGAGGCTGAAACGGTCGTTGGGCGAAAAGTTCTGATCCCATTTTCCGAGCGCATTGCGATAACGATCGGTGTCCTGAGCGGCGACCGTGTAGTTATCCGCAAAGGGATTGGATCCCGCGGCTGTTCTGGTGTTCGGTGCGGGATAAAAGGATAGTATCTTCTGTGCAACGGGATTGATGCGTGACGTTGGAATAACGTTCGCGGCGGAGGTTGGATTGACGGAGTCATTCAATCCGAATGGAACACGCACATACGTTCCATTCGCGTCTTGCGAGATATTCTCCGGGTCGAGAAGGCTGATTGGGGCATACTGCGTACCGGTGTAGTAAACGAGGTTGCGAAAGTCGCCCGTAAGCCAAGCTGGGTCTGGCACTGACTCGGTTATGGTATTCGGCTCGACCTCATTCCAGTTCTCATACTGCGCCGTAAAGAATGACTTATTTCGTCCATCGTAGAACTTGGGTACAAAAACCGGGCCGTCTAATTCGGCACCATATTGATCCAGCTTATGTTGCTGGGTGCTGAACTGTGACACATCCTGACCCGGCTGCGCGTTAGCGATGTTGTAGTCGTTTTGCCAGGTATTGGCATCGAGGAAGGTTCGCCGGGCGTATTCGTAGATGTCTCCATGCAGTGTGTTGGTGCCCGACTTAAGAATCACATCCTCAACGCCGCCCGAGTTGCGTCCGAATTGCGCGTCATAAGCGTTCGTTACAATCTTGAATTCCTGCACCGAATCTACGGGCGGAACATACGCAATATGTGCATTGCCAGTGTTGTTCAGCGAGGATGCTTCATTCGAGACCCCGTCCAGCATCAGCTCTACGTTGCCTGAGCCGCCTCCGTTAATGGCGGTGTTGGCCTGCGTGTCGTCAAACGGGCGCTGGTACTGAGTAGCACCCTGATTCCAGGTCACGCCGGCGGTAAGAATCGATAGCATGCCGGGATCGCGGCCGTTGAGAGGCAGCTCGGTTACCCGCGTATTCTCGACGACCTCACCGGCATCGGCGTTTCCAAAGTCGATAAGGGGATCGCTGTTAACGGTCACCGTCTCCGAGCTGCTCCCGACCTTTAGCTTAAAGTTCACGGTCGCCGTTTCCGCTACTTGCAGATTGATTCCCGTATGGACGTCAGTGTCAAATCCTCGTGCCTGAACGGACACTGTATAGTTTCCTGTTTTCAGGTAAGGAATCGTGTAGTCCCCTGCCTTCGTCGTCACCGCCGTGGTATTCACGTTGGTGTCCACATTATGTGCAGTTATCGTGGCCCTGGTGACGACAGCCCCGCTTGGATCTGTCACGTTCCCCGTGAACTCCTGCGCCATTAAACAAGTGGTGGATAACAGGAGCCCTGATAGCAAAGAAAGACGAATGTAGTTCACGTTTAGCCTCACACTCAGAAGTAAGAAGAAATTCAGCGGTCGCAGTTCAATGATTCTTTGTTCTATCAACGCCGTCTGATCGTGCCTGCTGCACTATAGGGTGGGGTCAATTGAAATGGCATCACTCCAAGGAGTGCTTTTCAAGTACTCCTTTTGGGCTATGCCGCCGCACTATGAAGCATCGCTTTTCAGCGCTGCTTGCGCCGTATCGCATCAAGGATGGCTGGGAGATCCGCATTGGGGCCGCCGCAGTGGGATGTTTACGCGTCGGCGCTTTTCCCGTTGAGATCATCCTGCGTTGTGTTCGCTGGTGCTGCAAGTACGGAATCAGCTAACTGGATTCAGTGGAGATCGAACGCGGGAAGCATCGGTTGCACATCGGTGTTCGCTTTAAAAGCAAGATGCGGCGACCCATCGGTCTGCTGGTAATCGGCGATGAAGAGCTCAAGCGAAAACGCGACGCTTGGCGGCCTCAACTGCCAGCCTTGGCTGGTTTGAAATGCCGCCCGGGTAAACGGCTTTCCTCCAAGCGCGATCAGGTCGCCGCCGCGTTCCAGATAACGAAGAATGCCGGCCCATGCAGCCTCTGGGAATGCTGACCCATACGGCATCACGAGCAGCGCAGTCGCCTGGTCAGCTAATGCGCTGCCCAGCTGCGCCGCATTTACGGCTCTCGCTCCAGGGAACCCCTGTTGCAGTGCCTGTGCCGAAACAGCCGTGGAGTCGACAACCGGAAATGCAGGTTCCTCAAAGATCACCGTGGAGCCTTGCCCGTGAGCCCCGTACGCGCCTCCCAACATGCAAAGGAAAATCGCAAGCAGGCGAGCGACTGTCATCATAGCTGCGTTCCCTCGACTTTCAATCGACATACATTCTTCCAACCTAGTACGCTCACAAACGCACTATTTTGGAGGATTACTTGGCTGCTTCGGCTCGACATGTATGCATAGCATCCCTCGGCGGCTTGTTGGCCATTGGAGTCTGTATCGGCAGCACAGCGAGCGCTGGAGCGCAGGCACCCTCCGCAAGCGAAACGACGCAGCTCGAATCCGTCATGCCCATGAAGGCCGAAGCCATTGCAGGGGGCGCTCGATTTCAAAACGATCGCGAAACGGTGGAAGTTGTCTTCTGCGGCGCTGGCGTCGTGCATGTGATGGCGAGACCTTCAACAAGCAATGTATCTCCTGGCCCCGAACCTTGGATAGTCACTCCTTGCAGCCCGGCACAGACCAGCTTTGAACCGACTCCGGGGCAGACGCAGATTCGCAATGCACAGCTCACCGTCTCCATGAATCTCGCTACTGGTGCGCTCCACATGCAGGACGCCACGGGCAAGGTGCTGCTCCAGGAGAGCGACAACAATCCGCGCCGTTACCAGCCCGCCTCCATCGGTGGCCAGCCGCTCTATCAGGTCACAGACCGCTTTTCGCCGGAACTGCTTGAAGGTTTATACGGCCTCGGCCAGCACCAGAGCGGCGTCTTCAATTATCGGGGAAGCGTCGTGGAACTTGCCCAGGCGAACAGCGACATCGCCGTACCGCTCCTGCTCTCGACCAACGGCTACGGCATCCTTTGGAACACCGCCTCTCGCTCCATCTTCGACGACCGCTTCGCCCGGGAGCTCAAGTTAGGCGCCGACGCCGCGAACGGCGTCGACTATTACTTCTTCTACGGTCCGGAGATGGACACCGTCGTCCACCACTACCGCGAGCTCACCGGTCATGCGCCAATGTTCGGCCAGTGGGCCTACGGCTTTATTCAATCCAAGGACCGTTACACTTCGGCACAGCAGTTGCTCGACATCGCCGGAGAATATCGTTCCCGGCATGTGCCGCTCGATGTCATCGTGCAGGACTGGTTCTGGTGGAAGCGCCAGGGCGACCCGGAGTATACGGACGCTTATCTGAAGCCGCATCCCGACGTTCCCGGCGCACTCGACGAGCTACATCGCGAGCACGTCCACGCCATCATCTCTGCCTGGGCCGTGCTCGACCCCGCCTCCGAGACCTATCGCGCCATGAACGCGCAGCATCTACTCATTCCGGGAACTCCGGACTACGATCCGACGAACCCGAAAGCACGCGACCTCTACTGGGATCACCTTGTCGGCAAGCTGTTCGCGCAGGGCTGGGACGGCTTCTGGCTGGATAGCTCCGAGCCGGAAACCTGGAAGGGCGAAAATGACGCGATCCTCGCCGACAAGCAGCTCGCCATCGGCCCCGGCGCACGCTACCTCAACATCTTCCCGTTAATGCACACCGGCAATATTTACGATCACTGGCGTCAGGCAACCAGCAAGAAGCGCGCCTTCATTCTGACGCGTTCGGCCTTTGCCGGTCAGCAGCGCAATGCAACCGTCGAATGGTCGGGGGATATCTTCGGCACCTTTCCAACACTGCGACGTCAGATCGCAGCGGGGCTTAACTTCGCTCTCTCCGGTATGCCCTACTGGACTACGGACATCGCCGGCTACACGTCGCCCTTTCCGGACGAGCCGAACAACCTCGAATATCAGGAGCTGTACACGCGCTGGTTTGAGTTCGGAACCTTCTGTCCCATCATGCGTACACACGGCCACCGCAGCGCCAACGAAGTATTCTCCTATGGCGCACAGACTCCCACGCTGATTGAATATGACAGGCTGCGCTCGCGTCTTCTTCCCTATACCTACTCGCTCGCCTGGAAGGTGACGCACGAGGACTACACCGTGCAGCGGCCGCTGGTGATGGACTGGCGCACCGACGAGAACGTCCGCGACATCGGCGATCAATTCATGTTCGGTCCTGCCATCCTTGTCAATCCGATAACGATGCCAGGCGCGGTCACGCGCTCCCTCTACCTGCCCCCGGCCCCCGCCTGGTTTGACTTCTGGACCGGCAAGCAGCTGCCTGGCGGCCAGCGCATTCTTGCCGACGCGCCGCTCGCGCGCATCCCGCTGTACGTGCGGGCAGGAGCGATCCTGCCGCTTGGCCCTGCGAGCGAGTACGCCGGACAGGATCTGGGCGCTCCGATCGAGCTGCGCATCTATCCGGGCGCCAATGGCAGTTTCAATCTGTACGACGACCAGGGCGATACCTACGCCTATGAAAAGGGGCAATATGCAGTAACGCCGATCCAATGGAACGATGCCAACCGTACTCTTCAGTTCGAAGCACGCCGCGGAGCCTATCCGGGCATGAGAAGCGACAAAACATTCCATGTAACCGTTGTCGGTGTGGGAAAAGGATCCGGACCAGAGCCTTCCGGGGACTTCAAACAGGTCCACTATGCCGGTAAAGCGATCAGCATCAGGATGCCCTGAAGCAGTCGGTAACGCATACCTGCTTACGCAACTCCTATTGCAGAACGAACGCCGTGCAGCTAGAGCATTTTCACTCCACACGTAGAGGGGCCGGCAGATGTCCGCGTGGCTTTTCCGTCGGGAAAAGCCACTGGAGCGGGAATTCGGCCTCTACACCAAGAGTGAAAATGCTCTAAATCGCCACCCGAGGAACCCGCGCCCCCACCCCGCATACCACCTCATACGGAATCGTCCCACAAAGGTTTGCCAGCTCGCCCGCGGTAATCTCTAGGCCGCCCTGCGACCCAAACAGCACCGCCTCGTCCCCCAGCGTCACCCCGGCTATAGCCGACACATCCACCGCCGTCTGGTCCATCGAGACCCGCCCCACCATCGGCGCCCTCTGCCCCTGCACCAGCACACTCCCGCGATTCGACAGCAGTCGGTTCAGCCCGTCCGCATACCCCACCGGCAGCAATGCCAGCCGCATCGGTCTCTCCGCGATAAACGTCTCGTTATACCCAACCGCCACGCCTGCCCCAACCTCCCGCAGAGACACAACCTCGGTCCGCCACCGCATCACCGGTTGCAGCCGAGGCGTCTCGAAGCCGATCCCGTACAGCGCCAGTCCCGGCCGTACCATCAGCTCTGCCCCTGTTCTGCGAGCCACACCGGCCAGCGATTTCAGCTCCACCCCAAGCGAAGCATTGGCCGAGTTGCCCGCATGCACCCAGCGCGGCCTTATCCCAGCCTCCAGCAGCTGCTTCAACGCCTCGCTCAGCCGGCGAACCTGCCCGGCCATCACGCCATTTCCTGGCATCTCAGGTGATGAAAAGTGTGTCAGCACCCCTTCCACAAACACCGGTGAGTCGTGCTCAAACCGGGCCCCGCGCACCAAGGCGGCAAGCGCCTCACCAGGCGCCACCCCCTGCCGGCTCATCCCTGTATCAATCTCCAGGTGTACCGCCATCGATCGCGCCGGCAACCCCATCCGCCGAGCAGCCGCGTCCAGTAGCCCCAGGTGGTACCACTCCCACACCTGCGGCGTCAGCCCGTTCTGCAGCACCGCGCCTTCCTCACCCGGGAAGAAGCCCGACATCACCAGCACCCGGGCCTGCAGCTTCCCCAGCACCGCCCGCAGCGCCAGTGCCTCCTCGACCGAGGTCACCCCCAGCCACGGCGCGCCCGCCTCCCCAAGCGCTCGCCCGCACAGCGCCAGCCCATGCCCATAGGCATTTGCCTTCACCACCGCGATCAGGCCCGCAGCCTTGCCCGCGTGCGCCCGCACGTTCTCTTCCAGTAATTTGTAGTTTTGAACAAGAGACCCGAGCCGAATCTCCGCAATCGTCGGCCGCATAACCCTACTGTGGCGGATTGCTGGTTGTCAGCGGTGTCTGCTCCGGCGTTGCCGGCTGCGAACCCTTGTGCAGAAGCGGGATATGGAACGGCAACGTAGCCCCAGACTTCTTCTCAGCCCGGGCCGCGTTTGAAGTTCTGCCGCCATCCACCTGGTCGACTACCGCGGTTCGCTGCGCACTGATGCAGCTCCACTCGTTGTGCGCCCGCTGGTACACATGCGTAAAGATCCCGCGCTCGTCTCGCGTCCGCTCCTGCTCTTTCAGGTGCAGCACATACGTGCCTTCCACCACGGCCACATCGCTGATCACCCGCACATTCACGACCTTCTGTTCAATCGACAGAATAGGCTCCGGCAGTCCGGCCAGCGCGTCTGAGATGGTCTGGTTCCGCGTGCTCACCGCCCCGGCCGCCGAAACATCCACAAACGCCGGCGCCAGCAGGTTCTCCATCGCATACTGGTCCTTGTTCACCAGCGCGATACTCCACGAGTCCTCGATATGCTGAAACTGCTTGAGGATTCCCTGTCCGGTCTGCTCCTGCCCAAACCCGGCAGGGACCAGCATCAAAGCGGCAGAAAGAATGATAAGAACACAACGCATGCGTACTGCTTATATTACTCACGTTCGTGCAGACACGCGAAAACCCCTCTATCCTAGGGTGTTGCAGGCACCAGTTGAGCTTCGGGAGAAAACGGCATGAAACCAGTACCAGGAACCACGCCCCGCAAAATCTCAACCCCAGGGGTGCTTCCGCCCGACCCGGAACTCGTCGCTCTCCTCGCTCGCACCCACGTCGAAAACGGCCAGTCCCTTCTCAATCTCCTCGATGAGAAGCCCATGATGCTCATCTTTCTCCGTCACTTCGGCGACTCCTTCTGCCGCGAAACCATCCACGACGTCGCGCGCGCCAAGCCCGAGATCGATAAGCGCGGCGTCCGGGTCGTCTTCGTCCACATGGGCTCGCCCGAACGCGCCCGCCCCTTCTTTGAAAAGCGCGGCCTCGGCAGCGTCGATCGCGTATCCGACCCGGAAATGAAGCTCTACACCGCCCGCGAGTTCCACCTGCTCAAGTCCACCGTCCTGCCCCACTTTTTCGGCGCCTCTGCCTACCTCAATCTCATAAAACGAGCACTCTGGCGCTACGGAGCCGGCTCCCCGGGCAAGGAAGACCCAACCCAGCTCCCCGGCGTCTTTTTCCTCAAGGACCGCGCCATCTACCGTGCTTACCGCCATAAGAACCTGGGCGATCGCCCTGATTACTCCCTCTTCGGCGTGTAGAAAGGAAGCAGGAAGCAGGGTGCAGGATAGAGGGTGTAACAAGCACAGCAGGTGAGTGCCTCACTTCTTGCCTCTAAGAAGTAGGAATCACAAGAGCCGTATTACCCCAAGCCACCTCGTATCCCGACCACCGGGAGGGCCATCCCAGCTACTCCTCCTGCAATCCGCCACGAAGTGGCGAGTAAAAAGGCGCGTGAGCGCCCGCCAGCCGCGCAGGCGGTTTTGCCGCGTTTTCCGCAACATCCTCAGGGACAAGGTACCCCGGTGCCCTTCAACCGGGGTACCTTGTCTCTACGAGTATGGCGACTACACCCAACATCCAGTTCGAGCGCGGCCTCCCTGCCGCCATTGACGCCGAGCGCTCCATCCTCGGCGCCATCCTGCTCGACAACCACAGCTACAACGAAGCTGCCGAGCGCATCTCCACCTCCGACTTCGCGCTCGACTCCCACCGCCGCATCTTCATGCGCATGGCCGAGCTCATCGACGGCGGCCGCGCGGTCGACTACATCACCCTCCGCGACATCCTCTCCAAGTACAAGGAAATCGAAGCCATCGGCGGCGTCGCCTATCTCGCGTCCCTGACGGAAAACCTCCCGCGCCGCGTCTCCATCGAGGAGTACGTCCGCATCGTCAAGGACAAGAGCCTGCTCCGCCAGCTCATCCTCGTCTGCTCCGAGGCCATCACCCAGGCCGCCGACCAGGGCGACGACGCGCTCGATGTCCTCAATTCCGCCGAGTCCAAGCTGCTCGAAGTCACCGAGCACGGCGTCCAGCGCGGCTTCGCCAGCATCCCCGAGATCGTCCGCGGGTCCTTCGGCTCCATCGACCAGCTCTTCGCCGAAGGCAGCCGCGAGGTCACCGGCCTCGAGACCCACTTCACCGAATTCGACCGCATGACCTCCGGCCTCCAGAAGTCCGAGCTCGTCATCATCGCCGCCCGCCCGTCCATGGGCAAAACCGCCTGGGCCATCAACATCGCGCAGAACGCCGCCATCCGCAGCGCCGCCGTCGTCGCCGTCTTCTCGCTTGAAATGTCGAAAGAATCGCTGCTTCGCCGCATGCTCGCATCCGAAGCCCTGGTCGACCAGCAGAAGATCCAGAAGGGCTACACCTCGCGCGAAGACCAGGAAAAGCTGACCGAAGCCCTCGAACGCCTCACTGAGGCTCAGCTCTTCATCGACGACACCCCAGGCATCTCCCTCACGGAAATGCGCGCCAAAGCGCGCCGCCTTCGCCAGATGCACGGCAAGCTCGACCTCATTGTCATCGACTACCTGCAGCTCATGACCGGAGGAGCAGGCGGCGCCCCCGGCAAAAAAGGCTATGAAAATCGCACCCAGGAAGTCTCCGCAGTGAGCCGCGGTCTCAAGGCCCTGGCCAAGGAACTCGACGTCCCGGTCATCGCCTTAAGCCAGCTCTCCCGAGCCAGCGAGCAACGTGGAGGCGACAAAAAACCCATGCTCTCTGACCTGCGCGAGTCAGGTTCCATCGAGCAGGACGCCGACGTCGTAGCCTTCATCCACCGCGAAAGCTACTACAACAAAGACGAAAACGGCCAACCCGACCCCGAAACCGAGGGAAAGGCAGAAATCATCATCGCGAAGCAAAGGAATGGACCGACGGGGTCGGTACATTTGGCTTATCTAAGCAAGTGCACGAGATTTGAAAATCTGGCGTTTGGCGGTATTGACTAGTATCATAAACCTGAATGGATTGCGAGCTCCTATGCTAACGCGACTGCAAGTGGATGGATTCAAAAACTTAGTTAAAATCGATCTGCCGTTAGGTCCCTTCACCTGCATTGCGGGAGCTAACGGTGTTGGTAAATCCAACATTCTCGACGCCATAGCCTTCCTCAGCGCTCTGAGCGAAAAGTCATTGCTGGAGGCAGCCCTGTGCGTTCGCGATGAAGGTAGTCGCACCGGAGATGTAAAAAGCCTTTTCCATAGAGTCGGTGATATCTATCGCGACACAATGTCTTTTTCAGTGGAAATGGTTATTCCGCGAACGGGCGTTGATGATCTTGGTCAATCTGCTCAAGCAAGTAGTACCTATCTCAAATACGATTTGAAATTAGCTTATCGACAAGACAAAAGTTCAGGCTCTCTTGGGCGCATAGAGATACTTGAAGAGGATTTAAGGCACATTAAGCTGGAAGACTCTCAACGTAGGCTGGGCTTTCCTTTTACGACTGAGTGGCGTAAATCGGCCCTGTATGGGCATAGAGGAATCCCTTTTATTTCGACGGACCCTAAACAAAATAATCAAACGCACATCCAAATACATCAAGATGGACGTGCAGGCGCGATCCGCAAGCTCGCCGCAAAAGATCTTCCACGTACTGCCCTCTCAGCGACAACAGCAACCGAAACACCCACTGCCACTCTTGTTAAGCGTGAAATGCAGTCTTGGCGGCTTTTGCACCTTGAACCTAGCTCGCTGAGGGCTCCCGATAAATTTGTTGACCCTGCTGTTCTTGGGAGCGATGGGTCTCATCTCGCAGCTACGCTTTATCGAATGGCAAACACCGCTTTCGCGGGTGATCCATCTACGAGTGCGAGCAGTGTTTATGCTCGTGTTGCAAATCGATTGTCAAATCTGGTTGATGATGTTCGCGACCTCGGAGTCGAGAGAGATGAGACACGGCAACTTCTCACACTTTATGTAGCGGGAGCTGACAAAACTCGGCATCCCGCCCGCTCTCTTTCGGACGGAACGTTGCGCTTTCTTGCACTCGCCATTTTGGAGCAAGATACACGTTCTGAAGGTCTACTCTGCTTTGAGGAACCTGAAAACGGTATTCATCCAAAACGCATTCCAGCGATTTTGGAGCTTCTTAAAGACATAGCAGTGGATACAGATCAACCCATCGACGACGAGAATCAATTGCGTCAAGTTCTAATCAACACCCACTCGCCTGGCGTAGTCAGCAATGTTCCTCCGGAAAGTTTAGTAATCGCAACGCCGCAGATAGTTGTCACAAAACAAGGAAACTACACTGTCACGAAGCTTTCAAGCCTTTCTGATACCTGGAGGGCAGAAAGATCACACATGGACCATGTATCTCGAGGCCATGTACTTGAATACCTGAGTGCCGCGAATCCCGCAAAAGCCGCTTCAGCTTTATCAGCATCTTCAAATAAAAAGCCTAAACGTGTAATGGATCGGCAGGATTTACAGCTCGAGCTAGGACTGACAAATGAATCTGCGGTATACGCTGCTAGCTGATGGCTCCTCGGATCGATCACTCATCCCCATCATTGATTGGTCTCTCAAGCAAACCGTTTTAGACCTTGAAATCGAAACAATTGTTCCGCAATGGGCTGATTTGGGGTTTCTGTACAAACATCCAACCTCCCTTTCTGAACGAATCCGCAGAGCTGTTGAAGCGTACCCGTGTGATTTGCTGTTTATTCATCGCGATGCAGAACTGGAACCTGCTCAGACTCGCATAAGCGAAATCCAGGCTGCAGTTAGTTCTGCACAACTCGCTACACCGCTTCAGTGCATTCCCGTGATCCCGGTTCGAATGACAGAGGCATGGTTGCTAAGCTCGTAAGTAGCCATCCGGCGCGCTGCCGCAAATCCTTCAGGAGTTGTAGACCTTAAGCTTCCAAAGATAGCGATGCTAGAAAAGCAAGCGGATCCGAAAGAACTCCTCTTTGAGAAACTCAGACTGGCTTCGGGTCTTGGTTCAAGACGACGAGAACGCTTCCGTGTCGAGGAAGCTCGAACCTTGATCAGCCAATTTATAGACGACTTCAGTCATCTCCAGAACCTCAAAAGCTTCAAAGCTTTTCAAGATCATCTGAAGTCGGGTTTGGACTTGCTCGTTAAAGCGAATGAAAAGCAAGTGACGCTTGGCAAAGGTTCGCGATAGGACAAACAACGGTAGCCTACATCTCACTTTATGGGTTCAGTCTCATGACGTCCTTTACACAGTGTTTTGGGACTTGACATTTGATTGCAGAGATATTGGATTCTCATATACTCCTGCAACCAAATGGTTCAAAGTGCGCAGAATCCCTCTATCCTTTCACCGCCAGCTCCCCAAAGAACCCCCGCAACCCACGCGGCTCACGCCCCAGCACCGCCTCCAACACCAACCCATTCCCACCCGGAAACCCATACCGGTCGTAATCCGCATACATCACCTCCAACCCCTCGCGCATACGCCCACCCGGAATCCCAGCCTTCTCCGCCCACTCCGCAAACCCGGGCTCCGCCGCCTCAACCGGCTTACCCAGTGCCTCGCTCATCATTGCCGCCATCTCCACGCGATCCACCATCCCCGGTGCGCACAGCTCGAATGTCCCATACGCCAGCGTGTCGCCGGTCAGCGCCAGCGCCGCCGCCTCGGCCACATCGCGGTAGTCCACATACGACACCTTCGCCAGCTTTGAGAACGGCAGCCCGAACTTGCCCATCGCCGCCACCTGCTTCCACCCGGCCTCAAGGTTCTGCATAAACATCGTGGGCTGCAGCACCGTAAAGTCCATCCCGGACTCATACAGCGCCTCCTCCACCGGCAGCTTCGCCTTATGGTTCCGCATTTTCGAGAGCGACGGGTGGATCACCCCCGAAAAGCAGAACTTGCCGACCCCAGCCGCCTTCGCCGCCCCCACCAGCCGAACCCCCATCTCCGCCTCATCCGGCGCAAACCCAGGCCCAATGTGGAACACCCCATCCACTCCCTCAGCTGCCCGCCGCAGGCTCGCCCCATCCTGCAGGTCGCCGACCACAGCCTCCGCCGCGCCCTGCTTCCGCGCCGCCTCCACCTTGTCCTCACTCCGCACCAGCGCTCGCACCGTCGCCCCGCGCTTCACCAACTCCGGCACCACCATCCCGGCAAACTTCCCCGTCGCCCCCACCATCAGCACCTTCATCGCACGCTCCATTCCTGCTCTTTCAGATGCGACCCCTATCCCAAGACAGACAAAAGCGGCGAAATCCGTAGATTTCCCGCCCATGCCCTTCATAAATACCGGCTCACTCCCCCAGCACAGCCTCGATCTCCCCTAGTCCCCACTCCAAATCCTCGCGCGAAATCACCAGCGGCGGCGCCAAGCGAATCACCGTCGCGTGGGTCTCCTTGCACAGCACCCCGCGCTCTTGCAGCTGCTCGCAAAGTGGCCGCGCCTCGGTGTTCAGTTCAATCCCGATCCACAAACCACGCCCGCGTACCTCGACCACCTTCGAGCTCTTCAGCCCGCGTAAACGCTCGAGCGCATACGCCCCCAACTCGGCCGAGCGCTCCGGCAACCGCTCTTCTGTGATCACTTTCAGCGCCGCCCGCGCAACGGCACACGCCAGAGGGTTACCGCCAAACGTGCTCCCATGGTCGCCAGGCCGCAGAACCCCCAAAATTGCCCGCGACGACAACACCGCCGAAACCGGGTAAAACCCGCCCGACAGCGCCTTGCCGACAATCGCCACATCCGGCCGAATTCCGTCGTGCTCAAACGCGAAAAACCGCCCGGTCCGCCCAAGCCCCGACTGGATCTCATCCGCGATCAGCAGCACACCGCGCTCACGGCAAATCGCCGCCGCCTCGCGTAGGTAGCCATCCGCCGGCACGATAATCCCGGCCTCCCCCTGAATCGGCTCGACCAGAAACGCGCAGGTCTTCTCCGTAATCGCCGAGCGCAGCGCCTCCGCATCCCCAAACGGCACCGCACGGAACCCGCCCGCAAACGGCCCGAAACCCGCCTTGTACTGCGGCTCGGTCGAGAACCCAACCACCGCAATCGTGCGCCCATGGAAGTTGTTCTCGCAGACAAGAATCTCAGCCTCGCCGTCAGGAATCTTCTTCACCGTCACGCCCCACTTGCGGGCAACCTTCAGTGCCGTCTCCACCGCCTCCACGCCGGTGTTCATCGGCAGCGCCATCTCAAAACCGGTCAGCGCATGCAGGTCTTCAAGCAGAAGCGGCAGCTGGTCATTGCGGAACGCGCGCGAGGTCAGCGTCACCCGCTGCGCCTGCTCAACCATCGCCTTCAGGATGGCCGGATGACAGTGTCCCTGGTTTACCGCCGAGTACGCAGCAAGAAAATCCAGGTAGCGCCGCCCGTCCACAGCAGTCAGCCACGAGCCCTGGGCCCGCTCAATCACCACGTCGAGCGGATGGTAGTTGTGCGCGCCATACTGCTCCTCAAGCCCGATCAGCTCCGCAATCGATCTCTGCTCCGCTATCTGCATAAGTTCTCCTGACCTTTAAAAATAAGTGTAGAGCCCTCGCCGGCTTTCCTCGCAGGTAATCTCAAAGCACGGCTGTATTGACCCACTTGCAGCGTTTACTCCTTCACAAGCAATGTCATGTCATCATGCTGTTCGGCTCCGGCAGTAAACTCATCCGCCGCGCGGAAGATATTCGCGAGAATCTCTGCCGACGAAGCAGGGTCGCGTCGCGGCGCCGCTTCAAGCATTCGCTCCTCACCCCACTCTTCATCTTCGGCGGTCATCGCCTCGCTGATTCCGTCGGTGTACGCAATCAGTAAATCGCCAGCCCCCAGAATCAGGTGCTTAGTTTCATACCAGGTAAACGGGAGTAGCCCGATAACCGGGCCACAAGCCTCAAGTCGCTCAATCTCTACTGCATTCCGCCGAACCAACAGGGGCGGGTTATGGCCTGCGTTGACATAGCGGAGTTCGCGCGTTTGAGGGTCATACGTAGCGAAGAAGAACGTGGCATAGCGGCTACTCGATGAAGCTTCGTAGACGAGACGGTTCATCTTTTGCATCATCTTCGCCAAATCTCCGGGACTATCAAGGATCAAGCCGCGCAGCGAAGCCCGCAGACTCGCCATCAGCAGTGCCGCCGATATTCCCTTTCCGGAAATATCACCAATCGCCAAGCCGAGATGACTATTTTCCAGCTCAATAAAATCGTAGTAATCACCACCTACCTCCGACGCCGGGCGACACATTGCCGCCAGGCTAACTCCATCAATCGCAGGAATACGCTGCGGAAACAGTCGCTGTTGCATTTCGCGAGCAATCTCTATCTCTCGATTCATCCGCTCGCGGAGTGCTGCCTGGTCCGCAAGCGTGCGGACCAGCTTAGCAACTTCGAGTGTCAGTCCGGTTTGCGCGGCGACGGATTGCAACGTACGTAAGTCCGTTGGGGTGTAAGCTTCTTCCGACTTTTTCGGTCCCAACGCCATCAGTCCGATCAGGCGAGCGCGCCCCGGCAGCGGCAGCAGCAGCTCGGCATTCATCTCACGTAGAAAGGTTTTCTCGTCCGTTCCTGCGCCTGTAAACCAATCTTCCGGGCGGTCGCGGTACACGGTTGCAGGCTGGTTCGTCCGCATCAGATTCTGCACGGTCGCCGACCCCTCCGCGAGCGACACAATCCCGGCAAACTCCATGCCAAGTGCTTGCTGAAGATGGAATTCAGTGCTGCCGCGCAGCAGGATGGCGACGTAGGGAACGTGCAAAACCTCTGAGATGCGCCGCAGGACCGTGTCGACAAGGACACTTCTGTCCGTGAGCTGACGGACCTGATCAGACAACTCGCTGAGAACAAGCTCGCTGTCATAGGCTTCGCGAAAAAATCTCCGGTCAAGCCGGCGTTGCAGGCGCTGGCTAAGGCTGCCCCGCAAGGTAAGGATTTGCAACAGTGCGCCAGTGCAGAGCGCAATCAGAATCAAGCTCAGGACAGGATGTTCATTGCGCCGCATCATCGGAACAATGAAGCGCAAAACGACAAATGCAACGATTATCAATTCAAGAGTGAGCAATGTGGCGCGGGCAAGCAGATATTTAGTCCCCATCCGCAGCAGGATGCGAACATCCATGGCCCGCTGCACGATCAGAACATAAGCAAGGGTCAACGGAAAAAGCGCTATCAATGGAATAACAGCGTTGAACCAGTTCCCGTGATGCGGGTCCATCCCGAACCACGGCACCACAGCAAAGATGATAAGCAGCGGGCCGAGGGACAGGCCGCTTCCAATAGCCAGTACTCGCAGGCGCCGCCGTGCATCCGCAGTTGAGGCTGAACGCAGCTTATCGAACAGCGCCGCCAGAAACAGCAGGATACAGATCGCATTGAGCCACGCGACCGCTCGATCGGCCCAGACTTGCGCGGGAATGGAAGAGCGGATGACCTGGACATTGAAGTCTTGCGCTACAAATACACCGAAGTTATAAACAAAAGAACAACCTGACGCCGCCAAAATGGCGTATTTGAACCAGGGAAAACGACGGTCCACTCTCCATCGTTCAGGAAATAGAAAACCGAACCACAGCAGCGCCGGGAAAAGGAAAATATCCACAAGCATGTTCCATAAGCCGAGTAACATGTACCACGGCATCGGCCAGAACTGCCAATCAAGGTTTCCGAAGAGCGTCTCGGGAGTTGCCAGCAGGAGAAGCACCAGCCAGGCATTCAGATCGCGCGGGCGGCCGACAACCACCCAGTATCCGACGATAAGACCAAGTAGCGGCACACCCAGGACTGGGGTGAGAAACGCAATGTAGCCCCAAACGGAAAAATCCGGGCCCTCGCGGGCCGCCACGTGAACCTGCACCCGTCGTATCATTCCGGAAGGCGTCCGAACCGAAACCTCGACTGTCTTACCTGGCTTCGTACTCCCCAACAGCGCGTGAATCTGGGCATAACCGGTGAACGGCTCGCCGTTGAACGCCAGAAGCACATCCCCATCCACAAGCCCAGCAGCGGTCGCTTCTTTGCGAAGCTGTGTAAGAGTTGCCCCGTCGCTCCGGGTGTTAAACGGATCGCGGACATAATGGCTGGCGTGGAAGAACTCTGCCCGCAACGCAACGGCGCCGGCAATGTAGTAGACCATGCTGATCGCGGCCACGACGATCAGCAGGAGATACAAACCGGCAGCAGACTTGCTCTTCATGGCGATTGCGTCCAATCCTCGGGTCAACGTGAATCTTTCAGCCCGGCCAGTTTATGCCAGCCGATGTAATCCCGGACTCAAAGACTTCAGATCGAGTCAACGAAACCTCGCCTCAGCTAGAATCAACGCATGGCTATCCCTGCACAGCGCGACCTGCTTCCGGCGGTTGAAGCCGTCCGCGCCACCACGCTCGCGAGCGCCCGCAACACACTCCGCTACGGCGTATTCGGCGAGCTTGAGACCACGGGCGACACGCTGCAGCGCATCGTTGAAGCGGTACCCGCCGCGGTTGCTGCCGGGATTCCCGGCAGCGCTTTCGTTTTCGTCCCGCTCGCTATCGGCGAGACCGCGCATGCGCGCGACACTGAAATTGCGCGCGTACACACCGAGGAGCTGGCGGACCGGGCGACCTGCCACCGCACGGTTCCCGTCGATGGGTCTAGCTACACGTTTATCTCGACGCGGCTGATGCAGGACCGGTTTGCGCTGGCATTTGAGCTGTTCATCAACGTGGGGCACCAGTTTGTGGACAGGCTGGCTGAGGCCGGCACAGCACTGCCGGCGCGATTTACCGCGCTGCTGTGGCAGCAGGCGCTGGCCGAGGTGCGCGGTGAAACCTCGCAGGATGCGTACGAGGCCCGGAAACAGGCCGTCGAGCTGGCGCGCGGCGGCCAGAAGGACGGGGCCGCTGCGGGTACCTTGCCGAAAGCCGCGGAAGAGCAGCAGAGCCGGTTTTTTGCCGCGGCACTGGCCGACACGCTGGCTATCTATATGTTGTCGCTGGCCATCGACCTGGAGTATGCCGACCTGCGGGAGCGCGAGTATCCGCTGCTGGCCGCGCCGGCGCTTGCAGATCGCCTGCGGCTGATCGCAGACTTGTATCCTCCGCCCGCGGGGTATGAGTTCGCAGTGAAGTACCGGAGGCGGCACTAAGGTTTAATGAAATAAGCCTGCTTAGTCGGCGATACCCAGCTGCTGCAGCTTTTCATACAGGGGCCTGCGACCGTTCCGCAGGAGGCGTGCCCTTACGGGACTAGAACTGTCGTCCGGCGGAGGCGGAGTTAGTGGCCTGCACAGCCGCCGCCGCCCACTGCATCCACCGGCAGGGCGCCATCCTGGCTGGAGGTACTGCCGCATTGCAGCGCTGAAGGGAGAGAAACTGCCCAAGTAAAACCGGTATACGCCTGCAAATATCGCGTTCAACGTGTACAAACGTTAAGAGCTGCACTTACCTGGCGCCTGAAAAAAGGCTTGTACGCGAACGCTGCACGTTGCACAGGACTGATGTGAACCAGTCACCGATAAATAGGGAGACAGCTGCGCCGAAGCGGCGCAGCCTGCACTGCCTCGAGGCGACAAACTTCTTCCTCGCCGATGTGCAGACCGGCCTCGGCCCGTTTATCGCTGCTTACCTGGCTGCGTCCGGCTGGCAGGCGGGGCAGGTTGGACGAGTACTGACGCTCGCGGGGCTGCTCACAGTGCTGTTCCAGACGCCCGCAGGTGCGCTGATTGACAGGCTGCATCGCAAGCGACTTCTGCTGGCCGCAGCGACCATCGCGCTTGCAGCCGGAGCTTTGCTGCTGGCGCTTTCGACTAAGTCATGGGCGGTATACGCGGCGCAGGTCATGATCGGTGCGACTGGGCCGTTTCTGGGGCCTACGCTTGCTGCCATCACCATGGGGCTGGTGGGGGTCAAACTGTTCGATCGCCAATTCGGGCGCAACCAGGGCTTTAACTCCGCAGGAAACGTCGCCGCCGCCGGCGCCATCGCACTTATCAGCCACCTATTCGGTAACCGCGCGATCTTTTTCATGGCTGCGGCGCTTACCGTGCCCACCATCATTTCCGTACTTGGGATACGTGACAAAGACATCAGCGCACCGCTTGCGGATGGCGGCTTTGACCGGCCCGAGGCGAGGAAAGGGTTCTTCGCAAGCCTGAAGCTATTACTGCAGGATCGCGTGCTGCTGCTCTTCCTGGTGTGTGCATTTCTCTTCCACCTGGCGAACGCCGCCATGCTGCCGCAGCTAGGTGAGCTGCTGGCCCACGGGTCTGTTCGCGCCGCAGCGCCGTTCATGTCTGCCTGCATTGCTGTGACGCAGGTCGTCATCATGGTTTCCGCCGCAGCGGTTGGCCGCATCGCCAACCAGCATGGCCGCAAGCTCCTGCTGCTTGTCGGCTTTGGCGTGCTTCCGTTGCGTGCCCTGCTGTACACGGTACTGCACCAGAAGGGCGCGCTGATCGGTGTGCAGGTCCTCGACGGCGTGGCCAACTCCATCTTCGGCGTTGTTTCGATCCTGGTGGTAGCCGACCGTACCCGCGGCACCGGGCGCTTCAACCTGGTGCAGGGAGCGCTTGCAACCGCAGTGGGGCTAGGCGCCGCCTTCAGCACCACAATCGGCGGCATGATCATGGTCCGCTCGGGATACCGGGCTTCGTTTCTGACTCTCGGCGGCGTTGCCGCTATCGCTTTCCTGCTGCTGTTACTTGCCGTGCCGGAAACTCTTCCAGGCGCACCCGCGGACAATACTCTACCCAACCTGCCTGCCCGGGGAGCAGAAGCATGACCAAATCACTCGACACCGTGCCGCCTTTTATGGAGAACGCGATCGAACCGTGGGCGGAGCGCGGCTGCTCGGCACACAGTTGGGCCCCAATGAAAATGGGAGAAATTGGTAAGTGATGCCCGCGAGCGCAGCGCACATTGTCCTTATCTCCATTGTTGCCGTCAGCGTGCTGCTGATGCTTGTACGGCCTCGGAACATTCCCGAAGTCTGGTGGATTGCTTCGGGCGCGGTGCTGCTCGTCGCGCTCCGGCTTATCCCACTCAAGCTGGCGGGGAAAGCAGTCGCTGAAGGTTCAGACGTTTACCTGTTCCTGATAGGCATGATGCTTCTGTCAGAGCTGGCGCGCGAGCACGGCGTGTTCGACTGGCTTTCCTCTGCCGCGGTCACGCGGTCCGGCGGCTCCTGCACCAGGCTCTTCACGCTGATTTACGCTGCCGGAACGCTGGTCACCATCTGCATGTCGAATGACGCAACGGCAGTCGTGCTTACGCCGGCCATTCTCTCTGTCATTCGCAAGGCCAGGGCAGCTCCGCTTCCATACCTCTTCGCCTGCGCCATGATTGCGAATGCCGCGTCGTTTGTGTTGCCCCTTTCGAACCCGGCGAACCTGGTAGTGTTTCGTACCGGCATGCCGTCGCTGGGTCACTGGCTGCTCTCCTTCGGGGTGCCTTCGCTGCTTTCGATCGCGGTCACCTACGGGGTGTTGCGCCTGTATTTCCGCAAGGACCTGCAGGCATGTTTCTCAAGCGAGATCGAGGAAACTTCGCTCCGCACGACAGGAAAGCTGGTGCTTGCCGGGCTTGGATTCGTAGTCGCCGTGCTGCTTGCAGCTTCGTCGTTCAAGCAGGATCTCGGCCTGCCCACGTGTCTATCCGCGATCGCTCTTACGGCCGTCGTTTCCATCAAGGCGAAGGCCAATCCGCTCAGGCTGGTGAAGGAGATCAGCTGGTCTACCCTTGCGCTGGTTGCCGGCCTTTTCGTGCTGGTGGATGCCGTGCAGAATGCCGGCGCCTTACGCATCATGCAGGCTGCGCTCACGTGGGACGAGCACCTGGCGCCTGCCGTGGGAGCGCTGGTCGCCGGCTTCGTTGTCGCAGTTTCCAATAACCTGGTGAACAATCTTCCGCTCGGTCTTATCGCCGGCGCCACCATCCAATCGGCACACGCAAGAGAGCTAACGACAAACGCTGTGCTCATTGGGGTCGACCTGGGCCCGAATCTTTCAGTCACCGGTTCGCTCGCTACAATTCTCTGGCTTATCGCGCTTCGTAAGGAGCAGCTTGAGGTAAGCTTCCCGGACTTTCTCAAGGCAGGCGCGCTCGCGATGCCGGCGGCACTCATCGCCGCTTTGGGTGGAGCTATCCTGACTTACACGGCTTTTCAACGTTAAACATCCATTGCGAAAACAATAGAGGCTGCTCGTATGAAGACAGGCTGGATCTACCCGTTCATTATCGTAGGCGGTGCCTTGCAGGCTTGCGGCGCAGCTATGAATGGACAGTTGAAACAATCCATGGTCAACCCATGGCTTGCATCAGCAGTGTCGTTCGCGCTGATCACCTTTTTCTTTATCGCCGCATTCTTCATCATGCCCCATCCTTTGCCTTCCGTGAAAAGCCTTGAGGCCATGCCGTGGTGGGCAGCGATTGGCGGACTGGTGGGCGCCGTGCAGGTGTATGCCGGTCTCACGCTCGTCAATAAGGTCGGAGCGGGGCCGTTCATGGGATTTACCGTGACCGCGTCACTAATCGCGTCCCTGCTCATCGATCACTTCGGGCTCTTCCGCATGGACCAGCACCCGATCAATCTGTGGCGCACCTTGGGGGCTGTTCTGCTTGTCGGCGGGGTCGCATTGATCGCGCGCTTTTAAGTATGCGCGCGCTGATGTGCTGAAGACTTAAATCTGTAAACAAGCATCCGATTCAACATGCAGTACGTCCTCGCTCTCGACCAGGGAACCACGAGTTCTCGCGCAATTCTCTTCGACCACGACGGTAAGATCGTCGGGGTGGCCCAGCATGAATTCAAACAAATCTATCCCGACACCGGCTGGGTAGAACACGACCCCTACGACATCCTGACTTCGCAGCTTACTTCCGCTGTCGAGGTGCTTGGCAAGGCGAGGGTGCGCCCCAGGGATGTCGTCGCCCTCGGCATAACGAACCAGCGCGAGACGACCATCGTGTGGAATCGCGAAACGGGTAAGCCTGTTTACAATGCCATCGTCTGGCAGGACCGTCGCGGAGCGCCGCTTTGCACAAAACTCGCCGAGGATGGCGCGGAAGATACTATCCGCCAGAAAACTGGTCTGTTAATTGACCCATACTTCTCCGGAACCAAGATCGCCTGGATCCTGGACAATGTTTCCGGCGCGCGCGAGCAGGCAGAGCAGGGCAAACTGGCGTTCGGCACTGTTGACAGCTGGCTCGTGTGGAACCTGACCAGCGGCAAGCGGCATATTACTGATCGTACCAATGCAAGCCGCAGTCTGCTGTACAACATCGTGCAGGATCGCTGGGACACAGACCTGCTGAAACTCCTGAACATCCCCGAAAGCATGCTGCCGGAGGTCGTCTGGTCGAGCGAAGTTGTAGGCCAGGTCACGACATCGCTCGGGCTGGGCGAGGTCCAGATCGCCGGTATAGCCGGCGACCAGCAGTCCGCGCTCTTCGGACAGCTCTGCGTTTCTCCAGGCGACGCGAAAAACACCTACGGTACCGGATGCTTTCTGCTGCAGCATATCGGCTCCAGCTTTACCTTATCGCGGGAGCGTCTGATCACCACATTAACGTGCAGTGTGAATAAGAAGCTGGAGTATGCACTTGAAGGCAGCATATTTGTCGGCGGAGCAGTGGTGCAGTGGCTTCGCGATAACATGCGGTTTTTCTCATCTTCACCGGATGTTGAGAGTGTCGCGGCTTCTGTCGATTCGACTGAAGGCGTAGTATTCGTTCCGGCGTTTACCGGGTTAGGTGCGCCGCACTGGGATCCATACGCCAGCGGGATGATCATCGGCATACAGCGCAGTACGCAGATTGGCCACATCGCGCGCGCTGCGACCGAAAGTATCGCGTTCCAAGTCGCCGATGTGCTGCACGCAATGGATAAAGATACACGGCAGCCGTTTCGCGAACTGCGCGTAGACGGTGGCGCAGCGGCGAATGATCTGCTAATGCAGTTCCAGGCAGACCTGCTGCAGTTGCCGGTGCGAAGGCCTGCGGTGCTGGAAACAACAGCGCTCGGCGCTGCATACCTGGCCGGGCTCGCTATGAACTTCTGGAGCAGCACGGATGAAATTGCTAAACTGCGCGGCGAAGATACAATCTTCGAACCGAAGGCAGATCGCAAGGAAATGAACGCGCGCCAGGCTAAGTGGCAGGACGCCGTAAAGCGGGCAGGTGGATGGAACGTGCCCAGCGATGAAGCTAAACAGAAAGAGGAGCGAGCATGAATCGCGACGAGATGCTACAGCGAGTGCGGGAGCGCAACAATTTCAGCAAGCCATGGGATGTCATCGTAATCGGCGGCGGCGCAACCGGTGCAGGCGTAGCGGTTGACGCGGCAAGCCGAGGTTTCTCCGTCCTGCTGCTGGAGCGCGAAGACTTCGCAAAGGCGACATCCAGCCGCAGCACCAAACTGGTGCACGGCGGTGTGCGCTATCTTGAGCAGGGCAATGTATCGCTGGTGATGGAAGCATTGAAGGAGCGCGGAATTCTGCTTCAGAATGCGCCTCACCTTGTGCACGACCTTCAGTTTGTCGTGCCGAACTACTCATGGTGGGAGGCGCCGTTCTACGGCATCGGCATGAAGGTGTACGATCTGCTTGCCGGTAAGTACGGGTTCGGCAAGTCCAGTGTTCTCTCGCGGGAAGAAACGCTGGAACGTATTCCCACGCTGCGGCAGGACGGATTGCGCGGCGGCGTTGTGTACCACGACGGCCAGTTTGATGATGCGCGTCTGTTGATCCAGCTCATTGAAACAGCTGTCGATCACGGCGCGACTGTACTCAACTATGCGGCGGTCACCGCGCTGCTGAAAGGAGAAGACGGCTTCGTCGATGGTGTCGCCGCAACTGACAGTGAAAGCGGTGAGCGCTTTGAAATACGGGCGCGCGTCGTGGTAAATGCAACAGGCATTTTTACAGATGAGATACGCCGCATGGGCGATGAGCAGGCGACGGCCATGGTCGCGCCAAGCCAAGGGGTCCACCTCGTGCTCGATAAGTCCTTCCTGCGCGGAAATGCCGCCATCATGGTGCCGCATACAAGCGACGGACGAGTGCTATTCGCGATTCCCTGGCACGAGCACACCGTTTTAGGAACGACGGATACGCCGATTGAGAGAGAATCCTATGAGCCACTTCCGTTCGAGAAGGAGATTGAGTTCATTCTTGAAACAGCGAGTGAGTACCTGAGCCGAAAGCCCACCCGCGAGGACGTACTGAGCGTGTACGTCGGCATTCGCCCGCTGGTAAAAGCCGCAGGATCGGATTCGAGCAAGACCTCCTCATTGTCGCGCGATCATACGATCCAGATCGATCCATCGGGACTGCTCACCATCGTAGGCGGTAAGTGGACCACCTATCGCCACATGGCTGAAGATGCGGTCAATCATGCGATAACACTCGGCAAGCTAAGCGACAATGCATGCGTTACGAAGGACCTTCGCATCCACGGTTACGTTGAGAAGACGAGTCTGCAGGAGCCGCTGTTTGTCTATGGATCGGATGCCGAGAAGATTCGCACGCTGGCGGGTGAATCGCCGGAGTTTGCGCGGCAGCTGCACCCCGATCTGCCGTATATCGCGGCGGAAATCGTGTGGGCAGCGCGTGAAGAAATGTCTCGGACCGTAGAGGATGCGCTTGCGCGCAGGACGCGCGCGCTTTTCCTCAACGCGCGCGCCGCGATCGCGATGGCGCCGGCCGTCGCTTCACTGATGGCCCGCGAATTGGGAAGGGACAAGGCTTGGGAGGAAGCGCAGGTCCGCGCATTCAATGAGCTGGCGGCCCGGTACACGCTCGAAAAGACCATTACCGATGAACCGGCGGAAGCGAAAACGCACACGGCGGCATAAGAACCTCAATGCGGTCCACTAAATCAGGAGAGTAGCCATACATGCGGTCCCCTATGCTAGGCGAGTTTATGGGCACGATGATCATGATGCTGCTTGGAGACGGCGTTGTTGCCGCCGTCAACCTCAAGCGCAGCAAGGCTGAGAACTCCGGTTGGATCGTCGTCACCACCGGGTGGGCTTTCGCAGTGCTGTGCGGCATCTTTACGGCGCTTCTTTTCGGCAGTAAAGACGGCCACCTCAACCCGACCATTACGCTCGCGTTTGCTATCCAGAATCATGACTTTTCGAAGCTGCTGCCCTATGCAGTTGCACAGTTTACCGGCGGCTTCTGCGGGGCGGTGCTGGTGTGGCTTTTCTATTACCCGCATTGGAAAGTCACGGAGGATGCGGAGATCAAGCGAGGCATCTTCTGCACAGCCCCGGCCATGCGCAACTACCCTTTCAATCTTCTTTCTGAAGCAATCGCAACGTTCGTCCTGGTGCTTGTAGCGGGCGGGATCAGCTCGAAGCTGGTGCTCTCAAGCGGCGCGGCAGCCGGGCTCAGTCCATATCTTGTGAGCTGCCTGGTGTGGGGTATCGGGCTGTCCCTCGGTGGCACAACGGGATACGCCATCAACCCGGCGCGTGACTTCGGCCCGCGTATCGCGCATGCGCTGCTTCCGATCCCCGGGAAGACGAACTCGGACTGGGCATATGCCTGGGTGCCGATCTTGGGACCGGTCCTCGGCGCCAGCGCCGCCGGATACATCCTGTACCTGCTGCGCGCGTAAGCTCTTCGCTGCGTTTCTCCCTATCGCGTTTGGCAGACTGGCCGAATGATTGCGCGGACAGTTAGAATCGTTTCCATCGCACACGAATGGAAACGAGGTGCCGGCTTGAAGAGGTCAAACGGTGTTGCTCTCGCCCTGTTGCTCGCGCCAGTGCTCACAGCGTGTCTTGTTCACGCACAGAGCGACCGCAGGACAATACCCGGCGAAGGCCCTGACGGCACACCGCAGCTCAACTTCTTCGCCCACCAACTCGGCACCGATCATGCTGAGGCGATCACCACGCTCGACATGAACGGCGACGGCAGGCCCGATCTGTTGAGCGGAGCATATTGGTACGAGAACCCCGGCGCATCCGGCGGCGAGTGGAAGCAGCATCAATACCGCAAGGTCGGCATCCTGAACGAGTTCGTCTCCGACAGCGGAGAGTGGACAGTCGACGTGAATCATGACGGCGCTCCCGATGTTGTGACGACCGGATGGATGGTGAACGGTCTGTGGTGGTTTCAGAATCCGGGACATGCCGGAGGGTTGTGGCAGCCGCACCTCGTTACCGATAGCTACGACACCGAAGGCGGAGCCGAGGCAGACATCAACGGCGACGGAAAACCCGACATCATCCTTGCGCACTACAACCACTCGGGCATTCTGTGGGTCGATTTTTCCGGACCGCAGCCGAAGGTTCACCACGTAGGAGATACCACGCAGGATGGCCACGGCACTGGCGTTGCCGACGTGGATGGCGATGGGAAAGCTGACATCCTGACGCCGTTTGGCTGGTTCAGGAACATCGACGCCGACCATGACAAGTGGGAGTGGCATGGTGACTGGAAGCTGGGCGATGCCGGGTTTCCCATCATCGGCTACGACGTGAACGGCGACGGCAAGCTCGACATCATCTATGGCGAAGGCCACAGCTACGGCCTGTACTGGCTGGAGCAGCAGGGCGAAGGCAGCACCCGACGCTGGGTGAAGCACACCATCGACGAGTCGTACTCACAGATCCACGCGCTCAAGCTGGTTGATCTGGATAGCGATGGCGAGCCGGAACTACTTGCGGGCAAACGCTACCGAGGACACTCCGGGCATGACCCGGGCTCGTATGATCCGCTGGTTGTGTACTACTACAAGATTGACCGCAAGACCGCGAAGTTTTCGCGCCACGCCATTTCGGTCAACGGGGTAGCTGGCGCGGGCACTCAGTTCATCGCGCAGGACCTTGACGGCGACGGCGATGTGGATGTGGCAACGGCCGGCAAAACCGGTGTTTTCTTCTTCGAGAATTTGAAGATCAACCGTGTTCCCAATGCAACGCGGGAGCAGCAGCTGCTGCTGAACAAGGCATGGCCGTTCCCGGATGAGGGCAGCGTCGTGCAACAGCAGGATGGACCGCCGAAGCAGTAACAACCGGTGGCAAGGAGAGGCATGATCGAGTCGAATCGCAGAGGGTTCCTGAAGGCGGCAGGGATGGTGACGGCAGAGTCGCTAATCGGGCCGCACCTGCACCTGCTGGCTGCGACAGAGGAGACCGGCGCGCAGACATCTGCAAAAAACGGCAACCTGCAGATCGCGCTTATCGGCGCGGGCGGGCAGGGACAGTCCGACACGAAGGTGGCGCTGCAGGTGCCGGGCGTCAAGCTGCTTGCGGTAGCAGACTGCTACCAGGGGAGGCTTGACCACAGCAAGGAGCTGTGGGGCGCGGATATCTTCACCACGCGCGACTATCGCGAAATCCTGGCGCGCAAGGATATCGATGCCGTGATCATTGCCACGCCGGACCACTGGCACAAGCAGGCCGCGATCGACGCCATGCAGGCCGGTAAGGATGTGTACTGCGAAAAGCCGATGATCCATCTCTATGCCGATGGCCCCGAGATGATCGAAGCGGCGCGAACGACGCGCCGCATTCTGCAGGTGGGCAGCCAGCGCGTCAGTTCAGTGGTCTATGCGAAAGCAAAAGAGTTGCTGGCCGCGGGCTCCATCGGCACGTTGAACATGGTAACGGCACGGTGGGACCGCAATTCATCGATCGGCGCGTGGAACTACACCGTACCGCTCGATGCCAGCCCCACAACCTGCGACTGGCCGCGCTTTCTTGGCACCGCACCGCAGATACCTTTCAACGCGGAGCGCTTCTTCCAGTGGCGCAAATGGAAGGCATATGGCAGTGGCGTTGCCGGCGATCTGTTCGTTCACCTGTTCAGCGGGACGCACTTTGTGACCGGGGCGCTGGGGCCGACGCGCGCCATGGCGACCGGTGGGTTGCGGTTCTGGAAAGATGGACGCGATGTGCCGGATGTCATGCTGGCGCTGTTCGACTACCCGGCAGGGTTCAACCTGAGCCTCCGCGTCAATTTCGTCGATGGCGGCGAAGAAAGTGAAGGGCTGGTTTTTACCGGGTCGGAAGGCACAATGGAAATTGCCGGCAATTCGGTGATCCTGAGCCGAAGCCCGCGGGAACAGGAACCCGGTTATACCGTCAGCACTTTTACCGATGCAATGCAGAAGAGCACAATCGAAGCATACCGGCGCAAGTACCCTGCGAAATTCCCGGAAGGCAGCCCCACGAGCACTTACGAGCGGTTTACGGCGCCCCCGCACTACAGTGACAGCTACGACCATTTCAAAACTTTTTTCGCTGCCGTGCGGTCGCGCAAGCCGGTCACCGAGGACGCGGTCTTCGGCTTTCGCGCCGCTGGCGCCGCGTTACTCAGCAACCTCAGCTACGAGCAGGACGCGATTATCCACTGGGATCCAAAGGAAATGAAACTGCTACCGGGTAGAGCGTCCTGACGGAAACCGGGGCCGGTGGAAACCCGGCCCCGACGCTATGTTTCCGCGTAATGTTCTTAGTCGTCGCTGCGATTGCCGAACAGGTTGAGAACCGCGAGGAAGATATTCAGACCATCGAGAAAGATAGAGAGCGCGAGCTCTACCGCTGTCGCGCCGCCGCCGCCCGCACGCACCCGGGCAAAGTCGCCGACCGTCAGGATGGAAAACACGCCAAGGACCAGCCAGTCCAGGGTGGTGGGCTGAACGAAGTGAAAGAACAGCGTGGCAAGCATCAGCACGATCACGCCGATCAGCAGAACACTTCCGATGGCCTGCACCTTGCGGTAATTGACAGAGATGGCATACGCGAGTGTGCCCAGCATGGCCATGCCGATGCCGGTGGTCATGGCTGCGGTGCCTACCAGGTGTGAGCCGCCGTGCCCCAGGTAGTGCTGAATGGTCGGGCCAAGCCCGATGCCCTCTAGAAAGGCAAAGGTGTACAGCAGTGTCATTTGCCGCGCCTGATTCGCGCGTGTCGCGCGGATTGCGAACAGGGTGCCAAAGTTGAGCACCATAATTAGCAGCGCGATGCCGGGCGGGATAGAGAGCGAAAGATAACTGCCGCCAGCAGTGAACAGGAAGGCGATGCTCACCATGCCGAGCACCTTGCCAAGCAAACGCGAGGCAGTGTCGACCTGCCCGGTAACCCTCCCGCCGTTCAGGACGTTGTATGAGCCGTTATAGGAACCCAGGGAACCGTCATTCTGTCGCATATCAAAAGTCTACGCTTTCAGCAGAGATCAACCGCGCGCGCGCGCGCGCGGCTGGAACTCCAATAAGCCGGTGCGCCCATTTAGAGTGGTTTTCATGTTGATCGCCCGGTTCTTACCAGCGGCACTCCTGCTGCTCAGCATTCCGTTCGCAGGGCAGCCCGCGCTTGCCGCACCGCGGCAGGCCCCCTCGGTGCCAACCTTTACGCGATCATTCACCACGGCAGGCAAGGTCTATTCCGTTCACATAGCGGGCCGGGCACCGGAGCAGGGCGGCACCACGACCATTTCAACCGTCCTGGTTCCGCTTTCGCTTTCATTCCAGCAGCCCGGTCGCGGTGCGGGAAAGGTGCTGGAGCCGGGCGCAGCGGTTGACACGGTTGTGGAGTCGCCGATCTTCAGGCCGTATGCCTTTGCAACCGGTGTTACCCAGTATGGCGACGCGGTGCAGCGGGCCGCGTTTTTCAAAGCCGGGGCCGGCGACTGGCACACCCTGCTGGGCCAGCCGAAGATCGCGCCCGCGATGCGGATCACGATTCCGCCGGACCGGGGCTACCTGCTGACGTCAAAACGCACAGGCAAAACGCTCGCGGTGGTCGACCTGCAGTTCGTACAGCAGGAGATGCTGAAGCGGCTTCCGCCGGGCGCCGCCGGCGACCTTGCGATCGGGCTGGCAAGGAATGTGGCCTGGTACTCCCTGAACGATGCGACCGTCTGCTGCTCGCTGGGCACGCACGGCACGGTAAGCGGCACGGGGCAGGCGTTTGTGGTGGCTTCCTACATGGATGCAGGGGTACTGCCGCGAGTGGCGGATGTGCAGGGCCTGACGCAGCAGCTTGTGGAGTGGATGAACGATCCGCTGCACGGCGCGCAGGCTAACACTTTCCCGGCGTGGCGCACGCCGCCCCAGAACCTGGGGTGCGGCGGCCACGAGGAGGGAAGCGCGTACCTGTTCGCTCAGCCGACCGACGGCGGTGAACTGCCGAATGCGACATCCGTCGCGGTGAAGGGAACGACATATCATCTGGAAAACGCGGCGCTCCTTCCCTGGTTTATGCAGGTCGCAAATGCCGACACATATCGCGGCGCGTACAGCTTCCCTGACACGCACGCACTGACTGGTCCGGCAAAGCCCTGCCGGGACCGCTCAGAGCCTGCTACCGCCATTGCCGGGCGCCCCCTGCCGAACCCGCGCCACGCAAACGGGCATGCGTTGATCGGCTACTGGGAAGGGTACGGCTCGGCAAAGGAGACCTTTCCGCTGCGAGACGTTTCGCCGCAGTGGGATGTCGTGATCGTGACGTTCGCCGGGCCTGTGCCGGGCTCCACCAGCCGGCTGCGGTTCGTGCCGCCGCCGGGGATGAGCGTCGCCGCGCTTAAGGCGGACGTGGCTTACCTGCAGCACCAGGGCAGAAAGGTCCTGATCTCGCTTGGAGGCGGTGGGGCCGTGGTCACGCTTAAAACGAGTGAGGACCGGCAGAACTTCATCAGTTCGGTTGCTGCGATCGTCGCGCAGTACGGCTTCGATGGAGTCGACCTCGATATCGAGACGCCGTCGCTGATCCTCGATGCCGGGGACACGGACTTTCGCAAACCGACGACGCCTTCAATCGTGAACCTGATCGACGCGATGCACGACTTGCGCCGGCAGTTCGGGCCGGGATTCATGGTGGCGGAGGTGCCGGAAGATGCGCAGACGCAGGCCGGGATGCAGACCTACGCGGGCCAGTTCGGGTCGTTTCTCCCGGTCATTTACGGCACCAGGGACATCCTCTCGTTCGTGGACGCGCAGGACTACAACACGCCGCCGCTTGAAGGGCTGGACGGAAACTACTATCTGCCGGGCCATACCGATTACCACGTCGCCATGACCGAACTGCTGCTGCACGGCTTCCCGGTCGGGGGCAGCGCGCAGGCTTTCTTCCCGCCGATCCCTGCCGGGAAGGTCGCGGTAGGCCTGCCGGCCACGCCGACCTCCGCGCGCAACTATACCGCCATCCCGGAGATTGAGGCTGCCCTGCGCGCGCTTACCGAGGGGCGCAGCTACCCCGGTGCGGCCTACCGGCTGCAACAGCCGGGCGGCTACCCGGCGTTCAAGGGAGCCATGTTCTGGGCGATCAACGAGGACCAGCGCAACGGCTACGCCATGTCGAACGCTGTGGGCACGGTGCTGCACTCGTTTCCGCAGGATGGAAAACAGTAAGGTGAGTCAGCCGATTCGCGCCCAACCTGTAAATCGAAGTCGCGATTGTGGGTGTCTCGGGTGTAGGCTTGGTCTGCACCTTTCGGGCCATACCGGTCCAAAAAAGTGGCCAGGGGCAGAAAACTTGAAGAAGGTGAAGTCCAATCTGCAGCGTGGTGCGTTGTTATGAATAGAGAGCTGACAAGGCAGGGCGCAACCGATGATGACGGCAGCCTGCTGAGCCGTATTCATGGTGGAGATCAGCAGGCGATGGTGACACTGTTCGACCGGCACTCCTCCATTGTGTACGCGGTGGCACTGCGGGTTCTGGGCGACCCATCCGCTGCAGAAGACGTGATGCAGGACACGTTTCTGCGCATCTGGCGTAAACCTCCGGTCATGGAGACAGAGAATGCAACACTCGCGGGCTGGTTTGCCGTGCTGGCACGGAACCGTGCCATCGACCAGCTGCGCCGGCGTCGCCACTCCGAGTCTCCGGACGATGTGGTGCTGTTATCGAAAGTGGATGTAGCGGCGGAGTCAGAGCACAACCTGCTGCTGGACCGCGCGCGCACCATGATGCACGACCTGCCGGAAGATCAGCAGACGGTGCTGCATCTGGCATTTTTTGACGGGCTCAGCCACTCCGAAATCGCGGAGCGGCTGCATAGCCCACTTGGCACCATCAAAACGCGGCTCAGGCGAGCAGTCCTGACGCTGAGAAAGGCAGCCCAGGCATGAACGGGAACGGACATATCGATATAGACGATCTCGCCATGTTCGCGCTGCTGCTGCTCAGCGAGCGTGAGGCTGCGACGGTAAGGCAGCACCTGCACGAGTGCCCGGAGTGCCGGGAAGAACTGCAGCAGGTGCGGAAAGATCTGGGCGTGTACGCGCTTACGGTCGAACCGGTCAACCTACCGGCAGGCGCGCGCGAGCGCTTCATGGCGAAGCTCGAAATCGGCGACTCTGCCGGCGCTGCGGGAGCAGCGCAGGCGGCAGACGTGAAGGCGGGTCCGGTAGCAGTCGAGCCGGGCAGCTCGCGGAGTGGCGCAGGCAGTGCAAGCCGCGTGCTGGCATGGATCGGCTGGGCTGCCGCGGCTGCAATCCTGTTCGTCACCTTCGGGCTGAAGCAGGACCGCGATGCTTTGCGTGCCGCGTTGACGAACGAGTCGGCGCAGACGGCGGCGGTGCGGGAGAGCGCGAGTCATGCACAGCGAGTACTGCACGCACTGACTGATCCACACGCCGTGCACGTTAGCCTCACCATTCCGAAAGCAGCGGCGACGCCGGCGGCACGTGCCACCTACGAGCCGAAGAGCGGAACACTGCTACTGCTGGCGAGCAACCTGGCGCCGCTCAAGCCGCAGAAGGTTTACGAGTTGTGGATCATCCCCGCGGATGGAAGCAAGCCTGTGCCTGTTGGAACGTTCGCGCCCGATGATCGTGGCGCCGCGAGTGTACTGATGCCGCCGGTGCAGGGAGCGATTGCGGCAAAGGCTTTCGGCATCACGATTGAGAATGCCGGCGGATCTGTAACACCGACGATGCCAATTTTACTGGCGGGCTCGCCAGGCTGAAATCATGGGTTGCCTGCCTGTGGAAATAAAACCACTGCGGGTCTTGTTACTTAAGGTTAGCAAGGCGGCCATTTCTGGACGCCTTTTCTTTTCATACGAGCGAATCCAAAGGTAGGCTGGGAACGTTTCACAAACAACGGCGCGACATCATCGCACCAGTTGAAGAGAAGGCTCAAGAGATGGCTATGGACAAACTCGAAACAATCATGAGGAACAAAGTCTCACGCCGCAAGTTCATTGCCGGCGTGGGTGCGGGCGTCGGGACCACCGCTGCGCTTACCCTGGCTGCAGGATGCGGCGGCGGCAGCAGCTCGACTACGACGTCTCCCACTACCACCAGCGCGCCGTCGGCGAGCAGCGACACGGACATTCTGAACTTTGCGCTGAACCTCGAATATCTTGAGGCTCAGTACTATCTCTTCGCGGCGACCGGCACCGGCCTGACCGCTGCCGATATGGGCTCGGGAGCCGGCGCAACCACGGGCGGCTCGCAGGTCTCATTCAAGATTCCGGCGATCCAGCAGTACGCCATGGAAATCGCCAACGACGAGCTGCTGCATGTGCGGTTCCTCCGCAGCGCGCTCGGCTCACTTGCGGTGCCATGCCCGGCTATCGACCTGACCAACTCCTTCAATGCGGCTGCGATGGCTGCCAATATCGGTCCGACCTTCAATCCGTTTGCCGATGACTACAGCTTCGTCGTCGGAGCATTCGTATTTGAAGATGTAGGCGTCACGGCATACCACGGCGCGGCTCCGCTGATCACCAGCAAGACGTACCTGGCGGCGGCAGCCGGTATCCTCGCGACCGAGGCCTACCATGCCGCTGAAATCCGGACGATCCTTGCGTATGCGGGCGATCCTTACCTGACCTATGCCGACCAGATCTCGGCTCTCCGCGGCGCGGCCAGCGCATCGGTCACGGGTACTTCGGGTGCGAGCGGTATGGCGGAAACTCCTCCTTCTGCAGGCGCGATTGTCGCGTCCGACAGCAACTCCATCGCTTACGACCGCACGACGGACCAGGTGCTGCACATCGTTTACCTCAACGCCACTGCCGGCGTGGTATCGAAGGGCGGCTTCTTCCCGAACGGGCTGAACGGCAACATTAAAGCGTCGGCTTCCTAAGAGCACCACGCACAAGGAGAAGTTATGGAAAATGTTCTGGAACTTGATCAGCAGGAAATAAGTGCGAAGAGCAGCCGCCGTTCAGCGCTGCTGATGGGCGGCGCGGCCCTGGCCGGCCTGGCACTTACCCGCGGCGCCTCCGCGCAGTCTGCATCAGCACCGAGCGATGCCGATATTCTCAACTTCGCTCTCAACCTCGAATATCTCGAAGCGCAGTTCTACTCGTATGCCGTCAACGGCGGCCCGATCCCTGCGAACAGCCTTGGATCGTCCGCAGGAACCGTCACCATCAAGAGCGGGAACACGAAGGTCAACTTCACCACGCCGCAACTCCAGGCCTATGCCATGGAGACCGCAACTGACGAGTTGAATCATGTCAACTTCCTTCGCGGCGCGCTTAATGCGAATAACGCCAACGTCGCGGTATCGATGCCGAATATCGACCTCATGAACAGCTTCAACACGCTGGCCATGGCGGCCGGTCTCGGCAACACGTTCGACCCGTTCGATGGAACCGAGCTGAGCTTCCTGCTTGGCGCGTTCATCTTCGAGGATGTAGGCGTTACGGCTTACCACGGGGCGGCGGGGCTTATCACTGATAAAACCTACCTGGATAAGGCAGCGGGCATTCTCGCGGTTGAGGCATACCACGCGGGCAGCATCCGGACACAGCTGTACCGGACCGGCGCCGCGGCGGTAACCGCCGCGAACATGATCGCGGCGGCCCGTGCCAAGCTGGACGGGACCAACACCGACGATATTGGCCCAGGCACGGTATCGGGCGGCAATATCACGGTGGCCTCGATCGTCGATGCGGATGCGAACGCGATTGCTTTCTCGCGCACGACCACTCAGGTCCTCAATGTCGTGTACGGCAGCACCGGTTCGACTCCGACACCCGGGGTGTTCTTCCCGATGGGGTTGAACGGCAATATCAAGTAGCCCTTACCACCGATTTTCACCGAAAGGCGCCGGGACTTCGTGTCCGGCGCCTTATTTTTTGCGCCCAACATTGCTGCTGCTCCTGTTCATAGCCGGGCCTTAGAATAAATCTGCGCCGACGCGAGGCGGTGGAGGCATATGGAAGCGAACGAGGTACAGGAACTGCATGAGCAGCACGAGCACGGCCGCGGTGAAGCAGAACACGAAGAGCACGGCCGCAGTCTGAAGCACGTGAGCTTCAGCATGGCCGTCATCGCCGTGCTGGTCGCGATCGTAACGGTGCTGGGCCACAGGACGCACACCGAGGCCGTGCTGATGCAGGCGCGTGCGAGCGACCAGTGGAACCTGTACCAGGCTAAAAAGATTCGCCAGAACGACACCCAGCTCGCGACCGACCTGCTGAGCGGCATAGCCCAGCGCGACAATAAGGCCGCCGAAGCGACCATCGCAAGCTATAAGGCGCACATGGCCAAATGGGTGGGCGATCTCGCGCAGGAGCAGGAAGTGGCGCGCCAGTATGAGGAGAAGGTCGAAATTGCGGAGCGGAAAGCCGGCAAGTACGACCTATCTGAGGCGTTGCTTGAAATTGGTCTCGTCGTCACCTCCATTACGCTGCTGACACGTGTCCGCGTGTACTGGCTGCTGGGGATGGTCTTCGGCGTTGCCGGCCTGGCGGTCGCTGCCGCCGGACTGCTCTCGCACTAGGCAAACCAAGGGAACTGGAGGTTCCGCTATGGCGGTCAGATGGAAACGGCTGTGTCTCCTGCTTCTCGTGTTGTCGCTCGCCTGGCCCCTCTCGCAGGCGCAAACTCCCGCCGCGGGCGACCCTGTCATCCACGTCGACCACGGCCCGAACGCACTGCTCCAGCAGCAGAAACACTATGTCGTGCTGGTTTCGCTCGATGGCTTTCGCTGGGATTATGCGAAGAAATATAACGCGAAAAACCTGCTCTCAATCGCCTCACACGGCGCAAGCGCCCCACAGGGCATGATCCCCGCCTACCCGTCCGTCACCTTCCCCAACCACTACACGCTGGTTACGGGCCTATATCCCGAGCACCACGGGATTGTGTCGATGACCTTTTACAACGAGGACCACACCCGCCGCTACAGCTTCAACGATCCGGCATCGAGCGGGGATGGAAGCTGGTACGGCGGTACGCCGTTGTGGGTACTGGCGGAGCAGCAGGGGATGCGCGCCGCCTGCTTTTTCTGGCCCGGGTCTGAGGCGGCGATCGGCGGTGTGCGCCCATCGTATTACCTGCATTACAGCGACAAATTTCCGAACGCGGCCCGCGTGGACCAGGTTTTAGACTGGCTGAAGCTGCCCGAGGCCGACCGGCCGCACTTCATCACGCTCTACTACGCCGACGTCGACCATGCCGGGCACGAGTACGGCCCGGACAGCCCGCAGACCCGGGCCGCGGTCGTCGAAGTCGACAGCATGGTCGGCAAGCTCCGCGCCGGCCTGGCCGCGCTGCACCTGCCCGTCGACCTGGTGGTGGTGAGCGACCACGGCATGATCAAGGAACAGGGTCCGTGGATCGACCTCGACAAATATGCCGACCTGAGCAAATTCACAACGGCAGGCTCGCTGCTGTACGCCAACTCTGACGCCGATGCGCAGAAGGCCTACGAGCAGCTGAAGATAGCGGATGCGAACTTCAAGGTGTATCGCCGGCAGAATGTGCCGAAAGAGCTGCATTACGACGCGAATGCGCGGGAAGGCGACCCGGTTATCGTGTCTAACGAGCCGGTTGCGATTCGCGCGCATGCGCCGGACGCGGGCAGGCCGGATCACGCGCCGAATGCGGGTTCCCATGGCTTCGACCCGCAACAGTTTCCCGAGATGCGCGCAATCTTTTATGCGGAAGGCCCGGATGTGCGCCGGGGTGTGCAGCTCAAGCCGTTTGAAAATATCAATGTGTACCCGTTTATCACGGACATTCTCGGGCTGGAACACCCGCCCGTCGATGGCAGCTCGACCGTCCTGTCACCCGCGCTCAGGGGTGCTCGCTAGGCTTGTTGTACCCGCTTGCCGCCGAGATAGGTCGCCTGGAGCGCGCCATCCGGTGCGAGTACGTTGAGGTCCGCACGTCGGCCCACCTCAAGTCTACCCGTAGAGGAAGCGACCTGCGCCATTTCGGACGGGTTTGCCGTCGCAGCCTGTACCGCCTGGTGAAGCGGCACACCGGCGAACCGCATGTAATTCTGAACAGCCGCGTCCATCGTCAGGGTGGAACCGGCCAGCGTATTTTCCCCCAGAATCGCGCGGCCGCCCGTGACGCGGACGTCCAGCTCGCCCAGTTTGTAGCTGCCGTCGGGCATGCCGGCAGCGCTCATCGCATCGGTGATCAGGATGGCGCGGTCAGCAGGCTTGGCTCGGGAAAACAGCTGCACCATCGACGGATCGACGTGGATGCCGTCGCAGATCAGCTCGGCATAGAGCGAATCGGTCGAGAGCACCGCGCCAAGGATGCCGGGCTCCCGATGATCGAGCCGGTGCATGGCGTTGAACGTGTGCGTGGCAGAGACAGCGCCCTCGTGTACGGCAGCGATGGCGTCCGCCGCAAGCCCGTCGCTATGGCCGATTGAGATGCGTACGCCCTGCGCGGCAGCATGGGCGATCAGGTCGAGCGCCCCCGGCAGCTCGGGTGCAATCGTCATCAGGGTCACTCGGCCTTCGGCGGCCTCCCACATGGCGTCGAAAAACGAGACCGATGGCTTCAGCAGGTCGCGGGTGGGGTGCGCGCCGCGCTTGGCGTGTGACAGGAAGGGACCTTCAAGGTGGATGCCGAGCGGGCGCGCATGGCCGGGCACGGCGGGGGCGGCCAGCAGCTTTGCGAGGCCGGCCAGCGAGCGCAGGGTCGCATCTTTGGGCGCGGAGATGGTGGTCGGCAGAAACGCGCCGACGCCCCGCGTGGCCAGAAAGCTGCCGATGATCCTGAAGGCTTCGGGCGTCGCTTCCATCACGTCACGGCCGCGGCAGCCGTGCGTGTGCACGTCGAAGTAGGCCGGTGCAAGGGTGGCGCCGGGGTAGTCGTGGTGTACGGTATGCCGAGGCAAAAGCTGCGCGGACCGGGTCGAGAAGGAGACGAGAAGATCGTCTTCGAGAACAAGAACCGGGTCGGCGACAGGGCCATCGGGAAGCAGGAGCCGTGCGGCGGTAACAAGCGTGGTCATGCGGTCTTCAATCCTTCCCAACTCTACACGCCGTCCGGCTGGCACACTGCCGGGCAGCCTCTAAAATGGGAAGGATGAGTACGCCAGGCAGGATCAAGAGAATCGGCATCCACCTGTCCACCGCGGGCGGCGCGCATACCGCCGCGGAGCGGGCACAGGCCGTGGGCGCCAACACGTTTCAGATTTTCACGTCGAGCCCGCGCACCTGGCGCGCCGTCCCGGTTGCGCCGGATGTCGCGGCGAAGATGTTGGCGCTGCGGACCCAACACGACATCGGTCCGGCCGTCGTGCATGCGAACTACCTGATCAATCTCGCCTCCCAGACCCAGGACGTGCTCGAGAAGTCGGAGATCGCGTTTCGCGGCGAAGTGGAGCGTGCGATGGCGCTGGGCGCGGAGTTCCTGGTGCTGCACCCCGGCTCATGGAAGGGCCTGACCCGCGACGAGGGGTTGCGAAGGGCAGCGCTCGGGATTGAAAAGGCGGTGGACGGACTGGACTTTCCCGGTAAGCCGTTTCGCCTGCTGATCGAGAACACAGCCGGGTCAGAGCATTCGCTGGGCGGCAGTTTTGAGCAGGTGGCGGAACTGGTTGAGCTGCTGCGCCGCCATCTGCCGGTCGGCGTGTGCCTCGACACCTGCCACACCCACGTCGCCGGGTACGACATCGTGAGCGAAAGCGGCTGGCAGGACACCGTGCAGCAGATTGAGAACACGATCGGCGCGGAGCATGTGCGGGTATGGCACACCAACGACGCGAAAGCCGCGCGCGGCTCGAAGCTCGACCGGCACGAGCATATCGGCGAAGGAATGATTGGCGCAGGGCCGTTCCGGCGGCTGCTGAACGACCCTCGCTTCGCCCACTGCGCCTTTATCGCTGAAACGCCGGTGGATGAGCCGGGCGACATTGAAAAGAACGTGCGCGCCCTGCAAGGGCTGGCTGCACTGGGCGAAAAGACTGCCAAGTAGAATGAGTGCTCCTATGGAAGACGCATCGGTAACAGAAAACACGGAACGGGACGCACGCTACAGTCCCGCGGAGATCGAAGCAAAATGGGCCGAGCGCTGGGCTGCCGACCCGGAGCTGTACGCGGCTGAGCCGCCCCCGAAACCCGGACAGGCCGGCAAGCCGAAGTATTACGTACTTGAAATGCTGCCGTACCCCTCAGGCCAGCTGCACATGGGCCATGTGCGCAACTACGCCATTGGCGATGCGCTGGCGCGCTACAAGTGGATGCAGGGCTACAACGTGCTGCACCCCATGGGCTGGGACGCGTTCGGGCTGCCGGCTGAGAATGCGGCCATCAAAAACAATACGCCGCCACGCGAGTGGACGCTCAACAACATCGCCGCCATGAAGCGGCAGTTTCAACGACTGGGCTTTGCTTTTGACTGGCGCAACGAGATCACAACCTGCCTGCCGGATTACTACCGCTGGAACCAGTGGTTTTTTATCCGCATGTTCGAGCGCGGGCTGGCGTATCGCAAGCAGAGCAAGGTGAACTGGTGCCCATTGTGCGCGACCGTGCTGGCAAACGAGCAGGTCGTGAACGGCTGCTGCTGGCGGCATGACGAGCAGATTGTGGAGCTGCGCAACCTGGAGCAGTGGTTTCTGCGCACGAGCGATTACGCGCAGGAGTTGCTGGATGGGCTGGACGGGCTGGGGGAGTGGCCGGAGAAAGTCCGCACCATGCAGCGCAATTGGGTGGGCCGCAGCGATGGGGCTGAGCTGGAGTTCGCCGTGGTGGCGGGGGGACGGGCAGTGTCTCCCGGGAAGGCGGACGAAGGCAAGGCGATTTTGCCGGGCGATGGGGTTGCGCTGACCGGCGAAAAGATTGCGGTGTTTACGACGCGGGTTGACACGATCTATGGCGCGACGAGTGTGCAACTGGCGCCGGAGCATGCGTTAGTGCTCGGCTGGGCACAGGCCGACCCTGCGCTACGGGCCGAGGTCGATGCGATGCTGGAGCAGCAGAGGGCGGCGCGCGAGGCCGGCGACATGGCTGTGATGGAGAAGCATGGGGCGTTTACCGGGCACTATGCGCGCAATCCGTTTACGAAAGAGCTGCTGCCGGTCTGGATTGCCAATTACATCCTGGCGGATTACGGGACTGGCGCGATCATGAGCGTGCCGGCGCATGATGAGCGCGACTGGGAGTTTGCCGGAAAGTACGGGCTGCCGGTGCGCGCGGTGGTCGAGGTGCCGGGCGCGGACAACGTACTGCCGATCGTTGCGGACTCTGAGGAAGGCGCGGTGTTGGTGAACTCCGGCCCGTGGAGTGGGCTGGACTGTGCTGTCGCGCGCGAGCAGCTGAGCGTGGAGGCAGAGCGCGGCGGGTTTGGGCGGCCTACGGTGACGTATCGGCTTAAGGACTGGGGCGTAAGCCGGCAGCGGTATTGGGGCACGCCGATCCCGATGCTGTACTGCGCGGTGTGCGGGATTGTGCCGGTGCCGGAGGACCAGTTGCCGGTGCTCCTGCCGGAGAACATTACAATTACGCAGCAGGGCGGTTCGCCGCTGGCGCAGGTGCCGGATTTTGTGAACGCGACCTGCCCGAAGTGCGGCGGCGCGGCGCGGCGCGAGACCGACACCATGGACACCTTTGTCGATTCGAGCTGGTACTTCTATCGCTATACGGATCCTCGAAATACGCGCGCGCCGTTTTCAAAAGAAATAGCCGCGTACTGGTTTCCGATCGATCAGTATATCGGCGGTGTCGAGCACGCGATCCTGCACCTGATCTACTCGCGCTTCTGGACGAAGGTGATGCGCGATATAGGGCTGATCGCAAACGGGGAGCCGGTGGACCGGCTGTTCACCCAGGGCATGGTGCTGAAGAATGGCACTCGCATGTCGAAGTCGAAGGGCAACGTGGTTTCGCCCGACGAGATGATCGCGCGCTATGGGGCGGATGCGACGCGGATGTACTCGCTGTTTGCGACGACGCCGGATCGCGACCTGGAGTGGCAGGAAGATGGCGTCGCCGGGGTCTCACGGTTTCTGTCCAAGGTGTACCGGTTCGTGACGCGCCATGCGCCATCCGCGGCTGGCGCGCCGGATGAGTTCGCGGCGGAGGCAGGCAGCCCGGCGGCACAGGATGTGCTGCGAAAGCTGCACCAGACCATCCGCAAGATCACCGAGGACTTTAATGACCGGTGGCACTTCAACACCTGCATCGCGGCGATTATGGAGCTGCTGAACACGCTGACCGCGGCGGACGATGCGTTCGTTTCGGGTGCGATTGCGCCCGCGGTGACGAAGCATGTGCTGCGCAGCCTGGTGCTGTTGCTAGCGCCGTTTGCGCCGTACCTGTCGAGTGAGCTGTGGTCGCAGATGGGAGGCGCAGGCATCCTTCGGACTCCATGGCCCAGGTTTAATGAGGCGCTGGCGCGGGAGGCGGAGATGGAGATTCCTGTGCAGATCAACGGTAAGCTGCGCACGGTGGTGCGGCTGGCGGCCGGCTCCGGTGAGCCGGCGGTGCGCGAAGCGGCGCTCGGCGATGAAAAGATTCAGGCTGCGATGGCCGGCAGGCAGGTTGTCAAGATGATCGTGGTACCGGGCAAGCTGGTGAACCTGGTGGTTCGTTGACGGGAGCGCCGATGGGCAGTTCTTCCGCAGTGCCTCCGGTTCGCGAGGTCGCGCTCTTTTCGGACCTTCGGCAGCGGCCGGAACTGCTCCTGCGCGAACTGTTGTGGCGCTGGTCCTGCGGGGGCTGCCTGCTGGCGCTCGCTGCCTACGATGGCTGGCGCATCTGGACGGCAACGCTGCCCGCTTTGCAGGTCGATGGCATTCTCACTGTCACCCCTGACACAGTAATGCAGCACCCTGCTCAGGTTGCCGCCACGGCTACGGCCGCGTTTGGGGTCCTGGAGCCGTTGGTAGAGCGGGCGGTGCTTGGATTGGCGCCGCTAATGCTGTTTTGCTGGGTCTGTGCATTCGCCTGGGGCCGCACGGCCGTTTTGGCCCGGTACGATCGCCGGCTGCTTCGCCGACCCTTCCTGCTGGCGGCTTGTGAGGCGCTCCGCGTTTGCCTCGCATGCACGGTTCTGGGGGCATGGGCCGCCCTGCTGTGGTTGGCCTCGAGGCTCGCGCTGCGGGGCGACTCGCCCAACCTGCTCCTCTACGCAGCGATCGTGATTGCCGGCACTGTGGCGCTGGCCTTGGTTTGGCCGCGTGTCGCACGGTGTCTCACGCTCTCGATGGCGATTGGGTTGCTGGAGCCGCTTCCGTTCGCAAAGGCTTACGCTGAGGCATGGCGGTTATATCACGGCTCCGCCGCACCGCAGGCGAACTCTGCCCGCAAAGCGGCGAGGCGTGCCCGGTTTATTTTGTTTCTCATTGTGGTGGTGTGTACTCTCTTTCCCGCCCCCTTTGATAGTCGCTGGACGTCGATCCTCTGCTGGTCCGTGCTTTCCCTCCTGCCATTGGTCGCCGCTGATGCCGCGAAACTCGGAATTCTGTTTACGATGATTGGTGTGGTGCGGTCGTTGAGGGCTGCTCCGGTCGATGCGCTTTGAGCAGGTACGTTTCCAGTCAAGGCAAGGCTTTAGACTGAACGGGTGGACACCGGCGTCTCTTCTTCCATCGTTATCCTCGATTTCGGCTCGCAGTACACGCAGCTGATTGCGCGGCGTATTCGCGAGCTCAATGTCTTTTCGGCGGTGCTGCCGGGTACGGCTTCGCTTGCCGAGATCCAGGCGCTGCAGCCGCGGGGAATCATCCTGTCCGGTGGCCCCTCTTCTGTTTATGACGCCGACGCGCCGAAGGCGGACCCGGCGATGCTGCACCTCGGGCTGCCGGTGCTGGGCATCTGCTACGGGCTGCAGTTCATCGTGCACCACATGGGCGGCAAGGTGCGGTCGGCGGCAAGGCGTGAGTACGGCGACGCGGAAGTTTCGCTCGTCGACCCGGAGACGGCGTTGTTCGCGGGACTGCCGCCGACGCTGAAGGTCTGGATGTCGCACGGGGACGAGGCGCTGGAACTGCCGGCGGGCTTCCATATGACGGCGAAGACGCCGAATGCGCTGGCTGGGATCGCGGACCCGCGGCGGAGGATCTGGGCCGTGCAGTTTCACCCGGAGGTGCAGCACACCAAGCAGGGGATGGACCTGCTGCGGTCGTTCGTGCTGGATATCTGCGGGGTGGCGGCGGACTGGACGCCGCAGCACTTTATCGAGGAGACGACAGCCGCGGTGCGCGCGCGCGTCGGGACGGGCCATGCGATCTGCGCGATCTCGGGCGGGGTCGATTCATCGGTAGCGGCGGTGCTGGTACACCGCGCGATCGGCGACCGGCTGACGTGCGTGTTCGTGGATAACGGGGTGCTGCGCAAGGACGAGTTCCGCAAGGTGCAGGAGAATCTGCGGGGCAAGCTGGGGCTGAACCTGGTGGCGGTCGATGCGCGCGAGCGGTTCCTGGCGAAGCTGGCGGGCGTGAGCGATCCGGAGGCGAAGCGCAAGGCGATTGGCCGCGAGTTCATCGAGGTCTTCGACGAAGAGGCGTCGCGCATTGCCGAGACGACGGGCGGCGTGGAGTGGCTGGTGCAGGGCACGCTCTATCCCGATGTGATCGAGTCGTCGTCAGTCAAAGGGCCGTCGCAGACGATCAAGAGCCACCACAATGTGGGTGGCCTGCCGGAGACGATGAAGCTGAAACTCATCGAACCTCTTCGTGATCTTTTCAAGGATGAGGTCCGGCGCATCGGCCGGGATATGGGCATGCCCGAGGACATCCTGGGACGGCAGCCGTTCCCGGGGCCAGGGCTGGCGGTCCGCATCCTGGGCGAGGTGACGCCGGAGCGGGTCGCGATCCTGCAGGAAGCCGATGAGATCGTGGTCGACGAGATCAAGGCGGCGGGGCTGTACCGGTCGATCTGGCAGGCGTTCGCAGTGCTGCTGCCGGTCAAGAGTGTCGGCGTAATGGGCGACCAGCGGACGTATGCGGCGACCTGTGCGATTCGCGCGGTGCACTCGGAAGACGGCATGACGGCGGACTGGGTGCAGCTGCCGTACGAGGTGCTGGGCCGTATCTCGAACCGCATCGTGAACGAAGTGCGCGGGATCAACCGCGTGGTGTATGACATCACCTCGAAACCGCCCGGCACGATCGAGTGGGAGTGAGCCACTTCGTGGCGTGTTCTCGTTTCCATGCTGGTGCGTGGCGTCTGTGGCCCTCGCGATGCTCGGGGGCGTGCATCAGAACCGACTGCGCGGCTTGCGGCCACTTCGTGGCGTGTCCTTGTTTCCAAGCTGGTGCGTGGCGTTTGTGGCCCTTGCGATGCTCGGGGCGTGCATTTTTTTACTTTCATCATCAGTTCATTGAGGTTGTGCCCACATTCGCCCTCCTGTTGCATCAAACTGCTGACACAAAGCCGTGACGTTTCCGGCAGGGCAGGAGCAGATAGTATGGGTTTTCTTGATGGCCGGGTAGCGATTGTGACCGGCGCCGGGTCGGGTATCGGTCAGAATATTGCGATTCGTCTGGCGAAGGACGGGGCGAAGGTGGTGGTGGACTACATCGGCAGCGATGAAGGCGCGAAGCAGACGGTCGCGACGATTACAGAGGCAGGCGGTACGGCGCTGAGCTTCCAGGCGGATGTAACCCGCGCGGACCAGATCGATGCGCTGGTGAGCCGGGCGTATGCGGAGTACGGCAGCTGCGACATTCTGGTGAATAATGCCGGCATGGAGAAGAAAGCAGACTTCTGGGATGTGACGGAGGCCGATTACGACAAGGTGCTCGACGTGAATTTAAAGGGCCCGTTTTTTATGGCGCAGACGTTTGTGCGCAGGCTTCGCGATGCGAAGAAGAAGGGCCGGATTATCAATATCAGCTCAGTGCATGAGGATATGGCGTTTCCCGGTTTTGCGACGTACTGCATGAGCAAGGGCGGCATGCGCATGATGATGCGCGACCTGTGCGTGGAGCTGGGGCCGCTGGGCATCACGATCAACAACGTGGCACCGGGCGCGGTGAAGACGCCGATCAACAGCAGCCTTCTGCACGATGAGGCCAAGCTGGACGCGCTGCGAAAGAATATCCCGCTGGGCCACATGGGGACGGTCGGCGATATTTCCGGGCTGGTGTCGTTTCTTGCCTCGGACGAAGCGTCGTATATCACGGGCTCAACGTTCACGATTGACGGCGGGCTTTCGCGCTCGTACCACGAGCAGTAGACATGGCGCTCCGGATTGAGGACTACGGCATTATCGGCGACTGCGAGACAGCGGCGCTGGTCGGGAAAGACGGATCGATTGACTGGCTGTGCTGGCCCGACTTCGGGGCGGACGCGTGCTTCGCGGCGCTGCTGGGGGATAAAGACAACGGCCGCTGGCTGCTTGCGCCGGCAGCGCCGGGCAAAGGCGAGGACGCGTGGGAGGCGACCTGGCGCTACCTGCCGCAGACGCTGGTGATGGAAACGACATGGACACGCGGCGAAGATGTGGTGCGCGTGACCGACTTTATGCCCTTGCGCGACGACCACTCGCATATCGCGCGGAAGGTGGAGTGCATCGAGGGCCGCGCCGCGATGCACATGGAGCTCATCATCCGCTTCGATTACGGGCGGTCGATTCCGTGGGTGACCAGCGAGCAGCATGCGGTGCGCGCGATTGCCGGGCCGCACATGATGGTTCTGCGTACGGCACTGGAAACACAGGGACGCGACCAGAAGACCGAGAGCAACTTCATGGTGAACGAGGGCGAGCATGTGTGGATGGTGCTGTCCTACGGCCGCTCGGCTGAGGCGGAACCGGCGCCTATTGATCCCGACAAAAAGCTGGAGCAAGCGCAGCGGTACTGGAGCCAGTGGGCGGCGAAGTGCACCCCGGCCGGCCCGTATACCGAGGCTGTGCAGCGCTCGATTATCACGCTGAAGGCGCTGACTTATCGGCCTACCGGAGGCGTGGTTGCAGCGGTGACGACATCACTGCCGGAGGCGCTGGGCGGACCGCGCAACTGGGACTACCGCTACTGCTGGCTGCGCGACTCAACCTTTACACTACTGGCGCTGATGAATGGAGGCTTCTACAAGGAGGCCGAAGCGTGGCAGGACTGGTTGCTGCGCGCGATTGCCGGCAGCCCGGAGCAGGTGCAGATTATGTACGGCATTGCGGGCGAGCGGCAGCTGCTGGAGTGGGAGGTTCCGTGGCTTGCGGGCTATGAGAACTCAAAGCCGGTGCGCGTTGGCAATGCCGCAGCTGAGCAGCTGCAGCTGGACATTTACGGCGAGGTGATGGATGCGTTTTTCCATGCCGGGGCCGGGATAAAGATGCCGCGCGCGATCGATCTGCACCTGCAACGGTTACTGATCGATCATTTGCTGACGGTATGGCAGGAGCCGGACCAGGGGATATGGGAGACGCGCAGCGGGCCGCAGCAGTTTACCTATTCGAAGATGATGGTGTGGGTGGCGCTGGACCGTGCGATTTCAATCGCAGAGCACACGGGCAGCGACGCGCCGTTTGAAAAATGGCGCAGCGCGCGCGACCAGGTCCACGCGGAGGTGTGCGCGAAGGGGTTCAACAAAAAGCTGGGTGCCTTTACCCAGACATACGGAGGCAGCCAGCTGGACTCGTCGCTGCTGCTGATGCCGAGTGTCGGTTTTCTGCCGGCGACTGACCCGCGCGTCAAGAGCACGATTGAGGCGATTGAAGCGAAGCTGATGCGAGACGGCCTGCTGCTGCGCTATGACACGAGCAAATCGGCGGACGGCCTGCCGCACGGCGAGGGCGCGTTCCTGGCGTGCTCATTCTGGATGGTGAGCTGCCTGAAGATGATCGGGCGGCAGGCGGACGCGGAAAAGCTGCTGAACAGGCTGCTGGCGCTTCGCAATGATCTCGGCCTGCTTTCAGAAGAGTACGACACCGCGGCGCAGCGACAGGTCGGCAACTTTCCCCAGGCGTTCTCCCATATCGCGATGGTCAATGCAATTTTCGATGTCGCAGGGGACGACAGGGAGACGCGGGCCAGGCACCACCGCCACGCGCGAATGGAAGTGCCCACTGCGCCGCGGGCGAGCGCCACGCCGGAGCTTGACCCCCACCCTTCCGATACTGTTGCGGGCAAAGGCAACAAGAAAGCCGGCAAACGGGGCAAGAAGGCATCCAAGCAGGTCAAGGAGAACTAACAGAAAATGCATAGCTTCAAAGTGTGGGCGCCCAAGGCAGAACAGGCATTGGTGAAGATTGACGGCCGGGAGCACCCGCTGGAGAAGCAAGGGGACGGCTGGTGGGGCGCGCGCGTGGAAGAAGCAGGCCCGGGCACCGATTACGTTTTCCTGCTGAACGGTGAGAAGCTGGAACTGCCCGACCCGCGATCAGCGTTTCAGCCGCAGGGGGTGAATGGCCCGTCGCGCGTGGTGGACCATGCGGCGTTCGAGTGGACGGATGCCGGCTTCCACGCGAAGGCATTCCAGAGCGCGATTCTATATGAGCTGCACATCAGTACCTTTACGCCGGAAGGCACGTGTGACGCGGCGATTGAGAAGCTTGATTACCTGCGCGAGCTTGGCGTGACACATATCGAGCTGCTGCCGTTCGCGGAGTTTCCGGGTACGAATGGATGGGGATACGACGGGGTGGACCTGTTTGCGCCGCACAGCGCGTATGGCGGCGTGGATGGATTGAAGCGGTTGGTGGATGCGGCGCATGGCAAGGACCTCGCGGTCGTGATGGACGTGGTCTATAACCACTTTGGGCCGTCGGGCAATTACGTCGGCAGCTTCGGGCCGTACTTCACAGAGGTACACAAGACGCCATGGGGCGACGCGGTGAACCTGGAGGATGCGGGATCGTTTGAGGTGCGGCGGTTCTTCTGCGATAACGCGTTGATGTGGCTGAGGGATTACCACATGGATGGGTTGAGGCTGGACGCGGTACACGCGTATATCGATCGTTCGGCGATCAACTTCATGGAGCAGATCAATACGGAAGTCCATGCGTTGCAGGCGGAGACCGGCCGCTCGTACGTGATGATCGCGGAGAGCGACCTGAACGATCCGCGCTTGGTGCGGCCGAAGGAAGCGAATGGGTATGGTTTCGACACGCAGTGGAGTGACGACTTTCACCACGCGCTGGTGTCGCTGCTGACAGGTGACAGGAGCGGGTACTACGCGGACTTCGGCGAGTATGCGGACCTGGGCAAGGCGTTGACGCAGGCCTTTGTGTATGACGGTGAGTACTCAGAATTTCGCGAGCGGGTGCACGGGCGCCCGGTGCAAAACCTGCCGGGATGGCACTTCTGCGGCTACTCGCAGAATCACGATCAGGTTGGAAATCGCGCGAAGGGTGAGCGGCTGGTGCACCTGACGGATGTGCCGCGCGCAAAGATAGCAGCGGCGGTTACAATTCTTTCTCCATTTTTGCCGATGCTGTTCCAGGGAGAAGAGTGGGCAGCGAGTACGCCGTTCCAGTACTTTACGGATCACGAGGACAGGGAGTTGGCCGGGCTGGTATCGGAAGGACGCAAAAAGGAGTTTGCGGCCTTTGGATGGGAGCCGGATGAGATACCGGACCCGCAGCATACGTCGACGTTTGAGGCCTCTAAGCTGAAGTGGGAGGAAGTGAACGAGCCGGCGCATGCGGACATGCTGGTGTGGTACCGGAAGCTGATCGCGCTGCGGAAGTCGAAGCGCGAGCTGACGGATGGAGTGCTGGAGCAGGTGGACGTGGACTTCGACGAAGACGACCGCTGGTTCAGCATGCAGCGTGGCGGCATCGTGGTGGTGTTTACGCTGGACGAGGAGGGGTACTCGGCGGGGCTGGATGAGGGTGTGACGCTGCTGCTGGCGTCGGATGCGGCGATCCGGATCGAGGATGGATATCTGACGCTGCCTGGGGTTGGGGTGGCGGTGCTGGCTGTGAATTAAGATCGTCTGCTGTTACAGAAGGGCCGCGAGCGCGGCCCTTTCTTATTGCTGAGACACGGGCTGGGGCGCGGAGCGCTGGGGGAGGGCGGCTAGGATATCTTCCTGGGGTGCGGATACGTGGCGCCCGGCAAAGACTTCGCCGCCCATGAGCAGGACGGGCGCGTGGCCCGGACTGGTGACATGGAGCAGCCCGAGGGTGGTGCGGGTGACCTGCTGGCCGGGCCTGCCGGCGTGGGAGACGAGCACACATGGATAGCTGGCGGGCAGGCCTGCGGCGCGCCACTCCCGCGCGATGCCGGTGAGGTCGCGACCGGGCATGTAGACGATGCGGGTGGGGTCAGTGTGTGGGGGCTCGTCCGGCGCGTGGTGCGCGGTGCTGAGCAGGATGCTGGATGCGCTGCGGCGGTCCGTCAGGGAGCAGGGCATAGCTGCTGCGGCGGCGGAGGCGGCGGTGATGCCGGGCACGACGGTGAAGGGGACGTTCGCGGCGCGGAGGGCGTCGATCTCTTCGCCGGCGCGTCCAAAAAGAAGTGGGTCGCCGCTTTTGAGGCGGACGACATTGCGCCCGGCGCGGGCTGCCGCGATCATGAGCGCGTGGATTTCATTCTGGGTGATGGCGGCTCGGCCGCAGCGCTTGCCGACATTGACGAGCTCGGCGGAGGGCGGGGCCATTTCGAGGATGGATTCGGGGACGAGGTCGTCGTGGAGCAGGAGGCCGGTGGTCGCGATAAGGCGGGAGGCTTTGACCGTGAGGAGGTCAGGGTCGCCGGGGCCTGCGCCGACAAGCCATACTGTGCCTGTGATTGTTGCAGATGCGGGCTGCGGTGCGGAGCGTGGGGCTGGTGCGGGGCTGGCGGGAAGGGCCATGGCGCGGGACGGGCACGCGGCGGCTTCGCACACCGGGCGCTGGGCCAGGGTGGCGAGGAGGTGTTTGCGGTCGTCTGTCGCGGGGTGGGCCAGGAGGACCTCGCGACGCAGACTGCCGAGGCTGTGGAGCCAAGGGCCGAGGTCGTGGGGGAGAATGGCGTCGATCTCGCGGCGGAGACGCTGGGCGAGCGAAGGGCTTTCGCCGGCGGTGGAGATGGCGATCTGCAGGTCGCCTCGGCTGACGACAGAGCCGTAGTAGAAGTCGCAGTAGGGGATGTCGTCGACGGCGTTGCACAGGATGCCGGCGTCGCGGCAGACGCGATAGACGTGCTGGTTGACCTCCGGCTTATCTGTGCCTGCAATGGTTACAAAATGGCCTGCGATGTCGGTGTCGAGGAATGGGCGCGGGTGCCAGGTGATGGCGCCGCGGTGGGCGAGGCGCTCAATCTCCGGCTTCGCCCAGGGGGCGATGACGGTGACGGCGGCGCCGGCGGCGACGAGGCCTTCAATCTTGCCGGTCGCCACCTCGCCGGCCCCGACGACGAGGGCTTTTCGGCCATCGAGCTTGAGGAAGATGGGCAGAAGACTCATGCGTCTGTCCCGGGCGCGGGGCCCGCGCTGGTGTCGCGGGCTACGGCTTCGACAAGCTCGCCGGCGAGTTGTGCGCGAAGCTCCTCGTTGGAGTGGCGGGCGAAGTAGGCGCGCAGATTTTCTCCCTCGCCGGCGCGGGTGCCCTGGTAGGTTTTGAGCAGGCGCTCGATGGCGTCCGGCACCTCGGTTGCGGGGATGCGGTAGCCGACGGGGCGCGCGGTGCCGGCGTACCGGCCGACGGAGCCGCCCACGCAGAAGTAATAGGCGTCGACCAGCTTGCCATCCTGCTTGATTTTTTTGCCTTCGATGCCGATGTCGGCTATCCAGTGCTGGCCGCAGCTGTTGGGGCAGCCGGTGACGTGGAGGCGGAGCTGCTGGTCGAAGCCGGGGACGCGTTCCTCGAGCTCATCGACGAGCCATCGCGTGAAGCCCTTGGTTTCTGTCAGCGCCAGCTTGCAGAATTCGGTGCCGGTGCAGGCGATGGCCCCGCGCCAAAACTGCGAACCCTCGACCTGGAAGCCGATGCGGGCGATTTCAGCAGCCAGCTCGCCGGCGCGCGCACTCTCGATATTGACGAAGAGCAGGTTTTGCCCGACTGTTGTGCGCAGGTGGCCTGAGCCGTAGCGCTCGGCGAGGTCTGCTGCCTCGGCAAGCTGCTGCCCGGTTAGGCGTCCACGCAAAACCGACGCACCGACATAACTAAGCCCGGGCTGCTTTTGCGGATGGATGCCGACGTGATCGCGGAGAACGTCATCTGGAACAGTTTCCGGTACAGATGCTTCGAGCGGAGAGCCGAGGCGACGCTCTACTTCCGCGAGAAAGCTCTCGGCGGTCCAGCCTTCCTTCAGGAACAGGTGCTTGAGGCGGGCACGGTCGCGGCTTTCCCGCAGGCCCTGCTGGTCGCGGAAGATTTCAGTGATGATGCGCGTGACGGTGAAGGCCTGGTCTTTCGGGATCCAGGCGTCGAGCTTGACGGCGAGGTGCGGGTCGCTGGAGAGGCCGCCGCCGACGCGGATGGTGAAGCCTTCCTCGGCGCCGCGCATGGTCGCGGTGAGGCCGATGTCGTTGATCTCCGGGTACGAGCACCAGAGCGGGCAGCCGGTGACGGAGATCTTGAACTTGCGCGGCAGATTATAGAAAGCGGCATTGCCGATCAGCTCTTCCGCGACCTGCACGGCGACCTGTGAGGCATCGAAAAGCTCGTGCCCATCGATGCCGGCGAGCGGGCAGCCGGTTACATTGCGAACCACGTCGCCGCACGCGCCCTTGGGCGACAGGCCCACCTTCTCAAGCGCATCGACGACTTCGGGGAGCGACTCGATGGTGAGCCAGTGCAGCTGGATGTTCTGGCGGACGGTGATGTCGGCGATATTGCGCGCGTGCCGGCGGGTGAGGTCCGCAATGACGCGGAGCTGGGCCGAGGTGAGCTGCCCCGCGGGTGCGCCGATGCGCATCATGAAGTAGTCGCTCGCGAACCCTTCGCCGGCTTTGCCGCCGGTGACGCCTGCGCCGTCGCCCTGGGTGTAGACACCCCACCACTTGAAGTAGGTGGAGGCCCACTCCGGCAGGACGCTGCCGCGACCTTCGCGAGCGAACTGGCGCACTTCGTCGAAGACCTCCCATGGGTTCTTGTCGCGCTTGAGGCGCTCCATGCGCTGGGCCTTGGTTTCCTTGGGCGGGGTGCTCGGGGTTGGGTCTGGCATGGTTCCTCTTGGGCTTGTGGAGGGTAGAAATGCGAAGGCCCACCTGGCTGTGGTGCTTTGCCGGGTGGGCCGATGAAGAGGTCGCGAAACGTGTGCGTCGTCTTCAGCTCACCAGCGGAGACCGGTGCGCGGACAGCAGACGAAAACGGAGAAGAATCGCATGTCTTGAGACTACGAGCGGATGCGGGTGGAGTCAATCGACCGTGTGTGCCGGCATGAAAACTTACGCCTACAACGATGTAGCCCGTTTATACAGGAATCGGGAAGACACGCGCTGAGAGTTGTGGACGGACGCGTTGGCGCCGGGATTCCTTGCCCAGGTCTCAAAAGCGAGACCTGGGGCACCCGCGCAGCATCTGTGCTTTCGCTTAAAACGCAAAATTCGCCTGCAGGAAGATGCGCCGCGCCGCGGAAGTGGAAGAGAAGATATGCCCGGCCAGTGCGTTCGACTGGCCGAAGTTGGGCGAGTCGATGGTCCCGGTGGGTGGGGCGTAGTTGACGATGTTGAACAGGTTGAGCGCTTGCGCGTTCAGGGTCAGATTGTAACGGCGTCCGGTGCTGCCGGTATTGCCGAACGGGCCGCCACCGCCGTGATGCCTCTCGCCGCCGGGTCCGCCCGAAGGTCCGCCCGGAGGTCCGCCCGCCTGGTCGCCGCCGGTCCGCTGCAATCGCTGCCCGAAGCCCCAGGTCTTGCTCAGGCGCAGGTTGAACGTGAACAGGGATGGACCGTTGCCATAGAAGATCGGGATGGGCGCGGCGTTGGGAGCTGGAGCCGTGTTGAACGCGCCGTAGCGATTGTGCACGATATTGGGCCCGGTGGCGCCGGCCGCGGCGAATGAGGGCCGGTCGTTGAAGAACGAGTCGCCGTTCTCATCCTGCGACAGGGTGACGTTGAACGGGCTGCCGCTCTGCGCGACGACGAACGGAGACAGGCGGAAGTAGTGTGGTGCCGCGTAGGTGCCGATCAGGAACAGCCGGTTGCGCGTGTCGAACCCGGCGCGGCCGTAGTCCTGCTTCAGGTTGAGCGAGTTGGAGGGATTGCTGCTGACCCCGTTCGTGTCGGAGTTGGCGAAGGAGAGGCCGTAAAAACCGTTGGCCGATAGCGAACGGCTGATCTGGACGTGACCGTTGATGAAGAACTGGTTCTGGTTATAGACCGACTCGGAGAAGTATTGGTACACATTGCCGAGCGCCGGGTTGTAAGTAGGCATGTAAGGCGCGTTGGCGTTGATGGTGCTAAAGGCGTGCGAGCCATGCGAGTGGATGTAGGTGAGCGAAAGCGTGGCGCTTTTGGTGAGCTGGTGGTCGAGTCCGATGGACTCCTGGATGTTTGCGGGCGCACGCAGGTTGGGGTTGATCTGATAAATCGCGGGCGAGCGGCTGCTGTTGCCGGTGGTGGTTGTGCCGCTGGTGTTGGCGCTGCACTCAGCTTCGACGGTGGCAGTGTCCGGCAGTCCGTTGGGTAGGTAGCAGGTAGGGTTCTGGAGCACGACTTCCTGCTGCACGATCCCGTTGACGCGCGCGGACTGCAACACGGATGCCACGCCGAAGCGATCGTAGAAGTAGCCGAAGCCGGCGCGTAGCACGTCTTTGGTGGGTTTTCCGTGGCGCGTGAGGCCGTAGGCGAGCGCAATGCGCGGGGCCCAGTCGCTGTGGTCGTGGATATCGTTCTGCGTTTCCCAGCGCAGGCCGTAGGAGAGCGTTAGGTTGGGCCGGTACTTCCAGTCATCCTGGTAGAACAGCGCGCCGTCGATCAGGTTGACGTCGGCCTTGGGATTGCCGGTCACAAAGACCAGCTGCGAAGGGCCGCCGCCCGCAGCCTGGATCTGTTGAAACGTCTGCCCTGTGTTCTGGCCGAGCAGGGTCGTCGCATAGCTTTGCCCCGCGGAGATCTGGGTGCAGTTTGCGCCGGCAGCGCCCCCGGCCTGGCAGGGGTTGGTCGCGCCGCCTACCGGGCACCCGGTCGCGGGGCAGGAGCGCGCGCCGAAGGTAAACAGGCCGTTGAAGCTGGAGTTGGCCGAGTTGGCTTCGCGCGTGGCCCGCAGCCGGCCGCCCAGCGAGATGGAGTGCGTTTTGAGCGCCAGCTCCGTCAGGTTTGAGAGCTCGTAGCTGTCGGTGTGATCGCTGATGAACTGGTCGGACTGGCCGCCGAAGGTCTGATTGCCCTGCACCTGTACCTGCGGGGTGCTGTTGGCGGGGGTCTCGGACGAGCGGCCGTAGATCGCGCGGGCGTTGAACTCGGCGATCACCCGCGGACCGAATACTTCTGTGTCGCTGAGCTGGATCTGGTTCTCGCTCGACGTGCTGTTAAAGGCCTGCGACCGCAGGGAGAACTGGCCGACGCCCTGATTGTTTTGCACATTGCGCTCGAATTCGTAGCGCAGGCGCAGGGAGTTTTTCTCTGTGAGCTGGATGTCGACGCGGGGGCTCACATTAGTGCGGCTTTGCGGCGTGTTCAGCGCGTCCAAAAAGTTGGGTGGGCTGCCGAGCGAGGGCGCGGTGTAGTCGGCCGGATTGTCGAAAATGGCCGCCGTGAAGTCTCCGTTGATTTCGCCGGGCAATCGATAGGCGCTGACAATGGAGTCGTCCTGGATATTGCGGTGCTGGGCGCTTACGAAAAACGAGGCGTTTTTGTTGAGGGGGCCGCTGAGGGTGCCTTCGTACTGGTAGCTGTCGTAGTCCGGCAACTGGTTTTTATTGAAGGGTGTGCCGGTGTTGAGCTGGCGGGCATTGCCCTGCGCCTGGAACTGACCGTGGAACTTGTCAGTGCCGGGTTTGGTGAAGATTTCGACCCGTCCGAAGCCGAGCTTGTCGAACTGGGCGCCGTAGGGGTTCTGGTTGACGCGGATTTCGCGGATGGCGGATTTGGGCGGCAGCTGCCCGCCGGTGAACCCGTCGATGTAAACCTGGCCGCCGGAGGGGCCGGCGGCGGGTCCGGCGAGGGCGGTGAGCTCGTCCGAGAGCTCGTCCGGATCGTCGGAGAGCGCGTCGAGGTCCTTGCCTTTGAGGGTGATGCTGTTGGCGTTCGCGTCGGGGTCGACGGAGACTGTGGGGGTGTCGGAGTTGACCTGCACGTTTTGCTGCTGCACCTGGATGATGAGCGTGGGGCTGTACTGGCGTGCGGCACCGGGCGAGATGGTGAAAGCGCGGGAGGTAAGCGCGCCGAAGCCCTGCGCGGTGACCAGGAGCACGTAGCTGCCGGAGGGGATGCCGGTAATGGAGTAGCTGCCGTCAGGGCCGGAGGTGCCGGTAGCGATGGTGTGGCCCTGGGTGTCGGTCACGCTGACGGTAGCGCCGGGGATGACGGCGCCCGAGGGGTCAGCGACCTCGCCGCGCAGGCTGCCGGTGGGTCCGTTCGACTGGCTCGGGGCCGCCGCCAGGGTAACCGAGGCCTGCGCCAGCAGGGAGGGTGCCGGCACGGCGGCGAGAAGGCAGAAGAGGGTGGACAGCGCGAGGTGATTCCGTTTCACAGGGCTCCAGTGTGGTGCGTAGAGTCAGGGTGGTTCAATGGGAACGATTCCAGTTTGCAACGGTTGGACATGCCAGCCTGCGAATGGAAGCAGATCTTTATCTGTTCAAGACTAACGTTGTGGTCCACCTTCGCCGCCCGAAGCGTCGGCGCCGCCGCCGCCGAGGTTCCACGAGGCGGAGAAAAGCCCCGCGCTCGCAGACGGTGAGGCCTGCAGCAGGGGCTCGACACCGGCAACGACGGTGAGGGCGACGCGCTGGGTTGCGCCGGGCCCGCTGGCGACGACCATGACGGCGTCGCCCTTTTTGAGGTCGGCAAGGGTGATGGTGGGTGCGTGCTGGAGCAGGCTGGCCATGTCGCCTGCGTGGTTGCGGGGGTGGGCTTCTTCAGCGGCGGGCGCTGCGGGCGCGGCGCCGGCGGATGCGCCTTCATGATGGGATTCGCGCCCCGCGATACGCTCGGCTGCCTCAGGGGGCAGCTTGCGGAGCTGCGCGGTGGCTTCAAGGTGCAGCGTGACGGGCTTTTTGGTGGCGAGGTCGTTGAGGGTGAGGGTGCCGGTGGCGGCGTCGGCGCTCAACACGGTGCCGGCGATGTTTTGGAAGCTGCCGGCGACGACCTCGCTCGCGTCGACCGAGGTGTTGGCGGCGTCTTTGGTGCCGCGAGCGCGCAGCTGGTCACCGGGGTGGATATCCGCCAGGGCGGACTTGCGGGTGTCGGCAAAGGCGGTGGAGTCGGGCGCGTAGCGGCGGATGTCGGTGGTGGCGGAGGTCTGGATTGTGGTGGGCGGGGCACCGGGCTGGGGGCGCAGGGTGATGGTTCCGGAGGCGGAGTCAGCTGCCTGCACGATGCCGGCGACGCCGTTGCGCTGCCAGTCGGCGGTCTGCTGTTCGTGGGCCTGGCTGATGTCGCCCTGCTTCATGGCGACGAGGATGGCGGCGCTGGGATGGGCGGGGTCGCTGCCGGGGCCGGGGCGAATGAGGACGCGATCGCCTACGGCGAGGTCTGTGAGTTGGATGGGGGTGGCGTCCTTGAGGCTCTTGGCGCCGGGAACTGTTTTGAGCAGGTGGGTCTGCGGGGTGATGGCGACGACGGTGTCGGCGCCGCCGGGGCCCTCCTGGTGGACGGTGACTGAGTCGGCGCTGATTGCGGTGACGGAACCGAGAATTCGCTGGGCGGGGCTGGCGGCGGGTGCGGCGTTTTGCGCGAGAGCTGAGGCGGCGGGCAGGGCGAGCGCGGCGCACAGGAGCGCGTCACGAAGCTGGGGGCGGAAGCGGGAGCGCAGCATGGCGGGTTCTCCTTCTCTTCTGGTCGTGCCGTGAGGAGGCGGCGTTGGCTGACCGTGTGGACGGGTCGGGATGGGAAAAGTTTCAGAAATGTCTCGAAACGGGTGGGTACGGATGCGGGTACGGGTGCCGAAAGGTACCGGATAAGGCAAGAAGCCGATGCGGGAATGTGCCTGGATCATGTAGCATCAGGGACGGTTTGTTCCGCCTGCGCTGGAATGGGGCAGCGGCGACCCGACTTTGGTCTGTGGAAAGCAGTACACCCGGATGGCAATTACGAGCGTAGGAAACAGCAGGGCTGTCGGCAGTTCTTCCCCCGGTACGACCAACTACAGCGCGATGGCGATGGTCACGACGCTGTTCTTTGTCTGGGGTTTCTGCACGGTGCTGAACGATGCGGTGATTCCACATCTTCAGACTATTTTCGGCTTGAGCTACGTGCAGGCCGCATTCATACAGGTCGCTTTTTTCGGCTCCTACTTCATCTTCGCGCAGCCGGCCGGCAAACTGGTGGAGTGGGTGGGCTATCAGCGGACCATGGTCATCGGCCTGCTCACGATGGGTGTGGGTGCGCTGTGCTTTCTGTGGGCCGCATCGACTGCCTCCTACGCGGTGTTTCTCTTCGCCGAGGCGGTACTTTCGGCCGGCATCACGGTACTGCAGGTCGCGGCAAACCCATATGTCACGATCCTGGGACCTCCGCAAACCGCATCAAGCCGTCTGAATCTGACGCAGGCTTTCAATACGATGGGGGACACCGTCGCGCCATATGTAGGCGGCGCTCTGATCCTGGGGGGAGCCGCGATCGCCACGCCGCTGACCCCTTTGCATGGAGCAGCTCTCACCGCGTACCGCATTCACCAGGCTTCGAGCTTCAGGTTGACCTATATCGTGATTGCGGGCGCCATGATCGTCCTGGCGCTGGCGATTGCGTTTTATCGTTTCCCTCGTCTTGAGGTAACACGCGATTTTCGTCCGGCCAGCCTGAACATCAAGCAGGACAGCGTGTGGAATCATCCGCACCTTTACCTTGGCGCCGTTGCCATCTTTATTTACTGCGGCGCTGAGGTTTCCGTCGGCACCTATTCGGTCAAGTATCTCGCCGACCCGCAGATAGCCGGACTACCCCTGGCGGAAGGAGCGAAGCTGCTCTCGTTCTTCTGGGGAGGCATGATGGTCGGTCGCTTTGTCGGTTCGGCGCTCATGCAGCGTATGGCAGCGAATAAGCTGCTTACCTGGGCGGGTGTGGGTGCGGCCCTGATGGTGCTCTGCTCGCTACTCGGTACCGGGCACTTTGCAGAGGTTACGATCCTCTCGGTCGGCCTGTTCAACTCCATTATGTTTCCGACCATCTTTACCCTGGCGGTTGCTGAGCTGGGTCCGCTTACCAGTCGCGGCTCAGGCCTGCTGGTGCAGGCCATCGTTGGCGCTGCGCTGATTCCGCTCATCATGGGGTATCTGGCCGACAGGTTCGGGATTCACCATTCTCTGATACTCCCGCTGCTCTGCTACCTGTTCGTGATCTATTACGGCGCGCGTGGGTACCGCATTGCACCGGACGAGCCGCATGCGGTGATCCAGGCGGTTGGGGACTAGAAGCGGTCTCATAAAACCCGAAAAGTCCAGAAAAGTCACCCATGAGACCCGCCGCCGAAGCGGGGCTCAAACCCTCCATCGAAACCGCAACGGCATATATGAGGCCGCTTCTAAGCAGGCGCCTGTTTTGCGCCGGAGCGCGCGCTGGGCGACACTGGAGCCATGCCAGAAGCTGTTTCGTCTCCGACTGCTGAACTCGCCGTCACGCTGGCTGATGTGCAGGCTGCGCGCGAGCGTATCCGCGGCAGCATTTACTGCACGCCGGCGCCGCACTCGGTTGCGCTGTCGGCGCTGACCGGGCAGAGTGTCTTCCTCAAGCTCGACAACCTGCAGCGGACCGGGGCCTTCAAGGAACGCGGTGCGCTGAACCGGATCCTGACGCTTACCGAGGAAGAGAAGGCGCGGGGCGTGATTGCGGCCAGTGCCGGCAACCATGCCCAGGCTGTCGCGTACCATGCGGCGGCGCACGGCATGCGCGCGCGCATCGTGATGCCCGAAATGACGCCGCTGGTGAAGGTTTCGGCGACAACGGGGTTTGGGGCCGAGGTGGTGCTGCACGGCGCGAATTACGACGAAGCCTATACCGAAGCGCTGCGGCAAGGTGACGAGTACGGGCTCAAGTTCCTGCATCCGTTCGACGACGCGGCGGTAATCGCAGGGCAGGGGAGCATCGGGCTGGAGCTGCTGGAGCAGGTACCGGACCTGGATGCGGTGGTGGTGCCGATCGGCGGCGGCGGATTGATCAGCGGCGTGGCTTGTGCCTTGAAGGAGATGCAGCCTTCGATTCGCGTGATCGGGGTGCAGACCGAGCGACTGCCCTCGATGCTGCGCGCGCTCGAAAGCGGCGGCCCCTTGACGCTGCCGGCTGCTGCGACCATCGCGGACGGGATCGCGGTGCGGCGCGCCGGGTCGCTGACGTATCCGCTGGTGGAGCGCTACGTGGATGAGATTGTGACGGTCGACGAGGAGGAGATCGCGCAGGCGATCCTGGTACTGCTGGAAAGCGAGAAGACGCTGGCCGAGGGCGCTGGCGCGGTGGCGCTGGCGGCGCTGCTGCAGCACAAGACATCGCTGGGCGGCGCGGCGACACCGCAGCGGACGGCGGTGCTGGTGTGCGGCGGGAATATCGACGTGAGCCTGCTCGCGATGATGATCGAGCGTGGACTGGTGAAGGATGGACGGCGAACCAGGCTGCGGATCCACCTGACGGACCGGCCCGGCGCGCTGCACGGGATGACGCGCATCCTGGCGGACGCAAAAGCGAACATCGTCGAGACCTCGTACGACCGCGCATACTACGGCGTGAACCTGGGGAACACCGTGATCGACGTGACGCTGGAGACGCGCGGAATCGAGCATATCGAGCAGATGCGGGAAGCGCTGACGGCTGCCGGATACCAGCACGAGCGGATTGTATGAGTCATGACAAGGACGCTGTGAAGCTACGGGAAGTGACCGCAGCTGATGCAGCGGCCGACGAGATTTCGCTTGACCCGCGGAGTGCAGGCGAGTGGGACGTGTTTAGCGAAGAGGCGCACCGGATTCTCGCGGACACCCTGCACGGTTTGCGTGGTTTGCGCGCGAGTGCGGCGTGGCAGCCCATGCCTGCCGCTATGCAGCAGGCGCTTGAAAGTACACCCGCGCCCATGGGCGAGCGTTCACTCGGGGCGGTGTACGCAGAGGTGGCGAGCCGGGTGCTGCCGTACACGAGCGCCAACCGGCACCCGCGCGCGTGGGGCTGGGTGCGCGGGCAGGGCACCCCGGTTGCGATGCTGGCGGACATGGTCGCTTCCGCGGCGAATGCCTATGTGGGCAGCGGCAACTCGGCTCCGATCGTGATGGAAGAAACGGTTTTGCGCTGGCTCGCCGAAGCGCTCCAGATGCGCGAGCCGGGCTCAAGTACGGGCCCGAGCGGTTTGCTGACCAGCGGCGCGACGATGGCGAATCTGCTGGGCCTTGCGGTGGCTCGCAGTGCAAAGGCCGGCTTTGATGTTCGCCAAGAAGGCCTGAGCGGCCGACCGCGCATGGTGGTTTACGCTTCGAGCGAAACGCATGGCTGGGCGCAAAAGGCGATGGAGCTGCTTGGTTTCGGAAGCCGCTCATTGCGTTTGATCATTGCTGATGCCCACGGCCGATTGCCAATACCCGCATTGCGGACGCAACTCGTTCGTGACCGCGCCGATGGTCACGCGCCCTTCGCCGTGATCGCTAATGCCGGTACAGTAAACACCGGCGCGTTTGACGATCTCGAAGCTATCCGCGACTTGTGCCGCGAGGAAAATCTGTGGATGCACGTCGATGGGGCAATTGGCGCGCTGCTGAAATTATCGCCTCTGCATCGGGGTTTGGTCGCGGGCATGGAAGCCGCGGATTCGGTCGCCTTCGACCTGCACAAGTGGATGTACCTGCCGTTTGAAACCGGCTGCCTGCTGGTACGCGACAGCGAGGCGCACCATGCCGCGTTCCGTACGGAGGCGGCTTACATGGAGCGCACCGCACACGGCATGATGGCCGGCGACATCTCATTTTCCGACCGTGGCATTGAGCAAACGCGCGGCTTCAAGGCGCTGCGCGTGTGGATGCAGCTTTCTGTACACGGCCTGGAGAAGCATGGGCGGCTGATTGAACAGAACATGGAGCAGGCTGCCCACCTGGAACAACTGGTACGAGAGCACCCGGAGCTGGAACTGGCGGCGCCCCGCACGGCAAACATCGTGTGCTTCCGCTACCAGCCTGCCGAGTCTGCAACCGATGGAGTTGCAATTGACGCGTTGAATCGGAGCATTGTCGTCGCGCTGCAGGAGAGTGGAAGGTTTGTGGTGAGCGGGACGACACTCGCGAGCGGCGTGTTTGCGATACGGGTGGCGAACACGAACCATCGCTCGCGGCTCGACGATTTCGAGGCGCTGGTCGACGCCATCGTTGAGCACGGACGGGCCTTGGTGGGTGCTGCCGGGCCGGCGACCGGCGCGATGGTCCCTTGATCCAGACACAAATCCCAACCCAGCAAGGGCTTGAACCGCAGCGTACCGAGTTGCCGCCGCACCCGCGGCGCATGCTGCTGCTGTTGAGCCTTGCGTGCGGCGTCGGCGTTTCGAATATCTATTACAACCAGCCGCTGCTGCTTGAAATGGGGCGCGACCTGCATGTGGCCCCGGCGCAGATCGGCGAGGTCGCGGTCGCCACCCAGATCGGCTATGCGCTGGGGATCCTGCTGTTTGTTCCGCTGGGTGATGTGGTGGAGCGGCGCGGCCTGATGGTGCGGTTGTTTGCCGCGGTTGCCGCGTCCATGCTGGTGACGGCGCTAGCGCCGAGCTTCGCGGTGCTGCTGGCGGCGAGTGTCGTGACCGGGCTGACTGCGGCGGTGACGCACGTGGCTGTGCCGATTGCGCCGGAGCTGGTTCCGGACGAGGACCGGGGCCGAGCGATCGGCACCGTGATGACAGGACTGCTGCTGGGCATCCTGCTGGCGCGCAGTTTCTCGGGGGCGCTGGGTTCGTGGTTCGGCTGGCGGGCTGTGTTTTTCGTGGGCGCCGGACTCAACCTGCTGTTTGCTCCGCTGCTGCTGCGCAGTTTCCCCAGGCTGCCGCCGAAACGTCCTGTGGGGTATGGCCACGCGCTGCGCTCGCTGTGGACGATGGTCGCGGGCGAGGCGCTGCTACGAGAGTCGGCGGTGGTCGGCGGACTGGTGTTCGCGGCGTTCTCAGCGTTCTGGACGACACTGGTGTTTCTGCTCGGCTCGCCCCACTACAATCTGGGCGCGGGCGTTGCGGGGGCGTTCGGCATCCTGGGCGCGACGGGTGCGCTGGTGGCTCCGTTTGCCGGTCGTCTGGCTGACAGGCATGGAACCCGCGCGGTGATGAACTGGGCGTTGTTGGTGCAGGGGCTGGCGTTTGCGGGGTTATGGCTCTTTGGCTACCACCTGCTGGGGCTGGTGGCAGGCGTGGTGCTACTGGATGGAGGGGCGCAGGCGAACCAGATCGCGAACCAGACGCGCATTTTCGGCATCGACGTGAACGCGCGGGGACGGATCAACACGGTGTACATGATGATTTATTTCGCGTTCGGCTCAGCGGGGTCGGCTGCGGGGTCGCTGGCCTGGCAACATGCGGGCTGGCCGGGTGTGTGCGCCCTGGGGCTCGGCTTTCTGGGGCTGGCGGCTTTGCGGCATGGTTTGGGCGCCCCCGGACGGCATGGGTGAGATCCGGATTGGGAAACCTGCAGCAGGCATTCCCGTTTCTGCACTCGGGTTACTTTCTTTTTGCGTATAGCTCCTGAACATTTCGGCTCAGCCGTCGATAGTGGTCCTACAAACCTCTTCAGGAAGACAATGGGACACGATGAATACGCTGACCAAGCCGCTTGAGAATATGAGCATCCTTTCCACACTGCCCGGCCCGCTGCAATCTTTAGCGATAAACCGCCGGGAGCGCTCGCTGGGGCCGGGCACAGCCCTGGCGACGGGATTGCCCCCGGTGCGCAGGGTGCAGGTCGCCGAGGCACAGCCTGAGCCGGAGTACACGGAGCTGCGAGCATTTGCGCTGCTGGTAAGCGCGGCCTGCTACCTGTCGCTGAACCCGGCAGGCGATTTGGAAGCGACGCTCGAGGCGGTCCATATGCTCCAGGATCTGTCGCTGGAACTGCGGGACGGCGGCCTTGAGCTGGTGGGGGATGCAACCGGGAAGGCCGAAGACGCGATCTGGGAAGCTGCGCGGGAGCGCTGGAGGCGTCGTAAGTCTGTCGAGGCAGCGATTCAGTTTGTGAAGGCACAACGGGCCGTACCGGCTGCGCGCGCGGCGTCGCGGTGGTCGCGGCTATGGGCAGGGTGGCGTACCGTGCCCCGGGTGCAGGTGTTCTGACTGCGTACAGGAGGGGCGTCTGGATGGTAGGCGAGGCAGGGATCGAACCTGCAACCCCCGGCTTAGAAGGCCGGTGCTCTATCCGATTGAGCTACTCGCCCGTTTACGCGGGGTTGAGTTCAGGGTGGTCGGCGATGTATCGGGAGATGCACCCGGTGCTCACCGACACGACCATCATAGCGGCTCTCGCCCAGCAGCCGCGCGCCTCGTCCTGGGAGGGACCGAAGCCCATGGCGTAAAGGGTCCAGCCGAATGCGGGGGTGTCGAACAGGTGCGCCGGGCGGACCACGATCTCCGCGCAGCCGAGGGGCAGGTGGATTGCCTGGAGAGCCTGGGCGATCTCGCGGGCGAGGTGCTCGAAAGGTGTGAAGGTATGAAGTCGAGGCGTGAGGAGGTCGATGTAGCTGCCGAGTCCGAAGCTGGTCTCGGATTCGCCGGCTTCAGCGAGCTCAGGGTCGACATCTTCCCGGACGACGGGGAAGACGTCGAGCTTGGAGGAGAGGGTGTGCGGGCCGTTTGCGACGGCGAGTATGGGCAGCAGTTCGGGCCAGGCGCGGACCTCGTCGAGGCTGCGGGCGAGCTCGGATTGCTGCGAGAGGTCGATCCAGCCGGACCAGGGGACATCGATGGAGGGCCCCTGGTCGCTGATCTCGACGGACCAGTCGGCGATCAAACGGGGAAACCGCTCGCGAGCCATCGGGCGAGTGTGTCCTCGGCCCAGCGGTCGGAGTTTCCGGGCTCAGCGAGGAAGGCGCAGTGGCCGCCGCGGTCGGTTTCAACGTATTGCACGGAGGGATTGTCGAGGAGAGCGGCACGTGTTTCGGGGAGGGTGCGGATAAAGGGGTCGTCAGCGGCGTGGAGGATGAGGGTGGGGATGCGGAAGCTGCCGGCGTAGCGGGAGGAGCGGACCTGCTCGTAGTAGTCGTCGGCATCGCGGAAGCCGCCGAAGCGGGCGACGATTTCGCCGTCGAAATCGCGCATGGTGCGAATGCGCCGGTAGACGCCTTCCTGCTGGAGCAACTGGTAAAGCTCGGGGAAGAGAAGCGCCTTGCGGCGCAGGCGACGCTTCATGGCGCGAAGAAAGCGCTGCTCATAGAGGCGGTTGGTCCAGTGATGCAGGGCGGCGGAGGAGGGGGCGAGGTCCATGAGCGGAGAGACGCCGATGACCGCTTTCAAGGCGGCAGGGAGCTGGGCGTGCTCGCCTGCGTACTTGAGCACGAGGTTGGCGCCCATGGAGTAGCCGGCGAGCGCGATGCGGGACGCGTCGTGCCGGTGGATCAGCGCGTCGACGACCGAGGCGATATCTTCAGAGCGGCCGGAGTGATAAATGGTGGGGGCCAGGGCGTCGGAGCCGCCGCAGGAGCGCATGTTCATGCGGACGATGTTGCAGCCGGCGGCCCAGAGCCGAGCCGTATTGCCAAGGACGTAGCCGGAGTCGGCGGAGCCCTCAAGCCCATGAACAAGCACCACGGTGAGGCTCTGAGTGCGCGCGGGATGGGGCTGCCAGTGGCAGAGGCACAGGAGGGATGAGGCGGGGACGTGGACGGGCTGCTCGTTTGCAGCGGTGGACTGGTGGGCCGGCTCGACCTGGACGATGAGCTCCTCGGGCGCGGGGAGCGGCGGGTCATCTCTGCGCAGGAAGTTGCCGGCGATGGTCTGGATGTGGGGGTTCGCCATGCCGTGGCGGGGAGTAAACGGTCGCAGCCAGGCTGTACTTTCCAACGGCTTCATCCGCGCAGCTCGCTGGGAATCTGCGACAGAACCTGGGCGGCTCGCAGGGGACCGTCGGGCGCTTCCTCGTGCATGAAGAAGGCGTAGACGTTGGCGCCTGCGCGGGCGAGCTCGGCGAAGTGCTGAGACAGGGCTTCGAGCTCGGCGGCGGAGTAGGTGGAGCGGCGGAGACGGAACACGCGAAGCGCTGGGTCGAGTGCGAGATCCGGCGAGCGCAGGGTATCGCTTTCGGCGGCGCACAGCACGGCGTTGTTTGCAGCGAGAACGGCATAAATCGCGTCGGTGAACCAGGATGGGTCGCGGAACTCCCATGCTGTGTGCAGGCCGAGCGGTGCGGTCAGCGTGAGGAAGTCGCTGAGCAGCGCAGGGTCAGACGGAAAGCGGGGCGGGAGCTGAAAGAGGACGGGGCCGAGACGTCCGGCAGCAGCGATGGGCTGCAAGGCGCGAGCGAAACTTTGCAGGGACTCATCGGCATTACGCAGACGGAGCATGTGCGTGATGCGTTGGGGAGCCTTGAATGCGAAGCGGAAATGAGGCGGCGTTTTCGCGAGCCAGTTGGCCGATGTGCTCTCTGAAGGCAGCGAGCGGAACGTGTAGTTGACTTCGACGGTATTCAGCCGCTCGGCGTAGGCATCCAGGAGATTCTTGAGGGGAGTGGTGGCGGGATAGAAGCCGGGCCGCCAGCTTTTGTAGGCCCAGCCGGAGCAGCCGAGGCAAACCTTAGCAGACATTTGGGGCGGCTAGTGGGGATTGAACCCACGACATCCGGATCCACAGACCGGCGTTCTGCCACTGAACTATAGCCGCCATACAAGGCCTGATTGTAGCATCCGGCGCAGTTTCGGCGCGGTATGCTGTAGGCGATTCGACGGCTCGGGAACCTGGTCTGCGCCTACGATTGTGGGCTTCTGTACACAATCGCAGATTTTCAGTTTTCTATTTTTCATAGACACAGAGTCAAGAGCGGATTTACCGATGCAGTTGAAGCGCGTTTTGTAGGCAATTGCAACGTTTTAGCATTTGGCACCGTAATTGCTTTGACCTGATGCAAACGAGACTAGTTCTTCTTCGAGGAGCATCAATGCAGGGTTTTGCGCGCCGGCGGGTATCGCGGCTGACTGGTGGTTCACTAAGGCACAGGGCTGGCGCGGCTACGCTGGCCGGCACGCTGATGTTTGGCTTCGCAGGCACAACTCCGCCACTGCACGCACAGGCAGTTTCTGTGAACGGCGGTTCGATCCAGGGAACGATTACTGACAACTCCGGCGCCGTTGTACCGCACGCGCAGGTTACGGTGACGAGCCCCCAGACCGGTTATAAGCGCGTCCTGACGACGGACGGCTCGGGGCTGTATACGATTGGCCCGGTGAATCCGGGCGAGTTTCAGGTTCTTGTCACGGCCCCGGGCTATTCGACGCTGACGGTGACCACGGTTGTGAGGACGGGCTCCGTCACCAACGGTAACTTCAAGCTGCAGGTTGGTGCGAGCACGGAGCAGGTTGAGGTCAACGCGGGCTCGGTGCAGGTGAACACCGAGCAGAGCAGCGTTTCGAACGTGATCACCACCAAACAGATTGACACTCTGCCGATCAATGGACGCAACTTCCTGGACCTGGCACAGCTGGAGCCGGGGGTGCAGCTGCAGAGCGGCCAGAGCTTCGACCCGACCAAGGCGGGCTACTCCGCGATTGGGTTTAACGGCGGCTCGGGACGCACGACGCGCATTCTGCTGGACGGGCAGGACATTACCGACGAGACGGTCGGAACGACGATCTTCAACGTGTCGCAGGGAGCGATCGGCGAGTTCCAGGTGACGCGCGCGAACAACGGGGTACAGGGCGAGATCGGCGCATCCGGACAGGTGCTGGTGTCCACGCGCGCGGGCACGAACAAGTTTCATGGCGAGGCGTTCTATAACTTCCAGGATAATAACGCGGGGTTTGCAACGGTTGAGGGGCAAAATGCGCCGTTCCAGCGCAACCAGTTCGGCGGCAGCATTGGCGGGCCAATCCTGACGGACAAGCTGTTCTTTTTCGCGAACGCGGAGCGGATCAAGCAGGATGAGTCGAGCCCGGTGCAGCTGGGAACGCTTTTCCAGGGCTCGATTGGTACGGCTAACCCCAATGTGCCGGCGCCTTACCGGGAGACATACTCGACCGGACGGCTGGACTACAACGCGCCCTTTGGCATCCACCTGTTTGCGCGCATTAACTACGATGTCAACTCGGCAGTAACCAGCGGAAACACCTCTTACGATATCTATGCCAACCGGGATAATACGCCGGGGATCGCGGGCGGCGCGGATTTTGTAACGGGAAAATTTACGCACTCGATCCGTGCTTCCTATGAAAAATTCCATAACCTGATCGGCGATGCGACCGGGCCGAGCGTGTATGTGGCCCAGCCGGGAGCGCTGATTGAGTATGACGCGCAAGGGCTTTACACGGGCCCGAACGGCCTGGCGCCGCAGGCGACTTACCAGTCTGACAAGCAGCTGCGGTACGACGGAACCTGGACGAAAGGCCGGCACACGCTGACCTACGGAGCGAGTCTGAACGACATCCTGCAAGGCGGTTTCGCATCGTTTAACGGCCTGGCCCCTGACATTTCCGTGACAGCCGCATCACTCATCGGAAGTGACCCGACGAACCTGCTCGCCAGCTACAACGCATCAGCCGGCGTCGCGCTCGGGAACGGACTGGGATACTACACCAACATGCCGTCGTTCGGCTCACCGGCCGGCGGCTCGCAGGATTACCGTGTGGGCGCCTACATTGGCGACTCATGGAAGCTGTCGCCGAAGCTGCTGGTGAACTATGGCGTGCGCTATGAGCGCGACACCGGGCGGACTGACAACGCCATCGCCCCGATCCCCTGCTCGGCAATTAACACGGCAAACTTTTCAACGCCGCCGCCATGCAGCGGGAACCAGTTGATCCTGGACCAGTTTGGACCGGGGCTTGGGGCTCGCATCAACCAGCCGAACTACGACTTTAACCCGCAGCTTGGTTTCGCTTTCACGCCAGGCACTTCCGGCAAGACGGTGGTGAGCGGTAGCATTGGTATCTTCCGCGAAAACACCGTGTTCAACGCCGTGCAGTTCGATACGCCATTCAAGCTCGCGACCGGGCTGTTTAATAACTACGATGTACCGCTGTGCGGCGGAACATACTCGGTCAACCTGCCGGGGCAGACTACTCCTGTTACCTCTTACATGGGCCAGTCGCTGCAGTCTATCTGCGCGGAGCCGCTGGCTACTTCAGCCGCGAAGATCGCCGGGGTGCAGGCAGAGCTGCAACAGGCATCGACACAGGCTGGAGCAGCCGCCAATGGAAGCTTCATTGGAAACACGCTGCAGATTCCCCGCGGCGACGCAGCGTACTCGCCGAACTATAAGACGCCTTATTCGACGCAGGTGAACTTCAGCCTGCAGCAGCAGTTGGGCAAGGGCACGCTGGTGACGGTGAGCTACCTGCACACGGCAACCGTGCACGTCGCGCAGACGATCGACGCGAACCATGTCGGGGATGCGCGATTCCTGAACAAGACGGCGGCGCAGAATGCGATTACGGCTGCGTTGACGGCCTGCGGTGTGGAGGGATTGGATGAGGCGACGATTTCATGCCCTGGCCTGCACCCGGGCGGCGGCGGACTGACGATTCAGGATCTTTCCGGTACGGGGCTGGACTCCGGCAACGTGGTGCTGGGCGGTTCGCCGGCATCGCTGAATGGCAGGACGCCGGACACAGGGGCGGCATTTCCAGGTCAGAACGCGGCGGTCGGCAACGGCTTCTTCGCCTTCCCGGCGGGGCGCTCCGGCTATGACGCACTGCAGGTAAACCTGCGTGAACAGAAGACGCACCCGATGCGCGGAATCGCCGACTCGAACTTTGAGGCGAGCTACTCGCTCGGACGCACGGTTACGACCAGCAGCTCAGGCTCGGACCAGTTCTTCGGCTCAAGCGCGTGGGACTACAACAACCCGACCAAGTACAATGGATACGCCAGCATGGATCACCGGAACACCATTTCGTTCGGGGGCTCCATCACGGCAGTACACGGGTTACAGATTGGCCTGATCGGTCATATCTATTCGGCGCCGCCATCGAACCTCCTGCTTGATAACACGTCGGGATCCGCCGGGCAGATCTTTACCTCGGACGCGATCGGCGATGGAAACCGCGGTCAGCACCTGCTGCCCGACACCAATCCGGGTTCGTATATGCGGACCTACAATGGCGGCAACCTGCAGTCAGCAATCAACAATTACAACGGAACGTATGCGAACCAGTTCTCGCCCGCAGGGCAGACGCTGGTGAACAGCGGACTGGTTACAGCCGCGCAGATGCGGGCCCTTGGAGGCGTGCTGCAGCCGATCGCGAACCTGCCGCAGAACAAAGCGATCACCAATCCCCCGTTCCGCCAGATTGATGCGAGCGCTTCGTACCCGATCCACATCCACGCTATCTCGGAAGCATTTACATTGCTGCCCGGGGTCGCTATCTACAACGTCGCCAACCTGGGTAACTACACTGATCCGAACGGCACATTGCTGAACACTACGGACGTTGCAAACGGTTCGTCGAACTACGTCAATGGGCCGAACGATTTCACAGTGAAGAACCAGAACCGTGTTTCGCGGGGGTCCGGTACCTTTGATGCGGGCGGTCCGCGGTCTACGGAGTTCCAGCTGAAGCTGCAGTTCTAAACAGCAATGCAGTGGTGGTAACGGCGAACGGCTCCGGAACTTATGTTCCGGAGCCGTTCGCTGTTCGCCGTTGGCTTGGTGGTAAGTTAATGATTGTCATAGCCGGCCTGATTGTTTGTCTTCCGATTTACGGTGGCGGCTCCAGGGCTGCTGTTGCAATCGGCAGGCTGAGGCAGCAGCGGAGCCCACCGGTGTAGCTTTCGTCGGCAAAGATCGTTCCGCCGCTATGCTCCACGGCGAGCCTGGCGATGAAGAGCCTGAGGCCGGCGCCGATGTTATCGGATTGCGCGGAGCCACGATAGAAACGTTCGAAGATGCGCGCGTGCTCGCCGGAGGCAAGACCCGGGCCCTGATCCTCGATGCAGACTTCCTGAACGTGCTGCCCGGCGATGTGCTTCTGGGCATACAGCACCCTGATAGTGCTGTGAGGCCGCGAATATTTGACGGCATTGTGAAACACGTTCAGCAGCGCACTGCGTATCAGCACCCTGTCGGCGCGAATGATCCCATTATTGGTTGCGTAGTTGCTCGTACTGAAAGGCAAGCACTGCCGCGATGTAGACGCCAAGCAGCAGGAAGAACACGCTGGTGTACCAGATGGTGAGGCGTGTGCGGATGCGGAGAGTCATTCTTTGTCCTCCCGCAGCGTGAAGCCGACACCTCGAACGGTGTGCAGCAGCCGGTCTGGGAACGGCTCGTCGAGCTTGCGTCGCAGTCGCGCAATCTGGATGTCGATGACATTGTTGATGGGGATGAAGCGGCAGTTTCGTGCCACACGTTTTGCGCTAGCATTTCACGAGATACTACGTGACCTTCGTGCCCGGCCAGATATACGAGTAGATCAAACTCACGCGCGGTAATCTCAAGCCGCACCCCGGCGCGCGTAGCGACCCGCGTGTTTACATCTATGCGGAGATCGCCTTGCGAGTGTGGATGCCGGGACGGGGACGCAGCTGCCGCAGCAGTTCCAAACCGCTGCGCCGGGGCAGCGAGATGTCGAGCACCACCAAGTCGAAGCTGTGCTTGTGCAGAAGAAAGAATGCGTCTTCCGCCGTGACGGCGATAGAGGCTGTGAACTCGGCTGGAGGTATGGCGCGCGCGATCGCTTCCGTCAGCTTTGGCTCGTCATCGACCAGAAGAATACGGCGCGTCGTCACGCTCCACCTCCAGCGCCATGATTTCGCAGGCGACGTGCGCTCGCAAGTGAAGGAGGCAGATGTAAGGAAAATGTCAGCGGCATGTATGTGGCATCGATGATGAACTTACCACCAGACAAGTTATCAGCGTCTGGAGTGCTGCGTATGTTTGCGACAATGTTTTTTCTACAAGCTGTTTTGTCGGTACCTGCAGCAGGTGCGCCGGTTGCGCTGCCCGCGCAGACCACCCTGCCTGTCGTGTTTTCCCATACGGTGTCATCAAAAACGGTCCATGCCGGAGAGATTGTGCAGGCGAGGACGACCGCTACGGTGCGACTGAACGGCAGAAGTATTCCGGCTGGTGCGTTAGTAACAGGCCATGTTCTGGAAGCAGAGCCTTTCATCTTCGACAGAACTCCGTATGCGCATCAGAAACCGGGGGTGCTTGCTATTTCATTCGATGCCGTAGATGACTGGGGCACGGCAATTCCGCTGCATGCCACGCTGCGGGCCCAGGCAGACCATCTCGCAAGCTGGGACACCGCGAAGCCGCTCGCCACGGACATTGACCCGGACCATACAACCACGCAGGTGGGGGGAGACCAGGTTGTTCCCTGGCAGAAGCCGGTGCGCTCCTCGAGCGGCGATGTTGTCGGGTACCTTCACGGTGGCTTTGTGTACGCGCACCTGATCGCCGGCGACGGTTGCAACGGCAGCTATACGGAGCAGGCGATGGGCATTTTTTCAGCTTCGGCATGCGGGCTGTACGGGATGCCGGATGATGCCTTCCGCAACTCCATCGGCGGGGACGGAGCGCCAACGATCGTCCTGAGCTCAACGCGGCACACGCCCGAGATCCACGCGCATTCCAATGCGCTGCTGGAAGAGGTCGTAATGCCGACCCAGAGCGCTTCACGTTAGCCATTGCTGTAGAGGGAGAACAAGACATTGCTGCAACCCGGAGCTGCCCTCAAGGTGAGCGCGCTCGATGTGAATTTTGCCGGCGTGCTTGAAAGCCAGGCGGAACTGGCGGTGGTGAGAGCTCGTTCACTCGTGGAGCAACAGCGAGCCACTTTAGCTACGGCGGTGGGGAGTCCTCAGCCAATGCCTCAGGCGCTTGCGCCTGCTCCACTGCCTGCGGATTCCACCGGGCTGCTCGACGAAGCGCGACAACAACGAGCCGATCTGCAGGCCGACCGTGCCGAGCAGCAGGCAGCTGATAGTTTCGCGAAGGCGCAGGGGCGCTTGAGTTATCCGGTACTGCGCGCGCTCGGGGCTGCGGGGCAGATTCCCTTCCACGATCACATTCTGCAGGGCGATTACGCGGCTGCCGGTTTCAACCTGCAGATCCCGGTGTTCAATGGCGGCCTGTTCCATGCAGAGCAGGCCGAGGCTTCGCTTGAAGCGGGGGCCCGCGCACGGGAGGTCAGCGAACAGCAGCTTGAAGTCTCCGAGCAGGTGCGGAATGCATCGTATGCCGCGCAGGAGGCGTTCCAGAGCATCGCGGTTACCGCGCGCCTTGTTTCGCAAAGTCGCGAAGCGCTCCGCCCTGGCGCAGGCACGATATGATGCCGGGCTGGGCAGTATCGTGGAGCTGAACGAAGCTCAGCTGAACGAGACCTCCGCCGAGATAAGCACCGCCGACGCCAACTACGCCTATCTATCCCGCCGCGCAGCGCTGGACTATGCCACAGGACGGTTGAATTGACGCGCGCATCTTTCTGCATTGGAGCTTTTATCCTGGGCGCACTGCTGCTTACGAGCGGTTGCCGGCATGAGATTGCCACGAATGGGGATGGCTCGCCGGCCCCGGTGGTTCCCGTCGTCCGCGCTGCCTCTGCGGACCTTTCGAATGACATTGTGCTGACAGCAGAGTTTACTCCGTACCAAAATGTCGCTGTGATGGCAAAGGTGGCCGGCTATGCAAAAGCGATCTACGTCGACATAAAAGACCGGGTGCGGCGGGGCCAGTTACTGGCAACGCTGGATGTGCCTGAGTTGCAGGATGAGCTTGGAAGAGCGCGGGGGCTTTGGCGGGCGGCACAGGCTAACATCTCAATCGCGCAAGGGTCGCTGGCAGGCGCGAATGCGGCGGCCGGCATCGCGCACCTGTCGTATGGCCGCATTGAGGATGTTTTGCAGAAGAATCCGGGGCTTGTTCCGCGGCAGGATGTGGATGTGGAGGAGTCGCGCGACCTGGAAGCGAAGGCCCGGGTCGCGAGTGCGGAGGCTGGCCTGCAGGCTGCACAGGAGGCGCGGCAAGGGGCAGTCGCCGATCTGCAGCGAGACGGAGTTACTATAGATGCGCGTTAATTCGCCTTAGATAAGTGCGGCTCGGGAGCGAGTTAAAGTGAGTGGAGGCTGGAACTCATTTCTGCCGCGATTGGCGGCTTCAATTGTGTCAAGATTATGTTTTCCTCTGTCCTTGCATAGCTTGTTGAAAGATACTGTCGACGTAAACCTCCGAAATAGTTCCTGTCCCCATTTGCAGCCGATAGTAGATAGGAGCATAGAACGCATCGATTGCCGCTTCCATGTCGATATCAGCCCGCACTCCACCCTGTCTGACGGCTTCCACCAGTATTTCACTGACGAGCTTCCGCCGCGGAATGGTCCAATTCTCCCGAAATGCCTTTGCCAGCTCGGGATCGTATTGAGCTTCGGCCATGAGAGCTCTCACTAAAGCGCCAACCCTGCCGCGAAAGGCCTTCGCTGTTATCTGCATTTGCAGCCTCAATCGTTCTGTCGCCTGTGCGTGGTCTGGGAAGCGGGAAGCAGGACCCAGCAGTCCGATGAATGCTTCCATGACGACGGCGGCTTTGTTCGGCCACCTGCGATAGAGGGTCGTCTTCCCGACTCCTGACTTTGCGGCAATCCCTTCGATGCTGACGCTACGAAATCCGACCTCCAGAACGAGGTCAAGAGCTGCTTTCAGCATGGCCTGATGGAGTTGTTCGCTCCTGGGTCGGCCCCCTTTCGGTGCGTGTGCGGCTGCTTCGCTCATTTCACCCTTCCGATGAATCATGAAAATACTTAGCTTTATTATGCATCGGCGGCGATACGACGCGTATCTTATGTTCATGTAATAACGATACGAACTGTTCCGTATCGAAGTGAAGCGATCAACTTCGGAAGACAGAAAAGAGAAAGATTATGGGTAAGTTAACAGGTAAAAGTGCAGTGGTAACAGGGGCATCCAAAGGTATCGGCGCGGCGATTGCGAGGCAACTTGCTGCAGAAGGTGCCTCAGTTATTGTCAATTATGCCTCCGACAAGAAGGGTGCGGACACAGTTGTCGCAGAGATCGCGAAGTCAGGCGGGAAGGCCATCGCGATACAAGCGAGTGTTGCCGTAGAGAGCGATGTTACCTCTCTGTTCGAGCAGACGGCGAAAGCTTACAGCAAGGTCGATATCCTCGTGAACAATGCCGGTGTGTACGCGTTCGCACCCATTACCAGTGTGACATCGGACGAATTCGCGCGCCAGTTCAATACTAACGTTCTTGGTCTCCTGATGGTGACGAAGACTGCTCTTCCGCTCTTTCCTGAGACGGGTGGAAGCATCGTCAACATCGGCTCTGTCGTGAGCACCATGGCTCCGCCGACAGCATCTGTGTACGCCGGAACCAAGGGTGCCGTCGACACCATCACGAAAACCCTAGCCAAGGAACTCGGGGCGCGAAAGATCCGTGTGAATGCTGTGAACCCTGGCCTTGTAATCACCGAGGGTCTTCACACCGCGGGTATGGCAGGCAATGCTTTTGAGGACCAGATGGTGGCGATGACTCCTCTCGGACGCGCAGGTCTTCCGGATGACATTGCTCTGCCGGTACTGTTCCTGGCATCCGATGATGCCCGTTGGATCACGGGCGTGACCCTGATGGTGTCGGGGGGCGCGGGCATTTAGAGCATTTCTGTTTAATTATCTAACCACGAAATCTCAAGGACGGATGATATGAGCCATGACACGCATCACACGGCACCTACCCAGTTTGTCAAAGCCGACGAAGTTCGCTTCGCTTATCGACGCTTCGGCAAGAAGCAAGGTACACCTCTTGTCTTTATTCCGCACATCCTCGGCAACATGGATAGCTGGGACCCGTCTGTTACCGACGGTTTCGCGCAGCACCGCGAAGTGATCCTTTTCAACAATGCGGGCGTCGCCAGTTCTACCGGAGAAGTTCCGACTAATTTCGCAGGAATGGCCGAGGGTGTGGGCATCTTTATCGATGCGCTCGGCCTTTGCACGGTTGACGTGCTTGGTTTCTCGATCGGTTCAATGATTGCGCAGAACGTCGCCATGCAGCGGCCAGACCTGGTGCGCAAGCTCGTGCTCGTCGGCAGCGGCCCGCGCAACGGGGACGGCATACCACTCACACCGGAATCACAGGTGATCTTTACGAACAAGTACGGGAACCTTGACGACTTCTGGATCGACGGCTTCTTTAATGCGTCGCCTGAGAGTCAGGCTGCCGGACGCGCGTTTCTAAAGCGCAGGGATGCCCGCGTGGAGGGCCGTGACATAACAATCAGTGAGAAGGTGCAGCCCGCACAGTTTGCTGCTCTTCAGGAGTGGGGAAAGCCGGTCGGGGAGCGCTTTGCCTACCTGAAGGACATCAAGGCGCCGGTGCTGGTGGTCGGCGGGAAGTCCGACATCATCTTCTACACGATCAACTCCTTCTACCTTGAGCAGCATTTACCGAATGCACAGCTCATTCTTTACCCGGATGCCGCTCATGGTTCGCTGTTTCAGTATCCGGAGCTGTTCGTTGAACACACGAGTCTATTTCTGCGCGGTCAGGGCAGGTGACTGATCCCAGAACCAAGCGAACCAACAAAGAGGAGCGGAGTTGGTGTGCATCGGGCACATTGCCTAATAGCTAAGTTTCAGCGCGAACTGACCCAGCCGGGCATTGTTGCGCGAGTAGGTGATCTGGCTAAAATTCGAGGTGTTGGTGAAGTCGAGATTGGTCGGTGTTCCGAAGCTGGTGGAGTTGAGGAGGTTGAAGGCTTCGGCGCGGAACTGGAGCGTGAACCGTTCGCGGATGGAGAAGTTCTTGAACAGTGAAAAGTCGACGTTGCTAAAGGCCGGTCCGCGCGCCTGCTGGGGTGCGCCGCCAAGAGGAGAGAAGTCGGTTTGGCCGGCCTGGGTTGCGAGCGGCGGCTGCGCGAAGGCTTTCGGGTTAAGCCACTGGGTTGCGTTGTGGGGACCGGCGTAGAGGCTCTGCCCCGGCACTGTGTTAGCGAAGCAGCCGAAGTCGGATGTGGTGGCGCGCGGGCAGTTGATGTTGAAGGACTGGCCGGTCTGGTGGGTAATGATGTAGTTCGTGACCCATCCGCCGATGAATTCATCAAGCAGGCGGCTGTCGGTATTAAACAACTCCTGGCCGCGCCCGAACGGCAGGTTGTAGGTACCGGAGACGTGCGTGACCTGCGCCGTATCGCTGTCGCACAGGCCGTAATCGCCGCGGATGCCGAAGCCGGGGAGCCACTCGGCACGCAGGCCGGGTGAGCCGCCGGAGATGGTTCGCTGGTCGGTGAGGCATTTGGCATAGGTGTAGTTGGCGAGCACGGACAACCCGGCACTTAGCTGGTGCTGGTAGGTGGCTTGCAGCGAGTTATAGCTGCTGGTACCGTCGGTCGTCTGGAATGCGGAGTTCGGGGAGAACTGCGGAAACGGTATGTGCCCGGGCACGGTGGGATCGTAGATGCTGGTGCCAGGCGGCAGGATCGCGGAGGGGGAGTTATGGCTGCCGGTGCTGTCGAGGTGACGGCCGACGTCGGCGACGTAGGCTACCTGGACGGAATCGTGGTTGGTGAACTGGTCCTGGACAGTTAAGTTGAAGGTCTGCGTGTAGGGAGTCTGGAAGTTGTACTCGCGCCCGTTCAGGCCAATGCCTGCGCCGCTGATATTGGATGGATCCTGAAGGTTCTGCGCGGACAGTGCGTTCTCAAATGTAGCAGTCTGGCCGGTGGGAATGGTCAGCGGGGTCTGCGAGTTCACGCTGTTGAAGCCGACAGTGTACGAGAAGGGATAGTTGGTTCCGAGTGTGCCGCCGAAGCCGATGTTATCGAGCGCTCCGTAGGCTATGCCGTAGCCGCCGCGGATCGCGATACGGGGGGTTGCGCGATAGGCAAAGCCGAGACGCGGCGCGAAGTTAAGGTTTTGCGCGTTGCCGGTTGCATTGCCCGCGTTGCAGTCCACGTTGATGCCATAGCCGGCCAGCAGGGCATTGAAGCTGGCGGAGCGCGGAACCTGGCAGCCTTTCTGCGAGGTGTAGTAGGTGCCGGTAGGGCCGTTGCCGCCTGGCTGGATGAAATTGGCCTGGCGGCCGTCCGGCTCGGCATAGGGGGTGTAGTGGTCCCAGCGAATGCCTAAGTTCAGCGTAAGGTTCGGCGTGGCCTTCCAGTCGTCCTGAAAGTAGAGGCCGATGTAATAGCGCTGGTCCTTGTCCTCAGAGTAATTGGACGCGCCGTAGCTGCTGACTCCGCCGAGGTTCGAGATACCGCCGGGGACCGTCGTTGCGGATGGGATCAGCAGCATGTCCGCAACGCCGTTGTACCCGGCGCTCTGGTTCGGCACATCGGAGTACTGGCCATTGAAGGTGAAGCTGCCTTTGGGATTGGGCGGCTGGATGATGTTCGCGCGGATGTCGTCGATCTGGCCGCCCATTTTGAAGTTATGCGCGCCCTGGACCTTGGTGACGTTGTCGGTGATTTCGATGTCGGTGGTTGTTTCCAAGGTGGGCTCGTAGCCTGCGACACCGAGGCCGGTAAAGCCGGAAATGTTGATCTGCGGCAGGCCGCCGTTGCCCGGGGACTGCGGTACGCCGCCAATGCCGTACTGATCGGGGATGCCGAGGGTGTTGGCCTCAAAGGGGACGATGCGCTCGATGCTGTGGCTCCAGCCGGCGTGGATTTCGTTGGTGAGGTTCGGGGTAAAGACGTGGGTGTAGCCGAGGGCGATGGCGTAGCGCGGCGCCTCGGTGTTGCCGGCTCCGAAGTTCTGCCCTTCGGCGAGGCCGGGTAGGTTGGGCGGCGTGGTGTAGACCGTGTGGCTCCAGTCGAAGACCCCGAAGAGGATGTCCCTCTGGCTGAAGTTCTGGTCGATGCGGACGTCGTATTGTTTGATGTCTTCGGTGAACTTGGGGAAGGTGACGTAGTTAATGCGGCCCGTGACTCCCGGGGTGGGCAGCGGGTAGAGCGACAGCAGCTTGATGGCGTTGGGGTCGAGGCGGTTTGCGGGCAGCTGATTGAGGTACTGCTGGGATGTCGTGTAGTCGGTTTTGCCGGCGAGGGTGCCGCCGGTGTAGAAGGGGTCGCGGACTGCAATGGGAGTTTTCGATGTGTTGGCAAGTCCGGTGATCTGGTCGACGGCGCCGGCTTGTACGGTGCGCGTGGTTGCGGGGTCGAGGAAGGTGCCGAGGGGGAACTTGCGGCCCAGGGCATCGGTGTTGGTCCCGCTGGCGAGGGTGAAGAAGTCCTGGAAATTGGTGAAGTTGCTGTTTCGCATGCCGAGGGTCGGCACATACGACGAGCTGTTGTTCGGCGTGACGATCTGCGTTCCCTGGTAGTCGAAGAAGAAGAAGGTTTTGTCCTTGCCGTCGTAGATCTTCGGGATATACACCGGGCCGCCGATGGTGCCGCCGAACTGGTTCTGGTGGTAGGCGGGACGCACACGCTCGGCTGCGGTCGGGAAGTGGTTCGCGAAGTAATCGTTCGCGTTGAAGGCGGTGTTGCGGATGTACTCCCAGAAGTTGCCATGGAGGGAGTTGGTGCCGGATTTGATTACGGCGTTGACGACCGATCCGGTGGAGTGACCGAACTCGGCGTTGAAGTCACCGGTCTGCAGTTTGAACTCCTGGATGGCATCGGGCGGGGGCGTGAACGCCGCATTGGTGCCAAACTGCGTGCCTCCATACACTTCTTCATTGTCGTCAATGCCGTCGAGGCGGATGTCGTTCTGCCAGAAGTTGACGCCGTTGGTCACGAACAGGGCGCTGCCGGTTGTGCCGCCGCTGGTGGTGGTAACGCCTGCGGAGAGCTGCGCCAGCGAGACCCAGTTGCGCCCGGAGAGCGGCAGGTCGTTGACTTCTTCCCCGGTGATGGTCTGCCCGATGGAGGAATCCTGCGCCTGCAGCAAGGGAGCGGCGGCAGTGACTTTCATCTCCTGCGCGACGCTGCCGGTGGTGAGCGGGATATCGATGGTGAGGTTTTGCTGCACGTGGGACTGGATGCCCGTGGTCTGAAAGCGCTGGAAGCCAGGTCGCTGGGCCTGGATGGAGTAGGTGCCGGGCTTGACGCCGCTGAACACGTAGCTGCCGGTTCCATTAGAGGTGGCGGTCGCGGCGACGCCGGTAGCCGTGTTGGTGAGGGTGATGGCTGCGCCTTCGACGACCGCACCGCTCGAGTCCTTGACCGTGCCGGTGATGCTGCCGGCATCAACCTGGGCGTGCGCGGAGGAGGCGATGAGCAGGAAGCAACACGAGAGCGCTAAGGGGACAGACGCTATGACGTATCTGGGCCGGTCTAAGCCGGCTAAAAGGCTGGAAAAGCGAAAAGACATGGCGACCTCCTGGGGAACTGCCTGCCTGGGGACTGGCGAGAGGACTGCGGGCGGAGGAGGCCTTTCCTGTCGCTCTCGTCTTCCATTCCAGGGCAATCGAAAGGTATGCTTTAAAATGAGCGAATGTCAACTTTAAAAGCATGAGTTGTGATTGCTGCGAACAGTCGGTAGGTAAGTATGTGAGCGCTGCGAGCGTCACGTGACGTAGCAAGGCCCTGCGCTCGTTTGGCACGAGTGCCGGTCGTGATCCCGGTTGCGATCGGGAAAAGCGGCGTCAGCTCTGGAGTCGGAAGCGGTACATCCAGTCGCCGCCTGCCCATTGCGGGTAGTTGGTGCCCCAGGCGTTGTTGAAGAGGCTGACGTGGACGCCTTTGGTCAGGTCAGGCAGGTTTTCGCTGAAGTTGAGCGGAGATTGCGGTGCGAAGGCGAGCACGGGCGCGTCGAGGGTCTCGATTGCGAGGGTGTGCGGGCCGTCGTGACAGGTAAAGGTGTTGGTGACGGCGTGCATGCGGCGGCCGCCGCCCTGCACCACGTCAAGCGGGGAGACCGGCTGGTTGACTTTCTCGAGGCCCCAGGCCGGATTGCCGGCGGTTTGGGGTGCGAAGGTAAGCCACATGGCCTCCGGCATGCGATTGGGCGCTTTGCCGAGCGCGTAGAAGCAGATCTGGACGACCGGGTCAGCCTTGGGTAGGGTGAGCTCGAGGTACATGGTTTGCGGCCAGGCGACGAGGCCGCGCGCGAGGCTCGCGGGATCGTCGATGGCGAGCTGGGCAAGGATGCGATGGTGCTGTTGTGTTTCCTCGACCCACATCTGCCGTAGGGTGGGCTGCCAGCTGCGCGACTCAGCCTGGAGCTTGTCGATGTTTGGCTTGCCGAAGTCCTGCGGTGCCCAGGATTCCTTGCTGCGGACGTAGGCGGCGAGAAACGCGGTGTAGTCGGCCGCGTCGAGCGTCTGGTAGCTGAAGAGGGCCAGGGGGTGATCGGGGGAGGCCCAGGCCTGCTTTGTTTTGCGGTTCAGCAGCTGCTGGATGGCGCCGGTTTTCGGGTCGAGCGCTACTTCAAAGTGGGCGGCGCGGATGGAGTGTTTCGCGTCTGCCGGGTGCATGTCGTCGTGGCTGGGGGCCTTGACTTCGATCGCGGCGAGGCGCTGCTTGGCTTCGGTCTGCAGCGGCGCGGGCAGGTTCGCGATGCCGGCGTCGATGTCGTCGCGTTTTTCCTGCCAGCTGTGCTCCATGACTTTGTAGCCGGGGGTGTCAAGATACTTCGCCAGGTCGACGGGGGCGTAGTGCTGGTGGTCGATGTAGCGCTTGGTGTCGGTGCCCCAGGTGTGCTCGACGGCGAGCGTGAGGCGGCGAAGCAGCTGGCGATCTGTCGCATCGCCTGTGGCGAATCGTTTGTCGGCCAGCCACTCCTCGCGCAGGCGGGAGATTTCGCGGAAGCGCGCGACTTTGTAGGGGTCGCTCGGCGTGCCGTAGATCCAGGTATCGCCGATCTCCTGGGTCACGATGGGGAAGCCGGCGCGGGCTGGTTCCATCGCGAGCGCGACCTGGTTTAAGCCGGCCGCGTGTACCTGCGCGTTCGGGAACTGCCGGCGTAGCTGAGCGTAGATGGCCGCGATCTCCTCGGGGGTGTGCGGGCCGGAGTTGTCGCCGCGCACGTTGACAGAGACAGCGAGGTTCGAGCCGGGTACCCGGAGGGTGCTGCCGTAGTCGTATTTGTGATAGAGCACGGCGATCGAGGAGCCATCGGGATCTTTCCAGAGGAAGATGTCAGGCACATCGGGCGGTGTGCTAGCCGCGTTCACGCCGATGTCGAGAAGGCGGATGCCGCCGGCGGCGAGCGGGGAGACCAGCCCGCGCGAGTGGCAGGGGACGTCGGTCATTTTACCGGCGATGGTCTTGTGGCCGAAGCGGGCATCGAGTGCGGTGGCGAGGCCGAGATTGCCTTCAATGCTCGAACGGCTGAGCATTTCGGTCTGCCAGCTGAACGGCAGCGCATGGTAGGCGATGTCGCCTGCGATGACGGCCTGCTCCATCCGCTGACGCTCTGCGCTGCTTGCCTGCTCGAGGTACTCGTAGAGAAGCCAGGAGCCGGTGGTCCAGACGTAGCGGTCGTCGCCGCTTTGCCGCAGCTGCTCGGCGGTGGCGATGGCCTGGGGATAATACCGCTTGAAGTAGGTGCGCATTACGTTGGCCTGGGTGTCGGTGAAGCCGACATCCAGGTGGCACTTGAAGACGACGAGTACCTGCTTAACGTCCTGATCTTCTGTCTGTTGGCCGAAGGCGGCGTGCGGGAGTTGGGCTGTCGTCGCGGATGCGGCTGCGGTGAGTGCTGCCGATTTAAGGAACTCTCGACGCTTCAATTTGGGTCTCCATTTCGCCGCCGGTCTCTTGTAGCTGGATGCTAGCGCACCGGCTGCTCACCACACAATGCGGAAAGCAGCGCATTGCGTCACATCGTGTGAGCGCATGGTGGGATATGGTCAGGGTAAAAGCGAAAATGCGTTTGGTATTCTCGGCTGTATGCCAGGAAAAACGGACAACCTTGTTGCGCGGCAGGAGCAGATTCTCCATCAGTTGCAGGAGGCGGGGCTCGTATCGATCGACGAGTTGTGTGAATCACTTGGCGCCTCGATTGCGACGATCCGCCGTGACCTGGAGGACCTGGAAGAGCGGTCCCTGCTGAAACGGGTGCGAGGCGGCGCGGTGCCGATCGGGCCGCTGTTTTACGAACCGTTTCGCAACGACGTGTCGTTTCAGGACAAGGTGAGCAGTTTCGCCGAGGAAAAACGACGCATCGCACGGGCGGCGGCGCTGCTGGTCCACACCGGGCAGACGGTCGCGTTGAGCGGGGGCACGACTGCTACGGAGGTGGTGCGCAGTTTGAAGCCGCTGAGCGGGATCACGATTATTACAAACACCGTGAACGTGGCGATGGAACTGAGTAACCGCAAGGATATCGACGTGATTGTGACCGGCGGACACCTGCGTGGGAACTGGTTTACACTGGTGGGACCGATCGCCAACCAGGCTACCGAGATGTTATTCGCCGACATCATGTTTATCGGTGTAGACGGACTGGATGCGGTACACGGACTTACCTGCACCAATGCGGCCGAGGCAGAGTTACTGCGGAAACTGGTACACCATTCGACGGTGAAAGTAGCAATTGCGGACCATAGCAAGCTGGGAGCGGTGAGTAAATGGCTGCTATGTCCGGCGAGCGAGATCAATCAATTGATTACCGACTCCGGCGCCAGCGATGAAGCGATTGCGCCATTTGAGAAGCTGGGTATTGTAGTTACCCGGGCGTGATTCGGTAAGTGTTGCCTAAGGGCGCACATAGGCTTTCAGGATTGCCAGCGGCGTTTGTGTTTTCTGCAGAGGGCGAATGGTGTAGGGTCCGACTGCGGCGGGAACGATGAAGGTTTCGGCGTAGTGAATTTCAAATGGTGGGAAGGATTGGTCCGGGGTTTCGACGAGCGCCGCTTCGCCCTCGACCAGGTTCAGCACGTGAAGATTGCCTTTGGTGTCGTGATTGGTCACAGCGGTAAACCAGGTGCGGCGGGTTTCGAGGAACTCAAGGCGGTGCAGGCCGGTTCGCTCCTCGCGCCATCCGGGTTCTTCGCTCAACATCTCGGTCTGGTTGAGCAACTCGTTTTTAACCCAGGCGGTATCGCGATCCCATTGGATGTTGGCGAGGCCGTGCTCAAGGTGGATGGGACGTGGTCGACCGTCGAGGCCGAGGCGCCCCCAGTCCCATAACTTGAATGTGAAGATATAGGGGGTTGCGCTGATCTCGAGCACGACGGTATCGCTGCCGGAGCAGTGGACGGTACCGGCCGGGATGGAAAAGTGGTCGTGCTTCTTCGCCGGCAGGATGTTGATGTAACGCTCCGCGGGGAACGGTTGGGCGCCTGCTGCTGCGGCTTCAAGATCGTTTCGCATCTGTTGCGGGTCGATGCCGGTCCTGGTGCCGAGATACAGGTGCGAGGCTTCGCTGCTTTCAAGGATGTAATAGCTTTCATCCTGTGTGTACGGCATGGCGAAATGTTGCCGGATGTACTGACGGAGCGGATGCACCTGCAAAGACAGATTTCCGCCGCCCATAGTGTCGAGCAGGTCAAAGCGGATAGGAAACTCGGCGCCGAACTGTTGAAACACACTTTGCCCCAATAACTCCTGCGGGTGCTGCTGGACTAAGGTAATGGCGGGTAAGTGGAAGCGCTGCGAGCCGAAGCCGAGGGCGATGCTGTTCTCCTCCGGCACACAGTCAAAGCACCAGGCGTAGTTTGTCGGACCCTCGGGTAAGTGGAACTGCTCTTTCATCCACTGGCCGCCCCAGGGGCCGGGATCGAAAAATGGAATAACGCGGAAGGGCCGCTGTACGACCGCGGTCGCCGCGTCCCTGAGCGTGGCTCCGGCCACCATGCGCGGCGATTCCTGATTATCCATGTCGATAAAGAAATCTATTTCTGCGTAGACCGAATGCCGGATAACATCGGCGACTCTCCATTCGAGAAAAAACGCGTTTTTGTAGAGCAGGGAAGCAGCGCTTTCGGAGTTATTAAAGCCGAGATTCCCGATGGCGTGGGCGCGCTGGCGCCGCTGGAGCTCCCAGCGTGTGACAGACGCGTAGATGAGTAAGTCGTGTTGCGGGAGCACATAAGTCGTGCCGGTGCCGATAAGGATGCGGAATGAGCGGGTTGCCGCGATTTCGCTTCTGAGCTGTGCCAGGCGGGTTTGGTCGAAGTAATCCGCGATGGTCCAGGGATGCATGACGCCGAAGACAGGGTCGGCGGTAAGTGTGGGATCGAACTGTTTGCGGAGGTGCGTTGCTTCTTTATAAGCGGTTTCGACGGAAAGGATGGTTGCGCTGGGGAACTTAGTCTTAAGTTGAGTAAATACAGGATCGAGCAGGACGCCCGGGTAGCACTCCAGACATACTGTAACGGTTGCGCCGGAGGAGATAGATAAATCAAGCTGCGTGAGGATACCTGGCCAGCCGGCGATGCAGTCTTCGTCTGACGACGTGACCTGAGTTACGGGATCGAGATCGTAGTTACCGTACCTGGTCATTGTGCCTCCAGTGGAAAGAGTGCTTCGGCACCAACCAGCGCGGCGGAGGTTCCTAAGCGTCCGGGTTTAATGGCGGCGATGCCGCGGGTTGTGCGCCAGCAGTGCTGTTCGACATAGCTTTGGATGGCGGGCAGAACCTGTTCGCTGCGGTGCATGACGCCGCCGCCGAACAGGACGAGCTGCGGGCCGTAGGCGTGAATGAGATTGACGGTGAGAACAGACCAGACGTGCAGGCAGTGTTGCAGGATCTGACCGGCAAATACGTCTCCCGCGTCGTGATAGCGGAAGAGGGTGGCGAAATCGAGCGGGACCGTTTGCGCGAGTGCGCTGCTGCTGGCTCCGGGCCACGCGCGCAGGAGCGCGGGCAGCACGAATGTGGAGGCCTCGGCTTCCGCACAGCCGATGGCGCCGCAGACGCAGGTGCGGCCATGGAGCTGGACCGAGAGGTGACCGCCCATGAGGCCTGCCTGACCCATGCGGCTGTGCAGGAGCCGGTTCTGCAGCATGGCGGCGACGCCGATACCTGTGCCGAGGGTCACCATCACGACATCTTCAAACCCGGCTGCGGCGCCCGCATGGTGCTCGCCGAGCAGGGCGAGTTTTGCATCGTTTTCGAGCCGTATCGGTATGCCGAGCTCCTGTCGGCTCCAGCAGCATAGCTCAGGGCCGCTCATATCCGCGAACTTGCTGCCGAGTGTCGAAAGGACTTCGCCTTGCTCGCTATCGATAACAGCGGGAAAGCCTACGCCGAGGCCGCGGCAGGCGGAAAGGGGGATGCCGGTTTGCCGGCAGAGCGCGAGGAAGTGCTGTTTTGCAACGGGCAGCACATTGCGGAGACTGCGAGTGTCGCTGATGAAACTCGACGATGCGAGCAGACGGCCGCCCTCGACGATGCCGCAGCCGACGTGGGAGCCGCCGAGGTCCATGGCCAGTACGCTCATCAGTGGGGGGTGCTCGCATGGGGCTTACGTGCCGGGATGAAGGGAGGGTACATGCGCCTTCTCAACCTACTGCATTCGTGCGGGCTGTGCAAGATAGGTGAGTGGTAGGGGTTGTATCGTGCGTTTGGAGCGAATGTTTGTGCATGTTCTAATCATCGGTAAGTTTCGCGAAGGGGGGAGTGATCGGGTTGAGAGCTTCCAGACTGGTCCTGTTCAGCACGGCCGTGGTCTCGCTGGGAGGGCTGCTTCTCGGCTTTGACACGGCGGTGATTGCCGGCGCGACACACGGGATGGCCGCTGCCTTCCATCTCGGATCGCTGACACTGGGGCTCACAGTGTCCTGCGCATTGTGGGGCACGGTTGCCGGCGGACTAATGGCTTCGCCGCTGAGCGAACGGCTTGGGCCGCGGGCGGGGTTGCGCTGGATGGGTGTGCTCTACCTTATCTCGGCGATCGGCTGCGCGCTTGCCTGGAACTGGCCGGCGCTACTCGTGTTTCGACTGATCGGCGGGCTGGGGATCGGCGGGTCGTCAGTGCTGAGCCCGATGTATATTGCTGAAATTGCGCCGCCAACGTGGCGCGGCCGGCTGGTGGCGTGTTTTCAGCTGGCGGTCGTGATCGGGATTCTGCTGGCGTATGCCTCGAATGACTGGTTGGGCGCTTTTCGGCTGGGAGCGGCGGAGTGGCGGTATGATCTGGGCTCGTCGGCGCTGCCGGCGCTGGTGTTTGTTGCCGCGTTGTTCGGGATCCCGGAGAGTCCGCGCCGCCTGCAGCGGGTTGGGGAACACGCGCTGTTCACCAGGCAGCACCGCAAGGTCATCTGGATTGCGATCAGCATCGGGGCGCTGAACCAGCTCTCCGGCATCAACGCGATCCTTTATTACCTGAACGACATATTTGCCCAGGCGGGCTTCAGCGCGACCAGCGCGGGTACGCAAGCGGTCGCGATTGGCGTTGCAAACCTGGTGTTTACGCTACTGGCGATGCTGTGTATCGACAGCCTTGGGCGCAGGGCTTTGCTGATTGTCGGGTCGGTGGGGATGGCGGGCTGCTTATTTGCCGTCTCGCGGATTTTTGCGACGGGCGCGCACCGGGGCGCGCTGCTGTGGCTGCTGGTGGCGTATATCGCGTTCTTCGCGTTCTCGCAGGGAACGGTGGTGTGGGTGTACCTGAGTGAGATTTTTCCCGCCGAGGTGCGCGAGCGGGGGCAAAGCCTGGGCACGCTCACGCTATGGGTGACGAACGGGCTGGTCGCTGCGCTGTTTCCCCTGGTGGCCTCGGCCGCAGGGCAGTACCCGTTTCTCTTCTTCTCAGGGATGATGGTGGTGCAGCTGGTGCTGACGCTGTTCCTGTTTCCCGAGACGAAGGGTGTTTCGCTGGATGAGTCGTCGCGGCTGGCGGGTTGAGCGTGATGGAGTGGGGGAGCTGTCATTTCCCTTGGCTGATTGTTGATCCTCAGCCAAGGGAAATGTGTTTCGCGGGCAAGCTCGGCGGCCAGAGTGTTTTATAACTTCCCGGAGTTACCTGGACGCCTCTCCATATTCAGGTACAGGGCCTGACATACTTACAATCTGAACATTGTCGAGTGTGGCCCATCCACTTTGCCGGCCCGCGTAATACCAGACGGAAATTGTCTGGCCAGCCTGTGCCTGAAACTGGATGGTGTACGGCGCATACCCAACATTTGCTGCCACGACTTCGCTTGTCACTGAAGAGCCGTTGATGTTAAGGCCTAACTGCACGTCGTTAGCCAGGTTTGTGGCGCAATTAGCGGTTAAGCTGTACCAGCCTGCCTGCGGGATGGTTATGTCCTGCTGCATCCCGACGTCCTGGCTATTATTCGGATGCAGGTAGCCATCGTATTTTCCCTCATAAGGATTGGTGGTTTCCACGCCCGCAAGGCTCGGGTTCCATTGACCGTACCACGGTGTAAGCTCGCCTGTTTCAAAGTCACCGTTTTGCGCCTGGTTCCCGGCCGGAACAGTCGCGGAGTTCGGAACGATGACCGCGGCATCGGCAGTAACGTAGGGCGACGGGTTCGGTTTGTGATTGCCGTGTTGTTGAGGGAGCTCTGGCGCTGCACCCGAAGCTGGTCGGGGCGATACAAGCTCCTGACTATTGAGCAGGCCTGTATTGATGACGGTGACGGTGTGCTCTCCATTCGGAAGCGTCGGAGTCGCATAGATCAACGCCCCGGCTTGTTCGTTCTTTGCGTACGTATCTACGGTTGCGGATTGTTTCCCATCCCAGCTGACCGTAACAATGCCCATATGCGGTCCTTTTGCGCCGACCAGATAGGCCTGTGAACCGGTGAACCGGATGCTATAGCTGTCGCCGGCCGTGGAGCTTGTATACGATCGAGCACCGGCAGAATGGGCTGGCGTCCAGGAACCGGAATAGGTGTACTGATTGTCCCCCGATCCCATGTTCCTTGGGTCGGCGGCTGACAGATTCGCCGGGAGATAAAAGACATGATCGATAACAAACGTGGTCACCGAGCTGGGAGCAACCGTTGCGCTGAATTGCCCTCGCGCCACAGGGAGCGGAGAGAGTCGGACAAGATTGTCCGTGGCCGATGTCTGATACGGGATGGCCACATTTCCGACTTTCGCGAACTTTGACAATCGAATGTCAGATTTTGCCCGGCGCTTGTGTTATTTGTTGACACAATGACGAGTTGCTGTTTGTCCGCGCTGTAGGCCGCGAGAGACTGGTTATTGTCGATAGCGATAACTTTGTACCCGGGACGGACAAACCTGCTGTAATTCGCCATCACGTAATACTTCTCGTTGGTTGCGTATGAGTAATCCGGAGTTGGATTATCGAGATTCTCTTTCAGGAATCCCCATCCGACAGCTTCATCGACGGCCTGCCAGTACACCCACGCCGAGGCGTGCATTTGATTCACATCCGCCAGGATGTCCTCAGACATAGAAAGTCCTGTGATATCGCCATCGCCATATTCCGACATCCACAGATCCTTGTTGCTGTTGACCGCGGCATAGTTCAGCCCGACGCGTTCGGTTCCACCATAGGCATGCGTGTTGATCTGCGATACATAGCCCTGGGTCTGCGGACCGAACGAGGTCCATGTGCTAAGTTCCTGATCGATTGTGTTTTCATCGGAGGCCGCGACGCGAGTGAGAAGGCCTTGCGCCTGCAAAGCCGCTCCTTCGGAGTCGATCGACTGTGCCTGCACTCCAACATCGAAGTGGGCGCCCTCCTGATAGCCTCCGAAGCACCAGTATGTGCCCATTGGCTCATTCAAAGGTTCGAGGGTAGAGAACTGAATGCCCCAGCTGGTTTGAAAGTGGTTCGTCACGGTAACGAGGTAATCGGAAAAGTCCTGCAGGTGGTCAGGATTGAGATTATCTCCGCAACCGACGGCCCTGTGGTGCTCCCGCTGTTTGTCATCCAGTACGGTGGAGAGTTTGAAAATGCCTCGAAGATGTCAGCGCCGCGAGTCTTGGAGGCCTGCAGGAACCATCGCTGATTCGCGTCGGCATTCCAGTTCCAGTCGCCGGGCTGGGTTTCATATCCGGGCATGTTAGCGCGGAGGCCTTCGGAGTGATACTGCGGATTTTCACCGCCGCCGATGTTATAACGGGCGATGTTGAGGCCGAGACCTCGTATGGGATCGAAGATCAGATCGGCAAAGTGGTTCCGGACCGGGTCTGGAGCACCCCCCAGGATGTTCGCAAACCAGGCGAGAGATGTACCCCATCCGACAAACGTCTGGTACTGATTGGTTGGATCGACGATCTCAGTGGACGTGTTGGGAGCCGGTGTGTTGGGAGCCGCAAAGACGGTCTCGGGCAGAAGAGAAGGGACGCCTCCCACCAATATTGCAGCGGCGCTAAGAGTGCACTTGAGATACGAACAGCGTTTCATGTTCGGTTCCTTCCTGTCGTAAAGTTTGTCGTCCAGAATGCTCCCGAAATGCTTCAGCTGATTTGCCGTTCTTGAAGACCTGCATTCCCAAGCGAAAAGGAATATCCACCACTTTGTGAGCGATTGTCAAGATTACGGTCACGACGGGGGATTTTAAAACGCTGTATGCATCCCCGGTCCGAACCCAATACTCCACTTGGCCAGATGACAATGTTCATGCGGATTGCGTAGATTCGGTCCAGTTATGGATAGATGGGCAAAGCTGCTTTCGATCGTGACTACCATGGTGTTGCTGGTGGCCGGGGCACCGTGCGTTTTGCGTGCACTCGAAGCGCCGCCCAGCTTGTCTTCCTCAGCGACGCACAGGATGTGGCGGGCGCAGGACGGCTTGCCGGATCAGACGGTCCAGGCGCTGGTACAGACGGCGGATGGTTATCTATGGATCGGGACCAAGGGAGGCCTGCTGCGCTTCGACGGGTCACAGTTTGTGGTCTTTGACCATGCGAACACGCCAGGATTGGAAGAGAGCAGCATCAACTGCCTGCTGGCGGCAAGCGACGGCGGGCTGTGGGTCGGCACCGAGGGAGGAGGCTTGTATCTGTACCGCGCCGGGGTTTTTCGCGCGATCCCTACGGTGGACGGCCGCAACGACAGCTTCGTTCGTGTGCTCTTCAAGGACAGTCGCGGCACCGTATGGGCGGGCGGAGATCAAGGCTTATTCCGTGTGTCCGGTGACCATCTCGAGCGGGTCGATGGTTCCCGCGGTGTGCCGGCTGTATTTGTACGCGCGATTGCCGAGGACGATCGAGGCAATCTCTGGATCGGCGGCACGTTGCTTCTGCGGCTCAGTCCTTTGGGCGCCGTGCGGCAGGTTGCGTTTCCCGGCGGCCCCAATCACAACCTGGTCACGGCCATCGTGAGCCGCGGGGCTGATGTGTGGTTCGGCACACTCTCCGGCATGCGCGTTCTCGACGCCGCGGGCCGGCTCAGGACGGTTGGCAATCCGGGTTGGACGATCCAGACGTTGTGCGCGAGTTCCGATGGCGCGCTGTGGGTCGGCACGCTGGGCGACGGCGTTATGCGTTACGCGGATGGCCGATTTGAACGCGCTCGCGCGCCTGCCGTGCTGCCGAGCAACTCGGTGCTGGCCATTTTTGAGGATGGTGAGCGCGACATCTGGCTCGGCACCCAGGGTGGACTGGAACGGCTGACGGCTTCGCCGGTGACTATTCTTCCGTTTCCAGGCGCGGCGGACGCGCAGTTCGAAACCATTTATGGAGACAGGGACGGCAGTGTGTGGTGCGCGGCCACGCACCTGTTCCACATACGCGGCAGCCGTGTGGCATTGGCTGGTCTTGCCGGCCTGCCGCCCGGCACCCGGGTACGCACGCTGCTGCGCGACCGGGGAGGCGCGCTGTGGGTCGGCACAAATGGTGAGGGCCTATTCCGGCTTGCGGACGGCAAGGTGAACCAGTACGCGGTACGCAATGGTATGTCGAATAACTTTCCTCGTGTGCTGCTGCAGGCGCGTGACGGAAGCATGTGGGTCGGCACGGACGGGGGAGTGAGCCAGGTCACGGCAGCCGGCATTCGCGCCTACAACACGCCGCAAGGGCTGGCCTACTTCAGCGTGACGGCGCTGCTTGAGGATACGCGCGGCGACCTGTGGATCGGCACCAGCCGGGGACTCAGCCACTTACGCGACGGGCGCTTTTTGAGCGAACCGGCCACCCAGGCGCTCAGCCGTGAAAAGATCTGGAGCCTTGCCCAGGACGAGGATGGGGCAATCTGGGTCGGCACCAGCGATGGGCTATATCGGCTTCTGGGCCGATCCATCACGCGCTACTCCATGGCACAGGGATTGCCGGAGAATGTCATCTACCAGGTCCTGAACGACGGCGCGGGGCACCTCTGGCTTAGTAGTCCGGGCGGCGTCGCCTGGGTCGACCGGCGCGCGCTCGTCGCCGGGTCGGGCAGCGGCAGGCATGCGCCGCTCCGGGTCACGCTGTATCCCATCGCGCAGGATTTCGGTTCAGCCCTGCTTTACAGCGGCATGCAGCCCGCGGGCTTTCTGGATGGGCATGGGAATGCCTGGTTCCCCAGCGACAAGGGGGCGGTGCGCATCCTTGCGCCGCGGCGCGGGCGGGGCGGGGCGTCCCGCTTTCCTGTCGCGATCCATTCAATCGTGGTGGACGGGCAGACGCGGCCGCTTGCCGATGCCGTGCAGCTTGGGGCTGGAACAGCACGCATAGAGGTAGGGTTCGCGGCCATTCTGCTGAATTCGCAGCAGGGTCTGCGCTATCGCTATCGGTTGCAGGGCTTCGACCAAGGGTGGAACGACGCTTCAGCCAGTCGCATGGCGTCGTATACTAATCTGCGGCCCGGCACCTACAGGCTTGAGGTTCAGGCGTACGAGGCAGGCAATCCGTCCGCGATCGCGGAGACCTCGCTGACATTGACGCAGCGGCCCCATTTTTACAAGACAGCGTGGTTTGCCTTGATCTGCATGGCGGCCCTGCTGCTTGTTTTCGCGGCAGCGCACTGGCTCCGTATGCGGCGCGTCTCCGTCCGCTTCCATGCCGTGCTGGAGGAGCGCAACCGGCTCGCGCGCGAGATGCACGATACGCTGATCCAGGACTGCGCCGGCGTTTCGGCGCTGCTTGAAGCCGTCTCAAAGCTCGACTTCGAGGACAAGGCGTTCTGCCATGAACTGATCGACCACGCCCGGCAGCAGGTCTCCCTGACGATCGAAGAGACCCGCGGTGCGGTCTGGGACCTGCGGCACAGCTCGCTGCGGAGCGAGCTGGTCTCGATTGAGAGGGCGGTCGAAGCGATGGCGCGGGAGTTTGGGATTCGCTCCGGCGTGCCGGTGCATTGCGAAGTCAGCGGCGAAACCTATGCGGTGTCAGCGCGCGCCGCGCATGAGGTGGTCATGATCGTGAAGGAAGCGCTGGCCAATGCCGCGCAACACGCGCAGGCTGCGCAGGTGCATGTGCGGCTGCAGTTCGCCCGGGATGGCCTGAGCGTGCACATTGTGGATGACGGCATCGGCTTTCGCGGACACATGCGTTCGGCAGAGCAGGATTCATTCCACTATGGGCTGCAGGGCATGCGGGAGCGCGCGGAGCGAATTGGCGGAATCCTCTCACTCGAGAGCGAACCCGGCGCAGGTACGTCGGTGTGCCTCCGGCTGCCGCGCCGCATGTGCAGCAACCGGGAGGCTTCCTTATGGAGAGCGTCATGACGAGAGGGTCTGAAGAGAAGCACTTGATCCGTTTGCTAATCGTGGATGATCACCCGCTGGTGCGGATTGGCATTGCGGCGATCATCAAGGCCAGCCTGGACATGGCGGTAGCCGGGCAGGCGCGCACGGGCGAAGAGGCGCTCGCGCTGCATACGGCGCACAAACCGGACATTACGCTGATGGACTTGCGGCTGCCTGGGATGGGCGGTGCGAAGGCGATTCGCGCCATTCGCCTGGTTGAGCCGGAGGCGCGGGTGATCGTGCTCACGACCTACGAAGGCGATGAAGACATTCACCAGGCGCTGCAGGCCGGTGCGCGCGGCTACATCATCAAGGGCATGTCGCACAGCGTTTTGTTGAACGCCATTCGCCGTGTGTATGCGGGCGAGCTGTACCTGCCGCGTGCGGTGAGCCAGGTGCTGGCGCGCAGGACGCCGAGCTCTGAGCTGAGCGCGCGCGAGGGCGAAGTGCTTTCGCTGCTGGTTGCCGGACGATCAAACCGTGAGATCGCCATCGCGCTCGGCATTAAGGAAGCAACGGTGAAGTGCCACGTCGGCGTGATCCTGGAGCGCCTGAATGTCCAGGATCGTACGCAGGCTGTTATAGCCGCCCTGCAGCGCGGTCTGGCTCACCTGTAGGCGGTCGCGTCGGGGCTCGAAAATCGTCAGACTTTAGTCGGATGACTGTCGTTTCTCCGGATGAGTATTGTTCCTCTTGCCTCGATGACGGGTACACGATCCGCACCAGGCCGAACGAGGATCTCATGAACGATTCTGCTCTACACCAGCGACGTCCCGTGAACCCCGTACTCCTGATCGCGCTCTTCGCACTGCTGTTCGCGCTGCTCGTGCCAACCGTGCCCGCATGGGCGCAGGTTGATCACGGCACCGTGACCGGAACGATCACCGACAGTACCGGCGCCGTTGTTCCCGGCGTGCAGATCACCGCGACTAATCCGTCGACCGGCGCGCAGTTTAAGAGCGTCTCGAATGGCGCCGGCATCTATACGCTGCCTAACCTGCCGATCGCCACGTACAGCATTCACTACGATAAGCCCGGCTACGCGGGCTTCGATCGCAGCGGGGTAGCCATCCAGGTGCAGCAGCGGGCGCAGATCGATGTGCACATGCAGGTAGGCTCGGAGACGCAAACCGTAACTGTGAATGCGACACCGGAGCTGCAGACGCAAACAGAACTGGGCACGAACCTGACTAGCCAGGTGGTGACGGACCTGCCGCTAACCGCGAACGGCGGCCGCGACATTACCGCCTTCGCCTTCTCTATTACGCCGACGGTAACGGGCAACGAGTATTCAGGCGCCGTGGGCGGCTCGCAGGCGTTCAGCAAGGAGGTGTTGATCGACGGCACCTCGAGCGATTCCGGCTCGGTCGGACACATCGGCGAATCGGAACCGAGCATGGATGCTGTGGGCCAGTTTCAGGTGGATACGTCCGGGATCAGCGCGGAGGCGGGACGCACGGGCGGCGGTGCGTTTCTATTCAGCCTGAAGTCCGGTACGAACAGCGTGCACGGCAGCGCCTTCGGCTTTCTGGCGAATGAATTCCTGAATGCCAACACCTGGGACAACGACTATTTCCGCTCGTACTACGACAGCACCGACCCTGCCAACCGCGCAACCTATAACCAGGAATACCGCACCCCAAAGAGCCGTTACTTCGACTACGGCGGCAGTGCCGGAGGGCCCGTCTGGCGCAATCACATGTTCATCTTCGGCGCGGTTGAGCGCTACATGCAGTCTGACTTCGCTACCGCGAACGGCACGCAGACGGTACCGACCACTGCCTTCCTGAATGGAGACTTCAGCGCGCTGCTGCAGACCACCCAGAAGCCGGTGGGTACCGATCCGGCGGGTCAACCGATCTACCCGGGAGCGATCTTTGATCCGGTCAGCGGCGACGTTTTCCCGAACAATGTAATTCCCGCGAACCGCATCAGCCCGATTTCACAGAAGATAGCCTCTGTCTACGCGCAGGATTACAAGCCGACCTTCAACGACAGGACCATCAATAACTATCCGTCGCTCCGCAATGGGGACCCGAAGTTCACCCAGACGGAGCTCAGCTTCAAGTACGACTGGGATGTTACGAGTAAGAACAGGATCACGTCGTCCTACATCTACACGCTCCGGCCCAGATACAATGCGAACCTGGTGACAGGCAACGGGCTGTGGCAGGCAGGGTCCACGGATGGAGGCCCGCTGGCCTCCGGCGCGGTGCAGACCACGGTTGCCAACGCATACCGCCTGAGCGATAGCTATACCGTCTCACCTAACCTGCTGGATGTGCTTTCGCTTACGTTCAACGGGTTCCAGAACAAGGCAGTCCCATTTACGTCCATCGCTGGCAGTACGAACTGGCCGCAGCAGGTCGGCCTGGGCGCGGACCAGTCGATTGCGAACTTTCCACTTATCACCTTCGGCGGCAGCATCAATGGCGTCGGCGAAGGGCAGATCGGCAGCTCCTACACAGCCAAGAGCGGGTATGTCGCATACAACGAAATACTTAACGATACGGTGACCTGGACCCGCGGCCGCCATGAGATAAAGCTAGGCCTCGAACTGCGCGGACTGGGCGTGAACGACGATACCGAAGGCGGAGAGCTTCACCTCAACTTCAGCAATTTGACCGGCACCCCGGCATCGTCTGCGATCCAGTCTGTCACCGGCTTCGGCTTTGCCAACTTCCTGCTTGGCGATGTCTACAGCGCGAGCCTGGATACTCCTTTCAATCAGTACGGACGACGCAAGGAGTACGGGTTCTTTGGGGAAGATGCAATCAAGGTGACGCCGAAGCTAACGCTCGACGCTGCGCTGCGTTGGGACATCCCGATGCCCGAGCATGAGATTCAGGGTTATTGGTCGAACTTCACAACCTCAGCCAAAAGCCCGAATTTCGGCGGCTACTCCGGATCTATGCAGTACCTCACTAGTCCGGGCCAGACATTCGAAACCTATAAAAACTTCTGGCAGTTCTCTCCGCACATTGGCGCCAGCTATGAGGTTACAGATAAACTTGTCCTTCGCGGCTCCTACGGGCTCTACTATGTGCCGCTCGGTAACAACACCTACGGCGCCGTTCCGTACTCTGCCTCAACCGGATACCAGGCTATCAACCAGGTGCTGCCGCCTCCACTAACGAACGGCTACCAGTTCAACCTGGACAGTGGATACCCCGGAGTCAGCACCTTTACGCCTCGCAACAATAACGGACCATATGTGCCGTATGGACCGGCCTCGGTCGATCCAAATACGCTGACCATGGGTTACACCCAGAACTGGAATGCCAATGTACAGTACCAGGTAGGCCGCACGCTGGTGCTGCAGGCCAGCTTTATCGGCAACATCGGCCGCAAGCTGCACGACGGAGCCCTGAACCCGACGAACTATCCGACATGGCAGCGGTACTCTTCCCTGTACAACTCAGGCCATGCGGAGGATTACATCTACGACGCAGGCTCGGCGGCCGCTGCGGGCCTGCCGCTGCCCTATGCCGGATGGGCAGGCGAGGCCTACCAGGCCATCAACCCTTACCCGCAGGTAGCGAACACGTATGGCCCTGTCTTCTTCGTCAATTCGCCGCTCGGCTCCTCCGAGTACCAGGCATTTGTGTTCGAGGTGAGCAAGCGCCAGGCAAACGGCCTCAGTATGGATCTGAGTTACACGGGATCGCGCACCACCGGCAACTCATCTTCGGCGTTCGTCGACACGTACAGCTCGAGCAATGGCTACCAGGATCCGTACCAGTACAAGCACTACGCCTCATACCCTGATACCTATGAGCCCACGCAGCAGGTCAAAGGCTATGTCAACTACGAGCTTCCGTTTGGCCGCGGCCAACGCTTTCTCTCCAGGAACCGCCTGGAAGACTTTCTGGCAGGCGGCTGGCTGGTAGGGGCGATCGTCGATTACCAATCGGGATCTCCGATCGGGGCGGTCGGCGCGCAGAACTATTACCCCGGCTGGAGCGGCGTGTGGACAAATCTGGCCCCGAACGCCAGCTTCAAGAACACCTTCAAGAAAGTCGATCTCATCAACCCCGCCGATTCATCTAGCTTGTTTGTCAACCCGGCTAACTTCAGCAATCCGACCGATGGACAGCTGGGCAACAGTCCGGTTGTTTATAGCAACTGGCACTCGTGGGGGTACAACGACGAGGACGCAAGCCTGCTGAAGCGGTTCGGTTTTGGCGCCGATCAGCGCTATGGCCTGACATTGCGAGCGGAGTTCTTCAATGTATTTAACCGCCACTATTATGCAAACCCGAACCTGACCATGGGCAGCGCCTACTTCGGACACGTAACCGACACAACAGGCAACCCGCGGCAAGGGCAGCTCGGAGCGCGTTTCGAATGGTAAATCGTCTTCGCCTGCTACTCCTTGCGGTCCTCGCCGCTTGCCCGCTGACTGCCTGTGCAGCGACGTACTATGTCGACGCAAGCCACGGTGCGGACGCCCACGACGGCACCATGGCCGCGAGCGCGTGGCAATCGCTCAACCGCGTCAATCGCGCCGCCTTGGCGCCCGGCGACCGGGTCTTGTTTCGCAGCGGAGAAGTCTGGCACGGCCAGCTTGCGCCGGGAGCTTCTGGAAAGGCAGGGCAGCCCATCGTTTTCGACCGCTATGGTAACGGGCCGCTTCCGTTGATCGCAGGAGACGGCACTGTCACAGACGCGGTGCTGATCCACAATGTGGAGCAGGTCGAGTTGCATCACCTGGCGGTGACGAACCACGGAGCCGCCGCCGCCGATCGCCGGGGCATCGATGTGCTGCTTGAAAACTACGGCACGGCACACCACATCGTGCTTGCTGACTTATACGTACACGATGTAAACGGCCTGGACGCGCACAAGAATAACGGCGGCATTCTGTTTCGCATTCACGGAGCGCAGGTGCCGAGCCGCTTCGACGACCTCGTGATCGAGCGCAATGTGGTGTGGAAGGTCGACCGCTCCGGCATCGTAGGCGAAAGCTCAAACATCGCGCGTACGCACTGGTTGCCCAGCCTGCATGTGGTCCTCAGAGATAACTACGTGGATGACATTGGCGGCGATGGTATCGTGCCCTGGGCCACGGACGGCGCGGTGGTCGAGGGCAACGTGGCTCGGCGTTGTAACCAGCGCTCGACGGGGTTCAACGCCGGCATCTGGCAGTGGAGCACGGACAATACCACGCTCACGATGAACGAGGCGTTTGAGACGAAGGGAACGCGCGACGGCGAAGGCTTCGACTCCGACTACAACTCTCGCAACACGCATTTTATGCATAACTACAGCCATGATAACGACGGTGGATTTATGCTTATCTGCACACCGGTCAAGCGCGACCAGGCGGTGAACCTTGGCAACACCGGCACGATGGTGCGTGAAAACATCAGTCGCGATGATAGGGGATTGTTGATCAACCTGAGCGGAGCGGACGACGTGCTGGTCGCTGACAACTTGTTCTACGTGGGCCGTGACCGTCATCTGCAATTCCTGGCGAGTAACTGGGATGGCTGGTCGAAGAACGCGAGGTTTGCTGATAACTCCTTCTATGTCGCCGGCAGCCTTTCCTTTGGGCATAGCCTTACACGCAAGGAGGACGGCAGCTACACGATCGCTCCTGGTTGGAGACCGGCGCAGAACATCGTCTTTACGGGAAACCATTACTTCGGCGAGATCATCAATCCGCCTTCAGACGCCGAGCCCCAGAAGAAACCGCCGCCCGACTCCAGCGTGGACTGGACCTCTGAACCTAGCTTCGATCCCGCGCATCCCGAGAGCTTTCCCGGGTATCTCACCGCTCATCGCGCCTGGATGCAGCAACTCTTTCAGCAGGAGTTCCCGCACGGTATATGATTTGAGACAATCCGGATGCCACAGTTACATCCCTACAGAACCATTACGAATAAAGAAAGCCAGATATGTGTCGCTGCTACAGCCCTGCTCGTACTGCCGCCTTGATAGTGCTTTTCCTATGCTGCGTTCGCGGCTTTGCTCAGAATGGCGCCGATGTGGTGCGGCCTGGCGCCTTGTGGAGGGACACGAAGGGCGCGGAGATAGAAGCGCATGGCGGCGGTGTGATTCGCCATGCCGGTAAGTTCTACTGGTTTGGAGAAGACCGCTCGCAAGGCAAGGACCCAGCGAAACGTTATGTCTCCTGCTATGTCTCCCCGGACCTTGTGCGCTGGACAAGTCACGGCGATGCGCTCGTGCTCCCTGACCCGCAACACCTGGGGCCAAAATGGGTACTGGAGCGGCCTAAAGTATACTTCGACGTCCTCACGAAGCAGTTCGTGATGTATTTCCACCTCGATGACGGTGGTTACAAATTAGCGCAGGTCGGCATCGCTACTAGCCACACTGCCTGCGGACCATATAAGTTTGTGCGCAGCTTCCGCCCACTCGACCAGGAGAGCCGGGATATCGGCCAGTTCGTCGACGATGACGGCACTGCTTACCTTATTTTCGAGTCAAGGCCGACCAGGGGCTTCTTTATCGCGAAACTTACTCCAGACGATCTTGGCATCGCGGAGAAGACAAGCTTTGTGCCGGCGCCACTGGAAGGCGGCGCGCTTGTGCATTTCGGCGACTGGTACTACGTGATCGGCTCGCACATGACCGGTTGGCGACCCAACCCGGACGTCTATGCTGTAGCGCATAGCCTGCATGGGCCATGGTCCAGCTTTCAGAACGTTGCGCCGCCCGCGGCCAACAGCTATGGATCGCAGCCGATCATGGTGTTCAAACTGAAAGGGACCAGGAAAACGTCCGTGATCTACATGGGCGACATCTGGAAGCCGCAGGCGCTGTGGGACTCGCGCTATCTCTGGATGCCGCTACACATCGGCAACGGGAAGCTGAGTCTTCCGGCTCCTGCTCCATGGAGCGTCGATCCCGCGACTGGGACGACGACCGTTCAGTAATTTCTTCAGGGCGTTTATCTTGCGCCATCCGAATGCTCGAAGTCGATCAAAAGGAGTGCTTTCAGCAGACTGCTTCCAACTCTTCCTTCTTCTCCGAACAACCTTCGTTGCACATCGATCACGACTGGCAGGGCTCGGCGAAGCAGCTTCAAACCGGCTGCAGTAATCTGGATATGCTTGGCACGTACATCGGACGCGCTACGCGGCCGTGTTATCAAGCCCTTGCTCTCCAATGTCTTCAACATATGCGAGACCTGCATTGCCTGAATATCGCCGAAACGCGCCAGCTCTGATTGTGTAACTGCCTCACCTGAGCGGCCCAGCCACGCGGACATCGTCAGCGTCATGAACTGCAGGTGTGTCAGGTCGAGCGCTGCGAGAGAGCGGTCAACCTCCCGCTGATAGCGATGAACCACACGCCACAGCACGAAGCCGACGGCGTTTTCCGGGGCGCCAAGCGAGACGGTTTCAAAGAGTTTTCGGATTGCGGCGGGATCGTTTTTCATCGTCAATGACCTGAGATGGTGCTGAGAGGTGCCCGTGAGATCTCAAAAACTGGGTTTTTCGGCAACCCGGCGTCCCGGATGTACATCCATTCTCTTATAGTAAATATATTTACTATGCCGCCTTTGTGATTGGTGAACGTTGAAAAGTTCCTGGGCCGCACTCTCGGCCACTGTGAAATAGCCATTGAGAGGAACACAGCAATGAGCAACCTGAAGCTCGACCTAGCCTTCTGGAATTACGACAGGACCCGCGCCCTGGCGGACGGCAGTGTGAAGATCAGTGGTGTGGATGGTACTTTCCACAGCGCGCAAATCGTTACCGAGATTTTTGAAGGTATGATCCGTGAGCGGAAATACGACGTTTCGGAGTTGGGGATGTCGTACTTTCTGCGGACTCTTGATTTTGACGACCCGCCCTTTCTCGCAATCCCGGTATTTCCGAATCGTTGCTTCCGGCACTCTGCCATTTACATCCACCAGGCAAGCGGCATTCGCAAACCCGGGGACCTTGCAGGCAAGGCTATTGGTGAACTCGCAATGTACGGGCATGACGCCGGTGTGTGGCCAAAGGGCATTCTTTCTGACGAGTTCGGCGTAAAACCGGAGGCGTGCCGCTGGGTCATCGGCGGCCTCGATTGGCCGCTGAAGCCAATCGATTATGTTCCACAACCGCATCCTGCCAACGTCGAGGTGACGCAGGCTCCCAGAGGTGCTGACCTTGGGGCGATGCTGGAAGCCGGCGAGATCGATGCGCTCATCTCGGCCGACATCCCGAAATGTGTTCTCGAAGGTTCGTCAAAGGTCGCGCGACTATTCCCTGACTCTAAGTCCGTCGAACAGGACTATTTTCGCCGGACCGGTATCTTTCCGATCATGCACACGGTGGTGATGCGTAAGGAACTTGAAGCACAGCATCCTGGTCTGGCGATGGCAGTCTTCCAGGGCTTTTGCCAGGCCAAAGACGCCGCGGTGCAGCAACTGGAAAAAGGCCGGATATTTAATAACATGGCCGTCATGGTGCCCTGGTTCAGCAACTTGCTTGAAGAGGATCGCCGCGTGCTCGGTCAGGACTGGTGGCCCTATGGGCTCGAAGCCAATCGCAAGGCCGCGGATACCTTTCTTCGCTATCACTTCGAACAGGGTCTCTCCAGGCGCCTATTGAGGTGCGAGGACATCTTCGTCCCGGAGTTGCTCACAACTTAGAGTGAAGGCGCCGAAGTGAACGTCTATCACGTTTTACAGGAAGTTATGAACAGCCTCATCGGCATGTTGCTGGAAAGCAGGATTCGCCAGATCCGGAAAGATCTCACTCTGGTCTACGAGTGGCCCGGTGAGCTTCTTTTCCGCGCTTGCGTAGAAAACTCCGCTCTTGAAGGACGGATTGGTGAGACCGGCAACAATCCGACCGGCTCCTATCTCTAGGGAGTGCGCCAGGCCAAGCATCGGCGCAACGAATGGCATCAGGATGTACTGCATGAAGATTCGCACAGGCGTCGGCATCGAGCTCGCGATCTCGGTGCTTTGCGTATTTCCAGGGCTGATCGTGAGAAGCCGAAGCTCTGGATGCTTGCGAGCCTGCTCCGCCATCCACATTGCGGCGGCATACTTCACCTCGCCATAAGCTAGGGCGCTATTAAACTTCTTCCCCGCGAACTCTTTGCCGGTGATGACATCGACGAAGTCCTGCACGGAAGATGTCGGCAGCGCAGGCCTTTTTATGCCCATCTGTGGAAAGCCACGCGCCGCCTCGCTGCCCAGATAGACTGCAGTTTGCGTGAGTTGCGCCGACGCGATGAGGCCTTCCAGCAATGCGACATGGCCTAACACGTTGCCGGCAAAGATCTGCGTCACCCCTTCTGTTGTAAGCGCGAGGGGCGTTTTGCCGCCGGAGCCGCCGGCGTTCATGACCAGCGCGTCCACTGGACCATCAAGCCCGCGAATCGCCGACCGTACACTGGCGATGTCTGACACATCCATGAGGATGATTTTGAAACAGGTTTTACCCGTCTTTTGCTCCAACTCCTGCTTGGCGGCTCTTGCTTTGGTCTCGTTTCGACAGGCGAGATACACTCGCTCCACGCCACTGCGCAATGCCATCTGGCGAGCTACTTCCTTACCTATGCCGGCGTTGGCGCCGGTGATCAGAACACTTGTGATATTTTGCTGAGCCACGTTTGAAACTCCCTCGCAATTATGGTTGTAAGTGACTCGAAACCGATTGCTTTCACTGCCGATGTCGGAGCGCACGAACGAAATCGGCTACGGCTCTCCCGATCTCCGGCCCGCTCGATTCCTGGAGAAAGTGTTGGCCCTTTACTTTGACTTCATTCTGATTCTTGAAGCTCTCGCAGAATGTCGCGAGCCTTCCATTGGCGATGAAGCCCGGGTCCCCTCTGACCCAGAGTTTCGGTACCGGCGAGTCTTTAAGCCACTCGGAAAAGTCGGAGACGATCCTTGTAACATTCGCGGGCGACTCGTCAAGAGAGATCTGGCGAGCCCACGTAAGCATCGGACGGCGGTCTTCGCCGGCGTTAAGGAACGGACGGCGATATTCCGACTGATCGGCCGCTGACAGGTTCTGCTTCTCAGCTTCGATGAGAAATCCTTCGACAAAGGTGTTGTCTCGAAGAACCATGTCCTCGCCGGCTTCCGTGCGAGACGCTTTGAAGCCCTCGCGGGCGGCCTCGGGAAAGTCGCTCCAGGTGAGCGGCAGTGGAGCCGCTTCCATATACGCAATACCCTGTACCCGATCAGCGTACTGAGAGGCCCAATCGAAACCGAGGGTTGCGCCCCAATCATGGATCACGAGCACAACGTCGCGCTTCAAGCCCAACTCTTCCCAGAGCGCGAACAGGTATTCGCGTTGCTCCGCATAGGTGTATCGGTCCGGCCCAGAATTTGGAAGCTTGTTGGAGTCACCCATTCCGATCAGGTCACAGGCGATCAGCCGACCGAGGCCCACGCATTCCGGCATCACTTTACGCCAGAGGTAGGAACTTGTCGGGTTGCCATGCTGAAAGACGATCGGCGCGCCTTCGCCCTCATCGATATAGGCCATCTTCCGCCCTTTAATCTCGATAAACTTCTTATCCGCGAAAGAACCCATGTCCATTTGCATCTCCCTGAGTGCCGCCTGATCTGAAGCGCCTTCCCTTGCGGCTTAGTAGAGCGATCATTACACTATCTACAGGGTGCGTCAATGGGTTTATTGAGTGGTCGCTCCAGAAACGGACATTGATAGATGGGACGAACTCGCGCATTCGACATGGAGGAGGCGATCGGCGCTGCGACCAGGCTGTTCTGGCGGGGTTACGACAGAACATCGCTGACTGACCTGACGGGTGCGCTCGGTATAGGCCCGGCGAGCTTCTATTTCGCTTTTGAGAGCAAAGAGGCACTCTTTCGCCAGGTCGTGGCCCGATATATCGCGTCGCTGGAAGAGGCATACGAGACGGCATTCCAGGCATCTACAAGCTGTTTCGGCGTAAAAGCGCTTCTTCGTCATTACGCCGAAGTTGTGACCGATGCTGACCACATGCCAGGCTGTCTTGTCGTGAACAGTTCGCCTTCCATCCACGCTGATGACGCGCTGAAGCAGTGGCTTTCGGGCCATCGAGAAGCGCTGCGGCTCAGGTTGGAGGATCGCTTCTCCGCAGACCTCACTGAAGGCAAGCTGTCGGGTGATTGCAACCCCAAAACGATGGCCCGCCTGGTTTTGACCCTTGCCGGCGGCATCGCCGTCGAGGCCCAATCGGGAGCGAGCCGACAGGATTTGTACGCGATGATCGACCTGGCGCTTAAGGATTTTGCAAGTCCTTAGTGCAATCGCATGCCGGACCGCGTTGGCATCAATCGGCCGAGACGCTCTCCTGCATCATCGCTTCGCAGAAGGGCTCGGACCGTACGACCGTCATCATCTCGCGAATCTGCTCGATGACCAGTTCCGGCTCGTCCAGGTGCAACCAGTGCCCACTCTTCTCTGCGATTAACTGCTTTGCGTCCGGCCCGATCTTCCGCAAATCTGCGTCCGAGATCGCTTTTGGATGTCCCGGCGTCAGCAACACCACCGGCAGGCCCACGATCGGCGTCGCAGTCAGCATCTCCGTCACGGTTCCCGGAACTCCCAGGATGTGCGCTGTCATCCCCCGAAAAAAGGCCGGGCTCGACCAGTGCGCGGCCACAATCGGCCACACTTCCAGCGGTATCTTGTTCAACTCGCTCGTTAACCGCTCCAGCACATTGTGCCCGCCGGTCGCGCGTGTGAAGAGTTTTGTAAACCTGCCTGATCGACGGAAAAATGACATGGTCGTCAGTCGTGCCAGGCCGGAATAGGCAATGGGCACGCCCCACTGCGTCAGCTGCACCCCGCGGTTCAACAGCCTACGCTGCGATTCATCCACCGGCGGCCACTCGTCGGTGCGCATGGCATCCACCAGCACCGCGCCCACCACCTCGTCGGGATATTCGGCCGCGAAATATCGCACCACCAGCCCGCCAAACGAATGCCCCACCAGCAGGTAAGGCGGCGCAATGCCGGCAGCCTGCAGCATCGCCCGCAACTCCTCCACAACCTTTGAAGGAATCCGCTCCGACACTGCCGGCGTACTCCAACCCAGCCCCAGCCGATCGTAGGAAACCGTGTGCGCGAACTCGCTCACCGACTCCTGAATCCTGGTCCAGTTCTGACTTGTCGCTCCAATACCCGACTCGAAGATTACCGACGGGCCACCCCGATCGCCCATCTCCGTCATAAACAACCGCCGGCGCTCGCCGATGTCCACCAACCGACCCAGCCGAAGAAAACGCCTGCGGTCATACCGCGACCCAACCCACTGATACAGCAATCCCAAAGCCGGGACAATGGGACCTAAGAGCAAAAGCCACAACAAGCGGATCATGCACTGCTCTCCTTGGAGATGGAGCTGATGAGTTTCGAGTCTTTCCGTGCGTGCATTAGAACCGAAACCGCGAACGAGGAACAATCAATTATTTCATTCTTCCATGCTGCCGATGAACGTCATATTGCCCGACTGCAAGGGATTCGATAATCTTCGAAATCAGAGAAAGCAATTGACGACGGGCGGTGATAATCTGAGGTACTCTGAATTGAATAATATTGCATCTGGTACAGAGTGGGCGACGTGACCTGGCTTGGGCAAGGAGCCGATCGCGCAATCAAGAGGTAGTGGTTGGGAAGTCAAGCTCAGCAATAAAGACAGCGGCAGTTGCAGGATAGCCGGCACCCCACTCTCGAATACGACAGGACGCATTCAAGCATGCTCCGACATGGCTAGTCCCATTCTGGAAGTACGCAATCTGCGCAAGAGCTACGACGAAGGACGAATCGAGGCCCTTCGCGGTGTCGATCTCTCCATCGACGCCGGCGAATTTGTTGCCATCAGCGGGCACAGCGGTAGTGGTAAATCGACCCTGCTCCACTTGCTGGGTGGGCTCGACGTGGCCACCAGCGGAGCTGTTCTTTTTCAAGGCGCGCCTCTGGGGTCTGCTATCAGTCTCGACGCTTATCGCTGCCATCATGTTGGTTTCATCTTCCAATCTTTTTACCTGCTGCCCACATTGCGTGCTGTCGAAAACGTGCAGGCCCCCATGCTGGCTACGAGAAATGGTGCCGGCGACAGGGCGGAACGCGCCGAGGCACTGATGCGTGAAGTAGGGTTGGAGCACCGGATGCGCCAGCATCCGAATGAACTCTCCGGGGGAGAACGGCAGCGCGTAGCGATTGCCCGGGCGCTGGCGAATAACCCTTCTATCCTGCTGGCAGATGAGCCCACGGGGAATCTCGACAGCACCAACTCCGCGCGAATCATGGAGACCCTCACGGGCATCCAGAAGGCCCGCGGCATGACGTTGATCGTCATCACGCACGAGGAGGAGATTGCGGACTCCGCGCCACGTCACATTCGCATCCATGATGGAAGGATTGTGCCATGAGACTCGCCTCTGTAGTGTCTGCGGCTATGCTGCTTATTGCGATTACTGCGCACGCGGCGGATACGGCGGCGGTGCTTGACGGTGCGCGAAAGCGCATCGAGACTTCTGATTTTCGCGCCAGCGGTCGCCTGGTGCAGGTGGATGCAACCGGGAAGCGCATCAGCAATGCCATCACCATCGAGGCGCACTGGTTTCCGGGCGTTCTGCGCGAGCTTGTGGAGATCACGCCCCCTAAGAAGTCAGCTGGAAATACGGGCCAGGATACGCGCGCCGATGCGCGCATGAGTGTCCTGCTCGAAATGCGGCCCGGCGGCCAGAGTACGATCCGGATTTTCAGCCCCCACGTGTCCGAGCCGGCCTCATTGTCCTTTGAGAAGTGGGGCGAAAGTGTTGTCGGCAGCGACTTTAATTACGAGGATTTTCTTGAGCCGGAGTACTACTGGCAACACCAGACGTTTCTTGAAAGTGCAAAGTTTGGCGCTCGCGATTGCGATGTACTGAGCAGTGCACCGGGCAGATCCGATCATTCGCACTATGCCGAGGTCCAAACGTGGCTTGATCGCACGATCGACTACCCCGTCTATATAGAAAAGACCCCGAAAAACGGGGGAAGCGTAAAGGAATTCACATATCTGGGTTTGAGCAAATCGGGGGGAGTCTGGACAGCCAGGCAGGTAGAAGTGAAGATACATGGCCGCCCCGGATCGACCGTCCTGATTATCGAACGGGGAAGCACAAAAGCGAACCTCAGCATGAAGGACTTCAGCCCCGAGCAGATCAGCCGATTTGAAGATCACCCGTAGGTCTTGTTGTTGTGCTGTCTTCGTGAACAGACTCCTTCTGCTACTTCGGAAGCAAGCGAGCAACGGGAGCCGGCGACTTCAAGCCATCGGCGTCTGAGAATTGCTCCTGCAGCACCCTACGAAGAAACTTTCCGCTGTCATTCTGCGGCAGGTCGCCTGGGGCGAGAATCCAGATACGCCGAGGTGCCTTGTACGCCGCGAGATTGCCGCGGCACCAGTCCAGCAGATCAACTTCCTGCACAGAGGAACCTGGCTGCAATTCAACTGCCGCCACGGGGATCTCGCCCTTTTCATGGTGAGACAGGCCGAACGCAACCGCGCGGTCCACGGCAGGATGGGCCAGAATAGCTTCTTCGAGTTCGCGAACGTACACCGAGTAACCGCCTGACTTGATTACATCCTTTGTGCGCCCCACCAGCCGAATCAATCCAAGACGATTGCGCGTGGCCAGGTCGCCTGTACGCAACCAGCCGTCGCCGGTAAGCAGGCCCTGCGTATCGGTCTTGTCCTTCCAGTAGTGCGGGGCGAGGCCGCGGCGGCGAATTTGGCATTCACCCGTTCCCCCTGCAGGCACGGTCTTGCCATTCTCGTCGACCAGCCGAATGCGAAACGGCGGCACGGGGAAATACAGGTCCCCACTGCCGCGCAGCCATGGCAACTCGATGCCCATCATGGCGAGGCCGCCCAGTTCGACCATGCCGTATCCATTCAGCAGAATGGGTGGGATACGCCAGCCACCGGGCAGCCGGAAGAGTGCTCCTAACTGACGCAAACGATCTCGAACTTCGGAGGGAAGGTGGTCGCTGGCAGAGAGCCAGACACGCACGCTCGCCAGACGTGCCGGTGCGGGATGACTATTGACCAGGCGACTGAACATGGTGGGCACGCCAACGACAGCGGTAATGCGAAACCGCTCGATGAGATCCAGCGCGGCATCAACATCGAAGCGATCGAGAAAACAACCGCGGATGCCTGCCATCAGGCCGTACAACGCGATGCTCACAGCCATGATGTGTGACCAGGGCAACGCGATGAGCGCAAGATCCCGTGGCCCCAGAACAATCCCAGCGAGCACTGTGGACGCGCGCGCCCCAAGCAATGCGTTGCTTGACAAGGCAGCGCCCTTGGGAAATCCGCTGGTGCCGGAAGTATGAAAGATGGCAACTGTTGCGGCCGGATCAATGGCGACCGGTGGTAACGGGGAATCAGTCCCGGAGACGCGCAGGAATCCTTCGAGCGTCTCCTGCTCCTCATCCGCCTGTATCCATGTGTGCACAGCAAGGGCCTGGCGATCGCCGATGGTCCGTTCAAATACCGCTCTGTCGGTAACGAGAATTTGCGTGCCGCTTTCGCTGAGAATCCGGCGTACTTCAACAAGGGAGAGCTGCGGATTCAGCGGAACCGCAATGCCTCCCGCGCGGATGATGGCAAGCAGCCAATGGAAACATTCCCGGTTATTGCTGCGATAGATGGCAACCGGCTGGCCCGGGCGAAGCCCGATCACCTGGCGCAGAAAAGTATCGATGGAGCAGATTTCCGCGTGCAGATCGGAAAGATGAAAGACGCCGCCTTCGTGCACGGCCACTTCGCAGTTACCTTTCCGGCGAACCAGTTCATCTACGAGATTAGCGACCGTAATTTTGCGGTCCCGCGCGAGTTGATACCGCTGGAGGATGCTCATTGCACAGGGACCGACGGCTTGCGGCCCCAGTCACTGGCCACGCAGTAATGAAAAAGGCGATCGAGATAATCAAGCACAGGCGGAGGGCTCATCCCGGCGGGCTGCAGAAGACGTTCGGCATTGCCGGTGTCAAACTGCATGCACATTGTGAAGTAATCCCGGTAGGCCTGGCCGTCGCGCAGCACGCGACGCTTGCGTCCCCAGAGAGAGAGAAACAGGAGCGGCCGCACCACGGCGTAGAAGAGTCTCGGATCGACGAATCGCGGCTCGGGACCATTGAAGTATTCCATGGCGCGGTGGGCAACTTGCTGGATCGTTGCGCTGGCGCGCGGTCCGGCACACAGGTGAACTGTCTGGCCCAGGGCGGCTTCATCAAAAAGGAGCTGCGCGACGGAGCCGGCGACAAAATCCACGGGCACAATGTCGAGGACTGCGTCAGGGTAGCCCGGGATAGTGCGCCAAAGGCGCCGTGCGTAGATCTTCAGCGGCCAGTACATCATCTTGAAACTGGAGGTAACGCCGGTTTTCGAGTCCCCCACGATGATGCTGGGCCGCAGTATTACGCCGGGGATGGAGCCGAGCCGCGACTGTACAAGGGCCTCGGCCTCGGCCTTACTTTGTTCATAGGTGTTGCGGTAGCCCTGGCCCACGGCCAGCTCATTTTCGCGCACCAGGCCAGAGCGTTCGCCGGCGACATAGGCTGTACCGACATAGGCGAAGCTTCGAAGCCGGCGAGCGCCGCCGGCAAAGTCGAGAATATGCCGGGTGCCCCCGACGTTAATACGGCGTGCCTCGTCGAGCGAATGATCAAACCGCACTGTAGCTGCGGAGTGAATGACTCGGGTTGTTTCAGACGAAAGGCGGTCGTAGGCGGTTGGATCGAGCCCGCAGTTCGGCTGGCTGACGTCGCCGGAAAAAACCTGAACACGCGACCGCTGTGCCAGGGGAATAAACGAGTCAGCGCGCTGCTGCGCCGATTGCCCGGCACTGTCGCGGATGAGCAGCGCCAGCGCGGCGTTCGGCTTCCGCTCCAGAAGCTCGCGTACCAGCTGCACGCCGAGGAAGCCGGTTGCGCCCGTAACCAAGATGAGCTCTTCGTTGTTCAAGCCAGAACCGACCTTATTCCGCGAGTGATGAGAGGGCCGGTAAACATGACCGTTGGGTGGCTGTGCGTCGCGCTGCAATATCACAGATTATAGCCCGCGAGCAGCGTCGAGCTCATTGTCTCGCCAGTGACGGCAGAGTATAAGTTTACTCGAAGCATCCAAAAAACTGACGCATCTCACCGCCGCGACAAACTCGCAGCTCTCTCTTCACACAAGAATAAAAGGACGCATTCCAACTTCATGGCCATATCACTGTCATTCACGGGATTTGTTTTGAAGAACCTGCGGCGTCGGCGGCTCAGGACTCTGCTCACGCTAGCCGGCATCGGAACGGCGGTGGGCGCGTTTGTAGGCCTGGTGGGATTTTCAAGCGCCTTTGAACAGCAGTGGTTAAAGATTTACTCCAGCAGCGGCACGGACATTGCCGTGATTCAGGGAACTTTCCTGAATACTTCAATGGACGAGTCGACGACGGTAAAGCTGAGTGCTTTGCCCGTTGTGGCGCAGGCGTCGCCCACTATCTTTAATCTGATGGACCTGACACCGGACGTGAATGCGCTTGTATACGGCTGGAAGGAGGATGCCTTTCAGTTTGCTTCTCTGCAGATTCTTGCAGGGAGGCGGTTTCATGCCGGACACCCTGAAGTGATGCTCGGCGATATGCTCGCTCGCGATCTGAAGAAGGCCCCCGGCAGCACGCTCGACCTGCAGGGCACGCCGTTCACGGTAACGGGCATTTACCACGGCGCTTCAACGCTTGAAGCGGACGCGGTTATTATGCCGCTGGACCAGTTGCAGCAGCTGAGCAGCCTGCAGGGCAAAGTCTCGACGATCGATGTTCGGCTTCGCCCGGCGCCTCAAGGCGAAACTGCGGACCAATACATGAAGCACGCGCAGGCTCAGATCGATGCTGCTCTGCCGGGAATGCGCGCCGTTCCCGCGGCGGAGCGCGCCAGCGACAATCAGTTTGTGAAACTGGCCCACGCCTCCGCCTGGGGCACCTCTTCGCTCGCCCTCCTCATCGGCATCGTGGGAATTGCCAACACCATGGCGATGTCGGTATTCGAGCGCACCCGGGAGATCGGCATCCTGCGCGCTCTGGGTTGGAACCGATGGCAGGTGTTAGCCCACATTGAGATTGAAGCCGTCACACTCGGACTGGGCGGGGGATTTCTCGGTATTGCTTTAGGGTGGTGTGCTCTGCGGGTGCTGGCGGCTTTGCCACGGACCGCAAGTCTCATTTCGGCATCAATCCATTGGCAGCTTCTTGCCGAGGCGATGGGCATCGCAGTGTTTGCCGGGCTGCTTGCCGGAGCGCTTCCTGCGTGGCGCGCAGGGCAACTTTCACCTGTGGATGCGCTTAGACACGATTAGCGCATCTTTACAGTAGGTGTAAGCCTGCGCACAGAAGCCTGCGCGGCTTTTCTGTCAAGAAAAGCCGCATGCCCTGTAAGTTGGAGAGGATCGCAGTAATTGTGAAAATACTTTAAGACACATACTTCCGTAGCAGCCCTTACTGGCACATAAAGTCAATGAGTGATTGAAGAGGGCTATGGCAAGGTTGGGGGCATTTTGTTTTCCGGGAACCGGTCATCTCAATCCGATGACCGCTCTTGCACATTCCTTGCAGCTGAGAGGCCACGAGGTCGTGATCTTCGGGATCGCGGACACCGAGGCAAATGTACGTGCGGCGGGTATTGAGTTTCACCGGATCGGCGCTGAAGATTATCCGCCCGGCACTCTCAAAAGGCTGGACGAGCAATTAGCGCGGCTCCACGGGATCGCTGCGTTTCGTTTCACGTTGGAGCGGGTGAGGAATTCGGCGAGGATGGTCCTGCGCGACGGGCCTGAGGCGGTGCGGGCAGCCAACATTGAAGCGCTGCTGGTCGACGAGGCGGAGTTTGCCGGTAACGTCGCAGAACATTTAGGCCTGCCCTGGATCTCCCTCGCCCTGATTCCTCCCCTTCTCCCCGACGACCGGTTTCCGCCCTTCTGGCTCGGCTGGGCGGCGGGACAGGATCGGCTCAGCCGTTTGCGGAACCGCGTTGCCATTCATTCGCTTTTGCGAATCGCCGCACCCATCTTCAGAGACGTGAACCGGCAGCGCATCGCATGGGGATTAAAGCCTCACACGCGTCCCGAGGATGGGCTATCGCCTTTGGCGCAAATTACACAATTGCCTGAAGCACTGGAGTTTAAAATCCGCGGCACAAAGCCGGCTGGGCTCCACTATACCGGGCCGTTCTTACACGCTCAACAGCGTACTGCTGTCGACTTTCCCTGGGAACGCCTCGACGGACGCCCCCTCATTTACGCATCGCTGGGCACTTTGCAGAACGGTTCGGAAGCCATATTCAAAACGATCACAGATGCCTGTGCCAGACTCGATGTACAGTTAGTGATCTCGCTGGGTGGCGGACTCGACCCGGCAAGACTGGGACAGCTGGCCGGCGATCCGGTGGTGGTGCGCTTTGCTCCTCAACTGGATATTCTGAAGCGGGCCGCGTTGGTGATCACGCATGCCGGCCTGAACACCGTTCTCGAGTCGCTTGCCGAGGGCGTGCCGTTGGTGGCCGTGCCCCTCGGCAACGACCAGCCCGGTGTGGCAGCGAGGCTCAGGGCCCGCGGAGCATGCGTGGTGGTTTCACGGCACAGACTAAACCCGGCCCGGCTTCGCAAAGCAGTTCTTCTCGTGCTCCAGGATGCCGGATACCGTACAGCGGCCCAGGTTTTGCAGAGAGCTATTCAGCAGCTGGACGGGCCAGATCGTGCTGCAGATCTCATCGAGCAGGTGCTGAAACTCCGTCCGACTCAGCCCCTGGCTGCTCTGCCTCGGGTGGAGCAGTATTCGGTAAAAATGTCTGGAAATTTGGTCCCGAACGATACCAAGCTCTCCCAGAAGGAGACAGCTTGATTTCATTCATCTTTTGTTCTGTAAGGACTATTTGGTGGACCTGATCGGGATCGAACCGATGACCTCTTCCATGCCATAACAGACCGTTTTGCTAACCCCTGTATTTACAAGGCTTTGGTCGCTCCACAAGCCCTGTAAGCGCTCCTGGAAGGAGTTATTGTTCCCACATTGTTCCCAGATTCATCTTTCTGTTCCCACGCCTCAAATCCGAACCGTTTGGAGCCGGATCATCGGTTTCGTTCTCCGAAGAAGCCTAACGGTGCCTCGGATTGGCAAGGACTAGCGTTCAGATTACTTCCAGCGATCCGCAGAGAATGTCTGAGGCCGGGGGCCTTACCTATATCTTGCGGAGGCTCCGTTCGACTGTGAAGACACCACCCTCAACTCCGCCGCCGGAGCTTGTGTCACCTGTCCCCGTCGCAGCGGATTCAACACCAGCCTCTTTTGCGACGTGCAGGGCGACCAGTGCCTAGACGCGCCGTGCTACCAAATCAAAGTCACGGCCCACATCGACCGCGAACTTGCCGCACGGCCTCACCTTGTCTCCATCGAGACGGCGTGGCGCAGCCCCAAAGAGCAGCACCCCGGCACGTTGCAGAAACACTAGTACCGCGAACTCGACACGCCGGACAACATGGACGCCGAGCCGCCGTGCGACCACACGAAGGCTGCAATCGTCGTCTTTGGCAAAGGCGCAGGGAGAAGCACCACCGTTTGAACCGAGACAAACTGCCCGGTGCATAACCCGCACGTTGTGGCACGTCGCGCTGAGGAGCAAGCCGCCCATCCCGAACCTGTGATGGCACCCGCGCCCCAAGGCGAAACCGAAGAGGAAGGCGCTCTCGGCTTCCGCAAGAGCGCCGGAAGCCTCTGCAGTAGCCGACCAAGAGCAGCGCCCGGTCGCGGTCGCCGTGAGGGCCGGGGTCGAGGTGGGCGAGGATCTTCTGGAGATCGGCGGTGACGAGCGGCGCCTTGCCGCGCTGGGCGGTGCCATGGATGCGCCGGATGCCTTTGAGGGTCTCGGAGACCGCGGCGTGCTGGACCGTGGCCGGGGAAGAGAAGCCGGCCGCCTCGTGGGCCTTCGCGATCGCGGTCAGCCGGCGGGTGAGCGTGGCCGGACGGTGATCGACGGCCCGGGCCGCGAGGTAGAGCGCGACGGTCTCGGGGACGGCGGGCAGCGAGGCCGCGCCCCAGCTCCCGCACCACCGCCCGAAGTCGCTCCAGTCGGAGCGGTAGGCGCGCCGGGTCGAAGGCGCATTGACTGCGGCAAGGTAGGCTTGCGCGCGGGCCAGCACCGGGCCGGGCAGGGAACCGGGGACAGAGCGAGCCCAGGTAACCCCCCGGGTATTCTCAACGCTTGGCTTGACGGCGATGCTCTCGCTCTCCAAAAACCCTTCTCTAACCCCACCGGAACGCCCGGGAAGGTGTCCCTGGGCCGAAACCCTGCCTAAATTGCTCCTAGCCATTTCTAGAGGATGAGAAGGTTCTATTCTCATCCTTCAACAATTTCAGTGCTGTGTCGTTACTGTGCCAATACGAGTTTGGCACGCTACGCTGTCTTCGTGGCCGCCCAACCCCACTGGCACCGGCGTTTGCCCGCCATCCGCGCCGAGCTGGCCACGCTCGAGACCCCCTCGCTCGACCGCGCCCTGATCGAGCAACTCTTCGGCTTCTCCCGCCGTCAGGCCATCCGGCTCATGGCCACGATCGAGAAGCCGCGGCCGGGAATCGCCACCGTCATTGCGCGCGACCGCCTGCTCGCTACCCTCGATCGCCTCCTCGCGACCAAACCCGTCCAGCACGAGATCGCCCGCAAGCGGCAGCTGCAAGACCAACTCGCGGCGATCGAGCGCGAAGCGCTGTCGAAGGCCGCGCTCATCACGCCGCCGCCGCCGCGGGCAGGGCCAGGCAACGAGGTTGCGTGGCCGCACGGCATCACCCATGACGTGCCGGGAATCTTGACCATCGGCTTCGGCTCGGCCGAAGAACTGCTCGGCCGCGTGCTCGCGCTGACAGAAGACGCGGCCGGGAACTACGAGGCCTTCCGCGCGCGGCTCCTGCCAGGAGAACAGAATCTGCCATGATCACGGTGACATTTGCGCGGGGCGCGGAGCATTACGACGGGCCGCTCGACCTGTTGCTCGCGCTCGTGCGCCAGAACCGCTACCCGCTCGACGCGCTCCCGATCGCCGCGATCACCCGCCAGTACGACGCCTATTTGAGGGAAGCGAAGCAAGCCGACGTCGAGCTCGGCGGCGAGTTCATCGAAACCGCCTCCTGGCTCGTGCTGCTCAAGAGCCGGTCTATGCTGCCCCATGCTGCCACGGAGGAGGCCCCGGCCGAAGAGCTCGAGCGCGTGCTGCTCGATCACGAAACCTTGCATGCAGCGGCCGCGCTGCTCGGCACCCGCCAGGAGGAAGCAGGCGTCGGGCCGGGGAAGGGAATGGTGTCCGGCGCGGTTGCAGGAAACCAGGACCGCGCTCCACTTGCTGGACAGGCCGAGCCGCTTGCCGCGGTCCCGGCTGCCGCGCCGACCGTTCATGACGCGCTGCTGGCGGCGCGCCGGGCGCTCGCCGTCGCCAAAGCTTATGCGCAAGGCTCGAACGCGGTCTTGCCGGAGCGCTACCCGGTCGAGGATATCCTCGCCGCCCTCGAACACCGTCTCGCCACACTCGAGCCCGGCCGCGGCGTCTCGACCGAGCCCTGGTTCGAGGATCTCGCCCCACCCGAAGCCCAGGTCGCCCTGTTCCTCGCCCTGCTCGAGCTCGCCCGCCTCAAAAAAATCCTGCTCGGTCAGCACAGATCGTTCGGGGCAGTCCTGCTTAAACGGCTTGCGCGCCCTGACCGGGAAGTTTCGAGCTGATGGGTTCTCGTTAGCATCTCCTACGAAGGAAACATTGCGTATGGCTGCGGTCGGTTGGGGAGATGACCGCTCAGTCTTTTCAGGAGGTCGCGCGTGCTGCTTGCTTGACGGCCTTCTTTTGCGCCGTCCAACGATTGCGCTGCGATGCAGGCTGTCGATGGTTCGGCCTCGCCGCGTTAAGTCGCCCAACCCACGGAGATCGGCACAGCGCCTCAGCGTCTCGATGCGGCTGCGCCCCACAGGCTGGGCAGCGCGGCGAAGGACCGCATGAATGCGCGGGGATCCATAGATGCCGCTGCTCTCCAGATGGATCCTCCGTACCTCTTCAAGCAGCTGCCGGTTGGCCGGTGATGCGCTTACTCTCGGCGCGGTTGCGCCATGCATAGTAGCCGCTGGCCGAGCGCCCCAGCACAGCGCACATGACGCGCACCGGCCAGGTGGAACTGTTTTCCTGCCCAAAAGAGAACCTCATTTTGCCCCCGCTCCGAAGATGGTCACAGTTTTTAAGATCTCCCGCTCCATCCGCAGCCGCTCGTTCTCCCTCCGCAGCCGATTGTTTTCTGCTGCCAGGTCGGCAAGCGAAGGAGTAATCGGCTGCATGCGCTGCAGAGGATTGGGCGCGGTACTGCCGGACGCGGTGAACTGCCGCATCCAGCGTCGCAGCACCGTCTCATGCAGACCCAGCTCCGAGGCTACCTTCGAAGGTGATAGCCCGCTGGTCGATACGCGCGCCACCGCCTCGTGCTTGAACGCCTCAGGAAAGATGCGGCGCTGTCCACTGCTCATCAGACACTCCTCGCTAAGCTCGCTCAGCCTAGCAGTTGTGTCCACTTAACCGAGGAAAGATCAAAACGCAGCGTTATAAACTTCTTGTTTGCTCGCTTTGCGAGTACGATTTGACTCATATTGGCCCAGTTTGTTCCGAATCGTTGCCATACCCCTACATCACACCTTCAACTGTCCTCGGAGGAAAGACTCAACTTGACCCCCAATGATGTCTTCGTGAGCTCGCGCTAGGGGAGATGCATGTCTGAATACACTCGCCGTGGACTACTCAAGGTTGGTCTAGCAGCGTCAGCGGGGCTTTTGACTGGAGCCGATTCTGCGGCATTCGCCGGCGATCTTCCGCAGCCGTCTGCTGAGATAACCGCATCCGAGCGAACTGCCGGCGCCGCTGAGGCCTCCCCGCGACAGCGACTCCTTCTAGATTTCGACTGGCGATTTCACCTTGGCAATGCGGCCGATCAAGCGCTCGATTTTGGCTATGGCGCGCCGCGCCGCGAGGGGACCTTTGCAAAAGCCAGCTTCGTCGCAGAGGTTGGAAAGGAGGACTTCGACGATAGCTCCTGGCGCACGCTGGACCTGCCGCATGACTGGGCCGTCGAACTGCCCTTTATCACCAACGACGCGACTTATATGGAAGGCTCCGAGCCAAAGCTTGTGAACTACGGTGAGGGCCGGAAGCCGGTTGGACGGGAGTTCCCGGCTACCAGCATAGGCTGGTACCGGCGAAAGATCGTGCTGCCCGCCGGTTCCGAAAATAAACGCGTCCACTTGGAGTTTGACGGGGTTTTTCGCGACGCAATCGTGCTCTTCAATAACCACTACCTTGGCCGCAACTTCAGTGGTTACGCTCCGTTCTCGTTCGATGTCACGGATTACCTTATTGAGGGCAAGCCAAACCAGCTGACGGTCCGCGCCGACGCGACCCTTTCGGAGGGTTGGTTCTACGAGGGCACGGGCATCTACCGGCATGTCTGGCTTACCATTGCCGACCCGCTACACTTCCCGCAGTGGGGAACATGGATTCGAGCTTCACCCGGTCGGACGGGGGCGCAGATTACGGTGGGGACAGAGCTCGCCAACCACTCGGATGAACCGAAAAGGGTCACGCTGTCCACCGTCGTTTCTGACCCCTCGGGCACCCCTGTACTCACCTTGCGCAGCGAGCCCCAGACGATTGCGCCATGGGAGAGTGCCGAGGTGCAAAGCCAGGGCACGGTTCACGCACCGGCGCTGTGGTCCTGCGAAGATCCGAACCTGTACCGTGCGGCGACTACGGTGCAGACGGGAGGCAGGGTCGCGGATCGGGTGGAAACGGCCTTCGGTATCCGAGCCATTCGTTTTGACGCCGATAAGGGCTTTTTTTTGAATGACAAACCGGTCAAAATCAAGGGCACCTGCAACCACCAGGATCATGCGGGTGTCGGCTCGGCGATACCCGACCAGTTGCAGCAGGACCGTGTCGCGCTGCTTAAGGCAAGCGGCTCCAATGCTTGCCGCACGTCTCACAACCCACCCACACCGGAGTTTCTCGACGCCTGCGACCGCCTCGGCATGCTGGTCATGGATGAAACACGCATGATGGCCTCCACACCCGAGGGTCTCAGTCAGCTGGAGCGCCTTGTCAAACGCGACCGCAACCACCCGAGCATCATAGTTTGGTCACTTGCGAACGAGGAGCCCGACCAAAGCTCGCAGGTCGGTGCTCACATCGTCGCCTCCATGAAGCGGACCGTAAAGCGTCTTGACCCGAGCCGGCCCGTTACTGCCGCGATGAATGGCGGATGGGGCCGAGGCGTTACTTCTGTGGTCGACGTGCAGGGGTTTAACTACGCGGGCGCGGGCGGCGGAGGTGGTGCTGACACTGGCAGGAACATCGACGCTTTTCATCGCAGATTTCCTAGCTTGCCCACTATCGGCACCGAGACGGCGAGTGTGTGGACGACCCGCGGGATCTACAAAAAGGATGCGGCAAAAGCCTTTGCCACCGGCTATGACACCGACTACCCTGCCTACACCCTAGGCGCGGAGGGGTGGTGGTCGGTGTATGACGAACGGGAGTACCTTTCCGGCGGTTTCGCTTGGACCGGCTTCGACTACCGCGGCGAGCCGAGCCCCTTCGACAACACCGGCATCAGCTCACCAATGGGCATGCTCGACCTGTGCGGATTCCCCAAGGACGGTTACTTCTACTACCGGTCGTGGTGGCAAGCCGAGCCGGTGGTGCACCTTTTTCCCCACTGGAACTGGGCCGGCCAAGAGGGTCAGGAGATTGACGTCTGGTGTTACTCCAACCTCGACGAGGTCGAACTGTTCGTCAACAGTAGGTCTGTTGGCAGGCAGACGATGCCACGCAAGGGTCATGTGCAGTGGAAGGTTCCCTACCAGCTTGGCAGAATCGAAGCGCGCGGCTATCGCGGCGGAAAGACCATGCTCGTCTCCGTCCGGGAGACCACCGGACCTGCCGCCACGCTGAAGCTGACACCCAATCGCCTCACAATGCGGGCCAATCGCGAAGATCTCATCAGCGTGCGGGTTGAGGTTTTGGACAGCAAAGGCCGCATGGTACCGGTCGCGGCCAATCCTGTGCAGTTCAAGCTGCAGGGAGCAGGGCGCCTCGTCGGGGCAGGCAACGGCGATCCGGGCTGTCGGGAGGCTGACAAACCGGAAACAGCGCAGAAAGCGCGCCGCAGTCTATTTGGCGGTCTGGCAATGGTTTATGTGCAGGCGCTGGATCAGCCGGGTCAGGTTCTGCTGCAGGCCTCCGCAGAGGGGCTTGCTCCAGCGTCCGCATCACTTCTATCGCAAGCGGCGGAAGCGCGACCGCGACTCGCCTAGGATGCGCCGCTCGACCGCTGCTTGGAATGGAAGGCTGGAGGCGTGCTCCGAGCACAACGCACTTAGCTTTCACGCTGCCGGCCCATGTGTCGCACGGTCATCTGGGTGACACGCAGGTTCTGCGGTTGCGTGCAACTGAACAGCACTGCTGCTGCTGTTTCCTCGGGATCCATCATGGTGGACTGTTCAACGCTCTCGGAGGTCCGCCCCCGCCCAAGAGCGAACTCGGTCTTCATGCCGCCCGGGCAGAGAACGCACACCTTGACGCCGAAAGGATGAAGCTCCTCTGCCAAGGACTGCGCCAGTCCGACCTGCGCAAACTTGCTCGCACAGTAGACAGCCTCGTTCGGCGTACCAACCAAGCCAGCCACGGAGGACACAAACACGATATCGCCAGAACGCTGTGCGACAAGGTGCGGTGCAACACAGCGTGAGAAAACGAAGCCGCTGCGAACATTCGCCCGCATCATCGTGTCGAACTCCTCAATGCTGGAGTCGACAAACTGCTTGTACATGCCGGCTCCGGCGTTGTTCACCAGCACGTCGACACGGCCGAACTGTTTCTGCGCTAGCGCAACACACTGCTCCGCGATGGAGGGTTCTGCGGCGTCGCCCACCACCGGCAGGCATGCGCCACCCAGCGCGCTGACCTGCTCCGCCAACTCTATCAGCCGGTCCGCTCGTCGCGCGGTCACTATCAGCTTCATTCCGGCCCCCGCAAGTACGCGAGCCGTCGCCCTGCCCAGGCCGGAGCTTGCTCCCGTGATGATGGCCACCCTTCCCGCCTGTGAAACAACCCTTGCGTTGGACATCGGCAGCCCTCCGCCCTCGCATTTGAGAGCAAAACTTGCAATCTGACCTGTGCCGGCTTTCATGGATGTAGTAAATTGCCAGCCGCCGTCTAGGCATCCACCTGGTTGCTCTTCTGGTCCCACTGCGCACTCAGATATTGGCAACAACTGCTTGAGCGTCGGAGGATGGCGAAAGAACGCCGAAGTTCACTACATTGTCGTAGTTAGTTGTGAGCAGGCGGAACTCTGCTATTGGATGATTCCAGGTGCGGCAAAGCCGGATAATGCGGCCGCGCCTCAGGACTACATCCGCAGGACTGCCTTATGATCAGTTCGACTGGTAGGACCACGCGCTTACCTGTCTCCGACATTAATCCGCTAGTGATTCTCTCAAACAAAAGCGTAGCGCTTACGCGTCCTAACTCTACTGTAGGCTGACGTACAACGGTAGGTCTCGGACTTATGAGGTCAGCCATTTCGTGATCGTCAAAACTGGCGATTGCTAAGTCTTGAGGGATACTCAACTTCATTTCACCGGCAGACAGTAACACCCGCTTCAGCAAGGAGATATTTGCCACAAAAAGAGCGTTGGGCGCATTTTTCTGTGTAAGGAGCTTTCGCAATGCCGCTGTAAGGTTTGTATGCGCGGTGACGTCTACATACGGACTAGGGCTGCGCTTGGCGTTCCCCATCGCCTCACGGTAACCTTGGTAGCGTACGCTCATCGTGTACAACTCGCGCTGGAGCCCTAGAAAGGAAATCCGCTGGTAACCGTGCTGAATCAGGTGTTCGACCGCCAACCTCGCTCCATCTTTATTCTGAACTAGAACAGAATCAAACCATGGCTCCGTAGCGGGCCTTCCTAAAGTAACAACGGGTGTCCCATGGAACTGCATACGATTAAGATACGAAAATCCAGTGGCTGACGGAATAAGGATCATGCCAGCCACGTGGCGCCGCAGCATCTGCTGCGCTTCGGCCTCCTCGACCTCTGGAGTGTCGTTCGAGCTAGTTACGATAACGGAGTAGCCATGGCTCTTTGCCACGTGATCCACTTCGTGGGCCAGCACGGCAAAGAATGGATCACTGAGGCTTGGGACGATCACGCCAATGGTCTGAGTTGTCATGTTGCGGAGGGCACGCGCCAATTCGTTGGGCTTGTACTCTAGCTTGTCTATCGCCCACTGTATGCGCTTGCTAGATTCTTCGGACACACGTGCTTTCCCGCTCACAAACCGGGAGACTGTCATAGCTCCCACATTCGCGAGCCTCGCGACATCCAACATGGTAGCCTTACGCTGCACTTTGATCTGCTTTATCCTTGCTGAAGTTGCAGCAAAAGAGCCGTGGTCTACGCGCACGACAGCCTCGCGGTCGCAAGGCCACCCTCGAAATGGCTTTCAATACTCCTTGGCCTACCCATGGTGATTCCTCAGCCTCACTACTTTCATTGCGTTCGACGCCACACCTCACTTTGCACCAAAGCCTGCATACTTCATTAGGCGGTCTAGCCATCATACTGCCCTCGCCGTCTCACGAGGCGGCCCAGAGGTGCACGCATTTGTGTCTGATACATCATTTGCATCCGGGAAAGTTCTGCATAGTGATCGCTGCCGAAGACGAAAATGTGCCGTTTACCATGATTGCTGGCCGCAATTACCCTCACGTCCTAAAGCAGAAGGCGCCTATCTTTTAATTTCTGCGTGTGGCTAATAGGCGCGAAAAGTGGCGCCAGCTCGATAATCTCATTCCTTCAAGACAATAAAGGTTAGATGCAACACCCGGGGGTCGGTGGACGAAGATGACGCCCTGTTGGTTGTATTGCAGAACGCATTGGTACCGTCGTGCTTGAGCCATCTGCCGCGCCTGGCATGACAACCCCTGCGCCACCGGCCGGCATTGTTAACGACGCAGCTATAAGCGGGACTGCAACTCGCACATCTTGCACTACTGTTCAGCCTTCCACGCTAAAAAGTCAGCTTTAGCGCCGCTTGCATAACGCGTGGCGCAACCGGCCCGATCGTGGTAATTTGCCCAAAATTCCCGCTGGTAGGATCGTTATTTGGATTAGCGAAGCTTGGACGATTGAAGGCATTGAACATCTCCCAGCGGAACTGCGCGTTGTAGCGCTTATAGGTCCAGTTTTTCATCAGGCCCAGGTCTGCGGTGTTGATTCCAGGACCCTGGAAAAGATTTCGTGGCGTGTTGCCGAAAGTTCCAGGCGCGTTCGTTGCAAACGCAGCCGTGTTGAAATATTTGGCTAGCTGCTGCGATCTGCCTCCCTGGCGGATAGCGACTTGATTCACTGAAGAGTAGCCAGCTGCAAAGTCGGCTCGATCGCCGCCCTGCTGTGAGTCTGAGTTGTTGTCGCCATTGCCGCCGGCGATGCCGAAAGGAGTTCCAGATTGCATGGTGTATATCCCGCTTACCTCCCACCCTCCCAGCGCCTCTCTTATTACAAAGCTATGGCCAGGGAGATCAGGCGTCGTGTAGACGAAGTTGGTGACAGAAATAATTGGGATGTTCAGATCCGAGTTGCCGTAATTGAAGCGTAAATCGAAGGGATCGGGAAGTGAACCAGTGAAGGAAAGGCTGGCTGCGGAAAAAGTGTCTTCTGTGTGCGACCAGGTAAAGTTTGATTGAAACTGCAGGTTATGCGAAAGCCGCTTCTCTATGCCAGCCTGAAGCGAATTGTATTTCGCGGTACCAATGCTGCTGTTTTGCAGAATCTGCCCGAAGGCTCCGTAAGTGGTTCGGGCACCATTCAGCGTTGTATCGGTTGGATTATAAATGCCAGGGTTCAAATCGACAGGTATGACCTGATGGTAGGACTCGCTCCCAACGTAGGCAAGATGGAGAGCGAAGTTGCTACCAAACTGCTGTTCAACAGAAAGATTCCAGCTCTGCGTAGTCCCTAGCTTGAAATCGCGTGAAAAGACGTCGCCTACGCTCAGCGGACCCGACGGGAAGCTCGCCGTGGACGGAGGGTTCTGACCAGCCGAAGCGAAAGGCGGGAAGGGACTGACGCCGCCTGAGGCCCCAGAGTTGACATAAGAGTAAGGGTTCTGCAGCGGAATGTACTGGGTTGTAGTTCCGCTGAAGTTATATGTCGGGCTGAATGGGTTGATATCTGCGGTGTGATTGTAAATGTTGTATTCGAGGGGTGAAAAGAACATGCCGAAAGCTCCGCGAACTGCTGTGTTTGGCAGCGACTGCGGCTGCCAGGCTACACCGATGCGGGGACCAAACTGGAGGTAGTCACGCGGCAGCAGGGACGCGTCCACACCCGCGTCGCCCGGGAAAACCAAACCGCGCGGAGCGTTAGGATAGCGGACGCTTTGCTCACCTGGGATAAATGCCGCGCCGCGGCCGTTCTTCACGGACGGAGGCAGGTTCGGCTCCCAGCGCACGCCGGCGGTGAGGGTCAGGTTCGGGCGAATGCGCCATGAATCCTGCGCGTAGATACCGAGGACGATGCCGGTTTGGTTCTGTGTCTCGCCGGCACCTTGCAGAAAACTGCTCGCGCGGCCCAGCAGAAAGTCAGCCAGACCGAAGCCGGTGTATTGCCCGTCGAATGATATGCGAGCATTCGAGGGATAGGCTGCTATTTCGGTTGCATATTGGTGCAGCGCATCGCCGCCCAGCGTAATCGTGTGTTGTCCAAGCACCTTGGTAAAGTCGTCGGTGATCGTCCACGTGCGGCGGTTCTCACGATTGGGAGCAGTGCCCGGCTGGCCGAAACCATTTGTGATCTGGATTCCATTTTGAGGGTAACAAGTTCCTGCCGGATCAGCTACGGCGATGAACTGAGAAAGACAAACAGGCTGGCCGCTGCTATTTGTCACATGGCCGGCGGAGAAGATGTCGTTTTGCAACCATGCGCCTGAAAGAATGTTCACCGAGGTAGGGGAAATCGTCCAAGTATGGCTGATGAGTTCGTTGTACAAGCGACCTGTTTGCCCAATCGTGTTGTTTAGGATGTTGCCGTTAATCGTCTGTTCAGGCTGGTCAAGAAAGTCTAGAAAACTGCGAATGGTGAGACGCTGGCTCTTATTGATGTCCCAATCGATGCGACCCGTTGCTTCATTGTAGGTGTATGTATCGGGGGCTCCGGCGTAGTTTACCTCTCCCGTGGCCGGGATTTGCCCAAGGGGAACGAGGGCTGAGAGCGCCACGGCCGCGGGACTGTACAGGGCGGGGTTGATCTGGTTCGCTTTCCCGTTGATTGTTGAAAACGGAGCGCCGAGAGTGACCGGGACCGCACTGAAGTCACCCGCGAGCATGGCGGCAGTCGGGTCGAACGTGGTATTTGTCGCAGCCGTTGTGGTGGCCCTGGTTCCCTGATAGTTGACGAAGAAGAACATCCTGTCCTTCTTGATCGGACCACCGAGGTAGCCGCCAAACTGGCTGCGCTTGAGCGGATCGACCGCGTGGGTAAAGTAATTTCCGGCGTTCAGGTCGTTATTACGCAAAAACTCGAACAATCCGCCGTGAAAATCATTCGACCCGGATTTTGTCTGAATGGTGACGACCGCGCCAGGCGCAAAGCCATAACGGGCGTCGTAGTTGTTGGTGATGACGCGAAACTCCTGGGTGGCGTCCGCGTTCGGAAAAGGCGCGGCGAGCAGCAGATACGTATCCATGTTCTGCACGCCATCCAGAAGATAGTATGTGCTTCCCTGGCGTCCGCCATTGGCCGAGGCGCCCGACTCGGTCGGAAAAGCGTTCGTTGTCTGCAAGAAGCCGCCCGCATTCAGCACGTTCGTCATGCCGGGCGCAAGCAGAACGAGGCTGGATGGATCACGACCGTTCAGCGGCAGTTGCTTCACCGAGCGCTCGTTGACCACTTCGCTCAGCTCCGCCGTGCTCTGGTTGATGATGCTACCGGCCGCGGTTACCGAGACAGTTTCGTTGGTTGCCCCTACTGTAAGTACAGACTTTAAAGTTGCGTTCTGGCTGACCGTGAGCGTAAGCCCGGTCTGCACACTAGTTGTAAAACCCTGTTTTGCAACAGTGACCGTATACGTTCCCGGAGGCAAAGTTCTCAGGGTGTAGGTTCCCGCTTCGGTCGTGGTAGCCGTCACGGTCAGACCTGTTCCAGTATTTTTGGCAGTCACCTGCGCGCCGGCAATGGAGGCACCGCTGGGGTCGTTGACATTGCCGCTCACAGAAGCGTTTGTGGTCTGCGCCTTGACTCGCACTGTGCCTAGTGAGCATGCGAGCAGGAGCACAACAACGGTTCCAATGCGGGTGCGTAAATCTCCAGCCTTTCTTATAAACAGGTTCATCTGTGCTCCTTGAAGAACGGGCGGATCTCTGTCTGTACTGTGGCCTGTAGCGGAGCGATGCTTACGCTACCATGTCGCCGGCAGTTCTATTCTTGCCGGCGAGGACATGTCAACAAAATTAATAAAATTAAAATCTCCAGTTGAAAACAATAGGCTTGCTGAGGCGTTCTAGAAGATGGCTTCAGATGATGGTCAGATTGCTACTCAATTTTACGAATTGACAGGACATTAAATGGTAGCGTAATCATGGGTATCGACGCCATAGCGTCGCGCACCTCCCGAGGTGGCTCTGTTGTAAAGTCTCGGTCGTGGCATGAAGAGGGGCTGAACGCGGGCGGAAGTGGTCACGTCAGATTTCAAATAGTGTCATTTTGAAGGCGATGTCATCCTTTGGGCGGTGCGATGGTGCTGCCGATATGGGATTAGCTATCGGGATCTCGAGCAGATGAGGGGGAGCGCGGCGTGCCCGTTGATCGTTCCACGATCTACCGTCAGGTTCAGAGGTACGCGCCGGAGGTCGAAAGGCGCCTCCGCTGGCAGTGGCGCCGTCCGCAATCCACAAATTGGCGAGTTGACGAAACCTTTGTAAAGGTTCGTGGTAGGTGGACGTACCTGTACCGGGCACCCGACAAGCACGGGAACACGATTGATTTTCTCTCTCGCCGCCACGGAATGCTAAAGCGGCGAAGCGCTTCCTCGGTAAGGCGTTGCACGGTTTGAGGAGTGGAGAAGCCGGAGCTCATCAACACGGACGAATCGCCGACCTACGGGGTTGCGATTTCAGAACTGAAGGCCGAAGGCAAATGTCTTCAGGAAATGGAGCATCGACAGGTCAAGTATTTGAACAATATCGTCGAGGCCGATCATGGCAAGCTGAAGCAACTGATCCGTCCCGTGCGGGTTTCAAAATGCTGAAAACCGCCTACGCGACCATCATGGGATTCGAGGTGATGCGTGCGCTACGTAAGGGCCACGCGGTGATCTTCAATGTCACGCAAGGCATCCGCGGGGGGAGGCGCGCATCGTCGAACCTGCCTTCGGCATCAGTGTGCTCGCAGAGTCGTCGCAATCATCGGTGAGCAGTTGTCTTTCTGCGCGAGGCGCAGCAGGGCTTTTTGCAGGGCCTTCGCGTGCCGCTGCCCGTTCCCTGCGGGAAGTACGCTACGTGTGCCTTACCGGGCTCCGCCCTGAGGACCTTCCTTCACCCCGTTCGGCGCCGCCTGGAGCGCGCGTTGGAGCGTCATCGCATAGATCTGGAGATCGCTGTCGTGGTCCCATGCGATTCCCGTCAATCCCGGTGCGACCCAGATCGGCATCGAGCGAAATGGCAGTGAGATGGCGCGGATCTGCTGGTGTGGATCTAGCCGTAGGGTTGTTTGGTACAGGGATACCGCCACCGAGCTCTTCCCACCGGCACCGAGCCGGTATGGCATGCGGAGAGCTACGCCGTTGCCGAAGTCGGGGTGGCGGCTGGTCCAGCTGGTGAACTTGAGTGGCACTGAGGTGGTGCTGCCGTTCTTGTAGGTCACGATGGCGGTGAGGCCGTCGCTACCCGTGCTGCCGTTGCTGGCGGCGCCGACGATGTCGACCCTGATGTAGCGTCCGGTTGGGAGGAGGACGGCTTGGCCGTTCGCCTTAACGAAGTTCGGAGCGGTGCCCGTGGTCGGAGGCGCTTGAAAGGTGATTCCGCCAAAGATGGCAGGGCCGGGCGGGGGCAGCAGGTCGGCGGCGTAGCTGTTGCCCTGGTCGTCGAAATTGCCCTGGCTCGGGTCGGCTTGTGTGGCCACCCCGTCCTCGTTGTAGGCATCGCTGAGGTCGACCGCACACGAGGTGCTCGTCTCGATGGCGCAACTACCGGGTACCTGGGCCCAGATCGTTGCCTGCTTCTGGACCGGTGCGGCTCCAGGCATGCTGGCGGTGATCGAGACCGTGTAAGCGCCTGGCTTGGTCCCTGCCGGGGCGGTGATTTTCAGGGGAACCTTAACCTGGGTGGGAAGGCCGTAGGAGGCCAACTTCACGTTCGTGGAGGCCTTCGACATCAACCAGCCCGGCGGCAAAGTGGTGGCCACGTGCATCCGGGAGATGCCGGAAGTCGTGGCCAGCAGAGTGAGGGTGAGCGTCTGCTTCGACGAACTGCTCGCGGAGGGCTCCACCACGGCCTGTGCCGGCGAGAGCTGCGCGCCGAGCTGCTGCTCGGTGCTCGTCACCGAGTCGACCGACGGCGGAGCGTCCTCCTCAGCCGTGGCCCAGGCAGTGGGTGAGGTGCTCAGGGCGTAGTCGATGGTCCCGCCGTGGGCGATGTCGGACTGGCCGACCCAGTCTTGGTTCCAGGCTTTGCCGTTGACCCTGGCCGAGGCGATGTACCGATTGTTCATGCTGGCCCCTGGTGCCGATATGGTCAGGGTGCCGCCCTGCTTGTTCTCGTAAGCTCCGATGTCCACTACCGTGTGGGGGAACAAAGGGGTGGTCACGACGTAGAAGTTGGACCCACTCATCGTCGGGTAGAGGCCGATCGCGGACATCACGTACCACGCCGACATCTCGCCCATATCGTCGTTGCCGGTCATCCCTCCGGGGGCGGTTGTGTAGAGGGTTTCCGCGGCCCGTACCACAATCGCCGTCTTGTCGGGCCGACCGGTCCACGCGTACGTATAGGGAGCCAGCAGGTTCGGCTCGTTGTCGGGGTCATACGTTGTCGGGCCGTAGTACTGGTACGGGTCGCTCACCCATGTGTGCGCGATGGTTCTCTGCGGGTTGACGAGCAGGCCGGGATAGTCGAAGAACTGATCCAGCCGGCTGGTGGCCGCTTTGCGCCCACCCATCATCTTGACCAGCCCACCGGGGTCCTGGGGTACGAGCCACTGGTACTGGCTGGGGTCTCCCTCGTGGAAGGCGTGGTTGCCTGTGTTTGTGTCGTATGGGCTCAGCCAGGTGCCGTCCATGATGCGTGGGCGGAAGAAACCGATGCTCTTGTCGAATAAGTTACGGTAGGACTGACCGCGCTGGGCGAACATCTGCGCGTCGTCTGTGTGGCCTAGTCCCTTAGCCATGAGCGCCAGCGACGCGTCGGCCGCTGCGTACTCCAACGAGGACGAAACGGGATAGTAGCAGTCATTGTCGTTGCCATGAGTCGGACAGCAGGAGGCGCCGGAGCCCTCGTCGGAACAGTTGGCCGTCGAGGTCACTTTCAGTCCATAGGGGATGTAGCCGAGCCGGTCGAAATATTCGGCCCCGGAGCGGCCGTTCATCGGGACATCTGGGGGAGGGACTTTCGTTGCGTTCTCGCGGATGTATTTGTAGGCCTCCTCGGCGTACTCCCCCGAGAGCAGCCCCTTGGACCAGCCCTCGACCAGGAACGAGGTGATCGGATCGCCAGTCATGATGTTGCCCTCCCGCGTTCCCAGGAACCAGCGTGGGAGCCATCCTTGTTGGCGAGCGATCGCCAGGATCGACAGGTCGATGTCGTGCGCGACCTTCGGGGCCAGCATCTCGATCAGTTGGTTTTGCGTACGAAAGGTGTCCCACAGGGACAAATTGCTGTAGGGGGTGAAGTCCGTGGCCGTATGCAGCTTGCCATCAAACCCCATGTACTGCCCATCGACGTCGCCGATCACGTTCGGGTCCAGCACGGAGTGGTATAGCGCGGTGTAGAACACGACCTGCTGATCGTGCGTACCGCCGGTGATCGCAACCTGGTGCAGCAGGGCGTTCCACTTGTCGTGTAGGGCCCGTTGGGCCGCATCAAAGTCGAAACCAAGTTGGCTCGTCTCGACGTTGAGGTTTTTGCGGGCTCCCGCGATCCCGGTGAACGACAGGCCCAACTTGACCACCACCGGGGCGTCGTCCTTCGTTGTGTCAAAGCTGATCCAGCCGCCGTTAGACCCTCTGCCCGGATTGGCCGAATTGCGAGATCCCGGGGTCAGTTGCGACCCGCTCCAGGTGCCATACGCCGTGAACGGGCGGCTCAGCTTCGCCACGAAGAAGGCCTTGTGATTGGAGTACTGAGCCCAACCCTCAATGCTCCGGTCGTCCACGATGTGGATCTCGGAACTGGACGCCCTTGCCCCAACGTTGAACAGCACGTTCGCCAGGCTCGTCCGCGGGAAGGTGTATCGCTGCCAGCCGGTGCGCGTGGTGGCGGTCAAATCCACCCGAACGCCACTGTCGAGCAACACCTGATAGGAGTCAGGATGCGCCTGCGCATGGTCGTGGGTGAAGCTCGAGGCATAGTCCGACGGATTCGACGAGGTGACCGGCCCCGTGGTGGGCATCAGCGGAACATAGTTGAAGTTGCACGCGTTGATGGTGGACTGGCTGAAGCCGTAGATTTTGTCCGCAGACGGCGAGTCGCAGCTGTTGCTGCGGGTGCCGGGCCGGTTCAGAACCAGCGGAGCCTCCTGCACCATGCCGAACGGTTCCCCGACGGCGGGAATGTCCCAGCCCTCGTTTTCGGTGCCAATGAACTCGTTGACCAGCGCGCTGGGGTCAACAGCAGTACCCGCGGTCGTGGCATTGGCCCGCGTACTCGCGGTGGCGGTACCAGATGCTGCGAACGAGGTTAGTCCAACGGCGACGAACATGACGGAAAACAACCCTGCGACGGCATGGACGACGGCTGCCCCGATGCCTTGCGAGGCGCCGGTTACGATAACAGTCTTTTTGCTTGTCATAGTTTGTCCCTGTTTCTTTCCCACGGGGCCCCTAAGGAGACCTGCACTATACGCGTTTCGCTCGGCGACCACTTCTACGGCATATGTATGTTTTCACAGGTGAACAGATTCCCCTAAAGCCTGCACGGATCCTCTAGAGCTAACTTTCTTGTGAGAGTCCGGCCCCGGCCATTCCCACCACCAATTGCTCGAGGGGAGGGGCTTCCTTCTACTCCAACCGTGTGGGCTTGTAGCGAGTTGTCGAAAGGTCTAGCTTGTTTCCAGCTTCCGACGGAAAACAGACTAAGGAAGGTCTGAACAAGGGCTGCGGGACTGATTGTCGGAGCTGGAAGTCGTTTTTGGCAGGGCAGTTCCAGGGTCTTCCGTCCGGGGTTTAGATGGCGGGAGTCGGTTTGAACACCTCAAACCGGTTTTGCAGGGGCAGGCCGGGACGCGGCTCCGCCCCAGGTGCTTGCGGGCAACGAGCAGGTTCACGAGCGCGCAGGTGGCAAGCAGCCGCTGCGTGTTCTTCGCCAGCCCGCGATAGCGCACTTTGGTGAAGCCGAAACGCAGCTTGAGCACAGCGAAGACATGCTCGACGCGCGAGCGGGTCTTGAACTGCACCCGGTTGCGCTCGCGCTGGTCAGGGTAGCTGCGCAGCTTCGTACGCCAGCACCGGTTCACCTGGTCTTCGGCTCGGGAGCTCGCGCCCGGATGGTCTCGGCATGGCCTTGGTGGGCCTGGTCGCCCCACACCTCCAGCTCGCCGCCGTGCAGCAGCGCGGGCAGCATGCGGCTGTCGGCCACGTCGGCGGCGATGGCGGCAACCGAGTGGATCAGCTTGATCTCCGCGTCGACACCGATGTGGGCCTTCATGCGAAATACGGCTTTGTTGCATTAACTTGGCTGACCACTACAAATTGGGGTCAGCCAAGGACTGCCTCCACAATCACTGGTATGCGCTAGCCTCGATTTACAGTTAATGCAACAGAGCCGTCTAGCCTTACTTACGCCTTTTTTATGGAGTCGGAGCGCAAGCTAAAAGGGTGCGAACACGTGCCCTGCACTTCCAAATGAGATCTGATCTACGGAACGTTCTAAAGATTTTCGAGGCTGCGCACCGGTGTTCCGTACGCTTGCGCGCCGGGAATGGAGTGACCGTAAGGCGGGCATGATTCTTTTCGTTGCGAGCGCGATCGAAGAAGCGCAGGCCGGGGCTCCGCAGCACCGGCCCGCACCGGCGAAGCCGTTTCGCCGCCAATTGCCGGAGCATTTTCCGCGCGCGATCCACACGCAAATGCCAGGTCATAAAGCGTGTCCCGAGGAAGTTCATCGTCGTCCACAACCAGCAGCCCAACCCTTTTCGCTGGACCAAATCAGCCGACCAGATCCTCGCCTCTATCGCCGCTTCGCTACTTCGACCCTTGCTGCTCATCAACCAGACCCATGCAGAAAATCAATGACTCAGGGGGACGGCGGATAGATAAGAGCTACATCACCTAAAAGATGTACTTAAAAAGTACTCTTTCTATCGATGTCGCATTGTTTAACTATTGTCCTATATTTCATCTCGCTGACAAGTGAGCAGCTATAGAGTGCACGAGCGCTTCTGATCGGAGTGATTCAGAGCAATAACATTGCATCCGCACTCAGCGGAGAACCCTATGACCTTGTGAAGTTCTTAAATATTAGGCCCTGTGTAAATGTCACTTCCGATGCGCCACTTCAGGCTGTAGATCTAGCTCTCAATGCAAGACTTTCACGTCAAGTAGCATCAGTAATGCAAGCGACTTCTAGATTACCTTACATTTGTGTGTACTGGATTTACAGATAGCAACTATATCCCTTCATGAGAGTCGCGAATGTTTACACACCGTTTAAGCCGCTTATTTCGCAGGCTGTTTCTCGCTGTTCTGCTCCTAAGCTTGGCCAAGCTCCCGGCAATTGCTCAGTCCAGCATAAACCTTAGACTCATGCCGCTTGGTGATTCGATCACTGCCGGTTATGAGAGTGCGACTTATAATGGTCCTTCCAACGGTTACCGTGGTCCTCTGGGAACCGCCCTGGCTGGGCAGGTCGGGACCGTCGATTTCGTTGGCAGCCAGATCGAAGGTAGCATGACAGATCCCGACAACGAAGGGCATTTTGGGATTGTCATCGGCGATCTAGCCGCGCTGACGAATGCAGAGCTCAGCACCTACAAGCCTAATCTTGTCCTTCTGGACGTAGGTATCAACGACTTGGGCTCGAGCACAGAGACTGCCGCCGACATGGGCGCCGCGCCGAACCGCTTAGCCTCTCTGGTCGACCAAATCCTTGCCGCAGAACCCGAGGCAACAGTGCTGGTTGCGCAGCTGATTGTGAACGGTGATCCCACGGTAGAAAGCAGAGTCGTGACGTTCAACAACGCGCTACCCGCGATCGTGCAGGCTCGCGCCAGCGCCGGCAAGCACGTCTCACTCGTGAACATGAGCGCTCTAACGACAGCTGATTTGACTGACGGCGCATTGCACCCCAACGATGCCGGCTACCAGCTAATGGCCAATGCGTGGGACTCGGCCATCCAGCAGGTGATAGCAAACGGCTGGATAACGGATCCTCTGGCCGGCAGCGCAACGCGGCCCTCCGGAGCTATCTACTCAGGTATTGCGGGCAAGTGCCTCGACTACTCGAATGAAACTGGTGCCACGATCAGCGAAGCTCAGGTAAACGCTTGCAGCACTAGCACCTCTCAGCAGTGGAACCTAAATAGCGGACAGATAGCGATCAACAAGACATGCCTCGACATTGACGGAGCTGGCACTGCAAATGGAACCACCGTAGATTTATTCAGCTGCAATAGCCAAGCTAATCAGCAGTGGACAGTTGCGAACGGCACCTTGGTCAATCCGGCATCCGGTAGGTGCCTCACGGACCCGAGCTCGAGCACAACAAATGGCACGCAATTGGATATCGAAGACTGCAGCGGCAGCCCCAATCAGCAGTGGCGAGTCCCGTCCGAGGGGCCGGTGGTGTCAGGTCTAAGCAACTTGTGCCTAGAATCCTTCGGTGGCCTTACAGCTAACAAGAACAAAGCAGACATCTACAGCTGCAATCTCACCGCTGCCCAACAGTGGAAGGTGACCAACAACATGCTGACTTTCGATGGTCAATGCCTGGACATCAACAATAATGTTTCAGCTGGAACTCCGCCACAGGTGGAGATCTACACCTGTAATAACGGCAGCAATCAGGTATGGATTCCGATGAATGGATCCCTTTTCAATCCAGCCTCCGGGAAATGTCTGGATGATCCTGGAGCGAACCCGACACTAGGCACGCAACTCGATGTCGCGACCTGCAGCGGATCTTCGAATCAACAATGGACGCTTCCTCCGATGTAGCAGAACCAGTGTGCGGGGCTCCCTGCCTGAGCAGGGCCGGAAGCCCCCTCCGCAGCGTTAGCGCAAAGCTCTTATTCCCATCGGCAAACAGCAATTGAACCTGGACAGTTCCGAGGAGACGTTCAGCGATGGAGCTTCCGCAAACGTAGAACATCAGCCAGCCAGGATTTCTACTCAGAACACCGAATTAGGCAGCCTGCTTACTTCTGGATGTAGCATTGCTCTAAGTTAAGCCGTTCGCCTCCTATGTCGCTTCCCCCGGTTCGTGATTCAGAAGACAGGATGGAAGATGAGAATGCCGCACCGCTACCACAAACTGCGATTCACATCAGCCGTCCTTTGTGGCTTAGTAGCATAGATCGAAAGCTCGTCGCTTTTCACAATTAAGTATACGAGTGCTCTGCGTTTCGACTAGTTGGAAGCATCCTCCTCAACGTTCACAGCTTGACAACCATGAGAGATCACAAATGACATGTTCGACTGTAATTGTGGGAAATAGGCGCTTTTTCTTGGCTGCCGGCCTAGTCTGTTTAGGTCTTACGGCTACTGCGCGAGCCCAGAATGCCGCTGCTGCTTACGACGCTTGGAACTCGGCGTTTCTGGTACAAAACGACGGAAACACCTATTACGCTAATGAAGAGATGAGTGCAGGCATTACCATCGCGCACCTGTACACTGGCGCTTTGGATGTTGCTGTAGCCGAAGATGTCTACCAGCAGACCCACAGTCAAGACCAGAGAAACCTCATTATCTCCCTGTTGAATACTTTCCTGGAAGATAATGTGACGACAAGTGCTGGAACGATGCCAGGAAATGGCACAAACTGGAACTATGACGGATATGACGATGATCTTGGCTGGATGACCAATGCCGTTCTTCGTGGATACCAGTACACAGGCGTCGCTCAGTATTTAACAGTAGCGGAGAACAATTGGAACATCGATTACAACCGTGGCTGGATGGCCAACCTGGGTGGAGGAGTAGAGGAAAACGTGAGCCCAGGGTACTCGAACCCTCAACGGGAAGCGCTCAGCAATGACAATCTGGTCTTTACAGGTGTCACGCTTTATCAAGTCACCGGTGACTCTACTTATCTCACCAAAGCTGAGAGCATCTACGCGTGGGTGCGTGCTAATCTGTTCAACTCGACAAACAGTGAGAATGCGTTAGGCATGCCGGGACAGGTAAACGAAGGTATTTTTGATTCGAATGGATCTCTGAACCCCTCGGACAACGTTTACAATGAGGGTTCTTTTCTCACCGCCGCGACATCGCTCTACCGTATAACTGGAAACCAGGAATACTATAACGATGCCCAACTGGTGATCAATCACGTTACGACTGAACAACCTATTCTTCACAACAGTGAGGAAGCCTGCGGGTGCCAGTGGGCATACTGGTTTACCAATGGCTTAAGTCAGTTTGCCACGGTCGCAAATCTATGGTCTCAGTACCTTCCTTATCTCCAGAACAACGCCAATGCAGCCTGGAGCAAGCGCAATGGCAAGAATCTTACCTGGAACGACTGGACGACCGCGACAAGCGAATCTGTCGCAGCAGGATCTAACGGAGGCGCCGGAAACCCAGACGAGGTCGAAATGGAAAGTGCAGTAGCAATTTGGCAGCACCTACCGCCGCCGAGTGTCAACTTATCCGGTCAATACGAGATCCAGAACGTCGCCAGCAGCCTGGCAGTGCAGGTGCAAACCTCTTCCACTGCGAGTGTAAAGCCGGTCGTACAAGACACGTTCGGCGGTGCAAGCAACCAGCTCTGGACTTTTGTGCCCACCAGCGGGGGCTACTACCACATCCAGAACGTAGGTACCGGTCAGGTGATGAATGCCTCAGGGTTAACGGCGAAATCTGGCGAGTCAATTGTCCAGTACCCAGCCGCTGGCATCATTCCTGGGAACGATCAATGGCAGCCGGTGCAAAATCCAGACGGCACTTACTCCTTCTTTAATCTTAATAGTCTTCAGGCTCTGGATGATCCAGGCGAAAGCACACAGGCTGGACTCCAATTAGACCAGTACTTTGGAAATAGCACATCAGCCCAGTCGTTTAAACTAGTTGCGCAGTGACCTGCTCCTTGAACCTGAACACACATAACGGCTTGTTGCGTTAACCGGGGTTAAAGCGGTCGCGGCGCACCAGGATAGCTCATGTTCAATTGCCGCGATGTCTACTTCTTTCACGCCAACTGTTCAGGTCACAATAGATTAACTAGTATAAGGTTTTCAGTACTACACATTAAATCTGAGAGGCAACACCGGCAGTCAATGTGCTTACCCCTACCCACCCTCAGCCTGGCCTCCCCCGCAAATCGTCGCGCAGGTTGCGCCCTGTTATAGGATCGCAATTCACCCCGGCGACCCGGGTGGCCGCAGCAAGCGCGAGCTGGATATCGCATTCCGTCAGGAACGGGAGCAGGAGTGTGACCTGCCCCCGGTAATCTCTGCCAGTTTGGAGAGAGATCAAAAAGGAAATTACGGATACTAAGCCCGCGGACCATACCGCTGTTGCGTTACGAAACCCTGTCCTTAGCCGGGCATTGATTTCGAGACGAGTAGCGGGACAGATTTCCGCCTCAAAATAATCCTATTACTTCAGTTCTCCCCATTCAGAAAAAATCGTTGTCGCTACACCCGCAGCACAGGTGAACTGGTAAGTCTTTGTAGCTTTGTTCCGGAATAGCGTTAGCTTACGTAAATCTCCGTTTTCTTGATGTGGAACCTGTTTCCCCGCATCTGGACTCGTCCACAGATGTACCTTTTGCACTTGCAACGCCTCTGCCTGTTTGGGATTCGATTCTGTTCTGCCTTGAGGTATTCATGCTTTCTCGATCGCATTGCGCGCTTTCGCGCCGTTTGAGCCCGGCAGTGTTGTTTTACAACGCCTTCCGCCGTTTCAATGTCGATTGTTTTGGAAGCTGGCGAGTTCACGGTCGCCTGATGGTGTTCGCGTCAGCCGTATATCTGCTTGGGTGCTCTCCGGCGCTGATCGCCCAGCAGCAACCGTTAGGTGACGACGTATCCCGCCCGATGCCCGGGACAGGCCATGACTACATTCACGCTTTGTCGGAGACGGTAAGCCCGGCGAACGGAACGGTCAATCTGAAGCTGGATCTGCCGGTTCCGAGAGGGCGAGGACTTACGCTGCCTTTCGCCGTTACGTACAACTCCGGCGAGGTATTTCACTTTACCGAGGGCTATCCCGGCTGCGGTAGTTTGGACAGTTCGCAATGCTCAGACCAGGTGCTCTCGGACCGGACTTTAGGCGGGTGGGGTGACACGATCCCATATGCGACTTTTTCCGGATCTCAGGTATCCTTGCCTCCTCCGCATTTTCAAGGCGGCGCCGGCAGCAGCTGCACTCTATCCACATCCTATAATTTCTATGATCCTACAGGCGTAAGTCATGTGCTGGGGATCGCCGCTATTTCGCCTGCTTCCGACGGCTCTGAAGCATGTTTGAATGCCCCTTACAGCAGCAATCGCACTTTTTACACCGAAAGCGGTGGGGGCGACTCACAGGTGCAGTCGAGTTCAAATAACTGTAATGGCGATACTTCCACGAGATCGACCGACTGTTACAGCGGTGATCCTGCGTTTCATGTCACCGACGTCGCCGGTACTGTCTACCATTTCGCGGCTGGTGGGGGCGGTGTAAAAGGCACTGCCTTCGTGTTTCCGTATATCGAGGACCGTAACGGCAATGTCATCCAGGTGAACGAGAACTGCGCGAACTGCAGCTCCCCGTTGACCGTAACGGACACACTCGGAAGACAGCTGATTAATATCTCCTATAAACTCGATAGCAACGTCTACGAGCCTGCAAGCTATACGGTCGGGGGCTTGTCCTACACTCCTGCCTACACGACGACATCGGCAAACTGGGCTGCGGGCTCCCATCAGGTTAATCCCCCAACCGATCCACCGATAAGCTGCATCGGTAATTTTAGCGTGAAGGAAGGGGGAGGAGGGGTCCAGAGCCTGACGCTGCCGAACGGCAAACAGTACACGTTCCAGTACGATCCTACCTGGGGGCTCCTCAGCGAGGTCGACTATCCGGACGGCGGATGGGTGAAGTACACCTGGAAGCTAAGCGACACATACTCTACACTTGCTTCCTTCGATGGAGAGTATCCTAGCAATTACACGCCCTCCCTGGCCGTAGGCGCCTGCAACTTCCAGTACCAAACTCCTGTTGTCGCTACCCGCCAGGTCGGCTATGCGCCTGGGTCATCCGCAGCGCTGAGCCAGAGTTTTACCTACGTCACCCAGTGGGACCAGCAGGACCCGTTCATCTGGGACACGAAGACCACGACCGTAGTGACCACCGACAACGTCATGCAGCAGACGACAAAGACGGTTTACCAGTACTCCCCTATCTATCAGGCGGGGCAGCCGAATGCCGGATATACCCCGCAGCTTCCTGTTGAGTCGAAGATCACCTACTTCGACGGAAGCGGAAAACTTCTGCAGACGGTCAACAAGCAGTGGCAGGATCAGTTTCTGATGACGCAGCAGCAAACCGTGCTGCCGAACGGGATCAAGACGGAAACTGACAAAAATTTCAGCTATTTCCCCGGCGTGCCTTTGGAAGAGGACGACTACACCGCCGGAACCGCTCCCACCCTCGCCAGAAAAACAACCTACAACTACTACGAGTTCGGCTTTCCCAACCAAGTCATCACCCAGGACGGGGCAGGGAACAAGGTTGCCGAAACCGACGTGTACTATGACGGCCAAACCTCGTTGGGCGCGGCCTCGACCGCCGTGCCGGTGGCTGGCGTGAGCGGTCTCACGACCCACGACGAAACGAACTACGGCCCGGGTTCCACCCTGCCCCGCGGCAATGCCACGAAAGTGGTCCAGTGGGAAAACAATGGGACGTCGCCGACCACGAGCTATACGTACGACGAGACCGGACAGACCCTCTCGATGCATGACCCGAACGGCAACACGACTTCCTACTCCTACGCGGACAACTACGCCGGCGGCGGTTCCGCGGGCAATACCAATACCTACCTCACCCAGATCACCGGCCCTGCCGTCAACGTGGCCCATATTGAGAAGTTCTCCTATCGCTTCAAGGACGGCCAGCTCGCGAGCGCGACGGACGAAAACGGTCAGGTGACCAGCTATGCCTACAACGATCCGCTGAGCCGCATGACTGAAACGGACTACCCGGACGGCGGCAAGATCGCCATGTCCTACAACGACGCAGCGCCAAACCCATCGGTGACCACGACCCAGCTGATCAATTCCTCGGGAACGCAGAAGGTCACCACAGCTATCCGCGACGGCATGGGCCATGTGGTGCACACAAAACTCACCTCCGACCCGGCCGGCGCGGACACGGTGGACATGGTCTACGACGGCCAGGGCGATATGGTGTCCGCCACGAACCCGTACCGGAGCACGAGCGATCCGACCTATGGGCTTACCAGATATACCTATGACGCCCTGGAGCGCAGGGTCGGGGAAACCGAGCCTGACGGCTCGACGCTCTCCTGGTGCTATAACAGCATCCCGAGCGCGCCGACCGGCGGCGGCGCGCCGAAACAGTCCTGCTCGTCAGGAGATTTGAGCAGCAAAACAGGGATTTGGGTGGATGCGACGAATGAGAATGGGATCTCCCGGCAGCAGGTCAGCGACGGTTTAGGGCGGCTGGTCGCGGTTCTGGAGCCAAACCCTGTATCGGGAGCCGACACTCTCGAAACTGACTACAAATATGACGTGCTGGACAATCTCACCCAGGTCGACCAGTGGGGCGGAGCCGTCAACTCAAGCGGCGACCGGCAGCGCGCCTTCGTCTATGACTCGCTTTCGCGGCTGAGCTCCTCGATCAACCCGGAAGCGGGGACGATCGGCTATACCTACGACAGCAACGGCAATGTGCACACCCGGACAGATGCGCGCGGGGTCGTGACGACCTACAGCTATGACGGGCTGAACCGGCTCGGGGGGAAGAGCTACACGAACGACCCTTCCGGTACACCGGCCGCGACCTACGCCTACGACACCCCTGCTCCGGGCTGGAACTTCCTTGACCAGACTGCTCCCGCGTGGACCGGCGTCAAGCAGACCAACCTGGTCGGGCGGCTCTCCTATGAGGGCAACGGCAGCTCGGCCACTGTCTACGGCTACGATCTGCTGGGCCGCACGACCCTCAAGTCGGTCTGCACGCCTTCCACCTGCGGGACGGACCACTATGACATGCACGCCTCCTACGATCTGGCGGGAGGTGTGAAATTCGCCGACCGAGGCCTCGACGCGGCCCGCAATGCGGCATCGCCCGGCGCGGGTTACTACTACGGCGGTCTACAGGTAGACAGCGACGGGGCGGGGCACATGAAAGACGCTGTTGCGGACATCGTGGACGCGACGCATCCGGCTTTCATCGTTTCCGGGCTCCAGTATTCACCGCTCGGCGGCATGACGGCGGCGACGTTCGGCGGCGTGTACGGCGAAACCGATCAGTACACTCCGCGGGGCTGGCTTTCTTCGCGGACGGGTGCGATCGGCGCCACGGGCTATGCGCGCACCGGCACGCTCGTGCACGATCCGGCTGGCAATGTGATCCAACAAAGCGACACCTTCACCAACTCCACTGCCACCTATGTCCCGGACAAGCTGAACCGGCTTACCTCGTTCAGCAACGCATTTGGGGCCGCGACCTACGGCTATGACGCGTGGGGCAATATGACGAGCCGTACCAACACGGCGGGTTTGGGATACACCTACTCGCTGACCATGACGCCGCAGAACCGGGTGAGTCAGGCCGGATCGACCGATTCAGCGTTCGCCTACGACGCTTCGGGCAACGTGTTGTCGGACGGGCTGAACATCTACAGCTACGATGGGGAAGGCCGGCTACATGCGGTGAACGGGGCGCCGAACTACGTCTACGGCCCGGAAGGCGAGCGCGTGGCGACGGTGCAGAGCGGGGCGGTGAGCGCCGAGTACCTGTACGGCACCGACGGCACGCTCACAACCGAGCTCGCGCCGGGCGGCAAGCTGATGCGCGGGCTGCTGTACGGCGGGGGCATGCATCTGGCGGACTACACTCAGGACGGTAAAACGGTGTTTCACCTGTCCGATGAGGTGGGCTCGCTTGTGAATACCATCGACCAAACCGGGGCCGCCATCGAGACCTGCGCGGCCAGCCCGTTTGGCGAAAGCCTGAACTGCTCGCCTTCAGTGGACTACACCGAAAACCACTTCACGGACAAAAAACGCGATCAGGAGTCAGGACTCGACTACTTCGGCGCCAGGTTCTACAGCAGTACGGAAAGTCGCTTTACAAGCCCGGACTGGAGTGAAGTTCCAGACTCTATTCCGTATGCCGATATGGACAACCCGCAGAGCTTCAATCTGTACAGCTATGTGAGAAACAATCCACTTTCAAACGCCGATCCCGATGGGCACGATTGCGTGGTCCAGTCACGAGTGGACGACAATCACGAGACCGTTTCGACCAGTGCCGGAAATTGCGATGGAGTGAAGCTGGGGAGCGGACAGTCAGCGACCTACGTTCCAGGCACGGTGACTGGCATCAGCGCCAATGGTGGCAACAGCATCGACATCGGCTACAACTCTTACGACGGCCAAAGCAGCGGGGTAACGAACTCGCGTGGAGCACCCGCGTTCGACAATCCGGGAATCGATGGTCCCGCGAATGCTGCCATTTTCGGGCAGATAGGTAACGGCGGAATGGCTGCGATCAAAGCCTTTACTGTTGGGTCGGTGATCGGAGGCGTGACTGCGGGTGTGGGTCTCTCGGCACTTGGTACAGGGGCTGGGCTGACGACGCTTGCCGGCGAAGATGGAGTTGGGCTTGCAACCAACCAGGCCATAAACCGGATGATCGGAGCGTCGCAACGCGAACTGCTCAAAGATTTCTTTATGAGCGGAAAACTGCCCGAAGGATTGTCAAAGCGAACTCTTCAGCTCTATAAGGAAGTTGCTCAAAGGGCGATTGCGGCGGGCAAAGATCAATTAGGTGTACAGGCCCAGCGCTTGCAGATGATTAACAACGCTATTAGATAGCCGGAGGATGCACCGTGAGTAAAGGCCAAAATACGACTTTGCAAGCCGGATCAGGGCTGGGGCAAAGCTCGTCAGCGAGAGAGTGCCTTCTCGTCATCTTGCAGCCCCAGCTAACGCTTGCCAAGAATCTCCACTGGCCACTGAAAGGGTTCATCTCTGATGGCAGTCTTTTCCGCGATACTGGCATCGGTGACTGGACGGGGTTCTACGACTGGTTACGTGATGCTGCCGGAAATGTTATAGGAGTGCGCTACTGGCTCGATACTGAAACCGAGTTCTTGATCGACCATACGGCGGGACTGAGCTACATCCAGCCCGATCCCTCGCGTCACGTCGAAATCTACTTCTCCGACAATCGAGCAGTTGATCCCCAACTCTCCGGCGATCAGGATTTTTTATATGACGCTGTTTTCCGATCTGATGACGGCGCATATGCCATCGGTTTTGGCATGGGAGGGCTGAGCGAGACAGACCTAGAGAGTCTGAAACGTGTCGAGACCGATTGGGCGGTTGTACAGAATCTGGTATGACGTGACGAGAAGTCGAGCAGCAAGGCCTTCCCTTCGGGGCAGCCTTGCTGCGTCTGGCCCTTCTCCGGCCTCGGTTTCGGACGAAAGAGAAAGAGCGCCATGCTGCGCATGGGGATTACCCGGATACACCTACTCGCTGACCATGACGCCGCAGAACCGGGTGAGTCAGGCCGGATCGACCGATTCAGCGTTCGCCTACGACGCTTCGGGCAACGTGTTGTCGGACGGGCTGAACATCTACAGCTACGATGGGGAAGGCCGGCTACATGCGGTGAACGGGGCGACGAACTACGTCTACGGCCCGGAAGGCGAGCGCGTGGCGACGGTGCAGAGCGGGGCGGTGAGCGCCGAGTACCTGTACGGCACCGACGGCACGCTCACAACCGAGCTCGCGCCGGGCGGCAAGCTGATGCGCGGGCTGCTGTACGGCGGGGGCATGCATCTGGCGGACTACACTCAGGACGGTAAAACGGTGTTTCACCTGTCCGATGAGGTGGGCTCGCTTGTGAATACCATCGACCAAACCGGGGCCGCCATCGAGACCTGCGCGGCCAGCCCGTTTGGCGAAAGCCTGAACTGCTCGCCTTCGGTGGACTACACCGAAAACCACTTCACAGACAAAAAACGCGATCAGGAGTCGGGTCTCGACTACTTCGGCGCCAGATACTACAGCAGTACGGAAAGTCGGTTTACAAGCCCGGATTCCAAGCCCCCTAGCATGAAGTTCCTGATGAATCCGCAGAAGTGGAACAAGTACGCCTACGTGCTGAACAATCCACTTTCGTTGATTGATCCAGACGGCATGGAGGAGATGACCATCGTTTACCGGACATTCATTGCTCCGGCTAGGTTGAACTTCTTCGGCACAAGATACGTTGGCGACAATCGTGGATTCAGTTCAGCTCCGAACGCCGCCTCGCGATCATCAATCAGTGTTCGCATTGAAATTGACCCATCCATCCGGCCAGGCAATCCGATCATTAGCCAAACGAGTTCTGCTGGGCAGAGCCGCACAGTGGATGCAAACGGCAATACAATCACGAGCGCGACTCAAACTCAAGGACTGCCGACAGCGACAGGAACCCGAGATTTAAATGGAAACGCGGTGATCGGAATCAGCCAAGACGTTAAGAACCCGCTGTCTCCGGGGCCACAGTTTTTTACTCCGGGGATCGCTGCGAATCTCAGCATGAACTTCACTCAGGACGGCTCCAGTGTCATCACTTCCGGAACCGCTTCTAACTTCCCATCTCAAGAGCTGAATGTCAGCGGAGTGAGTGGGGCTAGCACGCCGGTGTTCCAATTTACTCCCAGCCCCGGATCGAGTCCAATGTCGCTGTTTCTCCAAGACAGGAATGTCAACTGCACAACGACCGGAGAGCGGTCGTCATGTTACTAAGAGTAATCATGGGAATCCTCTACCTGCTAACGGGTCTCGTCTGTCTCTACTGGTCCCTCCAGTTAACGCTCATGGGTATATACGGAACTCCCTTTTCGTGGTGGTATGCAGCGGTGGCGGGAGGATCGCTCATCCTGATCTTGGGGGCGATACTTCACTGGGCCTCAGGCCAACCGTGGACTGAGTGGGTGCCCTTAGTTGGCAGTATCGTTTTGGCAGCCTACTTCATCCCGGCGATCATCGTCACGTTAAACCGATATGCCCAAGGCCAAGCACCCGGAGGGACTGCGTTAGCTGTCCGTATTATGGTGGTCATCCTTGTGCTCGCTTCTTTTGCTGTCGCGGCCAGCAACAAACTCCATCTGACGAATCGCTAAACTGTAGCCAAGGCTGTCTCATCGAAGGCGGTCTCGCTGCGTCTGTAGGCTTCCTTTGGCCTCCGTGGCGCCCGACAGAAAGAGCGCCATGCTGCGCGTGAGGTTTAAAGTGACACATCGCCATCGCTAATGGAGCTGACCATGACGCCGCAGAACCGGGTGAGTCAGGCCGGATCGACCGATTCAGCGTTCGCCTACGATGCTTCGGGCAACGTGCTGTCGGACGGGCTCAACATCTACAGTTACGACGGGGAAGGCCGGCTGCATGCGGTGAACGGGGCGACGAGTTACGTCTACGGCCCGGAAGGCGAGCGCGTGGCGACCCTGCAAAGCGGTACAGTGAATACGGAGTACCTGTATGGCACCGACGGCACGCTCACAACCGAGCTCGCGCCGGGCGGCAAGCTGCTGCGCGGGCTGCTGTACGCCGGGGGCATGCATCTGGCGGACTACACCCAGGACGGGAAAACGGTGTTTCACCTGTCGGATGAGGTGGGCTCGCTTGTGAATACAATCGACCAGACCGGCGCGGCGATCGAGACCTGCGCGGCTAGCCCGTTCGGCGAAAGCCTGAACTGCTCGCCTTCGGTGGACTACACCGAAAACCACTTCACGGACAAAAAACGCGATCAGGAGTCGGGGCTCGACTACTTCGGCGCTCGATACTACAGCAGTACGGAAAGTCGGTTCACGACCCCGGACTGGGCCGTAAAAGCGACACCTGTTCCATACGCTAAGCTGGACAACCCCCAAAGTCTCAACTTGTACGCTTATGTTGAAAACAACCCGCTCTCTCGAATGGACCCTGACGGCCACATCGACTGTAGCGGTAACAATGCGTCAGGCGTTGGATGTCAAGCCATATCGAAGTACAACTCAGATCACGGCATCAGCCCGACCGCATCAAGGAGTAACTTTCCTGGAGTTCCGGTAACGCTTCCGAATGGCTCTCATGTTGCTGATCCCCATTCTTCAACTGGAATGCTGATGGCACTAACCAGCAGCGTCAGCGATGTTGCGGCTGCCGGAAAGAAGGCTGGACAGGACGCCCAGAGATTAGACTCCCAATCAATTGGGGGGATCGTTTTCAACGTCGAACTCGGGAGGGCCGTAGGGACGGGCGGACAGTTTGATGATCAGCGTATGGGCCCCCAAAGCGACGTGCTCACCGGTGGATTCCAGCAACTGCCACAGTTTAGGGACGTGTCAAACTTCAACGTCGGACTGTTCGCACAACAGGCCGGTATGACGCTCGACCAGACGTTGCAGGCTGCGGGCGATTTCGCCAAGCATTTCTCAAGCAACTACAGTCCAGGTCAGCCCTATGGGCTTGCACCCCAAACTGCTGATTTTATTAAAAATGGCTTTCAGGCTGACGCAACCCAATTCTGAATGCTGCTAGGCCTAGGCACAGGTCCATCGAAAGGAACAGAAGGCTATGAAACGTAGGACCATATACATCGTCGCCGCTGTTCTCTCCATCGCTGCAATTTTCATGGTGTTTCGGTTTTCTGTCTCCCGTTTCACATGTGAAGAAGAAGAGAGGCTCAAAATAGATGACCCGGCTGGCTTTCGATTCGAAGTCGAGTATAAGAGCTGCGATACGCTCGCGTAGGATGAGGCTATCAGTGTCTATGCGACGAACACTGCACCGCAAGGGTTCAGGTTATTGTCGAGATGGAGAGATCAGCGAACACTTCTGTTCCGTTACGATCCGGGGAGATGGGATAACCCACTGCCGTCGATAACGCGGCCAACTCCGTCAGCGATTCTCATCTCCGTTCCAGAAGTTTCTTCAATCGAATATCAGAACCTCGAATGGGAGAAGATGTCGGTCAACTATTTAATAGGACACGTTGACTATCCCACTGCATAAAAGTAGCGCTGCGGGCCGGTTTATGAGCCCGGATGATGGCGAGGACCAGCATCTGACAACCCGCAGAGCTGGAATTTCTACAGCTACGGACGTAACAATCCTCTGATCGGCGCTGATGATGATGGGAATGTCTACAATGTCTGTCCCATAGGAGGCGGCCTCGCTGCGTCTGTGGGCTTCCCCTAAACAACCACGTAACCTGCAGCTGCGAACAACTGGTATTCGCTTGACCAATCTGGACCATCATCTCCAAATGGTCCTCCATGCAAAGCCAAGATCATCGGGAGTTTATTCTCCCCTGTGCTTCCGGGGGGGCAGCAGCGCCCACCCCTCCACAGGGGTACCGTCCGCACTGGATCGCGCTTCAAGATGTAATAGTTTGCCAAGCTGCCGCTGCCTCAGAAACTGGTTTAAAGACGTGAGCTGTTCCGCTGCTCTGTCGTGATCCTGCAGCATCAGCTCATTCGGACCATCTGCGCTCTCACCGGAATAGGCAATAATTCCGGTGTGCGAGATTGAGAATGTACCGCCTATTCCGGAGGCAAGTATTTTGCTGTGGCCTTCCAGATCGAAAAGCGCTACATGAGAGATCCCGTGATCAGCAAACTTCGCGTAGACACCATGCGCATCTGGTGCCCACGTTGCGCCGGAGAGGTCCCGATCCAGATCGGCCGCAAGCTGGTGTGGTTCCGTTCCGTTCGCACGCATGACATAGAGATCGCTTCGCGTGTAACTCACCAGCCGGCTCGGAGTTCTGATGTAGGCGATCCAGTTGCCATCTGGACTGGCTTTGGGTGCGGAAAAACTGTCGTTTCCCTGGGTTAGCTTCGTGGCGTGACCCGACATGTCAGTCTTGTAGATCGCCGGTACGGGATACATACGCTCGTGCCCTGGGCGTCGATCCGAAGTGAAAAGCAGTATTTTGCTGTCCGGCAGCCATGCCGGGTCGCCGTCATCGAAGGTTCACTTCCCACCTGTCGCACGACGCCGTTCACCGTTGAAAGCACGAAGAGGTGACGGTGTCCGCTCCCGCTCTGCAGCCACTCGCCACCATCCTCGCGGTAGTGCGCAGATTGGGTTATCTGTACGGGTGCGGCTCATTGAGCACCTGCAGGCTTGTCGAGATCGCCTTCGGCGGTATCCACTGCCTGCTGCAGAAATGACGGAGCATCCTTTTCCGGAACGAAAAGAGTGAACGCCAACGACTTGCCATCCGGGGACCATACCAGGGTTCCCGGGGAGGAGGGTACTGCAAAATTCCGAACGACCTCAAGCGTGTCACCGCGAAGCAACTGCACGGTGCTCCTCCCTGAGCTGCCGTTGACAACGGCCAATGTTTGGCCATCCGGAGACCATGAGGGCCCACTGATGTGCGGTAGCGCCACTGGAACTCGGGCATTAGGCAATCGAACGATCCAGAATGTTCGATCGAATCTATCATGTTGTATCTCGATGGCACTCACGCTATACACGATTGCGTGACCGTCGGGACTCATCTGCACATCGCCAACCGATTGCAGATGCTGAAGGTCAGCGAAGCTGAATCGTTTCGCAGGCGCAACCGTCTGCGCATGCATCACGAGGGACAGTGGAAGAAGGACCAAGCCGAGAACAATGCGAGACCGTCCGCGTTGCGTTGATAGATGAATGACAAAGCTAAGAATATCTAGTCCTCTACTGGAGGTCGCGCCGACGATCGCAGCACTGTTTCCCTGTAGCTTGTTCATTGTGCCTATACCTTTCTGTTGTGGGCTCCGCTGGTTGCACCCTGGCAAGACAAATGCATCGGCATCCAAGATGTCCTGAGTCAGCGGGGACGCAGCGATGTTGACTTTCTCCGTCGCGTGAAACGAAACGTATTGGGCGGTATCCTTTGCGAAAAGCAGGTCGGGTGCCCAGTTCTGCGCAATATACAGGCGCTTTTTCCAAAGAATCGCAGCTTACACCAAGTAGACCGTTATCCACAGCCACCAGGCGAGAAGCCGGAAAAAGTGACGCCCCATGATTTGCGCGACACCCGTACGACGCCCACTTGCCGCCAGCTGACCGATCGTTGTGAAGATGAACGGCTGTAGAATTCCGCCTCATCTGGGATGCTTGGCCATGAACCGGAGGATCAGGTCTGCAATCTCGTCAGTTTTTTCGTCCAGTGCGAAGTGCCCGGCGTCGAGCAGGTGGATGTCCGCATTCGGAAGATCGCGTCTATAGGCTTCCGCACCCGGCGCGATGAAGGAAGGGTCGTTCTCGCCCCAGACTACGAGAGTCGGAGGCTGGTGGTCACGAAGCCAAGCCTGCCATTTTGGGTAGGACGCGACGTTGGTCCGGTAGTCGTAGAGCAGGTCCGCTTGAATCTCGCGCTGACCGGGACGCGAAAGATCGGCATACTCGCTTATCCAGGTATCCGGATCGTAGCGATCCGGATGGGACGTGCCGGCGAGATGTCGCACCTTGGTGGCTTCGAACGAAAGAAAGGCGTTTAGCACCTCAGGATGAGCGTTGGGATCTGCCCAGTATTCCGCGATCTTGGTCCATTTGGCTCCAAGGCCCACTTTGTAGACGTTGCCATTCTGAATGATAAGCGCACGCAGTCGATCGGGGTGCGCCAGAACAATGCGAAAGCCGATCGGTGCGCCGTAATCGTGAAGGTAAAGGGTGTAATTTGTGATTTTCAGCTTCTCAAGAAAATCACTCATCGTCTGGGCAAGATGATCGAACGTATAAGTGTAGGTCGGCGAGGGCGCATCGCTCAAACCGAAACCGGGATAATCCGGAGCGATCAAATGATATTTCGTCGCGAGCAAGGGAATGAGCTTGTCAAACTCGCGCGAAGAGGACGGGAAGCCATGCAAGAGCACGATGGTCGAGGCGTTCTCAGGACCGGCTTCCCGGTAGAAAATCCCAACGCCGTCGACCAGCACACGACGATAGGTCGTCGTTGCGTTTGTCGATGGGATTGATGCGGCTTGTGCCGTACCTGCAAAAAGAGTAGCGGTAAGGACGTATTTCGATAGGCGGCTCAATGAGATGCTCCTTTTAGTCGATGAGGTAGCGCACCGCCTTCGTTACGACGAACACGTCGAGCATTCCTTACAGATCAACCAGCGTCGAAAGTTTGGCGCGCGGCTGAAGACGGCCAGGACTGAGGTTCCGCATAGCGCTGGAAATTCCCCGCTCTGCCACGACGGTAGTCAACCAGCTTTCCGTCAGGGAGCGAGATTCGGAGAAACGGTATAAGTTCTCCTACAGCACTCTCTGTACGGTACAGTCAGGCAGAGGTTACGACCAGTTTGAAGTTCTTGACAATCAGTTGACAAGAAATTACGAATGCGAGGGGGTCTGCGACTACCGCAAGGCTGTGGCTGAAAAGCTCTCCCAGCGATAGGTGTTATGCCGGGTCAGTCGTGGTCCGCTACAGCAACTTCGACCAACACGAAAGGCCGGCATGGCGATCTGCAGGCTAATTCACCCACCGCGCGACATGGATAGCGGGACGGCGTCCCGCTATCCCAAGACTCGAAGGCAAACGATACAGCTTCAGTAGCCTGGTCGAATGAAACTGCAAACGGCGGTACCTGTAAAGACCACCGTCGATGAGTTTCACCGGCGAGCCCTAGCTAGGCGCGCCGAGCTTCTTCAAGTGCCATCGTATCGAGATACTGACGGTGACGCCAGATCTTTCCTTCCCGAACATCCCATACATGGGCATATGGAAGATCGGCACGTTTGTGCGTTGCACGGTGAACGCAAGCAAAACGGCCTAGTGAGACGACAGTTGAACCGTCTACAAGAAACTCGGACGGCGCCGGCGAAAAGCTTTCCCACTCCTGCATCAGCGGAGCGAACACCTTCTTCATGACCTCAGCAGGCCCCTTGTCCTGAACGTTGAAGTCGACAACCGAGATCCATTCGATATCGGTGGCCATTAGTTCAACCATCTTGCCGGTGTCACCTGCTGCAATTGCGGAATAGAACGTACGCACAGTTTCGACTGGAGTTGTCATTTGATTCTCCTCTGCTTTCATTTTAGAATCCGCTTCAACCAGTTACGCCGGCCGCGGGTGTAGAACGATCTTGCTTGTCATGCATATCGCAGCGAGCTGTGATGATGTCAGCGCATACGGATAAGTCACTTCTGCAATGGCGTCAACTAATCCTCTGCTCTTACGTCGCTCCTGAAAGGGATAGTCGCTAGCCTTCAGAAATGTTGACGAGCCTCTCAAGGCAGCCTTGCGCATTGTGTTCCCTGAGTTGATTACCGAAAACTCAAAGGAATCGAAATCAAGAACGTCAAAGACCGACCTTGTCTCGAAAGAAAACACTATTTTCGGACGCCCAGCGGCTAGCCTTGCTCCGATGTGCTTCGCAAGCCGACCTTGGGTCGGCCAAAAGAAGACTCGGCGGTTGAGAGATCTGCACCATTGCTCAGGCGAGAGATCGATCAGACATTTCGAAAGAGCCGCAGCATTCATGGGGGTCTGATCGTTGATCAGGAACTCCCCATGAACGCTGTGACTGACGCGCACCGAGCGAGGCCGCGGACAATTTTCGATGTTGAATCGTTGTTCGCCACTGACTTCGCACCGGTCCAACAAGGCCGATGTGCTGAGAAGTCCATGTCTCATTACCTGTCCCATGTCTTGTGCAAGCGAGATATGGAACAGAGTCGGGTACGAATCTGCAAACTTCTCTTGGCTTATTGGCACGACTAACCTTCCTTCAGCGTGTGTTGTGCTCTAACGTGTAATTGCGACCGCCCATAAACCGTTTGAGCATGATCTATCGGAATTCTTTGGAGCTTACCTGCTCTGCGAAGTCGAGGCGTCTCTGAGCTAGATACCGATGGATATTCGATATGACTACAGAGCCCTCACCAACCGCAGCTGCAACACGTTTCACGGATTCGGCTCTTACGTCTCCGACAGCGTAGACACCGGGAACACTAGTCGCGTACGGAGTGGCTTCAAAGCCCCAACTACCACCGGTAAGAGCAAACCCCTTTTTATCGAGCTTGACGGTGCCATACACCCATCCTGAGTTGGGCTCCGCGCCAATCATGACAAAAACACTGGAAATCGGCCTTCGCATTGTTACGCCAGTTTTCCGATTCGTCCACGTGACGAACTCGAGAGCAGCCTTACCTTCCAGTCTGTCGATTTCCGTTTCTGTGTAGAGAGTGATTCGTGGAGAACGTTCGATTCGTGAAATTAGATATTGCGACATCGTACGTTCCAAAGAAGCACCACGAATGATGTGGTGTACGTGTCTCGCAACACTTGAGAGGAAGATTGAGGCTTGTCCAGCAGAATTTCCCCCTCCTACAACGATGATGTCTCGTTCACGGCACAACAGAGACTCCATCGCGGTCGCAGCATAATAGAGTCCCCTATTTTCGAAATCTTCCTTGTTCTTAACGTTGAGTTGTCTGTACCGCGCCCCGCTTGCGATCACGACGGAGCGTGCGCAAACCGTCACACCGCCAGCAAGGATCAACCGATGCAGGCCATCGACTTGTGCTGTACTTACAACGTCCCGTGAGATAGCGAAGCGGACCCCAAACTTGAGCGCTTGTAGATGGCCACGGCTCGCCAATTGCGCCCCCGATATTCCGGCCGGAAACCCAAGGTAGTTTTCAATCTTCGAACTGGTGCCGGCCTGTCCTCCAGGGGCATTCCCTTCGACCACCATCGTGGATAAGCCTTCGGAAGCTGCATAAACCGCTGCGGCGAGTCCTGCTGGACCAGCTCCGACAACGGCAACGTCATAGATCGTATGAGGTTCAGGGAGCTCAGTAATACCCAGTTCGTCAGCGAGATCGCAGATGGCAGGCCGAACCAAGACAAGACCATTTAGCAGCTCGACTTCTGGCATCTTCGTCGCGGCCACGCCCTTGCCGGGTTCCTCGTTCGTCGGCAACTCCTCTATCCGGTGCGGATAATAATTGTGAACTAAAAAGCGACGGAGGCCTAAGAGATCCGGATCGCCTTCAAATCCTCGAAGTACGACTCCGATGGATGGATCGCCAATCATGCCTATGCGGCGCCATATGCAAGCCGAAACAATAATGTTCGCGATATCGCCCTCAGCACGCATCAACGCCCGTAAGTTCAGTCGAGAGATTCGCAACAGGCGACTCGTCGATGCCGTTCGTGCTTCAGCGACCGTTCTCTGTGTGTTCAAGAGGTTTAGCTCGCCACTAAAGTCGCCCGTACGCAGAGAGCGGAAAACTTTGAAACCGCCTCCTCTCACTAGAAGTCGGCTCTCTATCTCCCCTGTGAGGACAACGAACATGTCCGTGTCCCGATCACCATACGTGTATAGACAGGTGTCCTTCGGGACGATCTCCCCTTGTCCGTAGGATTCGAGTCTCTTGAGCATTTCGGCACTTAGTAGGGGAAACGCTAGGTCATTGCGAAATCCATTGTCCGAGCGTGACGTAGCAAGGGGTTCAGGCGATACAGCCTGGTCTGCTGGATTGAATTCCTCACGCGGCTCGCTCATCTCCCGCATTCTCCGCAGATTGGTCGGCGGCAGCGGTTATAGGTGTCCATAGAAGTGCCTCCCGAATCCAGATGGCTCTTGAGATTGTCTCCATCGTCTCAGGAACCGTCACAGGACGTAATAGCAGTTAGGTTTACACACCCTTGTTCTGACCACCATCGACATCGATGATGGCTCCATGAATCCATCTCGCTTCTTCTGTTGCGAGAAAGGCGACGGCTTCCGCAACGTCGGCTGGTTCGCCGAGACGAGGGATCTTCAAACGCCGGGTTGAATCAAGAAGATACTCGGCATAGTCGACGCCTTCCTGTGCTGCAAGCTTCTCCATCAGTTTCCTGCGGCGTGAAGTCTGGATCGTGCCCGGCTGGACCAAGTTGACATGAATGCAGTCCTCAAGTCCCTGCTCGGCAACTGACTTGGATAGAGCCGCAATACCGCCGTTCACAGCCGAGACCAGTGAAAGATGGCGCTCTGGCGTTCGCGCCGTGCCCCCGCCGATCATGACCAGATGGCCTTTTGCAGCCTTCAACATTGGCCAAGTGTTCTTGATGACGCGGAGATTAGCGAAGAGCTTCAAACTGAACCCTGTTGCCCAGTCTTCGTCCGTCAGTTCGAGAAAGCCACCTTGGGGCGCAGCGCCTGCATTGGTGACGAGAATGTCGATACCGCCCCACAGTTGCTCGACATAGGTGGTGAGCTTCGCAGCTGCATCAGGCTGAGTCAGGTCGAGAGAAGCAAATTCAACTTCCGAGGTTAACGATCGCAGCTCGTTGCATGTAGAGGAAAGCTCCTCATGGCTCCGAGCAGTGAGATACACGCGGGCGCCTTCGAGTGCAAATCGGCGTGCGATAGCTGCACCGATCCCCCTACCAGAGCCTGTCACGAGTACACGTTTGTCTTTGAAGCGTTGCATACATTCCTTTCGTACCCCTAATATGACGGCTATGCTGCGCGATGGCGTATTCACCATCACGCAGCTAACGACGCTCACCTCTCGCTTCGGGATGGAGACGCGAGGTGTCTAGCGACCGAAAACAGCTTTGATTTCGTCCGCCACAGTATGAACATTCTCGTCCAGCACAAAGTGCCCTGCATCCAGCCAAACAAGCTTGGCTTCTGGCAGATCACGCAGGTACGCCTCGGCTCCAGGCGGCACGAAGAAAGGGTCCTTCTTGCCCCAGGCAATCAATGTCCGGGGCCTGTGCGCGCGGAAAGCGGCCTGCCACTCGGGATACAGCGCAACGTTGGATTTGTAGTTCTCCAGCAGATCGACCTGATAGTCCTGCACCCCAGGCCGGTCGAGTAGAGCCTGGTCCAAGACCCAGTTGTCCGGGTTGATGGCGGCGGGGTCTTTCGCACCGACGAGCCAATGGAACTTCGTGCCCTCCAGACTGACAAATTCGCGCGCCGGCTTCTCGGTCTCAGGGGTGCGCTTCTCCCAAAGTGGCAGCAGCACGCGCTTGGGAGCATCACCTACGCCTTCCATGTAGGCGTTGGCGTTCTGGATGATGAACCCCTTCACCTGCTCTGGCTTCTCAGCGAAGAGACGGAACCCCACCGGGCCGCCGTAATCCTGCATGTACAGGATGTAGGACGTGAGACCAAGTTGATCGAGCAGACCGCGCACATGTGCTGCAAGATTATCGAAGGTGTACACGAAATCCTTGCTCGATGGGGCATCAGAATGGCCAAAGCCGATGTAATCGGGAGCGATCAGGTGGAATTGGTCGGCGAGAGCGGAGATCAGCTCGCGAAACATTTGGCTGCTGGTCGGAAGTCCATGCAACAGAACGATTGTGGGAGAACTGGGATCGCCTGCTTCGCGATAAAACAGGTTACGACCGTTGACGGTCGCTGTCCGATATTGGGTCAGTTTCGAGTCTGTTTTCAGTGTTAAGGACGCCATTTGAACTCCTTATCTATTGCGCTTCGAATAGAACAGCCTACCAATAACCTAAGGCCTGGCAAGCGCGAAAAAAGGTTCCAAATACTGAACGAATAGTTGAGTATTTGTAACGACGTTTCTGGCTACCAATACGCCTAATCAGGGAAGCTGATTTTCAGATGCACGTCATAGACATTCACATCATTCGATTCGTACCATTGGACCGTCGCCTAATGGGGACGTGAATTGATGGTTTTCTATTCGTTGCACTATCTGCCGGTACTCGAATATGACACCCAGTCGCTGGATCGGGCATCTCCTCTGGCCGACCATTCCCACAAGTCGATTTGTGAGGACTGACCCGCATCGCGTATCACGCCGATCGGTCACGCCGCCGCACCTTGTAGCCTCGCTGAGTTCACAAAACTCTTTCCTTCTCCGTGATAGCCAAATCATTGATGCTGGCTTCCCGCCGTTGCATCAGGCCGGATGGCGCAAACTCCCAAAGCTCGTTGCCGTAGGAACGGAACCACTGACCGCTACTGTCATGCCACTCGTATTGAAACTTCACCGCCATGCGGTTGTTTCGAAAACCCCACAGCTCTTTCTTCAGTTTATAAGCCAACTCACGGTCCCATTTCCTTTTCAAAAACTCCAGGACGGCTGCACGGCCGGTGAGAAACTCCGTCCGATTGCGCCATTGCGTGTCCTCGGTATAGGCTGCCGCGACACGCTCGGGGTCACGGGTGTTCCAGAGATCCTCCGCAATCTGAACTTTCTGAGTGGCGAGTTCCGGGCCGGTGAAGGGTGGTGCAATCACTATGCTCATGAGAGATGTCCTTTGGAGTTAGGGCGAAGGAAAATGGGGTCATCCACGTGGAGAACGCCGGGGCCTACTACAGCGCAGTCGAGTGCTAGTTTGCCTTCAGCTTCCCGTACGATCTTGCGCAGGACTTCGAGGTCTTGTTTAAGAGTGTCAGGGTCGAAGGTTGTCATCACGCACCGCAAACGCAACTGCGCCACGTCGATAACCACGGCTCCGGACAGGAGACTTGCGCCTAGCCAACTCCTCTCGGTCTGGCCCAATACACCGCCAATCACGATGTTTGGGCGCAGCCTTCGGAGATCCAAGTCCAACTCCCGAATGGCTCCATCAGTTGCCACAAGCAATGGGAGTACATCGAAGCGCTCGGTCATGGTACGAGCATCTACCAGACGGACCGGCTCACCAGCAGCTCTCCGCGTCAACGCAAGGGCTACCGAACTGTTCCATACGTGGTCTTCGATCAAGATCGTACCATCCTCTGAAACAGAGGCTTGCAGGCCGAGGAGTCCGGGGTGCGTTCGGGCAGTGATGATTCGATCTAGCGCGTCGGACACCACGACAATGTTCCGGTCGCCCTTGATGCCGGTCCGATCTATCGTGGCTTCAGGAACCCGTTCACCACGCATGCTCTTTACTGGATAGCGCCACAGCTCTTGTACATACATCCAAGCACCTCCCGGGTCTGCGCCCGTTTGTGAACCCAGTACTACGAGTCAGCTAGGCGATTTCTGTATAGGAAACCTTTGGGAAGTCAATATCCACATTGGTAGCGACGTTGAAGTAGTTGGTGAACACATTCAGCGCAACGTGTGCGATGATCTCGGCAATCTCTCCTTCGGACAAGCCGGCGCTGCGCGCAGTCCCGAAGTCCGCTTCGCTGATCTCGCCCTTGGTATCGAGTACGCGCTTGGCGAAGGCCAGTGCCGCCGTTGTTTTCGGACTGGTGCCATTTCCCTCACGGCTGGCGACGATCTAGTCGTGGTTCAGGCCGACCATCTTGCTGATTGCGGTATGTGCCGACAGGCAGTAGTTGCAATGATTTTCCTGAGCCGTCAGCAGGGCCAGCTCTTCACGGGTTTTCGCATCCAACAAACCACCGGCGAGCGCACCGCTAAAGCCTAGGTACGCTTCGAGAACAACGGGCGAGGCGGCCATGACACAAGTCATGTTCAGCACAATGCCAAGCTTACCTTTCACGACATCGAGCAGTTCTTTTCCTTTGCCTGTGGCATTCGAGGGATTAACAGGGTGCAAACGCGACATGGTGGTTCTCCTTATACAAGCAGCCCGCCGGGCCACCTTGAATTCTGCTGCATTAGCGTCTGGAAGAGACCGTCCTGCAGCGCCATGAAATAACGTAGGGCCTGGCAGGCACGAAGAAAAGTTCCAAATACTGAATTGATCGGTGAGTATTTGTTGCGAGAATCTCCTGCTACCTCCCGCTCAGTACGAACCTACTTACGTGAACTGAATGAGCAAGCGTCAATGGGTATTACCTGAGACGAAGACGGGAGAATATGTACCGTGACCGAACATGAGCCCAAGCCCCGGCAGAGCAATCGGTTCTGCTGTGCTAGTTAAGCGGGTCGGGTCACTTGGTATGATGTTGACGGCCCGACGAGTGGCCAAACGTTCGCGAGGAAATCAGCAGTCGGTTGCTTCGGTCCACCTCTGTTAGGAAGGCTGCCGAATGCGGGTGTTTAGGAGTTTCGCGGTCGATCCGCGAGGAAGGTTGGACAACACAAGATTGGCACTTCGAGGCGCAATATTACTTGCAACTGTTTCGTACTTTCTGGGCACTCCCGTAGCGACATCAGGTGCGGTCGTCAGCGCAGTTCAATACTCGCCAGGAGTGCTGCAGGCTCAACAACAAAGCGGTGCACAACCAAAAGAGGACGAAACAACCACAACCCTAATCGAAAGGGTGGGTGAACCGGCTCAAGCCGATATCGAAACTTTTAAGAAGGCAGCGATGCAAGACGTCAGTCCGCACATTCTTACGGCTGAAGAACGCATGGCCGTGGAGGCTGCATCGGCTTCGTTACCGGCGCTTAACAAGCGCGTACTGGAGCAACACATGCATAAACTGGCTTTCGTTGACGGCATTCCTGGAGAAGGCACTGGACTCACTTCTCCCAGTGCTAAAACAGGCCTCTCTGACATAACGCTGCGCGCGAGTGTTATCAACGAGCCGCTTACAACGTTTTTGACCAATAAGGAGCGTCGTGTTTACAAACAAGACGGCTCGGGACTGACCATCTCCGTTACGGGTACGGGCACAAATGCTCTCAGCTATGTCTTGTTGCATAAGTCGACGCATGTCGTTGATGTTAGTTGCGGTATCACCACCAATCCGCGTAGCAGGTTTGTTCAAGGCATCTGGACAGGCCACTCAACTCTGGCTCCGTCGTTCGCAGCGATTACACCAAAGACATACTTCCGCAGCGCCGATCATCTTCCCAATCGCAAAGGCCTCAGACGTGTATGACGCTTTAGCGCAAACCCCATTTGTGAGTTTGTACGCTACGGCGTCACGACAAGAAGATCTGGTGGAGCTCGTGGCATGGCAGGAGATCTACACGCAGGACGGCGGAGATCTGATTATCGGCCTGAAAGACGCCGGGGGGAAGACCGTCGAGGAATGGCATCCCTTGAGTTTTCCTAAGGTGCGGGAGCGTTTTGCCGATGTAGAGAAGCTTCTGGGGTCGCAACTGCACTGTGGCAATCCGACCTAGGCAAGGGTACTTTCACGAGAAATGAATCATCTGAGCTGAAATGGGGCTCTGGAGGCGCAGCTTCGAGAAGTTCAATTCGATGGCAACATTGCGTCGATAAAGTCTCAGGATGAAGTCTCGTTCACATGGGCCGAGGCGGCTGATCGCCACGCTACCATGACGTCTGCTAACGAGCCGTCGACTCACTACCTGGGCTCAAGGATCGACGGTTCTAGACGAGCGCACGTGCTGGACGGGAACGTAGGAAAGTACCGACCGACTCTTCTGTGATTTCAGCGAACCGCATCGCGTTCGGAGCCCGAAGGCCGCGTCTGCGATGAAACGTGATGGGTATATTTCCCAATGGCGGGAGGCCCAGTTCGATGGTCTGCACGTCTGCCGGCAGGCCAAGCTCGGCTCGTGTGGTCAGTCCCAGTCCCGCACTGACGGCGGCCCACACGCCCGTCAGACTGGGGCTCGTCATTGCAACGCGCCAGGAGCGTCCAGCACTTTCCAGTGCCTCCAGCCCCGGTGTCTGACATCCGCACGGGGGGTTGAAGAGAGCAAGCGGTAACGGCTGCTTTGCATGATCCCTAAAACTGGGGCTTGCGATCCAGTGCAACGGCAGCTCGCTCAACAGTTGCGCCGTCTTTTTCTGTGCGCCGCCTAACGTCAAGGCAAGATCAAGGTCGCCGGAGTCGATCGCTTGCAGGAGTACTTGGCCGAGGTCTACCGTCACCTCAAGCTTTACGAGCGGATAGAGCGCATTAAACCGCGCGATGACTAAAGGTAAAACGTTGCCCGTGAAATCTTGCCCGAATCCGATTCGAACGACACCTGCAAGAGACGATCCGCGCAGAGTATCGATCATCTCATCATTGAGTTCCAGCACCCTCCGGGCATATCGGAGAGCGATCTCTCCCTGTTCGGTGAGAAGCATCTTCCGGCCTTGCTTCCGAAAGAGCGGCACTCCTATCTCCTCTTGAAGTCGCTTCATCTGCAAACTGATTGCGGAGGGAGTCCGCAAAAGGCGCTCCGAAGCGCGGCCAAAACCACCCAGATCTTGGGTGGCCACTAACGTTCGAAGACTGTCCAGGCTGAGGTTGTTCAGAAGCATAGTTTAGATATTCTCACCGATAGTGTTAGAACTTCTCGCTTTTAGTGATCTCCTGTCATCCTTATGCTTCATATTAGCGCACCTTCCGGTCTTGCTGCGACTTGGCCTTTGATAAGCGATGCCCCACGAGTGCCGATCTTTTCAGTTGCCCAACAGCGGTTCACCACGGGCGTGCCAGATCGGCGAAAGGTTAGTAATGAAAAATATTCCTTCAAATGCAACGATCGTTCTGGTCCATGCCGCATGGGCGGATGCATCCTCGTGGTCTGCCGTAATCGGCCCACTCCTCAAGGCGGGCGTGAAGGTCATCGCTGCCCAGATTCCAATGACTTCGCTGTCCGATGATGTTGCTGCTTTGGAAGTGGCTTTAGAAAGAGCGGGCGCGGGGCCAATCCTTCTTGTCTCTCACTCTTACTCCGGCGCTGTGATCACCGCCCTCGAAAGTGACGATCGTGTCCGAGGTCTGGCCTATGTGGCAGCTATGCCGCCGGCCGAAGGTGAAACGGTGGGCGACCTTTTCTTCCGGGAGCCTCCGCATGAAAAAGCTCCCCATCTGGAACCCGACGGTCATGGTCTCTTATGGATGTCGGAGGAAGGAATGAAAAATGCGGTCGCCCATCGAGCCACGGCGGAGCAAAACTCAATCGCGACAGCAGCGCAACGCCCGATAGCGATGAAGTGTCTTGGCGAAGCGATACGGACTCCCGCATGGAGGACGAAACGTTCGTGGTATCTACTGGCTGAAGACGATCGCATGTTCAGCCCGAAGACACAACATTTTGTGGCCGAGCGCATGGGCGCGGAGGTCCGTTCGCACGATGTAGACCATGCGCCTCAGATCTCATCGCCTTCAACCGTCGTGGAGTTCGTGTTGGCAGCGGCCAGTGCGTTGCTCTGAACAGCAAGTCATCTCGCCTGCAAACAATCGGACTGATCACAAAGGACAACCACATGACTACATATCAGCATCCCGAGATGACATCTTTTTTGAGGACCGCGACGGTGGCTGAGTACATTCTGCTTCGCTATGGGCTCGCTCTGGTCCTCATTTGGATCGGCGGCATGAAATTCACTTCATATGAAGCTCACGGCATTATGGGATTGGAAGCGAACAGCCCCTTCATGCGGCCCCTGCTCGCTGGGCTCGGGGTTCAGGGATTGGCAGACTTACTGGGCGTGACGGAGATCACGACCGCAATCCTCCTGATAACCGGGCGCTTCTTTCCGCGGGTCGGACTGGTCGGCAGTTCGATCGCTATTCTTATGTTCTTGACCACGCTTAGCTTCCTAATCACCACACCGGGTTGGGAACCAAACCTGAGTGGCTTTCCCGCGCTTGCCGGTGCGGTCGGACAATTTGAGCAAGGATGTTGTTCTCTTGGGAGTTGCTGTCTACACGGCTCAAGAGAGTCTGCTGTGCGTGTCCAGATTTGCAGATTGCGGCACAAAGATGTATCCCCCTTCCACACAAGCAACTCTCAATCGATAACCGAGATGCGGGGTGGCTGAGCGGGATTTTAGAAGCTCCGACGCCGATCCAATTCTCCCCAACTTCAACGATTAGCCAGCAACCATAAATGCGAAGACCTCATGTTCAGCTCTGGAAGCGTCGCGCTCAACTGCCTATCGGCAGGCGTGCACGGTAACGCCCAAACAGCGCCAATCATCTTTCCTTCACAGCCCACCTGAAAGGGTAAATCACATGACTACGTACCAACATGCCGACATTCAGGGCCACAAGATCTTCTACCGCGAAGCCGGCTCGACCACGAATCCGACGATCGTTCTCCTTCATGGCTTTCCGTCGTCGTCGCACATGTTCCGGGACTTGATCCCGCAACTCGCCAGCGATTTCCACGTTATTGCGCCGGACTACCTCGGTTTCGGCTACAGCGATGCTCCTGCGTCAACAGACTTCCGATACACCTTCGACAACATCACCGCTCAGATAGAGGAACTGCTCTTCACAACGCTCGGTTTGAAGAAGTTCAGCATCTACGTGCAGGATTACGGCGCGCCCGTCGGTTTCCGTATCGCTTCGCGTCATCCGGAAGCGATCGAAGGCATCGTCGTGCAGAACGGCAACGCTTACGTGGAAGGCATCAGTGCCGCCTTCGAGCCGCTGCAGGCTTTCTGGGCGAATCGCAACGAGGATACGGAGAAGGCGCCGCGCACGCTGCTGACCAAGCAGACGACTATCTTCCAGTACACGCATGGTGCAAAAAACGTGGCGGCGGTGAGCCCGGACAGCTACACCTTCGACCAGGCGCTGCTGGACCGACCTGGCAATGATGCCATTCAACTCGAACTCCTTCACAACTACACCTCGAACGTGGCGCTCTACGACGCGTGGCACGAATACTTCCGCAAGCACCAGCCGCGCACGCTCATCGTGTGGGGGCAGAACGATCCCTTCTTCATCGTGCCGGGAGCGCAGGCGTTCCTGCGCGACCTGCCCAAAGCGGAACTGCACCTGATTGACGGTGGCCACTTTCTGCTGGAAGAGCACAGCGAGCTCGTCGCAGGCAAGATCATCGGTTTTCTAGGAAAGGGGCAGAAGACGGAGGCGGGCAAATGACCGCCTCTGCCCTGAACCCGACTCCTGGGAGTGAGCCACATCCGGCAGCACGCGCGTTGCCCGTCTCTCGCGCCATCCTCTATGCCACGCTGGTGGTCGGAGCGCTCGATGCAGCCGATGGCGTCGTCTTCCGCGGCCTGCACGGCCAAAACCCGATCCAGGTGCTGCAGTACATTGCGAGCAGTCTGCTGGGCGCACGGGCCTTCTCGGGCGGGCCTGCAACTGCGGGACTTGGCCTCGTCGTGCATTTCGCCATCGCGCTGGTAGTCGCAGCGATCTACATCCTTGCAAGCCGACGCGTCGCTGTGTTGCGTACGCAGTGGGCGCTCCTGGGACTGCTGTACGGCGCTGCCGTGTGGGCGGTGATGAACCTGCTGGTATTGCCGATGACGGCGGTCGCTCCCGGCACGATCACGACTGCGGCGTTGGCCAACGGCGTCATCGGCCACGCTCTGTTCGTCGGCCTGCCCAGCGCGTTCTTCGCGAAGAAGGTGGCGGCATGAACGGCCTTTTCAGAAAAGCAAGCAATTGTAGTGCTGGTCCATGCGTACGCGAGTTCCGCAACACCCTAGGCTCGCTGCATTCGATGTAGTTCAACGTTGTGCGTTTGGGATTCGGAGGTGACGTGGCGGCCTTACCTTTGGACGAAGCGGGCGTGCAGACCCCAAGTATTCGGCTGGAGTACAAGCACCCTCTTGCCATCCGGTGGATGCACTGGGTCAACTTCCCGGTGCTCTTCACCATGATCTGGAGTGGACTGCTCATTTACTGGAACGATTCGGATAACGCTTATAGGTACCCCCATCGCGTTTACCGCATTTGTGTTGGTCGATTTACTCTATTCCGCTTCTTTCCGCACTGGTTTTACGAAAAGCTGCATGTGCCCTATCACGTCACGCAAGGATTGGGCTACCACTTCTTCTTCATGTGGATCTTTGCGTTGAATGGCCTGATTTACGTGCTGTATACCTGGCTTTCCGGGGAGTGGCGTTTTCTGTTGCCGCAGCGCCGCAGTCTGCAGGATGCGATCCAGGTGACCCTCGTGGATTTGCACCTGCGTAAGGGGCTGCCGCCGCAGACGAAGTACAACGGAGCGCAGCGCATTGCATACACCTCGGTGGTTTTAATGGGCGCGGGAATGCTGCTTACCGGTTTCGCGATTTATAAACCCACTTCCGCCCACTGGCTGACTACGCTCTGTGGCGGCTACGAGATGGCGCGCTGGCTGCATTTCTGGCTGAGTACGCCGCAGGCGGCGAGGCCTCGCTCGCTCACTCTTATCGCGGCATTGCTGTCATGAACAGAGGTGATGTCATAGGGATGCAATCGCAGCACAAACGCTGTGGAGGATAGCAGCTCGCGGTCGGGGCAGTAGAGCAGAATGGGCTTCTTCGGTTGCATATCACTAGCTCCCGAAAGCCTGGTCTTCGTGGACGTAGCTGATGACGACGCCGAGGGGATTGGTGAGCAGCATCGCGTTCGGAACCTCATCGCGAAAGCCGTAGACGACATTTGCGGTCCAGCGTTCCCGGTTCTGCTCCTGTTGGTCGCCAAGCGAATAGGAGACCTTCTCGAACTCAATGTGGACGCGATACGGGGCCTGCCGCGTGTCGTCGAGCACCACAGCCTTGATCTCGATATCGACGTTTGGAGCGCTGGGGTCTCTGCTCTTGTCATGGCTAATTTCCCATCGGGTTGACCCAGGTGCCGGTGCGTCCGCTGAGGATCGCACTCGTAAGCTCCGGGATTTTGACCAACCCGTAGATGCAGACGAAGAGCGTAATGAGCAGCGCGGGCAGGATCGTGAAGGCGTTGGTGATGCTGATCTTGCCGATGGCCTGAAACATCGAAGTAAGGACCTTCGAGAAGACGAAGATGAACGCCGATGCAATGACCTGATAAAAGCTGAAGCCGATGAACGCTTTGAGCCAGCCCCAGAAGAGCCAATCCATCTTGGGCACGATAAACCACGGGATGAAGATCGGTCCGATCAGCACGCAGACAGCGGAGGCAACGTAGCCATATGCGATTACGGAAGGCCACCGCTTCCATCGCGGCAAGGATCACTGCGATGAGTAAGTACGTCAGGTCCTCAAGGACATTGAAGCTGCCTGGAGGCGCGCCGAGTTGCTGCTCCTCGCCGGTGACGGCTTCGGCGATCTGCTGCGTTTGGTCTGACTCAATCTGGCCGGAGATGCTCAGAGCCTCTTTGGTGATGAGGTCACTGAAGCTGTAGCCAGTACCGGGTATCGGCGTCGAGTAATAGGTCAACATTCCCAGGCCGAACGAGATCATCAGGATGAGGTCGGCAAGGGGGTTTTGCATAGACTCCTTTCATTTGCGCTTCGGCGAGGGGCACTCCCCGTTGCAATGTCTGGAGCGAAGGTAAGGCGGGGGCAGGCAGGTCAGAGTGGAAAATAATTCCACGCGGTGTCCTAAATGGACACTCAGATACTGTCAAGGTAGTGATACGAAACTCGGCGAGCAAACCCGTCCGAATGGGACCTCACGGCGAGTCTCCTCGCAACACTGAATTCACGGCGCAAACTGCGCGGAGATGCTCATTCCCACGATGTGAGGCAAGAAATCCGCGAGACCGCCGCGGGTCAAGGTTGCGATCATCACAACTCAGAACAATGCTTCGCCTTGAGGCGAGGCGGGCACGCGGGCACACTCACCACGGGGTGGGAATGAGCACCGGAGAGGACCGCTTTGCGATCCTCTCTTTCACTCTGTCCAATCTCTGCGAGGCCGCCTGATGGAACTCAGCATCGAGTTCAATGCCGAGATACCCGCGCCCAGCCAGCAACGCCGCCGCGCAGGTCGAGCCGCTTCCAGTAAAGGGATCAAGCACCAGTTCGCCTGGTAAAGTGAAGCTACGAATTAATGGAGCCAGCGCCGCTACTGGTTTTTGCGTCGGATGCAGCTTATTGCCGCTGTATGGCATATCCATAACATCGGCCAGCGGCTGCTTCGGTAGTGGCGGTCTGCCTTGCGCCAGCAGATATGCCTGCTCATGGCGATAGCTCAGGAACCTGCTATTCGAGCTATAGCTCTTGTGAAACACCAGGTGTCCGACAGGCTGAAAACCCGCAGCCTTCCATGCATCGAAGAACATATCGATCTTCGTCCATCCGTAGAACATGATGGCTACGCGGTCTTGCTTCAGCACCCGGTACGCTTGCTGCATTGCGGGTTTGAGCCAGTCTGCCTTCGTATCGTTCTGGATGGTGCGTCCATCGCGATCACGGTAGCTCACCAGATACGGCGGATCGGTAAGGATGAAATCGACGCTGTTCGCAGGCATTTCGCTCATGACCTGGATGCAGTCGCCCTGTGTGATGATATTGAGCTGATTCTGGAACGTAGTTTGTGCTTGCATGGTCTTGATCTCCTTTGTGGTCCCGGAGTGATCTCTCAGGACACACTCCCGCAAGGGCGCGAGAGATGGCCGCTCCCAAGGCGGGCGGGATGCTTTTTCGGGGGAGACCTTTAGGGGGAGCCGAAACCCGGAGGGCGTCTGCCGGACTACAAGCTCGATCGCTTGGAAATCGACTCGTCCGGCAGGCGAAGCAGAATCCCGTCCCGTTGCTGGGCGCGGGCTGTCTTTCTCTCGCGGTGCCTGAGAGAACATGCAGGACACCGGGGAGATCGTACTGGCTGCAAGCACACTTGCGATCAGCTAAGGTCGTTCTGAGTGCGCGTTGGAACGGAATACAGCCCTCGAAATAGCTTCTCCGGCGTCACTTCAAACGCATCGCAAACGCGTAACAGTGTCTTCAGAGTTATAGGCCGCCCGGCTTCGATTTGCTGCCAATGGCGGGTGGAGAATCCGAAAGAGAGCATATCTTCTTGGCTGTGACCGCGCTTCCGGCGCATGGCTCTTAACCTCGCCCCGAGTTCTCTGAATACGAGTTCATGCTCTGCTTGACCTGCCACATCTGAGCTTGTAAGACTCTACGTGCAAAAACACCACGAGCAGAATAGCGTGGTCGCGTGTCAGCATCTGGACCGGCTGTGGCTTTCCATGGAGTTCTGGCTGCCCTGGATGATCGGAAAAGAAGTAGTTTAGGGGAACGCTTTATGTCGAAAAAGAAGGGTTTATCGGAGTTGCTAAGTGCAAAACACGCGCCTACGCAGAGGGCGATTTTGTTTGAGATCAGGTGCGACGAGCGTCGAGAGAAGCGGGCTCACACCGAATTGCGAATTCAGCGAATCGCAGCACTGTCACTGGAAGAGGTAGTTCGCTACATGCGAGTCAAGCACCCTGGTTCCGACATCACAGAGGTAAAAGTCGTCGATCAGATTGAGGTTCTGTCGAGTTCGGAACACCTCAGATGAAATCCTGAAGCGACTTGCGAAGGCGAACATGGTGTCCGTTTAGGACACACCGAGGAAAAATTGTCCACGATAAAAGCGTCTCTCCTTGGCTACGCTTCTCGTGGGCACTTTACTTTAGGTGTGCTTTCACGGTGATCTATGGAAAATTCAGCTCAGGCTTCGTCCGAACCATTCGTTAATGCAGAACGAGCAGCATCGTTTCTCGACATGCCACGCAAAACGCTGCTGGGACTTGCGCGTAGAGGGAAGCTGCCTGCGCATGGCATTCCCGGCAAAGGGCAGAAAAAGAACTGGCGTTTCCGCATTTCTGAGCTCGATCACTGGATGCGGACAGAGGTAACATTGGTTAGCGACCAGGGCCGCATTCAAGAAAGGAAATCATTTCTATGAAACGGCCACGATATCAATTTGGAACTCTCTATAAGGAGCCACGCAAGAGCGGCTCCGATGTATGGGTCTACCGCTGGCGCGAGACGAATCAGCAAGGCAGCCGTCAGTTGCGCAAGCAGATTCTGGGTACGGTGCGCGAGCTCCCCACTCAGGCCGATGCGCTAAGGGCGGCGGAGACGTTTCGCCTCAGCATTAACCGTCACGCGGTCGAGCAAGCAGGACCGCCGCAAACAGTCCGAAAGCTCGTTGAGCACTACCGGCTGAAAGAAACACCGATGGACAATCACGAGGGTAAAAGGAGGTCGACGAAGTTGGGCTACATCAGCAATCTCGAAAACCACATCGTGCCGCTGGGGAGATTATCCTCCGGGTCGCGTCACCACGATTGAGGTGGAGGAGTGGCTGAAATCGCTCCAACTCGCTCCGGGAAGCCGGGCGAAGGTTCGCAATGTTCTGAGCATGATCTTTCGCCACGGCATTCGCTGGGGCTGGTTTAACCAGAACCCGGTTGCCATGGTGCGGGTCAGCTCGAAGCGCCTGTGGAGGCCGGATGTGCTTACGGCTGAAGAGTTTCGTACTCTGCTGGCCGCGCTACCAGATCGGGAACGGCTCATGGGAACGATCTGTGCCACGACCGGCTTGCGGATCTGCGAAGTCCTCGGCCTGAAGTGGGAGGACATCAGCTAAGCGACCTGCACGGCAGATGTTCTTCACTCCTACTCTGATGGTGCCATCGGGCCATGCAAGACCGAGATCTCCGAACAACCGGTGCCGCTTGACGACGTCGTTGTGGAGGGGTTGGAGGCTTGGATTCAGGTCTGTGGGTACCCAGAACCAGGAGACTGGGTCTTCGCCAGTGACCGGGCCTTCGGCAAAACACCGCTCTGGCCGGACAGCCTGCGGGCAAAGATCCTGCAACCGACCGCCCGGAGGGTAAGCATCACGAAACAGATCGGCTGGCATACGTTCCGGCGCACCTATAGTTCGCTACTAGCTGCAACCGGCAACGATGTAAAGGTAGTGCAGGAGTTGATGCGGCATGCCAAGATCAGCACAACGATGGAAGTCTACGCGCAGGCGGGCATGGAGAAAAAACGTGTTGCGCAGCGCAAAGCCGTGGATGTTTTGTTCAATTGGAAGCCGGAGGCAGCGGCATAACATGGGGCACAAAGGGAGTGTTCCTATGCTGTTCCCACGAAAGCATCACTGTTCCCAGAATGTACGGTCTAAGTTGTTGAATGAATTGGTGGACCTGATCGGGATCGAACCGATGACCTCTTCCATGCCATGGAAGCGCGCTCCCAGCTGCGCCACAGGCCCACATTGCGGAAAGGGGATGCAGTCCCTATTCTGACCGGCGACATGCTATTCGTCAACTCCGCTCTCAGTCCGTCAGCATCAGCGAGCTCCACAGCAGCTGTGCCGGCAGACTTTGGCGGGTTCGCAAGGGCGAACAAGCGGTGAAAGCGCGGTTAGAATTGAAGCCATGCGCTCGCTCTTTCCCGAGGCCGTTCCCACTGCACAACCACCCGATTTAGACGACGCGCTTCAGTGGGCGCATCCCGTGGTCGCGGAGTGGTTCACCACGCGCTTCGGCTCGCCGACAGAACCGCAGGTCGCCGGCTGGCCCAGCATCGTCGCGGGCCGCACGACCCTGATCTCCGCACCTACAGGCTCCGGCAAGACGCTCGCGGCTTTTCTTGTCGCGATTGACCAGCTTATGCGCAAGGCTATCGACGGACGACTTTCCGAGACGACGGAGATCCTGTACATCTCTCCGCTCAAGGCGCTCTCAAACGACGTGCAAAAAAATCTCGAGGCACCGCTGCGCGAAATCCAGGCGCTCGCGCTCGAGCGCGGCTATCTTTGCCCGGAGATCCGCACCGGGGTTCGCACCGGCGACACGCTGCCGAAGGAGCGGCAACAGATGCTGCGCCGTCCTCCGCATATCCTCGTTACCACGCCGGAGTCGCTCTACATTCTGTTGACCGCGGAAAAGAGTCGGAGCAATTTACGTTCGATTCGCACCGTCATCGTCGACGAGATACATGCCATCGCCGATGACAAGCGCGGCGCCCACCTCGCGCTCACGCTTGAGCGGCTCGATGCGCTTGTCCGCGATTACAGTACAGCGCCCCAGCGTATCGGTCTCTCCGCGACGCAGAACCCTATTTCGCTGGTCGCCGAGTTTCTCGCGGGTTCAGGTCGCGGTGAGGAGGTGTCGATCATCAGCGTCGGTCAACGGCGGCACCTTGATCTCGGCATCGAGATTCCCGATGAAGAACTCGGTTCGGTCGCCACCCGCGGCGTGTGGGAGTCGATCTACACTCGCCTCGCGGAGCTCGCGCTGGAGCATCGCTCCACGCTCGTGTTCGTCAATACGCGCGCCATGGTGGAGCGGCTTTCCTTCCAGCTCGGTGAGCGCATCGGCGCGGAAAACGTTGCCGCGCACCACGGTTCGCTGTCGCGCGCGCTGCGCCACGAAGCAGAGCGCAAACTCAAGGCCGGCGAAATCCGTCTGCTGGTCGCGACCGCTTCGCTCGAACTCGGCATCGACATTGGCGCCATCGATCTCGTCTGCCAGATCAACTCACCCCGCGCCATCGCCCCTGCCATGCAGCGCGTGGGCCGCGCCGGCCATTGGCGCGGCGCCACACCCAAAGGCCGCTTCTTTGTGACGACGCGCGACGACCTGCTGGAAACAGCAGCGCTGGTACAGGCAATGCGCGCCGGCGTACTTGACCGGCTTGTGATTCCGCCCGAACCGCTTGATGTGCTGATGCAGCAGATGATCGCCGCCTGCGCGGCCCAGCCGCTGGATGATCCGTGGGAAGAAGACGCGCTGTTCGCGCTCGCCCGGAGAGCGTATCCCTATCGCGCACTCACACGGGCCACGTTTGAAGAGTTGCTGTGCCTGGTGAGCGAAGGCATCGCGAGCAGCCGAGGCACCTGGGGCGCGTACCTGCTGCGCGACCGCGTACATGGCGTGCTGCAGGCGCGCCGCGGTGCGCGGCTTGCAGCCCTGTCAAATGGCGGCACCATTCCGGACACTGCTATCTTCCAGGTCATCGCGCAGCCTGAGGGCATCCCGATCGCCACGCTCGATGAGCATTTCGCCATCGACTCCTCGCCCGGCGACGTCATCCTGCTGGGCAACACCAGCTGGCGTATCACGCAGGTTGAGAGTGCGGGCCGCGTGCTGGTCGAGGACGCCCACGGTCAGCCGCCTAACGTACCGTTCTGGACCGGTGAAGCGCCGCAGCGCACGATGGAGCTCTCGACCTTCGTCTCGGACCTGCGCGCGCAAATCAGCGAGAGAACATTGAACGTGCAGGCCGGCTACACCTCGCAGGCAGATGAGGAAGTTTCCGCTACGACTGCATGGCTGTCACAGCAGTGTTGCTGCACGCCTGCTGCCGCGGAGCAGCTTATCGCCTACATCGTTGCCGGTCGCGCTGTACTCGGCGCCGTGCCGACCCTCACAACAATAATCGCGGAGCGATTTTTCGACGAGGGCGGCGGCATGCAGCTCATCCTGCACGCGCCTTTCGGAGGCCGCATCAACAAGGCGTGGGGCTTGGCTCTACGCAAGCGTTTCTGTCGCGGTTTCAACTTTGAGCTGCAGGCAGCCGCGACTGACAATGGCCTCAACATTTCGCTGGCTGAGCAGCACTCTTTTCCACTGAGTGACGTCTTCCAGTTCCTCACCGAGCAGACCGTGCATGAGCTGCTGCAGCAGGCTTCGCTCACCTCTCCCATCTTCAAAGCGCGCTGGCGATGGGATGCCTGCCGCTCCCTGCAACTGTTGCGGTTTCAGAAAGGCAAAAAGGTTGCGCCGCAGATTCTGCGTACTCGCAGCGACGACCTGCTCGCCAACGTGTTTCCGCAGGTCGCGGCCTGCCAGGAGAACATCGAGGGCGACATCGAAATCCCTGACCACCCGCTGGTGCGCGAGGTCATGAAGGACACTCTGCAGGAGGCCATGGATCTCGAAGGCCTCACGCATCTGCTGCGGCAGATCCACTCCGGCGCTATCCGCTGCCTTGCTGTCGATACCACCACGCCTTCGCAGTTCTCGCACGAGCTCATCAACGCGGCGCCGTATGCTTTCCTTGACGATGCCGACCTCGAAGAGCGGCGAACCCGCGCTGTTTCCCTGCGGCGCACAGTCCCCGACAGCATCCTGGGCGAGGCAGGCCGTCTCTCTCCCGAAGCAATCGCCGAAGTGCGCTCGCAGCAGTGGCCTGACATTCGCGATGAGCACGAACTGCACGATCACCTGCAGTCGCTGATCCTCGTGCCTGAGGAGGCGGTGCTTACGCTTGCAGCGGAACACGCCGCCGCCGGCGCGTGGCCGCGCTTCTTCGCGAGGCTTGCTGCTTCGGCACGTGCCACTGTGGCTGTTGCAAATGGCATTCGCTACTGGGTAACGGCGGAACGCATGGCATGGGCCTGCATGATACTGCCTGCGCTCATCCCCGCGCAGGCTCTGCCTGTCATCGCTGCGCCTGAGCAGACACAGGATGAAGTATTGCGGCGCGCCGTGCAGGGCTGGATGTGCCTGCTGGGCCCCGCCACCGCCGCTTCGATTGCAAAGCTGCTGAGCATTCCGGCTGGGGAGGTCTGGAAGCAATTGCTGCGGCTTGAGGTTGCCGGCACTGTGATGCGCGGCACCTTTGAGCGACCCGCGGCTGAAGCCCTTGCGGATCACGACGTAGAGTGGTGCGATCGCCGCCTGCTGCAGCGCATCCATAAGCGCACACTCGGCGCGCTGCGGCGCCAGGTTGAGGCGGCCTCTCCCGCCATTTACATGCAGTGGCTGCTCGGGTGGCAGCACGTTGCCCCGCAAACGCAGCTCGCAGGCGAAGCAGGCGTGCTCGAAGCACTGCGGAGCCTGGAGGGGTTTGAAGCGCCTGCTGTCGAGTGGGAACGAACGCTGCTGCCGGCGCGCGTCGCCCGCTACGACCCGCGCTGGCTTGACGCTCTGTGCCTGTCAGGGCAGGTTGGCTGGGGCCGCGTGTCGCCGCATCCTGCTTTCTACGCCGCTGAGAGCGGTGGACCGCGCCGTGTTGTCCCCACCAGCATGGCTCCGGTCACTTTTTTTCTGCGCGAAGAGGCGCTGTGGCTCGACGCTTGTCTTGAGGCTGGCCGCGTTCCGGAAAGTCACCTACCCTGCTGCCTCAGTGAGCTTGCCATTGCGGTGCGCGCCTGCCTCGCACAGCGTGGCGCCATGTTCGCTGCTGACCTGCTACGCTCCTTTACGGTCGCGCCGGCGGAGCTTGATCGCGCTCTTTGGGAGCTTGTCGCAGCGGGGCTTGTCACTGCCGATGGCTTTGACAGTCTGCGCCTGCTCATTGATCCCCGGCGCAGGCAGGTGAGCGCTCCCCCGCCCGGGACAAAGCGCGCCGCGCGTCATGCATCGGGTCGCTGGGGCCTGCTCGCAGCAGAGCCGGAGCAGGCGTGGCGTATCGAGCCGTTCGCCGACGCAGCGCGGCAAAAGGGCGCCGCCGCCGAGCGAGCGGAAGCGCGGACAGCCTCTGCCTGCGGCGTGCTGCTGCGACGCTACGGCATCGTGTTTCGCGACCTTCTGGAGCGCGAAGCGACCATGCCCAGATGGCGCGAGCTGCTGCCCATGCTGCGCCGTATGGAAGCACGTGGAGAGGTGCGCGGCGGCCGCTTTGTGTCCGGCTTTGCCGGCGAGCAGTTTGCGCTGCCTGAGGCTGTCCAGAGCTTTCGTGACGCGCGGCGCGCCGAGCTGCGGCTCGACCTGAATGTATCTGTAGCAGCCGCTGATCCATTAAACCTTCTGGGCATTGTGGTCCCGGGGGAGCGGGTGCCTGCGCTTGCCGGCCGGTGCGTGCTGTGGACGCACGCGCTGCTCAGAAACCCCGCTCTGGCTTCACCACAGTCCGTGCCTCAGGCGCAGGCTGCCATGTTCGCCGCAGGCCCGGCAGAGAGAAGGCCACAACCATGAGCGACCCCAAAAATACCCGGAACGAGAAAACAGAACAGCAGGATGAGGACGAGGACTTCTACATGGATGGCCCGTTCTGCGTGTTCACGGAGGCCTTCCATCTCAAGCGCGGGTTCTGCTGCGGTTCAGGTTGCCGGCACTGCCCGTACAAGCAGGACGAGCCGCAATCATAACTTCAGTGCGCTCCCGCAGGCGCAGGGGGTGCAGCAGGCGCGACAGCGCCGCCGCGCACCAGTACCGCCGTGCGCGGAAACGCGAACGTTCCGCCCGCATCATCGATCACGTTCACCTGGCACGTGTAAAGTCCATCCGCGAGCGATGTAAGCGGTACCGTAAAGGCGAAGGCAATCGCATTGCGCCCCGGTACGTTGACCGCGCGCGCGTTCACAAGCGGCGACTCGAACACCTTCACATTGCCGCGCAGCAACTCGATGCTGGTCATCACCTGCATGCTCCCGGTCGCTTTGGCTGCGGCTGTCGTATCGCCGACTGCTGCCTTCGCATACTTCGCCGGGTCATACACTTCGTAAAAAAAGTACAGTGGCTGATCGCGATTGAAGACGTGCGGCAGGTTCGGTACATACTGCTGGCCTTCGTACACCAGCGGATTGTCCTGGCGGCGTCCATTGCCTGCAGGCTCGATGCGCTGCGATGCGAGCACGACCGAGCTCATCTTGAGCGGCGCCTTTGCCAGGTCCGGCACCCTCACGTCCGTTTCGAACGAACCGAGTTTGCCCGTTTCGTTTTCACGAAGCACAAACTTCAGGTGGTATGTGCCTGCCGGCAGCGTAAAGCCGGTCGAGTACTGGATATTTTTGCGCGTCACCTGCTGCGCCTGGTCAATCGCAAGCTTCACCGTATCGCGCACCTCCTGCAGCACGTGGCCCTTCGCGTCCTTGATATTGCCGATGACATCGAGCGTCGCCTTCTCGCGGTCGCCGCCTTTGGTGAACGGAATCTGCGAGCCCGGCACCAGCAGTGACACCGGCATGTTGTAGCGTCCGGTCGTATCGCGAAAGAAGAACGGCTGCAGGTACACCGACATATCCGTCTCCGGTAGGTCGCTCGTCAGCGCTTCTTCCAGGTCGCGCTCGCGCTGGTCGTTATTCGCGTGGCGATAATCCGCCGGGGCATAGTAGCCGGGTCTGTAACTCAGCTTTACATCCGGGCGGTTGACGCGGATCTCGAGCTTGCGGTAACGTCCGTCGCGCATGGCATTTGTAGAGTGGAAGCCGAGCACATAGTAGCTCGCCGTATCGTTCTGCACCTGTTGGAACGCGGGCGCAAAGTCATTGTTGTCGAAGAATGCTTTTCCGCCCGTATCGCTCGATAAGGTCGAGAGCACTTCCTGTGTGTTGAAGTTTGAGTCGAGATTGTTCTGCAGGGCACCCCCCGTATACGCGGCATTGCCGCGGAGCGAGCCGGTCGTAGCGTCACCCAGTGGCGAAATCGCCTGCAGACCGCGCGCATCTACGCTGTAGATCGAAAGATTGTTCCGGACCGCGGCGTTCACCGTCGCGCGCAGCGAGGCCTCGTTCTCAATGCCGTCCCGCTGCAGCCCGCCTGAGAAATACAGTAGCGACTTCTTCTGGTTAATTGGTCCCAGCGCCCGCGCGATCGCGGCAATGGCAAACAACTCGCGATCCGTGTTGATGTCGTTGTACTCGCTCTCGTCCGCGGTGTACGCGGTCGTGTCTTCCACCTGGTTGCTCGTGCTTGTGGCGCCCGGCGTAAACCCCTGGTCGTTACCGCCGGAGTAGCTGTTGACAGCACGCAGCAGCAATCGCTTATCTGCTGTAAAGTCCTGGTCCAGCTGCAGCGTGTTGCCGAGTGAAACGACAGAGACAAGGTCGGCATTCTGCATGCTCTTGTTGACGTAGTCACGCGCCGCCTGCTGCACGCGATCAAGGTCGTCCGGCTGTAGGGAAGTGGTATCGAAAAACAGGACGATAAGCCGATGGTCGCGCAGCCCTGCCGCCTGCTGCGCAGCGCTCGCGCCCAGGGCCGCGGCCGCCGGGCCTCCTGCTTTTCCAGTTACGGTTTCGGTTCCAGGCAGCCGCACGGCCTGATCTACATCCTGCGCGTCAAAGCTGGTCACCTGCTGCGGCTTGCCGTTTTCAAAGATTGAAAAGTCAGAGCGCTTCAATCCCCGCACCGGCTCGCCTGTTTTGCGGTCGCGCACCACGACATCCGTTAGCACCAGGTCGCTCTGCACCTTCAGCGTAAACCCGCTCTGTGCCGTGGGCTGCGGGTTCGCCTGCGCCCACGCTTCTGCACCGCAGGCGCCACAGCCCAGCAACGCGGCAAGCACTCCGGTCGTCCATGTTCGACTACACACCAGGATTCTCCTGTACAACTGCAACCGCATCAGTAGCGGAACCGCGCAATGAAGCTGAACTGCCGCATCGCCGCTGTTCCGGTTACCTGTCCGTATGAGCCTGAACCGAGCTGCGTATCGACAGTCGAGTACTGCACTGTGTTGAAAATGTTGTTCGCCGTCGCCCGTACTTCGAGCGAGCGGGTCTCTCCAAAGGACACCGTCTTGGCCAGCGAGCCATCTACTGAAATTGTTCCGGGACCGGCGATCGAGTAGCGGCTGGCACTGCCGTACACGTTCGCCGGCGCGGTAAACGCAGCGGTGTTGAACCAGCTGTTCACGTTGCCGGCGCCCTGCGTCAGTGAAACTCCAGGCACCCGGTCCGGCCGCTCCGATCCCGCGCTGCCGCGCGCCACATCCGTTACCGATGCAATGTAGCTTGGCGTCAGCGGCGCGCCCGACGCAATCGAGTATGTCCCGGATACTGACAAGCCTTCCAGCACGTGCGCCTTGCGCCCGACAGTAAAGTAGGTTTTGTCCGCGCCGAACGGCAGCTCGTACAGAAAGTTTCCAGCGACCTTGTTACGAATATCGAAGCTTGAGTTCGACTCTTCCGCGAGCAGGTTCTGCCAGTTCTGCGCGACCGCATTGCCCACCCCGCCTACCGAGGTCGCATTGTCGATCGAGTGCGCGTACGTGTAGGTCGCCTGCAGGCTCAGGCCCTTTTGCAGGCGCTTGCGAAGACTCACCACGAGCGAGTTGAAGTTTGAGAACGCGACCGAATCCTCATAGTCGTACAGCACACCGCTCAGGGACGCAGTCGCGCTCCGACCCGGCGCATCCACAATGTCGAGCCGTGTGCCTTTTGACCCACTGTAACCTATGTTCAGCAAAATGTTCTGCGGAAATGTGCGCTGCACGTTCAGGTTCCATAGCTGGATATACGGCAGCCGGTAATTCTTGTTGACCGCATAATTGCCCTCGGCCTGCGGGGCAGGGAAGCCGTTGGCCAGCGTGATCTGTGCACCGCTTGTCGCTTCGTTCGTCTGCACATCAGCGAACGGCGGCTGAAAGGCAAACTGCTGCACAAACTTGTTGTATTGCCCGTTCGCAAAGTTAATGCCGTAGCCGCCGCGCACCACAGTATCCTTCGCCGCGCGCCAGGCAAAACCCACGCGGGGCGAAAAGTCGTCCTTCTCCGGATAGATCAGCGAGCGAGGGTACGCGCCGGTGTACGGCCCAATCGTATGTGGTGTCACCGTTGTTACAGATGCAAAATCGTTCCCGGGGTCGAGCGTCGCCAGCCGGTCGTCCTTTTCTGAGTAGGGGGAGAAATATTCGTAGCGCAGTCCGGCAATCATGGTAAGCGAAGGCAGCGCGCGCCAGTCGTCCTGCACATAGGCGTCATACACGTTCTCGCGCAGGTAGCTCTTGGCATAGGGTGCCTGTATCTGTGTTTCCTGCGGCAGCCCTAGCAGCAAATCTGCCAGCGATGAGCCGGTCTGCGGTTCACCGCTCGCGGTCGTGTTGCCCGCGCCGCTCGTCAAGCTGGAGCCAGGCTGCTCGGTAAACAAGCCTGTAAAGTAAAAGCTCCCGGTCGAGTTCACCTGCGAGCTGCCCAGCAGGTCAAGGTGCACACGCTTGATATCCGCACCCCACCGCACGTTGTGCTTCTTGTGCGACCACGAGCTCGCCTCCGCTAGTGAAAGCGTCTGGTTGACCTGGAACGACGGCTGCTGTTCCGTAAAGCCGGTGAACTGGTTCAGCGTCACATTCGGCAATCCATAGCTCAACGGGTTTACCGCTTCGCCGTTAAAGATGCTGATGCCAAGCGCGCCCGCCACGTCGTTCACATTCGTAAAGTTGTTCGTTACATTGCTCGACGCGCGATTCCAGTCCAGCGTCAGGTTATTGGTCAGGCGACCCTCGCTCAATGTGTAGCCCAGTTCGACCGATCGGCTGTTCGCCTGCGTCTTCGCGCCCAGGTCGGGGTACAGGTTCAGATTGTCTGACGCGCTGTGACTGTAATTAAAGTTGACGTGGATATTCTGCTGCAATCCCTGCGACATACCCATGTACTGCCGCACCAAGCCGGCCAGCGGCGAGCCGCCGCCACTGCCGAACGTGTGGATAAAGCGCACGGAAGCCAGGGTGTTGTTGGTCTGCTCGCTGGTCAGGCGCTGGTAGTTGCGCGAGGTGCCCGGCAGGTTGGGTAGCGGCAGGTAGCTCAGCAGTGCAGTGGCCTGCGGCTGCACCCGCTGCGCGGGCACAACATTGCCTGGGAACGGCGCGCCGGTCGCCGGGTCATACACCGGCACCGCCGTCCCGCGCGTGGTCGTCAGCTGGCTGAAGTCGCCGGCACGTTCGGCTGCCGTGGGTACCGTCCCGTACTCGTCAAACGGGCTCGACGAGCGCGACCCGTTCACCGTGAAGAACAGGAAGTCCTTGCGGTCATGCTCGATCAGGCGCGGAATATACGGCGTCCCGGCATACGTCAGCCCGAAGCGGTTGGTCGCGTACGAAGGCTGCCCGATTTGTTGCCCGCGCAGCGCATAGTCGCGCGCATTCAGCGCGGAGTTCGAACCGGTCCAGAAGAAAGCGCCATGCGGCTGGTTCGGGTTGAAGTGCCGGAACCCTCCGCGACTTCCTCCGCCGCCTCCAAAACCACCGCCGCCGCCGAAACCGCCGCCGCCTCCAAATCCGCGACCTCCGCCGCCCCCGAACCCTCCGCCGCCTCCCAGGGAAGGGTCGTTCTCCGCCCGTTCCCGCACGGCATTCAGGTCAATCCCTGCAAAACTGTTGCCGCCGTTGCTTTGTCCCTGTACTGCTACGGACTCTGACGAAAAGTCGCTGTTGCCCGCAGGCGACGGCAGCTGTGCGCCTGTGCCCGCATCGCCCGCGTCGAGCGAGCCTGCGGCCGCGCCCAGCAGCCCCAGCAGCTGCGAGCCGCCGCCCGCCCCTCCGCGGCCCGCGCCGTACGCTCTTGCGGTACCCGCGCGACCCTGCCCCGGGCCGCCTAGCGCGCCGCGGTCCTCCGGCTGCGCGGGCACACGCGACTGCAGCATCAGCGCCAGGTTCGCGGCTACATCGCGCGGACCGCCGGAAGCGCCTCCAAAGCGCACTTCGCGGGTGTTTTCAGCGAATGCGGCGAAGTCGGTGCGTATTACGTAACGACCATCCTCCGGGATGTGCAGCCGAAAACTGCCGTCGATGCCGGTGGCCGTCGCATACCTGGTGCCGGTCAGGGTGTTCGTCGCCGTGACGGAGACCCCGGGCAGCGGCGTCGTGCCCGAGGTAATCACCCCGTGCACGGTGCCGCCTGTGGCCGCCTGAGCGGACGCAGGCGCGGGGGCAGGGGCAGGCGCGACCTGCGCCAGGCCCGGCAGGCATGCCCAGGCTGAGGCGCCCAGCACCAATCCCGCACGGTATAGCCGATGCCGCATATGCTTCCGCTCCATCTTCATTGGTCCTTCAACCGCGACCACTCGCGAATCTCAGCCGCATCCACTACCGTCACCACCTTTGCCGCAAAGCCGCCGCTGCCCTGCAGCCCGGTAGCCGTCAGCCCGTCGCCGACCTGCACGTCCGGCAGCGTGATGCTCTGGTGCTTCCTGCGGAACGAGGTGTCCTCGTCCACCGTCACCGTGTTCACCGCGCCATCCGGACGCTTCAGTTCGAGCGACGTTCCATGCTTTGCCGTCACCGTTCCCGCAACCCAGGTCTTGCCCCATTGCGCGCGACGCTCATCCAGCTGCGCCAGCTCCTCGGCATCCACTACCGCCAGAAAAACCGCACCAAGCGTATGCTTCTTCGCATCCAGCTCGCCGCCGGCCAGCACCGTATCGCCTATTTTGGACACATTCCCGGTCGCAGCCTCGCCGTTTTTCACAAAATGGGTGTTCGCTCCCGTCTCCACCTGGTACACCGTGCCGGCCTGCACCTTTACAAAGACAGACGACCCGGCGACCCGGCTCACGGTCCCTCGAATCGCCTGCAGCCCCGCGATATCGAAGTTCGAGTCCTCCTGCCCATGCGCCCCGGCGCCCAGGCCGACAGCCAGCAAACCGGGAAGGGCGATTCTGCATAGAGACCGAAAATGGCTGGAAAACTGCTTCTTCATGCGGAGGAAAGACTCGTCCATGAGACGGAGAAGCGGGTAAAAAGACGCGGCGCCTCCGCAATCGTCCTCCCGCAGGCGCTTACTGTCCCCATGTGTACGCAAAAGTCGATCGGCCATGCACACCATTCCACTCAAAAGCGACGCAAACGCAGCAGATGCATCGAACAGGCTTTGCTGTAGTGATAAACACCTGGCCCTCAAGCGGCGAAAAGCAGCTCTCGAAAGGCAACACGGAACGCCATCCATGCTGCTAACGTAGCAGCGCATTTGCGGTCGAGGAGAGGGAATCGTTGAAATGTCGATAGTCATGCCAAATAGCCCGTCGCTTGCCCCGTCTGCATCTCTGCTTGACTCCCTACGGAACGTGCGCCGGCAAAGCCTCGCGCTGTGCGAACCGCTCACGCCGGAAGACATGATGGTGCAGAGCTGCGCCGAGGCCAGCCCGGCCAAGTGGCACCTGGCCCATACCAGCTGGTTTTTCGAGACGTTCCTGCTCCGCGAGTTCCTGCCCGGCTATCAGCCGTTCCACCCGGACTTCCTCTGGCTTTTCAATAGCTACTACAACTCTGTTTCTGATCAGCCGCAGAAGAAGCTGCGCGCCTCGTTTTCTCGCCCAGGTATTGAGGCGATCCTCGCCTATCGGGAGCACGTCGATGACGGCCTGAACCGCCTCTTTATGCAGAACGCGCCCGAGGAAGCAGAACGCCGGCTGGTGCTGGGGCTGCACCATGAGCAGCAGCACGGCGAGCTCCTGCTCACCGATATCAAGCACGCACTGTGGAGCAATCCGCTGCGCCCGACCTACCGCGACGGTGTGCTGCCCGGTGTCGACTCGCCCGCCTCCCGTCAGCTTGGCGCCCCGGGCTGGCTCTCCTTTGAGGAAGGCCTTCGCACCATTGGTTATGACGGCGACCAGGCCGGTTGCAGCTTTTGCTTTGATAACGAGCTGCCGCGCCACCGCATCTGGCAGGACGCCTTCGAGCTTGCAACCCGGCCCGTCTCCTGTGCGGAGTACCTGCAGTTCATGGAAGACGGCGGCTACACGCGCGCCGATCTCTGGCTCTCCGAGGGCTGGGACACGGTGCAGCGCGAGGGTTGGCAGGCGCCGCTTTACTGGCACCGCGACGAAGGCGTGGATGAGTGGACCGTCTTTACGCTCCGTGGAGAGCAGCCGCTTTCAAGCCTTCTTGCCGCGCCGGTTTGCCACATCAGCTATTTCGAGGCCTCGGCCTTCGCCCTTTGGGCGGGTATGCGGTTGCCCACCGAGGGCGAGTGGGAGGTTGCCGCGGCAGACCGCACGGCGTCCGCCGACAACATGCTTGAAGGCGGCACGTTGCACCCTCTCGTTCCAACCGGGGACGGCTCAGGGGGCTTTTTCGGCGGCGTGTGGGAGTGGACCGGCAGCGCCTACCTGGGCTACCCCGGCTACACCCCTGTTCCCGGCGCGCTGGGCGAATACAACGGCAAGTTCATGTCCAGCCAGATGGTGCTGCGCGGCGGGTCGGTCGCTACGCCGGTGTCGCACATTCGCGGCAGCTACCGCAATTTCTTCCCGCCGCACACACGTTGGCAGTTCTCCGGCGTTCGTCTGGCCCGCAGCTGATGCTTTGAAGCAGAAGCAGAAGCAGAAGCAGAAGCAGAAGCAGAAGCAGAAGCAGAAGCCGGGTTGATGCCAGATGACCCGAAATCTCAACAGGCATTTTCTACCGGAAATGCCTTTTTCGCGGAACCAGTCTGGTTCAGGCTGCTTCCGCTAAGCGAAAGCACACGGATGGCCGCTGCCAAATCTTTATTCTCCCCAACCATTGCCGCACGCGACACAGCGCTTGGCGCAGAGGTCTTCGCCGGCCTGACCGCAACGCCGAAAACACTCAGCCCCTGGCTGTTTTACGATGCCCGAGGTTCACAGCTCTTCGAGCAGATTACCGAGTCGCCCGAGTACTACGTCACGCGCACTGAGCGCGCCATCTTTGCCGCGCATGCACCGGCCATGGTGCAGCAGGCAGCCGGTGGCGAGCGCCTTGCCGTCATCGAGCTGGGTGCGGGTACCGCTTCCAAGACCGGCCTGCTGCTCTCCGCGACCGCCGCCCGGCAGGGCAGCGTCGACTACTACGCCATCGATGTCTCGGAGAGCGCCCTGGTCGAGGCCCGGCGCCACCTGGAGCTCGAGCTCAACGACGTACACGTGCACCTGCGCGTTGGCGACTATACCGAAGGACTCGGCCGGATCGATGCGCCGGGCATGCGCAAGCTCGTGCTCTATATCGGATCCAGCATCGGCAATTTCGAGCCTGCCGACGCGACTGCGCTGCTCACCGCGGTGCGCGCGGAGCTAAAAGCCGGCGACCAGCTGCTGCTCGGCGCCGACCAGGTCAAGGATCCGGCGACGCTCCTCGCCGCTTATGACGATGACGCAGGCGTCACTGAGGCCTTCAATCGCAATGTGCTCGCCCGCATCAATGCCGAGCTTGGCGGAAACTTCAACCTGCGCGCCTTCGCGCATGAAGCCCGCTGGAACGCGGCCAAATCCCGTATCGAGATGCACCTGTGCAGCGACCGGGCGCAGTCCGTCGAAATCCCCGCCCTCGCACTTTCGCTCGATTTCACGGCAGGCGAAACCATCCACACCGAGAACAGCTACAAATTCACCGATGAGCGCGTCATCGCGATGCTTGAGAAAGCAGGCTTCGCGCTCGAGCACGAGTGGAAGGACACGCAGGGCTGGTTCGCCGTCTACCTGGCTCGCGCCTGCTGAGATAGCGCCCGTCGTTTATTCGCTCTCGGCTCCGCGCTGGTAATCGCCGCTTTTGCCGCCGCGTTTACGCACCAGCCGCACGTGTCGGATCGTTATGCCCTTGTCGAGCGCTTTGGCCATGTCATACACGGTCAGCGCCGCGACACTTACCGCGGTAAGCGCCTCCATTTCAACCCCTGTCTGTGCATCGGTGGCCGCGGTCGCGCGCAGGGCCACGCCGCCTTCCATCACCTCCGCCGAAACGTCCAGAAACGTCAGCGGAAGCGGGTGGCACATGGGGATCAGTTCGCTGGTGCGTTTGCCCGCCTGGATCCCGGCAAACCGCGCCACCTCCAGCGGATTGCCCTTGGGATTGTGGGGCAGCGCCGCCAGCACTTGGGCTGAAAGCGCCACGAACGCCTCAGCCTCCGCCTCGCGCCGCGTCACGCTCTTCCCGCTCACATCCACCATCCGCGCGGTGCCGTCCGCGTCGTAGTGCGACAGCCTACCGCCCGATTCTCCCTGCGTCTCACTCATATTTCAAGCCTATCCCAGCGCGATCATGCCGGCAGTACCGTCACGGTGGCCCCGGCGGCCAGCTCCTGTGCGTCCTCCGGCACCACCAGGAAGCAGTTTGCGCGGGCTGTCGCGGCAAGGTCGCCTGAGCCCTGCCAGCTCACCACGTCTACTGTCGGCCCTGCGATCGCATGGGTCAGGCTCGCGGGCAAAAACCGCGTCAGCCCGGGTTTTGCCTTGACCGCCGCGCCAAGCCGCGCCTGCACGAACGGCGGTGTGTAGCCGAGTTCGCCACCCAGCGCGGCCAGCACCGGCGCCACGAACAAGGCAAAGCACACGATCGATGAGACCGGATTGCCGGGCAGGCCAAAAAATGGCAGCGCACCCTCCTGCAGGCTGCCGAAAACCACCGGTTTACCCGGCTGGATACGCACCCCGGTGAAGTGGAAGGTGCCGCCCAGCGCCGCGAGCGCCGGCTCCACCAGGTCGTACTTGCCGGCGGAAACGCCGCCGGAAAGCAGCAGCAGCTCGCAGCTTGCGGCGGCATCTGTAATGGCCGCCTCCAGCACCGCCGCTTCGTCCCGCACCGGCGCAACCAGCACCGGCTCGCCCCCGAGCGAGCGCACCAGCGCGGCTAGCGTGTAGGAGTTCGAATTGCGGATCTGGTGCGGCAGCGGTGTCTCCGCTATGCCGACCAGCTCGTCGCCGGTCGAAAGGATCGCCACCCGCGGCTTCTCGAACACCCGCACCCGCGCATACCCGCAGGAAGCAGCCACGGCGATCCCGTGCGCCGTCAAACGCGTCCCGGCAGGCAGCAAGACCGCACCAACCCGCGCCTCCGCGCCCTCCGGCACAATATTTTCGCCCGTTTCGATTGTCCTTCCCGGCTGCAGAGAAGCCTTACCGCCCGCGAGCGTCACGTGCTCCACCATTACGACGCAGTCGGCCCCGGCAGGTACAGGCGCGCCCGTCATAATCTCCAGGCACGTGCCTTTCTCGACGGGTCCGTTTGCCCAAGCTTCCCCGGCGCGCAGCAGCCCCGCGACGCTCAGCTCCTCGCCTGCCCAATCCTCCGCGCGCCCCGCAAAGCCGTCCCGTGTCGAGCGAGCAAACGGCGGCTGGTTGCGGTCAGCCGTCAGCGGCACCGCCGGCACCCGCCCCATTGCGTCCAGCAGCTCCAAGTCTTCAGTCCGGTCGGCCGAAGGCCTGAGCCGCGCGGCCGCCGCATCAACCATCGCCGCGGCCTCGGCAAAGGAATGGGTCACCGTGGGAACACTCATGCAAACTCCTTATCGGGAAAAAACACCCCGGGCAAAAACAGAAGGCGCTCCGCGATGCGAAGCGCCTTCTGCTCAATAAAACAGTACTTTTTAGGACTTTTTACCAGCTTTATAGGTTGTTTTGACGGTCTGCCCCATGCTGGTCAGGATGTTCTTCGCATCCGCGGCAAACTGCCCATCCGGCGCCAGCTCCAGATACTTCTGATACGCTTCCGCGCAGCCCGGAGGGGCCTGGATCTTCTGGGTCTTCGGGTCGACCGTCGCCTTACCGATCAGCGCCTGTCCCTTCAGGTAGTAGGGAATCGGCTTGGTCGGGTCGGCGGCAATTGCCTTGTCGGCAGCGGTCGCCACTGCGTCGCCATTTTGTCCCGACCGCGCCAGCACGATCGTCTCGTTGGTGTAATACATGCCCGCGCCTGCCGGGTTGCTCTTGGCCGCCGCATCATAGGCTGAGGTCGCGTCGGGAATCTTGTTCTGCTCCGCCAGCGCCTCGCCCAGGGCATTGTTGGCGCCGCCCACGATCTCGACATTCGGCTTCGGGCTAGCGCCTTCGAGTGAAATTGCTTTCTGGAGCGACGTGGTCGCGTCCGGATACTTCTTCTCGCCAAGCTGCGCCGTGCCCAGCTCAAGCCACAGGACTGAAGCATCGGGCTTCGCCTGCGTATCCTTCGTCATAATCTGGTCGGCTTCAGCGAAGTTCTTGTTCTTGTTATCGTCGCGCGCCTTCTGCAGGTCGGTGTTCAGCCCCTTGATGGCGGAGTTGTTCTTGAGCGCTTCGGCATTCTGTTTCTTGACCTCTTCGATCTTTTTGCGCTCATCCGGCGTCATCTTGGCGATGTAGTCGGCGCGGCTTAGGTCGAAGTTTTCCGGCAGGTCCTGGTCGGCGACGACCTTGACGTTCATGATCTGGTCCAGCGGCTTGCCGGCCGCCGTCAGGTTCAGTACGTAGCTGCCCGGGGCGATGCCCGCGCCTTTGTAGTCACCGTTCGCATCGGCGATAAAGGTGTACTTCGCGGTTTTGCCGTCAGTCGTTACGAGCACCTGGCTGCCCGCGATCGGCGCGCCGACCGGATCCTGAATATGGCCATGGATGCTGCCCGTACCGGCCTGTCCAAAACCGGCGGGAGCACTGAAAGGCAGCGCCGCGGTGGCGGCAAACAGCAGCATTGTGTGGAGTTTCGAACGCATGTTGGGTACTCTCCTCTTTCTTGGACCGCGCCAGCCGGCGCCGCCTCGTAACCTTGCGCGGACTGTTTATGCCTGGCCCGCTGCGCGCTCGCGCGTCGCGTAGGGGATCGAATCTTCACTGCCTGCTTCTGAAAAAGCGCGCAGGCGCAAAACGCAGCTGTCGCACACACCGCATGCCACAGCCTCGCCCTGGTAGCAGGACCAAGTTACATGCAGCGGCGCACCTAGTTCAATACCCAGGCGAACGATCTCTCGCTTCCTCATGTGGATGAGCGGAGTGGCTACCTGGATGTTCCCCTCGCGCGTGCCGGTGCGGATAAGCTGCTGAAACGCCTCGTAATAGGCCGGCCGGCAGTCCGGATAGCCGGAGCTGTCCTGCTCGACCGCCCCAATATATATGGTCTGCGCGTCGATGGTCTCCGCCCAGCTCACCGCCGCGCTCAAAAAATGTGCGTTGCGGAACGGCACATACGTCACCGGAATCTCCGCTCCCACTGTTTCCGGCGCATCCGGCACCGCAATCGACGGGTCCGTGAGCGCCGACCCGCCGATCACGCGAAATAAATCCAGCTTGAGGTGCAGGAATCGCTCGATCCCCAGGGCGTCGGCAACCGCGCGGGCACTCTGCAGCTCGCGCGCCTCCGTACGCTGTCCGTAGGAAAAATGGATCGCGCATGCCTCAAAATCCTTCTCCGCCAGCGCCGCGCACACGCACGAATCCATCCCTCCGGAAAGTGAGACGACGGCGCGCTTTCGTTCTGAAACCCCTACGCTCATAAATCGAGTCTATCGGACTGTCATCCTGGTCGATTTGCATAGATACTTCTCGTTACCGAGAAGCGCATTTACCGGTACCTATCGGTCTGCTAGCATTCGGTTCGATTTCGGAGAACGCCGTGCTGAGACTTCTACCGCTGGTCTTTACTGCCCTTTGGGTCCAAGTAGCGCCTTCAATCCATGCGCAGCAGGCCCCGACAGACGCGGGAACTCTTCAGCGCCGCTACGCGGACGGAACGGTTTCACACTACCTGATGACGGGTAACAATGATGGCTGGCAGTACACCATTCGGGCTACCGACACGGTGAAGCGCGATGCAAATGGTAGATATTACGAGGAAATCGGCTGGTCGGATCTTACCTCCAATGCGCAGCAAACGCTGACGCCCGCAAGCCTTGCTTTACGCCAGACAGTTTCTCTGGATGACCCTGCCTCCTACATGAGGATGCCGAATCTAGCGAACGTACAACCCCTTCTGATTGGGCCTATCACGGATACCCTGACTTTCTATAGTGATCTCCTCCTGGCCATGAAGGCAAAGCTGGTGCAGCCCGGACAGACCTCCTACGTATCGAGCACCACTCCCAATTCTTGGGCCGACGGACAACGTGTCTTGCTCGGCCAAGACGCAGTTGATTTCTCGTTTACGGTGGAATCCGTAAACCCAGTCAAACATACTGAAACTCTGCTGATCCAGCACGTGCCTCCGCCAACGCTTCACGTTCAGCAACCCGCGAAGTGGATGCAAGAGCCAACATCGGCTAAACCGAATAACTTCGTCCAGGTCTCCAAGGACGGTGACGGATTCAGCGCAGAGACAGGTAAGGAGACGTTTGACGTAAGACTTGTTATGGACACTCGCGATGGCCGCATACTGTCGGCGGCGATACACAACCCTGTTGTGCTCACAACTCGCACATGCACAGACCGGGAACTCACGCAGTGCGGGTCAGAAACGCCAAAGACCATCCTTCGAGAGGTCAGTTTGAAGCTTGTGCCGTAACCTGCAAACCGATTGGTACTGAGATGTCGCACAGCCGAAGGTAATCGGTTCGGCAGTTGATCACAGGTTTACTCGCGACCGGCTCCACGAAGCTGATTTATCAGGACCATCGAATCAGAGCAGGCCCACCGTTCAACACATCTGCCATCCCGAAAGTGCAGGAAGCTCAGGCTTGGTAGTTGGATCATCTGTTGGGTAGGAGGGATGCCCAGGAAGGCCTGATGTTGGGTGCCAGTGATTACATAGCGAATTGCTGCAGAATTTTCCTGCTCCACGACCTCCTGGAGTGTCACACGCGCATCCGGAAACACGCTCCAAAAGTCTTTGTAAAAGCGCTCGATGTTTGCTTTCCCAGGGCTGACGCCCTGATAGCCATGGACCATAGCATCATCGGAGTAGAGGTCGAAATACGCGTCGCGTTTTGATGGATCTCCGAAGCGCTCGATTGCTTTCTCGATGTGGTGCCGGTTTGACATGACGCTCCTTCAGTAAGAAAAGAGATGTGTAAAGGATCATTGTCGCGCAAGACTAATCCCCGGAAGTCGCTTTATGAGAAGTAACTTATGAGAAGTAAAAGGTACTGCCGCTTGACTGTAGCGTCCCACCACGTTGCAAACACTCCAGCGCCCACTCACACTGCCTCTGGTGTTTTTCCTTCCTATCCCGCACCGTTCGCCTCGTCGGCTTGGAAATACCGACGGACCGCGGTGGCGTCAAGAACGTACTCCTTCACTGACGCTTTTCTTTGTCTCGCGCAAGCTGCCGCTCTTGCTCGAGATTCTCCTCAATCGGTAGATCGCGGAGGCTCCCGGCAAGCGCCAGAATCGCACGGCTGGAAGGGCTGAGACCGCCATTCCTAGTGTCGGGTGAAGACGGGCTGCTGACACAATTTTCCCACCACCCCTCAAACACCTCCAGCGCCCGGTCGCACTGCATCCGGTGCCGCTCTCGCTTGTCGCGCACCTTCTTCCGCATCTCGTCCTCTAGCGGCAGCAGCAGGTCAAACGTAATGTTTGCTGGCTGAAAGTTCTTCTTCTCGGCATGCGTGATGTAGTGCACCAGCGAGCCCAGCGCGGTGCCGCGCGGAATCAGCTCGACCCGGTGCCCGTCTGCCGCGCGAGCGGCATAGATCCCCGCCAGCAGCCCCGTCGCGATCGACTCCGTGTACCCCTCGACCCCGGAAATCTGACCCGCGAAGAACACATTCGGGTGCGCCTTCAGGTGCAACCCCTCTGCCAGCACGCTCGGTGAGTGGATATACGTGTTGCGGTGGATCTGGCCCCAGCGCAGGAACTTCGCGTTCTCCAGCCCCGGGATCAGCCGCATGACTTTGGCCTGCTCGCCATACTTCAAATGGTTCTGGAACCCGACCAGGTTGTACGAGTCCGCCCGCAGGTTTTCCGACCGGAGCTGCACCACCGCCCACGGTGTCTTGCCCGTCCGCGGATCGCGCAGGCCCACCGGCTTCATCGGCCCGAACCGCAGCGTATCCCGCCCCCGTCGTGCCAGCTCCTCGATCGGCAGGCAGCTTTCAAAATACGGCAGCTTCTCCCAGTCCTTCGCTTCCGCCGGCTCGGCTGCCAGCAGCGCATCCAGGAACACGTCGTACTCCTCGCGCGTAAATGGGCAGTTGATGTAATCCGCCGTGCCCTTGTCCCACCGCGCGGCCATGTACACGCGCTCGCGGTCGATCGTTTCCGCATCCACGATCGGCGAAATCGAATCATAAAACGCCAGGTGGTCGCTGCCCGTAAGCCGCGCAATCTCGTCAGAGAGCGCAGAGGACGTCAGCGGCCCCGAAGCCACCACCGTGATGCCGTCGTCCGGGTCGATCGACGTCACTTCCTCGCGATACACCGTAATGCGCGGCTCCCGGGCGATCGCCTCGGCGATGTGCCGCGAAAACTCCACCCGGTCTACCGCCAGCGCATGCCCTGCGGGCACGGCTGTCGCGTCCGCGCAAGCCAGCAGCGGCGAACCCGCGCGACGCATCTCCTGCTTCAGCAGCCATGGCGCCGTGCCCTCGCTTTCGCTTTTCAGCGAGTTTGAGCACACCAGCTCGCCGAAGTCCTCGGTCTGGTGCGCCGGCGTCTGCCGCACCGGGCGCATTTCGTACAGATCGACCGGTAGGCCCATCCGCGCGGCCACCAGCGCAGCCTCCGGCCCGGCCAGCCCTCCGCCGATGACTCGAACCCTCTGTCCGCTCACAGCTTGACCTCAGCCTGCCCGGCCAGCACCGTGAGCGCATCGCCGCTCAAACGCAGCCGCCGCCACTCATCCATCCTGAGCGCCCCAAGCCGCTCATATACGCGCAGCGCCGGCTCGTTCCAAGTCAAAACGCTCCAGTCCAGCCGCGCACAGTCCTGCGCCACGGCCTCGGCGGCGACCCTCGCCAGCAGAGCGGTTCCTATGCCGCGACCGCGATGCGTCGCCTGCACATAAAGGTCTTCAAGGTAAAGCGTGTGTCCCTGCCATGTGCTGTAGGTCGGGTGGTAGAGGGCAAAACCGCACACCGAGCCTGCCTCTTCAGCTACCAGGCAGGTAAACCGGGGCTGCGCTCCCCATCCATCGCGCAACAGGTTCGCTTCGGTAATGGCTACCGCGTCGGGCTCGCGTTCGTACACCGCCAGTTCGATGATCAACCCATAGATCGCGGGAACATCGGCTTCGGTCGCAAAGCGAATGACTGGGAGGGCGGGCACCCTCCCAGTATAAATAGGGTTACCGAGCGCCGCCCGAGGAGCGGATCAACTCGCCTGTGATCCAGGAGCTGTCATCGGAAGCAAGAAACACCGCCAGCTTCGCGATGTCCTCCGGCTTGCCCAATCGGCCGAGCGGCGTCTGGCTTATCATGCCCTGTGCCATCTGGGAGTCTTCCGTGATCCCCAGTGTTGCCGCGCCTTCCGTCATCGTTGCGCCGGCGACGATCGAATTGACGCGAATGCCTTTCGGTCCCAGCTCATTTGCGAGCACACCGGTGATCTGGTCCACCGCTCCCTTGGTCGCCGCGTACACCGTCGAGGCCGGAAACTGCATGGTTGTGACGGTGGAGCCGAGATTGATGATCGAGCCCCCTGTACTGCCGAAGTGCCGCGCCGCCGCCTGCGAAGTGAGCAGAAGTCCAAGCACGTTGATATTGAACTGCCGATGGAACTCCTCTTCCGTGATCGTTTCAAGCGGCATGAAGGTGAAGACCCCGGCGTTGTTCACAAGCACATTGGCTGGCCCGAACGCCTTCTCGGTTTCCGTGAAGAGCTTCTCCACCTCGGCCGCTTTATCCACGCTCGCCTGCACGGCAACCGCTTTGCCGCCCGCGCCTGTAATAGCCTGCACGGTCTTGTCCGCGCCCGCCTTGTCCGAGGCGTAATTTACCACCACCGACGCGCCCTCGGCCCCCAGCGCCTTTGCGATGCCCGCGCCAATACCCTTCGACGCACCCGTCACCACCGCGACTTTCCCTGTCAGTTTTGCCATAATGCTCTCTTTTTTCCTTTATCGTTAGTCAGTGCTTTAGCTGCGTAGGCCGCCGGCAACGCGGATCTTTTCGCCGGTAATCCAGCGCGCGTCGTCCGAGGCGAAGAACGCGACCGCATCGCCAATGTCGTCCGGCTGCCCCATGCGCCCGAGTGGAGTCTGCTTGACTGCGCCTTCCTCCATCTCGCCCCCGCGCATCGATGCGTTGCCCTCTGTCGCAGTGAAGCCTGGGTTGACGCTGTTGACCCGGATTTTCTTCGGGCCCAGCTCCTTTGCCAGTACGCTCGTAATGGTGTCCAGTGCGCCCTTGGTCGCCGCGTACACAGTCATCCCCGGGGCGTTGCCATCGGAAACGACTGAGCCGATGTTGATGATGCTGCCGCCGCTCTCGCCGAAGTGCCGCGCTGCTGCTTGCGAGGCAAGCAATACCCCGAGAACATTGATGTTGAAGGTGCGGTGGAACTCGTCTTCAGTAATGCCTTCGAGTGGCGCGAAGGCGTACACGCCTGCGTTGTTGACCAGAATGTTCGCCGGCCCAAACGCTTTCTCGGTCTCCGAGAAAATCCGCTCGACATCCGCAGCTGCGTCTACACTGCCCTGAACAGCGACTGCTTTCCCGCCCGCCTCCGTAATTGCCTTCACGGTCTTGTCGGCACCCGCCTTGTCCGAGGCATAGTTCACCACCACCGACGCGCCTTCGCGGCCCAGTGCTTTTGCAATCCCCACACCGATGCCCTTTGAAGCGCCTGTTACGACTGCAACCTTGCCTGTCAGCTTACCCATGATAATTTCTCCCGTGTCGAATAGTTCGACGACAATCGAATAGATGGGACGAGGGGGCTGAGGATGCAGGCAGTTTTGTGGAAATCTCAGGGTGCGGGTTGGAAATCCCGACGCAGATCATCGAGAAATGCCTTGAAGACCTTGCGGCGTACCTTGTACTGCACGGTGCGACCACTCCGCACTTCGCGGATGAGACCCGCGTCGCGGAGCTCCTTCATATGGTGCGAGAGTGTCGGCGGCGCCAGATCGATGCATTCTCGCACCGCGGAGCACGCCGTCACACCTTCTTCACACTGCGCCATCATTTGAAGGATCCGGTAGCGGTTCGGGTCGGCGAGCGCCCGCATGATCGTCTGCGTATCGCTGTTTTCAGGCAGTACAGGCGTGCGAGTCGTCTGTAGCTTGCCTTCGAAATCAATCGATTTCCCCTTAGTGCCGGACGGTTTCACTGCTTGCTCTTCTGCACTCATTTCTCCTTCTCTTCCGCATTGCGCGCCTTGATCTTGAACCAGATCGGCGAGCCCTCAAACCCGAACGCCGCGCGAATCTGGTTCGTCAAAAAACGCTGATACGAGAAGTGCAGGTCCACAGCGCGATTGGTGAACAGGATGAACGTCGGCGGTGCGACCGCAGCCTGTGTCATGTAAAAGATGCGGATGCGCTTATTCATGGGCACCGTTGCGCGCTCGAAGTCAACCTTTTCAAGAAAGCGGTTCATCTGCCCGGTCGTGATGCGCTTGCGGCGCTCAGCCGCGACCCGCTCAATTGCTTCCAGCACCCGGTTGATGCCCTTGCCCTCGGACGCGGAGATAAATACCATCGGCGCGTATTCCAGGTACTTGAGCGTGTCGCGCACCTGCTCTTCATAGACCTTGCGGTCGGCGTGCGGTTTGCCGTCGGTGCGCGCAGTCGTCACCAGGTCCCACTTGTTGATGACGATCACGACCGAGCGGCCGCTCTCGTGCGCGTAGCCGCCGATCGTCGCATCCGCCCCGGTTACGCCTTCCTGCGCGTCAATCATCAGTAGCGAGACATCGGCGGCCTCAAGGTGCCGCCGCGCCATGATGACCGACAGCTTTTCGGCCAGCAGGTTGGTTTTGCCTTTGCGCCGAATCCCTGCCGTATCGATGATGCGCAGGTGGCGCCCTTTGTATTCGAGCACCTCATCGACCGCATCGCGCGTGGTGCCGGCGATCGGCGAAACGATTGCCCGCGCGGTGCCGGTCATGGCGTTCAACAGGGTCGATTTGCCGACATTCGGCCGCCCGATGATCGCGACCCGCGTTTCCCGCTGCTCGTAGGCGCCGTGTGTGCGGTGCAGCGGCGCGGCGTCCTCTTCTTCCGTGACTTCCGGCTCCTCCACATACTGGTCGGGAACGTCCTCTTCGCGCGGCGCATGGGGCAGCACCTTGAACACTTCGTCCAGCAGGTCGCCGATATTGTGCCCGTGCTCTGACGACACGGCCGTCAGATTCGGGATGCCGAGCTGCCGCAAATTCTCAGCCGCCGCGTCCTGCTGCGGGGTGTCGATCTTGTTCACCGCGAGAAACATCGGCTTGTTCAGGCGCCGCAGCAGCTGCGCTAGATCCATGTCGGGCGAGGCCAGCTCCGTGCGCCCGTCCACTACCATCACGATCGCCGAGGCCTCCTCGAACGCCGTGCGCGCCTGGTTGAATATCTCGCTCGGGATCAGCGCTTCGTCATCCGGCACAATGCCGCCGGTATCAACAACCCGCGCCACCCGCCCGGCCCAGTGCGCCTCGCCGTAGATACGGTCGCGCGTGATGCCCGGCTCATCGCCCACGATCGAGCGGCGTGTCCCGGTCAGCCGGTTGAACAGCGTCGATTTACCCACATTGGGGCGTCCGCAGATCGCGATGAGAGGCATGCCGAGGGCCTCTGCGGTGTGCGGCAGCGGGTTGGGGCGGCGGTGTTGTTTCTTCGGCATGGCTGTGGTGCCTCCTGGCGCGTAGCGCGTTTGACCCGGAGCGCTGTGGAGGCGAAGAACGGGCAAACCTCTATTATAGAAAAAGTTTACGTGGACTGGCGGGAGCCGCCCGGCGCGCACTCAGAGAGGATGGACCGCATGCCAATCCACAAAGGCCGTTATGCCGCGAACATAGAGGGTGACTTCGTGGTTTTTCTAATCGGGATGCGTGTCAACCGCCTGTTTCTTATCCACAAGTGGCTGCCGGTAGCGCTCGCCATGCCCCGCATGCTTCAGGAGCTGTTCCAGCGGCCGGAACTGGGTATGCTGCACGCCCAGACTTTTCTAAGCGGTAGAACCGTTCTCGTTCTTCAATACTGGCGAAGTTTCGATCATTTGCACGCATATGCCCATGCTAAGGATCTGAAGCACCTGCCCGCCTGGACTGATTTCAACCGCAAGGTAGGCGGCAACGGTTCCGTGGGCATTTTCCACGAGAGTTATCTTGTAAAAGCCGGGCAGTATGAATGTGTTTACGGCAACATGCCCGTCTTCGGACTTGCGAAAGCGGGGGAAATGATTCCGGCAACCGGGCGAATGCGCGATGCACGGTCCCGACTTCAGGGCGTGGTGCACACCGGCGACTCCTCGCAGTGATTGCTCGCTTTAATACGATGCCCGGACCGTATGCCCCATAAACTTCCGACGCTCCACGCCTTCTTCTCGCCCGGCGGTCTCCTGGCTAAATCGTCGCTGCCGTATGAGTACCGCAGGGGTCAACTGGAGCTGGCCCAGGCGGTCGAGCGCGCCGTCGACACGAAGCAGCACCTGATCGCGGAAGCCGGCACCGGCACGGGGAAAACCCTGGCCTACCTGCTGCCTGCGCTCCGCTCCGGCAAGCGCGTCATCGTCTCGACCGGCACCAAGAACCTGCAGGAACAGCTCTTTTTCAAAGACATTCCGTTCCTGGAGTCGATCCTGGGTCCACTGCAGGCCACCTACATGAAAGGCCGTGCCAACTACCTGTGTCGCAAAAAGCTGTACGCGCTGCAGCATGAGCCGATCCTGAACGGACTTGAAGAAATCCAGCAGTTCAACGCCATTGCTCAGTGGGAGAAAACCACCGCAACCGGCGACCGCGCCGAGGTCGACCTGCTGCCCGAGCAGAGCCCTCTGTGGACAAAGCTCGACGCGCGCAGTGAGACCTGCCTGGGCCAGACCTGCCCGGACTTCGACCGCTGCTTTATCACTGAAATGCGGCGAAAGGCTGCTGAAAGCAACCTGATTATCGTCAATCACCACCTCTTCTTCGCTGACCTCGCGATCAAGCAGCAGGTTGCGAACGCACCCGACGCGGGCATCCTGCCGGAGGCCGACGTGGTTATTTTCGACGAGGCCCATGAGCTTGAAGACGTTGCCAGCGCCTACTTCGGGCTGCAGCTCTCGAACATCCGCTTTGAAGAGCTTGCCCGCGATCTTGAACAGATGCTCCGCGCTAAGCACGCGATCAGCCATGGGCCGAAGGTTGCCGCGGAGATGCTGCGCGAACGCTCCCGCATGTTCTTCGCGGCGCTGCCGTTAGGCGGCGAAGGCCGCGCGCAGTTCACGCATCGTGAAGAGTTCCTGGAGGAGCAGGGCGAGCTGTACCTGGGAGTGCTGAACGCGCTGAACCTGCTTGAGGGCGAGCTTGAACGCATCCGTAACGTGGAAGAAGCGCCGGGGCTCAAGCGCCGCGTCAACGAGCTGCACGACCGGCTCAAGTTCCTGCTGGAGTCAGAAGACAAGAACACGGTGTTCTGGCTCGAGCGGCGCGGGGGCACGCGCGGAGCCTATGCCGGCGCCAGCTACAACACTTTCCTGCAAGCCACGCCGATCGATGTTTCCGGACTGCTCGGCTCCGTGCTGTTCGCGGCGTTTAAGACCGTCGTGCTCACCTCTGCCACGCTCACCGTGCAGGGCAGCTTTGACCACCTGCGCAAGCGGCTCGGTCTTGAACACGCCAAAGAGCTTGTCGTTCCTTCGCACTTTAACTATGGCGAGCAGGCGCTGCTTTACCTACCGCCGCACATGCCCGACCCGCGCGACGGCAACTTCAGCGTCGAGGCGGCTCGCACCATCAAGCGGGTGCTTGAGGCCACGCGCGGCCGTGCCTTTTGCCTGTTTACCAGCTACGCCCAGATGCGCGACACCTACGAGCGCCTGCTGCCGGAGGTCGGCTGGCCGCTGCTGTTGCAGGGCACCGCACCGCGCAAGGCGCTCATCGAGGAGTTTCGTCAGACGCCGAACGCTGTGCTTTTCGGCACCAGCAGTTTCTGGCAGGGGATCGACGTGCAGGGTGAGGCGTTAAGCTGTGTCATCATCGATCGCCTGCCGTTCGCCGTTCCCAGCGACCCGGTCGTGCAGGCCCGCACCCGCGCCATTGAGGCTGCCGGAGGCAAGCCGTTTTTCGACTACCAGGTGCCATCAGCTGTGATTACGCTGAAACAGGGGTTTGGTCGGCTGATCCGCTCGCTTGACGACCGAGGGGTACTGGTGCTGCTGGACCCGCGTATCCAGCGCAAGCAGTACGGGGCCGCTTTTATCGAGAGCCTGCCCGCTTACCGCATTACCCGGGACATCGCCGAGGTGGAGAGTTTTTTCGCGGAGAAGCCGGCATCCCTGTAATCGAGGCTTGTTGCACTACAATCAGTGGAGGGAATGATCTCGATGGCTGAAAACGTTCTACAAACCCTTCAGAGGCTGGTTCAGGATGTCATCGCGCCCGATGTGCGCGAACTGAAGGTAGGGCTGTCATCACTCGAAAAGTTAATGGACGACCGGTTTAAGTCTGTCGACGAACGATTCAGCTCGCTCGAACGGCAGAGTGAGGCACAATTCAAGGCCATCCTTGCCGCTATCGGAGAATCTCGGGCTCAGGTCGAGCTCGCCAACATGCGCGGCATCGCCGCATTAAGCGAGCGGGTCGCGGCTTTGGAAGCACGGCGTCAGTAACAGCACTATCCGAGCCAGGAAAGTCAGAAAACAATGTACGAAGTCACAGTCGACGCGGGTTTCTCTTCAGGCCATTATCTGCGCAATTACCACGGCAAGTGCGAAAACCCGCACGGGCACAACTACAAGGTGCGCGTGACGCTGCGCGGCAGGGAGCTCGACCACTCCGGCCTGCTGCTCGACTTCAAAGAGCTGAAGAACGTGCTGCGCCCGGTTGTCGAGTACCTCGATCACAAGATGATTAACGAGCTGGAACCTTTTGACGTCGTCAACCCTTCGGCTGAAAATCTGGCGAAATACTTCTTCGACGAAACGAACAAGCAGCTCTCCGACATGACGAGCGGCCGCGTCCAGGTAAAGGACTGCACGATCTTCGAGACCGACACTTCCGCCGCGACCTACTACGAGTAACGTGCTCCTTATCGAAACTTACAAATCGGTCCAGGGCGAGTCGAGCTTCGCTGGCGTTCCCTGCATCTTCGTGCGGCTGGCGGGCTGCAACCTGCGCTGCTCCTGGTGCGACTCCGAGTACACCTTTACCGGGGGCTTCCGGCGCTCGACCGACCAGGTCGTCTCCGCGATAGAGGCCCTCGGCCCGATTAAGCTGATCGAGTTCACGGGCGGCGAGCCCCTGCTGCAGGCGCGCGAGCTCATTCCCCTAATGGAGCGTCTGCTCGAAGACGGATACACCCTGATGATCGAGACCAGCGGCGAACGGCCGCTCGCCGCGGTACCCACGGCCGTTCACAAGATCGTCGATGTCAAGTGCCCGGGTTCCGGGGAGTGCGGCCGCTTCCGGCTGGAAAACCTCGATGCGCTTACTCCGCGCGACGAGGTCAAGTTCGTCATCACGGACCGCGTGGACTACGAGTTCGCGCGCGAGTTTGTGCGTCAGCATGCGCTTGAAACGCGCGCCGGCCAGGTACTGTTCTCACCTGCCTTCAAGAAGACGCCCACCCTTGAACGCTCAACCGCGAACTGCGCCCTTGACCCTCGCCTGCTGGTGGACTGGATGCTGGCGGACGGCGTGCCCGCGAGGCTGAGCCTGCAGATCCACAAATACGTCTGGGAGCCGCAGCGTAAGGGAGTTTAGGAGCACTTTCACTCTCGGTGCAGCGGGCCGAATGCTCGCTCCAGTGGCTTTTCCCGACGGAAAAGCCACGCGCACAGTTGCCGGTCTCTCCAGGTGTGGAGTGAAAATGCTAGGGCTCCGCAGGCGCCGTTGCCAGGTACGCGTCCATCGGTAGCTCGAAGGCGTACATCTCCTTCCCCGCGCTGTCACGCACCTGTCTGAACACGAGCTTTGCCCCCGCGAGCGGATGCGGCCCGAGGCCCTGCACGTCGTAGAACAGGAAGCCCGTGCGGGTGGTGTGCGGCTCGACCGCGAGCGCCGAGTACTCGTGCTCGCTGAAATCCGCATCCACCTTGCTGTCAGCGGCCTTGCCCTGTTTGTGCCAGGTGACGGGGCCGATGGGAATGTTGGTGCCCTGCCGCGCCCTGCTGCTGACGCGCCGCTCCACATCCTCAGGTTCCGCCGCGTTGATCTTGCCGCCATCCTGTGGCAGCAGCAGGATACGCACGTCGTTGAGCGAGATGGGCTGGGCCGTGTCGTTCGTCACGATGATGCGGATGGGGATCATGTTGTACTGCAGGTAATCGATCCGGAAAACGTTCTGCTTCGGCATGCGGTCGTATGGGTCGGCGGCAATGGTGACGCCGTCTTCAGTCACATGCGCGGGGTAGCTTGCCGCGGCACGCGCAGGGTCGATCTTCTTCTCGGCAACGGCCGCGAGTGTGCAGCACAGCAAGACAGCAGAAAATAGAAAACGGCGCATGAGCGTGATGTCCCGGCACCCATTATCATCGGGGCGGACCCTTTGTGAATCGACAGCCGGCAAACTTTCGTTACGGGGCAGGGCTTTTGCCGGCGCTCTATAGCTTTGCGCTCGCCGGCGTGCTGCTGCTGGCCGCGCCGTGGTGGTTGCGCGGTCTGCGCCGTGGCGGCAAGTACCGCGAAGGCCTGCGCGAGCGCTTGGGCCGCATTCCCGCCCGTCTTAAGGCTCCGGCGGCTGGACAAGCCGTCCTGTGGCTGCACGCCGTCTCGGTAGGCGAAGTGCTGGCCGCCGCGCCTTTGGTTCACGCACTGCAAACGTCGGCGCCGAACGCCCGCGTTTTCATTTCGACGACGACGCGCACCGGCCAGGCGGTCGCGCGCGCCCGCTTCGGACCGGACCGCGTGTTCTACTTCCCCGCGGACTTTGCCTTTACCGTGCGTTCATGGCTGCGTTTTCTCCGGCCCCGAGCGCTGGTGCTGGTCGAGAGCGAGTTCTGGCCGCGCGTGCTTTATGAGGCCGACCGCGCGGGTGTGCCGGTTGCCGTCGTCAACGGGCGCATTTCGTCCCGCTCGTGGCCGCGCTACCGGCGCTTGCGCGCGCTGTGGCGGCCTTTGCTGCGGAGCCTTGCCTTTGTGCAGGCGCAGTCCGCCGAAGACGCCGAGCGCTTCCGTTATCTGGCCGCTCAGAACGTCACAATCGGCGGCAATCTCAAGTACGACCAGTCTCCGCCAGGTGCTACACCCCTGCTGCGCTCGCTCCAGGCGTCTCTACAGCCGGATACTCCGGTTCTCGTCTGCGGATCGACCCTCGCCGACGAAGAAAAGCTGCTACTCCAGAATCTGCCGCCCGAGCCGATCCTTGTACTCGCTCCGCGCCACCCCGAGCGCTTCGAGGCGGTTGCCGAACTGCTCGCGAGCGGCCCGCGACCCTGGCTGCGCCTGTCCAGCTGGCGCGATCAGCCGCGACAAATCGCGCCGGGCACCGTACTCCTGCTCGATTCTGTCGGTGAACTCGCGGCGCTCTACGCCCTCGCGACCGTCGCAATTGTCGGCGGCGGACTACTGCACAGCGGCGGTCATAATCCGCTCGAACCTGCCGCCCTGGGGAAACCCGTTGTCATGGGACCGAACGCCGACAATTTCGTCGATATCGTGGTGAGACTTGAGGAAGCGAAAGCGATTCTGCTCAGCGATTCGCCGAATGTCGCTCCAGAAGTCGAGCACCTGCTGGCGCATCCGGAAGAAGCCAGCGCAATGGGCGAGCGCGCCCGCCAGGTTTGCGTGCAGCAGTCCGGCGCTGCAGCCCGCGCGCTGGCAGCCATTCTCAGGCTGATAGAGAAGGTGCAGCCATGATGCTGCGGTATCTGCTTGCGCCGTTGTCTCTTCCTTACGCTGCTGCGCTCGCATTCAAAAACCATGCCTATACGCAGGGCTGGCTATCGAAAAAGCGTCTTCGACAGCCCGTCATCAGCATCGGGAATCTCTCGGTTGGGGGAGCAGGCAAAACCCCGCTCGTGATCGCGCTCGTCCAGCTGCTTGCCCGGCGCGGCCTAAACCCCGGCGTACTCTCCCGCGGCTACGGTCGCCGGTCACCGCTGATTACAAAGCGCGTGGACGCCGAGGGCGACGCCGCCCGGTTTGGTGACGAGCCGCTGCTCATCGCGAAGGCCACGGGGCTTCCCGTCTACGTCGGTGCCTCGCGTTACGCAGCCGGGCTGCTGGCCGGCCAGAGCCCTGCTGACGCGCCCGAAGTATTCCTGCTCGATGACGGCTTCCAGCACCGCTCGCTCGCCCGTACCGTCGACATCGTTGTCATCCACCCGGACGATACCAACGGCAGCCTGCTGCCCGCCGGACGATTGCGCGAGCCGCTCGGCGCGCTCGCCCGGGCTGACTTCCTCGTCGTGCGCGAGGACGACGCCGCGAGCGAGCTCGCACTGCTGCAAGCGGGCATCCGCAAGCCGGTCTGGCGCGTTCGCCGCACTGCTTCCATACCCCAGAACGCAAGCCCCGCATTCGCTTTCTGCGCCATCGCGCACCCGGCGGAGTTCTTTGAGTCCCTGCGCTCGCAGGGGATCGATCTCGCCGGTACGCTCGCCTTCCGCGACCACCATCGTTTCACCCCGGCTGATCTTCGCGCGATCGCGGCACGTGCGGGCGGCTGCAGCGCCCTGCTGACTACGGAGAAGGATCTGGTCCGTCTCACCCGCGAACAGAAGGCGGAGCTGGCCCGCATCACGCCGCTGCTCCCGGTTCCGCTGCGCGCGGAGATTGTCGATGCGGACCGCTGCCTCGATGCACTTCTCGACCTCGTTGACGCGAGACGCCAGGCCGGCAGCGCTATGCGAGAATGAGTGTTTGCCAAACGTGAATCAGCAACGCGTCCTCATCGTCCGGCTCGGCGCCATGGGCGATATTCTGCATGCGCTGCCCGCCGTGTCCGCTTTGCGCGAAGCATACCCGGACCGCGTGATCGGCTGGGCAGTCGAGCCGCAGTGGCGGGCGCTGCTCGCCTCGGACTCGTCCAGCCCGAACGCCGCCAGGACCTTTGCCCAGCCGCTCGTCGATCGCATCCACCTGGTGCCCGCGAAAGCGTGGGCTCGTCACCCGGTGCGGCCGTCTACCCTGCTTTCAATCCTGAAGGTTCGCAGGGAGATTCATGGTGAGCATTACAACGCCGCGCTGGATCTGCAGGGGGCGCTGCGCTCAGCTGTCGTAGCCTCCTTCGCAGGGGCGGAGCGGCTGCTGGGCGAGGCCGAGCCGCGCGAAGCCATCGCTCGCCATCTGTTCAGCGAGCGTATACCCAGCCAGGGCGTTCACGTCATCGACCAGCTGGCCGATGTGGTCCGCTCGTTGTACGGCGATGCGCTCCCGCTCGGCCTGCCCAGCCTACCGCAGGATCCGCTGGCCGCGCACTGGTGTACCGAGGCCGGCGTCGGCCCGGGGCTGGGGCCGGCGATCCTGCTGCACCCCGGCGCCGGATGGGGGGCCAAGCGCTGGCCCACTGAGCGCTATGCCCAGGTAGGGGTCCGGCTCGCGCGCGAAACCGGCTGCCGCATCATCATCAACGCCGCTCCCGGAGAGATTGAGCTGGGCACCTCGCTCGCTTCGCAGCTGCGCGGGCTCGGCGTCGTTCCCCTGCTGCTTTCACCCACCATTGGGCAGCTTATTGAGCTCACCCGCCGTATGCACCTGGCCATCGGCGGAGACACCGGGCCATTGCACCTTGCCTCGGCGCTCGGCAAGCCGTGCGTCGGCATCTACGGGCCTACCGATCCGGCGCGCAACGGCCCTTTTCACGGACTTTTTACGGTGCTGCGCGATGCGGAGAGCCGCCGCGACCACAGCCGTCGCAGCGACCCGGAAGCAGGCCTGCTGAGAATCCTTCCAGGCGAGGTGGCTGAGGCGGCGCTGGCGCTGCTGCGCGATGATGCCGCGAAGCACGTGACTGCCGAGGGCACTCGATGAGCGGGATGGAATGGCAGCGCGTCGCCAGGCGTATCCGGGTGCCGCTCGGCTTCGTGTTCGCGGCGGTCTTCCTGCTCCTGGCGCAGCCCTCGTGGCGCTCGCTCGCGCTAAGCCTGCTGCTGGTGCTGCCGGGGCTTGCGCTGCGCGGCTACGCGTCAGGTTACGTGAAGAAGAATGCCGAGCTCACGGTGACGGGGCCCTACGCCTGGACGCGCAATCCGCTGTATCTCGGCTCCATCCTGATCGCGTTCGGGTTTGCCGCGGGTGCGCGCTCGCCGCTGCTCGCCGGGCTGCTCGCCGTGTTGTTCGCCGTCATCTACATCCCGGTGATCCGGGGTGAGGAGGAGTACCTGCGCGCGCACTTCGCTGGATTCGACGCGTACCGCATGCGTGTGCCGAGGCTGGTTCCGTGGCGGGCCCCGATGCGCTCAGATGCCGGGCAGCGGGGGCGTTTTGCCGGTGCACTTTACCGCAAGCACCGCGAGTACAATGCCGGCATGGGTGTCGCGGCTCTGTATCTCGCGCTTACCCTTCGTATCGTGCTCGCGCATCATACTTAGCTCGTGTATCTCAGATTCAGCTCAGATTCGCCGAAGCATGTACCGTTGAACTTTCGACCCGCGTCACCGGGTCTTCCGGGAGGACGAGCAGGCAGGATGCGTAAACCGTCGCAGCGCCCCGGCGCCCCACCACGCACCCGCCGGCGCTCTCCTTCGCGCGCATGGCTCGCTCCGGTCCTGTTGCCGGCGCTCTGCCTGTTTCCGGTATCCGCACAAACCGGCTCGCTCCAGGCGCGTTCTGTCGCAGCGACGGTTGCATTTCCGCCACCGGCCCCGGGCTGGAGCCTGCCTGCCCGCCAGACGCTTACCTATGCGGTGGACTGGCGCGTGTTCCCGGCCGGCACCGCGACGGTCCACCTGGAAAGCGACGGCAATCTTGAGCGCATCAGCGTGACCGGCGACTCGCAGGGCGCCATTAACCTGCTGTTCCACGTCAGCGACCGCTTCCAGTCCACCTTCAATCGAAGCACGGGCTGTTCGCAAAGCTTCAGCCGGCAGATCATGGAAGGTCACCGCCAGGTCAACTCCGACCAGCACATCGACGCCGCTCGCCACACGTCTTCGTATGACGAGCGAAACCTTATCTCGCGCATCAGTCTTCATCAGACGGTCTCGGTTCCGCCCTGCGTGAGCGACATGCTGTCGGGCATTTACTACTCCGGCTCGCAGACGCTTGAGCCCGGCAGCACGTTCCATTTGCCGATCGTCAGCGGCAACCATGTCAGCAACATCACGATGCACGTGGAGACGAGAGAGCTGGTGCGTACACCGACCACCAGTTACCACACTGTGCGGGTGCAGCCGACCGCCGATTCCGGCGCTATCCGCAATCGCGGTAAGGTGTGGATCTGGTACTCCGACGACAGCCGGCACATCCCGGTGCAGATGCGCGCGCGCCTGTTTTGGGGTACGCTCACTTTTCAACTCACCGGCATCGACATGAAGTAAAACTTACTGGATGCGGAATCGCTCCCGCATCGCCCTTTGGATACGCGGCCGGCACAGCAGGTTGAACGTGCTTTCCCGGCCGGGAAACATGCGCAGCACCGCGTCGCGGGTGTTCGCAGCGGCCTGCGCCGCCTCCTCCACTGTCATCGACCGATCCTGCGCGATGCTCGCCAGCAGCAGCTGCATCATGGCCTGCAGGCGGCGAAGTTTCTGCCGCTCCTGCTGCTCTTCATCCCTCGACATCCTTGCTGCGTCCATTGCCCGCGTGCCGGGCTGTCCTGTGCTCATGCCTTGTTCTCCCCAGGTACACCGCATGTTCGGTGATAGTACGCCCACATGCCGCGTGAGGGCAGCCCCTTCTTTTTGACGGGAACAATGTCTTCCCACTCACGGCGCTGTCGTCCAGGGGCCGCCGGTCAGGTGCTTTCCGTCGAGAAAAAAGTCTGCTTCGCCGGTCAGGTCGGTCCGGAACGTGTGTATTCTCGACGCCTGCAGCTTGTCGAGCGTGGCTGGCCTAGGGTGGCCGTAGAAGTTCCGGCGTCCGCAGGAAATGACAGCGTCCTGCGGCGACAGGGCGGCGAGAAAAGGCGGTGTCGAGGACGACATGCTTCCATGATGGCCGACCTTGAGCAAGTCAGCGTGCCTTAGGCCTGCGCTTACCATGGCTGCTTCCGCAAGCGCCTGCGCGTCGCCCTCCAGCAGCGCGGAGGTTTGCCCGTACACCAGGCGGAGGACCAGCGAGTCGTTATTGCCGGGCTCGCGTTTCGGTTGGTAGTCGCGCGAGGGCCACAGCGCTTCGAGCGAGGTGGACGTGCCCAGCTGCCAGCGGTCGCCCTGCCGGTGCGTTACCACGGGAATGCCTTCTGTCGCGGCCTGGGCCAGCACTGCCGCGTACGGCTTCGACAACGGATTGTTCCCGACCAGCAGCACCCTGGGATGAAAATTCGCGAGCACTGCCGCCATGCCGCCGATGTGGTCCTCATGCGCGTGAGTGATGGCAATAGCATCGAGCCGCGTGATGCCGCGAGCCCACAGCGCCGGCGATACGACCTCCTCCCCGATATCGAAGCGGCTGCCGGGCGCCTGGCCCACTATTCCACCGGCATCGATCAGCATCGTCCGGCCATCCGGGGTGATGACCAGGATGGCGTCGCCCTGCCCGACGTCGATCGCCGACACCTGGAGTACGCCCGGACGGTGTCGCACGGGCTGCGGCAGAATGACCATTGCCGCGGACAGGGCGACCAGGGCGCAGGCCGCGGCGAGCGTCCAACGGGGCGCGCAGCGGACGACATACACGGCAAGCGCGATCAGCATGACCCATGTGACGATCCGCGGCGCCGGTGGCGCAGGCAGCCGGAAGTCGCCGAGCGGCAGCCGCGCGAAACCCTGGACGATGGCGGAGACGATGTGCAGCAGCGCTGCCGTGACGGCAGCCGGAACGACCGCGCATGCGGGCAGAACCAGCAGCGTGGCGAAGCACAGCATGGCCGCAGGCAGAAGGATGCCGAGGAAGGGAAGGATCAGCACATTGACCGGCAGCCCTAGTACCGTGACGCGGTGGAAATACATGGCCATGGGGAGCGCCATGACGATCTCGACAACGGCGGAGACGAGCAGCAGCTCCAGCGCACGCAGCGCGAACACTACCCCGGCCGGCATGGCGCGCCGTGCGATGCGGCTGCCCGTGATCGGCTGCAGGTGTACGGCGAGGAGCCGCAGCATGACGCGGAGCTCGGCGACCCGGGGCGGCAGGGAAGCATCAGTCCCGGTGAACCACAGGTTCCTGAGGCCGTGCAGATAGGGCGCAAAGGTTCGCTCGGCCAGCGGCGCGGCTATCCCGGCGATGGCCACCACCGTAAGCAGCGTCATCTGCAGGCTTGAGCCGCCCAGCGCGCGCGGGCTGGCCGCCATGAGCAGCAGCGCCGCCAGCCCGAGCGCCTGCAGGCCCTGGCGCTCGCGGTAAAGCAGGCGCCCCAGCAGGTAGATGGTGACCATCCAGAATGAGCGCTGCACGGGTTCGCCGAAGCCCGTAAAGACGGCGTATGCAAGCGAAAGCGCGATCGTCAGCACACTTGCCGCTGCCCGCGGCAGGCGCATCCACCGTGCCAGCAGCAGGACGACCGACGAAAAGATCGCCAGGTGCATGCCCGAGACCACCAACAGGTGGAACGAGCCCGTGCGCTCGAAGCCGGCGCGCGTACTGGCCTGCAGGTAGGTGCGGTCGCCGGTCAGCATCGCGGTGAGCATGCTCGCGTCCTCGGGCGTCAGCTGGAGGAAGGCGGGCAGCCGTCGCTCCGCCGCTACCTGCGACAGCGTCATGACGCGCTCGCTGGCCTCGCTTTGCCAGCGGTGCAGACGGCACGACAGACCCGGCCTGCCCGCGCCTGCGAGCCGCACCCTCGCCGCATCGACGGAGCCCAGGGCGCCGATGCCCTGCTCGTGCATGTACTCGCTCGCGTCCCACACGCCGGGGTCGTTATAGCGGCTCTCTGCCCGCGGGGCGAGCGACGCCACCAGCGTGCTGCCGCACCCAAGGGGAGGCAGCGGCTTGCCGGCATCGGTGTAAAGGGTAAGCCGAAGGCCGCCGGCAAGCGGCTGGGCCCTGCTACCGGGGCCGGCGACGCTGGTCAGGCGCAGGTCGATACGCTGCTCCACCTCATTGCGCGTGCTGTGCTGAAAGAATGCCGTGTACGTGGAGGTGTGGACGGCGCCGACCCGCACTACGCTGCCGGTGTAGGTGCGCGGGATGGCGTCTGTCGCGAGCAGCGCGAGCTGCTGCTGTCGGTCGACCGGCGGCTGCACCTCGCCGGCGACGCAGCCAAGCACCGCGAAAAGCGCGGCAAGTGCCACCGGCGAGGCTCGCGGAGCACGCCACGCGGCCAGCAGGACCAATGCCCCGAGTGGAAAGACCGACAGCAGCAGCCACGCCGGTGTAAGCGACTGTCTGCCTGCCAGCAGGAGTCCCAGCGCGAACGCGCAAGCCGGCAGCAGCACCGGCGCCGCTGCCAGGTGCAACGGCGCGGCGGCCGTTCGCCGCGCCAGCGCTGCCCCTCGCGCGCCTTGCGCTGCAGGTGCATTGGTAAGCGGAATGGAAACTGTGGCAGCCATGGGCACATACGCCCCAGGGCGGCCTTTATCCCAGGCGAAGCACCGCTACCGTTTCCAGGTGAAACGTCTGCGGGAACATATCGACCAGGTGCAGCCGAGTGAGGGTGTATCCAGCATCCACCAGGATCCGCAGGTCGCGGGCAAGCGTTGCCGGATCGCATGACACGTAGGTAATGTGCGCGGAACGCACCCGGGCCAGCAGCGCCGAGGCCTGCTTGCCCAGGCCGGCGCGCGGCGGGTCCAGCACCACCCGGTCCGGATGCGGTGTGCGCCTGCTTACTTCGCGCTCCAGGAAGGCAAGCGTGCTGCTCTCGACGACCCGCTGCCCGGCGATGTTGTGCCGCAGATCGTTCGCGGAAACTGGCGCGCCCTCGATCGCCGTCACCCGCTCGAATCGCGCGGAAAGCGTTCGCGCAAACAGCCCCACGCCGGCGAACAGGTCCCATGCGTGGCTTCCGCTTTCGCCGTCACAAGCGAGGGTGACGAGCTGCTGCACCAGCAGGCGATTGCCCTGGAAAAATGCGCCCAGGCTGACCCTGTAGGCCTCGGCCCCGACGCGATACATCAGGCTGCGCTCGCCCCATGCCCCGATGAGCGTTCCCGCTGCGCTTTCGCCTTCGGGCTCATCGGCCAGCGGCTCGCGCCGGCCTCGTGACGGCTTCGCCGCTTTCGCGGCAAACAGTCCGGCGCCGCACAGCTCCGGCATCTGTTCCTGCACCGCCGCGCATATTTGGTCCAGCGCGTTTGCCGGCGGCAAGGAGCCTGCGCGCTGCTCGAGCGAGAGCAGCAGCGCCGAACTGTTCTCGTTCGTGAATAGTTCCAGGCCCGCGCACCATGCGCCGGCCTGCCGGTCGCGAAGCACGCCCTGCAGCAGCTGCAAGGCATGCTGCAGCAGAGGAGCCGCGATGGGGCACGCGTTTACCGGCAGCAGCGTGTGCGAAGCGCGCCTGCGATAGCCCAGCGCGTGCGAGGCGCCGTCGACATGCAAACGGATGCGGTTGCGATAACCCCACGGTTCGGCCGCGTGTGTCTCGACCCGCGGCAACGATTCCAACCCGGCGCGCCCGAGCGTTTCCACCAGAATCGCGCGCTTCATCGCCAGCTGGCTCGCATAGCCGGTGTGCTGGTACTGGCAGCCTCCGCACGCGCCGTAATATGGGCACAGCGCTGCCACGCGATCGGGCGAGGATGCGACCACCTCAAGCAGCTCCGCTTCGGCAAAGCTGCCCTTGTCCCGCCGCACCGCTGCCTCCACCGTTTCCCCAGGCAGCGCCATCGGCACAAACACCGCCTTGCCCTCGACCCGCGCCAGTCCCGCGCCCCCGTAGATTGCTTTCTCGATGGTCAGCCTCATCCGTCGCTCCGCATGTAGAAGAGGCTCAGCCGCGGCACACCATACTTTTCGAGCAAACGCTTTTCGAGGAACTGCTGCTCGATCTGTCGGATCTGCAGCGCCTGCATCCTGCTTCTGTACGGTGCAATCTCACGCGAAGCCTGCAGGCGCAGTGCTGTCAGTTCCTGCTCGGGCGAGCTTGCGAGCAGCATGGCCAGCAGCCTTTCCTCCAGAGTGCGCAGCGTCTGCTCCAGTGCTTCGGTCGCCGGTAGCTTTGCGCGCGATTCTTCGGCAAGCGTGCCAAGCCGGGCCGCCGTTTCGCCCAGCAGCCCCAGCGCCCCGGCCGGCGCTGGGGCGGTGTTCAGCTGAGCCGCGCACTCCAGCAGGTGCTGCGCGATCCGCTCTCCTTCAAAACCCGGAGCCTCACCGCCGGCAGCCGCGGGCGCAACGCCGGTGGCGGCTTCGCGCAGCTGCTCGGCTGCTTCCATCACCGCCTGCGCGCACCAGCCCAGCCCGTTGACGCGCCGTACGCGGCCTTTCGTTTTACGCGCCTCGTACTTGTCGAACGCGTCGTCGATGCCGCGCAGCACCGCTTCGAGCGGCACCCCGGCATCGCGCCATGTTTCAATGAGCGCCCAGTCCAGCGTTGAGAGCAGAAGCAGCGACCCGCGCCTCTGCTGGAAGCGTTCTTCAATCTCCGTGAAGTAGTTGAAGTAATTCTGCACAGCCGCTCAGCTTCCGGCAGCGGAACGCCGCGGCGTCTCATTGCGTTCATGGATCAGGCGCAGTCCTGAAAGTGTCAGCATCTCATCTACTTCCGTGATGAACCGTGATTCGGGCGCGATCAGCTGCGCGAGACCGCCGGTCGCGACGATCGTCGGCTGCCGGACGCCGGCTGCCGCGAGCTCCGCGACCATGCGTTCCAGGATGCCGTCCACCAGCCCCAGGTATCCGAAAAACATCCCGCTCTGCAGATTTGTCACCGTATTGGTGCCAATTGCTTTGGCGGGTCGTTTCAGGTCGACCCGGCCCAGCCGCGCTGCCCGTGAAAACAGGGCGTCGGCTGAGATGCCGAGACCCGGCGCGATCGCACCGCCGAGGAATTCGCCTCGCTCTGAGATCACATCGAACGTCGTTGCCGTGCCGAAGTCGACCACGATGCACGCGCCGCCGAACCGCGCATACGCCGCTACCCCGTTGACCACGCGGTCCGCGCCGACCTCGGAGGGGTTGTCGACCAGCAGCGGCATGCCCGTGCGCACGCCGGGCTCCACCAGCAGCGGCGTGCAGCCGAAGTACTGCTCCGCGACACTGCGCAGAGTCGAGTCCATCGGCGGCACGACTGATGAGATCACGATGCCCGTAACCTGCGCTGCCGCAACGCCGCGCAATGCGAACAGGTTCAGGAACAGTACGCCGTACTCGTCGACCGTCTGCGTTTTGTGCGTCGTCACACGCCAGTGTGCGACGAGTCTTGCGTCGTCGAACACGCCCAGCACCGTATTGGTGTTGCCTACATCGAGTGTCAGCAGCATCGCTACTCCTGTGCGCGCACCGCGCCTGAAAGTACGGTGCGCAGCTCGCCCATCTCCGTGCGTACGCGCAGAAATCCCTGCTCGTCGAGCCCCTCGGTCACGCCCCGGAAGGGTGTCTCCTCGCCCACGACGACGTGCTTGCCGCGCACCCACGACGACTCTGCTTCAAGCCTGTGCAGCAGGTCTATCCGGGCTTCGGGCGCCGCGCTGCCCGTCAGTGCGGTGACTTCCTCGTGCAGACGATGCAGCAGCGCAACCAGCAGTTTCTGCCGCGTTATGCCGCTCCCCGGTGCTTCGATTGCGAGCGAGGTTGCTGCCGCCGCGAGCTCCGGCGGAAACGCCTGCTGGTGCACGTTGATGCCGATGCCGATCACGACGAAGCGTACCCGGGTCGCCTCCGCCTGCATCTCCGTCAATACTCCGCCCAGCTTGCGCTCGCCGGCCAGCATGTCGTTCGGCCATCGTAGATCAGGCACCACCGTTGTGACAGAACGAACAGCCGCCTGCGCCGCCAGCCCGGCCGCGAGCGACAACCACAGCGCATCGCCCGGCGCAAGCGCAGGCCGCAGCAACACGCTCACATACAAACCGCTGCCGGCAGGCGACACCCACGTGTGCGCGCCGCGTCCGCGTCCGCCGCTCTGCGCATCGGCGATATAGACAGAGCCATGCGGCGCGCCATCGACGCCCGCCTGCATGGCGAAGGTGTTGGTCGAGCCGATTTCCGCGAAGTGCCGCACCTGCCCGGCATACGGCGTCCCGGCCAGCGCCGCGTCCAGCCCAGGCAGGTCGAATGTGTCGTTCAACTTGTTCAACTCGCTCAGCTCTTTCAACTATGGTCCGCCGCGATGCGCATGCTCAGGTCGACCGCTACAGCGGAGTGGGTCAGCGCGCCCACCGAGATGTAGTTGGGGCCGGCCAGCGCGTACTCGCGGATGGTCGCGAGCTCCATTCCGCCCGAGGCCTCGATCGGGATCGACAGCCCGCGCGCGCGGACGATTTCGACGGCGCGCCGTACTTCGTCCGGTGTCATGTTGTCGAGCAGCAGCGACTCGGCGCCATGTGTCAGCGCTTCTTTCAGCTCCGCGAACGATCGCACTTCAATATCGATCACCTGCCCGGCCTTGCGGCCTGCATGGGCATTCTCAAGCACCTTCGCTACGCCACCGCCCAGGGCGATGTGATTGTTCTTGATCAGGATGCCGTCGGCAAGGTCGAGCCGGTGGTTCTCTCCGCCGCCGCAGGTCACCGCGTACTTATCGAGCACGCGCAGCCCCGGCACGGTTTTACGCGTGTCGATCACGGTCGTTCCGGTGCCGCGAACCTCTTCCGCGAAGCGTCGCGTCAAGGTGGCGATGCCGCTCATCCGCTGCATCAGGTTCAGGATCACGCGCTCAGTCGAGAGCAGTGTGCGCGCGCTGGTGCGGATAACCGCGAGCGGCTGCCCTTTCTTCACGCGGACCCCATCGAAAATCTCCGGGTGGCTCACTACTTCGAAGCTCCCCGCGCCGCGCCCTTCAAGCCGCGCAAAGCCAGCCAGCACACGCGCAATCACACCCAGGCCCGCGACCGTACAGTCCTGCTTTGCGACGACCGTGCCCGTACCGCGCAGCGCCTGTTTAATGGTGATCAGCGTCGTCGCATCCTCGGTTGCTCGGTCTTCCTGGAGCGCCTGCTCGACGATCGCCTCTATCCGTCTGCTCTTCCAGTCCATCGCGTCCCTCTACTCCTGATTCGATGCGAGCCCGCTGAGTCCGTCGCGGGTCTTTGCGATCAGCTCGACCAGCTCCGCCGCGCGCCTGCGTACACCGTCGATCACTGCCGGGGATGCCTTGCCGAGGAAGCTCGCATTCCCCAGCTTCGACTGCGCGCCCGCGTACTCCTTTTCGAGCCGCGCGAGGTCTTTGCTGAGCCGCTCGGTCTCGGCCGCGGCATCCACCTGCCGCTCGTACATCACCTGCACATCGAATTGATCTGATATGAAGACGCCTGTTCCTTCGGGTTGGTCCGAAACGTACTCAATTTCCGAAACGCGGGCGAGTCGCTGTATGATCGACTGCGCTTCGCGGAATATCTGTTTTGTTGTTTCGTTCACTCGAAGTCGTACTGGCACAAATTGTTTCTCGGGTATATCGAGTTTTTTGCGTTGAGAGCGGATGATTTGAATTAGCACTTGCAATGACGAAAACTCACAAAGTAAGTTCTCATCGGTCGAGAAGGGTTGAGTCGTTAATGGGTATCGAGCCAGCGCGATGGAGCGTTGCGGAGGCGCTCCATCGTACATAGCATGCCATAGCTCCTCAGTAAGAAAAGGCATAAACGGCGAAAGTAAGCGCAAGGATGCATCGAAAATTTGTAGCAGCGTGACAAGTGCTCCGCGAGCTATTTCGCGATCATCTTCTGGTGTAAAAACAAGCCGAAGTTTAACAATTTCTAAATAGTAATCACAGAAGTAACCCCAGAAGAACTCGTAAATGCGGTTGGCAGCATCGTCGAAGCGGTACTTTTCGAGTGCGCGGTTTAACTCTCTAGCATGTGGGGCAAATTGCGAGCGAATCCAGCGAGCCTCAAGCTCATTTGAGCCGGGCTCGTTAAAGAGATTGCTCATATCCACGACAATCCCGACCTCCGCCGCGCGATCCACGTTCATAAAGATGAACCGCGCCGCGTTCCATATCTTGTTCGCAAACGCGCGATACCCCTCCGTGCGCGGTTCGCTGAACGCAATGTCGGTCCCCGGCGACGCCATCGACGCCAGCGTAAACCGCACCGCATCGGTCCCGTACTGCTTCACAATTGCAATCGGGTCGACCACATTGCCCTTGGTCTTCGACATCTTCTGCTTGTCGGCATCGCGTACCAGCGCGTGGATGTACACCTCGCGAAACGGCACCGCGTCCTTCAATTCGCGGCCGTCCTCGCTCATGAACCAGCAGCCGAACATCACCATGCGCGCTACCCAGAAAAACAGGATGTCCGAGCCCGTTACCAGGAGCGATGTCGGGTAAAACGCCGCCAGGTCTTTCGTCTTTTCCGGCCAGCCGAACACCGTAAACGGCAGCAGCCCCGAAGAGAACCACGTATCCAGCACGTCGTTTTCCTGCGTAAGCTCCATACCGCCGCAGTGTGTGCAGGCTGGCGGCGTCTCGCGCGCCACCGTGACCTCTCCGCACGCGCCGCAGAACCACGCCGGGATGCGGTGCCCCCACCACAACTGTCGCGACAGGCACCAGTCGTGGATGTTCCGCATCCACTCCATGTAGGTCTTGCGATACTGCTCCGGCGTAAAGCGAATGTGCCCTTCTTCGACAGCCGCGATCGCCTTCTCCGCCAGCGGCGCGATCTTCAAAAACCACTGTGTCGAAAGCCTCGGCTCGATGACCGCACCGGTGCGCTGCGACAGCCCGATCGACATCGCGTGGTCCTTCACCTCGACCAGCAGCCCGGCAGCCTGCAGGTCCTCGACAATGCGTTCCCGCGCAACGTACCGGTCCAGCCCGTGGTAGGGCGAGCCCGGCAGCTCGATCCGCGCCTCCGCGTCCATGATGTTGATCTGCGGCAATCCATGCCGCTCGCCGATGGCGAAATCGTTCGGGTCGTGCGCGGGCGTCACCTTCACCGCGCCGGTGCCGAACTCCGGGTTCGCCCAGTCATCCGCTACGACCGGGATATCCCTTGACGTGCCGCCGGTCGCGGCGCTCAGCGGCAGCCGCAGCAGCTTGCCCACAAGCCCCGCATAGCGCGCGTCGTTCGGGTTTACCGCGACGGCCACATCGCCCAGCATCGTCTCGGGGCGCGTCGTCGCAATCACGATCGAGCCGGTTCCATCCGCAAGCTCATAGCGCACGTGGTACAGCTTGCCGATGCGGTCTTCGTGCGTCACTTCAAGGTCGGACACAGCGGTCTGCTGAACCGGGTCCCAGTTCACGATGTATTTGCCGCGATAGATCAGCCCCTGCTCGTGCAGGCGCACGAAGGCCTCGCGCACCGCGCGCGAAAGGCCGTCATCCATCGTGAAGTACTCGCGGTTCCAGTCCACGCTCGCGCCCAGCCGCTTCATCTGGTCCTGGATCGCTCCGCCGTACTCCGCGCGCCACTGCCACACGCGGTCCACAAATGCCGCGCGACCCAGATCCTTGCGCGACGTGCCCTCGCTTACCAGCTGTCGCTCCACCATCATCTGTGTCGCGATGCCCGCGTGGTCGGTCCCCGGAACCCACAGCGTCGGCTTGCCGCGCATCCGGTGCCACCGCGCCAGGATGTCCATCTCCGTCTGGTTCAGCATGTGGCCCATGTGCAGGCGGCCCGTTACATTGGGCGGCGGCAGCAGCATCGTAAACGGCGGCGGAAAGCTCTCGGGGTCGTCAGGCGCGGCCTGGCGCCACAGCTCTTCGCTGACCCATCGGGCAGCCCAGCGTTCTTCTATCGCAGCAGGATCGTATGTTTTCGGCAGGTCGTGGGGCATCGTTTCTTCTTGTCCGGCCCCGGGGTGCGGACCAATTTCTGACGATAGCATGGACCCCGCAGCCACCCGCACCACGCGAATCCCGCGCACCGCGTTCGTCAGCCACACCTCGTCCGCGCTCAGCAGGTCCCGCACCGTAAAGCTCTCTTCTTTGAGCCCCGGCATCGTTGCCAGCAGGTGGGCCCGGTACACGCCCGGCAGTACGCCGTCCCTGAGCGGCGGTGTGCGCCGCCGGTCGCCATGCCGCACCACTATGTTGTGGATCGCGCCTTCCGTCACCATGCCATCCGTATTGTGGAAGATCGCATCCGCAAAGCCCTGCTCGCGCGCTCGGGCGGCCGCCTCGTCGTACACAGCCCTTCGCGTCGTCTTGTGCCATAGAAATCTGTCCTGCGCATCGACCGGTGTGGGCCACAGCATCGCTGTGAGCAGCCCGCTGTCCGGGGCCACGCGCTCCGGTCCGGCAAACGCGATCCCCCCTCGATGATTGAGGGTCAGCCGGATCTTCCACGCGCCTTCCGGTCCGAGCGCGGCGCCGTGTTCGTCGATGCGCCGCTTCGCCTCGGCACTATCGAGAGCGAAGCCGAAGTACGCAGCCGAGGCAGCGAGCCGCTCCAGGTGCAAGTCCAGCAGGGCGCATCGGCCGCTTTCCCAGCGCATCGTCTCGATCAGCTGGAACGCCGTGTGACGCAGAAAAGCCCCCTTCAGCAGGCACTCCGCGTACTCCGCCGCCGGGTCCGAGTCATACGTGATGCCCGCGCCCACGCCCATCTCGAGGCGCGCGCCATCGACCACCGCCGTGCGAATCGCCACGCTGAACACTGCTTCGCCATGGGGCGCGATGAAGCCGATCGCGCCTGTGTAGACCCCGCGATCCCGCCCCTCCAACTCCCGCAGAATCTGCATTGTCCGTACCTTGGGCGCTCCAATAACGGAGCCGCAGGGGAACAGGCTCCGAAACAGCTCGTAGTTTGTGACCTTCGGCCGCAGCGTCGCCGAAATCTCCGAGCTCATCTGCAGGAGGGAAGGGAACTGCTCTACCTGGAACAGCTTCTCCACCAGTACGCTGCCCGCTTCCGCGATGCGTCCCAGGTCGCTGCGCAGCAGGTCCACGATCATCACGTTCTCTGCCCGGTTCTTCGCGTCCGTTGCCAGCGCTGCGGCGCGAAGCCGATCTTCCGCCGCATCGCGTCCGCGCGCTGCGGTGCCTTTCATCGGTTTTACCGTGATTGTTCGCCCGTTTAAGCGAAAAAACAGCTCCGGGGATGCAGACAGGATCGTCCGGTCGCCTACCCGGAGCATCGCGCCAAACTCCACCGGCTGCGCCTCCATCATGCGCGCGAACAGTTGCGCGGCATCTGCCTTGAACGCTCCGTGTATTCGCCCCGTAAAGTTGGCCTGATAGGTATCGCCGGCTTCGATCCAGCGGCGGATACGCTGCACTTTTTCGGTGAAAAGCTCAATCGGCAGGTCGAAGGCCGTCGCCTCGACCTGAGGCGCCCCCGCGGTTTTGTCTGCTCGCGATGCAAAAACCATTGGCCTAGGGAACAGCCCGAACGCCGCCAGCGGCAGTGCGTCAACCCCGGGAACGTACCCTGGCGCGGCTGTGGGCTCCCAGTGGTAGCCGCACTCGTAGCTCAGGTACCCGGCAGCCCACAGTCCGGCTGCTTTGGCAGCATCCAGCCGCTTGAAGAGCCAAGGCAGGTCTTCCAGTCGATGCACCTCCAGCCACTCCACCGCGTTGCTGAAGAACAGCGAGCGCTGGCCGCCCGGGGCGCGTGTGGTCTCGAGCAGCACCGTGCCGGGTTCATGGGCTGTACGCTCCCGGTAATTCTCGGCTGCTGTCACCACACGCCCCTCTATTAAGCCTGTGAGCCTGAAACGCAGAGAGACCGCGCTCACTCGCCGCGCGGTCTCTTTGCATTGTTAACGGTTTACCCAATTTTAGAAGGGATTCAGCTTATCGACGCCCTTCTTCTTGTGGTGCTTGCTTGATGATTCGTCGCTGCTGTCGAATGCCGGCTTCGGCTTCTTTTTGCTGGGCTTGCCGGTAGCTGTGCCGGTGGAAACCTGAGGTTGCGGGCCGCGCTTTACATCGTTGATCTGGTCAGGCGCGTCCGCGGGCTTTTCTACCGGAGGCAATGGCGCCGGGTTCTTCGGGCCTACGGGCTGCGCCAGTCCGTACACGCGATCCGGGTTGGCGGCCGCAGGCGTGGGCACAGAGGCGCCCGGGGTTGAGGGCGCGCCCACGGCGGTGCCGCTTGAGGGTGTGGGAACCACGTTGTTGCTGTTGACCGGCGTGCCGCTCGCGCCTGGGGCTGCTCCACTCTCGGCCGGTGGCGCGGAGTCGGTGCTTGAAGGCGCGGCGTCGCTCGGCCCGGGAACGCTGGCGCTGCTTGAAGTTCCTACCACTTCTGCTCCAACCCGGTCTCCGCTGCCGGAGTTATCCGGCACATTTTCCATGGTTACGGCAGGCTCGGCGGTGCCGCCGGACGACGGTGCTGCTGCCGCACCTGCGTTTGCCGCGGTTTCCGCCGGCTGTACGCCGAGCGGCGGGGGCGCTGGGATCGGCTCACCCTTCATGGCGAGTGTGAAGTTGTCGGCTGTGCGCTGATTGACGGCCGGCGCCAGGGTGGCCGGCGCATCAGTCATCGTGGGCTCACCCACGCGGGCGCTCTGGATGACGGTCGGGCCGTGCTGGATCAGCAGTAGTGCGCGGTCTTTCAACCGGATCGGCGCGCGGCTGCCCTCTTCTGCTTCGCTCTCGGCCATTTCGGCAGCCGTCGGCTCCGGCACGGTGCGACCGGCTGCAATGAGACGATCCTTAGCGTCTTCCACGTGGGCCGACATGGGGTAGCGTGTCACAACGCGGTTCCATGCCTGGGCGGCGCGGTCGTTATACGCCTTTTCAAGCTCCGCTTTCGCTTTCGGCGGGAGCCGCGGAATGTTGGCGACGTAGGAGGCTTCCTGCGCGTACGCATCGCCCATCGTGATCAGCGTCTGGTCAGAGTGTGAGAAGAGGGGGTAGTTGTCAGCCACGGTCTGCAGGCGCGCGATTGCCGCTCCCCAGTTTTCGCGTCCGGAGTAAAACTCGCCGATCTCAAACTGCCGCTGCGCTAGCACTTCCTGCACTTCGCGCAGGCGCTGCTTGGCGCGGGGCACCAGCTGCGAGTCGGGGAACTGCTGAATCATCTGCCGATACTCGTCCTCGGCATGGTTCGCGTTCTGCGGGTCGCGATCCGGCTTGTCCATCTCGGAGAAGTAGATGTCGCCGACCTTCATCTGTGCTTCGGCTGCTTCCGGCGTGTTCGGGAAGAAGGTGATGAAGTCTTTGAACTCCTGCTCGGCCTGCGCCATGGCTGCCGTGCCGCCTTCCTTGTACCAAGTGTCGCCGACCGCGAGCTTGGCGCGCATCTGGTACTCAGATTCGGGATAGGTGTTCATTAAGGTCTGCAGGTCAAGCCGGGCAATGTCGAACTTGCCCTTCTTCAGCGCGAGCATGGCTTTGTCGTACAGTTCCTTGTCCGGCTGCTGGGACTTGACGTTGCCGAGCGGGTTCGCGCTCAGGTCGACCTGTTTTTTCTTTTTCTTGGGTCCGATCGCGTGGCTGGCCGGCACAAGTACAAAACAGAGTCCGAGTGCCAGGATGGGCGCGCTGCGCTGGAAAAACGACATGGAAACCTCGGTAGGATGCTGGTTCGGCTGCTGGGCGCATGGTGCTGTTCGATCAGCCCGCGGCAATTTTTTGGAGCGACCCGCGACTTTCCGGCGGATCGGTCCAAGGGCTATGCTACTGCGTCGGCCCGGGGTTTGTCGCCCGGACCCGTTCTTTTCGCCTCAGGCGAACTGGCCTCGCGCCTGCGTGGCCGCGGACTGGGCGGCTTCAAACAACTTTCGGCCGTCCCGTTCAGCATCGCCTTCGCCGAACACCGCCGAACCGGCTACCAGCAGCTCCGCCCCTGCTTCGACCACCTGGGCGATGGTATCGTGCCCGACGCCGCCGTCCACTTCGATACGGAAACCCAGCCCCATATCGTCCCGCATCGCTCGCAGGTCGCGCAGCTTGGTGAGCGAGTAGGGGATAAACTTCTGCCCGCCAAACCCGGGGTTCACGCTCATGATCAGGACATGGTGCAGCAGCGGGAGCACCGGGATCAGCAGATCGACCGGCGTTGCGGGGTTCAGCACCACGCCCGGCTCCATACCGTGCGAGCGGATCAGCTCGATTGTGCGGTGCAGGTGCCGGCACGCCTCGTAGTGGACGCTGATCCAGTTCGCACCCGCCTCGGCGAACGCCGGGATAAAGTTGTCCGGGTTTTCGATCATTAAGTGGCAGTCCAGCGGCAGCTTGGTGTGTTTGCGAAGGGACTGCACCACCGGCGGCCCCAGCGTGATGTTGGGGACGAAGTGCCCATCCATCACATCGACGTGGATTGCCGTCCCGCCGCCCCGCTCGGCAGCCGCCACTTCCTCGGCAAGCCGCGCGAAATCGGCGGAAAGAATCGAAGGCACCAGCTCAACAGGGAAGGCAATCATGGTGTTGTCAGTCTACCAGTGAGGGTGGAGGGTGGAGGGTGGAGGGTGGAGGAAGCAGGGAGCAGGGAGCAGCACCTATCTACCGCACACAGCGGAGGTTCTGCTGTTGACCGAGGGCTTTCGCCGCAACGGCCCATCGCTCCTCTGCGACAATGAGAGGCGAATGGCTCCCGCGCACCGTCTTCTCAGCTGCCTGCTGCTCGCCTGTCTCCTGCCCCTGGCGGGCTGCGGCTACCACGCCGCGGGAACGGCGACCCACATCCCGGTCACCGCTCACGTGATTGACGTGCCGATCTTCAAGAATCACACGCAGACGTACCACATCGAGCTCGGCATGACAGAGGCCGTACTGAAGGAACTGCAGAGCCGCACCGCTTTCAAGACGATCGCTACCGACGACCCCGGTGAAGCCGATGCCGTCCTCCACGGCGACATCACCGGCTACTCCGCGTATGCGCTTACCTACGACTCCACCACGAACCAATCCTCCAGCTATGAGGTGACCGTGACTGCGCGGGTGCGTCTGACCGACCGCGCGGGCAAGGTCCTGTACCAGAACAACAACTATGTGTTTCGCCAGCAGTACGAGTCCTCAGAGGACCTTGCGTCCTTTATCCAGGAAGACCCTGCGGCGCTGCATCGCCTGTCCCGCGATTTTGCCCGCAACCTTGTGGCCGACCTGACGGAGAGTTTCTAGCCATGGGCGCCGGCTTTGCTTCGACAGACCGCTTCCTGACTGAGATTGCCGGCGGCAAGCTGCGCCCGGGCTACGTTTTTGTGGGCGACGAGGGTTTCCACTACCGGCGCTGCCGCCGGGCGCTGCTCGACCGCTTTGTGCCGGAAGACCTGCGCGAGTTCTGCCTTAACGACCTTGACCTTGCCGACACCTCGATCTTCGAGGCGCTCGACCTCGCGCAGACTCCCTCGCTGATGGCTCCGTTCCAGCTGATCTTTGTACGCGGGCTGAAGGCGCTGTACGGCCGTGGCGCCAAAAAAGACGAGTTCGCCGCTCTGGACGCCTACTTCCGCAGCCCCAATCCGCAGGCACTGGTGCTGTTTGTCGCCGACCACATCCGCATTCCGTCTGACCCGCGCCGCATGGAAATGGACGACAAGACCCGTTACGAGCGCATCCGCGAGACGCTGGGCGAGTGGTGCGGTACCGTCGAGCTTGCCCGCGCCGACGAAGACGACGCCATTCGCTGGCTCACCGCAGAAGCAAAACGCACCGGCACCCAACTTGCCGGCGATGCCGCCCGCGAGCTCGCCGATACCCTCGGCGCGGACATGCTCCTGATTGCAAGCGAGTGGGAAAAGCTCCTGCTGTACAGCACCGGACGAAACGAGATAACGTTTGCGGATGTGGAAACCGTCGTCCTGGGCGCGAAGCAGCGATCGCTCTACGAGCTGACCGAGGCTATCTCCCGCAAGGACCGCGTCCGCGCTCTCGCGCTGCTCGACGGACTGCTGAACGCGAGCGACGGCGGCGAAGACGCGGCCATCGGCCACCTGTACATGCTGGCCCGCACCTTCCGGCAGATGCTGGTGATTCTTGAAAAGAACGTGCGCGATTCGCGCGCTATCTGGGGTGCCCTGTGGCAGGGCTTTCGGCTGCCGCCCTTCGCCGCGGACGACGTCATCCGCCAGGCCCGCCGCTACAAGTCCCGTAGCGAACTGATGGCTGCTATCCAGGCCGTAGCCCGAGCCGATGCCGAGGTCCGCTCCAGCCCGATTGATAAAAAGCTGGTGCTGGAACGGCTGGTGCTTACGCTGGCTACGCCGACGAAGTAAACGGGTTTCGGATGGTCAACGACCCGATCTTTTGCCCATCCTGCATATCTTCCGAGTAAAGCGTGTCGCAGCCCGCAAGCAGGGCGGCTGCGATGATGTTGGCGTCGTAGATATGAAAGCCGTACCGCTCCGCTAACTCAACCGCCAGTTCGTGAACTTCTTGTGTCAGCGGAAGAATGGACGCGCAGAGTGTTTTCAGGACCCGCAACTCGTAATTGATCTGATCCCAGCCGAGACGGTATTTTCTCGTGGCAGTCGAAACCAGCTCATTCATTACCTGTACGTTGATCGTCGAGTTGGTCAGCAGCGGCTCTGCTTTCAGCCGACGGGGATCGACTGAAAGCAGAGCGTACACCGCAACGTTTGTATCGATAAAGTGCTTCATTCTTTGATCAGCTCAACGCTGATAAGCGTCTTCACGTTTGAACTTATACCCGGCGGGCATGGGGCGGGGAAAAGTTTTAAGCGCCTCTAACGCTTCCTCGTGCGTCATTACTTTACGTATGCCTAGACTCCGGTGATGAGTCACTGCTTCCATCTCGACCTCATCGCCTTCCTTGAGTTGAAGAGCCGCGACCAGCGCGGCGGGCAAGCGAACCGCAAGACTATTTCCCCACTTCGATACCTGCACGGTGTCTCCTTGTCATTTTTAAATATACATTAAGTAGATTGTATATCTAAACCTCACTCCAGTACCAGATCAATATCTCTCTGCCCGGTACTTGTCAGCACCACCGCGGCCACCAGGATCAGCCCTCCCCCGGCCCATGCCAGCGGCCCCAAACGGTCGCCCAGCAGCCACACCCCCAGCGCCGAACCAAGCGCCGGCTCGATATTCAGAAACACCGCTGCCCGCGACGCCGGCACATGCCGCATCCCCCAGTTCCACAGCACGCTCGTGACCGCGGTACACAGCACTCCGCTCGCGGCAAGCGACCACCAGGCCACTGCCGGAACGCCGCGCACAGGCGGCAATCCACTCCGCAGCAACACCCAGGCCGCGAGCATCGCCGTACCCGTCAGCACGCCCCACGCCGTAACCTGCAGCGCCGAGTGCCGGCGCACCAGCGACTTGTTCAGCAGTAGCCAGCCCAGGGAGATGGCAAGCGACAGCACGATCAGCAGGTCACCCGTAAGACTGGGACCTGCCCCGGGCGCCGTGTGGCCGCCGCTCACCACAATCAGCCCTACCCCGGCGCTCGAAACCGCCAGCGCCAGCCAGCCCAGCACCGGCAGCCGCTCCCCCGCGAAGATCGTCGCGCCCAGCGCCAGGATGCCCGGCATCGTGCCTACCATCAGCGCCGCATGCGATACCGTGGTCAGCGACAACCCGTAAAACTGCGTCAGGAACTGGATCGGCACACCAAGAAGGGAAGCGACCAGCAACTGCACCCATTCGCGGCGCGAAAAACGCGGCGCCCGCAGCACCGGCAGCAGCGCCACGCACCCAAACAGAAACCGGTACAGCACCATATCCGTCGAGCTCATCGAGCGAATCGCAATCTTCCCGAACAGGAAGCCCGTGCTCCACAACGCGCCGGCCAGCGCGCAGGCGCCATACCCCAGCGCGCGATAGCTTCGTTTTTCTGTTTCAGGCGGCATGGGTTCTTTTAACTCTCGCACGGTCAATGGCGAAAACCGCCTGCGCGGCTCGCGGCCACTTCGTGGCTTGTTCTCGTTCACTTGATGAGTACGGGTTGCTGTGGCCCTCACGTTGTTCGGGATCAATGATCCCGAGCAACGCGAGGGCCACAAAGTCCAGCGCTAGCACATGCGCAAAGACACGTCACGAAGTGACCGCAAGCCGCGCAGGCGGTTTAACCAGACAAAGCGTTGCTCGCTTTACCAGAGCGAGCAACGCTTCGCCGGGACCATCGGCGCGCCGGCTTTGCAGCCGTATGCCTCGGCAAATGCCGGCATGTTCTCGACCACGCCGTTGACGCGGTACTTTTCAGGTGCGTGCGGGTCCACCTCGACGCGTTCGCGTAGGGCTGCCGGTCGTGTGCTTTCGCACCAGCTCTGCCCATAGGCGGCGAAGAACTGCTGTGCGGGCGTAAGGCCGCCATAGGCCGCATCGCCGGCTTTGGCCAAATCTGTCCCGGCCTGTTTTGCCTTGTCCTGGTAGGCAAGCCACGCCAGCTTGAGCCCCGCCAGGTCGGCCAGGTCCTCTCCCAGCGTCAGCTTGCCATTTACGTGCAGGTCGTCCACCTGCGTAAAGCCGCTGTACTCGTCTGCGACGCAGTCCGTGCGTGTGCTGAACTGCTTTGCATCGTCCTTGCGCCACCAGTCGCGCAGGTTGCCGTGCCCGTCATACTGCCGCCCCTCATCGTCGAAGCCGTGCGTCAGCTCATGCCCAATCACCGCGCCGGCCGAGCCGTAGTTCACGGCATCGTCCTGGGTTGCGTCAAAGTACGGCGGCTGCAGGATGCCCGCCGGAAAGTTGATGCTGTTCATCTGCGGGCTGTAGTAGGCGTTCACCGTGGGCGGCGTCATCTCCCACTCGCTGCGGTCCACCGGCTTGCCGATCTTGCGAAGATTGCGCTCCACGTCGAAGGTGTCCGCGTGTTCCGCATTCGCGAACGCATCGCCGCGCGTGATAGTGAGCGTCGAGTAGTCGCGCCACTTGTTCGGGTACCCCACGTTGTTGGCGATCAGGTGCAGCTTCTGTTTCGCCTCGGCCCGTGTCGCAGCGCTCATCCATTCCAGATTGTCGATGTCCGCGTCCGCCGCCTGCTCGATCGCGCGTGCCAGCTCTTCGCTCCGCGCTTTGTCCGCCGGGCTGAACCGCTGCGCGACGTACACCTCCCCCAGCGCTTCGCCTACTTCCTTGTCCACCGTTCTGGCGCAGCGCTTCCAGCGGGGCTGCTGCTCGGGTGTGCCGGCCAGCACCTTGCCGTAAAACGCGAAGTCCTCGTCGTCGATCGGCTGCTCCACCGCGGTCGGCATGGCGGAGCGCAGCACGTTCCATCGCAGCAGTGTCTTCAGGTCCGCCAGGCTCGTGCTCATGAGCAGGTCGTGCAGCTCCAGAAAGTAGACCGGCTCCGCCACGTTCAGCACCTGCACCGCGGGCGCCCCAGCGTCTTTCAGATAGGTCTCAAACTCCAGCTCCGGCGAGTTCGCTTCAAACTGCACCAGCGGCGTCCGGTGGTACAGCCTGGTCGGGTCGCGCATTTCTACCCTTGAGAGCGAGGCATCGGCCATTGCGGTTTCCACCCGCAGAACCGTGTTCGCCTCGCGCACGGCCTGCGCCGCCGGCTCGCCCGCCAGCTCAAACATGCGCTGCACGTGGTTCACGTATTGCTGCCGCAGCTCCGCGCTTTTACCGTCGGTGCGCGCGTAGTAGCCTTTTTCCGGCAGCCCCAGCCTCGGCTGCATCACCGCCGCAATCTCCTGCGTCGCATCGCGCGCGTCCTGCTGCGCGCCAAACTGGAAGAATCCCGGAACCCCCTCTGTGTGCAGCTTCGCGAGCAGCGCCGGCAACTCCGCCTTGGTCTTGACGGCGCTCACTGCGTCAAGCTGCGCCTGCAGCGGCTTGATACCTGCCGCATTGATCGCGTCGGTGTCCATGCACGCCGCATACGCGTCGCCGGTTTTCTGCTCGTTCGGGGTCCGTGCCGCTCCTCCGGCTGCGGCCTTCTCCAGGATCGATCGCAGAATCTGCTCATCCGCGTCCTCCACCTCAGTGTCGCGGCCGTAGCTTGAGCGGTCCGCCGGAATCGGGTGCGCCTTGAGCCAGCCCCCGCAAGCGTACTGGTAAAAGTCGCTGCACGGGTCCACTGTCGTGTCTCGCAGCAACGGGTCGAACGCATGCACGGGGTTGGCAGGTGGGGGAGCGACAGGCGGGGTCTGCGCGCCCGCGGCAAGCGCCGGCAGCAGGCACGGGTACAGAAGGGTGCGGGCAAGGAAAGGGCTCATGATTTCGGCAGGTCTCGGCTCTCGCAGGATAGACGGGCGTCGGGATGCGCAGGCTCCATGTGCAAGCAAGCTCTACGCCATGGAATGTCGAACGTCCCTCAGAATGTTCACCCGAACGTGACCTGTTGCACAATAGCAGGCATGGTGCGAGGTTGCAGAGCGATGTCCGGAACCGGAGCGATGTGCTGTCTCGGGTTCGCCACGGCGCTGCTGCTCTGCGCCTCTACTGCGCTCGCCGCGCCCCAGGCTGCTCCCAAGCCGGACGTGCGCATTCCGGTCGAGCCGCTCGGGTTCGTACCCCCTGCCCGCTTTTTCATGCCGTACCGGATCCCCTCGGCTACGCTCGATTATCTGGACGCGACCCACCTGCTGTTTACTTTTCACGTCGCCAGCCTGATGCACCGGGAACTCCATGACCCGGCGGAGGACCAGGACCAGACCGTGCGGGCGCTGGTGCTGAACCTGCCTGACGGCAAGGTCGCGTCTGAAGGCACCTGGCGCCTGCACGACCGCAGCCGCTATCTCTGGACGCTCGGCAACGGACTCTTCCTTCTTCGCCAGCGCGATACCCTCTACATTTCCGACAAGTCGCTGGTACTGAAGGATTACCTGCACCCGGAGGGCAGCCTGGCCTCGGTGCAGGTTTCGCCCGACGGCAGCACCGTGGTGGCGCAGTATGCGCAGCCCGCGCCCGAAAGTGAAGACGGACGGCCTGCAGGCGCGCCCTCGCTCGGCGCCCCGTCGCTCGGAGACGATGCGCCGCACCTGCCGTCTAAGCCGCAGCAGTACAGCATCCTGGTCGTCAACACACGCGAGCGAAAGGCTGCGCGCGTGGGCCATGTTCCCCATGCCGTTTTGCTGCCCATGGTGGAGGGCGGCTACCTTGGGGTGCAGCCGGCAAAGGGCAGGCAGTGGAATGTCGACTTGTCTTCCTTCAGCGGCGACTCCCGCGTGGTGGCATCGGTGCCCAGCACCTGCCAGCCGACCGTGATCCCGGTCAGTATGCAGGCTTTCCTGGCGCTGAGCTGCCTGCCGTACAACTCAAACCAACTGGTAGATGCCTTTGACCTTGAGGGACACAAGCTGTGGGAGCAGACCTGGCAGTCGCGCTTTACCTGGGGCACGATGGCCTACAGCAAAGCCGGCAACCGTTTCGCCTACGGCTCGGTCGAAATCAACCATCAGCTCGGTGCGCTTGACCCAGTTGACGATGCGTCGATCCTCGGGCAGCCGGTCGGCATTTTCAATCTGCAGAGCGGCAAGCTCGATACCGTGCTTGATGCGACACCTATCCTGACCGCCGGGCAGAACTTTGCGCTCTCGCCCGATGGCGATCACCTGGCCATCCTGCGCGACGGTGCCATCGAGGTCTATACGCTGCCCCCGATTGGCCCACCCGCTGCTGTGACTGCCGCCGCCAAGCATCCTTGAAATGGCTCACCTGCCGGTAGTGCCCGCAAATGCCGAGGCGTTTTTCAGGTGATCCTCGATCAGCTCTTCGACGAGATCCTCCAGGTGGCCCCGTACCCTGGTGCTGAGCGTGGGGAAGTGGAACCCGAAGGTGTTGTCGGGGCGAACCACTTTGACCTGTCCGCGTACCCGGAAAGGCAGCTGGTTGACCTCAAACGTCAGCTCCGCGTACGAGTGCAGCCGCAGGGGGCGCGGCTCCAACAGGGAGAGCAGGCAGCCTTCTGCGCTCAGGTTGAGCAGCCGCGCTTCGACGGGCGCAATATCCATCGAGTCCTGCACCAGCGCCGTGCCGTGGCAGCGAGGGCGTGGACCTCGCCTTTTGTTTTCTTTCATTCCGGGCCTTCCTCCCCTTGCGACCGGCGAGCCGGCCTGCAAGGTTGCTATCGGCAGTTCTTCGCAGTCGTTTAGTACAAAGTGAGCAGCTGCGCGTGCGCGGCATCAAAATATCGAAGATCGAGAGGTCGACCCGTTTGACGATTCAGCCCCGCTACGCCATCCCGCTCATCTCGCTCTCCGCGCTGACTGTTGCCTTCTTTCTCACGCGCCGTTTCCGACCGGTTCGCCCCGGCCTCGTCGTTGCGCTGCGTCTCGCCGCCGCCGCGCCGCTGGTCGCCTCCGGCCTGCTCCACCTCACCCGGCCGCAGCTCTTCGTTCCCCTCCTGCCGCCTCCATTCCCGCGGCAGGCGTGGCTCATCGTGGCCACCGGCTTGCCGGAGCTGCTTGGCGCCGCAGGCCTCTTCCTGCCGGCGACCAGCCGCGCCGCCTCGCTCAGCCTGGCTATCTTCATGGTCGCCATCTTTCCCGCGAATATCTATATCGCCGGCCAGACGATCCACGGACTGCCCATGCCGGGCGTACCGGTTCGCACCGCGATGCAGGGCGGCTACATCTTGCTGCTGCTTCTCGCGGGCTGGGGCATACCGGTCCGCCGTGCTTGACCCGGTGCGCGCTTCCGTAGACAATCAGGCCGACCCCGCCGCATAGTGCGGGTAGGGGTTGCGGCTTTCCATGGTTCCTGCTCTGCGCATCAGCCCGCGTGAGCGCCTCGTGCTGCTGGCCATCATCGAGGCGTACATCGCTACCGGCGAACCGGTGGCTTCGCAGACCCTTGCCCGGCTGTGGGCGCACAAGGACGGCATGAGCTCGGCCACTATCCGGAATGTCATGGCCTCGCTCGGCGAGAGCGGCCTCCTCGACCAGGCGCACAGCTCCTCCGGCCGTATCCCCACCCCGCTGGCGTTTCGCTTTTACGTCGAGCAGCTTGGGAACCGCTCTCTCTCAAGCTCCGACGCCGCTCAGCTCGCGGGCTCACTCTCCTCGGAGCGCCGTCTCGAAATCGAGGACAGCTTCACCGGCGTCTCCTCCGCGCAGCAGTTTCTCGAACGCACCTCGCAGGTGCTTGCGTCGATTTCGAGCGGCCTCGGCATCGCACTTTTCGCCGCCAGCGACACCCACGCGCTCGAGCACATTCACTTTTCGCGGCTGGGCGCCGGTCGCATTCTCGCGGTCCTTGTCACCACCTCCGGCGTCGTGCTTGATCGCGTCATCCAGCCCGGGCGCGAGATGGAGTCAGCGGAGCTCGACGCCAGCGCTCGCTACCTGAATGAGAACTTCCGCGGCTGGTCGGTCGATCGCATCCGCGCCGAGCTTGACGCCCGCATGGCCGAGGAGCAGAGCGCCTACGACCGCCTGCTGCGTTCGGTTGAGGAGCTTTGCACCGGCGGCGCCCTGCAGCAGGCCGGCGGCGACAGCACCCTCTTCATCGGCGGTGTCGGCAACCTGCTGGCCAGCGAGATGGACCGCTCTATGCTCCGCCAGATGCTGATCGCGCTCGAAGAGCGGCAGCGCCTCGTTACGCTGCTCCGCGCTTATGTCGATGCCCGGCAGCAGACTGTCCGCGTCGTTGTCGGATTGGAAGGCGACCTGCCCGACCTGCCGGAGATGAGCAACTTCGTGCTGATCGGCGCCCCCACCCGCCTGGGCCAGAACCACTCCGGCACTCTGGCGGTGATTGCGCCTACCCGCGTCGAGTACGGCAAAACCATGGACGCGGTGGCGTTTATCGCGCAGCTGTCGGCGCGGATTTTGCAATTGCCACAGCCGTAATCGCACCAAATGCACGATCTGCACCAAAATGATACCCGGTGTAAAATGCGGATATGAGGCTAACTGTCAATCTCGATCCGGATGTTTACAGCTTTACTTCTGCGTATGCGGGCGCAAAGGGAATCACCCTGTCCGCCGCGCTCGGCGAACTGGTTCGCCGCGCGGAGCAGGCGCCAGAGCCGGGGAGCGATTCGCCCAGGCTGAAAATGAACGAGCATGGGTATCTCGTGATTGCTGGAACGGGCGATGTGCTTACCCCCGAGATGGTGAAAGAAGCCTCAGAGGATGAGCTTGTCCAGTATTGATTACCTGCTTGACGTCAATGTGTTCCTTGCGTTGCTGTCGGAAAATCACAGGCACCATCGGCTCGTGACGGACTGGTTCAACACTCCGGACCTACAGTGGGCCATTTGCCCATTTACGGAAGCCGGCTTTCTCCGCAACGTAACCGCGCCACGACCCGGCCAGATCACCATGAGCGAGGCCACGGCAGTTCTGTCCAGGATGACGCAGGAGCCGGGCTACCACTATCTGCCCATCACCGCCGACTGGCAAACGCTGTGCAGGCCGTTCTTCACACGACTGTACGGCACGAAACAGGTCACGGATGCGTATCTGCTCGGTCTTGCCGTGCGAGAGGGTCTGCTTCTGGTCACGATGGATAAAGCGATCATGTACCTGGCTGGAAATGAGCATGGCAAGCACGTCCTCTTGCTGGAAGAAAAATGATGTTTAGAGTGCTCCAGGCAGGAGCGAACGTCCATGAAGACCGTATGGACAAAATGGGACAAATATCTCGACTGGCAGCTCGCCAACCGTCTACCAGCCCCAACCCCGCGCTCATGGGAAAATAGGGTATGCGCCCTACCCTGCAAAGCCGTTTTCGCGAACAGATCGACCGGCTGCGCGGAAATGCGGGCACAGCCGAATCTGAGGAATCCATGAGCCAGACACGACCTGAAACATCCGAAGACCTGCTTGAAACCATCCAGAACACCGATCCCGTCAGCGACCCGGCCGATGACCTCACCACGGGCGTCGAGGGTGAGGAGCGTACCGCCGGCCCCATCACCCCGACCGAGGCCGCGGACGAGGAGACTGAGCGGCTGCGCATCGAGCGTGACGGCCTATTGGACCGGCTGGCCCGGCTGCAGGCAGAGTTTGAGAACGCCCGCCGCCGCGCCGACCGCGAACGCGTCGAGTTCCGCGAGTACGCGACCGGCTCCGCTGCCGAGCAGTTCCTGCCCGTGCTCGACAACTTTCAGCTCGCGCTGAAAGCCAACGGCACCGCCGAGCAGTTGCGCACGGGGGTCGAGCTGATTGCGAAACAGATGGAAGAGGCTTTCCGTACGCTGAATGTCGTGCCGGTCGAAACCACCGGCACCCAGTTTGACCCGCGCTTCCACGAGGCCCTCGGCACCGTCGAAACCGACGAGCTGCCCGATGGACAAGTTTACGAGGAAGTCCGTCGCGGGTACCGCATTCGGGAGCGGCTGCTGCGGCCTGCCTTGGTGCGCATCGTTTCGAACCCCCGGCAGAAGCAGGCCTGACGCGGTTTTTCCATCGGGAAAAGCGCAAGAACGATACTGCGGGGCGACACGCCGAACAGGAGAAAGGTTCCAAGACCATTCCAACCGTGACCAAACTCGACTACTACGAAGTGCTGAGTGTTTCCCGTACGGCGAGCGACGGCGAGCTGAAGACCGCCTATCGCAAGCTGGCCATGCAGTACCACCCGGACCGCAACCCCGGCGACGCCTCCGCGGAAGACAAGTTCAAGGAGTGCTCCGAGGCGTACCAGGTGCTGAGCGACCCCGACAAGCGCGCCGCTTATGACCGCTACGGCCATGCCGGTGTGGGTGCCGGCGGCCCCGGCGCGGGCGGCGGCAGCCCGTTTGTCAACGCGCAGGACCTCGGCGATATTTTTGGTGACATTTTCGGCGAGATGTTCGGCGGCAGCACCGGTCGCGGTGGCCGCGGTTCGCGTGTGCAGCGCGGCCGCGATCTTCGCTATGACCAGACCATTGACTTCTCCGAGGCGGTTTTCGGTAAGGAGGTCGAGGTCACCGTCAAGCGCATGGAGGTTTGCAATACCTGCGCCGGGTCGGGCACGAAGTCGAACAAGGGCCCCGCGACCTGCCGGCAGTGCGGCGGTCGCGGACAGGTGCGCTTCCAGCAGGGCTTTTTCTCGGTCGCGCGCACCTGCACGGCATGCAACGGCACCGGCCAGGTGATCGTGGACCCATGCCCCACCTGCCATGGCGATGGACGCGCGGAAGCGTTGCACTCTGTCCGCGTCAGCATCCCCGCAGGGGTCGAAGAGGGTACGCGCATCCGCTACCAGGGCGGCGGCGATGCCGGTCGTGCCGGTGGCCCCCCGGGTGACCTTTACATTGTGCTGACAGTCAAGCCGCACCCCTTCTTTGAGCGCGACGGCAACGACCTCCACTGCGTGATTCCTGTCTCCTTCACGCAGGCGGCGCTGGGCGATGAGATCACCATTCCCTCGCTCGAAGGCGATGCCCGCATGAAGGTGCCCGAGGGAACGCAAAGCGGCAGGGAGTTCCGCATGCGCGGCAAAGGCGTTCCGTACCTGAACGAACACGGGCGCGGCGACCTGATCGTCGAAGTCGCGGTGCAGACTCCCAAGAAACTAACGCGCGATCAGAAGGAGCTGCTCCGACAGCTTGGTGAGAGCGTTATCGTCGAGAATGCTCCCACCTCGCGCTCGCTCTTTTCAAAGCTGAAGGAGATGCTTTCGTAGTTTTGAGAGCAGGCATTCGGTCTCAGTAAATAGACCAGCACCTCGGGCCAGGCCACCACGGCTGGCCCGTTGTGCGTAGGCGATCATACGATCCCGTGTACGTGTGCTGCGGCTCGGCACTAAATCCTTGACGATCCTTCCTCTCCTCCAATAGATTGCACACTCGAAACGAACAGCAGGCTGGAAACGCTTCCAGTGCTGGAGGTGTGGATGGGATACGTGACCGGAACGCGGAAAATGGGTGCGTGTGCAAGCTTCGCGGTGCTGCTCTCGCTTGCGCTCGGGGGCTCAGCCAGGGGCTGGGCGCAGGCCACCACGGCAACGCTCGTGGGATCTGTGGTGGATGCGAGCGGCGGCTCCATACCGAACGCCGCGGTTGAAATTACCGAGCAGAGCACTGGCGCGCAGATCAAGAGCCGCACCAATGCGACTGGGAACTACGAGTTTACCTTTCTGCCTCCGGGCACCTATACGATCAAGGTTTCGACCACGGGCTTTCAGGTTTCGCAGACCAGGAACGTGCAGGTTACGGTGAACACCACGGTGCGTGAGGATGTAGCGCTTACCGTCGGCAACCTGTCGCAGACAGTTACAGTTACGGATCAGGCGCCGGCCCTGCAGACAGACCGGGCCGATGTCAGCGCGCAGATCCAGAGCAAGCAGATCATCGATTTGCCGGTCGGCAACAGCCGCAACTTCCAGGAGCTCGAGTCGCTGGTACCGGGTGTGAGCGCGCCTATCTACGACCATTCCAGCTTTTTCGACGCGCAAAACTCGCAGTCTTTTAATGTAAACGGCCAGGCCGAGACGGCGAACAACCTGCAGTTGGAAGGCATTGACGATAACGAGCGCACGGGCCTGCTGCAGGTCTACATTCCCCCTGCCGCGGCAATTGCAACCGTCGATGTGGAAACCAGCAATTACGCGCCCGAGTTCGGGCGGTCTTCAGGCGCTGTTACTAATACGATCATCAAGTCGGGCAGCAACGACTTTCACGGGTCGGCGTATGAGTTCAACCAGGTGAGTGCGATTGCCTCGCGCGCCTACTTTAATCGCACCGGCAAGTTTCCACGGTTCACGAACAACTACTACGGTGGAACGGTGGGCGGCCCGATCCGGAAGAACAGTACATTTTTCTTCGGGGATTTCCTGCGCTACTCAAACCACCAGAGCAGCTTTAACCTGTTTACCGTGCCGACGGTTGCTTTCCGCAATGGCGACTTGAGCGGTAGTCCGACGCCGATTTATGACCCGGCCACCGGTACGGCAACGGGCACGGGCCGGCAGCAGTTCACTGGCAACCAGATACCGAATAGCCGGTTCAGTCCCGTGGCGCAGAACCTTCTCGCGCTGATTCCGCTGCCGAACATTCCAGGCGGCGGAGAGACTAACAATTACCAGGTGAACACGGGTTTTAGCCAGGACACCAATACCTTCGACATTAAGCTGGACCAGAAGATTGGCGCGAGCGACCAGTTGTCCTATCGCTATAGCTGGCAGCACACCAATACGCTACAGAACCCAGCCTTCGGGCTGGCCGGCGGCCCGGGCAGCAGCGGCGGAACGGGTACTAACCATGTGTACAACACGGCAGCCGAGTACACGCACCTGTTCTCGCCTGTGCTGTTTACGGATGTACGGGTAGGCGTGAACCATTATCGCAACAGCGTACGGCAAAGCGACTATGGAACGGATGCTTCGACTGCCGCAGGCATTCCAGGCGTCAATGTTAGTCCGTTTACCAGCGGACTGGCGAATATCACGATTAATGGCGGCTATGGGCAGGTCCTGGGATACAGCAACTCTTACCCGTGGGATCGCGGCGAGACCAACATCGATTTTGCGAATAACTGGACCCGCATTCTCGGTAATCACTCCATCAAGTTCGGTGCTGAGATTCGCAGGGTGCGCGACGACCTGACCCAAGGGCAGACATACGGGCCGCGCGGGTCGTTCACTTACGCCGATGGGCAGACAGGGCTGAACGCGCCGGGATCGAAGACAAGTTTCGGCAACGATTTCGCCAGCTTCCTGCTCGACCTGCCAAGTGCGGTAGGACGGGATGTAAACGTGAACGACGCTTCCTGGCGCCAGACGCTGTACTTCGGTTATGTCCAGGATACCTTCCAAGCGACGCACGCGCTTACATTGACGTATGGATTGCGATGGGAGTTCTACCCGCCGGCTACCCCGAAGGCGAGCGGAGGCTTCTCGCAGTATGACCCTACGACTAACTCGCTGGATGTCGCGGGTTATGGAGCCATTCCGAAAGATCTTGGGCTGCAGGTAAACTACAAGGACTTTCAGCCGCGTGTCGGCGTGGCGTATCGCGTGAATGCGAAGACCGTTGCCCGGGCCGGCTTCGGTATCAGCAATACACCATTCCAGGACAATAACTACGCTTTTAATTATCCGGTGCGCCAGAACATTTCATTCAACCCGATTAACAGTTACTCGGCTGCGCCGGCGAACCTTACAAGCGGATTTCCAGCTGCTCCCGTAGCCGTGATTCCGGCAAACGGGATCATCGCGAATGCGCCGGTCTCGTCGCAGTGGGTGCAGGTGAACCCGAAGTACAAGGACCCGACCGTAATGTCGTTTAATGCGACGATTGAGTCGGACCTGGGGGGCGGCTGGGTTGGCACCATCGCGTATGTCGGTAATGTCGGCCGGCAGATACCGGCGTATTACAACCTGAATGCCGGGCTTGTTGCCGGTGCCGGAGCGGCAGGGCAGCCGGAGTTTGCGAGCTTTGGACGAACGGCCGTGACTAACCTGATGGGCAAGGGCACCAACAGCAATTACAACGGACTGCAGATGCAGTTGAAGCACCGTTACAGCAACGGATTGTCGACTACCAGTGCTTATGCGTACCAGAAAGCAATGGGCTTTGTATCGACTACGACCGGGCTGGGCAGCTTTAACTTCTATCTCGATCCGGCTCGCGATTATTCCCCGCTCAACTGGAACCGCACCAACACGTTTGTGCAGAGTTTTGCGTACGAGTTGCCGATTGGGAAGAACAGGCGCTATCTTCGCGACGGCATCGCCGGCGCAGTGCTGGGTAACTGGCAGGTAGATGGAATCTTGACCGCGGACTCGGGAACTCCGCTGTTCATCACGGCGAGCGGAAGTCAGTTGAACGCGCCGGGGAACACGCAGGTGCCGAACCTTGTAAAGCCCTTCCACCGGATGCACTCGATCGGTGCGGGCCGCCAGTGGTTCGACCCAACCTCATTCGCGGCTCCTACTGGCGCGGTGCTTGGTGACCTGGGCAAGAACGTTTACAGCGGACCCGGCTTTGCATCTTTCGATGCGACATTGCAGCGCGACATTCCTGTTCGCGAGCGCTACACCCTGCAGCTGCGAGCGGACGCGTTCAATGCGCTGAACCACCCGATCTTCTCGAATCCGAGCGTTGACTCGACCAGCAGCAGCTTCGGCCAGGTTACAGGCACCACGACGTCGCAGCAGCGCGTGCTGCAGTTTGCCGCCACGCTCAACTTCTGACGCAGGGCGCTTCGCCATCGGCAAAGGTGACGAGTGTGCCGCCTGAGATGCAGAATGGTAACGCTCGCAAAACGCCCTGCGACACGCAGGAGCAGGAGAAGAAAAGCATGGAGAGAACGCGGCGCGACATTCTCGCAGGGATAGGCCTGGCAGGTCTGGGAGCGGCGCTGCCGCAAGTGGTCAGGCAAGCGTCTGCGGCACTCGCCCCGGATGCCTGTCCATTTCGGCTGGCTGTTATCAACGATGAAATCTCACCGGACTTTGAGCATGCCTGCCATGTCGCGGCGGTGGACTTTGGCCTGCACTGGATTGAGCTGCGCGGCATGTGGGGCAAAAACATCAGCGACCTGAACGAGAAGGAGATCGCCGAGGCGCAGAAGATACTGGCGAACTACAAGCTGCGCGTCACCGATATTGCGAGTCCGCTGTTCAAGACGGACTGGCCGGGCGCACCGCGCTCGTCGCAAAGCGAACGGCGCGACCAGTTCCACGCGGATTTCGATGCGAACGCACAGGATAAGCTGCTGGAACACTGCATCGTGCTCGCGAAAGCGTTTAAGACCGACCGTATCCGGTGCTTCGATTACTGGCGTCTGGCGGACGTAAAGCCGTACCGCGCAGCCATCAATGCCAAGCTGCAGCAAGCTGCGGAGCGCTGCGCGAAGGACAACCTGATTCTGCTGCTTGAAAACGAGATGTCGTGTAACACCGCGACCGGGGAGGAAGCGGCAGCGACGCTGCACGCAATTCCAAACAAGAACTTTATGCTGAACTGGGATCCGGGCAATGCCGCGGCGCTTGGCAGCACGCCCTTCCCGAATGGCTACGATTTATTGCCGAAGAACCGCATTGGGCACTGCCACTCAAAGGACGTCGTACGCAAGTCCGGCGGGAAGTACGAGTGGGCGCCGGTTGGCGGTGGCGTCGTGGACTGGGTTGGCCAGTTGAAGGCTTTGAAGCGGGATGGCTTTCACTACGGGTTGAGCCTTGAAACGCACTGGCGCGGCGCCGGTACCCCGGAAGCCTCGACGCGCATCAGCATGGCGGGTCTCAAGAAGGCACTGGGCGAAGCCGGCATCCACTGTTAGCAGCGGGATATTACCTTTCTAACTTGCAGGAGCGGGAATGATTACGAGGCGGGATTTTCTGGACACACTGGCGGTCAGCGCGGCAGGGCTGGCTGTGAGCTCTACGGCAAAAAGCTATGGGCAGATTATGGGCTCGAACGACCGGGTCAACTTCGCGGTGATCGGGTTGCACAGTCGTGCATACGCGCACCTTTCCGCGCTGCAGGCGAACAAGGCGCAGGCTCGCATTTCGCACGTGTGCGATGTCGACAGTGTGACCCTGAAGAAGTTTCAGGCGGCCACGGAAAAGGCGATGGGCGAAGCGCCGGCGATCGATGGCGACTTTAGAAAAATCCTGGCGCTGAAGGAAGTGGACGCCATTACGATTGCCACGCCCGACCACTGGCACGCGCCCATGGCGATCCTGGGGCTTGAGGCCGGCAAGCATGTCTATGTCGAGAAGCCGTGCAGCCATAATCCCGCGGAAGGCGTGATGCTGGTACAGGCACAGCAAAAGTATAAGAAGCTGGTGCAGATGGGCACACAGCAGCGCTCGTCTCCGCACACCATTGAGATCGTGGAGAAGATCCACAATGGACTGATCGGCCGCGCGTACTTTGCCAAGGCCTGGTATAGCAACACGCGTAAGTCGATCGGTATCGGCAAGCCCGCGCCCGTGCCTGAGCAGCTTAACTGGGACCTGTGGCAAGGGCCGGCGCCGCGCCAGCCCTACAAAGATAACGTGCAGCCGTATAACTGGCACTGGTTCCGCATCTGGGGCACGGGCGAAGCCCTAAACAATGGCACGCATGAAGTGGATGTATGCCGCTGGGCGCTTGGTGTCGACCTGCCGGAGCGCGTGACCGCCTCAGGCGGAAGATACGCCTACAAGGATGACTGGCAGTTTTATGACACGTTGATGACGAGCTTCAGTTATGAAGACAAGATGATCTCGTGGGAGAACAAGAGCTGCCAGGGCATGAAGTATTACGGGCGCGACCGCGGTTCGGTCATCATGGGCACGACGGGCAGCGTGCTGGTCGACCGCGACGGTTATGAGATCTACGATCTCAAGGGCGCCAAGACGAGCGAGTTCAAGACAGGCGGAGCGACCTCGTCTTCTGACCTGACCGGGCGTGACTCGATGACGGACGCGCATTTCGCGAACTTCATCGCGGGCATCCGCAAGGGCGAGAAGCTGCATGCGCCGGTAGCGGTCGGCAATGTCGCGGTCACGATGCTGCAGCTTTCAAACATCGCGTGGGAAGTGAACCGGGAGCTCGCGCTCGACAGCAGCGACGGCAAGATTCAGCACGATGCTGAAGCCATGCGCTCCTGGACCCGAACCTATGAGAAGGGCTGGGCTCCGCACGTCTAAAAGCATTTTCACTCTTGGTGTAGAGGCTCGAATGCTCGCCCCAGTGGCTTTTCCCGACGGAAAAGCCACGCGCACATCTGCCGGTCCCTCTATGCTTGAAGTGAAAATGCTTAATGTGAGCTGATGAATCCATGAAAAATACCGTATCCCGTCGTAACTTCATCCAGTCAGGCGCGCTTGTAGCGGCGGCTGCAACTATGACAAGCCCGTTGATTGCCTCGGCGCAGCCTCACCAGGCTTCCGGCGCTGCTTCGCCTGTTCAGCTTGGGCTTGCCAGTTACACTTTTCGCAACTTTACGCGCGCCCAGCTGATTGGTTATATGAAGCAGCTGAACATTCTCGCGCTGAACGCCAAGGACACGAAGGACCACCTGCCGATGGATCCGCAAGGCGAGGCCGAGGCGCTGAAGGACTATGCCGCGGCGGGGATCACGCTGCATGCGGCGGGCGCGATCTATTTTCCAAAGAATGAGGACGCGGATATCCGGTCGAAGTTCGAGTACTGCAAGCGTGCCGGCATCGGGGTTATTGTCGCGGGCGATCCGGCGCCGGAGACGCTGCCGCGCATCGAGAAGTTCGTGAAGGAGTACGATATCCGTTTTGCCATCCATAACCACGGCCCCGAGGACAAGATCTGGCATTCACCGCTTGATGTGCTGAAGGTGGTCAAGACGATGGACCCGCGCATGGGATGTTGTATCGACGTAGGCCACTGTGTGCGGGCCGGGACGGATGTGGTGCAGGCTATCCACGAGGTCGGGCCAAGGCTCTTCAACATGCACATGAAAGACCTGACGAACTTTCAGAGCAAGGAAAGCCAGGTCGCTGTCGGCGACGGCAAGATGCCGGTGCGCGAGATATTCAAGGCGCTGATCGCGACAAAGTACAAGGGCTATGTCGATCTGGAATACGAGGTGCACGCCGACGACCCGATGCCTGGGGTAATGACGAGCTTTGCATACATGCGCGGTGTGCTCGCGGGCATGGGTTATGCCGGCCATGCCTGAGACGTGCTTTCTGATCCGGGAGCTCGCTTTGTCAAAGCAGGTGTATCGCTGATCCGCTGGATGAGTGTGATGGCGGTGGCAGTTTTATGTCTGCATCCTGCCGCGGCGAGCGCTGAGCCGCTCTTTCGTTTCACGCATCCTGCCATGGGTACGACGTACACGCTGCTGCTTTACGGGCGTACCGAGCAGGCTGCCCGAGACGAAGCAGATAAGGCATTCGCGGTGGTCGACGATGTTGAGGCGCTGCTGAGCAACTATCAGCCGCAGAGTGAGCTCTCGCGTATCAACCGGCACGCTTACGCCGCACCGGTTACGACCGACCCTGAAACGTTTGCGTTCCTGCAGTCCTCACTGGACTGGAGCGCCCGCTCTCAGGGCGCATTCGATATTACGGTCGGCGCGCTGATGAAGGCCTGGGGATTTTTTCGCAGCACAGGGCGGCGGCCTGGCGCGTCTGAGCTGGCGAAGGTCAGCCAGTCTACAGGCTGGCAGAAGGTCCGGCTGGATGCCCCTGCCCGCACGGTTCGCTTTACGGCGCCGGGCGTCGAGCTTGATCCGGGCGGTATTGGCAAGGGTTTCGCGGTCGATCGAGTGGTCGCCATGCTGCGCGCCGACGGTGTGCACAATGCGCTGCTCTCAGCAGGCAGCAGTACCATCTACGCGCTTGGCGCGCCTGTTGGCAAGCCGGGCTGGCGGGTGGACGTACCGGACCCCAGGCATCCCGGCACTGCGATCGCGTATGTAACGTTGAAGAACGTATCGCTATCCACCGCAAGCTGTGCGGAGAAGCACTTCGTGCTCGACGGTCACCTGTACTGCCACATCATGGACCCGCGGCTGTCCTCTCCGGTCGAAGGGAGACTGCAGGCGACCGTCATTACGCCATCCGCGACGGACGGCGATGCGCTCTCAAATGTCATGTTCGTTGAGGATGCCGGGGCACGCGCAGCCATGATGCGGAAGCTGCCGCGAGAGGATGGTGCGCTGGTCTTTTCCGGTGTACCGGCTGAAGATAAAAGCAGCACGCCTGCGGAACCGCAGGGGGGCCGGAACAGTGCGACCGGGTGCGACAGTTATCGGTGGCCCGGGGCGACCCCGGCTGGCTGCACGCTCCTGCGCTGACCGGTGCAGGGTCTCAATAAAAGGGAGAACACAGGTGAACCGAAGAGAACTGCTGGGTGGGGTAACGGCAACGCTGGTTGCAGGCAGACTGGCAAACGGAGGCGCCGCCTATGCTTCGGCCGTTTCTGAAGCGGAACCGGCTTCCGCGGAGCCCGCGCCGGACTCATCGCCCGTGCGTGTTGGCGTCATCGGCCCGGGAAGTCGAGGCAAGGAGTTGATCCGCCAGCTTCTCCACGTACCCGGGGCACAGATTGCCGCGGTTTGCGACGTATATGAGCCGCGATTTGCCGAAGTAAACCTGCTGGTGGGTCACGCTGTGCCCTCGACAAAGGACTATCGCGAGCTGCTGGCGCGCAAGGATCTCGACGCGATCTATGTCGCCACACCGCTCGCCTTCCATACCGACCATGTCCTTGCCGCGCTGCGCAGCGGGCGGCCGGTATATGGGGAGAAATCCATGGCGATTACGACGCAGGGGTGCCAGGAGATACTGTCAGAGGCCCGCAAACCGGGGCGCATTTACCAGGTAGGCCACGAGTATCGCTACGCCCCGTGGGTGCAGGAGGCGATCCGTAAGGTGCATGCCGGCGCCATCGGCGAGCCCACGCATGTGTACGCCTACTGGCACCGGAACAACAGCTGGCGCCGACCCGTGCCGGACCCCAGCCTTGACCACCTGATCAACTGGCGCCTGTATCGCGAGAGCTCAGGCGGCCTGGTTACAGAGCTGGGCTCACACCAGATTGACATCGCCAACTGGGTGTTCGGCTCGCAGCCGACCAAGACGCTGGGCACGACCAGCATTGTGAAATGGCACGATGGCCGCACGGTAGGCGATAACGTGCAGGCGACCTTCAACTACTCCGGCGGACGGCGGCTGTTTTTCAGTGCGTTGACTGACAATGCGAAGGTCGGCAATGACCTTTGGATTTATGGCACGGAGGGCAGCATCCAGATCACGATTGAGGATGCCACGATTTATTACGAGCCGAAGACCACGAAGGCTTCGCCGGTGAGCCCGGATGCGATCAAGAAGGGCATCCTTACGGGCGCCTCATACAGCACGAAGGGCGAGATGCCGTACCGCGGCCCGGGAGAGCGGCTGCAGGTGGGGACGACGGAAGATCCGACATTTACGGCGTGCCGCGCGTTTATTGACTGTGTACGGAAGAAGCAGCAGCCGCTTGCGAATGCCGAGGTGGCTTTTGCGTCAGGCGTCGCCTCAGCCTGCGCCAACAAGGCTGTCAACCTCGAGGAATCGCAGGCGATCCCGATGCCTGTGTAAATTACTTAGCCAGATCGAGCGAGTAGAGATTGCCGGTCGCGGTCCGAACGCGGACCAGGGGTGAATCGTCTCGCGCGATGCCGACGAAGACGTAATCCACCTTGTCGCTCACGAAGAGGCTCGACATGGTCGCCACCAGGGTCGCGCCGCCCAAGGGCACGGCTACCCGCTCGATCGTCTGGGGCTGTGCGAAGGCATCGTGGATGTAGAGCGAAGAGCTGTCCGCGGTCCAGACCGGGTCGGACGCGCGCACGTCGCCGAGTGGCCGCCAGGTGCGGTTCCGCGTGTCATAGAGCATCAGGCGCTGTTCGCCCAGCGTAAGCGCGGCGATCCATCGGCCGTCGGGCGACCAGCGCGGGCTGAAGAGTCCATCTGAACCCGGCAGAGCCTCAACTTTGCGCGTTGCCAGGTCAAGCATCAGAATCTGCTTGGGGCCGCTCTCCCTACCCATCAGGTCTGGAACCCGTCCAAAAACGATCTGCCGCCCATCGCTGGACCAGCTCGGGTCGGCCTCGTTGCGATTCTCATCGAGAAGCCATTCCGGCCGCCATCCCCGTTCAGCAGCACGAGCTGCCATGCGTGGCCCGGCTCTCTCGCCATAGCGACCAGCCGGTGCCCGTCCGGCGACCACCGTGCCAGAAAGACCTGCAGATTGTCCGGCGTAAGCTGCACCCGTTCGGAGCCGTCAGATGCGCGGGCGCGCCACAGCTTTCCCCCTGTGCTGTCAGTCCACGCCACCCACTCGCGGTCGTTTGAGTAGCTGACCCGCGAGGCGTCTGCCAGGAAGCCGCGCTCCACGATGAAACGTCGCAAGCCGGCGTCAAAACGCTGCAGCTCCGACCGTACATCGAGCCCCACGAAGTAGATGCGGTCGGTGCCGCGCTCGGCTGCGGGCGCGGTGAAGTGCAGGGGTCCATTTGTGAGTCTTTGGGGATGACTGGTGTGGTCGCCGCTGATCTTCCAAAGGTCGCTTGTGCCGCCGCGGGACGACTGAAAGACGTAGAACCTGCCGTCGGAGGTCCAGTCGCCGCAGCACTCCGACTCCGGCACCGACCAGCCGTTGAGCAGCTCTACGGGCCTGCCGCCGGGCGCCATCTGCCACAGGGCGGAGGTGTGAGACAGAGGGTTCAGCAGGGTGAGCCGCAGCAGCTTGCCGTTTGGTGACCAGCGCATCCAGAAGGCGCGCCCGGGCAGCTCGGCGAAGTGAGAGATCGACTCGTCTTCGAGATGAATCACGTTCAGATCATTGCCGACCGCGTACAGGATGCCCTGCCCATCGGGCATCCAGATGGCATCCTGCGCCAGGATATTGCCGACGCGAAGGGCGCTCTCGCCGCTCCTGGGCACCACCCACACGGGCTGCTCCGAATCAGAGGACGCATGGCTCCGTACCAGGAGGCGCCTGCCATCGGGGGAGATATCGGACAGCGTGGGATTGGCGAGATTGCTGGGCAGGTGCAGCTGCTGCATCTCTCCATCCGCGGGGTTAATGGAGGCGAGCTCAGTTTGCCCGTTGTTGAGGATGGCGGAGTACACGTTGTTGCCGTCCGATGCCAGGACAGGAAAGCTCTCCATGGACGGTACCCCGGGGAAGAGGCTGTCGTTGTGCGTAAGCTGCTCAATGCGCCGGGGACTGGACTGCGGCCCGGTCAGCTTCGCCAGGAAAAAGCCCGCGACGGTTGCCACCGCCAGGCAGACTGCCCAGAAAATGATGGCTCGGCGTAGTCTTCCCCGGGCAAACGGCCGGGTTGCGCTCAGCGCAAGGGCGGGCGCCTGCAGGGTGGCTGCCGGCGCCTCCGGCCCGGGATTGTCCGGCAGAACCGGGGCCGCATTTATGACCGGAGCGCTTGCGGTGTCGACCTCCGGTGAGATGGAAACAGGTGCGATGAAGCGGTAGCCGCGTCGCGAAAGCGTCTCGATAAAGCGCGGGGATTCCGCCGAATCGCCGAGAGCCTCGCGCAGTTTATTGATGGCGATCCCGAGCGAATGGTCGGCGTCTGAGGGGCTTTGGTCACCCCAGATGGCCCGCTGCAGATCTTCCCGGCTGACCACCTCGCCCGCGTGCTCAAGCAGGGTACACAGGATGCGAAACGGCTGACGCTGACAGCGCACTTTTCGTGAGCCGCGCCACAGCTCCTCGCTTCGCAGGTCTGCGGCGAACTGCTCAAAGGTGAAGGTCGCGGGATGGATCTGCTGAGGCATAGCTATAAGAAGGGCGCCCGGGTTATTCTCTCGCGCCGGTCAAGGGCTGACAACAAGAGTACTAAAGTGCCCACCTTCTTCTAATTGACTGCTTAGAATCAATGGTTTAGCTGTTGATGCGAAATTGACGTCCATTTGACGCGGAAGTTGTGGTGTAGACACCCTCCACCCTGTTTCGCTCGGCATTGCAAAGGGCCGCCGGGGACGGAACGTCCGCGGCCCGGCACGGTACTTTCTGGAGGCAGTAATGACCATCGTTGAGAATAGAAAACGCAGGGCAAGCTATGTCCTGGCGCTGGCCCTGATGAGCGCGGCTACGGGATCAGCTTTCGCCCAGAGTGACGCGGGCGCGGTGAACGGCACGGTAGAAGATGCGTCCGGCGCGGTCATCCCGGGTGCGAAGATCACCCTTACCAACACCGACACCGGTGCGGTGACGACCGCTGCCTCAGGCACCGACGGCAACTTTGCCTTTCGGGCGCTGCAGCGGGGCAACTATAAGGTAGAGGCAAGCCACGACGGGTTCCAGACCATCGTCCAGAATGTCACGCTACAGGTGTCGCAGACGCAGGCTGTCGACCTTCATCTCGCGACGGGCGCTACGACCACGGTGGTCCAGGTGACGGATGCGGCTCCGCTGGTCGATACCGCAACCTCCGGCATTGGTGAAACCATCCAGGGCCGCCAGGTGACCGAGCTGCCGCTGAACGGTCGCAACTTTACGCAGCTAGCGCTGCTGACGCCGGGCGTGACGCGCGGCAACTACGGCAACGGGGCTTCCGGCGTAAACGGCGATGCGGAGACTTTTCGGAACTCGGAGTCAGGCGGCGGCTCGCTCTCGACGAACGGCCTGCGTCCCCAGGCGAACAACTTCATCCTCGACGGAATCGACAACAACGAATCGCTCGTGAATACGCTGGATTTCTTCCCCAACATTGAAGGGACCGAGGAATTCAGGGTTAATACGAGCACCGCCCCGGCCGAGTTTGGCCGCGCAGGCGGTTCGATCGTGCAGTCGTCGATCAAGTCGGGCACCAACCAAATCCATGGATCGGCATTCGAGTTCGGACGGTCGAGCCTGTTTGACGCCAACCCGAACCACGGCTTCATCGGTGTGCCCCCGACAGGGGCACTGCCGTTCAAGCGCAACACCTTCGGCGGCTCCCTGGGCGGACCGTTGTGGAAAGATCACGTGTTCCTGTTCGGCGATTACCAGGGCCTGCGGCAGAACCAGCCGCTCAACGCCCAGGCGCTTACCGTACCCACCGGCGCCATGCGGCAGGGTGACTTCTCGCAGCTGCTGGTGGCGGCCTCGCAGCTTGCACCGGGCAGCACCACCAGGATCACGAATGCTCCCACCTTCACTGCCTGTCCACAGCTTTACACCAATAACGGCACCACCGCGCCCAGCTCCGCCAACACCCCGACCTATATCAACGGGGCGATCTATGACCCTGAGACCTGTGCGCCCTTTGCAGGGAACGTCATCCCGACGAACCGCCTGAATCCGGCGGCCGTCAGATACCTGGGTGCGTATCCAGACGCAAACGTACCGGGCAGCGTCAACGGGACAGAGAACAATTACCAGACCATCCGCAATAACATTGAGCAGGACAATCTCTTCGATATCCGTGCCGACGCCAACCTTGGGCAACGCGACCGCGCCTTCGCCCGGTTTGTGTATGACAACAGCAACTTTACCCGTACCTCGGAGTTTGCGAACCTGCCCGCGGGCTTCGCTTCCGGCCAGAACTTTGTGCATGGCCGCGGGTACGCGATCGGTGAAACCCACACTTTCTCGCCGAACATCATCAATGAGCTGCGCGTCGGCTACAACCGCTATACCTTTGCCAACGTGCCTGTTCTGTCGGGAGTGCCCGTCTCAGCAAACCTGGGCATCGTGAATGCGAACCGCACGGTGAACCTTGGCGGGGGCGCCCTGATCGGCGGCAACAACAACCAGCTTGAGTACACCGGCGACTACGGTACTTACAAGGTCCCGGAAAACACCTACCAGATCAACGATGCTGTCACGTTCTCCCACGGGCGCAACACCTTCAAGTTCGGTGCGTCCGGCATTCGCCGCGATGTAGCGTACTTCCGGCCGATCTCCGGCAAGGGCTACTTCAATATCGGCAATGGCGACTTTACCGGCTATGAGCCTTCAGAGTTGCTGGTTGGTTTTATCGACAACTACAGCATCGGCGCGCAGAGCGGCTTTTACGGCACCCGGAACTATGAAGTGGGCGCCTTTGCGGAAGACGACTGGAAGCTGACACAGCGCCTTACCCTGAACCTGGGCTTCCGCTACGACATCATCACGTTCCCCACGGAAGAGCATAACCGCGAAGCCGCGCTGAACCCGAACAACGGCACGATTGAGCAGGCCGGCGTCAACGGGGTGTCTCGCACCATTATCAATAACGACTATGGAAACTATGCGCCGCGTCTCGGCTTTGCGTACGACCTGCTGGGCACGGGCAGGACGGTTCTGCGCGGAGGCTACGGGATCTTTTACTTTCTGGATCGCGGCGGGATTGATAACCAGCTAGGCCAGCAGGTTCCTTTCGGCGGCAGCACCAGTTACACCGCCGACCAGGGCGCCCGCATTACCTTTACCGGCGAAGCGGCACGCAACCAGAGCAGCAACGCCAATGCAACCATGCCATTGCCGGCTCCCGGTACGCCGAACTTCGATCCCAACAACCCGCCCGCGGGTATCAACGTTTTCGCGGTGAACCGGACGGAGAAGCTGCCCTCAGTTCAGCAGTATGACCTGCAGGTGCAGCAGCAGTTCGGTACTAAGACGGTGATGTCGGTCGGCTATGTGGGTAACAAAGGAACCCACCTGGCGACAGGTTATAACTACAACACCAAGCCCTTCGGCGCGCCGGCAGCGCAGGGGAATACTTTCCCAACGCTCGGCCAGGTGGTTTACAACCTCAACAATGGCGTGTCGCACTATAACAGTCTGCAGGCGCAGCTTAACTACCACGCCACCAAGGGACTGGAGTTTACCAGCTCCTACACCTGGTCCCATAACATCGACAACACGGATGGCTACCTGGGCTTCTATGCCGTCAGCCAGCTGTACATCTACGATCCCAGGTTGAACAAGGGCAATTCGTCGCTCGATCAGCGGGACGTCTTTGTCGCCAGCGCTCTCTACGACCTGCCGTTCGGCCATGGGCAGATGTTTGGCAACAGCTGGGGACGCGCGCTGGAGCTGGCTGCGGGCGGCTGGCAGATGAACACGATCGTGACTGCCGAAACGGGATCACCCTTCACCGTGCTGCAGCCGGTTTACGGCGGCAGCTACAGCCTGCGTGCCAACCTGACGGGAGGAAACCCTGTGACGCACAGTGTGCTGGGCCAGCCTTACCTGCGCGCTGCCCAGTTCTCCGCGCCGGCAGCGGGGACCGAAGGCAATACCGGCCGCAATGAGTTCTACGGTCCGGGCCTTGCCTCCGGCGACGTTTCGCTCTTCAAAACGCTGCAGTTTACCGAGCGTTTCGGGACCGAACTGCGCGCGGAGGTCTACAACGTGACGAACACCCCGGCCTTTGCCAATCCGGACGCGAACGTGACAGATGGAACCTTCGGGCAGATCACCGGGGCGCGCCAGTACTCTGAACGGCAGATGCAGATGGCTGTCCGCTTCAAGTTCTAAAAAGTCAGCTGCAAAGAGGCGCCGCCGTGGTGAAAATCGGGCGGCGTCTTTGTCTGGCTACAAAACCCTCGCTCCACAGGACTGGAACCATGTTCAGCTATTCCCGCACGCGCAATGCGGTGCTCAGCACATTCGGTGCGCTGCTGTTTGCTTATTGCCCTGCAGTTCTCATGGGTCAAAGCCAGGGTGCTTCCACTCTTCCCGTCATTACTTCTGTCGAGCCGCCGGAGTGGTGGGCGAACATGCCGGCGGCGATGTTGCTGGTACGCGGCGAACATCTCGACGGCGCTACCTTTACAACCAGCGATCCCGCGCTCGCGGTGACATCCGTCAGGCCCTCCGCAAACGGCCACTGGGCAGCCGTACACCTTGCCGCGTCGCCCGCGCGTGCTGAAAAAGTGCAGCTGACCGCGACGAACAGCGCAGGCCACGCGTCGGTGAGCTACACGTTCGGTACGCGACGCGACCCCGCCGGAAACTTCGCGGGCTTCTCGTCGAAAGACGTGATGTACCTCATCATGACCGACCGCTTCGCCGATGGAAACCTGAAGAACGACGGCGCCCCGGCCGAACATGCCGCGGAGCTTGCATCCCCGCGCGGCTGGCATGGCGGGGACCTTCGCGGCGTCACTGATCACCTGGACTACCTGCAGACGCTCGGGATCACCACGGTCTGGATTACGCCTGTGTACCAGAACCACGAGGCGAAGAGCTACCACGGGTACGGCGCTACAGATCTTTACGCGGTGGATGAGCATTACGGCACGCTTGCCGACCTGCAAAAGCTGGCGAGCGAGCTGCACAAGCGTCATATGAAGTTTGTGCTTGATACTGTGCCAAATCACATCGGCCCCGGCCACCCGTGGGTCGAGGATGAACCCGAGCCGGACTGGTTCCATGGGACGAAGGCCGAGCACCACAAGGCTGTCGGCGAGTTTCAGCCGCTAGTTGACCCGCACGCGCCATGGCGAGACCAGCGGGACATTCTTGAGGGCTGGTTTGCCGATACGCTGCCCGACATGAACCAGGAGAACCCCGACGCCGCGCAGTACCTTACGCAGAACGCTATCTGGTGGGTGGAGCAGACTGGCGCCGACGGGCTGCGGATTGACACCTTTCCGTACGTCGCGCGGCCGTTCTGGCACAGCTTCCATGCCAGCCTGCACGCTCTGTACCCGCAGCTCACGAGCGTGGGAGAGGTGTTCAACGATGACCCTGTCATTACTTCGGCATTCGCCGCCGGCGTGACCCGGAACGACCTGAATGGCGCCGTGGACACCGGGCTTACGACTCCGTTCGATTTCCCGACGTACTTTGCCATTCGTAAGGTGCTGCTGCACAGCGCGCCCATGTCGCACATGGCCGATATTCTGCGGCAGGACTCGTTGTACCCGCACCCGGAGCGGCTGGTTCCGTTCCTGGGCAACCATGATACGAAGCGCTTTATGGGTGAGGACGGCGCGACGCCCGACAAGCTGAAGCTGGCATTCGCCATGCTGCTTACCATGCGGGGCATGCCGCAGATCTACTCCGGCGATGAGATTGCGATGACGGGCGGCGAGGACCCGGATAACCGCCATGATTTCCCCGGAGGGTTCGCCGGCTCGCAGACCGACGCGTTCGTCGCGGCGAAGCGTTCGCCGGATGAAGAGCGGATGTACACGTGGGTGAAAACACTACTCTCACTTCGCGCGAAGTATCCACAGCTCAACATGGGCGATGAGCAGGTGCTGTACTCGGACGCCGATACGCTGCTGTACGTGCGGGGGAAAGCGCTGCTGCACGGTTGTGCCGCGTCAGGTGAGCCGCGGGTGCTGGTCGCCCTGAGCCGGTCGGCAGCACCGAAGCAGATCAGCCTGCAACAGGCCGAGACCGCGCTTGAAGGCTGCACGGCGGGGGATGTGCTGCTGGGCCAGTCCCACTCCGAAGGAGGCCAGCTGAGCGTAGCGCCGGGCGCGAGCCTGCTGCTCTGGAAGTAGCCGCGGTCTCATAAAACCGCAAAGTCTACAAAGTCACCCATGAGACCCGCCGCCGAAGCGGGGCTCACGCCCTCCATCGAAGCCGCAGCGGCATATATGAGACCGCTTCTAGCCGCACTGCTCCGCCATCGGTTATCGTTATCGCGAAGCACGTGCGATGGCATATGGGAAGACAGGGCGAAGGGCGGAGCATGTCGACGACGAGGCGTGATTTTCTTAAACGAACAGTGATAGCCGGCGCCGGGGCCACGGCCTTGACGCGCAGCGGGCACACGGCGGAGTTAGCTACGCCGCAACAGACGATGCCTTCAGCCGGCGTAGCCGCAGAGGTGAAGTACACGCGCGGCCTGGGCATCTATCCCGGCGCGCCGGACGAGGATTTCAGCCCCCGCCTGGTGCCGGATACCAGTGGGGCGTACCGGAACCTCGCTCTGCTGCGCCTGGCGTACCACTCCAGCAGCTACGACTACAACCTGACCGCGCAACTCGTAACAGACGGCATCATCGACACCCGGCGTCCAAGCTGGATCGCTACCTCGGTCAACGGCCGCGGAACCCTGCCGATCACTGAGCGCGAGGTCTTCGTCGATCATTTTCCGACGAATGTGTTCGAGCTGAAAGGCTCGTCGCCCGAGGTGCAGATCGAGCTCGGAGGCGAAGCGCTGCCGGAGGTCGACCGCATCGCCGTGTTTGTCGTCGTGACCCGGCAGATGAAGGCGGAGACGCTGGTGTTCACGCTCTCTGCGTCCGATGACGGCCGCGTGTGGAAGGAGGTTGGTACGGCACACGGCCCCCAGCCGGAGTCGACAGAAAACTACCCACCCGGTCTGAGCCAGGGCTCCCAGCTTTTCTTCCCGTCTATTGCGCTTCAGCAGGTGTGCCGCAGCCGCTTCTACAAGGTGCAGTGTTCTGTAACAGCGTCGCCGACAGATGGATCGAACGTGCTGTGGAAGATGGGGCAGGTGGAGTTCTATAAGAGCACGACTCGTGTGCAGGTGGGCGGCCCGTACAGCTTTACGAGTGTGTGGATGAGCGCCGGCAGCGGGGAAGAATGGGTCTACGTGGACCTGGGCGCACGGTGCCAGTTCGACCGGGTTGCCCTGCACTGGATAGCGCGGCCTGCTGTCGGCTCACTGCAGGTTTCAGATGACGCGGCAAACTGGCGAGACCTGCAGCCACTGCCGGTTGGCGAAACGCTGATCGACGATCTCCGGCTGTCCGCGACTGCACAAGCGCGCTATGTGCGGGTGTTGATGAAGCAGCCGACGTCGCCCGAGGGCTACATCCTGAGCGAGTTTGAGGTGTATGGGCGAGGAGGCATGCTGGTGCAGCCGCACCCCGCGCCACCGCCCCGCAGCGACGGCAGGCTGGGGCTTGCAGGCGGCGCTTGGAGGCTGCAACGCGCCGACCGCGTCGCGGGCGAAGGGGCAGCATTGTCTGTACCGGGGTTCAAGGATGATGCCTGGATAATTGCCACTGTGCCGGGCACAATTCTTACGTCCTACTTCAACGCCGGGGCAATCCCCGACCCGAACTTCGGGAAGAACCAGCTCTACATCTCCGACTCATTTTTTTACGCGGACTTCTGGTACCGGACCGAGTTTAACCCTCCTGCAACACCGCATGACCAGGTGGCGTGGCTCAACTTTGACGGACTGAACTGGAAGGCCGACGTTTTTCTGAACGGCGAAAAGATCGGCAGGATCGAGGGCGGCTTCCTCAGCGCGCGTTTCGACGTGACCGGCAAACTGCGCGCGGGCCAGCCCAACGCGCTTGCGATCCGCGTCGAAAAGAATGCCACGCCGGGCAGCGCGAAGCAGAAGACGCTTGAAAGCCCAGGCAAAAACGGCGGGGCGCTTGGCGCCGACAACCCGACATACCACTCGTCGATCGGATGGGACTGGATTCCGACGATCCGGGGGCGGAATACCGGCCTATGGGGTGACGTTTACCTTCTGGTAACGGGAGCGGTTACGCTTGAGGATCCGTATGTGACAAGTACGCTGCCGCTGCCCGATACCTCGCGGGCCGAGGTGAGCATTGAGGTCGACCTGGTGAATCATCGGCCCAGGGCGGTAGAGGGTGTGCTGCGCGGGCGATTCGGCAGTATTCCGTTTGAGCAGAAGGTCTCGATCGCACCTTCAGGCCGCAGCAAGGTGAAGCTCGACCCGGGAACGACACCGGCCCTGCATATCAGCAACCCGGAGCTGTGGTGGCCTGTGGGGTACGGCGATCCGCACCTGTACGACGTTGAGCTGAGCTTTGAGACAAAAGGCCACAAGGTATTCGACAGAAAGGCGTTCAAGGCCGGCATTCGCCAGATGACGTACAGCGAAGAGGGCGGTACTCTTCGCATGTTCGTCAACGGTCGACGCTTCATGACGCGGGGCGGCAACTGGGGTTTCAGCGAGTCGATGCTGCGCTACCGAGCGCGCGAGTACGACGTGGCCGTGCGATACCACCGCGAGATGAACTTCACTATGATTCGCAACTGGGTAGGCCAGGTGGGCGACGAGGCGTTTTACGAGGCGTGCGACCGTTACGGCGTGATGGTGTGGCAGGATTTCTGGCTGGCGAATCCGTTCGATGGACCTGTGCCGAATGACAATGCCATGTTCCTCAACAACGCGGACGACCTGATCCGTCGGATTCGGAATCATCCGTCGATGGGCCTTTACTGCGGGCGCAACGAGGGCTTTCCGCCCAGGCCGCTGGAGCAGGGTCTACGCGCGCTGCTTGGCCGTTTGCACCCGGACGTGCATTACATCCCGAGCTCCGCCGATGACGTTGTGAGCGGTCATGGTCCGTACCTGGCGCTGCCGCCTTCGTCCTACTTCGAGACCGCTGATCCAAAACTTCATAGCGAGATCGGTGCGCCGACGATTCCGCCGATCGAAAGCGTGCGCGCCATGATGCCGGAAGATGCGGTGTGGCCGCAGGGGCTCGAGTGGGGCCTGCACGACTTCTGCCTGCAGGGGGCGCAGGGCGGTGAGACGTTTCGCGCGATCATCGATGACGGGTATGGCGGGGCGGCAACGGCAGAGGAGTGGATCGCGCTGGCGCAGTTCGTGAATTATGAAACGTATCGCGCCATGTTTGAAGCGCAAAGCCGCTACCGCATGGGCCTGCTGCTGTGGATGAGCCATCCATGCTGGCCCTCCTTCGTGTGGCAGACCTACGACTACTACTTCGAGCCGACCTCGACTTACTTCGGGTGCAAGAAGGCATGCGAGCCGCTGCATATCCAGTGGAACCGGGTAGGGGACATGGTCGAAGTCGTCAACTACAGCGGCGGGAATCTGAAGGGACTGAGCGCGCAGGCGGAGCTGCTCAACATGGACGGATCGCAGAAATGGACGAAGACCGTCACGCTGGACAGCGCGGAAGATTCGACCTTTACCTGCTTCCGGATTGAACCGGTTGCCGGCCTTACGTCAGTGCACTTTCTGCGGCTTACGTTGAGCAAGAACGGAAGTGTGCTGTCGACGAACCGCTACCTGCGCGCGCTTGCGGAGGGCGACTACCGGGCCATACGCGAGCTGCCCAGGGTTGCGATTAAGGCGGACACGCACACGGACCGGCAGGGCGACCGGTGGATCATGACCACCAGTCTTACGAATACCTCCGGCTCGCCTGCGCTGATGGTTCGACTGAAGGCCGTACGCGGTAACTCCGGTGACCGCATTCTGCCTGCACTTTACAGCGATAACTACCTGACCGTGATGCCAGGCGAACAGCAGACCGTGACGACGGAGCTGCATGACTCGGATACGCGTGGCGAGGCGCCCCGGCTCGTGGTTGAGGGCTTTAATGTATCGTCATCCGCCTGAAGGGACGAAACGCGAGGATTTGCCGGGCTCCGTGAAAATTCGGTAAACAGGAGGGCCTTGGTTGTTGCTCCTAACCCGAGTTGCAACAACAAGATAGGCGATGTTTTCCACCTCGGCGGGACAAGGCAGGCGCTGCAGCTTTCCCCCTGTCCCGCGAGGGTGTGCAAGGGTACAAACAGCTTGAATCCGCGCCCAAACGCCAGCAGGCGTGGCGCCCTGGAGCATCCGCACGGTGTCTATCTCGTCCAGCATTTCACTTTTTTCAAGGCAGGCCTGCCGCACCCTTCGCCCCTTCGCCGCAACCGGTATTCTGTTCGCCGCTGCCACCGGTTTAGCTTCCGCCCAGTTTGAGACTGCTTCAGTCCTTGGCTTCGTTCGCGATAGCTCCGGGGCTCCTCTGCCGAACAGCAGCGTATCGCTCATCAATACGGCGACCGGCCAGAAGGTCACGATGATGAGTGACGCGCAGGGCAGTACAACTTTCCGGACGTACACATTGGCGAATACAAGATCGACGCGACCGCGAATGGCTTCTCTGAAACGGCTACGGACCCGTTCGCGGTATCTGTGAACGCCCGTCAACGTGTCGATGTGAAGCTGAAGGTGGGTAGCGCGTCAGAGTCAGTGACGGTGAGCGGCGTAGCCAGCCAGTTGGAGAGTGAGACGAGCGACAACGGTATTGTCATCTCCCCGACCGAGGTTCAAAACCTGCCGCTGAACGGGCGCGCGTATGCTGACCTTGCAACTCTGGCCCCCGGTGTTCGCCGCAACAACCTTGAGAACCAGTCGGTGACCAGCCGCGACGCTTCTTACAACGTCAATGGCGAACGGTCCGAGTTCAATAACTTCCTGCTCGACGGCCTGGATAACAATGCTTACGGCACCTCAAACCAGGGCTTCTCAAACCAGGCGATTCCACCTTCTCCGGATGCAATTAACGAGTTCCGCGTCGAAACCAATAATTACAGCGCGGAGTACGGCAGAGCTTCCGGCGCGGTGATCAACGTATCCATTAACAGCGGAACGAACAAGTTTCACGGTAAGGTGTGGGAGTACAACCGCAACACTGCCTTCAATGCGATCGGCCCCTTTCTGCCGCCGGTCAATGTGCTCACAGGCAAGCGGCAGCAGCCTGTGCTGATTCGTAACCAGTTCGGTGGCGATTTTGGCGGTCCCATCCTCAAGGACAAGCTCTTCTTCTTTGTCGACTACGAAGGCAACCGCCAGGTGCAGGGCCAGTACACCACCGCGACGGTACCCACGCTACAGCAACGCCAAGGCATCTTTACCGATACCAAGGGCAACCCGGTGCCTTTGCGCAACCCGGTTACGGGTGCATACTACGCGAACGGCATTGTGCCGACCGCCGACTGGAACCAGCTTTCAACCATGGTCGTAGCAGCGTTGCCGGCGCCCAACGTGGCCGGTGCGTTCTCAAACAACTATGCTTCCTTCCCGAAAGCCAGCCTGACGGATGACAAAGGCGATGCCCGCGTTGACTACATCATGAACGCCAAGACGACCATCTTTGGCCGCTACAGCGATCACCAGGGAAACATCGTCGATGCGTCCTCGATCCCAGGAGCGGCAGGCGGCGGCGGCAATGGAACGATCCACGCGTATAACAAGCAGGTCGCGGCCGGCGTTACCCATATGTTTTCGCAGAGCTCGATCCTTGACGCGCGTATCGGGTTCACGTGGACCCAGGGCGGCAAGAGCCCCTACCTTGCCGATGCGCCGAGCATTGATGTCGCCGCCGGGGTGCCGGGCCTGCCGACAGACCCGACCGTGGTGCGTAGCCTGAGCTCTGAAAACATTACGGGTTACACGGCTTTCGGCGCGCAGGGCTCAAACCCGCAGTTTCAGAATCCGTTCGTCATTAATCCCAAGATCAATTACTCGATCCAGAAAGGCCGCAACAGCATCAAGCTGGGTTACGAGTTCCTCGCGATTAACACGGAGATTGACGATTTTAACCCGGTTTACGGGCAGGAAACCTACAACGGCGCTTTCAGCCAGTGCGTCACAGGCGCCAATACCAATGTGTGCACGGGCTCAACCGCTGCCAATGCGGTAAGTCCGGCGGATACAGGAGCAAAAGAAGCCACTTACTTCACAGATTTCCTGACCGGTGCGCGTTCCACCTACCAGCTGAATAACTTCGTCATCGTCAATCAGCACCAGGATATGAACTTCATCTATGCGCAGGATGACATCAAGCTAATGCCTAAGCTGACGATCAATGCCGGCCTACGCTATGAGCTGGCAACGCCTGCGTTCATCTCGGGCAATCACCTTGCCAACTTCGACCCAGGCACCAACTCGCTGGTCCAGGCAACCGGTGGGTCGCTCTTCAACCGCGCGCTGGTACACACGCCCAAGCTCGACTTCGCGCCACGCTTCGGATTCGCTTACCAGGTCGATCCAAAGACGGTGATTCGCTCGGCCTACGGCATCAGCTTTGACCAGTTCAACCGCGAGGGCGGCGAAAACCTGCTGGCTTACAATGGGCCGTATATTGTCAATTCTTCGCTGACCCAGGTTGCGCCGTTTGCGCCGCCTGCCGCAGGCACCGGCATGCCGGTCTGCGTGGGCGATGCCACGGCGAACTGCTTCCGAACAGCGGAGCAGGGCTACCCGTCTAACTTCGCGAGCGCGGCAAACTTCAGCACCTTGCTGGCGCAGACCCGCTATATTCCAAAGAACATACCGACCGGGTACGTGCAGACCTGGCACCTTGATGTTCAGCGTGAACTGGCGAAGAATACGGTGCTCTCCGTTTCCTATGTCGGCAGCCATGCTGTGCACCTGTGGGTACTGGCCGACCTGAACCAGGCGCGCCCGAACCTTACAGGACAGGCACTCAGCCTGCAGGCGCGCAGGCCCATCAGCACCTTTACCGGGATTGAAGAGTCTATCCCTGCCGGCTTCCTGAGTTACAACGCGCTGCAGGCGACGCTCGAGCATCGCTTCTCCGGCGGACTTTACTTCCTGAACTCCTTTACTTACTCACGCGCGATCGACAACGCGTCCGGACATCTCGATACTCCGAATGGGGATAACTCCCGCGTCAACCTTGCCAACCTGAACGGCGAGCGGGGCGAGTCCGCATACGACCAGCCGCTGAACGATACGCTGACCCTGGTTTATGACCTGCCGTATGGGCACGGGCGGATGTTTGGCGCAGGCGCGCCGCGGGCTTTGCAGTACCTGCTGGGCGATTGGCAGTTCTCCGCGATCAACACGGCTACGAGCGGCCAGCCTGTCAACCTGACATACACCGAGCCCTCGGCGTTCGACGTGAGCGACCTGCTTGCGTACCGCCCGAACGTCTCCGGCAACCCGATCACGCCGCAGGGGTCGCGCATCAAAACGGCTACCGCGGTCTCAAACTTCCTCAATCCATCGACTGTAAGTGTGCCCACGGATGTGACACACCCCTACGGCAACGCAGGGCGCAACTCGCTCCGCGATTACCCCTTCTACCAGCTCGATACCGGGTTGCACAAAGGCTTCCAGCTCTGGAATGATTCGTCGCTGCTGGATTTTCGCTTCGAGGCGTTTAACGTGCTGAACCAGGTGAATTACATGGCGCCCGACTCGAACCGCAGCGATGGCAGCTTCGGCAGCATTACGTCTGCTTTTGCGCCGCGGCAGCTGCAGCTTGCAGCAAAGGTTATTTTTTAAGGCAGGGCTAAAGTATTCGCGAATAAAGGAGTTTTCCTTTCTTGAAGAAGTTACTCGTTTTCACCGCTACCGTGGCAGCATTGGGACTAATGGGCACTTGGGCGTCCGCGCAATCTCCATCCGGCGACGGCACTGTTCGCATCAATCAGATCCAGGTTGTCGGCACCCACAACAGCTATCACTCCGGGCTGCCGCCGAGTGCCGGCAAAGTGCTCGCGCAGAAGAACCCCAAGGCCTTTGCCGCGCTCGATTATCATCACCCTTCGCTTTCAACGCAGCTTGACGAAGGCGTGCGCCAGCTGGAGATCGATGTCTTCGCGGACACGAAGGGCGGCCTTTATGCACACCCTTACATTGAAAAGATGGTCGCGGCACAGGGATTGCCGCCTGACCTGCCGTATAACCAGGACGGCGTAATGGACAGGCCCGGCTTCAAGGTGATGCACGTGCAGGATATCGATCAGCGCAGTGTGTGCGAGCCTTTCACCGCCTGCCTTTCCGAGGTGCGCGCCTGGTCGAAGGCGCACCCCGGGCACCTGCCTGTTTTTCTACTGATTGAAACGAAGCAGGGCGTGCTGAAGTCGGTAACCTTTCCATCGGTCACGCCGGAGCCGTTTACGCCCGCTGTTTTCGACGCACTCGACGCCGAGATTCGCTCTGTCTTCCCGGCAGGCGAGCTGATTACCCCGGACGACGTGCGCGGCAGTTATCCCACCCTGAACGCCGCGGCGAAGGCGGGAAACTGGCCCATGCTGTCAGGCGCGCGCGGCAAGGTGGTTTTCCTTATGGATCAGCGGCCGATGGAGCCGGTCTACACCGAAGGGCACCCGAGTCTGCAGGGCAGAGTGTTGTTTACCAACGGCACACCCGGTGCGCCGGACGCCGCGTTTACCGAGGAGAACAACGGGAGCCCTGCCGAGATTGACGACCTGGTCAGGCAGGGCTACCTGGTGCGGACGCGGACCGATGCGGATACGGTGCAGGCGCGCACCAACGATACGAAGCGCCGGGATGACGTGATGGCGAGCGCCGCGCAGATTCTCTCGACGGACTACCCGAAGGGCGAAACGGCGCCGAGCGGCTTTGTGGTAGCGTTTCCAGACGGCGGGCTGGCGCGTTGCAACCCGGTGTTGAAGGCGCCCGGCTGCACGGACGCTGGCCTCGAGTCGAAGTAGCGGACGCGCGGCAGACCTGAAATTCACGTGGCCGTCATCACGTGGGTCCGGACGAGGAGTTGAATGGTGAGGTATCGACGGTGCGGGCTTGTCCTGAGCCGTCTCGAATACCTGTCTATGTCGATTGAAACACCTCCATCCAGGAAATTCCTCCATGCCCGCAGGTCGCGGGTCAGGCTGCGCCTCGCTTCGCCCCGGGAGCAACACCCGGCTTTGTTGCGGGATGACGCGCACTGGCTGCTGGTGCAGCGAATCGTGGCGAGCGACGGTTTTCGGCTCTCCAGGCTGCTCAGCGCGTTTCTGCTGGACGTCTGCGAACGACAGCTGCTGGGCCGGCCCCATGAGATCACGGAGCAGCAGGTTGGGGTGCGTGTGTTCGGGCGGCCAGTGGGCTACGATCCCGGGCAGGACAATATCGTACGCAAGTATGCGCGGCTTGTGCGTCAGCGTTTAGCGGATTTCTTCATGACCGAAGGTGCGATGGAACGCACGCGTATCGAGATTCCTCGAGGGACCTACCGGCCTCGCTTCACCCCGACCGGCGCTGCACGGTTTGTGCTGCCGGCCATGCACATTCTGCCGCCTGCACCGGTCGCAGTGGGCAGGGCCGCGCTAGTGACCGGGTGCGAAGTCGCAGTGCTCGCGTTGCCGGAGCGGTGGAAGCTCTCGTTTGCCTACAGCAACCCGTGCACAAGACAGCCGGGTACGCGGTCTTCAGCCGGGCTCATGGGCTTCTCCGGCACGGTTGGCTGAGGCGGGCACAGGTTGACCCGGAGCGTCCAATCCGGCTAGACTTCGATCTGTACCAAGCGGGAGTAGCTCAGTGGTAGAGCATCGCCTTGCCAAGGCGAGGGTCGCGGGTTCAAGTCCCGTCTCCCGCTCCAGTCGCTTCTTCCTGGGGCGTACTCGGCGGTACAGGCACCAGCGCGGCGCGGTACCCAAGTGGTAAGGGAGAGGTCTGCAAAACCTTTATGCGCCGGTTCGATCCCGGCCCGCGCCTCCAGTCTCTTCTTCTCGTTAATTCCTGTCAGTGGCTGCTTTGCGAGGCTTTGGCCTGTGCGATGAACTCCGCCAGTTCCCGTTCCAGCGGGGCCGCTGCCATGGCTCCCATGCGTGTGACGGAAAGAGACGCCGCGGCGACCGCGAACTGCAGCGCAGCTGCGATCTCGTCGCCGCGTAGCAGGGCGACGGCAAAGGCCGCGTTGAGCGTATCGCCCGCGCCCGTCGTATCCACCACGGTTACAGACGGCGCTGCGGCGTGGAAGAACTCGCCGCCTTCCATAAGGACGCACGCGCCCCGGCTGCCCAGCTTCAGCAAAATGTTGCGCGGACCCATCGCCTGGAGTCGGCCGCACAGCTCGCGCAGCGCACCTGTCGTAGGCACACGGGCCTGCAGGTAAAAGGCCGCCTCCGTCTCATTCGGAGTAAACCACGCCAGCCTGCGCAGTACGCCCGGGTCGAGCGCACAGGCGGGTGCCGGGTCCAGCATCAGGGCGATGTCCTCGGCCTGGGTCATGGCGGCAAGTTCCTCCAGCACGGGCACGGGCGTCTCAAGCTGTGTCAGCACCATAGCCGCCTGCGCGAGCAGGGCCCGGTGCTCTCGAACGTTTGCCGCGGAGAGCGATGCGTTGGCGCCCGGGGCGATCACGATGCTGTTTTCGCCTGCGGGTGTAAGCAGGATGGTCGCGGTGCCGGTCGAGGCATCGGCCTGCCGGCTGATGTGCCGGGTGTCCACCCCGCCATCGTGTAACGCGTCGAGCAGCAGGCGCCCGGCATCATCCCTGCCGATAGCGCCAAGCATCGCTGTAGAGGCCCCCAGGCGCGCGGCGGCAACGGCCTGGTTAGCGCCCTTGCCGCCCGGCAGACGATAGAAGCGTGTGACGCTCTGGGTCTCACCGGCGACCGGCAGGTGCGGGACGTGCAGCAGCAGGTCAAGGTTGAGACTGCCGACAACCACGATAGAAAACTGGGACGGCGCCATTGCGGATGAGCCTACCTTTGCTGAGAGAAAATGTCAGGCGCCTTTACGCAGGACAGCAGCTATTGTGTTGCCGCCGTGGAGTGCGCCAAGCGGTCGTAGTTCAGGATAGCGTTGAAGACTAGTCCATAGGTGCCGATGGTTTCTCCACGGTAGATGGGATTGATGGCGAACAGCAGCACGTTGCCCAGACCGAGATGAGCGTCGACGACCGCGGCGTGTTCGGCGATGGGGGCCGGGTTATCGAGCAGCCCCGAAAGCAGCAACTGCCTTGTGTCAGCGAAGCGCAGCAGCACGTCGGGCCGCAGTGCCGCCGGAATCACGAACGGGTTGTTGCGCGCCTGCTCCTCATTCAGCGGGACAGGCTGCCATGGACTCGGGTTGGGCAGCACCGGCACCACCTCCGGCGTGCGGTCTTCCGGCAGGTCTTCGTCGTTCGGACCGCCGCGCCCGGTTACCCGATGCGTGTTCTTCCGCGTCGGCACCTGTCCAAACCCTCCCGCCGTATCGCTCACGTTGAAGGCCATTCCGCTCTCACTGTAGACCGGCAGTGTGCCGGAGTAGCCGTAGGTGACGGGCGCTTCCTTGGCTACCGGCAGCGAGCCAAGCACGCTGCCCACCAGCTTGACATTGCCCGGGGGCGCCACCGAAACACCGGGAGCCAGGCCGTTGTCGATGGCGAACCGGGCCGTGTCTTCGCTGGTAATCAGCAGGCCGCCCTGCTCGACGAAGCAGCGCAGATGGTCCACGCCGGCTTCACCAAGCCCCGGCCGCATATCGGCGGTCGTGTCGATGCGGCCGAGGTTCGGCGTCAGCTCTGTTTTTTGCCACGGCTGCGGTGCGCCCCACATCGGCAGCCCCTGGACAATCTGCACCGAGGTGGTGCGCCCTGTCACCGGCGCGAACACGATGACGTCGTACTTCGCGCGAAGGGCCGCTTCGCTGTTCGCCGTCTGTGTGCTGATATAGGAGTACGGGATGCCGAGCGAATCGAAGGCCTCGCGCCACCAGCCTTCGGTTTGTGTCGCGAGCCACGTGTGAATGAAGGCGATCCGCGGCAGGTGCGCCAGTGCGTGGCTTTTGACAGCGGGTAGCGCCGCAAGCGCCACGGCGTCTTCCGCCAGGCCCAGTTTCTGTAGCGCGGGCTCCAGTGCGTCGTCACTGCTTAGTCCCGACAGGATCACCGAGCCGGGAGCGAGCGTCGTGCCGGCGGTTGCAAAAGCCTCGTCCAGAATGGTGATTTTCGCCTTTGGAAAAGCGTACGCAAGCGCGAGCAGGCTGATCTGCCCCGTGTTGTTGAACGCCCACACGCCGCCCGATGCATCAGGGCGTGTCACCGCGAGCGGTGAAAGATCGGTCTTCGTCATCTTCACCTTCAGGATGGCGGGATCGACCACGCGCGTGACCTTCGCATTGAAGAGCTCAGAGAAGCTCCAGCCAGTGTCATCGTAGGGCTGCTTCTGCGCGTCTTCGGGCGCCCAGTACTGCCGGTCGAGCAGCGCATCGGCTACGCGGGCGTAAGGCTGGTCCATGCGGATGATGTATGAGCCCGCGGGAAAAGTCTCGCTGACCGGCGGCACGGGCGGGGTGGCGCCGGAGCCGCCCAGCACCCCGGTGCGGGTTGCTGCATCCTGCGTGCCGGAAGCTGCCTGCGGTACGTTCTGGTTCATCGACGCAGCATGATCACTGGCTGTTACATTTACCGCAGCCGCAGCGTCGAGCCGCGCTATTTCGACGTGCTGCTTCGCCAGGGTTAGCAGAAGCATAAGCTGCCGGTTGCGGAAGGCAGGGTCGCCGGCAAACACATATGCTGCGGGGCCGCCCTCATCCGGCTTCGCAATCGAGCGTTTCGCCTTGAGGTAGTAGTTGTCGAGAAAGTGTTCGCGATTCTGGGCGAAGTACAAGAGTGTGGAAAGCAGCGCGCTCTGCTCGTAGTTATTGTTGTCGCGCTGCGACCACATCACGCTGGCGTCCGGCGGGTTCTGCCGGTACCAGGTACGCGCGTAGGCGCCAGGGTCAAGGATGCGCCGCTCCGTATCCGCACCGCCGTTGCCGAACGTTTCATACAGCCGGCTGATGCCGTTGTGCATGCCGGCCAGGAACATCAGATAGCCGGGGCTCCAGGTGTCGAACTCCCCATGCGTAAACACACCGGGCATGCCGAAGTTCTGCATCTGCGCCACGTTGTTCCAGCCCAGCGCGGCCCATTCATCCGCAAGCATCGGGTCAATCCACGCGTTGTACGGTCCATCGCCCACCGTGTTGTCGTACAGAAACGGCACCGACTCATGCAGGTCATGCAGCACCTGCGCATGGAACCTGAGAAATGTATCCAGCACGTTCTGCGTCAGGTCAAGCGTGATGGCCATCGCGTCGCGGTTGTTGTCGTGCGCGACATAGTGGCCCCAGTACATGAGGTGCGGCTGGATCTCAGACGGGTGCGCCAGGTGCCACTTATACAGGTCGACCATGCGGTCGCGCCCATCCACTTCGACAACAGGGGTGATGAGCACCACCATGTGCTGCCGGATGTACTGGATGTACGGCGAGTTATCGACAGCAAGTCGGTAAGCGAGTTCCATCAGCGCCGTAGGCGCGCCTGTCTCCGTCGAGTGGATGGCGCCCGTGATGTAGTAGACCGGGAAACTCTGCTGTACGAGCGCTGCCGCCTTCTCGTCTGTCATACCCGGCATGCGCGGGTCAGCCAGCTGCGCCAGCCGCGCGGTGTTCGCGTCCATCTGCTTCAGCAGGGACTCGTCGCCGACAGCCGCCGCGATCATTTCACGGCCTTCCTCTGTTTTGCCGATGGAGAAGACCCGCACGCGGGAACTGTGTGCTTCCAGCAGGCGAAAGTACCGGTACACGTCTTCGGCATAAGGCAGCTTGCCGGGGGCGCCGGCCACATCGCCAAGAACCGCCGCTGGTGTGGGCACATTCTTCGATGCGGGAAGGTAGTTTGTCAGCGGCGAGTTGAAGTACGGTTCCGTCGTGTACTTCGCGATAGCAGAGGTGTACGCCTGGTCGACCGGTTGTTGTGCGTCGCGGGCAAACTGCTGCAGCATTACCGGCGGCACGGCAGGCGCAGGCGCCTGCGCATGTACAAACACTGTTACAAATGTGGCAAACACGAAGACAATAAGACGCTTCACGATACGTGCTCCGTTCGAGTGGAATCTACTTCGCGGGTTGAACCGGTGGCGCGGCAGGCGCGAGTCCCAGATATTTGTCATACCACTTGAACCAGCGATCGTAGCGATCGCGGATAAAGCTGGGCCTAGTAAAACCGTGAAACTGGCCGGGATATACGATCAGCTCCGCCGGAGTTCCGGCGCTTCGCAGAGCCTCGTACATCTGTTCGCTACCCTCGACCGGCACGTTGAAGTCGCGGTCGCCGCCCATAAAGAGTGTTGGTGTTTTGATTTTGTCCGCATGGAAGAATGGATACGAAAGCTTGATGTAGAGGTCAGGATTCTTCCACGGCGGCCCAAGCTCGTTGTCGTACTGCAGGATGTACTCATCCACACCGTACAGCCCAAGTAGGTTGCCCATGCCGGCGCCGCTGGACGCAGCCTTGAAGCGCGTTGTGCCGACAATGGTGTAATCGGTAAGGATGCCGCCGTAGCTCCAGCCGCCGATCGCGAGTTTCTCCGCGTTGATCGTCCCGGTCGCCACTGCGGCGTCAACCGCGGCCAGCAGGTCTGTCACTTCCTTGTTGCCCCAATCAGCATTGATGGCATGGCTGTACTGGTAACCTCTGCCGTTCGATCCGCGATAGTTTACGTTGAGCACGGCATATCCGTGCGCGGCAAACAACTGCCGCGACAGGTCAAAGTTATGCTCGTCCTGCGCATCCGGGCCGCCGTGGATCCATAGCAGCAACGGCGCTTTACTGCCCGCTTTGTAACTAGGTGGCATGGTCAGCAAACCATGCACTTCGTTGCCGTCGCTGGTTCGCGCGGAGATATCCTGCGTGGGCGACAGCGCGAGCGTGGCAAGCAGCGCATCGTTGTGGTGGGTAAGTTTACGCAGCGAACCATCGGCTGCAACCGCGTAAAGCTCCGGCAGTTCATTATCGGTGGTCCACGCCACGGCGCTGTGGTCGTCACGCTCATCCAGAACATTGACGACGCCCACGCCGCGCGTGACACGTACCGGGGCGCTGCTAAGTGGGACACGCTCCACGTAAACATTGCGATCGTCGGCAACGGATGTAACCAGCGCTGTACCGTCATGCGTGAAGAACGGCTGCCCGACCGGCCTGTCCAGCGTCCGCGCGAGCAGCCGCGGCGCGCCGCCGTTTGCAGGCACCACCGCGAGATTATTCTGGTTGTAAATGGAGTAGCCGGCATACGTCGCCTGGCGGTATGCGATCAGTTTGCTGTCCGGGCTCCATGCAAGCGGACCGGAGTCCGGCCCTTCAAAGGTCGTCAGCTTGCGAGGAGTGCTGCCGGGCTTTGCGTCCACCACGAACACGTCGGAGTTAGCGGTGCGGAACGGGTCAGGACCCTGCTGCCTGCTGGTGAAAGCAATCCGCTTTCCATCCGGCGACCACTCGGCCTCGTGCTCCTCGTGCGCGTCCTCTTCGTTGATCAGCTTCGTCAGCCTGCTCGTCCCTATGTCGAACAGATACAGATGGTCGTGCTGGTTCGTCAGGTAACCTTCCACATCCTGTTTGAAGTGGTACCTGTCGATGACGACAGGCTTCGGCGGGGCAGGTTTTCCGTTCTTCGGCTCCTCGGCTTCTTCCTTCGCGTGCAGGGTCAGCAGCAGCTGCGTCGAGTCAGGCGACCATCGATAGTCACTCAAGTCTTCCTTGACATTCGTCAGTTGGCGCGCTTCGCCGCCGCGCCGGTCCAGCACCCATACCTGCGAACCTTTCGCTTTGCCCGGCCGGCTGGAAGTAAAGGCAAGATAGCGGCCGTCCGGGCTCCACAATGGACTCGCTGCGCCCTCGGTGTCATACGTCAGCTGAAGGTCGATTGCACCATCCCAGCTCACCATCCACAGGTTGCCGACTCCCTTGTCGGCGTCTGTATCGGTATGCCGGACCGTGTAGGCGATCCAGTTACCATCCGGCGAAACCACGGGGCGGCCTACCTGCTGCACTTTCGCGATATCGTCGAGGCCGATCGGGTGCTTCGCAGGGGACTGTGCAAGGAGGGGAAAAGCGAAAGTGGAAAGCAGGATCAGGGAGGTTCGCCACGGCATGGCGCGAGTGTAGCATTCGCTCCTCGTCCGACTACGGCCACAAAAGAATGGCCGGGAACTGTGAGGCTCCCGGCCGTGACAGCTACAACTTTTTAGAAAGACGCCTTCAGGTCGGCGGCGGCCTGTGCTTCAGCCTGAGCAGCCTTCGCGACCACCGCGCCCATGCCGAAGAACTCGTGCGTTGTGCCGGTGTAGAGCTTGTAATCGACCTTGACACCGGCCGCTTTCAGCTTGGCCGCATACTGCGCGCCCTGAGTTTGTAGCGGATCAATCTCAGACGCGATGATCGTAGCCGGTGCCACGCCGGTCAGGTTCGCCTGCAGCGGCGAAATGAGCGGTAGCTCCGGGTCGATGCCGGCCGGCACGTATTGCTTGAAGAAGTACACGAGCCCCGGTGTGCTGAGCGGGATAGCGTTGGCGTACTGTATCTCGGATTGAGCCGTCAGGCTTCCGTCGACCACCGGATAGATAAGGACCTGCCGTACAGGTTGCTGTACGTTCAGGTCGCGGGTGACCAGCGCGAGCTCCGCGGCAAGGTTGCCCCCGGCGCTCTCGCCGGCCACGGCTATTTTGCTCGGAGTACCTCTTATGTTGCTCGCGTTGTTAAGGGTCCAGTAGTAGGCTGCCAGCGCGTCTTCAAGCGCTGCGGGGAATGGATGCTCCGGCGCCTTGCGGTACTCGACAGAGATGACAATGGCGCCGGCTCCGTTTGCGAGCGCGCGAGCCGAGGCGTCATAAGTATCGATCGTCGCAACCACAAACCCGCCACCGTGAAAGTAGAGCACCACCGGGAACGGTCCGCTGCCCGCGGGCGTGTAGATACGGATAGGAATAGGATCGGCGCCGATCGTGGGAATGTTGGTATCGACGACGCTGCCTACAGGGACGGGTGCCAGTTGAACGCCGGTCGAACGCGCAAGCGACTTCGCGGCATCCTCGGCGGCGAACTGCTGACGGGCGTCGGCAGGCGCGAGCTGCGCGACAGGCGTACCCGCAATAGGTTGGTAGGTCTCAAGTACCTGGAGCATCTGCGGATCGAGCTGGCTCTGGTAGGGGATGGGAGCCTGTGCTTGGGCAGCCATGCTACAGCCGATGAGCGCGGCTGCGACTGTGAAGGAAAGGCGGGTAGGGACGCGGGTAGGCGTAAGTCTATTCAGTGCAGACATGAGGGGCAGCTCCAGGGAAGATTGTAGGAAGTATGGCTGAGTGCTAGCCCCTAGGACGGCGAAACCGCAGCCGTGAATGCCTGACCAGGACAAAATCAATTTGCTGCAAATAAGTAGCTCAGCCACGAACGTCACCGAACACGGTAAGAGGGGAATTGTCCACAGGCTATGGCCCGTTAGAGAGCGAGTCCGCGGAACGAAACTGTAACCAGCGTGACTGGAACCGGGTTACCAGATGCCGGAACGTTCATGATTCCGCCGAGGGCAGGCAACGTTTTGATCCTGTAACAACTCCCATTAGTCGCGTCGATTCATCGCGCTCGGGAAAAGAGGAAGAACCTATGCACGGCTTTATTTGGTGGATTATCGTGGGCCTCATCGCAGGCTGGCTTACAGGCAAACTCATGAGCGGCGGCGGCTATGGCGCCATCATGGACATCATTATCGGGATCATCGGCGCGCTGCTGGGTGGCTTCATCATGACCCACCTTGGCTTTGCCGGTTCGGGCGGGCTCATCTACAGCATCATAGTCGCCGTCATCGGTGCCGTGATTCTTACCTTCCTGCTTCGCCTCATCACCAGGGGAAGGGTCCAGCAGGTTTAAGCTGCTACCTGTCTGAAACTGAAAATAGCCTCGACCCATTGGGTCGAGGCTATTTCATTGGCCGCCTTTACACGCGTCCTATCAACACCCACGTCACATAACCTGCAGTTTCCGCATGGGCGGGGACTCGCTTACTTGCCGGCCTTCTGTGCAGCCCAGCGCTTCTTCTGGGCGTCGGCTATCCGCTTGCGCGCTTCCGGGCTCAACACGCGTTTGGTTCCCGCGGGTCGACCGACACGCTTCTTGGCGGCTGCGGGCTTGGCAGCCTTGCGGCCGCGGGTTGGTTCATCTTCATTCACGGCCAGGATATTCCGGGCCTGCTGGAGTCGAGCAATCTCTCTGTCTATTGCAACTAAAACGTCTTTGTTTGCCATAGCATTCAGAGTAAACCAAGAACTCAGGGAATGCTCAAGAAAGAAGAGAGATGATGCCTCTTTCTATTCACATCCACTTACCGGGGCAGTCACATTCTCATTGTCATGCCGGCGGCGATAGCTGCATTCCGCGCCCATTCTTCTGTTAGAGCTGCACCACTCAGAACCCGGAGGCGCTCCTGTTTTTCGGAGGCAGTCACTTGATTGATAACAACTCCCCCTTGTACAACCGGGCGGATGAAGCGATATGATGAGCCCGGGCCGGTGAGCAGAACTTTACCGGCACGATAAGTGCACATCGAACCAAACAAGCGGCCCGAAGAGGCCCGGTAACGGAACCATTTTCAAGGAGCCAGTATGGCAAACAGAAAGTTTCCCCAGGCATCGCAGCGCACCGGAGTTCTGCTCGTTCTAGGGGCAGCGGTTCTTGCCGCACCGGCGGCGCACGCGCAGTACAACGCTTCTATTCAAGGCACGATCACCGATACGCAAGGCGCTGTCGTCCCGAACGCAACTGTCGTGCTCACCAATACAGAGACAAACCAGGTTACGACCCACACGACCTCCGGCGCGGGTGTGTACACCTTTAACCAGCTGCCCCCGAGCCTCTACACGCTTTCCGTCACGGCAAAGGGCTTCGTCAGCAAGCGGTTAGACCATGTGCAGGTGACGCCGGAGCAGGCCAATGCCGTCAACGTGCAGCTGGCAGTCGGGTCTGAAACACAGACGGTCACCGTGTCCGGCGACCAGGCAGGCGCGCTCGATACAGAGACCGCTACCATCAGCGGCACCATTACGGCAAACCAGATCCAGCACCTGCCTTCGTTCGGACGAGACGTGTTCCAGTTAGCGCAGCTTGCGCCGGGCACCTTTGGAGACGGCGCGCAAAGCTCCGGCGGCGGTTCGTCCAGCCTGCCCGGATCAAACCGGCAGGGTTCCGGCTCGGCGCAGGGTATCTTCGCTACGGAAAACGCACCGCAGATCAGCGGCAACGGCGGCCAGAATGAGAATAACGGCATTTCAATCAATGGCATCAGCACGGTAAGTTCCGTGTGGGGCGGCGCATCGGTCATTACGCCGAGCGAGGACTCGGTCAAGGATGTACACATCATCTCGAACGGCTACGACGCATCGAGCGGCCGCTTCTCGAGCGCGCAGGTGCAGGTCATCACAAAGAACGGCACCAACCAGGTTCACGGCAGCGCCTTTATCAAGCTCGACCGCCCCGGGCTGAACGCCTACCAGCGCTTTAACTCGCCGGGCTCGTTCAGCGGGGGAACGCCGCAGGCGCGCGGCATCAACCGCGATGAAAGCCGCTTTAACCAGTTCGGCGGAACTATCTCCGGCCCATTGTGGAAAGACCATATCTTCGCTTTCTTCGCGTATGAAGGGCTGCGCAACACGACCAATGCCTTTACACAGGGATGGTATGAAGCGCCCGGCTTCAACGCGCTTGCGACGCCCGGCACCATCGCTTCGCAGTACCTTGGCTTTACCGGAGAAACGCCGAGCTATACCAATATCGTGCCGAGCAGCTGCGGCAGCATCAGCCTTGTTGAGGGCGTAAACTGCCGCACCGTGGCCGGCGGCCAGTTAAACCTTGGCTCGCCCCGTACAGGCGCGGCGCGCGGCAGTCTCGATCCCGGCTGGGCAAGTACGCAGAACCCCGGCATCGGCAACGGGCTCACCGATACGCCGACGCTCGCATTCCTGAACACGACCAACCCCACCAGCATCGTGGAAGACCAATACAACGGGCGCCTCGATGTGAACCCGACAAAGAACGATCTGGTCACCTTCACGATCTACTGGGTGCCCACCAGTACGGTGAACTACAACGGCCCTGTCCGCGCTGCCAACCTGTGGAACCATTCGCAGGTCAACGATGCGTTTACGGGTATCTGGGATCACACCTTCTCGCCGACAGTCATCAACGAAGCGCGAGCGAATGCGGCCGGCTATCGATGGAACGAGATCACGACCAACCCGCAAGCTCCCTTCGGCCTGCCGGAGGCTATCATCGGCCCGCTCGGGACCGAGGCTACTGGGCCGAACCTCAGCACCATCGATGGTAACTTCTTCGGACCTCCAGGACCTTCTAATTTGAATCAGTGGACCTACAGCTTCGCCGATACACTTACCAAGGTGCTTTCGCGACACCAACTCAAGTTCGGCGGCGAAGTCACGCGCCTGTACTACCTCAACAATCCCACAGGGAGTGCGCGGCCGCAGTTCAACTTTCGCAATCCCTGGGACTTCCTGAATGACGCGCCATACCAGGAGCAAGGCTCGTTCAGTCCGCTCACCGGCGCGATCTCCGTCAACCGGCAGGATATTCGCTCCGACCTGTACAGCGGTTTTGTGCAGGACGACTGGAAGGTAAAGCCGAACCTGACGCTTAACCTGGGCATGCGCTGGACGTACTTCGGGCCGATATCGTCGAAGGAAAACAACCTCGCTGTATTTCGCCAGGGACCCGGTGCCCAGGCACTCACCGGCAGCTCAGTCCGTGTTGGCGGAAATCTTTACGATCCTCAGACCCTTAACTTCGGCCCGCAACTCGGCTTTGCGTGGAGCCCGGAAGCGCAGCAGGGAAAAATGGTCTTCCGGGGCGGCTTCGGTCTCTCGTTTAACCAGGAAGAAATTGCTATTCAATCAAATGGCGCCAACAATCCTCCGCTGATAACCGGCGCTACATTCTGCTGCTCGACTGCGCAGGCGATCCTCCCAGGCATCCAGTACGCCACCTCGAGCAGTCCAACCTCCTTCTACGGTTATCCAAATAACCCGGCGACTGTCGCGACGTTCTCCAATAACTTGCCGACGACCGGCCAGATCACTGTGGCCGCATTTCCAAGCCGCTTACCCACCAACTACAGCTATCACTACTCATTCGATACCCAGTACCAGATAGCCAGGGACTGGGTCACGACCATCGGCTACGAGGGCAGCACGGCCCGTCATCTTATCCGCCAGTACAACGAGAATGTGACGGCGATCGCGGCGGGCCAAACACTAAATCCTGTGTTGCAGAACATCAACTACTACGGCAACGACAACAACTCCAATTACAGCGCGCTGCTCACGACGCTGCGGCACAACTTTTCGCACCAGTTTCAGGCTGAAGGCCAGTACACCTGGAGCAAGAGCATGGATGATGGATCACAGCCGTTTTACGAGGACCCGTATCCCTATGATCCGCACCTGGCCTGGGGCCGGTCCGACTTCAATGTGCAGAACTCGTTCAAAGTATTCGGGGTGTGGCAGCCGATCTTCTTCCAGGGCAAGCACGGTTTACTTGAGAGGACGGTCGGCGGCTGGTCGGTGTCGGGCATCCTGAATATCCACTCCGGTTTTCCGTGGACACCGGTGTTTAGTGACACAGGCAGCGGCGTGTATTACAGCGGCTCAGGGTATAACCAGTTGCGGCCGGCAGCTTACCTCGGGGGCGCCGGGAACGACACGAGTAATAGCGCGTTCCTGTCGGGCTCCGGCAATCCTGCGGCGCCTATAAACAAGAACTACACCAAAGGCGCTCTGGCCTACTTCACCGTTCCTGCATTCACTGCGGGGCCGCAGTTCCCGGCCGCAGGCCCGCTGCCACAGGCGCCTGGTGTTTCCCGCAACACCCTCAACGGCCCGAACTACATCGATGCTGATATGACATTGAGTAAAGCATTCGGCGTTCCGAAGAACAAAATTTTGGGCGAGGATGGGCAGTTGGAAATACGCGCCAACGCGTATAACATCTACAACCGCTTGAATCTGAACTCCAGCAGCATTAACAACAGCATCACGTCCAGCGGCCCTGGCGGAACTCTGATAAGTAACCCAAACTTCGGCCAAACAACAAGCGCACTGGGCTCCCGCACCATCGAAGTACAAGGGCGCTTCTCGTTCTAACGCTGTCCCCTACAAAGTAAGAAACGGCAGCCCTCTCGGTCTGCCGTTTCTACTTACAGAGCACCTTCTACACCGCCGAGCCCAGGTGAATCGTCCTCCCGGTTTTCGCCGAAGTCCGCGCCGCGTCCAGAATATGCATCACCATCACGTTCGTATCCAGCGAGATCAAATCCCCCTGAAGCTTGATCTCGCCGGGCGGATAGCTCAGGACGATCGTGCCCTCGTCGTCTGCCGCAGCCATCACATGCAGTGCTCGGCGCAGGGCGCCGGCATGTGTTCCTGCGAGGTAAAGGTAGAGGCAGGCAGATCTGCGCTGTTATACAGGTTGGCGTCAAGCGAGGAGTTAGGCCACGCATAGCGCACATACAGCGGACGCTCCACCCCTTCCGCATGGGCCACTACCGTGCCGCTCTCCACCTGCGCTGTCGCAGGGCGCCAGCGCAGATCCTCGCCCGCCAGCTCAAAGCCCTTCAGCGCGCCGCCCTTCGCTACCAGGCCATCACCATGCGTAAAGTACACACGGATGCTGCCGTTTTCAGGGGCGGCCTGCCGGAAGATAGGTCCGCTGAACTCCAGTTTCTCGCCGTATGCCAGCGCCCGCGCTGCCAGCGCTAACCTCATGCCGATCGTCTGCTTGTCCGGCGGATGGACGTTGTCGGCAAGGCCCTTGTCGAGCGAAACCGCCATGCCGGTGTTTGCCAGCTTCAATGTGCGCCGCTGGGCCTCGCGAACGATGCCCCACGTCTCAGCCGGCGTTGAGGTAAAGCTGGATATCTGCACGAAGAGGAAAGGGAAGTCGCCCTCGCGCCAGCGCGCGCGCCAGTCCGTGATCATCGCTGAAAAAGCCTGCTCATACAGCGGCGCCCGCATGGCCGAGCTGTCCGTCTCTCCTTGGTACCAGATCGCCCCTTTGATGGTGTACCTGATCGCCGGCGCGACCATGCCGTTGAACAACGCCGTGGGCTCCCACGAGCCCGGGTTCGGGTGCCACGGGTGCTTCGGCACAGGCTGCCCCGCGGCTTGCGCTGCTGCGTCTTCACGCTTCTCCGCGGCCTCCATCACCGGCACATCCGCCTGCGACTCCACCATGGGGACGCGCGCCGTGAACTCCGGCATCAGCGCAGCATCGCTGCTCAGCCCGTCAAGGCTCAGCCACGCCGACACAGGCGTGCCCCCCCAGCTCGAATCGATCAACCCGATCGGTACGTGCTCCTTCTCCTGCAGGTCACGCCCGAAAAAATACGCCACCGCTGAGAAGTTCGTCGCAGTGTCCGGCGTGCAAAGTGTCCACTCCGCGGGCTGGTCGGCCTGCTCGTAGTCTGAGGCGGTGTTGGGGATATGCAGGAGGTGAATCTGCGGGTGGTTGGCCGCCGCGATCTCCTGCGCGCCGTTCATCAGCACGGCTGAACCGGGAAAGCCCTTCAGCGGCAGTTCCATATTCGACTGGCCGGAGGCAAACCAAACGTCGCCGACAAGGATGTCATCGAGAGTGATGGTGTTGCTGCCCGTTACCGTCAGCTTGTAGGGGCCGCCTGCATGCTCCGGCCGCAGATACACGTCCCAGTGGCCCAGCCGGTCGGCTGCTGCCGCCAGCATCTGGCCGTGGAAGGCGACGGAAACCTTTTCACCCGGGTCCGCCATGCCCCAGATATGGATCGGCATGTCCCTCTGCAGCACGGCATGGTCGCTCAGGATATGCGGCAGCTTGACCTCGGCCAGTGCAGCGGGAGCGACAGCCATCAGGCCGGCGAAGACGCCGGTCAGTAGAAGGTATGTGGTGCGAGCGAGGCGATGCGCGGGATTCAAGAGTGGTGTGCTCCTTTTCTCTGGTTGCGGGCAGCACGGTACCCTGCGTAGCAGCCGCAACTATGATACTGATGCCGAGAGCGTCATGGAAATTAAGATGTATAAAAGCGGAGAAGCCGAACTGATGGAGCGCTCGTGTGAAGGCGTATTCGCCATTGCCGGCGATCCTCTAAGCGGACCCGTGATTGCACATTGCCTGCCGATTGACCGCATTGAAGGACGATAATCGAGTGAATGACAGGCGTTGTAGGAGGATCCATGGCAGATACCAAGACTGTGATTAGGCAGGCGTACTCCGCATTTAACAAGCGGGACATCAACGGTGCATTAGCACTGATGACGCAGGACGTTAGCTGGCCCAAGGCTTCGGAGGGCGGCAAGGTTATCGGCAAAGAAGAGATCCGCGCCTATTGGACTCGACAATGGGGTGAGTTCGACCCCAGTGTCGAACCGCTTTCAATAATCGAGGAAGACGGAGGCAAGGCCCGCGTCAGGGTGCACCAACTCGTCAGGGGCCTTCAAGGTGGTGTTCTTTCGGACAGTGAGGTTCTTCACGTGTTCACCATGAAGAGCGGTCTCATCGCAGCCATGGACCTCGGGGATGGAGCCGATCCAACCGCGGGTCCATCTGCTGCATTCGCACATCAATCCTGATCGGCGATCCGCATGGACATGAAAAGTCGGACTCAACCTGTAAGCCGTTTAAATGACGAGCAGTTCACAATTCAGCAAAAACGGTTTTTTAGATCACAACACCCGCATTGTCGCCAATAGCTGCGGCAAGGTGAGGCGAGAATTTACTTCCTGAACGACTGCCGGAGGAAAAAGTGCAACCAATAAAGCAAAGGAATTTACGACATCTTATGCAACTCAGATCCCTGTCATCGCGCGGAAACATCCTGTTGCTCGCGGTTCTTCTTTTCGTGCTCGCAATCACCTCCACCGGCGTCGCTTCAGCGCAGACGGTCACACCTCGTCCGTGTGACGTGTACGCATCCGCAACCCCCTGTGTTGCTGCCTTCAGCACCACTCGCGCCCTCTACAACGCGTACAGCGGCCCGCTCTACCAGGTGACGCGGCAGCGTGATGAAGCCCGCCTCGACATAGGGCTCCTCCCTGACGGCTACGCCAACGCTGCCGCGCAGGACACCTTCTGTACGAAAACTCCCTGCACAATTACCAAGCTCTACGACCAGTCCCCCAACCACAGCGATCTCACGCCCGCGCCTCCCGGCGGCGCATCGCATGGCCCCTACCTCAACGGCTACGACTTTCCCGCCTTGGCCAAGGCTCTCCCCGCAGCGGTAGCTGGACACAAAGTCTACGGCATCGCCATCTCCCCAGGGATGGGTTACCGCAACGATCACCCTGCAGGCACCGCCGTTCACGGTCAGCCGGAAGGGGTTTACATGGTGACCTCTGCCCTCAATTTGAATGCCCGGTGCTGCTTTGACTTCGGCAATGCCGAGACGAACGATCTCGATAACAACGCCGGACACATGGACGCGATCAACATCAAGTGCCGCGGCGAAATCCCGTGCAATGCTAATGCAGGTCTGGATATGGAGAACGGCATCTACGGCCACCTGAAGGTGCCGGACGGCACAGCCTTCGTCACAGACATGGGTGCGAGCGACGGCCAGCACACGTTTGCCATCTACCAGGGCAACGCCCAGTCGGGGCCACTGACCACGACCGGTACCATCCCTCTTCCGAATGGCTACCAGCCCTTGCAACAGGAGGGATCTATCATCCTCGGCATCGGCGGCGACAACAGCAACTGGGCCTCGGGATACTTCTTTGAAGGCGTGATGACCAGAGGCATGCCCACTGCCGTCGCAATGGAAGCGGTCCAGGTCAACATCGTGGCCGCTCGGTACACCGGCCAGCCACAGCCATAAGGCTGTAGACCTGCGGCTCTGGCTGAATGACTTGCGAAATGAGATGTTTTTGGAAGGGTGCGTGGCGGAGGGAGAGGGATTCGAACCCCCTGACGCAAAGCGTTATCGAACAGTTGTGGCGGAGGGAGAGGGATTCGAACCCCCGTTACCGGTTAAGGTAAAGCGGTTTTCAAGACCGCCTGTTTCAACCGCTCACACATCCCTCCGCGGGCTGGGTGCTTCGCTAGTTTACAACGCCGGAGGCAAAGCAAAAGGCCGCCCCCAATGCGGAAGCGGCCTTGAGTCAAAGCAGCCTTGTTTTAGAACTGCAGCTTCGCGCCAAACTGCAGCTGGCGCATGTACGGCGTACCGGTTCCCAGCACGGCATTGTCCACGTTCGTAATCAGGCCCGTATTGCCGGTGGTGCAGTCGATGCACCGTGCATTGTTGCCGCCCGGCGTGCCGAGCGGTACGTGGTTGAACACATTGAACGCCTGGAACTGGAACTCGCCCCGGACGCGCTCGGTGATGGAGAAGTTCTTGAACAGGGAAGCATCGGCAAAGTAGTCTGCCGGTCCGCGGAAAGAGTTACGGCCGATGTTGCCGATGGTGCCGAACTGCGGCCGAACGAACGGTCCTGCGACCTGGCCATTCACACTGAGCGCAGCAACCGGCGTGAAGTAGTGGCGAGAGTGGGTCGCTGCATCGAAGGAGCCTGCATTGAGAGCGAAAGCCGAAGCGCCGCCATTCTTGTCAGGACGGCAATCGCTCGACGTACCCGGACTGCCGGAGTTCGTGTCGATATCCTGGTCGGAGCCGCACTCCGAATAGGTCGGCGTAAACGGCAGACCGCTTTCCCAGGTCGTCGTACCATTCAACTCCCAGCCGCCGATAGCATAGTTTACCCAGCGATTGCTGTTGCCGGCGAACTTCTTTCCCTTGCCGAATGGCAGCTGGTAAAGCCCGCTCATCACGAAGTTATTCGTCCGGTTGATGTCGTTTTCTCCATACTCCACACGCGGATCGTGCACGAAGTACTGGGCACCGTAGTTCATCGCTTTCGACCACGTGTAGCTTGCGAGGAACTGAAAGCCGCTCGCAAAACGCTGCTCAAGGGTCGTCTGCAAAGCATTGTAGTTAGCGCGTGCCGCAGGTGCTGTCGAGGTGATGTCCTGGGAGCAGCACTGCACGACCGCGCCGTTATAGATGTTCGAAAAGCGGTTGTAATATGGACGACGCGCGTCGCTGTTGCTAAGCTGGCTTGGCAGCGTGGGTAGCACAGGACGATTGACGTCATAACCCTCTGTTTCGCTCGGATAGACGCGATCGGCCAGGTTGCCGACATAGGCGAAGGTAGCCGTCATGTTGCTCGTAACCTGCTGCTGCACACTCAGGTTGTATTGGTACACCTCTGGCAGGGTAAGCGTGTTCGGACGAATCGTGGGGTTCACATTCGCCGGGATCGGAATGTTTCCGTTCGTCGGGATGACATACGGCGCCGGTTTTGCAGGAAGCGTGTTCAGGGTGTACGCCACGCCGCCAAGCGTCGACTCCTCGTTGACACTTTCGTTCGCAACCACAGGAATGTTATGCGTCAGGGCCGAACCGAAGATGGTACCGAAGAAGCCAACATTGTCATACATCTGTCCAAACGCGCCGCGAAATACGGTGGTCGGACGCACCTGGTAGGCGAAACCGAAGCGGCCGCCAAGGTCCTTCAAGTCAACGTCCGCGCCACCGTTCGTGCCGTAGCCGTTATAGCCGGCGACCCGGATCGTACCGGTCGTCAGATCGGTAAATCCACCCTGGCCCGGGCTGTTGACCGTCTCTGGGAAGACAATGTCCCAGCGCACACCATAGTTCACGGTTAGTTTGGGTGTTACGCGCCAGTCATCCTGGAGATAAAAGCCGCCGCGCTTCTGGCGATTCGAAGCCGAGTTGCTATAGGAGTCATACCGTTGAAATTCGCCCACCGCGCCGAAGAGAAACGAAGCCAGGTCCGAACCTGAATTGCCGATACCGGCAACTGCGCTGCTTTGCTGGTCGAACGTCAACAGGCCTGAGCGGTTGTTATCGCTCGCATTGCGCAGGTTGAAGGCGTAGCGAATGTCACCGCCAAAGCGGATTGAATGGTTGCCGAACGTCTTTGTCCAGTTGTTCGCCAACTGCAGCACCTGCTCGCTCTCCTGCAGCGGGCAGTTACAACCCTGGTTGCCGATGCCCTGGTTCAACTGGCTGTCGCCAATCTGGTTGTTTTGGAAGTTATAAGTCGGTGAACCGCTGGTATCGCTGTTTGCGGTGTTCAGGTTCGGTATCCCGACAGCACTCGCCGGGGTCGCGCCGTTGTCAAACTTGTTCTCAACCACGTGATAAGCCAGGAAGCCGAACCGGAAATCCGTAAGCAGGGTCGCGCTCAGCGCATCGTCAAAGCCGATGGAGGCGCTCTGGTTCTGCACCTGGTCCGTACCCGTGGTGTTGCCGATGCCGAAGCCCGAGCCACCTGACGCGCCAAACACCGGCGTTCCCGTTAGGCGAAAATTGGCATAGTCGTAGCGGCCAAACGCGTGGATTTTTCCCGACACCTGGTCGTCCAGTCGCACATCCGCCTGGTCGCCATTATTGATGCCGTTGCCCGAGGAGACATAGTTGTTTGAAGCAGCAGACGACTGCGCTGCGGGTAGAGCACTTAACAGCGCGATCGCTTGCGGCGCAATCGCTGAAACAGGTACGGCATTTGCCGCGTACTGCTGCCCGGTGATCGGGTTGCGCACCACGCCGGCGACGCCGTTCACCGTCGGCACATACTCGCTCAGATTACAGGTCACCGAACCGGCAGTCAGGCAGGTGCTGCGTACCAGGTTAGTCGGCACACTCTCCTGCAGGGACGTGCCCACGCGCTGCCTCGTTCCTTGGTAGTCCAGAAAGAAGAACGCCTTATCTTTGAGAATAGGACCGCCAACCGAGCCGCCGAACTGGTTGTACACCGAGCTCGGGATGAACTTACCGGTTACCGGGTCCGGCTGGTACTGGGTAAATGGATCCCGCGCTTCCTGCGCGTCACTGCGGCGATATTCAAAAGCATCGCCATGGAACTGGTTGCCGCCGGACTTAGTCGATGCAGTGATAAAGCCGCCGATCGCTCCGCCGAACTCGGCCGGGTAGTTCTGCGATGTCACCCTTAACTCGCTGATCGAATCAAGCGTCGGGTTGATAACAATAATGCCGTCGACCGGCTCGCGGTTATCCGTACCATCGAGCACCCAGCCAAGCGTCCCGTAATTGCTTCCATTGATTGAGGTAGCGGTCGTGCCCTGCGGGTTCTCCGTGGGAGAAATGCTGAAGCTGGACCGCTGCACGCCAGGGGTATACAGCGTGAACGACGAGAAGTTACGGTCGAGATTCGGAATGCTCTGGACCTGCTGAGCATTTAGTACATTCGCCACATCCGCCTGATCGGTCTTGAGCACCGGGGCTGCGGAAGTGACAGTAACATTCGTTGATGTGCCGGAGGTATTCAGCGTCAGGTTGACCTGCGGGGAACTATCCGCACTTACCGCGATATTATCCGCTTCGCCCGGCTGGAACGATCCGGAAGTTGCCTTAACCGTGTAGATATCCGGGATCAGGCGGCCTACTGAGTACTCTCCGCTGCCGTTGCTCTGGACCGTCTGCGTCGTACCCTTGCTCACATCCGTCACCACGACGGTAGCGTTGGGGATAACTGCTCCCGAGCTATCGGTGACCGTGCCGATAATGGTTCCGTACACGCCCTGCGCGCGGGCCGCGGGGTGTACGCACAGGAGCGAGAGAGATGCGAGCGCAAGTGGCGCGGCTAGGCGGATGCCTGAGATCAGGTGCGTTTTCATAGGTACAGCCTCCAAATATGGACCCCGAAGAGACACGGGGTCCGGTCAATCCTGTTCTGCTTTCGTCGTCCCCGCTTCGTGCGCGTAGTGATCGACCGCTGAAGAAGATGCCTGGAGCAGGGAGAAGGTTGCAGATATATAACCTGCGTGCAATTACTCTTTTTGCACCCTGTCGTTGCCGACAGACTATTCCTGGTCCTCAAGCGGGCGCCGCTGCTCGCGTACCATAGTGTTGACCATGCCGTCGTTCCGCACTTCGTCCCGAGCCTCTTTCGACGCCACCCTCGCCAGCGCCAAGCGCACCATGGTGCTGTCGGAGATCGTCAAGCTCGCGATCGACAGTTTTCGCGCCAGCAAGGTCCGTTTCGCGCTCACCGCGCTAGGCATGGTAATCGGCTCCGCCTCGCTGATCCTCGTCGTGACAATCGGGTTTACCGGCAAGCAGTACATTCTGAACCTGCTTGAAAGTATCGGCACCAACATGGTGTATGTCGAGTACTCAGGCGGCGCTTCCGGCTCGGTCAATAACTTCCAGAGCGACTACCTGACCCGCCTGGACGAGCGCGCGGTCGATGCTCAGGTCCCCTCCGTCCAGTACTCTTCGCCCATGCTCGAAATGCACGACCGCATCTCTATCAGCGGTACTGAAAAGGAGCTGTTGGTGCTCGGCGTCAGCCCGCAGTACAAAATGGTGCGCAATCTCAAGGTGCTGGCAGGCCGCTTCTTCGATGATGAGGACGAGAGCTCTCACACCAAGGTCGCCGTCGTCACTGAAATATTCGCTCAGCAGCTTTTCGGCAGCGATGATGCGGCGATCAATAAAACCTTCTCCGTCTCCGGCATTCCGTTCACCATCGTGGGCGTCTTTAAGGAGAGCGTCGACACGTTCGGCCAGTCCGAGATAGCCGATCAAACCATCCTGATCCCTTACTCGGTGGGACGCTACCTTTCGGGCACCGACAATGTGAAGCAGATCTTCTTTACGATTCGCGACCCCAAAGATGTCGATGAGTCCGCTGCGGAGATCGTAAAAGTCGTGCACAGCCGGCACCTTCCAAGCTCCGTCTACCGTACCTCGACCATGACTGAAATGCTTTCCGTAGCGGCCAGCATCGCTGACGCGCTCACCGTCATTCTGCTGCTCGTCTCCACCATCACCCTCGCTGTCGGCGGCGTCGGCATTATGAACATCATGCTGGCGACGGTGCGGTCCCGTATCCGCGAGATTGGGATCCGTAAGGCGCTCGGCGCCACCGCGCGCGAAATCAAGCTCCAGTTCCTCATTGAGGCGGTGTTTATCTCGCTGTTTGGCGGCGTCATCGGCGTGCTGCTCGGGCTTGCGGTGCCATTCTCGGCACGTCTGTTCACCTCCTACCCCATCCCCATCTCGGGCTGGTCGGTTGTCATTGCGCTCGTCACATCGAGCGCGGTGGGCGTCATCTTCGGTACACTCCCTGCCAACCGCGCCGCCCAGCTCGACCCTGTCGAGTCGCTCAAGTACGAATAATCGGCCCTGCTAGACTGGAGAGAATTGCACCTGCGCCCTTGCGGCCATGCCGCGAATGCCTGCGCCCGCAACAACCTTCAGCACCCAATTTTCAGCAGTACAGAACAGGAAGCTCCCGCGTGCCCCACTCTGACATCCGCAACGTCGCTATCATCGCCCACGTCGACCACGGCAAGACCACTCTCGTCGATGCCATGCTCCGCCAGTCCGGCACCTTTCGCGAAAACGAGGCCCTGACCGATCGCGTCATGGACTCGAACGACCTCGAGCGCGAGCGCGGCATCACCATCCTCGCCAAGGCCACCTCGATCTTCTACAAGGACTCGAAGATCAACATCGTCGACACCCCGGGTCACGCCGACTTCGGCGGCGAGGTCGAGCGCGCGCTCAAGATGGTCGATGCCGTGATCCTGCTCGTCGACGCCTCCGAAGGGCCGCTGCCGCAGACCCGCTACGTGCTCTCAAAGGCGCTTGAAGCCAAGCTGCCGCCGATTCTCGTCATCAACAAGATCGACCGCCCGGACGCCCGCCCGCAGGAAGTCCTGAATGAGGTCTATGACCTGTTCATCGACCTGGATGCGGCGGAAGACCAGCTCAACTTCCCGGTGCTCTATACCAATGGCAAGCTCGGGCTCGCGTCCGACACCGCGGAAAAACTGGGCGAGAACCTGCAGCCGCTGTTTGAGGCGATCCTGACGACCGCACCGCCCGCGCCCGGCGACAAGGACGGCACGCTCCAGATCCTAGTCACCAACCTCGATTACTCCGATTACCTGGGCCGCCTCGCCATCGCGCGCGTCTTCAACGGCACGCTCAAGACTGGCGACGAGGTCATGCTGTCCAAGCGCGACCTGACGCTCGAAAAAGTGAAGATCACCAAGCTCTTCACCTACTCCGGCCTCAAGCGCGTCGATACCGACCAGACAGAGCTCGGCGACATCATCGCCATCGCGGGCATCCCCGGTATCACCATTGGTGAGTCGTTCTGCAGCGTCGAAAACCCTCAGCCGCTGCCGCTGATCATCATCGACGAGCCCACCATCGCCATGCAGATGTCGGTCAACAACTCGCCCATGGCCGGCCGCGAAGGCCAGTTCGTCACCTCGCGCAACATTCGTGAGCGCCTCGACAAGGAACTGCTCACCAACGTCTCGATCCGCGTCGAAGATACCGGCTCGCCCGAAACCTTCAAAATCCTCGGCCGCGGCGAGCTGCAGCTCTCCATCCTGCTCGAAATGATGCGCCGCGAGGGGTTTGAGATGATGGTCGGCCGCCCCGAGATCGTCACCAGGCGGGTCGATGGCAAGCTGATGGAGCCGGTCGAGCACCTCACCATCGACATCCCCGATAACTTCGTCGGCACCGTCATTGAGCGCCTCGGGCCACGTAAGGGCGAGATGGTCAAGATGGCCAGCCACGGCTACGGCCGCACCCGCATGGAGTTCAAAGTGCCGTCGCGCGGACTCATCGGTCTGCGTTCAGAGATGCTGACCGAAACCCGCGGCACCATCATCATGAACTCCATCTTCGACGGCTACATGGCCTACCAGGGCGAGATCCCGCAGCGTCCTTCGGGCGCGCTCATCTCTGACCGCACCGGTCCGACCACGACCTACGCGCTCAACGGCCTGCAGGATCGCGGCGTGCTCTTCGTCACCTCCGGGGTCGAGGTGTACGAGGGCATGATCATCGGCGAGCACTCGCGTGACAACGATCTCGACGTCAACGTTGTGCGCGAAAAGAAGCTCACCAACATGCGTGCGTCCTCGGCAGACGATGCCGTGCGCCTCGTCCCGCACAAGGCCATGAACCTCGAGCAGGCCATCGAGTTCATCGCCGAAGACGAACTCGTCGAAGTCACGCCGAAATCCCTCCGCCTGCGCAAAAGAGTACTGCAGGCAAACCGCCGTCCGCGCCGTAACGCCTCGAACTCGGCGGAGTAGCACTCCTATCAGTGCGCGGCGGCCCACGGCTGCCGCGCTTCATGTCTCATTCTCGGTGCCCCCGAATGGCCCAGCAGCCCGAGCTCTTTCCACCCAATCCGCGTAAGTCCGGACAGCGCAACGATTCGCGCCAGTCAGGCCCCGCGCCTCGCAGCGGCCCTCACTGGATGGCCCGCGTCGAGGCCATTATCCGCATCATCGTTCGCCTGTATCTCGGCCTGCTGGTGCTGGTGCTGCCGTGGCTCCCTTTCTGGACCCAGAACAATCTCTTTACCTACAGCCCTCTTCTTCTGCCGATGGCCACCAGCGGCTTCATCCGCGGCATGTTCTCCGGCCTGGGCCTGCTGAACATCGTTCTCGCTGTTTGGGAAGTCAGGCACTCCCGCGTACTCTCCTGAGCACGCTTCTCCTATCGCACATAAATAGCTGCTGCTGACGTCTGCGGCAGCGTCGGCATATGCAGCGCGGCGGGTAACTCCCCGGCGCGGGTTTCCGGTTCCAGGTGTGCTGTCCGGCTCGGCGCTGCCGTCAGCGCATCCGTCAGCGCACCTGTCAGTGCATCCAGGCAGTCTCCGTCCAGCTTGTCAGGGGCATCAAGCTTCATTATGTTCAGGGCTTGCTCCTGGCTGAACCCTGCCCGGTAGGGTCTGTCCTCAGTCAAAGCTCCGTACACGTCCGCCACCGCGAGAATGCGCGCCTCAATCGGCAGATCTTTTGCCTGGAGCCGGTCAGGGTAGCCGCTCCCATCCAGTTTCTCGTGGTGCGCGCCTGCAATGGCGGCCAGCTCCCAGTACTGCGGAATCCTCTCCAGAATGCGGCGGGTCAGGAGCGAGTGCTCCTGCATGACCTGCCATTCAGAGGCGTCGAGCTTGCCCGGCTTGTCCAGGATGGAGTTCGGGACCCGCAGCTTGCCAAGATCGTGGAGCAGGGCAGCCCGTCGCAGAAGCTCAAGCCTTTTCGGCTTCAGCTGCATCTGGGCGCCGATCAACTGCGCCGCGTCCGTAACACCCAGGGAATGGCGAAAGGTGAAGTTCGACTTGGCATCGACAACCTCTGAGAATGCCTCGCAGATCCGGTCGATATGCACCGGGGTAAAGCTCGCGGCCTCGTCCGGCGCCAGGTCCAGCACCACGGCCTGGGTGCGCTGCTCCAGCCGCACTGCTTCTCCCGCGCTTCCCGGCAGGCAGTCCTGCCACAGCAGGTTTCTGTTGTGCAGGGACTCGGCTGCACGCACAATTTCCGGATCGAACCAGCGGCCGCTTCGCTCGCGCAGGACCTGCATGGCGGTTTCCACGCCCTTTTCCCGAGCGAACACGTCGAGGTGTTGAGCCACGGCCATCACCCTTGCCAGGGGCGCGATCGCTTTCCCCCTCACCCGGTCTGGATAGCCGCTGCCGTCCCAGTGCTCATCGAGGCTGCGCACGGCCAGCGCCGCTCGTTCGCTCATGCCGATCTTGCGCACGATGCTCGCGCCCCGGTCGCAGCGCAGGCCAATCATTTCCTCGTTGTTGCGATGCTGCGTTCGCGCAATGGTCATGATCCGGGCAAGTTTCCTGCCGGCGCCCGAGCCCGGCAGCACGTTGTCCCAAAGTAGCCGAAGCGTTGAGAGTCGCGGCTTGTGCGGCCGCGTCCAGTCCTCCAGCTTTACCCCGGCCTTGACTGCTCGGTCGTCGCCCCCGATGATCTGGCACATGCGCGCGGCATTGCTGCTGCAGCCCACATCCTTCAACAGCGTCGCATGGTAAAGGTCCGCCAACGCGGCGTCGCTCAGCCCCAGCTCCGCGCCCAGGCGCATGCTGATCAGGCAGCTGCGCAGCGCATGCCCGGGTACGGCGCCTTCGGTCAGATCAAGCGCAAAGGAGAGCGCGGAAATAATCTGCGCGAGCGACGGACTCCGGTCCTCCACCTGGTGCTGGTTGAACAAAACTGCTGGCATGTGCCGCCCTTGGCATGCGGATTTTCAGTGTCAGCCCTTCTATCGGCCTCCCGGAAGCTATAGAACAGTCGATATGTGTGGAAACGAGGTTACTTGTGTCACCTCATGCTTGTTCTCCAGGCGACAAACGTTTTTTGTAAGGTGAACGCGCAACCGAGTCCCGCCTGCCTGACTACTGCGCGCCCTGCATCCGAAAATTCAGTCGAGAAATCGGATTGAAACCGGTTTCTACACCGCAGGGTTTCGCAACCGTTCCACTATGGAGACAAGAGCTATGCCGACCACACGTTTTCAAGCCACGATCGATGCGCTGGGCCAGGGCGCAGAAAAGCTTCCGGTAGACAAGGCGACAGCGAATATCGAAGGCTGGGAAGAGTACCTTTCAAAGCACGAGCACGAGGGCGTTAAGAAAGTCTCGCAGGATCTGACCAAGCTCAAAAAGCTGCTGCAAGCGCAGACGCCCGATGACGCGGCAATCAAGACCCTGCTGCACAAGCTCGGCAAGGACACCGTAGCTGTAGCCGGGACCGATGAGACCGCCACGTCCAAGCACATCAAGGAGCTTGGCGAAGCGCTTTCAGCAACCAGGTAAGCAGCAAATCAGCGTCGCCGCTGACCTGAATTGCGTCAATTTGGAACATAAAAACACGCATTTTAGAGGCAAAATGGCCGCTTTTAAGCGGCCATTTTGCCGTTTTGCGGGTGTCAGGCGTTCCGCGACCGGCCTGGCCGGAGACGGCCTGACTTGACGCCGCCCAGCCCGACCGGCGACCCTGACCGCACATGCCACAACCCGACCCGCTCCCCCGCGCCCTCCTCGCCTATGAGGACCCCGACTTCCTCAACAGTGCCGATGGCCGCATCGTCCGCATTCTCTCCGAGTACTCTGAGCCGCTGGCCCGCTTTCGCCGCGAGCGTATCCGCGACACCGTGGTCTTCTTCGGCTCGGCGCGCTTCCACACGCAACAAAACGCTGATCCGGCAACGTCGCAGTATTATGAAGACGCCCGCGCCCTGGCGTCTCTCCATACCCGGTGGGCCAAAACCCTCAGCGACGCCGAACACGGCGGCTACCACCGTTTTGTCGTGTGCTCGGGCGGCGGCCCGGGCATTATGGAGGCCGCCAACCGCGGCGCTTGGGAGGCCGGCGGCAAAAGCATTGGGCTCAACATCCGCCTGCCGTTCGAGCAACTGCCCAACCGCTACATCACGCCCGACCTCTCCTTTGATTTTCATTACTTCTTCATGCGCAAATACTGGTTCGCCTACCTGGCCAAGGCGCTCGTCGTCTTCCCCGGCGGCTTCGGCACGCTTGATGAACTGTTTGAAATCCTGACCCTCGCCCAGACCGGAAAGCTCGCGAAAAACATCCCGGTCATCCTCTACAACCGGCAGTACTGGGAGCGCGTGCTCAACGTGGACGCGCTGATTGAAGCCGGCGCCGTCTCCCCGCGCGACCGCAATCTCTTTACCTTTGCTGAAACGCCGGAGGACGCCTTTCATCAGCTTCAGGCCAGCCTCATCCGCTACCACCTGGAAACGGAAGAGGAAGCCGGCAACGTTACTCCGGAGATCGCCCACACCCGCCGCTGACCGGCACGTCACCGAAGTACCTGTTTCTGCCCCATATTCCCCGTACATTCGCCCGGCCGTCATGCCCCATTCATAGTGCAGCCGGAACATGGGGGCAGCGGAGGGTGGACCCATGGGCAAGCTTCGGCAGATCTCGTATCTCTGGAAGGACGAGGAAGCAGCGGAAAGCTATATCACCGGTGTTTCGCTCCACAGCCACACCAACCAGTCGAAGGAAACGTTGGATTTTCTGGCTGAGCTCGGCAAGCGCATCGGCTGGATCCATTCGCTCGTTTCCCGCGTGGAGCGACGCGCCCGCACCAACCACAGCTTTACCGTGAACTATGCCGAGGCCTACTGGACGCCGCCCCTGACGCCCCGGCTCGCCTTCGAGCTCGAGAGCAGCCAGATTGAGAAGATCGGGCTCAACCCACTCGTTTCTCTTTCTGATCATGACAATATCCAGGCGCCCATGCTGCTGCGCACCATCGCCTCTGCCCGGCACATCCCGGTTTCGGTCGAGTGGAGCGTTCCCTACGGCGGCGACCAGAGCTTCCACCTGGGCATCCACAACCTGCCCAGCGAGTCGGGCCAGGGCTGGATGCAGGCTTTTGCCGAGTTCACCGCCAAGCCTGTCTCGAACGCACAGCTTACCGAGCTGCTGGCCGCCCTGCACGCGTTGCCGAATGTGCTCATCGTCTTCAACCACCCCATGTGGGACCTCTACCTGGTCGGCGCCGCCCGTCATGCTGAGCTGCTGGCGCAGTTCATGCGCGAGAACGGCCGGTACATGCACGCGCTTGAGCTGAACGGCCTGCGCAGCTGGAGGGAGAATCATGAAACCGCCGCGATGGCGCGCCAGTACGGCAAGCTGCTTATCTCCGGCGGCGACCGCCACGGCCTGGAGCCGAACGCCAACCTCAACCTGACGAATGCCACCAGTTTCACGGAGTTCGTACACGAGGTTCGCTACGAAGACCGCAGCCATGTGCTCTTTATGCCGCAGTATGCCGAGCCCATGAAGCACCGCGTGCTCCGCTCGACGCTGGACGTCATTCGCAATTATCCTGATTTCCCACAGGGCTCTCGCCGCTGGGACGAGCGCGTCTTCCACCCCGCCGTCGACGGTACGCCGCAGCCCATCTCGGGTCTCTGGCCCAGGGGCATGGCTCCCGGCTACATCACGGGTCTGCTGCAGTGCATTCGCGTGCTTGGCGCGCAGCCTGTGTCACAGGGTCTGCGCCGTGCCTGGTCAGAGCGCGGCAATATGCAACTCGCACCAGGCGAATAGAGCAGAACCACGACTACTGTACCCAGCGTAGAGACTCTTGACGTGGCTTTTCCGTAAAGAAAAGCCACACTCAAAGTTGTCGGTCGTATACACCTATCGTGGTTCTGCTCTAACGCGCGCTTAGACTGGGACCCATGCCGTTGTCGCGTGTGCCGCGGGTCGCCTTCTTTCCCGACTCTTTCGACGAGGTGAATGGGGTAGCCCATACCGCGCGGCAGTTTACCGCATGGGCGGCGCGCAATGGGCATCCCTTTCTCTCGATCCACGGCAGCACCCGTACGCAGGCCACGCGGCAGGGCAGCCTTGAAATACTGGCGCTCAGGCGCAGCTTCGCTTCCATCGCGCTCGATAAAGACCTGCGCTACGACCTGCTGTTTGCGCGGCATGGGCTTACCATCCTGCGAGCACTCAAGGCTTTTCGCCCCGACATCCTCCATATCACCGGGCCAAGCGAGCTGGGTATGATCGGCGCCGCCTGTGCACACCTGCTTGGGGTGCCGCTCGCGGCCTCCTGGCACACCAATGTTCACGAGTACGCCGGGCGTCGATCCGGCAAGACTCTCCACACCTTCACCGGGCATCGCGCCCGCGCGGCCAGTGCCGCTGTCGCCGCGCGGGTTGAGCGCTCCAGCTTCGTTGCCGCCGCCCTGTTTTATCGCAGCGCCCGTGTCGTCTTCGCTCCCAACCCCGGGCTATGCCTCCAACTCGGCGCCGCCACCGGCCGGCCGTGCCACCTGATGACGCGCGGCATTGACGCGCAGCTTTACACCCCCGCGCGCCGAACCGCTTTGTCGCCGACCGAGAGCGGCACCTGGACACTCGGCTATGTCGGACGCCTGTCGGTTGAAAAGAATGTTGCCCTGCTGCCCCGTATCGCCGAGGAGCTCCGCGCCCGCGGCCTGCGCAATGTCCGGTTCCACATCATCGGGCAGGGAGTGGAAGAGGCAGCTCTTCGGGCGGCGCTTCCCGAGGCGTGCTTCCCCGGGGTGCTGCGCGGCGAAGCCCTGGCTATCGCCTATAGCAACATGGACTGCTTCCTGTTTCCCTCGCACACCGATACCTTCGGCAACGTGGTGCTGGAAGCGATGGCATCGGGGGTCCCGGCGATCGTCACTCCCGACGGCGGCCCGGCGCATATTGTCGAGAGCTCCGACGGGGGCGGCTTGGTTGCGACGGACCGGGACTTCGCCGCCGCCGTCGCTTCACTCATCGAAAATCCCGCTGCCCACGAACGTATGCGCGTCGCCGCCCGGGCCTGGGCGGTGCAGGCCAGCTGGGACCGTGTTTTCTAGGGGGTGTACACCGGCTACGCCGAGGCGCTGGATGGGGACGAGCGCCTGCCAAGTTGACACGCGCCCACAATACAAAAGAGCGGCCATTAGCCACTCGTTTGCACTGTATAAAGATTTTCAGGAATGGTGCCGAAGAGAGGACTCGAACCTCCACACCCTTGCGAGTACGTGGACCTGAACCACGCGCGTCTGCCAATTCCGCCACTACGGCACATCTGCTCTGTTCTCTCGTTACGTCCGAGTATCCCGCGGCCTTTTCAAGTCTCCCAAAGCTCACTCAGTCTGTCAAATAGGCATTGACCTGCATCCAATCGAGGGTTGTATGGAGAGCTCATCTCCGGAGGCAGTAGAAGCACATGAAGCAAACAGAAGCCGGGGCAATCCCCGGCGGCCACGCGGCCGAGATTCGCCGCCTGGTGCATGACCTCAGCAATGCACTTGAAATCATCGTCCAGACCAACTACCTGCTCAAGCTGAACAAGCCTGACGAGACGAGCTTGCAGTGGCTCAACATGATGGACACCGGCGTACGGCAGGCGACTGAAATCAGCGCTAATCTTCGCAGGTACGTCATCGACAACGCCGCCGGCAAATAAAACAGCACGACGAGGACAGTGCCGGCAGAATCGTGACCGCGTTGTTTATTTCAAGACCATCCGCTCAGCGGCAGTGACGGTGATGGTGGCTATACCAGCAGTGCCGGTGATGGTGCCGGTGATGGTACTGTGCTTCGGCTGGTGACGCGCAAAGCGTTATCGTGGAAAATGCCAGTAAAGCCAGCAGGGTCTTACGTATCGTCATCGTCATACCTCATGACGAACTCTAACGCCGCAGGCATTCGGGTGCAACCGAATGATAGGCATCGGCTCACACCGAAGTGACCAGGTCACGCGCGTCCATACTTTGAAGACGCGGCGACCTGGGCAGAGGATCTCAGCGCCAAACCTGAAACCCACAAAACTCCACGCCGGCCAGATTCCTTACGAAACCAGCTTCGCGTCGAGCGTGATCTCCGCATTGCCGGCAAACAGCTTCGAGATCGGGCAGCCCTGTTTCGCGCCGTCCGCCGCCTGTTTGAACGAAGCTTCGTTGGCTCCCGGTACCTTCGCCTCGGTCGTCAGGTGGATGGCCGTGATGCCGAAGCCGCCCTCAACCTGGCTCAGCGTGACTTTCGCCTCGGTCCTGATGTACTCAGGCGTCAGCCTGGCTTCGCCGAGCTGTGCTCCCAGGGCCATTGAGAAGCAGCCCGCATGGGCCGCCGCGATCAACTCTTCCGGGTTGGTGCCTACGCCATTCTCAAAACGCGTTGAAAACGAGTACTGTGTGTCTTTCAAAACGCCGCTCGCGGAGCTGATCGTGCCCTTGCCATCCTTCAGTCCGCCGTTCCATACCGCCGATGCTGTCCGGTCCATGTGCTCTCCTGTGGTTTTCGCTTGAGAACTTCAAGCTACCAGCACTCAGATGCTGCTTACTCGGTGCCCGGCTCGCGCTTCAGTCGAACCACCCGCGTCACGGCGTCCATCTCTCCGCCATGCGTGGTCAGGGTCCCGGTCAGCAGGTAGAAGCCTGGCAGCGACGGGCTCGCCACCAGTCCGCGTTCGAGGTGCCCGGTAAAGCTGTACGACGTGTCATGGACCGGCCGCGTCGTCCACTCTACCGCATCGCCCTCCACATGCGTTGTGGCAAAGTCGAAGGTGACCGGCGCTGACTGGTCGTTTGTGGGGTCGAGCCGCTGCGTCATGTAGCCGTGCAGCCGGCCGCCCTCGAAAAACAGCTCGATCTCCTCGCCCAGCCTGCCCCAGGGGTACTCGCCTTCAGCGGTATCCGGCAGGTCGGTGCGGCCGGTCGCGATGGTGGCAGCGGGCACGGCGTCCGGCCGCTGCGCCGTGCGGGTGTGCAGCGCAGGCGCGTCCTGCCGGGCAGCAAGCGCGGGAAGCGAGGCTGTCAGCAGCAGCCCCACGCCAGCCGCGCGAGCTTTACTGCTCGCTCTTTTGCCGCGCTGCCTCAAACTCATCACCGGCTTTCCATCCTGTCGGCGCCCCGGCACTTGCCTGCCAGCCCAGCATCAGCCCAAACTGCGCCATGCGCGCGTCACCGCGAAAGTCCATGTCCGCATGGTATTCGTCGCTCGGCTGGTGATAGTGGTGCGCCGTGTAATCCTTCACCTGGTCCGCGCCCCACTGCGCGTCGTGCCCGCTGAACAGTGTGCCTTCGCCGATCGAAAACGCCGGAATCCCGACCCGCGCCAGCGAGAAATGGTCAGAGCGATAGTAGCTCCCTGCCATCGGGAACTGGTCCGGCTGAATCGTCAAGCCGAACGCTTTTGCCGTCTTTTCGACCACCGGGTAAAACTGCGTCCGCTCTGACCCGCTCACCTCCGTGCTCGTCGGGATCCCGATCGGCAGCAGCTCGTCATAGTTCAGGTCCAGCGCCACATCTTTCGCCGGCACCGGCGGATGCATGCCAAGGTACTGCGAGCCCAGCAGGCCCTGTTCTTCCGCTGTTACAGAAGCGAAATACATCGTGTGCGGCGGCGGTGTTTTCGACTGTGCGACCACCCGGCCCAGCTCCATCAGGATGCCGCAACCCGTGCCGTTGTCCGCAGCCCCGTTGTAGATGCCATCGCCCTTCGCGTTCGGATCGATGCCCAGGTGGTCGTAGTGCGCGGAGTACATCACGGCATCCTTCGGTGACGCATCCGCGCCATTCACCTTGCCCACCACGTTCGCTGAGGTATACGGCCGCACCACGCTGGCGATGTGCGCTTTCAACCGCACCGGCAGCTCGACTGCCTTGAACCCGCGCTTGCCTGCCGCGTCGATCTCCTTATCCAGATCGAGCCCCGCGCTCTGCATCAGCTTTTTCGCGGTATCCAGCTGGATCCAGCTCGCTGCCGCCAGCCCCGCCAGCGGGTCGCCTTTTAGATAGCTTTTCTCCACTGCCTGCGAGTTCTGCACCACCGCCCACGGGTAGCTCGCGAGGTCAGTGCGGTGGATGATCAGCACGCCTGCCGCTCCCAGCCGTGTCGCTTCCTCATACTTGTACGTCCAGCGTCCGTAGTACGTCATCGTTTTACCTTTGAAGAATTTCTCATCCTCTGAAGGCGGCTCGTTCACGATCACGAGCAGGATTTTGCCTTTAACATCCACGCCCTTGTAATCGTTCCAGCCATACTCCGGCGCATCAATCCCGTAGCCCACGAACACGATCGGCGCGTTGATGTCGGCGGACGCCATGCCGCGCTCGTCCTTCGTCACGTAATCGGTGTTGTAGGTCAGCGGTATCGCCGGGCCTGTTTTCGGCACAAAGCTGAAGCTCGTTGCCGCTTCATCGGTGTGGACGGCATACAGGTCGACCTTCTGGAAGTAAGTGCCGTCATCGCCCGCGGGCTTCAGTCCGTTCAGCGCAAACTCGGTTGCGATGTAGTCCGCGGCGAGCTCGGCTCCGCGCTTGCCGGGCCCGCGTCCTTCCAGCAGGTCGCTTGAAAGAAACTTGACGTGAGCGCGGATATTCTCCGGGTTCACCTGCCCTGCGGCAGTTTGCGCCGCCTCTGGACCGCCGGCCACTGGCGGCACTGGCGGCATCGCAGTCTGCTGCCCCAGTACGGAGGAAGCCGCAAACAGCAGGGAAGGGAACAGCACGCGGGCGGTGACGGTCGAACAGGGCATCCAGGCTCCTTATTGAAACGGGCGCATCCAGTCGGACGCGCCCGTCGCGATGCAAGCAGAGTAGCAGCTTTCCGCTTACTTCTTATCTAGCCTGAAGCGATACGTAAACTGCAGATAGGCAAGCGTCAGCGGAGCACCGTGCTTGTTATCTGTCATCACATAGCCGGGGAAGAAGTGGCCGATGCCGATGTTGGTGATGAAGTATTTGTGGTACACGTACTTCGCCGAGGCGTCGAAGCCGGTCCCGATACCGTCATGCGCGAAAGGCGCTTTGGGCGCCGCGAAAATTGCGCTGCCGGACCCGCTGTACACGGTGTCAGCGGTGCTCGCCACGTGTAGCGACTCCCCCTGAAACAGCATCGTCAAGTTGTTTCTGGGCTCCACCGTTACGCTCAGCCGGTCCTGCTTGATGTTCTGGAAGCCGAACAGATCGACCAGGCCAAACGCATTGTGGTTGCTCGGGTACTGGTCGTCGTAGGTTCCAATCCGCCTGGGATTGGTGTGCGGGTTGCCGGTCGCGTACTTATACCCGCCTTCGAGATTTACCTTCCAGGGCAGGTTCGGTATGGTGTAGCCGCCGCGAATGATCGCCGCACCCGCATGGATCGAATCGTTCGAGTAGCTGCCCCGCTGCAGATCGCCGGTACCCGAGGCATCGAAGCCCCATGGCAGCTTCGTGGCGAAGGCAAACCCCGGAGTCACCTCCGTCTCGGTGCCGGCAATCTTCTGCTGACTTGTTACCCGGGGCAGCGCACGCACCAGCACGAACGGCTGCAGCGATGTATGGGGAAGCACGCTGTTGATATTGCCTTCCACTCCATGGAAGGTGAGGCCGGCGCCATGCTTATCCAGGCTCGAAGGGTGAATCGCAACAACCGATGTGCTGAAGATGTCGACACGGTCCTTATCGCCGATCCGCATGTCGAAGCCGTCCCACGTACGGCTGTTGTTCGTCCAGTCGCTGATACCTACTACGCGCTCGTCGCCGAACTTCAGCTCCTGCCGTCCGGCGAAGATCTGCACCGGCTTGTAGTGGAACCGCAGGTACGCCTGCCGGTCGTCGAACACATCCCGCTGGTTTGCCGCAACGTCCCGCAGCGGCAGTCCCAGCGCATGGGTGTCCAGAAACTGGATATAGCCGTCGAGCCATTTGGTCGGGCGCACCGTCATGCCGCCCCACACGCGGGTCAGATCGTACAAGCGGCCTTTGTCCGTTACATAGTTGATCGCCGTCTGGTCTTCGGTGCGACTGCGCAGCTCCATATCGAATGAAATCCACGAGGGCAGCTGCTGGAGCTTGAGAGGCTGAGACACGCCCTGCTTGAAGGGATACAGCTTCAACTGCTCCTGGCCGTGGAGAGTGAGTGGAGCCAGAGAGCCGAGCAGCGCAAGCGCGAAGCTGCCGTTACGGAGAATGGATCGAGTCATGGTGCGCAGGCCCGGGGAACCCGCCGGCCTGCAATTATTTTGAAACACTGTCACCTCTCGCGATGGGAAAATCTCAGCAGTGGAAAGCGTGCACACACCGCAGATCGGCAAAGCTCATAGAGACTGCTTCGACTTTTATTACGGGATCGTAACAGAACAGGTACACACCTTACCGTTTGTCATGACACGAATTGCAAACCGTCGCGACGCAGGCTGAAGGTGGTCCCGTCTGCCGGTTCCCATGCTTCTGTCCGGTGTCGAGCGGCAGAGCTTCGAGTTCGTTTAGCTTCGAGCTTGCTTCTCCATTCCCGGCCATAGCCCGAGTCGCCGGAGTACCTTGCGCGCCAGTCCTGTCAGGGCCAGCTCCGGCAACTCGACGATCGCCGCCCAGCGGCAGCGATCGTCGCACGGTATCGCCTTCTCCGGCAGTCGCACGACGCTCACGGCATAATTTGTGACAGTAATGGCATGCCGCAGGCGCAGCACGATCTCAGCCGACTCCGGCACATCGGCCAGCTCCGGCAGCTCCCACATTCCCGCCATCAGCGACACTCCTGGCGGACGCTGCCGCAACAGCACCCGGTGCGCACCCGCCTGCTCCACCAGCGCGAACGCGACCTCTCGATTTACCAGCCGGGCGCGCGGCACCGCCACGTGCTCGCCCCGGGTGCGGCACCACGGCTGCACCGGGCAATGCAGGCATAGCGGAGCTTTCGGCAGGCATACCGTCGCGCCCAGCTCCATCAACGCCTGGTTGCTGTCTCCGGCTCGCCCTGCCACGAGCAGAGCAGTCGCGCCCGCGCGAATCGCCCGTTTCAGCGAGGCGCCGCCCGGCACTGGCTCTACCGGTTGTGTGCTGCTAACGCTTGCCTGCAAGGGCAGCCGGCCCGGCGCCAGCGCAGCCAGCCGCGTGATCACCCGCTCGACGTTCCCGTCGACCACGGCTATTGGCTCCCCGAAAGCGATGCTCGCGATCGCCGCCGAGGTGTAGTCGCCGATCCCGGGCAGCCGCGCCAGTTCCTCCGCGGTCCGCGGCAACATGCCGCCATGCTCCGCAACGATCGCCCGCGCCGCCCGATGCAGCATGCGCGCGCGCCGATAGTAGCCGAGCCCGCTCCACAGCGCCAGAACCTCGGGCTCGTCGGCAGCGGCCAGTGCTGCAACAGCAGGGAAGCGCTCCATCCAGCGCGCGTAGTGGTCCAGCACCGCGGCGACCCGCGTCTGCTGCAGCATGATCTCTGAAATCCAGATGGCATAGGGATCCTGCGTCCGCCGCCAGGGCAGGTCGCGCTTGTGCTCCCCAAACCAGCGCAGCAACGCCGCCGCACTCTCCCCCGCGTCCTTCACAAAGTAATCCGGCAGCATCTCCATCATTCTAGTGAGCGCTGCCCCGTGTGCCCTTCACCCTGTACCCTGTACTCCTATGCCTACCGGCCCCGCCGTCCTTATGTGCCCGCCACGCTTCTTCGATATCCAGTACGTCATCAATCCCTGGATGGAAGGCAACCTGCACCAGGCCTCCTACCCGCTCGCGCTGGAGCAATGGAAGCGCCTGCATGCCGTTATCAGCGAGCAGGTCGATGTGCTGCTGATCGAGCCCGAGGCCGCGCTGCCCGACATGGTCTTTACCGCGAACGGCGGCCTCATCCACAACGGCATCGCCGCGGTCAGCCGCTTCGCGCACCCAGAGCGCCGCCGCGAGGAAAAACACTTTGAGGCCTGGTTCAAAGTAGAAGGCTTCGAGGTCTCGCTCTCCCCGCCGGACGTCTCTTTCGAGGGCGAGGGGGACGCCCTGTTCACGCCCGACCGCGGCCGCCTGTGGCTGGGCAACGGCTGGCGTACCGACGTCCGCAGCGCTCCGTGGCTCCAGTCCCTCTGGCCTTCGGTCGAGATCGTTCCCCTCCGACTCGTCGACCCGCGCTTCTACCATCTCGACACCTGCTTCTGCCCCCTCGCGAACGGCGACGTGCTCTACTACCTGCCTGCGTTTAACGAGCCCTCGCGCGCGCTGATCGAGCAGTTTTACCCGGCAGACAAACGTATCGCCGTTGATGAGGCCGACGCCCTCCACTTCGCCTGCAATGCCGTGAACCTTGAGCGGCACATCGTCGTCAACCAGATCAGCCCGGCACTCCACACCACCCTGAAGACCCGAGGCTTTACCGTCACCCAGAACCCGCTCATGGAGTTTCTGAAAGCCGGAGGCGCTGCGAAGTGCCTGGTCCTGAAGCTCGCGTGATCTGCTGCCGAATGCAACCGGATACATTGAAGCCAGGTGGAGGAGCCGGATGGCGACCACAACGCGCATACCTGTCGAACAGTACCTGCACGGGGAGTACGAGGTCGACGTCGATTATGTCGACGGCTGTATCGAGGAGCGAAACCTGGGCGAGAACGATCACTCCAAGTGGCAAGTCGCGATTCAGCAGTGGTTTTCTTTGCATGCCGAGCGATGGAATATCCTGGTCCGTCCTGCGCTTCGCGTCCGTATCAGCCCAACCCGATACCGGATTGCTGATGTGACGATCCTCGATGCAAGCCGTCCGCAGGAGTCGATCCCGAGCCACCCGCCGCTCGCGGTTTTCGAGGTGCTCAGCCCGGAAGACCGCCTCGGCCGTGTCAAAGTCCGCCTCGCCGACTTCGCAGCCATGGGCGTCCCGGAAGTCTGGCTGATCAACTCCGAAACCGGCAGCTTTGAGCGCTTTGAAGACGGGCAGCTGGTGCGGCGGGAGGGGTTTGAGCTTGGGGAGCGCGGGATTGCATTTGCGGTGGGTGAAGTCGCGACGCTGGTGCGCTAGACATAGCGCATTCGACGCTGGCGCAGTAGCGGGACACGATCATGTCCAAGGATTTAGAAGTCTGACTCCCAACTCCGCAAAGTCGCTTACATTGCGCGTCACCAGCGTTAGATCATGTTCAAGGGCAGTTGCGGCAATCAAGCCGTCGGCAAATGGAAGGGGTCGCCCTTTCTTTTCTCGTTCTGCTGACAACTGCCCCACGCGCTCCGCAATGGTTGCGGTGACAGGCAGGATGCGGTCTTGAAACCATGGCCGCAAGGTTTGATCGAGCCACTGCTCGAGCTGGAGCCGGCGTCTGCCGGATCCGAGCCGATGGATACCTCTGACAATCTCCGACAACGAAATAACGCTCAGAAAGAGCAGGTCATCGTCTATCGAGTTCAGCCATTGCTCAACTTTCGCCGAGGGTTGCGGCCGCGTCAACTCAGACGGAATGTTGGTGTCGAGCAGAAATCCGGTCACAGGTCCATGTCGCGTAGTGGACCCCTGTCGCGAGAAAAGTCCATGTCGAGCCCGCGAAATGGACTTTCCGCAAACAGGCTTGCGAGACTCTTTCTTTGGGGAGACTTCTTGGTGCTGTTTGCTGCCTCACGCTCCTCGAGGAGCGAAACCGCTGCCTGCAAAGCATCATCGGCAGTGGCGAAGCGTCCGTTGCTGACACGCTGCTCGATGAATGCTTCCTGGTGGGGGGTGAGGTGGACTTCCATGTGGAAAGTATCAAAATTGTGAGGGCTTGTGTCAATCCTCCGTCGTTCGCCTTAGAAGCAGTCTCACAAACACGCAACCTCAAAAAGATCACTCATGCGATAGGCTGCGTCCTAAAGCGAAGCATGAGCCACCCGACGAAAGTCATATCACTCGTTCTTAGCTCTATACTCTTTCATCACATCATCAGAGTCGGAAGCGCTCTTATTCGTGAATAGACCACGCATCATTGCCATAACTTTTTTGAACATGGAGAGAGCAGCGACGAAGGCGACGACGATAAACTTCCAAAGCAATGCTAGGACTGTAGCACCGAACTTCCAAATGGCTGCAAGGATACCGGTTTTCGTTGCGACTGCAGCAGCGCCGCCTGCGATAAGCGCAGTGAGCCCGTAACCGGAGAGCTTATCGCCCTTTACGAAATCACTATATCTGTTCCCATTAAGGTACGAAAACCCTCCGAGTAGACGATTAAAGGTTGGAAGGACTGCGGAAGTATCTCGCGGATCCAAAACAAGATCCACATTCATCGTTCCTCGTCTTCCTAGCATTCTTTCCGAGTAGTTAATTGTTTGAGTGGGATCGCCGTCGTTTTGACCGAGGACTCCCCAAGTCAAGTTGTGGCTTGTCCGATCATAGAAAGGTGGCGTTTCCCAACCGGTTACGTGAAATGCAGGCCATCCTCTTTCCTTTCGCAGCTTGTTTTCGTCTTCAGTATTACGCTGTAGCGTGGCAAGCAGAGCTGTTGGGTCCAGCTTGGCTTCATCAGTATCGGTGATGAAGCCAACAGGATGAAACTGGAAGAGTATAAACCAGGTCTGACTTGTGGACTCCGCGCTCTGCTCGGGAATAAGAAGCCCCACGTCGGCGCTAGAAGAAGGATTCTGGCTTAGCTCCAAAAAGCGTTTCGTTCCTGCTTGACCCGTAAACGCGTAACCTTTCGGGACGGCGATCCTAGCAGCGCCACCTATCTCTGCTTCAAAAGGACCCCTAGTCCATTCAATTTCAGAGCTACCATTTGCAACGCTTTGCCCTCTTGCCGCGATCGAGATCGCGAATGAACAACAGAGCAAGAGCATGAAGCTCATCAGCCTGAGTTTAATGGTGTTCCTGCGAGACTTTGTCATCGTGGACCCTGCCGTTTTGTTTCAAATCAATCGCAGTTAAACACGAACGAGCACATACTAGTAGGAACCAAAGTAATAACGAGTCCAAAGCAAACAAGAAGGGCCACCCGCGAGGATGGCCCTTCTTGTTGTAGTGAAGCTGCTGCTGAATGGACGGCTAGTCCCCCATTACGGTTTCTTCTGTTTTTGTCTCTACAGGAGCAGCCGGAACAGCATTTACCTTCGACGCCGGCGCGATCGAACCGATCGCTACAAAACCACCTTCGACCGGCTTCTCGCCGAGAATATTCTCGCGGTACAGCTTCGCCATCCGCGCGTTCTCGGCGTCCTGCTTCAGCTTGGCATCCCGCGCGCGCATCTTTTCCTCGCGCGAGTTCTTCGCAATACCCGACTTCTCGAACGTATCGTTCGCAGCCGAGTCCACATGCTCCTGGTTCAACGCGAGGGTGTGCTGGGCGTCGCCCATGCCAACCTTTTTGCCGCCTGCGAATATCTCATGCCGACCATGCTCTTCGTACCACTTGGTGAGCGTGGAGGTCATGTGCATTTTCTCGATGATGTTGCGCCAGCCCACGCCCGTGTTGTACGCGCAGAAGCTGATCTCGCCTTCCTGCGTCGCGTACGGGATGATGCACTGCTCGGTGCGGCGGAAGTCATAGTTGAACAGATCCTGGAACCACATCCCGGCGATGAACAGGAAGTTCCAGCGATCGTTGCGGCGCTGCTCGATATCGGCCATCGTACGATCAGCCGTGACCTTGCCGTACTTGCGGCCGGTCGCGCCGAAGCACTTGTCGAATTTCGCCAGCAGGTCAAAAATCTTGAAGTGTGTCGGCGACTTCGTTGGGTCGTAATTCCGCAACAGCGCGAGCGTCACACCCACGATCGAGAGGAACTTCCCGCGGGCCGCATCGTTGACCTTCGCCACATCTTTTGCCAGGCGATCCGCGTTCAGGAACGCGGTCACCGGCACGGCTTCCTTCGTTTCCTTGTCGATCATCAGCGCCATGCCGATGCCGCAGTTCGGGTGGCATCCGCAGGAGAGCTGGCCCCAGTCGTGGTTCGGTCCGTGCACCAGGTCGGCCCAGTCAGAGAAGGTCGACATGAACGAGATCGGGAACCAGTCGCGCGTCGGCTCGCCAAGGCCGGTCTGGTTCTTCACGTCATGCGCCATGTGGCTCAGCGTGTAGCGCTGCGCCTCGCGCCGCTCGTCGGAGATCGCTTCGTCGCGCCCCGTAAAGCTCACCGGCTGGAACGAGATGAAGTTGATGCGCTTCGGGTTGTCGAGCGCGAACTGGATGATCCGGCCAACCTGCTCGTTGTTGATGCCGTTGATGATCGTCGTGACCGGAACGATGTCGACACCGGCCTCATGCAGGTTGTGGATCGCCTGCAGCTTGACGTCGAACAGGTTGCCGACCTTGCGGTGCGAATTGGCGGCGTTGCCGATACCGTCGAACTGCAGGTAGGCGTAACGCAGGCCAGCTTCGCCGGCGGCGCGGCACAGTTCCTTTGACTTGGCGAATTCGATGCCGTTGGTCGCGGCCTGCACGGAGTTGTAGCCGACTTTGCGGGCGTAGGCGACGGCGTCGAGGAAGTACGGCGACAGCGTCGGCTCGCCACCGGAGAACTGCACCGACATCTGGCGACGCGGCTTGATCGTAATCGCGTTGTCGAGCATGGTCTTGATCTCGTCCCACGTCAGCTCGTGGACAAAACCGACCTGATTCGCGTCCATAAAGCAGGGATCGCACATCATGTTGCAGCGGTTTGTCAGGTCGATCGTGAGCACAGACCCACGGCCATGCGTCACTGTCGAAGTGCCGTGGTTATGCAGGCCTTCGTCGTTGTGCGCCTTGATATCGCGGCCCGGGAACACCTCTTCGAGGTGGCGGAAGAACGCGGTATCCATCGACATCACGTCTTCAAAATGGCCGTGCTTCGGGCAGTCTTTCACCATCAGGATCTTGCCGTCGCGCTCGATGATCTGCGCCTTGATCTCGCCGACCTTTTCATTCAGCAGGATCTCGTGCGGCAGCTTGCCGTCCACGATCTGCTGGCGAATCTCCGGTACGCACTTCGGGCAGAGTGAATCGGTCGTACGCGGCCAGCCAAGCGGCGGCTTCTCTTTCTGATAGCTCTTGAGCAGCGGCTTGTCCGACCATTTCGGGGTAAACGAGGCGTTCGGCTTGATGCTGTTGAGCTTCTCAAAAACAGTCCACGCTCCCTGTGCGGCTAGGGTCAGCGTGCGCTCGGCGTACTTATAGGCTTTCGGCATAGTAGTCAGACACTCCTGAATTGATCGAACCTGCGGCTCTACTGCGTCTATACGGCTCGTGTGCAAATGGGATGCTCGCGAGGCGGTAAGGGGGCTCGCAGTTTAGGGGGCTGGAAGGGGGAGCAGGGCGCGCTCCGGGTTCCAATCCGTTCGCCACACTGCACTCCAGCATGGCAACATCCTCGCTTAAGAATACCGGCTCATCCCACCTAAGGGGTAAGGTTCGAGGCCGAACGGCGCAAGAGAGAACCTGAATGGCAATAGGGGCGGGGTCAATGGACGCAGCAGCGGGGCTCCCGCATGCTAGCGAGCGCCGAATCTAACGTCTGATATGCAACACTTTTACTTTAAAGTCCGGCCAGAACTCTTCGAAAATATTTCCCCCGGCCAGCGCCGCCAACGATGTTCCCCACCCCTTGAACACCACGACCTTGTTCACGCTGTCTGACGGGTAGTAGGTCTGCGTCAGCGCTGCCGCCATTCCACGGCCCACAATATCGGAGTAGTTGAACATCTGCCGGCCGGAGTCTCCCTGCGCGATCACCACCCTGCGCAACGCGTGGTCTGTGCGCGATACATAGCCGCCGTATGCCTGCCGGTAGTACCGCGGATCCTGGTGAAAGATGATCGGCAGCAGCCCGTCGGTCAAGCCGCGCGTAATCGCCTGATCCGTCGCGGCTGCGCCAATGCGGAGCCCAAAGTCGTCCGGGTTCGTCCCGTATTTCGGGTTCGAGTCCGTCAGCACTCCATATCCGGCAGAGAGCAGAAGCGGCACCAGCACAATCGGTCGGAACTCCTCACGGACTGGATATTCCAGCTTCTCGCGCGGTTTCATCGGCACCACCGTCTGCCCCGGCTCCACCGTGTCAGACCAACGCTTTTCATGCGGAATTACGGCGTTATTTCGCGTAACGGATGGCGCATCCGGCAAGCCCTGCGTGTTCGTGTGCACGTCGGCCCCGGTCTGGGCCCGCGCTACGCCCTCACCCATTCCACAAGCCGCAGCCAGTGTCCCGCTCATCAGAATGGCTCCAGCTACGGAATACATCGTTTTCAAAAGGTAACCTCTTCTCGTCTGATCCAGGGACCCACATTGGAGCCGGGCCACGCCTGTTTTGATTCGAAACTGCCGCATTTCCACTTTAGGATGCATCCCTCCCGTTTACCGATACGGCACGTCACAAACCGACAAACGTTCGTAACCGTTGCATCTGCCGCGCGGCGACTCAATACTGGAGCGAGCGTAGAGATGGGCAGGGAAGCGGACATGAAGCACAGCCACACCACGTCGCCAATTCGATCGATGCCTGTCGACGCTCGTGCAGCCACGCTGCTGACTGCGGTCGCTGTCGCAATCCTTCTCGGCGCCACGGGCTGCGGCCACAAGCAGCAGGCCGCTTATGTGCCGCCGCCGCCACCGGCCTACACGCCCGCCGGTCCGCCTCCTCCGTACAGGACCTTTCCTCCTTCCGGCGGCCGCGCCGTCGCCGCGTCTCCCGGCGCCTCGTCCGGTACTGTCGCTACAGCCGACAGTGCTGAAGACCTGGCATTCGTTGCCGCCCACCAGCCCATCTGGACCCAGACCGGGACGGCGAGCTGGTATGGGCCACCCTACGATCGGCACCGCGGCGCAAACGGGGAAATCTTCGACCAGAACATGCTCTCCGCAGCGCACCGCGAGCTGCCCCTGGGCTCCCTGCTTCGCGTCACGAACGTCCGCACCGGGCAAAGCTCCATCATGCGCGTCACCGATCGCGGGCCCTTCGTCCCAGGCCGCGTGCTCGACCTTTCCCTCGCGTCGGCCAAGGCTATCGGCGTGTGGGCGCCCGGCACCGCAACCGTGCAGATCGAGGTCTTCGCCGCGCCCAAGCCCATCGGTGAAGGCGGGCGCTGGTGTGTGCAGATCGGCGCCTTCAAGAATGAAGGCAAGGCCGTTTCGCTCCAGCGCTCTCTGCAGCACCGGTACGCGCAGGCCAATGTGATCGAGTTCACCGGGCCCACGGGCCACTGGGTCCGCATCCGCCCCGCCGGCGATGACAAGCAGCGGGCGCAGGCGATTGAAGCCTCGCTCCAACCTGAAGAAGGGGCAGCCTACCTAACGCGACTGGACTGACGCATTGTCACAGTCACTCCGTTTCCGGCGCCACGGGCTCGCTGCTCACGGACATGGTCCGCAGCACATCGAGCTCCCTTTCAACCCTGGCCCAGGCCTTCCTGTTCCGGCGTGTGCTGATTAGCGCATCGGGGTTCGCGTAATAGCGCAGCACGTCAGCCCTCAGTCCTGGCGGTATGGGGTTTTTGGGATAGCGCGTGATCCGTCCCAGCAGCTCAGCATAGGTCGTATCGGTCAGTCGGTACCCGCCCGGCATCGTGGGCAGTCCCGTGTCCAGGTCAAGGTTGGCGAGCGTCTGGTGCGCTTGGCCGAACCGCGCCAGCGCTGTCTGCAGCTTGCTTTCCGAGCTGTTCACGCTCTCCACGTACAGCTTCTCTGTCTCGGGCGTCGGGCCTTTGACTGAGACCAGTTTGAGCGGCCCGAACTTCGGCAGCACCCACAGCAGCCCGGCCAGCATATAGGTTCCGGGGCCGGCCGTCCTGCGGTACTTTGCCCAGTCGTTTTCCTGGGCAATCCTGTCCACGCTCGTCTGCAGCTGGACAAACTGGGCATCGGTCTCATCTCCCGGTTCATTGCTGCGGTGCAGCACCGTAACCGCGTACGCAATGCGCGGCAGAAAGCTGTGTACGGCGAACCGGTAGCCGCGCACGTTGACATGGTGCAGCCCGGCGCCTGTGAAGTTTGCGCTGAGACCGTACGTCTGGTACAGCGCCTGTGACAATTGCGCCACCGGCACCTTGAGCCCGACATGCCGCAGGTAGTGCACCGGCGCCAGCCTGTGGTGCGCGATCTCGTCGATGTCGAAGGCGAACTCTGTCTGCACATGCGCGCGCTTGCCTTCGCCGTAGGAGACGCTCGGTCCATACTTCGCGCCGAGCTTCGGGAACTCCACGGGGACCGACAGGTTCGTCGCCTCGGCATGCCCGGTCGAGTCGCCGTAGTAGTGCGAAAGCGCGCCGATCGCAAAGGCGAGCTCATTGGCGTTCTTCGCGTCGCGAAACAGGTTTACCACGAAGTCTCCCGACCGCACGTAGTGGGTCAGGTCGGAAACGAACGGATCGCCGAACGGGTAGTAGCCGATGTCCTGGATGACGCAGCCGCCATACGCGTAGGCGCGTGCCGCTTCAAGCTGCGCCGGTGTGATTCCCGGATAGCGCGCCCGCAGCAGCGGAGCGATCGAGCTTTGCCATGCCAGGTCGATCAATTGCTCGTGCGTCAGCACGGAGTAGGCGCGCGCAGGCTGCGCGGTTTGCAGCAGAAGCGCCAGAAACAGCGCCGCAACCAGCGCTCTCATGCGTCTTTGTAATCGTGGGCGTTCCCGGTGCATCGCATCAGTATCGCAGCCGCTGACCGCGCGTCAAGATTACCGGCCGCTCCCGAACACCCGTCCGCGGCCTCACTTCCTGTTTCATTTCGATCGGCGAAGCCAATGCTACCCATGGCTCACACTTCCATTCGCACGATTCATCCGCTAGACTCACCCGTAACCTTGCTCCACTTCGAGTCTCCCGATGAAAACACTCTCAGATGCGGTTCCGGTGCTTGACGACTGCACATTCTCCAGAAAACATTTCCGCTCCTCCTCCGGCGAGATCTTCGACGGCTACTTCAGCGAAGGCCGCACCTGGAGTTTCAAAAAGCAGGACCTGCTGGACGCACGGGCCCGCCGGTTGTTTGAGTCGGCCGCGCTCGCCTGCTCGGTGGACGCGTACCCGTTTCAGGCTCCGCTGACGGGCAAGGCCGGCCCTTGTGTGCTGACCGACGGGCACGAGATGCTGATGCTTTCGAGCTACGATTACCTGGGCCTGATCGGCGACCCGCGTGTCGACGCCGCGGCGATTGAAGCAGTGAAGCGTTATGGTACGGGCACGGGCGGTGTGCGGCTGCTGACCGGGACCCTCGAGCTGCATCGCGAGACGGAAGAGGCAATTGCCGAGTTCAAAGGGACGGAGGGGGCACTGACTTTTACCTCCGGCTACGTGGCGAACCTGGCGGTTATTTCCTCGCTTTTCGGCCCGGCGGACCGGGTCATCGCGGACACATTCTCACACCGAAGCCTGATGGATGCCTGCCGGCTGGCCGGGGTGCAGGTGCAGCGCTTTGAGCATAACGACCCCGACTCGCTGCGGCGCGAGATCAAGAACGGGCCGCCGGCGAACCGCACACTAATCATTTCAGACGGCGTGTTCTCAATGGACGGCGATATCTGCTGCCTTCCGGAGCTGGTGGCGATCAAGAAGGAGTTCGGCTGCTACCTGCTGATGGATGAGTCGCATGCGACGGGCGTTCTGGGCAAAGGCGGCCGGGGCACCGACGAGCATTTCGGGATCGATGCGAGCGAGGTCGATATCTGGACCGGGTCGCTGGCGAAGGCGATTCCTTCCGGCGGCGGCTTTGTGGCGGGCTCGCGCGAGCTGATGATTTTTCTGCAGCATGCCTCGGCGCCGTTTATCTTTTCAGGCGCGATGCCTGCGCCCTCGGCCGCGGCGGTCAAGGCGGCGATCCGCATCGTGCAGGCGGAGCCGGAGCGGGTGGACCGCATCCGCCGCAACGCGGAGCAGCTGCGCGGCGGGCTGCAGGCGCTGGGGTTCGATACCGGTTTGTCGCAGACCGCGGTCATTCCGCTGATGCTGTATGACGACAGGCGAACGGCGTTGTTTGCGCGCGAGCTGCGGAACCGCGGCATCCTGACCTCGCCGGTGATGTTCCCGGCGGTGGCGCAGGGCTCATCGCGGCTGCGGCTGTGCGTCACGGCGGCACATACGGAAGAGCAGCTGCAGTTTGCGCTCGACGTGTTCGCTACGCTCAGGGACGCGTAGGTGCGAGCGCTCGTCACGGGCGCAAGCGGCTTTCTCGGCGGCCGGCTGATGGAGATGCTGCTGGCAGAGGAAGTTGAGGTCTGTGTGCTGGCGAGGCCGGACTCCATCGTGCCCAACTGGCCCGGGGTGCCTGTCCTGCGGGTCGACCTGGTGCCGGGCTCGTCAGAGCCTGCGGAGCTGGAGCTGTTTCGTCCCCTGGTCGAGACGCTGGGCAGCGTAACGCATGTCTTTCACTGCGCGGGCTGCTCGACGGACTGGGCGCCGGTGCGGCAGTATCGCGAAGCCAATGTCATGACGGTATCCATTCTGCTGGAGCTGGTGAAGAACTTTGCCTCGCGGCTGGAGAGGTTTGTGCATGTGAGCACGACCGATGTGTACGGCTATCCGGAGCAGGCTGCCGGCGACGAGACCATGACGCGCCGCGATGTCGGCCTGCCGTACAACGCGACCAAGCTGCGCGGGGAAGATCTGGTATGGGCAGCCAGCGCCGCTGGGCTGCCGGTTACCGTGGTGCGCCCGGCAAGCATCTACGGACCGGGCGGCAAAGCATTTGTCACCGACATTGTTGCATTATTGCGTCAGCGGCTGATGCTGCTGGTGGATGGCGGCCGGGCGCCGGGCGGCTTTGTGTATGTGGATGATGTGTGCCGGGCGATGCTGCTGGCTGCTGCTGCTCCCCACGCCAGGGGCGAGGCGTACAACGTGAGCAGCGTGGATGGAACGAAGTGGAGCACGTACACCGATGCGCTGGCAGCAGCGCTGCGATTGCCCGCGCCATGGCTGCGGATGCCTTTCGCCGCCGCGAAGGCATTGGCGGCGGTGGTCGAGTTTCCGCACCGGGGTGGCCTCCCGGGTAGGCCACTCTTGACACGGCACGCGGTGTATCTGCTGGCACGCGACCAGCAGTACGGCACGGTGAAGGCGCGGGAGCAGTTGGGGTGGGCTCCGCAGGTGGGGCTGGATGAAGGGATTGCGCGGTCGGTCGCGGCGCTAAAGTAAACGCAGAGCAGGCTCATTTGGCAAGGTTGCGCTCCTTATCATACTCGGCACGCCGCACCTGCTGTTCTGGAATCGTCGGATCTGCCAGCTGCCGGCGAAGCGCATCGGAAATCAACTTGTCGTTGTACAGTCCTTGCGTGGTCGGCTTGGCGCCGGCAGTGGAATATTGCGTTCCGTAAATCTGGGGCTGGTGGATGGATTGCAGATAGCGATCCAGGGTTGCGGATGCCATCCAGAGTGCGCCTCCGTAGCCTTTACCCAGGGCGACCATGATAAGTGTGTGCGCCAGCAGGTAATCGTCAGGGGTGTCCCCGTGTTGAAAGATAAAGGCGGCAAAGGTAAAGTCTTCGCCTGTGTGCAGGGCCCCTTCGTCGAGTAGCTTCATCGTCTGCTTGCGCCGTTCAGCGTCTGCCTTGCCGACGACAGACCAATCGATATTCAAGCCGTTCCGGCGTGGCTTCTGGTCCTCGTCGAAGATGCGTTTCATCTCGGGGTTCGACTGGAAGCCGTCGTCGGGCGAATAGGTCTTGTCCTTATCCCAGTCCGTGGCAAGCGCAGGTGACGTATGGGTGCGGACAAGATCAAGCGGCGGAAACGATTGAGCCAGTAGAAGCTGGGCGTGGTCTGGGCTTTGAAAAGTAAGGGTCACCTCGTCCTTGTCAGTTGGGTCTGACACATTCTGCAGTGTGAGCGCCAGCGCGTTCCCCTTCCAGGCAGCAGACGTGATGGCTTTGGTCGCGACGCCGCCTCCGACATGCGAGAAGGATCGGCTGTCGGCGGTCTGGAAATGTTCGCTAACAACTGATCCCGAGACTGCCTGCGTCGGGATACTGGATGGCTTGATGCTGAGTATCATCAGTGTGCGCGGGCCAAGGTTTAGCACCCATTGGCCGTCAACGTCCGCGTGAGATTGGGCGAGAAGCGGCCGCAAGCCGAGGGTGAACAGCAGAAGGATGAGAACTTGCGAACAGATGGAAAGCTTCCTCATGCAGCGGATTGTAAGCACTCATATGCGGGTTCGGACAGCAAACTTTACAGGTGCAAGCCGCTTCTACTAAATGCTTTGCGAGGAGAGAGATATGGACGCTGAACGGTTCCGCTCCCTGGCCCTCGCGCTGCCGCAGGTCGAGGAGACGCGGCAGTTTGGCGACAACCTCGTCTACTGGGTTGGAGACAAGGCAGTCGGCGGAAAGATGTTCGCGCTGCTGAATCTTGATGAGGCGGGCAGGCACAGCCGCCACAAGCTGGTGCTGAGCTTGAGCGTGGGTGCGGAGCGCTACCATGAGCTGCTGGAGCAGGAAGGCGTGGTGCCGGCGCCGTACCTGGCGCGGGCCTTCTGGGTGGCGCTGGAGCGGTGGGATGCGCTGCCCGCGCGGGAATTGAAAGAGCTGCTCGGGAGGGCGCACGCGCTGACCCAGGCCAGACTGGCGAAGCGTACGCAAACCCTGCTGGCACTCCCGCCTGCGGAGTATCGAGAAGCTATATCCAAGCAACGAGCGCTTCGCGAGTCGCAGGAAAAGAAAAAAGCCAAGTAGACTGTCCGGAAATGAAGTTACTGCTAAAGCGAACGCTGCGTATCAACGCTATCGACAACTGATCCAAGACGACCGGCACTGTCCCCGAACCGTTTCCGAAGCAGCCTGTTCATCGGCTCGGAGTAGAACCGGGCCATCGCCGCCCCGAGCGCGCCTGCGATCAGGACGACGATTACAAAAAGTGCAGGCACCCCGCGGAGCGGTTTGCCGATGTGAACGAAGACGCTGAACAGCGCCACCACGACAAACATATGCGTCAGGTAGACCTCGTAGCTGCGCTGGCCCAGCCATTGAACCGGCGCGAGCAGGCGCGGCGCTGTCCACTGGGTCTCCGCCGCGACCGCGATGAGCATGCAGGTGCCAACCGCGAGCACCGTCATATCGAGCCCCGTGTGTCCCAGTCCCCAGGCGTAGGCCTTGAGTGAGCAGCCGAGGATGAAGCACACCAGCGCTGCACCGGTGACACCGAGGACCCATAGCCGGGCGCGCGAGAAGCGGACGCGCGCCACCAGCAGGGCCGTCAGGCAGCCAAGGGCGATGGCGTCCGTCGCGCCGAGGTAGGAATACTCATGCCATACCCCGTTGCCGTGCGTCAGGACCGTTCGCGCGAACGGGCCGACCGCGACCAGCGCGAGCAGCAGTGCGACCAGCAGGCGCCCGGGCAGGCGGCACGCGAGCGGAAACACGAGATAGAAGGTCTCCTCGATCGAGAGCGACCACAGAATGTCCCAGCTGCCGGGCAGGTAGCCGTGCCGTGCCTCCAGCACGTTGATGCGGAAGGTGAGCGCGGCCAGCAGCGCGTGGCCCAGTCCGCCGGTCGCGGGCTTGATGATGAAGTGATCGACGTGCGCCAGGTGCAGCATGCTCAGCACGGCCAGCAGCAGAAAGAGCAGCGGCGCGATGCGCGCGAAACGCAGCAGGTAAAAGTCTCGTGGACGCACCGTGCTGAGAGAACCCCATCGGCGCAGCGTGGTCGCGGTGATGAGAAACCCGGACACAGCGAAAAATATCTGCACGCCGAACTGGCCGTTCCACACCAGGGTGTAGGCAAGTTGGGCGGGGAGTCCGCGCGTGTACGGAACATGCGCGAACAGCAGCTGCATGTTTACGTGGTTCATCAGCACGAACAGGATGGCAAGGCCGCGCAGAAGGTCGACTCCGTCGAGGCGCGTCCAGCTTCTAGCGGTGTTTGCATGCAGCGCTGGTGAAGCCATCGCTCTGCCCTTTGCGGATACTTTAAGAGTGCCGGCCTCTGCTTACGCCCAAGCCTTGAACGCGAGCACGGCGTTCAGGCCGCCGAAGGCGAAGGAGTTCGACAGGGCGGCGCCGATTTTCTGCTCGCGGGCCTGGTTGGGGATGATGTCGAGGCTACAGGCCGGGTCGTGACGGGTAAAGTTCGCGGTCGGCGGCAGCACCCCTTTGCCCAGCGCCAGAATGGTCGCGACAGCCTCAAGCGCGCCGGCGGCGCCGAGCGTGTGGCCGTGCATGGACTTGGACGAGCTGATGGGGAGCTTGTCGGCGTGCGTGCCGAACACCATGCGGATCGCCTCGGTCTCGATGCGGTCGTTGGCTTCGGTCGCGGTGCCGTGCGCGTTGATGTAGCCGATTTCTTCGCGCGACAGTCCGCCGTCGTCCAGCGCCTGCTGCATGGCGCGGGCGGGCCCGGCGGCGGTGGGCTGCGTGATGTGGCCGGCGTCTGCAGTCGAGCCGAAGCCGACGATCTCCGCCAGCGGCGTGGCACCGCGGGCCAGCGCGGCCTCAAGCGGCTCCAGCACCAGAATGGCGCCGCCTTCGCCAACAATGAGGCCGGAGCGATCCGCGGAAAATGGGCGGCAGGTGTCCTTGCTGACAACCCGCATGGCCTCCCACGCCTTTAGTCCACCCAGGAAAAGCGGCGCCTCGCTGCCGCCCGCGATCGCGGTAGCAACAGCCCCTGAGCGGACCAGGTGGAAGGCCTGCCCGATGGCGTGGGCAGAGGAGGCGCAGGCGGTCGAAATGGTGTAGGCCGGCCCCTGCAGGCCCCACTGCATTGAGATGTGGCTGGTGCCCGCATTGCTCATGCCGAGCGGGATGGTGAGCGGATGAACGCGGGTGCGGTGATTGTGGAACAGCTCCCAGTAACCGGCTTCCTCGGCGCCGCGGCCGCCCATGCAGGAGCCGGTGACGACGGCGGTCTGCTCGCGGAGCTGCGGGGTCCACTCGATGCCGGACTGCCGGATAGCCTCGCGGGCGGCCAGCACCGCGAACTGGGCAAAGCGGTCCATGAAGGAGAGCTCCTTGGCCTCGAAAAACGCCTCCGGCTTGTAATCGTGCACCTCGGCAACGTTGGCGAAGCGCAGCGGCGCTGACTCAATGCGGTTGAGGCTGGTATGCAGGGGACCGATGCCGCTGCGGCCGGCCGTGAGCGCATCCCAGAAGCCGGCGGCATCGAGACCGAGGGCGCTGATGACGCCGAGGCCGGTGACGACGACCCGGTGGCGGCCGGCCAAGCTACTTGCCCTCTTCTGGGTCAGATCCGGTTGCTTCCAGGCCGATGGGGCCGGCCACGGGTGTCGCGGCTCGGGGGAAATGCGGCGCGGGCAGCCCTGCTTCCTTCGCGGTCACGATCAGCGTAACGCCTTCAACCATCTGGGGGATGCTGCTGACCTGCTTGGCGTCTTCGTCATCGATCTCAATGTCGAATTCGCTTTCAAGGTCAAAAAGAATGTTGAGCCGATCCAGGGAGTCGATGCCCAGAGAATCAAAAGTACTGTCCGGCTTGACGCTTTCCAGCGGTACACGCTTGGTGGTGGCGATGACGCGAAGCACGCGTTCCTGGATCGACTCGGGCATAATCCTCAGTGGGTTCTGCAGGTACAGGTTCTCAAAAACAGCGTGAGTGCGCCGCGCTGTTCTATGGCAAACCCCGATTCTACCTTGAAGTCGCGGCCGCCGTCCCGCGCCGGTATCGCTATCTTTCGGTCTTTCAGCCGCGCGGGGCGGCTCACGGGCGGCTCACGGAGCGCCGGATTCTCCTTCTGTTTCAAAGTGATGTTCGAGCGCGATGCGCACGAGCTGGGCGCGGGTACGCACCCCGGTTTTGCCGAAAAGCTGCTGCAGGACCGCCTTGACATAGCCCTCGGAGATGCCGAGGCGTCCCGCGATCTCCTTGTTGGCCAGCCCGGCGAACACGCCGCGCAGCACGGCGCGCTCCCGCTCTGAAAGCCGCAGGCTGGGCGCGCGACGCGCCTCCTCCTGGCGGGCAGCTTCGAGCAGACGCGTCAAAGCGCTAGCGGAGAGCAGTGCTTCGCCGGCCATGACCTTGCGGATGGCGCTGACCAGCTCAGTCGGCGGAGCATGCTTGAGAAAAAGCCCGGAGGCGCCCGCCTCAAGCGCGCGAACCGTATCGCCCGGGCTCATGCCGGCGGTCACCATCAGCACCCTGCCCGCAAAACCGGCGGTCCGGGCGCTTTCAAGGAGCTGGAAACCATTGGTTTCGCCCAGGTCGAAGTCGAGCAGGATAAGGTGGGGTGCGGCGCCGCCGGCGAGCGCGGCCGCGGCTTCAGCGACTGAGGAGCACTGCCCCGCGATCACCAGGTCAGGCTCCTCGGCAAGCAGGCGGCTCAGCCCTTCGCGGAACAGGACATGGTCATCGACGAGCAGCAGGCGAATGGGCTTCATGGCTTGCGAGCCTCGGTTGCTCCCGGGCTTTCGGAAGATGACGCCTGCAGCTCGACCGCGAAGGTCGCGCCGGCGCCGGGTTCCTGCGGCAGGTGGTGCAGATCGCCTGAAAAGGAGCGCATCAGCGCCCGGGAGAGATACAGCCCCAGCCCGGAGGCGCGGGCCTGCTGCTGGAAAGGCTTGAACAAAAACTCCGAATGACGCACACCGGGGCCGGAATCCGTAATGAAGATCGTCACGCGCACACCTTCGACCGCGACGCGCAGCCCGATGCGCCGGGTTTTCTCCGCCTGCCCTTCCAGTGCGTGCTGGCTGTTTTTGACAAGGTTCAGCAAGACCTGCAGCAGGCTCTGGCGGTCGGCCCAGACGGGCGGCAGGGTGCGAGGCACCTGCCAGTCCAGGGCGATCTCCTCTTCCCGGAGCGCGGGCGCGACGATGATCTGTACTTCTTCAAGCAGGGAGTGAAGGTCGATAGCGGCAAACTGGTCGGCGGCCCCGCGCAGCTCGACGGCGGCAATGCGCTCGAGCGCGAGCACGAGCGTGCCAAGGGCTTCGAAGTCCTTTGAGCCGGCGAGCGAGCCGGAGCGGCGCAGATTTTCATGCACGACGGCGATCGCCGCGCAAACGTTGCGCACCTCGTGCGAGACCGCGCCGACGACGATGCGGGAGCCTGTGAGCAGCTGGTGCAGGCTGGCTTCTTCCCGGTCGCGCAGGTCGTCCGAGCTGTCGGCCACGAACACAGCGAGGCGCGGGCCGGTGCTGGTGCCGTAGGTTGAAAACCATACGTCGGCCTGGAAAATTTCGCCATTCGCACGGTGCCCCCGGCACTGCATGGCGGTGTGGAAGACCGGGGCGCCCGGCGCCGGGCTGCGAAGTGTCGGCAGCTCAAACAGCGGGGGCAGGAAGCCGGCGATCGACTGCCCGGCGAGGCGGCCGCGGTCCACGGCGAAGAGCTGGTCAGCAGCCTCGTTTGCCAGCAGGACGGTGCCTGCGGCATCTGCCGTGAATACGGCAACCGGGCTGTTCTCAACCAGGACACGCAGCTGTTCTTCCGCGTCCCGGCGCGCCGCCATTTCGTCCTGCACCACGCGCAGGTGTTGTGCGGCGCTGCGGCGCCCGCGCACTACACCGTGGACGAAGAAGCCGGCACCGGCAAAGGCGCTGAAGTAGAGCAGCTCCCGCGGAACACCCGAAATCCAGTCCCAGGGGTAGCCGTCGAACAGCTCGGCCAACACGGTGCACAGGCAGGCCAGCAGCAGCAGCAAAAGGCGCGGCAGCACAGTGGCCGCCAGCGCCATGGGCAGCAGGTACAGCCAGCTCAGGGGGACCGCGTCGCTGACCAGCCAGTCCAGCACGGCGGCGGCCGTCAGCAGCGCCGCCGCCTGCAGCAGCACGGTAAGGCTGCGCCTGAAGGGTGCGGGCTCGACGGGCGGCGTGGGTCTGGCGGCAGCTTGCATAAGCGACAGCTCCAGTATCGGGCGCGGACGCATCGGCTGGCTGCCTGTGGCCGAAAGATAGAGCGGGCGGAGTGAGCCCTTTGCCAGCGGGTCGGCGTCCATTACAGGCAAGCGGAGAGACAGCATCAGCCCGGCACGGTTTTCCCGTTTCTTTACGACTCTCTGATAGGTACCGGCACTACGGTAGAACTCAGGCCGAAAGATAGACAGGGCTCGTCAGAGGCCTCGTTAAACTGAAGCATCGGCAGGGGCGGCTCGTCAGCGTGAACCGGGACCGCAACATAAATCGCCGCAAAACTTAGGAGCCTCGTTTGTACCGATATCGCACATGCCCATGCGGCACCTGGGTGGCTGTCGCGGCCGCGCTTCTCCTGCTGGCGGGCTGCGGCAGCCGCAAACCGAACCAGGCAGACGAAGCGCCTCCGGCCGTCAAAAGCGTGGTGCCGGCGGGCGATGCGGGGCTGGTTCACCTGGAGCATCCGGACCAGTTCGCGACGGTGGCGGCGGCGAGTTACCAAGCGGTCTCCACGCTGAACGTGACCGGGCAGGTCCAGCCGGACGTTTCGCGGGAGATCCCGGTCATTTCGATTGCGAACGGCCGGGTGGTAGCGACGCACGTCCGCCTTGGTGACTACGTCCACAAGGGCCAGCTGGTGCTGGAGGTGCAGAGTACCGATGTGAGCGGCGCTTTCGGCCAGTACCTCAAGGCAGTCAATGACGAGCGGCTGACGCGCACGGTGCTCGATCGCGACCAGCTGCTGTACTCGAAGGGCGCTATCGCGAAAAGTCAGGTGGATATCGCGCAGGCGGCGGAGGACGATGCCCAGGCGGACCTGCGCGCGGCTGAGCAGCAGCTGCACTTCCTGGGCGTCGACAAAAACCATCCCGGCGAAACGGTCAAGGTGCTGGCCCCTGCTTCCGGGTTCATCATTCAGCAGAACGTTACCGAGGCTTCAAGCGCCGGCAACGGCATCTCCGGCTCGCCGAACGCGTTTGTGATCGCCGACATGTCGCACGTGTGGATCCTGTGCAACGTCTACGAGAACGACCTGGCCAAGGTACACCTGGGCCAGACGGCGGACATTCGCCTAAGCGCGTACCCGGACCGCCCGATTACAGGCGTGATCGGCGACGTCGGATCGATGCTCGATCCGACCCTGCGCACGGGCATCGTGCGCGTCCAGGTGCCGAACCCCGGCTTCTTGATGCGCGTGGGTATGTTTGCCACCGCAACCTTCCATGGCCGCACCGCGCAGACCTACGCCTCGGTCCCGGCGACGGCGATCCTGCATCTGCATGATCGCGACTGGGTGTATGAGCCGGCCGGGAACGGCCAGTTTCGGCGTGTGAGCGTAGTGGGCGGCGCCCTGTTGCCCGGCGGCATGCAGCAGGTCGTCAGCGGCATTACCCCAGGCCGGCAGGTGGTGCATAACGCGCTCGAGCTGCAGAATACGGCGGCCCAGTGACCCGGTGCTTCCTGATGCTGCCGATTGACGTGTTCTCTGCCGGGCGGTGCTCCCGATGATCCGCGGCATCGTCGATTTCGCCCTCAACAACCGCTTCATCGTGCTGATCGTCGCGGTGCTGCTGTTCGCCTGGGGCATTGTCTCGTTCCACAATCTGCCGGTCGAGGCTTACCCCGACGTCGCGAACAACTACGTTACGGTGATTACGCAGTGGCCGGGCCGCGCCGCCGAGGAGGTGGAGCAGCAGGTGACCGTGCCACTTGAGATCGCCACGGCGGGCATCCCGCACATGTCGGCGCTGCGGTCTACCTCGCTGGCCGGGTTGTCGGCGTTGACCATGGTGTTCGATGACTCCTCGGTGAACGACTGGAATCGTGAGAAGGTGCTTGAGCGCCTGCAGCAGGTTGTGCTGCCGAGCGGCCTGCAGCCGCAGATCGGAAGCGACTGGAGCCCGGTCGGGCAGATCTACTGGTACACGCTTGAGAGCTCAAATCCGTCCTACGACAACATGGATCTGAAGTCCATCGAGGACTGGACACTTGAGAAGGATTTCAAGACGGTTCCGGGCGTGGTCGATGTGTCGAGCTTCGGCGGGCAGACGCGCGAGTACCAGGTGCGTCTGAACCCGGACAAGCTGATCGCCTACGGACTCACTCTGGCGCAGGTGGAGCAGTCGCTCCAGAACAACAACATTAATGCGGGCGGCTCGTTTATCCAGGAGGGCTCGCAGCAGGTCAATGTCCGCGCGGTCGGTCTTTATACCGATGTCCAGGATATTGAAAACACGCTGCTGAAGACGGCAAACGGCACACCGATCTTCGTTCGGGACGTCGCCACGGTCGAGGAGGGATCTAAAATCCGTCTCGGCCAGATCGGCAGGACGACGCCGCGCGGTAACGGCGTGCTAATCGATAACCCGGACACGGTCGAGGGCGTGCTGCTGCTGCAGAAGGGCGAGGACTCCGACAAGACGCTGGCCGGCATTCATAAGGAGGTCGCCGACCTGAACGAGCACGTCCTGCCGAAAGGCGTGCGCATCGTGCCCTTCCTCGATCGCTCCAAGCTGCTGGCCTTCACCACGCACACGGTGCTGCACAACCTTACTGAAGGCATTCTGCTGGTCATGGTGATCCTGTTCCTCTTCCTGGGCAATGTGCGCGGCGCGCTCATCGTCTCCCTCACTATCCCGTTCTCGCTGCTCTTTGCCTCCATCCTGCTTGATCTCGCGCACATTCCCGCCAATCTGCTTTCGCTGGGCGCACTCGACTTCGGCATGGTGGTGGATGGCGCAGTGGTGATGGTCGAGAACATTGTGCGGCGCCTGAGCCACGACGAGGGCGCGGGGTCAAATCCATCGGAGGTGATTCGCCACGCGGCGCACGAGGTGCAGCGGCCGGTGTTTTACCCAATTGGCATCATCATCGTCGCCTACCTGCCCATCTTCACGCTGCAGTCCGTCGAAGGCAGGCTGTTTCGTCCGATGGCGTGGACTGTGGCGTTTGCACTACTAGGCGCGCTGATCTTTTCCATGTTCGTGGCGCCCGTGCTCTCGAGCTTCCTGTTTCCGCGCGGGACCTCGGAGTGGGAAAACCCGTTTCTGGTGTACCTGTTGCGTTATTACCGGCAGTCTCTGACCTGGGCGATTCGCCGGCGCGGCGTGACCGTAACCGTGGCGGCGCTGGCGCTGGCGATCGCGATCGGCCTGGGCGTGAGCGGGGCGATCGGGTCGGAGTTTCTGCCGCATCTGGATGAAGGCTCGATCTGGGTACGGGGAACGCTCGCGCCTTCCGCCGGGCCGGACGTGAGTGTCGCGGTTACCAACCGGGCGCGGCTGATCCTGGCCAGCTTCCCCGAGGTCACACAGGTGGTGAGCCAGACAGGGCGCCCGGACGACGGCACCGACACCACGGGCTTTTACAACACCGAATACTTTGTCGATCTGAAGCCGAAGGACAAGTGGCGGCCGGTCTTTGCCCAGGACAAGAACGAGCTGATCGCAGCGATGGACACGCAGCTGGAGAAGGTCCCGGGGGCGATGTGGAGCTTTTCGCAGCCCATCTCGGACAACGTCGAGGAGGCGGTGAGCGGCGTCAAAGGCGAGCTTGTGGTGAAAATCTACGGCGACGATCTGCACACGCTTGAAGACCTGGGCAACCGGATCGTGCAGGCGATGGGCACGGTGCCGGGGGTCGCCGATCTGGGCCTGTTCCGCGTGATCGGGCAGCCGAACCTGAACTACACGGTGAACCGCAGCGCCGCGGCGCGCTACGGCATCAATGTAAGCGACGTCCAGGACGCGATCCAGACCGCAATCGGCGCCGCGCCGGTGACGCAGGTGCTGCGCGGTGAGGCGCGTTATGATCTGACGCTGCGCTACCAGGCAAAGTACCGGGATACGCCGGACGCGCTCAACCATATCCTGCTGACCGCGCAGAACGGCGAGCGGGTGCCGCTGGCGCAGTTGGCGACGGTGAAGACCGAAGACGGCGCTGAGGAGATCTACCGCGAGGGCGGCAAGCGATTTGTGGCCGTGAAGTACAGTGTGCGGGGCCGCGCGCTGGGTTCGGCGGTGGAAGAAGCGATGGTTCGGGTGAACAGGCAGGTGAAGCTGCCGACGGGCTACCACCTGGACTGGGCGGGCGAGTATCAAAGCCAGCAACGCGCAGACAAACGCCTGGCTTTAGTGGTGCCGCTCGCCCTATTCGTGATCTTCATGATTCTTTACCTTATGTTCGGCTCGTTCAAATGGGCGCTGCTGATTTTGGCGAACGTAGCGATGGCGCCGTTCGGCGGCATGCTGGCGCTGCTGATTACAGGCACGCATTTGTCTGTGAGCTCCGGGGTGGGCTTTCTAGCGCTGTTCGGCGTGTCGGTGCAGACCGGCGTGATTATGCTCGAGTACATTAACCAGCTGCGCGGACAGGGGATGAGCGTGGCCGAGGCCGCGGTGGAGGGTGCGGTGGAGCGGTTGCGGCCGATCATGATGACCATGGTGGTGGCGACGCTCGGCCTGCTGCCGGCGGCAACGTCGCACGGCATCGGCTCGGACTCGCAGCGGCCGTTCGCCATCGTGATCGTAGGCGGACTGATTGGAGCGCTGCTGCTGAGCGTGTTCCTGCTGCCGACTCTGTACGTTTGGATCGCGCGCGACAGCGACAAACTGCCCGGTGCGCAGCACCGGATGGAGGTCTGATGTTGCAATCGAGAGGAACACGGACCTTCCCGATCGCGGCTGTGCTGTTCGCCGTACCGATATTCGCGTTTGCGCAGGCACAAACAGCGCCTCTACCGGCCGCCCCGGATACGGTGCCGGCCGGCAGTGCGTCGCAGAATGGCTCCCGGCAGAATGGCGTTCCGCCCTCAAATCCGGCGGCGCACCCGGGCGCCAACGCGGGTGCGCTGCAGCAGATTCTACCGCCTCCACCGCCTCCCCCCGACCCACGGCACAATCCCCCCGCGCGACCTGGGGCGCTTACGCTCGACCAGGTGCTGACTCTTGCTCGCAACGACAACCCCGCTCTGCTGGCGGCGCGGCAAAACCTCGAGTCCGTCCGCGCACAGGAGATCCAGGCCGGGGTTCGTCAAAACCCCAATTTAGGGCTCAATGGTTCCAACGTATCGCTGCCGGCTGAAGGCGCCGCAAACCCGTATGCCTATGCCGTGCAGGTGTCGCGGCTTTTCGAGCGGGGCGAAAAGCGTCGTTGGCGGCTCGACATCGCACATGCGACGACCACGCAGACCGAGGCGCAGCTTCATGACCAGGAGCGCGGAACGGAACTGGCGGTCAAGCAGGCTTTCATCGCCATGCTGGTAGCCAAGACCGCCCTCGCGCTCTCCGATGCCAACCTGGAGGATTTTCGCCGTGAAGTCGCGATCAACAACGACCGTTATAAGGCAGGCGACATCGGTAAGCTGGATTTCGAGCGGCTCGATCTGCAGCTGGCCCAGTTCGAGAGCGATCACTCCGCCGCAGTCATTAATATGCGCCAGGCAAGCGATCAGTTGCAGACACTGATCGGTATTCCCAACCCGAAGCTGGATTTCGACATCATGGCCGATATCGTCCCGCCTGTTGTTCCGGTTGACCTTACAGGTCTGGAAGCGAAGGCGCTTGCCGCCCGGCCGGACTACCAGGCCGCGCTGGCCGGTGTCGCCGTCGCGGACGGAAACGTGAAGCTTGCCTATGCGAACGGGACGGCGGACCCGACGCTCGAAGGCGAGTACGACCGCAGCGGTACGTACAACTCTGCGGGCTTCAACATCAACATCCCGATCCGCATTTTCGACAAGAACCAGGGCAACAAAAAGACCAGCGAGTTCTCCGCGCAAAGCAGCCGGTTCGCAGTCGTCGCGGCCAAAAATCAGGTGCTCTCTGATGTGGACCAGGCCTGGATCGGCTACACGCAGTCGAAAGTCCTCTCCGATCGATACTCCTCGCACTACCTGGATGAAGCCGCAGACGTACTCTCGATTGCACAGTTTGCCTACGACCACGGCGGCATCGCCCTGATCGATTACCTGGATGCGCTTCGCGACTCGCGGCAGACGACCTCAGACGCACTCCAGGCATACGGGGCGACGTGGCTCGCTATCCACCAGCTTAGTTATGCGGCGGCTACGGAAGTTGCACCGTAACCAGGACAGCAGTCACTGTCGATCTAAAGTTTACCTATATAGGTAACCAATTGTGCAGAATAAAAAGAACCCACCTACTACCTCGGTAGAACTCTGCCGCGAGTGAACATACTTTCAGGGCGATTCTTAGAGTGCGGTAGGCGATCTGGTCAGCATGGAAATGCGTCTTTCCTGAGTAAAACAGTGGGTCTTACATGGGAAGCAGCTCGTCTAGTGGGATGATTGCTCTGCCGAACGCACGCAAACCGGCATGGTTGCTCTCGGTCCCGTTTACGCTTGCTATGTGGTGAATCTTAACCATAAATTAAGGTTGTCGAGATCGGCGGCTGGGAAACGTCCGCCCCCAGTCATCCCTGAGATGTATGGAGTGAACTGTTGCGACGTCGCCGTAATTTCTTCAAGCGAACGCCGGTTATCGCGGTTCCTCCCGCTTCGGGTAGTGCGCTGGTTCTGCAGGAAGCACTGGTGCAGCACCTTGCAGCGGCGGCAGGAGAGACGCCGACGGCGCGCGCCGGCAAGAAGCCCCTGCACGTTCTTCATGTAATTGCCGGGCTATCGCCCGCTGACGGCGGACCTCCGGAGATGCTGCGCCAGCTGGCGGCCAATTACCTGGCGATCGGCGACACGCTCGAGGTTGCGACGCTCGATGACCCGGCGGCCCCCTACCTGCAGCACTGCCGGTTTCCCGTACACGCGCTGGGGCCGGGCCGCTCGAAGTATGGTCTGTCGCGGACGCTGCTGCGCTGGTTGCGCGCCAATGCTCCGCGGTTCGACCTGATCGTCATCAATAATGTGTGGCTGTTTCCCGCCGTGGCGGCGTGGCTGGCCGCGACCCGGGCCAAAGTGCCGTATGCGGTGTTTACGCATGGCGCACTCGATGTGTTCTTCAAAAAGCGCTATCCGCTCAAACACCTGAAAAAGATGCTGTACTGGCCGCTGCAGTACCAGATCCTTCGCAACGCCTCGGCTGTGCTGTTTACCAGTGAACTTGAGCGCGAGTTGGCCCTTGCCAGCTTTCGGCCGAACCGCTGGACCAGCGTGGTGCTGCCGTATGGCACCAACCGGCCGGAGGGCGACCCGGAGGTGCAGCGCGAAGCCTTTCTGGAAGCCGTGCCGGCCATGCGCGGCCGCCGTTTTCTGCTGTTCCTGTCCCGTATCCACGAGAAGAAGGGCTGCGACCTGCTGGTGGAGGCCTTTGCCAAGATTGCCGGCGAGCACCCGGATGTAGACCTGGTGATTGCCGGGCCGGACCAGATGCAGCTGGAGGCGAAGCTGCAGGCGCAGGCTGCGCGCGCAGGTGTCGGCAACCGGGTGTACTGGCCGGGGATGCTGGAAGGTGCGGCGAAGTATGGTGCGTTTCGCGCAGCGGAGGCGTTCGTGCTGCCGTCGCACCAGGAGAACTTCGGGATCGTTGTGGCCGAGGCGCTGGCCTGCGGAACGCCGGTACTGATCTCGAACCAGGTAAACATCTGGCGGGAGATTCTTGAAAGCGGGGTCGGGCTGGTGGAGCCGGACACGCTCGATGGGACGTCGCTCCTGCTTCGGCGCTGGCTTGAAATGCCGCCGGTCGAGCGGACGGTGATGGCGGATGCAGCCGAAGAGGCGTTCCATCAACGGTTTTCGCTGCGACGATCGGCGGAGTCGATCCATGCGCTGGGCGAGATATTTCGCGCGGCCGGCGGCGATTCAACCGCGTAGTCTAGCCATTTCAGAACGTCGGCTTTGTCCCGAGTTGTGCGCGAACCGCAGGCGCAACCTTCGTTCCGATCAGCTCGATGGAGCGCAGCAGCCTGTCGTGCTGGAGCGATGCCACGCTCATCTGGAAGTTGAAACGGTTGATGCCGCCCAGAACTTCGTTGTAATGCAGGATTTTTTCAATGGCAAACTCCGGGTTGCCGACCGCAAGCGCACCGGTTGGGCCGAGCAGGGCATTGAACTGCCCGCGCGTGACCGGCGGCCAGCCGCGTTCCCGGCCGATTTTTGTAAAAGCCTGGGCGTAGCCGGGGAAGAAGTCGTCCTCAGCCTGCTCCTTTGTATCGGCCACATAGCCGAGGGCATGAATGCCGACCTTGAGCGCCGCCTCGGGATGACCGGCGCGCCGGCCCGTTTCGCGATACAGGTCCACCAGTGGGCGAAACCGGAGCGGCTCGCCGCCGATGATCGCGACCATGAGCGGCAGGCCCAGGGCGCCGGCCCGGGCGAACGACTGCGGGGTGCCGCCGACTCCCAGCCAGACCGGAAGCGGGTTCTGCAGCGGGCGCGGGAAGACGCCCTGGCCAGTAAGCGCGGCGCGGTGCCGCCCTGACCAGTGGACGTGGGTGTTGTCGCGGATCTTGAGCAGCAGGTCGAGGTTTTCGGCGAACAGCGAGTCGTAGTCGGCGGTGTCGAGGCCGAAAAGCGGGAATGACTCGATGAACGAGCCCCGCCCGGCCACGATCTCGGCGCGGCCCTGCGAGAGCAGGTCGAGGGTAGCGAAGCTCTGGAAGACGCGGACGGGGTCAGCGGCGCTGAGCACCGTGACGGCGCTGGTGAGGCGGATGCGTTTGGTGCGCGCCGCAGCCGCGGCGAGGATGACGGCGGGGGCGGAGTCAAGATATTCGGCGCGGTGGTGCTCGCCGATGCCGACGGCATCAAGCCCGGACTGTTCGGCGACTTCAATCTCTTCAAGCAGGTTGGCCAGGCGCTCGGCCCCGGCCTGCACGACGCCGGTCGAGGGGTCAGGCATCGCCGCCGCAAAACTGTCCATCCCGATTTCCATGTCATCACTCCTGTTTATCTACCCTTCGATGCCGGCCCTGCTGGATGGGTGCGGATATGCTTGCCCGACGACGGCAGCCGGGCGTATGCTGGTCAAAGTCGTAGGATTCTCGCTTGGCATTCTTCAGCGATTCGTCGCGGAGCGGCCATACGGCAGTGGGCGAAAGCCCACTTTTTCTTTGGGTGGAGCCTTTTCCACCCGTCCAGGACAGGGCAGGACAAGAGCAATGAGCTTGAACAACCAGCAGGTGCGCGCCCTGGCGGAGCGAGTGGCCGCTTCGCATGGCCTGGAGGTTGTGGACCTCGAGTTTCAGGGCGGCGGCGGCAAGTTTCGGACACTGCAGATTCTTCTGGAGCGGAACGCGGCTGGCCGCGCGGAGCTGGAGCGGCGGCTGAGGCGGATGCGGACGGAAGAAGGCGAGAAGCCGGAGGCCGCGAGCATAGATGAAGAAAGCGCAAGCCAGAACGACTCTATCGTACTGGACATGGTGGATGCGGGTGAGGCAGCCGGGCTGAGCCCGGAAGAAGACGAGCTGGCCTACCTGCGGGAGCTGCCTTCCGGGGTTCCGGTCGAGCAGCTTTCCGGCATCACGCACGGAGATTGCGAGCGTTTTTCAAAGGATTTCGGCACGGCGCTCGATATGGAAGACCTGGTGCCCGGCGCGGAGTATGTGCTGGAGGCGAGCTCGCCGGGGCTGGACCGCAAGCTGAGCAGACCGGAAGAGTTTTCCAGGTTCGCAGGGCAGCTCTGCAAGGTGCAGACCTTTACTCCGGTCGCCGGCAACCGGCACTGGCAGGGCCACCTGGGGCCGCTCAGCGGGGAGATATTGACGCTGACGCCGCTTGCGCCGAAGGCGAAGAAAAAGAAGAAAGCCGCAGGGGAAGCGGCGGGGACTATTGAGATCGCGCTGAGCAATATCGAAAAAGCGCAGCTTGTTCCCGAGTTTTAGGTTTTTAAGATCAGCAGTTGAGAGGCCGCCGGCATTTGCCCGGCGGGGAAGGGCAATGAAAAACGCATGGCTAGTCAGCTATACCAGAGCATCGAGATCCTGAGCCGCGACAAGGGTATTCAGCCCGAGGTTGTGGTTACCGCGGTGGAAGACGCGATCGCACTCGCGACCCGCAAGTACTACAAGACGCTTGAGAACATGCGCGCGGAGCTGGACAAGGAAACCGGCGAGATTCGCGCATATGCGTACAAGACGGTCGTCGAGACAGACGACGAGGTCGAAGACGACGTGAACCAGATCACGCTCGAGGACGCGCAGGCACTGGCGCCCGGGGTCGAGGTGGGCGGCGAGATTCGCTATTACAAGCCGACCGAGGTACTGGGGCGCATCGCGGCGCAGATGGCGAAGCAGGTGATCTTTCAGAAGGTGCGCGAGGCCGAGCGCGACACGGTGTTCCAGGAGTACGGCAACCGCGTGGGCGAGGTCATCAACGTGACGGTCAAGCGGCTGGAGCCGCAGGACGTGATCTTCGAGCTGGGCAAAACAGAAGCCCGGATGCCGCGCCGCGAGCAGAGCCGCCTGGAGCAGTTCGCTGTGGGCGAGCGAGTGCGCGCGGTGCTGCTGCGGGTTGACCGCGCGGCGAAGGGGCCGCAGGTCATCGTGAGCCGGGCCGCCCCGGACCTGGTGCAGAACCTGTTCCAGAGCGAAGTGCCGGAGATCTACGACGGAACCGTGCAGGTGCGGGCCATCGCGCGCGAGGCCGGCGAGCGGACCAAGATTGCGGTGCAGTCGCGCGACAAGGATGTGGACCCGGTGGGCGCGTGTGTCGGGATGAAGGGCATGCGAGTGCAGTCGATCATTCGCGAGCTGCGCGGCGAGAAGATCGACATTATCGAGTTTTCTGAAGAGATCACGACGTTCGCCGAGAAGGCGCTGCAGCCGGCGAAGGTGAGCCGGGTAACGATCGCCGACCTGACCGAGAAGCAGCTTGAGGTCATCGTCGATGACACGCAGTTGTCGCTCGCGATCGGCAAAAAGGGTCAGAATGTGCGGCTGGCGGCAAAGCTGCTGGGCTGGAAGATCGATATCAAGAGCGAGGAAGAGAAGCGCCAGGAAGTCGAGCAGCAGATGCAGGCGTTCTCCGGCAGCGGTTCGACGGCGATCGAGCAGGTGGCCGAGCTCGACGAGCAGATTATCGAGAAGCTGGTCGCGGCCGGCATCACAACAGTGGAAGCGTTGGCCGACATGACGCCCGAGCAGCTGGAAGAGGTTCCGGGTATCGGCGAGCGGACGCTTGAGAAGATATCGGCGGCAGTGCGGCATTACTTCGGCCAGTACGAAGAGGGCGAAGAACGGCCGGCGGTCGCGGCAACAGAGGGAGCTGACGTGGCGAACGAGAGCGAGCACAAGGAAGTAGACCTGAGCGAGAGCTCTGTGTACGGCAAGGATGAGGCTGCGCCGGCGCGCAGCAATACCGACATCGCCACGGAAGCGACGGTAAACCAGCTGGAGACGCTGACCGGCGGCGCCGAGGCGGAGGACCAGCCCGGAACCTATGACAGTCCTGTCGATCGGGAGATCGATAAGTCGGACGCCGGTTTAAATGAGGAGATCGACGCGCTCGAGGTGAACCTGACGCAGGAGGACGATATGCCTGACGCGCGGGACGGCTCCGGACGGATCACGGACGACACCGCGCAGGAGCGTCTGGCGGAGGTTACCGAGGTTGGCCCGATGCTCGACGAGGAAGGCGCGGAGTCGCTGACCCCGGGGCGCGATGACACGAGCGAGGTGCTGCGCGAGCATCACCCGAATACGGAGATTGCGCGGTCGGAAGCAGTGGTCGAGGGCAACCTGGACGAGACGCGGGACGAGCGGAAAGAAGACAGCAAGGTGGACGAGGGCGGCGCATAATGCGTCGTCATCGCCAATTTTTCAGTCGTACGGAAGAGTGTGGAGCAGGATGCGCGATTTCGCGCAATAATGGTAGATGCGTTTACTCCCGCTGTGCCGAGGTAACAATGAGCATGTAAGCGGTCTGGACGAAACACAAAGGGGCGAATGAGTAAGGTTCGAATCAACGATCTGGCGCGTGAACTGGAAGTAAAAAGCAGGGCTATTCTGGATGTGCTGACCGCGGTCGGAGTGACCGAGAAAAAGACACACTCCAGTTCCCTGGAACTGGATGAAGCGGAGCGGGTTCGCACCGCATTGACGCGCAGCGGTGGCCGGGGGAATGCCTCTGCCCGTCGTGAGCGCGAGCCGGAGAATCGGCCCAGTATCGATCTCTCCCGGGTGTCGAAACCGGGAGATGTTCTGCGTGCGATTCAGGAGCGTCAGTCGGCTGCCGCCGGTGTTGTCGCGGCGCCGCCAGCGAGGCCTGTCGTTGCTGCCGCGCCGCCGCAGCGTTCTACTGCCCCGGCTGCCGCTGCGCCTGTGCGTCCTGCTGTAACGGCTGCCGCGCCTGTGCAGGCTGCTGCAACTCCGGCTGCCGCGCAGCCGCCTGCAGCGGCAGTAGCGGCACCGCCTGCCGCCGCTCCGGTGACTCCGCCCGTGCCGTCTGCGACTGCCGCCCCGCCTGTATCGACACCTCCTGCTGCGTCTGCCCGGCCCGCGCCAGGCATGCCGGATCGTCCGGCGCCGCGACGCATCGTGCCGCTGCCCCGCCAGGCGCCCCAGATTATTGCTCCGCCCGCGATCGCAGCAAAGCCCCCGTCCGGCCCGGTTGTCGCAAGGCCGCCGGTAGGTGCCCCTGCCCCCCGTCCGGCCATTGCTTCGAGTGCGCCGACCTCGCCGGTAATTGTCGCCCGGCCGCACGCTGCCCCAGTAGCAGCACCGGCACCTCCTGCCCCTATTGCAACTGCTCCGCCGGTCGCCGCGCCGGTAGTGGAAGCGCCGGCCCCGCCGGCAATTCCCGAGGCGCCGGCATCGCCTGTGCGCCGCGTCATTATGCCCCAGACGGGTCCGCGGCCTGTGTATACCGCACCACCGCCGGTCGCCCGGCCAACTCCGCCTCCGAGTGCTACCGGCGCCAACGTGGGACCGGGCGGCGTACAGCGCGGCCGGCCCATTTTTGATCGGCGTCCCGGCGGCGCTCCGAACGGCCCTGGCGGTTCGGCAGGCGGCTACGGACAGCGCCCCAGCGGCGGTTATGCCGGCCCGAGCAGTCCCGGCGGTCCTCCGGGCGCACGCCGTCCCATGCATCCCACACGCCCGGGCTTCGCGCCGGGCGGTCCGGGGGCTCGCCCCGGCGGCCCTGGAGGGCCAGGCGGTCGTCCCGGTTTTGGAGCACCCCGTCCGGGTGGTTTCGGCGCACGTCCGGGTGGCGCCCCGGGTGGCGCCCCGGGTGGCGCGCCCGGTGCCTCGCCAATGGGCGAAGCACCGCGTCCGCAGCGTCCGAGCGGGCCGAAGGGCCGCGGGCGTCAACAGTACCCCAAGAGCAAAGAAGGCCCGATGAAGGGCTTCAACCCGCCGCCGCGGTATGGCGGTGCGGTAATCTCGAACGAGCCGGTACCGATCACCCGCAAAATCACGGTGACGGAAGGGATCAGCGTCAAGGACCTGGCCGAAAAGCTGGATGTACGCGGCAAGGACCTGATCGCGAGCCTGCTGATGCGCGGCGTGTTCGTCACCGTGAATCAGTCGCTCGATGGAGACCTGGTGAAGGAGGTAGCGGCGCAGTTCGGCGCCGACACCGAAATCATCACGTTTGAAGACGAGATGGCGAACGAGTCCATCGAAAACATCCTGTCGCAGGAGAATATTGACGAGCTCGAAGTATCGCGTTCGCCGGTCGTCACAGTGATGGGCCATGTCGATCACGGCAAGACCTCGCTGCTCGACGCGATCCGTGAAACGGACGTGGCCGGGGGCGAAGCCGGTGGCATTACGCAGCACATCGGCGCCTACAAGGTGAAGATCGCGAAGACTGACTCGCCGGCGTTCGGGCGCGAGATCGTCTTCTTGGATACGCCGGGCCACGAAGCGTTTACCCGCATGCGTGCGCGCGGCGCCAAGGTCACGGATATCGTCGTGATCGTGGTGGCGGCGGATGACGGTGTAATGCCGCAGACGCTCGAAGCAGTCGACCACGCGAAGGCGGCCAACGTGCCGATCATCGTGGCGGTCAACAAGATCGATAAGCCGGAGGCACAGCCGGACCGCGTGAAGCAGCAGCTAGGCGACCGCGGACTGGTTCCCGAATCCTGGGGCGGCGACACGGTATTTGTCGATGTATCGGCGAAAAAGCGCCAGAACCTCGATCTGCTGCTCGAAATGATCTGCCTTACCGCGGACATTGCGAACCTGAAGGCAACGCCGGGCCGCTCGGCTGTTGGGACCGTGGTCGAAGCCAAGCTCGACCGTGGCCGCGGCGCGGTTGCCTCAGTCCTGGTGCAGAACGGTACGCTGCGCGCGCAGGACTCGTTTATCGTCGGCAACACGTTCGGCAAAATCCGGGCGATGTTCGACGACCGTGGCCGCTCCATCGAGATCGCAGGACCATCGACCCCGGTCGAAATCCTCGGACTGGAAGCGATGCCGGATGCCGGCGATACCTTCCTCGTGGTCTCCGACCGCGACAAGGCCAAGGGCATCGCGCAGTACCGCAAGCTGAAGGAGCGCGAGGCGACGCTCTCGAAGAGTTCGCGCGTTTCGCTCGAGGGCCTGGCCGACCAGATCAAGCAGGCCGGGATGAAGGAGCTGCCGCTGATCCTGAAGGGCGACGTGCAGGGCTCGGTGCAGGTGCTGGCCGACTCGCTGCAGAAGATGTCGACCGAACAGGTGCGGATCAAGGTTATCCATTCCGGCGTCGGCGCGATCACGGAGAGCGATGTGCTGCTGGCATCGGCCTCGAACGCGATCATTATCGGGTTCAACGTGCGGCCGGAGCGCAAATCTGCCGATCTGGCCTCGCAGGAGAACGTCGAAATCCGGCTGCACTCGATCATTTACGAGCTGCAGGACGAGATTCGGAAGGCGATGCTCGGGCTGCTCGACCCCGTGTTCAAGGAGAATTACCTTGGCCGCGCGGAAGTGCTCGAAGTGTTCCGCATCCCGAAGATCGGCACGATCGCAGGCTGCCGCGTCACCGACGGCTCGCTCAAGCGCGACTCCGAGATACGCGTGATGCGCGGCGGCGAGTCGGTCCACAAGGGCAGGCTGCAGTCGCTCAAGCGCTTTAAGGACGATGCGCGCGAGGTCACCAACGGCATGGAGTGCGGTGTTGGCGTTGCAGGCTTCTCAGACCTGCAGCAGGGCGACTTGATCGAGGCGTTCAGCATGGAGCGCATGGCGGCTGAGTTGACTGCGGCGAAGCCGGCTGTAGCTACCGCGACCGCGACGGCCTAACTCGGCAGCAGCTTGAAAGGCCCGCGCGCAGCGCGGGCCTTTTTATTTAAGTTGCCGAGTGCTCACCACGAGCGCGTTTCACAGGACCGATGGGCCTCTTTCAAGCATGACGCTCCTGTAATTGCTTGCCGAGAAACTCGCGCATGGACTGTGCGACGGTAGTTACATCAGTCTCAAGGGCGAAGTGACCGGCATTCAGCATCTGAACCACCGCTCCTGGATTGTCACGCTGGAAAGCCTTCGCTCCCGCAGGAATGAAGTACGGATCGTCTTCTCCCCAGACTGCCAGGGTGGGCGGTTTCTTCTCGCGGAAGTAACGCTGGAACTCGGGATACAAGGCGACGTTGGTGCGGTAATCCAGGATCAGATCGAGTTGAATCTCAACGTTTCCGGGACGGCCCATCAGTGCAGCGTCCAGCGTGTAACCTTCAGGCTTCACCCGTTCCGGGTGGGTTGTTGTCACATACTGCTGCTTGATGCCTTCAAACGTGTACATCCCGCGCAGTGCTTCGCGATTTGCAGATGTTGGATCCTGCCAGTACTTGCGCACTGGCGCCCATGCGGAGCCCAGGCCTTCTTCATAGGCGTTCCCGTTCTGCGAGATGATCGCTGTGATCTTCTCAGGATGTTTCAGCGCCAGACGCAGACCGGTGGGTGCGCCGTAGTCGAAGATGTACATGGCAAAGCGATTCAGGCCCAGTGCCTGCGTAAAGGCGTCCACCGTGTTCGCCAGACCCTCAAAGGTGTATTTGTAATTGCGCGACGCCGGCACTTCCGTAAACCCGAATCCAGGCAGGTCCGGCGCAATCACGCGGTACTTGTCCGCAAGCAGTGGCATCAGCTCGCGAAACTGAAATGAGGACGTTGGAAACCCATGCAGGAGAAGTAAAACGGGAGCATCCTTCGGCCCGGCTTCTCTGTAGAAGACGTTTACTCCGTCTGCCTGCGTCCGATGGATTGAAATCTGAGGCACCGATTGGCCTGGGCCGACCGGTGCGGTTTGTGCGAGCCCTTTTATGTTCGACATAACTAACCCCATTCCCGTAAGTATGGTTCCGTGTAAAAAAGTTCTTCGGCTGAGCAGCTTCCTTTGGACAGCGGATGCAAGACCAATGCCGCTGCCCGTCTTTAGAGCATCTTCACTCTTGGTGTATAGGCCCGAATATTCGCTCCAGTGGCTTTTCCCGACGAAAAAGCCACGCGCACATCTGTCGGCCCCTCTACGTGTGGAGTGAAAATGCTCTACTCTCGAATCGGCTTCGTCGCGAGTGCGACCCGTTCTGTTGATTGGCGCGATTGGCTTTTCTCCTATCCGGCCTTGTAACGGTTTAAAAATATGCATACCGTTACATAGTCAGATGTGAAGCCTGTCGAAAAGATGCAGGATTGCCAGGCAATCCGCCTTTGCTGACGCAGAAGGCGACGTGTACAGACACTGCCGTTGTCCAGAACCTCAATGCTGGGTTAGGGAATCAAACAGAGGGACGGAGACCCAGAGATGAGCAGTCGTTCCAGGAAAGAGCATGGGGCGGCATCGGCCCCAGACATCGACTTTGTCGGTGGTACGACCGCTTTGAACTTCATCAACACGCTGCGGGCCAACGCGGGCAGCCCGCTCGAGACACTGCACACTGATACCGATGTGCGTGCCTGGATGAAGAAGATGGATATCGGCGAGCCCTCTTGCAGTAGGTCATTGCCTGACGGTGCTTTGCTCCAAAGCGCAAGAGAGTTGCGTGCGCTGGCTTTATCAGTCATAGAGCAGAAGACGGCCGGCAAGAGAGTCGGCCTGACCACGCTGAACGACTACCTATCGCAATCCAGGAGTCACCTCAAGCTGATTAGACGTAAGGAGGCAATTGAAGTTCGTCGGGAATACGTCGCCGAGTCCGCTGAACAGTTTCTTGCGCCCGTAGCCGAAACGATTGCCGATTTGCTGGCGACTGCCAACTTCGACCTAATCCGCCGGTGCGAGGGTTCAGGCTGTGTTCTTTGGTTTTCTGATCGCACGAACGGACGCCCACGCCGTTTCTGCATGGAAGAGAGCTGTGGAACACGCACACGCGTCGCGGCTTATCGCGCGAAGCTCGCGCAACGCAAACCGACAAATGTGGAACACGGTCAATGATGGCGAGAAGCGGTCTTACAGGCGAGCGCGCTCACAACCACCGAAACAACCGCGCCGCCACCAGCAGCACACTCGTAAACGCCACCGTCATCCCAGCCACGATCAACGCCGCGTGCGGGTTATTCAGGAACGGCAGCCCTTTGATGTTCATGCCGTAGATGCTGCTCATCACAAGCGCCGGCAGCGCGACGGTCGAGAGAACAGTGAGCACCTTCATGACTTCATTGGTGCGGTTCGCGATGCTTGAGAGATAGATATCGAGCGCGTTATTCAGCAGGTCGCGCTGGGTCTCGACCGTATCGAGCAGGTGCGAGATGTGATCGTACAGGTCGCGTAGATAGAACTGGTGCTCACTGGTAAGGGCGACGCCGCCGTCGCGTTGCAGGTGCATGCTGGCGTCGCGGGTGCTCACCAGCAGCCGGCGGGTGTCGACAAGCTGCCGCTTGACGGCGAAGATTTCCGTCAGCAGGTCGGGCGAGGGCCGGATGACCCGGTCCTCCAGCGCATCAATCTTGTCGTCAAGCTCGTCGATAGTCGGGAAGTAGGAGTCGACCAGCGCGTCAAAGACGAGATAGAGCAGGCGCATGGGCGACGCTGTGTCCGGCTCCTGTGAGGCGCGCCGCAGGGCCGCGGAGACGTCCGGCTTGGTCGTATCGGCGATGATGATGAAGAACGGTTCGGTCGACTCTGGATGGTCGGGCTTGTCAGCCGGCGGGTGCTCCGGCGGATGGCTGGCGAAGATGGAGATGGCTTCAAAAACCGGCTCGTCGGAGTTCTGAGGCAGCGCGAGGGTTTTGAGCAGGGCGAAGGTGTAGTGGGGAGCGCTTTCCACCTTGACGCGCTCGCCCGAGTACTGCGCGTCCTCAATGTGCAGGGGGTGCAGCTGAAAGCGGGCGGCAACCTGGTCGAGCTCGGCTGGGTTGGTGTACTGGTACCAGGGCACGTGCGGGTTCTCCTTCTGCAGCGTTTCGCCTCGCTAACGAGCTTACAGGCGCTCAGGCCCGGTGGTCAGGCGGAGGTGTCGACAGGCAGGAGTTGTTGAGGCTAAGCGCAGGATTGCGAATCCTCTGTGAGTCTGGTGTTTTTTCCATTGGCTACTGCGTCAACGCGATTGCCTGCGATGGTCTCCTTGTTTTTCGCTGCCCACAGATGGAGAGACTTCGGCTGTCGAGAGCCCGTTGAGAGGCTTTGTATTCACTAAAAACGGACGTTTTAGCTATGAACAGCTGCCCTCTTGCTCCGCTCGCTTTTAGCCTTCGGACGAGCCACGACCTTCGGTGCCTGCGTTCGGGAAACGGCCCGGTTCCTGTCTAATGCCGGCATTGGCATGATAAGCAGGTCGGCAGAGATGCCCAACCCACCTCTTACACGGCGCACCATCTCCAGAGTTAAAGTCCGCTTGCCTGTCAGCACTTCGGAGACTCGGGCGCGGCTACCGAGAAAGGGCTCCAGATCCTTGCGGCTTAGTTGCTGTTGCTCCATGCGGAACTGAATGGCAGTCACAGGGTCAGGCGCGTCCATGGCATGATGCTTTGCCTCGTAGGCGTCCACCAGGGTCGCGAGCACGTCTAGCTCGTCCCCTTCAGCAGTGTCGGGTGCAGCGCTCATCAGCTCTTCAATGCGCGCTATCGCGACCCTATGGTCCTGCTCCGTTCTAATGGGGCGGATCCGCATACCGGTTTTCGTCATACGTCACCTGTTCCACGTCGATGTTGTCGTATTCCTATGGGTGCCGAGCCATTTGATGAGCAGCACCTGGGAGTGATAATTAATCGCTACCACCAGCCTGTAATCGTTTCCCTTGATGTTGAAGACGACTCGCTCCGCCGAGACGATGCTCGCGGAACTGTACTGGCCTTTCAGCTCCGCTGAAGTCTGCCATTCGGCTTTCGCAACTTCGGCATACCAGGCGTCCAGCTGGCCCTTGACGGCCTTCTGGTGCTTAGCATCAACCCTGTTCCGCACAAAGCCGTTCAGGGTGCCCCGTGCGATCACTCTCACGGCTCAATGATATCTTGCTCCCAATATGGGAGCAATAGCAACTTTGCACGATATGCCGATACTGCCCTGGCCGTATTCTTCGAGATAGAGGATAGCCGGCGAGCACATGCATCACGGAACCCCTGGTTTCCACGGCAACTTCTACGCTCAAGCGTAGCCACCAGCTCCTGGAGAATCGCGATGAACGATAGCCCCGCACAGAGTTCCCCGGTCCGTGAATTTCTTGTCGACACAGCCGTCAGCACGATAATTCCTCTTGCCGTGTACCACGTCAGCAGACGATACTTCGGGGCCTCTGAGCTGACGGCCTTGATCTATGCCACGATCTACCCGGTTGCGAAGAGCCTCTTCGACCTGACGCGTCATAAGCAGGTCAACCCTGTTGCTGTGCTGGTGGTCCTTGGAATCCTGACCAGTATCGGCGCTCTCTTCCTGGGAGGAAGTACACGCATCCTGCTGATCCGCGAGTCCCTGCTTACTGCAGTGTTTGGGCTTATATGCTTCGTCTCTCTTTTGTGCCCACGCCCTCTGATGTTCTACTTCGGCCGCTACTTTGTGGCAGGCAGCGATCTGGAGAAAGTCGCTTCCTTTAACCGCAACTGGAATATTCCGAAAGTGCGCAGAACGCACCGTCTGATCACCACCGTTTGGGGATGCGCTCTGCTGGGAGAGTTCGCCATTCGCACATGGATGGTCATGAGTCTTTCAACAGCGACCGTTCTGTCCATTGCCCCGATCCTGTTCAATGTGACCATCCTGCTCACGTTTTTCTGGACCATGCGCTATGCGAAGAAGGTTCAAAAAGAGCTTGCAGGCCTGACGGGACGAGGTCATGTAGCTAAGGAATACGGACACTTCAACTGATCTTCTTGTGCTCTGTACTTACTGAAACAGAGCTTGCAGCGAGTATTGCCTCCACCGGCCAGCGGCTACAATCCATCTATGGCAGAGCTCGACCTTAAGGCGATTCAGGCAGCATTGCGTGAGCAGCAGATGGACGGCTGGCTGTTTTATGACCATCATGGGCGCGACCCGCTGGCGTACCGGGTGCTGGGGCTTCCGCCGGCCGCGCATGTCACGCGGCGCTGGTACTATTTTGTGCCCGCTACGGGTGAGCCGAAGAAGCTGGTCCACCGCATCGAAGCAGGCAAACTGGACGTGCTGCCGGGCGCGAAAAGCGAGTATTCTTCGTGGCAGGAGCTCGAAGCGAAGCTTGAAGCGGTGCTGAGCGGGCAGACGCGGATCGCGATGCAGTACTCGCCGCGCAACGCGATCATGTACGTCTCGATGGTGGACGCGGGCACGGTCGAGATGCTACGGGCGATGGGCAAGGACGTCGTAAGCTCGGCTGACCTGATCAGCCGGTTTGAAGCGGTGCTGAGCACGGAGCAGATCGCGAGCCACTATGAAGCGCAGCGCGCCATCGACAGCCTTCTGCCGGAGGGCTGGCGCTGGCTCCGTGCGGAGCTGGACGCCGGACGGGATGTGTCAGAGTACCGGATGCAGCAGTGGCTGGCGGAAGCGATGCGCGACGAAGGCCTGGTCTGGGAGCATGGGCCGAACGTATCAGTGAATGCGAACAGCGCGAACTCGCATTATGAGCCGACCGCCGAGCGCTCGCGCGCCATTCAGGACGGCGATTTTCTGCTGGTCGATATCTGGGGCAGGAAGGACAGGCCGGGCACGACGTTCTACGACATTACCTGGACCGGCGTGGTGGGCCGGGCGCCGAGCGAGCGTGAGCAGACCGTGTTCCGTGTCGTGACGCAGGCGCGGGACGCCGCCATCGCGATTGTTCAGCAGGCATTTGCGAGCGGGCGGGGTATCGCGGGCTGGGAGGCGGATGCCTCGGCGCGGGCGGTGATTGAGGCAGCTGGCTTCGGCGCGGCGTTTACCCATCGCACCGGGCATAATATCGCGACCGAGCTGCACGGCTCCGGCGCGCACCTTGACAACCTTGAGACGCACGACGAACGGCTGCTGCTGCCGAATACCTGCTTCTCCGTCGAGCCGGGCGTGTATCTCGATACCTTCGGGATCCGCAGCGAGGTCAACATGGTGACCTCGCAGACTGCCGCCGTGGTGACGGGCCGGGTGCAGACGGAGCTTGTCCGTATCTGATGGGCGCTCTCGCTGACAATCGCTCCCGGGCGGCAGCGTGGCTCTGGCTCGGCTGCGTGCAGTTCTTCGTCGCCGAGCGGCTGGCTACGCTGGGCTGGGTTGGCCGGTACAGCTACCGGACCAACTACATCAGCGACCTGGGCGCGCTCTCCTGCTCGGCGGCGATCTGCTCGCACTGGCACCGGCTGATGGACAGCTCGTTCTTCCTGCAGGCTGTGCTGATCGCCGTCGGGGCGTTGCTGCTGCCGATTCGCTTTTCGCCGGGCTGGGCCGGGCGCGTCTCCCGCGGGCTGCTGCTGCTCTCGGCCTTCGGCATCTACGACGTCGCCGTTGCGCCCGAAGACGTGAACATGAACAAACACATTTTCGGGGCTGGACTGCACTTTTTTTCGGGCAGCCTGGCGATGCTGTTCTGGGGCCTTTCGCTGGTCCTGTGCAGGGGTGGGTCCTCTCGGGAGAGGTCGCAACAGGTGAAGATCGCCCTGTTGGCCGCAGCTGTTGCCGTGACAGGCGACTTCCTGGTCATCCATCCCATCGATCCGGTCAACGCGGTGCTCGGGCTGGGCTGGGTCGAGCGGCTGGCGGCGTACCCGTTGCCGCTTTGGCTCGCGTGGACGGGATGGACGATGCTGCGGGGCCGCCGTGAGTTATAGTCAACAGGATGCCTGACACACGCCAAAGTAGTGGCAGTCCTGTTTCGCTGGCGCTGCTGCTGGGCTGGCTCATACCCGGCGCCGGCCACCTGTTGACGCGCCACTGGGTGCGCGCGCTGCTGCTTTTTCTTGCGATCACCTCCATGTGGTGGCTGGGTCTCGCGATGCAGGGGCGTCTGTACCAGCCGGGCGGCGACGATCCCCTGAGCCTGCTCGGCTTTATCGGCGACCTCGGCGCGGGCTTGTTTTATCTGGTTGGCTATGCCGGTGGACTGGGGCGCGGCGTGGTCCAGGTCGTGACCGCGGACTACGGCACCAAGTTCATCGTGGTTGCGAGCCTCCTGAATGTGATCGCCGCAGTGGACGCGCATAACCTGCGTATCGGCCGCAAGCTGGGCGGAGACGCCCGATGAGCTTTGCGCCCTCGCACTTTACTTCCGTTCTGCTCTTTGCGACCTTTGCGTCCGTCGTTTTCGGCATTACGCAGCGCACGACCACCCGCGCGATGGTCCGCTATGGGGCTCTCTGCTGGGTCGCATTTGTGGGCGCGGTGATCGTGGTGAGCTGGCTGATGTACTTCGTACGCCACTAAAGCTCTATCGTCCCGGGCTGGTCAACCGACCGGATTGGGCTCGAGGCGAAGAAGAGTCGGACCCTGCGGCTCGGTCTTTTGCGGCGCTTCCACAATATGACGGCTGGTCCACACCATGGCATCAAAGCTGTGCCGCTGCTCAAAGCCGACGCGCCGATAGAGCGATGCGGCGCGGGCATTGCCGCCGGTCACTGTGAGGGACAGCTTTTTGAAGTTGCGCGCTCTCAGGATCTCTGCGGTGGCGTCGAGCAAAAGGGTGCCCAGGCCTGTGCCGCGCGCGCGTGCCGCCACGCAGAGCTGGGTCACGTGCTCCACGTCGTCCCGCACGCGCGAGCAGAGGATCAGGCCTGCGAGCGCGCCGCTGCCCCGATGCACAAGAACCTGCGACGCGCGAGCATCAAATACGCCGCAGCCGGGAAACCGGATGATGTTGTGCAGGAAGCGCAGCGAACCGGCGACGGAGCGGTACTGGTCGTTGATGGTCGAATCCAGGTGGCCTTCATAGGCGTGCGCGATCAGCGAACCCGCCGGGTTAAAGTCAGACTCCTGCCAGGCGCGCAGCTCCAGGTTCTGCGCGGCCAGGATGGCTGCCCGCGAAACCGGGTTAGGCGCCGGAGGGGCGCTCAGGTTCAGGTCCATGAAAATGCGCTCGAAGACGCTGAAGCCGTGTGCGCGGAAGAGCTTCGCGTGCAGTTCATGCGTGTGCAGGAGCAGTTGTGACTCGATCCGCTCGACTCCGGGCGAGTTCTGCAGCAGGGCGATCAGGTGTTCGAGCAGAACAGCTTCAATCTCACTCTGCGAGCGAGCGGCGCCATCCAAAAGAGCGAAAACATCGCCGATAACTGCCTTGCGATCCTCATACACGCAGAAGGTGTAGCCGATGACGCGACCGTTCTCAATCGCGACAAAGCCGGGCAGAAGGCGGGCATCGAGGTATTGCAGCAGGAGGTTGGTGGACGCGCGGTAATCCCACGACAGCCGTTCGGCCCACAGGCGGCTCTCCGCCTCCAGCACGGGGCGCAGGCTGTCTGCGGAATAGTGCCGGAGGTCGAGAACCTCGAACGGCGGCACCGCGGGCTGTAGGGGAGAGGTCACCAGCGCTTCCTTGTCTTACGAAGCATACTCCTGACCTCGAACGAAAGGGGCGACGCCGGCAGATCATGGCTGCCGGGCATCGACCTCGTACACAATCAGCCCCTGCGCGCGCAGCTCGAACAGCTCCCGGTAGGTCCGCCCCGCGAGCAGGGCCGGCAGCTGCTGCGCATAGGGCTCGCGCGAGACCAGGATGTGCCGGACGGATGGAATGGGCAGCCGGTCGTAGTCGAGCACGCGGCGATTGCGATAAAACGACAGCCCATACTCCACATCGCGGCGCACCCGGTACACGGCGACGGGGCCGGGCGGCGGCGAGACTTTCGCGATGATGTCGGCCAGCGGCCGGGGCGAGTACGTCTGGTTGAGCAGGTCGATCGTCTGCTTACTGCGCCGGAGCGCCGGTATCCCGAACACGGGGCCCACGCCGAAGATGAAAACCAGCAGGACAAGCAGCGGCACCATGGTCGCGGTGCGGAGCCGATGCAGGCCGAAACGCAGCACGGTGACCAGGATCAGCAGCGCGGCGCCCAGTCCGGCCATGGCAGCCGCCACAGCCACGCGCGCCGGTGGATGCAGCCCGTCCTGAACCAGGTACGACGGCGCCAGCAGAACGGCTGCTACCAGCAGCCCCACCAGCAGGGCATGGCCGGCCAGCAGCCACGGCGAAAGCCCGCGCGCGCGGCTGCGATTGAGGTAGTCGCCCGTGAGGATGGTTAGCGGCGGGATGGATGGCAGGATATAGCCGGGGAGCTTGGAGTCAGAGCTGGTAAAGAACAAAATGGGCAGCACAGCCCAGATCACCAGGAACTCCGGGAAGGCGTCGCCGGCACGTTGGAAGCCGCGATAATGGCCTTTTTCGCGGCGGGCGCGCCACTCGGCAATACTCTCGCGCACGGCGGAGATCATGGCCGCGACCGCGAGCACGGCCCAGGGCACGAGCGAGAGCAGCACCACCGGAATGTAATACCAGAGCGTCTGCTCGTGTTCATAGCGGTTGGTGGCGAACCGCTCCAGGTTGTGCTGGAGAAAGAAGACGCGCAGGAAGTTAGGGTTGCGGCGCTGCACGGCGATGAACCAGGGCAGCACCATCGCGAGATACAGCAGGGCGCCGGGCCACCAGAAGGTGCGGCGGAGCACCGCCCACTCCCGCCGGAGCGCTGCAAACGCCACGATGATGATCAAAGCAAGGAATGGCGCGACCGGACCCTTGGCGAGGGTGGCCGCGCCGATGAAGAAGTAGAGGTCGAATAGCCAGAACTTGGAGTCAGTCTCGTACCAGGCATACCAGCCCAGCATGCCAATGCCGAACGGCGCGGCAAGCTGCATGTCGGTCGAAGCGCCTCGCGCGAAGCTCAGGATGCCGACGCACGAGGCTGTCAGCAGGGCAGCGTCCAGCTGGCCGCCCGGCCTGAAGCGCTTCATGTGTAGGTAGATCAGCATGACAAGCGTGAAGGCGAAGCTGGCGGAGGGCAGCCGGGCCGACCAGTCGTGCACGCCGAACTCCTTGAAGGCGAACATGGCGCGCCAGTAGTAGAGCGCGGGTTTTTCAAGCCAGGGCGTCCCGTAGAGCACGGGAGTGACGTAATCATGGCGGGCCAGCATTTCGCGGGCTACCTGAGCGTAGCGGGGCTCATCCGCGCCGACCAGTCCGAGCCCGGCGCCCCCGAACACAGGCACCAGGCCGTAGCAGAAGAACACGGTGGTCAGCACGACAAGCGCCGTGATTTCAAGCGCGGCGGCGGGCTGCCAGAAGCGCTCACGCCACGAAGTGGGGCGAGTGACCGTGTAGCCCTTCACCCTGCTTGTGCTGTCGTTCACTTGCTTCGTAAAACCCCCGGCTGTGTCCGCATCAAGGGAACGCGGCAAAGCCATGCTCCGGTTTGCCGCAAGCGAGACCGCAGCCTTTCTGTTGTATCGGGTCGGACGGGCCGCTCTGGTTTACGGGTTGCTGCCCCTCAGGCTAACAGACCGGTATTTGCGCCTCAGCTCTGCTCAGGCTGGCCGGGGGAGAGCTTTTGCGGCGGCTCTCCGGCTGCTGCTGCCGGCTGCTCGGGCTGCGGCGCGTACTTGTTGCGCTTGCGCGTGCGGGTCAGCAGCTCGTCGATCCTTCCGGCCATGCGCTCTGACCGGTCGGGATGAAACTGCAGCTCCGGCACATGGCGCTTGCCCATCCGCTCCTTCAGCTCGGCCCGGATCCACCCGCGAGCAGCCATCAGGCCTTCCACGGTCGGCTCCTCGGCATCCGCGCCGTCATCCACGTGTACATACACTACCGCCGACTTGCCGCCGGGGTTGAGCAGTACCTGCGTGACGTGGGAGGAGGAGATACGCGGGTCCGAGAGGTCGCCGAGGATCATGGCGTCAATCTCCTCGCGGATGGTTTCAGCGATCCTGTCCTGGTGGTACTTGCGCGCGCGTTGTTCGGGCATCGGTCCTGAGTCCTCTGGCGGCGGCGAACCGCACACTTTCTAGTCTACAAACTCCGCCCAGCTATCGGTGATTTCCGCGCCCAGACCGGTCACAATGCGCAGCGCGGCCTCTTCGACTTCACGCAGCTGGCCTTCAAGGTAGGCGCGTGAGCCGGAGATCGCGGCGATACCGATCACGGCGGTCTGCCAGGTCGCGACCTCGTCGAGTTCGGCAACGGAGACGTTGAAGCCGTGGCGCAGCTTATCTTTCAGGCTGCGGACGGCCTGCCGTCGGTCCTTGAGCGACTGCGCGTGCGCGATGCGAAGTTGGAGCGTGAGGGTGGCGACGGGCATAGTCAGCGGGAAGAGGGAGGGCCTGAGCCCTCCCTCTTCGATCATACGTTTCCGCTCCGAGAGCTACTGGGCCTTCTTTACTTCCGCCTCAATTTCGGTCCACTCTTCATCTTTGAGCTTGAGCGAGGCCGCCGCGGTATTCTCCTCCAGGTGCTTGACCGACGAGGTGCCCGGGATGGGCAGCATGACCGGCGAACGGTACAGCAGCCAGGCAAGCGCTAGTTGGGAGACACTCGCGCCGTGGCGTTTCGCGGCGGTATCGAGCGGGCCGCCTTGTTTCGCGAGCTTTCCGGCGGCTACCGGGAACCACGGGATAAAGGCGATGTTGTGCTTTTCGCAGAACTCGAGCGTGTCCTCGTGCTGGCGATCGCCGATGTTGTACTGGTTCTGCACACTGACGATCGGAATGACCTTGAGGGCCTGCTCGATTTCGTGCGGCTTCACCTCGGACAGGCCGACGTGGCGAATCTTGCCTGCATTTTGCAGATCAGAGATAGCGCCCAGCGACTCTTCGACCGGCACCTTGGGGTCGATCCGGTGCAGCTGCCACAGGTCGATTCGGTCGGTTTTCAGATTACGGAGGCTCATTTCCACCTGCTGGGTCAGGTACTCCGGCCGCCCAACCGGCACCCAGGTCCCCGGTCCCGGCCGCGTATTGCCGCCCTTAGTCGCGATGATGAGTCCCTTGGCATAGGGGTGGAGCGCTTCGCGAATCAGTCGCTCGCTTACCTCCGGGCCGTACGCGTCGGCGGTGTCGATGAAGTTGATGCCGAGCTCGACAGTGCGCTGCAGCACGCGCTTGGCTTCCGCGGGGTCTTTCGGCTCGCCCCAAACGCCCTCCCCGGTAAGGCGCATGGCGCCGAAACCAAGGCGGTGGACCGGCAGGTCGCCGCCAAGCTGGAAGGTGCCGCTGTCAGCTGCGTTGATCGTTGTGTCTTGCGGGGAAGATTTCGTTGCTGTAGCCATATAAAGATAGATGAGTCCGGGCGCGGAACGGTTCGCCCGCGTGCGTATTTACGCCTGTTGCCTTTGCCTGTTGCCTTTGCCTTGCTGCCTGCTTCCTGTTGCCTTTGCCTGCTCCCCCTACTCCTCCGCAGTCGCCTGCAGGCGGGCGAGCTTCTCCGCTGAGGGCGGCGCGCCCAGGTAGCTGACGCCGAAAAGGCAGATAAGCGCCGCGAGCAGGGCCGGAAAAATGGCGTCGCGCGCGGCCAGAACCGCCGGCAGGTGCGCGTGGACCAGCGGCGCGTCCCAGAAGACGGTGATGACCGTACCCGCGGCAATGGCTGAAACGGCGCCTGCCGCGTTGACCCGCTTCGAGTAAAAGGCGGCCAGCACTACCGGCGTCAGCGTGGCCGAGTAGACCGTGTACGCGTAGAGCGTCGCCTTGAGGATGGAGCCGGTGTGCAGCGCCTGGTACAGCGACCATACCCCGAGCAACACGACGGTGAGCCGCGAAACGATTAGCACCCGCTTGTTGGAGGCGTCGCGCGCGATGTACCGGACGTAGATGTCGTTGACCAGGTTGGTCGCGGGGGAGAACAGGTAGTTGTTCGCGGTGGAGATGACCTTGGCGAACACCGCGCCCATGAGCAGCGCGCCCAGGAAGGCGGGCATGGAGTGCAGCGCGGTAAAAGCAATGATTTCGCGCGGCTTGGGCGCTTCGTGCTGGCGCAGCGCGAGCGAGTGGCCCAGCATCGCGATCAGCACAATGACGGTTTCAAGAATGACGGTGCCGATAATCCAGCCGACGACCGCGCGCCGCGCGTCGCGGGCTGATTTGGCCGAGAAGAACTTCTGGTACATCGATTGGTTGCCGAGCATCAGCAGGCAGGTCGGCACAAACAACTCAAGCGCCTGCATCAGCGAGTCATGCCCGAGCGGGGTAAAGTGCGATGCGGGCAGGCTGGCGCGAAACCCGCTCCAGCCGCCGGCAAAGTGCAGCAGCACCGGCAGCGCGATCAGCAGCGTCACCGTGGCGAGCAGGCCGATAAACAGGTCCATGTACGCGACCGAGCTCATGCCGGCAATCGCGGTAAAGCAGATGACGAATGCCGCGATAATGTACTTGCCAAGGTCCGGCGTGATGGTTTGCGGGAAGATCAGGCTCAGGATGTCGCCGCCGCCGATCAGCTGGTACGACGTGATGGCGGTGTAGGCGAACAGGACCGCGATGACACCGAGCACGCGCGCGCCCTGGTTGTAGCGGGCTTCGAGCAGGTCAGGGATGGTGTACTGCGCGAACCGCCGCGCTCGCGGCGCGATGAAATAGATCAGGAACAACCCCGCCCAGCCGCCCGCCGGCTGCCAGAGCGCCACGAGTCCGTTGTTGTACGCATTCTCGGCCCCGCCCAGCAGCGACCCCGAGCCGATCCAGCTGGAGAGCAGCGTAAACACCAGGACGAACGCGGGCAGCGACCGCCCGGCCAGCAGGTAGTCCTGCCTGGTCTGCGTTCCACGCAGGCGCGACAGGGAAACGGAGAGCAGCACGAGCAGGATGACGCCAAGGACGACGGCGTAAAGTGGGCTCAACAGGACTCCTCAGACACGGATACCGGGAATGCCTGAGTGTAAATCGTAAAACCGCCTGCGCGGCTGGCGGTCACTTCGTGACGCGTTCTCGTGATGTGCGGGTGCTGACTTCCGTGGCCCTCGCGATGCTCGGGGTTTGGAGTTCGAGCTTCAGATCGCGCGGATGATGCGTGCGGGCAGGTAGAAGAGCGCGGCGATCAGCGAAAATACACCGCCGACGGCGAAGCCGAGGATGCGAAAGGGCAGCAGTATGAGCCAGACCAGCGGGAAAACCACGAGCGCCAGCAGCCAGCAGAAGAGCAGCAGAACGATCCAGAGCAAGAGACCAAGCATCGCGAACGAGCCTCCTGATTGAGGATACGCAGGGTGTGTCGGGTTGGTTCCCTATGCCGGTCTGGGCCTTGCACCGAAGATCGCGGTGCCGATGCGGATGGTCGTCGAGCCCTCGCCTATGGCGGCTTCAAAGTCGCCGGACATTCCCATGGAGAGCTCGTCGAAGCAGAGCCGCGGGTGATTCCGAGCAAGCAGTTCGCGCAGTTCTCGCAGCTGCCGGAAGCAGGCGCGGGCGACAGCCGGGTCGTCGGAGATCGGCGCGACGGTCATCAGGCCTTGCAGGGGAAGGTGGTCGGCGAAGTCAGGCAGGCGCCCGAGCAGGCGCTCGAGCTCAGGGTCGCCGGGCGCAAGACCTTCCTTGGCTGCTTCCGGGCTGAGCTTGATCTCGATCAGAATAGGAAGCCGGCGGTTGCGGTGCGCGGCGGCGATATGGAGGCGATCGGCCAGGCGCAGCGAATCGACAGTGTCGATGGCGGAAAAAACTTCCGCGGCATTGGAGCTCTTGTTCGACTGCAAATGGCCGATAAGGTGAACATGCAGCGCGTTTTCCCCTGCCGAGTCGCCCTGGTAAACCTGCCAGGATGCCTCGGCAAGGGATTGCGCTTTGCCGGTGAACTCCTGGACGCGGTTTTCACCGAAGAGTCGATGACCGGCGGCTGCTGCTTCCAGTAGAGCCTCGACCGGGTGGGTCTTTGAAACAGCCATCAGGCGGACGCCCGAGCGGGAACGGCCTGCCGTGCGGCAGGCCGTAGCGACCGCGTCTTCAACGCGGGCCAGGTTTTCGGCGATGGTGATCATGCGCGACGCAGCTTACATGCCCTCGTCTTCGAGGAACTTCTCGACTTCAAGCGCGGCCATGCAGCCGGAGCCGGCAGCCGTGATGGCTTGGCGGTACCTGCGGTCCTGCACATCGCCGCAGGCGAAAACGCCGGGAACGCGGGTGAACACGTTGTCGTGCGTGCGGATGTATCCGTCGTCATCGAGCTCGATCTGGCCGGTAAAAGCTTTGGCATTCGGCTCGTGGCCGATACCGAGAAAGAGGCCGGAAAGCGGCAGGTCGGTGAGCTCGTCGGTGCGGCGATCGCGCAGGCGGACGCCTCTGACTTCCTTTTCTTCGACGCCGAGCACCTCGTCGACCAGGACATTGGTGCGGAACTCGATTTTGTCGTTGGTCTTCGCCCGCTCGAGCATGATCGCCGACGCTCTGAACGTGTCCGACCGGTGCAGCAGGGTGACTTTCGATGCGAATCGCGTGAGGAACAAGGCTTCTTCCATGGCGGAATCGCCGCCGCCGACGACCGCGATCTCCTTGCCGCCGAAAAAGAAGCCGTCGCAGGTCGCGCAGGAGCTGACGCCGTGGCCGATCAGCGCCTGTTCAGACGGCAGATTGAGCCAGCGGGCGGAGGCGCCGCTTGCGATGATGAGCGTGTGGGTGCGGATGGTCTCTTTGCCGAAGTTGAGCGAAAACGGGCGCGAGGAGAGATCGGCGGAGACGAGATGGCCGGTCTGGTACTCGGCGCCGAAGCGCGCGGCCTGTATCTTCATGTTTTCGACAAGTTCGGGCCCCTGAATGCCCTCGGGCCAGCCGGGAAAGTTTTCGACCAGGGTGGTGATGGATAACTGGCCGCCGGGCTCGTGGCCCTCAATGACCAGCGGACGCAGGTTGGCGCGGGCGCTGTAGATCGCGGCCGTAAGGCCGGCGCAGCCGGAGCCGAGAATGACGACATTGCGAATGGAAGAGTCTGGCATAAGAGTCTTTTTCATCTTACCCGCCCAACTTACCCGGAAAGCCGGGGAAAGGCGCCTGTAAGGGATGCGGTAAAAACCGCGACGGTGCAACCGGGGCAGTAGGATGGTTTATATGGCAAACTTGACCCTGGTGTATGGCATGCGATTGTTGCCGGCGGACGAAATCGCCGGTGTGAGTGACGCCCCGGTGGCGCTGAACAACGGCAACGAGGCGCGCGTGACGATGCACATCCTGGAGGGTTCGCGGGAGCAGATCGAGGCACAGCTACGGCAGAGTATCGACGCTTTTTTCGACTTTTTTCCTGAAATCTAAGCATTTTTGATGCTATTTTGAGCTTTGGAACGGTACGTGCGGGGCTGTTGGAGCGAGGTTTTGCGCGGGTTTCGCCCAGTCGCACCACGGCTGAGCTTTTTCAAAACGTGATTTTTTGAAGGCTGTGCCGTTTTGGTACAGCCTTTTGCTTTGCTCCCGGATTGGTTTTGTGAGTGAGGGCATGCTGCGGATTGTGCTCATGTTCGGGGCGTGGACGTGGCGGAATGGTCTTGCGACCCGCTGGAAGGTGTTTTCCGGGCGGGTACGGGAGGGCGTTCCGCCATGGACAAGAGATCATTTACTTCGGCGCTGCTGGTAATGCTCATGGTGTGGACAGGCGGGTTGCGGACCAGCCGGGCGAGCGGTCCGCACTGGGTCACCGGCGTGAACTACTTCAACGCGAAGGGTAACCCGGTCGTGTGGGCGAACGGAAAGGTGAGCTATTACCTGGACAAGGGCGCGTTGTCGAGCTCGGTTTCAAACAGCCAGGCGGCTTCGCTGGTGGCCGGGGCAGCGACGGTGTGGTCGAACGTGGCGACAGCGGCTGTCGCTATTACGAACGGCGGGACGCTGAGCGAGGACGTAAGCGGCAGCAATGTCACGGCCAACACACCGGCGGGCACCGGAGCGACGTTGCCGACGGATGTGCAGCCCTCGGCGACGAGTGAACCGGTCGCGGTGGTGTTCGACGCGGATGGGAGCGTGATCGACGACATGTACGGGCCGGGCGCGAGCGACCCGGGTTCGTGCACGCAGGATGGGGTGTACACGACGGTGGACAACTTCTCGACCGCGGGCAATATCGCGCATGCGTTGGTCATTGTGAACGGACGGTGTGCGAGCTCGGCGGCGCTTGACGGGCTGCTGCAGTACGAACTGGTGCGGGCGTTCGGGCGGGTGCTGGGCCTGGACTGGTCGCAGGTGAATGAGGCGATGTGGCAGGCGCACAGCCCGACGACGGACGGGCTCGCAGGCTGGCCGCTGATGCACCCCTACGAGTGGGAGTGCACCGGCTCAATGACCGGCTGCATCCCGAATCCGACGACGCTGCGGCTGGATGATATTGCGGGATTGAACCAGCTGTACCCGGTGACCTCGGCAAACCAAGGAGCGTGGCCGGGCAAGACGCTGACGGCTTCCTCGACGATTACGGTGACGGGCACGATCGCGTTTCGCAATGGACAGGGTATGCAGGGCGTGAATGTGGAGCTGACGCCTTTGAATGCGACCGCGAACGGCAATGTGCCGGACCTGCGCTACACGGTAAGCGCGGTGAGCGGAACATATTTCAAGACGAACGCCGGGAACCCGGTGACGGGGCCGACGGACGCGCAGGGGAATGTCTACGGGCGTTTCGGGGCGGATGACGCGACGAAGGAAGGCTGGTTCGTGTTGAGCGGCGTACCGCTTCCACCGGGCACGACCGCGGCCAACTACCAGTTGACGATTGAGCCGGTCAATGCGCTGTACACGGGCGCTGAAGGCGTCGGGCCATATGGAGCGAGCCAGGTGGCGCCGTCCGGGCAGATGCAGACGGTTTTGCTGGGTACGGTGAGCGCGGGTTCGACAGTGACGCAGAACTTTGCGCTGACCGGCTCGGCCGACGGCACGGTAACGGACGACGGGGTGGAGGCGCAGCCGAACAAGGCGCCCGGCAATGGCGAGTGGTTGTCGAAGCTGGTGGGGTATGGGCACACGGGCTGGTTCCAGTTTCACGCGCGCGCGAACCGGATGTTCACCGTAGAGGCGACTTCGCTGGATGAAACCGGCCTGGGTTCGGAGAAAAAGTCGGCATTGGTCATTGGCATGTGGACTGGAACCGATACTGTGGGGACTTTGCCGGATATGGCGATGACGGTGCCGTACAACGGGGCGATGGTGGGCCTGTCGACGCTGGCGGCGCAGACGGTGGCGGATGGGGAGATCCGGGTGGCCTATGCGGACGCGCGAGGAGATGGCCGGCCGGACTTTACCTACCGGGCACGCCTGCTGTACGCGGATACGCTTTCGCCGGCGCGGCTGACGCTGGCCGGCGGAACGATTGCGATCCAGGGGCAGGGATTCCGGCCGGGCATTACGGTGCTGGTGAACGGCGCGCAGGCTGCGGTCACGAGTGTGACGCCGACCGAGATCACGGCGGTGGCTCCGGCGGTAAGTGCGGCCACGGGCACGGTAGTGGTCGAGGTGCTCGATCCGCAGACACTGGGGACGGCGGAAATACTGGACGGGTTGAGCTATGACGCGCAGGGCACGGACGGTGTGCGGATCGTTACGGCGCCGAGCGGCTCGCTGAGCCAGGGCGTCCCTGTGCCGATGACGGTGCAAGTTGTGGCGGGAGATGCGAAGACGCCTGCGGCGAATGTGCAGGTGAGCTTCACGGTGCCGAGCGGGTCGGCCGCGCTGGGCTGTGGAGCGGCTGTTTGCACCGCGTTGAGCAACGGGGACGGTATGGTGACGATGCTGGTGACGCCGACGGCGGCGGAAGCGACGCAGGTGAGCGCATCGCTGTCGAACGGAGCTCAGCCAGTTGTGGCTGAGTTTGATGGAGGTACCGCGCCGCAGATTGCCGCGACCAACAGCCTGTACGTGGCGATTGGGGCGCAGGTGAGCTGGACCCCGGTGGCGCTTGTACTGAACAACGCTAAAGCGCTGCAGGGTGCAGCTGTGAACTGGAGCAGCAGCACGGGCGCGCAGGTTGCCACGGCCGCCTCGAGCAGCAATGCGGCAGGGTTGGCCTCAATCACGGTGACGGCAGGGCCGCTGGTCGCTGGAGCGACCGCGAATGTGTATGCGTGCGAAGGGGGCAGCAATCCTTGCGCGACGTTCACGATCTACGCTGTCCATACCGAGCTGGCAGGGCTGTTGCCGGTAAGCGGCGTAGGGCAGAGTCTGGCGGCAACTGGAACGCCAATGCCCGTGATGCTGGAGGTTGTGGACGGGGTCGGGCATCCGCTCGCCGGCGCGCAGGTGAATATTTATCAGCAGATGACCGGTTGGGAGCCTCCGTGCCCGGCAGGCGGCCGCTGCCCGGCTGCATTGCAGCTTGGGTCGACCGCGAGCACTGCTGTTTCCGACGCGAATGGGCTGGTGACGGTGACGCCCATGAACGGCGGCGGACAGGCGGTGACCCTGAACATGCTGGCGACGACTGGTCAGCAGGGATCGCTGAGCTGGAGCATCCAGCAGCATCCGTAATGTCCTGGAGGTTTAGCAATGCTGCTTCTTGACAAGCGGATAGAGAGGGAGCGTGGCCGAGGGCTGGAAAGAGGAAAAGCCGCGAATACGGGCCAAGGTGCATCTCTGATAGCAACGGGGATAGAACGGGAGGAACAGCATGGCGGCTGGTAAATCAACAGGTAAGGTGTTTAGCAATGCGGCGGTTGAGGAGAAGCGCAGGCCGCGGGTGGTGGTGTTGGGCGGCGGATTCGCCGGCATGAATGCGGCGAAGGCGCTGAGCAAGCTCCCTGTGGATGTGACGCTGATCGACAAGAGCAATCATCACACTTTTCAGCCGCTGCTCTACCAGGTCTCGCTGGCGATGCTTTCACCGTCGGATATCGCGTCGCCGATCCGGGGAGTGCTGCGCAGTGCGAAGAATGTGGACGTGCTGCTGGAGGAGGTCGATTCCGTCGACATCCGGGCGCGGCATGTGACGTTAAAAAGCACTGCGGTGCTGCAGTACGACTACCTGATCGTAGCGACCGGGTCAGAGAAATCGTACTTTGGGCACAAGGAATGGGAGCAGTACGCGCCGGGGTTGAAGACGGTGGAAGATGCCGTGGAGATTCGCAGACGCGTCCTGCTGGCGTTCGAACTGGCGGAACGGCAGGCTGTGGAAACAGGGTCGCACCGTCCGCTGAACTTTGTGGTGATTGGCGGTGGGCCGACCGGGGTAGAGCTGGCAGGCGCGATTGCAGAGATTGCAAAATATTTTATGCAGCAGGATTTTCGGCATATTGATCCGAAGAAGGCGAAGGTACTGCTGATTGAAGGCGGACCGCGTATCCTGCCGAGCTACCCGGAGGACCTGACCAGGAAAGCGGTGGAACAGCTCAATCACCTGGGGGTGACTGTACATACGGGCATGATGGTCGAGGATATCGGCCCCGGACACGTGAAGGTGAAGGGCGGTGAGCAGCTGGATGCCGTGGTGACACTGTGGGGCGCAGGCGTCGCGTCGTCGGCTGTGGGCGCGATGCTGGGTGTGCCGCTCGACAAGAAGAAGCGGGTGATTATCGATAAAACGTTGAACCCCGAGGGACGGAGCGACGTGTTTATCTGCGGCGACCTTGCGGTGTTTGTACAGGATGGCAAGGAGCTGCCCGGTGTAGCGCAGCCCGCGCTGCAGATGGGAGCGCACGCGGCACAGATGATTCACGAGGACATTGAGAGGAAGGCGCGGCACGAGTTCCACTACTTTGACAAGGGGGATATGGCGACGATTGGCCGCTACTCGGCTGTTGCGGATATTCAGTGGCCGTTCAAGGCGCACTGGGGTGGGTTTCCGGCCTGGATGACCTGGCTGCTGGTCCACTTGGTGTTCATCATCGGCTTCCGCAACCGGCTTACGGTGCTGTTCCAGTGGGCCTGGACGTACCTGTTTCTTTCGCGGGGCTCGCGGCTGATTACGGGGAGTCGTGAACTGGTGGGTTGGAAGGAAACCGAAGCTGTGCGCGACCCTGAGGTGAGCCGGCCGGTAGAAGGCCTGCCGTTAAAGAGCGAGGGTAATCTGCAGCAGGTGTAATGAAAAGCAAAACCAGCCGAGTGAGTTGGCTGGTTTTGCTTTGCGGCATCGAGCAAGCGTCTAAACGCTGGTTGTTTGTTCGGCCGGGACGTTAACAGGGGTGAGCCAGTTGAAGCGGTCATGGATGGTGCCGTTGACGATTCCGTAGAACTCCTGCGCGAGCTGCTTGGTGATGGGACCGGGCTTGCCGTTGCCGACGAGGATGCGATCGACGGAGCGAAGCGGTGTGACTTCAGCCGCTGTCCCTGTAAAGAAGGCCTCATCGGCGATGTAAAGCAGTTCACGCGGAAGCGCCTGCTCAACGACGGGGATGCCGAAGTGTCGGGCGAGCGTAAGGATCGCATCGCGCGTGA
>CBDIBB010000003.1:355000-1995986 GCA_965276625.1 Acidobacteriaceae bacterium
CCGCAACAGTAGAGTTACCAATCTGGTCGGTAGTCGAAGTCCTTGGAAAGGGACACCATAGAGCGTGACAGGCGCGTAGACGAAACTGATCCAGACTCGAAGCGGATACCTGAGTAAGGCGGGGCACGTGAAACCCTGCTTGAATCCACGGGGACCATCCCGTAAGGCTAAATACTCGTTTCTGACCGATAGTGAACCAGTACCGTGAGGGAAAGGTGAAAAGAACCCCTGTGAGGGGAGTACAAAGTACCTGAAACCGTGTGCCTACAAGCAGTGGGAGGACTATGCCCGCAAGGGAATGTCTGACCGCGTGCCTATTGCATAATGAGCCGGCTAGTTATTCTTGTCAGCAAGGTTAAGCGTAAGCGAGCCGAAGCGAAAGCGAGTCTGAACAGGGCGTTCAGTTGGCAGGAATAGACGCGAAGCGGGATGATCTACCCTTGGCCAGGTTGAAGGTAGGGTAAAACCTATTGGAGGACCGAACCGGTGTTTGTTGAAAAAAGCTCGGATGAGCTGAGGGTAGGGGTGAAAGGCTAATCAAATTCCGTGATAGCTCGTTCTCTCCGAAATAGCTTTAGGGCTAGCCTCGGGTGATTTGCAGCGGTGGTAGAGATCTGGATGGACTAGGGGGCTTTCCGGCTTACTGAATCCAACCAAACTACGAATGCCGCTGACAACCAACCCGGGAGTCAGACTGTGGGGGCTAAGCTTCACAGTCGAGAGGGAAACAGCCCAGACCGCCTGCTAAGGTCCCAAAGTTACAGTTAAGTGGGAAAGGAAGTCGGAACGCTCAGACAGCCAGGAGGTTGGCTTAGAAGCAGCCATCCTTTAAAGAAAGCGTAATAGCTCACTGGTCAAGCGGTCCGGTGCCGACAATACAACGGGGCTAAAACTGTACACCGAAGCAACGGATGCGTACTTTAAAGTACGCGTGGTAGGAGAGCATTCTCAACAGCGTTGAAGTTCGACTGAGAAGACGGATGGAGCGTTGAGAAGAGACCCTGCCGGCATAAGTAGCGATAACGGAGGTGAGAACCCTCCGCGCCGAAAGTCTAAGGTTTCCTGAGGAAGGTTAATCCGCTCAGGGTTAGGCGGTCCCTAAGTCGAGGCCGAAAGGCGTAGATGATGGACATCCGGTTAATATTCCGGACCTCCCAACTCTCGTTTGACGATGGGGAGACGCAGAAGGATAAGCAGGGCCTCCTATGGCTATGGGGCTTGATACGCGAAAGCTGGTTCTGGCAGGCAAACCCACCGGGGCATAACAGTGAGGCGTAAAACAGTAGGGCGTATGCCTGAAAGCTGCTGATTCCACGCTGCCAAGAAAATCCTCTAAGGAGAGTAGTTGGGAACCGTACCCCAAACCGACACAGGTAGACGAGGAGAATATCCAAAGGCGCTCGAGTGAAGGCTTGTTAAGGAACTCGGCAAATTAGACCCGTAACTTCGGGAGAAGGGTCGCCTCATTAGCGTGTAAGCGCGAAGAGGCCGCAGTGAAACGCGTACGGCGACTGTTTAACAAAAACACAGGTCTCTGCAAAGTCGAAAACGACGTATAGGGGCTGACTCCTGCCCGGTGCCGGAAGGTTAAAGGGAGAGGTTAGCTGCAAGGCGAAGCTTTGAACTGAAGCCCCGGTGAACGGCGGCCGTAACTATAACGGTCCTAAGGTAGCGAAATTCCTTGTCGGGTAAGTTCCGACCTGCACGAATGGAGTAACGATCGTACGACTGTCTTAACGAGTTGCTCGGCGAACTTGTAGTACCGGTGAAGATGCCGGTTACCCGCAGCTAGACGGAAAGACCCCGTGCACCTTTACTACACCTTAACTATGAATTATGACCCTTGCTGCGCAGGATAGGTGGGAGGCTTTGAAACCAGGCTTTTGGGTTTGGTGGAGCCAACGGTGAGATACCACCCTGTGAGCGTTGTGATTCTAACCTGCTCCCGTGATCCGGGAGAGGGACACAGTTAGGCGGGTAGTTTGACTGGGGCGGTCGCCTCCTAAATTGTAACGGAGGCGCGCGAAGCTACTCTCAGACTGTTTGGAAATCAGTCGTCGAGTGCAAAAGCATAAGAGTGGTTAACTGTGAGACCTACAAGTCGAGCAGATGCGAAAGCAGGCTTTAGTGATCCGGTGGTTCTGTATGGAAGGGCCATCGCTCAACGGATAAAAGGTACGCCGGGGATAACAGGCTGATCGAAGCCAAGAGTTCATATCGACGCTTCGGTTTGGCACCTCGATGTCGGCTCATCGCATCCTGGAGCTGTAGAAGGTTCCAAGGGTTAGGCTGTTCGCCTATTAAAGCGGTACGTGAGCTGGGTTCAGAACGTCGCGAGACAGTTCGGTCCCTATCTGCTGTGGGCGTAGGAGATTTGAGGAGGGCTGTCCTTAGTACGAGAGGACCGGGATGGACGAACCTCTTGTGTTCCAGTTGTCCTGCCAAGGGCACGGCTGGGTAGCGAAGTTCGGTTGTGATAACCGCTGAATGCATATAAGCGGGAAGCACGCTCCAAGATGAGATTTCCCTGAAGGGCCCAGGAAGACCACCTGGTTGATAGGTTGGAGGTGGAAGCGCAGTAATGCGTGCAGCTTACCAATACTAATCGCCCGTTTGGCTTGTCCATAGAATTAACTCTGTGCAGTTCGCACCGATGGACATTCAACACAAGCCTTGTATCAGGAACATGCAGCACCCCAATCGATTTCGTTGTGAAACATTCGACGGCTGGTGAAGATGACACCAGGATCTCTGAGGTAAAGCTCAGGGAAAAGCGTCAACAAGTTTACCGGTGACCATACTGCGAGGGTCCCACCCGTTCCCATCCCGAACACGGAAGTTAAGCCTCGCTGGGCCGATGGTACTGCACGCGTAGGTGTGTGGGAGATTAGGTGATCGCCGGTAATAATATGATAAAAAAGACTCGCTAAATGCGAGTCTTTTTTTGTGCATAGGTTAATTGATCCTTGGGGGCTCCGCTTTCTTTGTAGCCAGGCTGATTCATCCTTTACAGTAAAGCTGTGCTGATCACGCCCAAGGTAAAGTTTACTTCGACCCTGCTTCTATGTATCCTCTCCAGTTTTAGCAGCAGCGCATCCGGAAGGCTCCACAACGTTTCAGATGTGTCGCAGTGTATCGACGTGCACCTTCAGGCAGCTTACCTGGCTGAAGAGGAGCCGGGCGGCGGCTCGGGATTTCTTCTCAAGATCCAGAACGAGCGGGACCAGGCCGTGGCAGTGCCAGCGCCTACCCCAGTCAGCGTGCATTGGTACGCCCAGAGCGGTGGCCGTTGGTTGTGGAGAGCATCGAGCGGCTCCGGCGGTAGCCTAGCGAATGCGCTTCAGGAGCGAGGTCCATTGCTAGCGGGTCCAGGCTCGCCAGGCGTTCAGTTGCAGACGCTACGGACAATTCCGGCGCACTCCTCCGAGGAGTGGGCGGTATTTGCCGCGGACGACCCGGCGCTGCGTTACCGGCCCGGCTGCGAGCACTGTACCTACCAGGGAGAAGAACAGTTCCGCGCTGTGATTGCCTATGCTTACCGACCGTCCGTTTGGCCTGCTGAGACAGCATTGCTGCGATGCGGTCTGAGAAGTAATCCAGTTATTATGCCGCCTTTACCTCAATCCCCTGCTGGGGCTCACAACTCTACTGCGCCCGGGGGGTCTCTATACCAGTAGGAGGATTCAATTATGCGTCACGGACTTCGTACCCTCGCCTTTCACAGTGCTCTCTGCCTCACCCTCGTATCGGGCACTGCGCTTATCGCACAGGATGCAGCACAGGACCAGTCAGCACAACCTATGCAGCAGGGTGGACAGCACGGCCCCATGTCGCCTGATCGTGAACTCACCCACATGACCAAGGCTCTCCAGCTTACCAGCGATCAGCAGGTACAAATCAAGCCGATCCTCCAGAATCGCCGCGATCAGATGATGCAGATACACCAGGATTCCAGCATGTCGCGCCAGGACAAGATGGCCAAGATGAAGGATCTGGACGACTCGTCGAACAGCAAGGTCGAAGCTGTCCTGAACGATCAGCAAAAGCCAAAGTATGAGCAGATGATGCAGAACCGGAAGGAGCATATGCAGCAGCGGAGGGCTAATCGTCAGAACGGAGGCGCTGCGCCGGTACAGGGTGGAGATACACAGCCGCAGTAAGCAACTGCGACGCAAACGAAGCGGGCTCTCCAGTGGAGAGCCCGCTTTGTCGTACATGCGTCACTCGCCTCTTTCAGCTCAGGCTCATGGTCAGCGATACAAATGCTCACTGTTTCCCGGGATTACCCTCCTGCTGCGTCGCGCTGGCTTTGAAGCGGCGGTACTGATCATCGGTAATCTGGACCTGGATGTGATAGCCGAGGAAGATGGCTGCCCGAGCTTCAATGTGAACAGTCGCCCCGGTGGGCAGCCAGACTTCGTTGTTGATCAGCTTCTGATCGAATGTGAAGCTCGATCCAGCGGAAAGCGAAACCAGCCCAAGTTCCAGGCGCATTCCGCTATTGAGCGTGGCATCTACGCGGCGTACCTGGTCGTCCTGTTCATCGATCCAGATGGTCCCGCCCAGGTGCTTTGAGGCATCTTCCGCGATGCCATGTGTCTGTGCTGAAGTGTCGCCCTTGAAATCGACCGCGATCATTGGACGATTGTCCACGGTGACCCGCCGCTCGTTTGAAAAGTGCTGGATGCTGAGCAGGCGGGCGATGCTGACCTGGTGCTTGCTGTTCAGGGGGTCTCCGGGCGGTGTACGCTGCGCCTGCTGCACCTTGCCGCTGAGGTGCGCGGTTTCTTTCGCTTCCTCTCCGGAGTCGAGGCTTTTGCCATCTTTACGCATGAGTCGTTGAATGGGGTGCCCGTTGACGTAGAAGACGTTATATTCGCGAGATTCTTCTTTCTTGATTGCGCCGTGCTTGTCGAGTTCGTGCATAACCTGCTGTTCACGGAAGGTGTAATCCTCACGTGTTTTGTCCAGCTTCAACTGGTTTGCCTCGACCTGCTGAATCAGTGAGGGTATGGGCGGCAGCGCCTGCGCGTGCAAGCCCTGAGCTGAACTGAATGCAAGAAACGTGAACAGATTTTGAAGCCAGTGGCGGCGAGTCATAGCGAAAGGCTCCCTTCGGTACTGTGCAACAAGGCGGTTCGAGACGTAAAAGCATCGCAAAACCCAAGGGCATGCGCTATATTCGACGGGAACGCTGACGCACTCTATGATCCTGACTCTTTTCTCTTTTGGACTTTCCTGGGCAATCTACGCCTTCGCTTTCTTCATTCTGGCTAGTCACCTGTCTGGCTTTCACAGTGCATACATGCAGTCGACGTTCCTTATCGGCTTTACAGTTGGATTCCTGAATGCGTTGATTATCAAGAGCGCCCGTGTCATGGATTTTGAGGTGCCGCTTGGGCTGCTCTACCTCATCATCGCATTCGTTGACTTCTGTGTGATTATGGGTACCAGCAACTTTCCCCTGGGGTACTATGTCACCGGTCACAAGAGCGCTGTCATCTGCTCTGTCGCGCTGGCGCTGGTCGCGTTCGTGACTGAATTTGTGAAAGAGAAGTTTCGCGCGGACGTTCGCTAAAAGCAGAAGCGCTGCTGCCAGCCCTAGGTGAGCCTCACTTGCAGACACCTTCATTCCTGTGTGCGCTGGCCAATCTCACGCGGGCAGGCACAGTGACTCGCAAAATAAAACAGCCTGCCGAGTGGCAGGCTGTTTTATTGCGGTGAACGGTCCGGCGTTATTTCCCGCTCAGTTTCTGCGTGGCAATCTGCCCCGGTATAGAGTTCTTATCACTGTCCTTGATTTTGGCGTAGATCTCTCGCGCTCCCTGGGGATTGGTCGCCTCTTCTGAGGCGGCAAGCGCGAGACGGGCGGCGCTGGCGGAGACTGTGACCGTGGGGTGGTCAATGACCGAATGGTAAAGGGTGACCGCATCCGCCTGACGCCCGCTGCCTTCGTACAGGCTTGCGAGCGCCATTTTTGCGAGGGCAGCGAGGCTCCCATGGTGCGAGGCTGCCGCTTTTTTCAGGTAAGTTTCAGCCGCGGCGTTGTCGCCCATGTCCTTGGCGGTCAGTCCGGCAAAGTAGCCGGCGTTGGCCCCCGCCTTGAACCATCCGTATTTACCCGCGACCTGGCGGAATAGTGGGTTCGCGTCCCGGGCGCGCGCCGCGGAGGATGGATAGCTTTTTACATTTGGGATCGGAGGCTGGCCCTGCTGCTGGATCGGTGCGTCGTACACGTCCATCGCGCTGCCAAAGGCGATCTGCGCTTTTTGAGACTGGTTGCCGGCCCAGATTGAGACGGCAAGCACAACGAGGACGATGGCCGCGCCAAGGACCGAAAGCCGAAGCGTGAGAGCCCTGTTCTGCGCAAACCATGAGGGATTTGCGCTGGCCATACGCGAAAAGGAACCGGCGCCGCCGGCAGGTCTGGTCTGAATGTCCACGGAGTTTTATAGAGCCTTATGGAAGGAGTCGGCAGCACCGATTGCTACAGGCGTATGCCAGTATTAAGTTTAACAGTGGCGCCGGGACGCGGCAAAGGCCATTAGGGAAAGCGAGACAGGGGGAGCCTGCCACAGCGGCTCGTCACCCCCTCTCGTTTGCTCACGCAGCCCGGACCGGGTTCGCGATCTCGCCGCTTTCGACCTTTTCCTGGCAGCTGATGCAGTAGGAGGTCCACGGTACGGCTTCAAGGCGCTTTTCGCCGATCTGGTTGCCGCACTGCTGGCACTCGCCGAAGCTGCCATCTTCCAGGCGCTCGAGTGCTGAACGTACCTGGGTCAGCTGGCTGTGGCCTTGGGAGCCTTGTAGAAACAGCAGTTCCTTCTGGTAGGACTGCACGGCGTGATCGGCGGCATCCTGAAGGTCGTCGGTGCTGCTTTCACGACCTTCCTTGACGGCGGACAGCATGGTGCGCTCGAGCAGTGCCTGCTGGTTACGCAGCTTTTCCTCGAAACGCTGAAGAGACTCAGGGGAACGGGTGGTCACGGTGGAACTCCTGGAGATTCGATTGGCCGGTGTTCTTTGGTCGCTTATTGGACGCAGAACGACCTGAAAAATATGTTTGCCAATCGCGCCTTTTTTTTGCTACGCGATCGGGCACTTGCTCGCGAGGCATTGTGCCGGTACGCTGGAGTGGCTATGTATGACGACTTTCATGTTGCTGATCACTGGACCGGGGAAGATCTCCACTGCCGCTGGAAGGCCGTTGTCGTGGCCATCGCAACCCGGCACGCAGACGCCGTTGACATCGGCTTCGATGTGAATGGACGTCCGCTATGGATTGCCATGCCCTGCGCCGCGTGGGTCGAGCAGAAGCACCGCACCGGCCACGTCATCACCGACCAGTTGGCCACCCAAATCGCTGGCCGCTACCTCAAGCAGTCTGTCGAGAACGGCTACGATAATGGCCGCGAGATGTACACGATGAGCGTTGACGAGGTTTTGAGCGGACTGGAAGCGGTGCTGAAGGAAGCAGGCGGGACCACTGGCCTGCCGCTCCTGCCGCGCACCGGGGATGCCGAAGCGATGACCTACTGGGGCAAGCTGACTCCGGGTAGCTAGGATTCTCCCTGCCTGACGCCGGGCCTCAGCGGACGGCAAGCGTCTGGCGAACGCCTTCCGCATAGGGCGTCTTCGCCAAGCCGCCCAGCAGCGCCGCAAGCCGGCTGTCATGGAGCAATACAGAACTCTCCAAAAGGTACTGCATCTCTGCCATCTCGCGGATGTACGGGTTCATGGCCCGTACAAACCGCATCATCAGTCGGCCCGGCACGTTATATTTCGGCGGCCTCCGTTCGGTGGCGAACACAAGCTCCGTCATTTCCCTGATCGTCGTTACGCCTGCGCCGCCGAGATTCAGGGCCGGCGCGGCTGGACTGTCCCAGGCAGCGTCCGCGTTCAGCAGTTGCAGGATGGTGGCAGCCGCATCCGGGACAAAGACGAACTCGTGCGGGCGGTCGATCGGGCCCATCACCTGGGCTTCTGTCCCGCGCTTTGCTGCCTGAAAGACACTCCAGAGATGACTGGCTTCGATGCGCGGTCCGTACAGGTCGGCGATACGCAGCACTGCCGTGGAAAGGCCGCCGGGGACATGCGCGGTCAGGACGCGGTCTTCCTGGTCGCGGCGGATTTTCCCCTTGGTCGTCTCAGGGTTGCGCGCATGGTCTTCGTCAACGGGCCCGTTGAAGGGCGGTGCATAGCTCCAGTTGGAGCTGACGAGCAGAAAGCGTCGCACGCCGGCTTCCCGCGCTGCCTGGAGTGCCCGGTCGATCAGCGGCAGGTGGTCCGCGAACTTCCACAGTGCGGCGCCGATCAGGTACACCACCGTATCCGCCCCGGCACAGGCGCGGGAGAAGGCGTCATCCTCCGATGGATCCCACTGCAGGTGTTCACACAGGGGATCCTCATGGAAGCGCACCTGCAGCGCGAGCAGTGAGCGACCGACGACACGGTACGCGTGCCCCTGGGCGCTGAGCAGCGGGGCGAGTGTTCTGCCGATAGCGCCGTTTGCGCCGAGGAGGACGACTTTGCCAGGGATGGCCATAGGACTTTACGCTACCGGTGGAGCCCGGCGGCGGCAAGCGCCGATCGCGGCGCGGCTTGATGCGGTACATTGCCACCGCCGGAAAAGACGCAGGGAAGAGGAAGCATGTTTGCGCGGAAGCTGCTGGTGACGAGGGTGGATGAGGCGGGAATTGAGACCAGAGTGCCCATGGCCTGGCTCGACAGCTTTGCCATGCGCAGCTTTACCAATGACGCGGCCTTCGACGACACGCTGCCGGTGGACGACGGCAGGCTGGAAGCCGGCTTCCGGGTGAGCGTGCCGGAGCTGGGGACAGCGATGGAAAGCTGGTTCCGGCGGAAGGGCTGGCTCCCGCCGGGGGAGCGGCTCCGTTTGCACTAGCAGCTCCAGGTGCACGAGCAGCCGCTGCCGGGAAAGCGTCACCAGCCGTAAGCGCCGCTGCCGCATCCTACTGGGCGAAGGGGCGCTGCTTACCTCCGGAGCGCCCGGGAAAAGAGGACAGGCATGCAGCTCAAGACACTTCGCGCTTTGCTGATCGACGAACTCCAGGAAATCTACGTCTCTGAAACTCTGGTCGAGCAGGAGCTTGGCCGCATGGAACGCGGCGCCGATGCCAAGGAGCTGAAAGAAGCTTTTCGCAAGCATGCGGAGGAAACAAAGGTGCAGCTCGAGCGGCTGAATAACGTATTCGGCCTGCTGAAGGAGAATCCCCGCGGCGGCCGCGCCGGGAGCATGAAGGCGCTGCTGCAGGAGAGCGAAGACCGCATGGGAAACGGCGGCGACAGGCACGTCGTCGACGCCGCGCTGATCGCGATCGCGCAGCGCATCAAGCACTGGGAGATTGCGTCCTACGGCGTCGCGCAGACCTTCGCATCGCTGATCAGGGAGCCCGAGATTGCGGAGCTGCTCGGCAAGACGCTCAGCGAGGAGAAAGCCACCGACAGCCTGCTGACCAACATCGCGAAAGAGGTGAACGTCGGCGCGAAGGTCTCGGCCTGAGGAACGGGCCGGGAGAAAGCGTGCACCCGGCGGCAAACCTTTCCAGCGCATCAACATCCGAGAAGAAGCATAGTTGCGGAAGAGCTTTTTAAAACGTGCTCTGCAAGGGAGAAAAGCGCATGTTTCTGATTCTTGGTATCGTCCTGTTCGTCGCGTGGATTCTTGGATTCGCGGTTTTCCACGTTGCAGGATTCTTCATCCATCTGCTGATCATCTTCGCGGTGATTTCCATTATCTTCCACTTCATCCGCGGCTCGCGCGCCTGAGGCGCTGCCGGCATAACGAGAAAGGCCGCGCCCCGAACTGGGCGCGGCCTTTCTCGTGCCGGACCGCGTTTACTCGCTATAGTGCAGCAGGCTGAAGATGTCGTATTCCGGGAAGCGCTCGCGGCCTTTCAGGAAGTCGAGCTCCACGGCGAATGCCAGCCCCGCGACCTCGCCGCCCAGCTGCTTCACCAATCGCAGCGTGGCGTCCATGGTGCCTCCAGTGGCCAGCAGGTCATCGACTAGTAGTACGCGCTGCCCGGGGGCAATCGCATCCTTGTGCAGCTCAAGCGCGTCGGAGCCATACTCCAGGTCGTAGCTGACGCGGATTACCTCGGCGGGCAGCTTTTTCGGTTTGCGAACCGGGGCAAAGCCTGCGTTGAGGCGGTAGGCAAGCGCCGGGCCGAAGATAAAGCCGCGCGCCTCGATGCCGAGCACCACGTCGATATCCATGCCGATGTAGTGGGCCGCCAGCGCGTCGATCAACGAGGCGAAGCCCTTGCGGTCCTTCAGCAGCGTGGTGATGTCGTAGAACAGAATGCCCGGCTTGGGAAAGTCCGGCACGGTGCGGACGAGGGTTTTGAGATGTTCGCTGCTGTGCTCCGAGGGCTTTGCCGCCCCGGCTTGGTTTGTGGGCATCAGTTACCAGGCTCCTTCAATGGTGAATGCTCCCAGTGTATCGGCCTGGCCTTCGGGCAGATCTTCTTCGAGCACCCGGTCGACGCGGCTGCCGCGGGAGCCGCGCTCGAGCGCGGCCCTGAGTTTCTCAAGCGCTGCGGGCGGCCCTGCTGCGATAACTTCGACCGCGCCGTTCCCGGTATTGCGAACGGAGCCTCGCAGGGCAAGCGCCGCGGCCTCGCGATGCACAAACCAGCGAAAACCTACGCCCTGTACCCGGCCTTCAACGCAGTAATGCCGTGCGACTGTATTGCTGCCCTGCTGCATGCACTCAAGTGTTCCAGACAGAAGGCTCCCCGGGCAACAGAAGTCGCGTTCTATATACAAAAGCAGGGCGCGAGGAGAATACTACCGGATGCGGCGTCAGCCGCTGTTTCAGCGTCTTACCTTTGAACACTTTCAGCTATACCTAATGCAAAGAGGAGCAACTTTGAACAACGAAACGGAAGAACCCGCGAACGACACGGGGAGCGAACCTAAGAGTGACGGGCCGTTTACACGTCGCGCCTTTGTTGGAACCGCGGCCATGGCCGGGATGGGCCTTGCCGGGATGAAAGCGATGGCGCAAACCCGCGCCGAAGCAATAGAAGGGCGGACGGGAGATAATTTCAGCGATCCGGGACCGGAAAACAAGCCGTTGCTGGATGAAAACCCCAGCTCGAACATGCCGCCGTTTACCGATCACGGCAACATCGGCCCTGTCTGGTACTCATTCGATCTGACGCCCAAGCGCCTGGAGACCGGAGGCTGGACCCACCAGGTCACGCAACGCGAACTGCCGCACTCCACCGACATTACCGGCGTAAACATGCGGCTTACCGCAGGTTCCTTCCGTGAGCTGCACTGGCACACCGCCGATGAATGGGCCATCATGCTTTCCGGCAAGGCGCGTGTCTCCGTCATGCAGCCGGACGGCAAGATGTTTATTGATGACATAGAAGAGGGAGACCTTTGGTACTTCCCCGCAGGCTTCCCGCACTCCATCCAAGGTCTTGCCGGGCCCGGCTGCGAGTTCCTCCTGGTCTTTGACGAAGGCAACTTCTCGGAAGACGACACGTTTCTGCTTTCAGAGTTCCTTGCCCACACGTCACCTGATCTGGTGAAGAAAAACATGGGTTGGACGCGCGAGGAGTGGGACAAACTTCCGCCGCACGACCTTTTCATTTTTCCGGCGCCGCTGCCTGATTCGCTCGAAGCAGACAAGAAGTTTTTGGGTGACAACCTGGAAACGGAAAATAAATACACCTTCAAGCAGTCCACGATGCAGCCGACGTTTCAATCAGCCGGCGGTAACGTTAAGATTGTCGACTCCAAGACCTTCCCGGTCGCGACCAACGTTTGCTCGGCCCAGGTTACACTCAAGCCCGGCGCCATACGCGAACTGCACTGGCACCCGAATGTAAGCGAGTGGCAGTACTGGATCAAGGGCAAAGGCCGTATGACTATTGTGACAACAGCCGGCAAGGCACGCACCATGGATTTCAACGCCAACGATGTAGGTTTTGTGCCGACCATGGCTGGGCACATCATTGAGAACACCGGCACGGAAGATGTGGTGTTCCTGGAGATGTTCAAGACCGGAACTTATAAGGATGTTTCCCTCAACGAGTGGATCGCCCGCATGCCGGACAAGATGGCGCAGGCGCATCTCAAGCTGCCTGTTTCGGTAATTCGCAGGGCGCCGCAAAGTAAAATCCCCGTACTGCCGAAGTGATGTTTTTTGGATAAGCGATTGGCAAAAGGCCCGTGCAATTTGCATGGGCCTTTTGCTGATGAAATCTAACTTGGCGTGTCGAGCTCTGATAGCGCAAGCGTAAGCGCGCGCACTGTGTTTATGTCGGCGCGTTCGCCAAAGCTGTGCACCTGTGTAAGCGCGGAGTGTAGGGCGCTGTCGAGCGTTTTACGCTCGCCGGCGCCGAAGCGTCGCACGGCATTGAGCAGCGCGACCGAAGCATGAAAGAACACGAAAGGCTGCTCCAGGTGCATGCGATCGGCAAGCCAGGGGACCGCACGCATCTGCGGCTTGAGCTGCAGGATGCAAATGGCGGCGAGCCGTCGGCCGGGTGAGTTGTCGGCGCTCATCAGGTCATCGAGCAGAAAGTCAGCCGCGAGCGCGAGGGTGCGCATTTTCGCGACCACGCCATTCATGGCGCGGGTGCGGTCCGGCCCGGAGCGCATGGAAGCGCGGGTCGTTTCATACTCCTGCGCGTAACCGAGCATGCGCGCCTTGATCGCGGCTTCCGCCGACTCGCGCAGGGTGGAGTTGGGAGCCGCGTCAAGCAGCGACCGGACGCGCGTAGCTGCCGCCACCTGTGTGCTTGAGATCGTCGCGGCGCCTTGCGTCTCGGGTATCGAGGTGTGCGCGGTGACAGGTGGGGTAACCGGTGCGCCGAGAGCCGCTGACTCACTCTGCGTGACCTGCTGCTGCACGTCCCGATCGAATTCGATCTGCCAGATCTTGAACCGGGTTGCGCCCTCGGCGACCCCGACCGCCGCCTTCAGTAGCTCCTTCGCCGGCTCGCGAAACCACCACAGAATAAGCCCGACGAGCACCGGCCAGACGATCGCCGAACAGATGGCTGCGATCGCGGTGAGGACGCCTGCCGCTTCGCCTGTACGATCGACCGCGACAAAAGTGTGCGCAGCGCTGATTGGGTCGGTTGCTGAAATGAAAGCGAGCACTCAGGCACTCCTGTGTTTGAGGATGCGATGGTTGGTTCAGCGATCAAAGCGTGCGCGGGCTGGTGCGGGCTCGATTGCGACGTGCTCCGCTACCGGTACAAAACCTGATAGCACCCACACTGCGACCCACAGCAACGCGCCGAGAACGATCAGCATGAGACCCAGCGGCCAGAATGCTGCGTAAAGCTGCGTGAAGGCCGCATCGGGAGCATAGCCGAGGGACTGGGTGAGGATCACGGCGAGCAGCAGCAAAATACCCAACGAGAGTGCCACGGTGCCCACCAGACGAATGCGCTTGAAACCCGTTTGCCAGTCCATCGTGCCTGCATCGTAGCCTGCGCGCCGACGCTGCGGCAAGGTGACGCGCGGGTGGGAATCTGCACACCTGGTCGCAAGTAAAAAATTGAATTGCTTTTCGATAGGCAAGAACAGGAGAAGTTCGACAATCACGCCGTTTCAATTGGCTACGATCTGGAATCCTGCTTGCCTGGCCACTTCCAGGAGTTGCGCATCCTCGGAGAGGAAAACACAACGCTGCGGGGCACCCGACGACCAGACCCAGGCAGCAGCAAGCTGCAAAGCATCGGCGGCCTTCAACTGGTGGCTTGCCAGGAATGTTTCTGCCTGCGCCCGTAATGCTTCACTCGGTTGCAGCTCACGCCAGCTGCGTCGAAGCTGTTGGAGTCGTGAAGCTGCGCCTGCGTGTTCCAGGTGAGTCAGTTGTCCTATTCGCAGCAGGCGCTCAAACGCGCTTCGCATCTCGACCGGAGTGGCCCACCAGACGACGATCCGGTACTGCTTGAGCAGTTGGCGCGCAGCTGGGCTCGGCTGTTGCCGAACACAAAGAGGCACAATGGCGCTTGTATCCCAGAAAGCAGGATTCACCACTCGCCCCGGCTGTCGATTGCGGCCTGGACTGCCGCTTTGTGAGAAACGCTGCCAGCGCGCTTCTCGAAGAACAGCTCCCAGTCCATATCCTGCTCCGGCATCTTCATCGCGCCCGAGGCAATGAGTTGTGCCTCCTGCTCCCACCCCGAGTCGTAATGAAACGGCAGAATGCGAGCGATAGGGACACTGCGATCCCGGATAACTATTTCCTCTCCGTTCCGCACGTGCTGCAGGTAGCTGCTCAGCTGATTCTTGAGTTCGCCTATATTGACAGTTCTCATGCAGCAATCGTACCGCTACTTGGCCAAGTAGTCCAAGTAGGACTTCCGAAGCTTACGCGCGCGAGAGATATGTACCTTCGGCGGTGTCGACGCGGATCTTTTCGCCTTCGTTGATGAACGGCGGCACCTGCACGACCAGCCCAGTCTCTGTTTTTGCGGGCTTGGTCACGGAAGAAGCGGTCGCAGACTTGAGTCCCGGCTCGGTCTCGATCACCGTCAGCTCGACGGTCTGCGGCAGGTCAATGCCGACGGGAACGCCGTCGAACATGGAAACCGTGATGGACAGGTTCCCCGTCAGGTATTCGACCGCATCGCCGAGGGTGTCGCGCTTCAGGTTCAGCTGCTCGTAGTTGCTGGTGTCCATGAAGTAGTAATCGTCACCGTCGCTGTACAGAAACTCCATCGGGATTTCGTCCACGATGACGCGTTCGATGGGGTCAGGCGAGCGGAAGCGGTGCTCAAACATGGCCCCGGTGCGGAGGTTGCGCAGCTTGGCCTGGATAAACGCCCGCAAGTTGCCGGGGGTGCGGTGCTCGACCGCGAACACGGTGTGCAGCTCGTTGTTGAACTTGATAATCATGCCCGGACGCATCTGGGTGGCGGGGATCGCCATACGGGGAAACTCCTTGGGGGAAACGTTCAGAAGTGGTGCGGCTGGTGGCGCAGGCTGGTGTTTTCCGGCCCGTCGCGGCACCCATTCCATTCTAGCGCAGCGCCTGAACAGCCTGCTCGGCCTGACACAGCGAGGATTCCGGTAACGTCAGTCGGCGCCGAAGACCTTCGAGAAGAAGTGGCCGATCGAGTGAAAGAAGCCGCGCTTCGGTGTTGCCGGCTTTTGGGCGGGTGCGACGGCCGGTGGAGCTGCCGGTGCAGCAACCGGCGCGGACGGCGGTCCCGGCGGCGGCGTGTTTGAGGACAGGGTCGCGGAAACCTCCGCATGGGCTTGGCCCGCGGGAACGACGGGCGGTCCTGAGAGCTTCGGCGGCGCTTCCAACCCTTCGCTCACGGCGGTTGGGAAGTCGTTACTCCCGGAAGTTGCCGGCTCGTCCGGAGGGCAGCCGCAAGAATCGTGCTCGTTGTCGACTACCTGGTTCAGCGAGCCGTGGACGAATAACACGCGCTGCCCGGGCATCACCCGGTACGCGCCTCCGTCCATCAGGCTGCTGACAATCACATACGGGGCATCCCGCCCCGCGTTATCGACGCAGGTGTCGCCCTGCGCGCTGACGCGCAGGCTCAGGTTCGTCTTGCCGGGCGGTGAAACGAACAGGCGCAGGTCCGGTGTCAGGATCACATCCGAATACGCCCCGGAGGTGTAGTGCGCTTCAAAGGCGCCATGGTCGAGCGAAAACATGAGCGCCGTGTCATTCGGGTCGGGCGTCGCGCTGGGCTGCGAGTCCCGGCCGATGTGGACCGCCGTGCTCCGGCACACGGCAAGCGTGCCGCCCCGTGCGAGCGCAACCTGCGCCGTGTTGCTGCCCGCCGTGATCTCGCCGTTGTTAGCGATGACGGCGCGGCCATTCGCGACGCTCATGGACCCGCGCAGGTTAACGCCCGTGGTTGAAACGGAGGCTACGGGCTGCTGCGCCCATGCACAGCCTGCGCTGAGCACGAAAACCGCGGGCAGGGAGTGGGTTTTAAAGCTCAAGGAAATTCCGCACCAGGCGCTTGCCATCATGAGTCAGCGCGCTTTCCGGGTGAAACTGCACGCCTTCGACCGGGTATTCGCGGTGGCGCAGACCCATGATGGTGCCGTCCGACGTTCGCGCCGATACCTCGAGCTCGGGCGGCAGCCCTTCTTCTGAGACGATCAGCGAGTGATAACGGGTGCAGGTCATCGGGCTTGCGATGTTCGAAAAGATGGTTTTGCCGTCGTGCTCCACCTCGCTGGTTTTGCCGTGCATCAGCTTTGGGGCACGCACCACCTGGCCGCCGAACGCGGCGCCCAGCGCCTGGTGGCCGAGGCAAACGCCCAGAATCGGCACCCGTCCGGCGAAGCGCTGGATCAGTGCGATCGAGATCCCTGCCTCCTGCGGCGTACACGGCCCCGGCGACAGCAGGATCCGCTCCGGCCCGAGCGCTTCCACCTCATCCACCGTAAGTTCGTCATTGCGGCGGATCACCATCTCCGCGCCCATCTCACCCATGTACTGCACCAGGTTGTAGGTGAACGAGTCGTAGTTGTCGAGGACGAAGACCATGTTTGCTTAGTTTACTGCGTGGAGTGAAGGGTGAAGGGTGAAGGGTGAAGGAAGCAGGAAGCAGAAGAGGGAGGAAGAAAAGCAGGAGCAGAATCAGATTGAAGCGTAGACCCTGATCCCTAATACCTGCTTCCTTTACACTGCTTCCTCACCCTGCTACCACGCTTCCTTCACCCTGCCCCCTTCACCGTGCCCGCTCAATACACCCAGCTCGTCACATCCCCGCCCTTCGGCGCCGTCGCCTTCATGTGAGCGGCTGCCTGCGGCAGCACTCGCTGGAACCACGTCCGATTATTCTCGGCCATCGTGTAGGCGTCCGGGCCGCCGGTATAGCAGTGCGGGTCGCCGATGCCATACTGGAAGCTCGCGTCCGAGTGCGGGTTCCGGGTGCCGTCGAGCATGTGCTGCATGCGGTGTACGGCATTGTTCAGAAAGTACGTATCGCCCTCGCCCGCCTGCACGTGAATCTTGCCTTCGAGCTTCGGCCCCAGCGTCGGCCAGTCCCGCGCAAGCACGGCGGTCAGGTCCCAGTGGTCGTGCCAGTACTGCACCGTTTTCTTGTCGATCTCACCGGTTCGGTCGTTCCAGATGGGCACGGGCAGCCCGTCCGGACCCTGCGGCGAGTACACGGCCTGCCAGATGTTCCACTGCTCGGTCGAGCGGCCGTGCGTACCCAGCACATACTCGAACTGCACCTCATCGCCGGTCGTCGCGAGGATCGAGCCGTCCGCCTTACGATCCGCCGCGATCGCCTCCGAGCCGAAATCGGCATGGCGCACAAACGCGTTCGTGTCCTCATACAGGTTCACGTTCTGGTAGTCGTGGAAGTCGACCGGGTCCGGGCAGGACGCCCATGAGCCGTTATAGAAGTCGGGGTAGAAAATCTGGGAGGCGATTGCCTCCCATCCGCCGGTCGAGCCGCCGAAGGTCGCGCGCGCCCAGCCCTGGCCGATGCCGCGAAACTGCCGCTCGATCTCCGGGATCAGCTCCTGCGTCACGGCGCTGCCATAGGGGCCGACGTTTGCCGAGTCCACCACGTACGAGTCGTCGTAATACGGGTTCGCGTTCTGGATCGAGACGACAAGCATGTGCGGCATGCGGCCGTTGGTCCAGTCCTCGAAAAACTGGGAGCCCTGCTCGGCGCCGGCGCGCTCGCGGCCTTTCATTGCGGGGGGCGGGGGCGTGGTGCGAAAGTCGCGGAAGTACGGATTAAAGTGGTCCTGGAACACGACGGTGGGGTAGTGCGCGTCCGGGTGCTCGGCAAAGCCGGGCGGCAACAGCACCCAGGCGTTCAGGTACATGGGCCGGCCCCAGAACTTTGAGAGCAGGGGTGACTGCAGCCGAACGAAACGCAGCCACTGCTTCGCGCCGGGGTCTTTCGCCAGCAGTTCGTCCGGCGTCGGGACGGGTGGAATTACCTTGTCGAGCGCGAGACTGGTGTGTGCCGAAGGCGACCAGTCCACCTTCCGCGGCGAGTCGTATGGGTTGCCGGGCTTGCGGTTCCAGCGCTGGCCCTCGCCGTGGTCGGGCGGCAGCATCACCGTTTTGCCGCTCGCCAGGTGGAACGGCTCGTATACGTTGAACACTGCCTGTACGAAGTAGCTGCCGGCCGCTATCTCAGCCAGGTGCCGCAGCGGGTAACCCGCGCTCTGGTTGTCGATCGTTACGGTGCCGTCGGGCTTCAGGTCGGTCACATCCACACCGAATGCCTGCGCCGAGGTGTACTGCTCCTGCACCTGGTCGCGCGGCTCCTCGTCGGCATTGCTGTGCTTCGCGAAGACGACGAGCAGGTGCCCGGTGAGCGTGGCCGCGCCTTTGGGGAACGAGGCCGCAGGGATCGTCACGGTAATAGACGGCGCGGCCTGGGCGTAGGCAACGGGCAAAGAGGCAGCAGGAAGCAGCAGGGCAGAGGCAAGGCGAAGAAGGCGCATGTGGGATTCAACATAGCACCTCGGCGTTTTGGACAGGCTGCATAAGTATGGAGGGCTAAAAACCACCTGCGCGGCTGGCGCCCACTTCGTGGGATGTGATTACGCCGAAGCGACGAAGACACGTCCCGAAGGGACCGCGAGCCGCGCAGGCGGTTTTAGCTCCCGTATCTACTTCGTCTGCTCCGCGATCCATGCGCTGAACGGCGGCAGCACGACCTGCGGGCTCTTCACCGTGTTGCCATTCGGCGCATTGCTCGCTGCCATGGTCTGCAAGGCACGCGCACCCGTCACATACGCCGAAGTATCGAACGTCTGCGGCTGAGCGCTCATGTTCATCGCGACCAGCACCAGCTTTCCGTCCGCGCCGGTTTTTGTGTAGGCCAGCACATCGGCGGCAGTGTTCATCAGCACGTCCATCTTCGCGTCCGGCGCAAACGCCGACTCGCTCGCCCGCAGCAGCAGCAGCCTCTGGTACCAGCGCAGCAGCGAGTTCGGGTCGTTCTGCTCGGTTGCCACGTTGACGGTTTTGTAGTCGGACGCGACCGGCAACCAGGTGTGCGGGTTGGTCGAGAAGCCGGCCTGCGGGCCCGGTGTCCACTGCATCGGGGTGCGCTCGCCGTCGCGGCCTTTCTCCTTCGGCCAGCCCAGCTTGCCGATCGGGTCCTGCACATCTTCCTTGCGTGCCGGGGTGCTGGTCACCATGCCGAGCTCTTCGCCGTAGTACATCAGCGCGGTGTCGCGCGTGGTGAACAGAACGGTCGCGAGTATCTTGGCGATTGCGAGATTATGGACCCCGTCGCCATAGCGGTCCCAGTCGCGCGGGTTGTCGTGGTTTGAGAAGACGAACAGCGGCTCCGACCCGTTCAGGCCTGTCTCCGCGTCATGGATCACGTTGCGAAAGTGAGCCGCGTTCAGACGGCCCGCGCCCGCGTAGCCTGAGCCGAAGCCGAGCAGCATATCCATCGGCAGCTGCAGCTCGTTTTTCTTGGCGCCGCCGTACCACTTATCCAGCTCGGCGACATTCGGCAGGTAGGTTTCGCCGATCAGCACGCGGTCGCCGGGATAACTCGCGACCATCTGCCGCATGCGGCGGATGACTCCGTGGACCTCCGGCAGATTGTCGGTGTAGATCGTTTTCAGGTTCGGGTCGCCATAGGCGTTGGTGCCTGGCAGCACCGGTTCGTCGCGCATCTGCGGGTCTTCAAACAGCGACGGAATCGCATCGAGCCGGAACCCGGCGACGCCCCGGTCGAGCCAGAACCGCATCACGTCGAACATCGCCTTCTCAACCTGCGGGTTGCGCCAGTTCAGGTCGGGCTGCTGCACGTAAAAGCGGTGGTAGTAGAACTGTTTCGTCTTCGCGTCCCACTCCCATGCTGAGTGGCCGAACACGCTTTCCCAGTTATTCGGCGGAATCGGCTTGCCGTCCGGCGTATAGCCCTTCGGGTCCTTCCACACATACCAGTCGCGTTTCGGGTCGGTGCGCGAGGAGCGCGATTGCTCAAACCACGGGTCCTTGTCAGAGGTGTGGTTCAGCACCATATCCATCAGGATGCGGATGTTGTTTGTCTTGGCCTGCGACAGCAGACGATCGAAGTCCGCAAGTGTTCCGTACTGCGGGTCGACGGCCTCGTAGTTCGAGATGTCATAGCCGAAGTCAACCTGCGGCGACGGGTACAAGGGCGCGATCCAGATAGCGTTGATGCCCAGCTGCCGTAGGTAAGGCAGCCGCTGCGTAATGCCGTTCAGGTCGCCGATGCCGTCGCCGTTCGAGTCCTGAAACGAGCGCGGGTAAATCTCGTAGAGCGCGGCGCCCTTCCACCACGGTGTTGCGTGGGAAGGAGCAGTCGTTTGCGCGGAAGCGGAGAGGGCAGCGAGAGCGAGCACGGCGGCAACAAGGGGTCGAATCATCTCGGAATGAGCATGACGCGTTTAGAAAGGACTGTCCAGCAACCGCGCTGCCCGGACAGAAGAAAGCCCGGCACAAGGCCGGGCTCCCGTTGCTTCCAGTATGGCAAATGCTTTAAATCCCGCGATTGGTCGTGCTCACCGGCTCTTCATCTACTTCCAGCTCTTCATGCCGGATGCTGCCGCCCACCTGCTGAACGTCGTCAATGGCGCGCTTGCCGACTGAAACCTCTTCCCGCACCACAGTCTCCTTGTCGAGCGAAGCGACTTCCTCGGAGAGTGGAATACGAATGTCGCTATCCTGGCCGATACTGCCGTGTACCGCGGAGGTACCCGTTACCGGGATACGCTCGATGACCAGTTCTTCGCGTGTCACCGGCACCTGCACAGTCTGCTGCTCGGTAATGATTTCCTTGTGGATGCGCACTTCCCCACGGCTCACCCGGTCCTTGTGCACACGGAGCACCTCACCCAGAAGCTGGATGCGCTGCTGGCCTTCTGCAGCCCGTGGTTCCGCATTGTAGTCGTAGTTTGCCGCACCCGAGCCAAGGTCGCCGCCGTTCTGCTCAAGGATCGTCGCTGCCTCGTTCTCACGACCGGTGGCGGTCACCGTGACCAGAACGCCCTCGTTGCTTGTGCCCATGCGGTGCTCAAAATACCGCGAGTGCTCGTTCGGGACCGACATGCCGCCCAGCGAGTGCGAAACATCGCCCGGCTCGTAATAGCCGTCGGTCGTCACTTCGTGCGAGGCGTTGTCGCGGGCTCGTTCGTTCGCATACTGCTCGACTCCGCCTTGTTTGCCCTCGTTGCCTTCAAAAAAGTCCTTGACCTTGTCCCACATACCTTCCGCTTTTGCGCCGGTGGTGCTGTGTGCGGTGCCCGCGGTGGTGCCGTACGAGTCGTTCGCATAGGTGGAGGAACCAGTCGTGTCCGTGGTGCCATCGGACCCGTCAACGGTTGCTGCGCCGATCTGATTATCGTTGAAACCGGCATTTTTAAGGGCGCTGATCGCCTTGGTGGCATGTGCCTGGGTGCTGAAGAATGCAACAACAGAAGAACTGGTCGGCGTAGTCGCCATGGGGAGACCTTTCATTAGGGAACCCTTCCGTGCAGGAAGGTCTGGATCGCAGCAGGAGACCATGACCACTGCGCCGGCGGCCGGTATCTCGAGCTATGCGAGAAGTTAATTGTCGGAGGGTGGCGCCTTCGGATCGATACCTGCAGAACCAGGCCTCTAGCCCACTAGGAACGATAATTGCTCGCGCAGGTTGCTTGCTCTGTACGGCTCCAGACATCTGCCCCGATCCTGTTGCAATCTCAGCCTCTCGCCCGCTCGATCGCGCGCAGCACCGCTCTCGCTTTGTTCTGGCATTCCTCATGCTCGCGCGCCGGCACGGAGTCCGCGACGATGCCGGCCCCTGCCTGCACGCAGCCACGCCCTCCCTGTAACAGCAGGGTACGGATGGCGATGCACGAGTCCAGATTGCCGGAGTAGTCGGCGTACAGGATGGCGCCGCCGTAGATGCCGCGCCGCGCCGGCTCGAGCTCCTCGATGATCTCCATGGCGCGAATCTTCGGTGCGCCCGAGAGGGTTCCGGCCGGAAAGCAGGCGCGGAAGGCATCGACGGCGTCGAGGCTTTTGTGCAGCCGCCCCTCGATCGCGCTCACGATATGCATAACGTGCGAGTAACGCTCGATACGCATCAGGTCGCGAACGCGAACGCTGCCGTACTCGCTCACGCGGCCCACATCGTTGCGGCCCAGGTCGACCAGCATCACATGCTCGGCGCGCTCCTTCTCATCCGCAAGCAGCTCATCGGCAATGCGCTGGTCCTCCTCCTCGTCATCCGAGCGGGGGCGCGTACCGGCGATCGGGCGGTACTCCACCCGGTCGCCCGTGACCCGCACCAGCATCTCAGGCGAGGAGCCGACGATGTGCGTGTCTGCCTCGCTCTCAATGCCGAGCCGCAGAAAGTACATATAAGGCGACGGATTGACTACCCGCAGCGAGCGATAGATGGAAAAGGGCTCGACCTGCGGCTCGACATCGAAGCGCTGCGACAGCACCACCTGGAAAATGTCGCCCGCGGCGATGTACTCCTTTGCTTTCGCGATCGCATCCAGAAAGTCTGCTTCCTGCGTTCGGGAAACGACCGTAAGCGCCCCATCCACCGGTCTGGCGGGATGCAGCGCGCTCTCAGGCAGGGGCCGCGCCAGCCGTGCGGCGAACTGCTCCAGTCGAGCCAGCGCTGCCGTGTACGCCGCTTCAGCAGGCTGCCGGCGCACATCCGCCGTTACGATCAGCACCATCTCCTTGCGCAGGTGATCAAATGCCAACACTTCGTCGAAAAAGAGCAGGCAGGCATCCGGTACGTGCAGCTCGTCAACAGTCAGCGCGGGCAGCTGCTCTATCTGCCGCACCACATCGTAGGCGAAGAACCCGACGGCGCCGGCAGTAAACGGAGGTAGGCCGGGCAGGCGCGCCGGCGTATGCCCGCTCAGGGCAGCCTGCAGTTCCGCGAAAATGTCGCCTTCCCGCTGCTCCGACGCGCCATTCTCGCTGACCGTCAGGCTGGCGCCCCGCGCAACGATCTTGCGAAACGGGCGTACCCCTATAAAGGTGTAGCGCCCTATCTTTTCGCCGCCCTCTACCGATTCCAGTAGAAAACATTCCGGCTCATCCGCCGCCAGACGCAGAAATGCCGTTACCGGCGTCTCGAGATCGGCATTGAGCGTGAGGTACAGGGGCACGAGCGTGTGCCGCTGGGCGAGCGCCAGAAACTGGTCGCGCGCGGGCCGGGATGCGGGCGGGGCATAGGTGGCGTCTGGCATGGTGTTCAACGCCCATGGTAAACGGCCCATGGTAAACGGAGCCGTTCAGCCCTCCACTCGCACGTCATCGGCGTCTCACTACAGGTGACCAAAGTGGAGCAGCCCGTGCCGCTATGGTTGCCGCTGGCAAAACCGAGGCCTATAGTAGGGGACGTTTGTTCGGGCCCGGCAAGGCGTGAGAGCCGGGGGAGAGAGAAGCACAAATGGCAACAACCGTATCGCTGGAACAGGAAATTAACCCGTGGGAGGCGCAGGCCGCCCGCTTTGACTTTGCCGCCCGCAAGCTGAACCTCGACGAAGGCCTCTGGAAGGTGCTGCGGCAGCCTTCCCGCGAAATCATCGTGCACTTTCCCGTGCAGATGGACGACGGCCGCTTCGAGGTCTTTACCGGATACCGCGTGCAGCACTCGCAGGCACGGGGCCCGGGCAAGGGCGGTATTCGCTATGCGCCCGATGTCACGCTGGACGAAGTGCGTGCGCTCGCCAGCTGGATGACATGGAAGTGCGCGGTCGTGAATATCCCGTTCGGGGGCGCCAAGGGCGGCGTCATCTGCGACCCGAAGAAGATGTCGCAGGGCGAGCTTGAGCGCATGACCCGCCGCTACACGTCGGAGATTATCGACTTTATCGGACCTGAAAAAGATGTGCCTGCCCCCGACATGGGTACCAATGAGCAGACCATGGCGTGGATCATGGATACCTACTCCATGCACATGCGGCAAACTGTAACCAGCGTGGTGACAGGTAAGCCGTTTACGCTGGGCGGCTCGCGCGGCCGCCGCGAGGCAACCGGCCGCGGCGTTCGCAAAGTGTGCGATGAGGCGCTGCGCTTTCTAGAAATGCCGCGCGACGGCTGCCGCGTCATTCTGCAGGGTTTCGGCAATGTGGGGTCAAACGCCGCCCGGCTGATGCAGGAGGCAGGCTACAAAATCATCGGCATTGCCGAGTACGACGGCGCGCTCTACAACAACAACGGAATCGATATCCATGACCTCGCCGAACACCGTCTGCGCAACGGCACCGTGCTTGGTTTTCGAGGCGCCGAAGCCGCGGACCCCGACGAACTGATTACCACCAACTGCGAAATCCTCATCCCGGCGGCGATGGAAAACGTCATCACCAGCCGCAATGCCGACCGTATCAAGGCGCGCATCGTCGCCGAGGGCGCGAACGGCCCGACCACCGCGGTCGCCGATGACATCCTCGCTGATAAGCGGATTTTCGTCATCCCGGATATTCTCGCGAACGCCGGCGGCGTGACCGCTTCGTACTTCGAGTGGGTGCAGGACCGGCAGGGATATTTCTGGAAGGAAGAGGCTGTGAACGAGCAGTTAGAGCAGATCCTCGCTGACAGCTTTGAGGATGTGATTCGCTACGCGGAAGCGCACGATGTAAACAATCGCATCGCGGCGTACATGCTCGCAATGGACCGCGTCGCGTCGGCGATCAAGCAGCGCGGTATCTATGCGTAAAAAAGCCCGCAGGTTGCCTGCGGGCTTTCATACCTGTCGTAGCTATTGCTTGAAGACTGAACCGTGCTCGGCATTGCTCGTCCACCGCAGGCCGAACGTGTAAGTGGGAGTGTAGTACTCGCGCTGCGTGGGGTATTGCTCACTCCCGTTATAAAAGCCGAAGACCTCGTTGTTCAGGTTAAGGAACTGTGCGACGACACTCACCCCGCGGCCTTGAGGCACGAGGTAGCTGACCTGAGCATCAACCTGCGTATGCGGGTAGAAGTAACTGTCAGACTCCGGTCCGTGTAGCCCTCCAGCCGTGGGCGTCGTCGGCGAACCGGCGATCGGCGTCCCGTCCTGATAGGTATAAGCGGCGATGTTGGCATCATTGTGGGTAAGGCCCATGCGTGCTGACAGGCCATACTTATCATAGGTCAGGTCGACGTTGTAATTGTTCGGAGCATCGTTCTGCAGCGCCGGATGGTCTGAACGGCCCGGAACTGCCGCGACAGAAGTCACATAGCTGTAATTAAAGCGAAAACCTGTGCCGCTGAGCGCACCCGGCAACCGGGTCAGGTGCTGCTCCCATGATCCCTCGACGCCGATCAAATGCGCGGAAGGGCTGTTCTGAGGCAGCGTCTCCAGCAGGGTCTGCGGCTGCGCCTGGCCCGGAGGGGTAAACTGCGCGTTTACGACCGAGGTAAAGATGTCGTTGAAGATCTGTTTGTAAAACACGCCTCCCTGAATGACCCCGACTGTTTTGAGATAGTGCTCTGCAAGCAGGTCGAGGTTCTCTGCCCACGTGGGCTTGAGCCCTGGATTGCCGGCAGAAAGGTCAGTGCTGGACGCGGTGTTCGCGTTGCCTGGGGTATAGCTCAGGTAGGGTGTTATGTCTTCATAATTGGGCCGTGCCAGGCCGATGCTGTAAGCGACCCGAAAGTCGGTGTAATCGTTGAGGTTATACTGCACGCCCGCGCTCGGCAGCACGTAAATGTAGCTGTCGCTGCTCCTGACTGGAACAGTATTGCCGCTCGCGTCCGGCTGGTAGCCCAGCACGGCGTCTGACGTCGACTCGATGCGGATACCGGTGTTGAACCTGAACCTGTTGCGAGTGATGGTGTTTTCAAGGTACCCGGCATATACCCGCTCTCCCACGTTGAAGTCGCCCCGTAGGTCCGTCGCCGTGTTGGCATTCACCGTAAACTGACCCGGGTTTGCGTTGTAGTACGCAAAAATCTTCGTAAACTGGGCTTGCGGTCCAACCTGATATTTGCCGAAGTAGTAGTTACCGTCATAACGGTTGCTGGGAAACGCTCCTAATCCGATGTTCGCGTTGTTTGCTACGGCATCGGGCTCGTTATAGATCTGACTTTTGACGACATCGCGAACCTTAAAACCGGCTTGCCAGGTGCCGAAAGCGGCGCCCAGGGTATAGGCTCGCGAGTAATCCGCCTGGCCCACGACATCACGCTCAAATGTGGAGTTGTTCTGGAAGCTGATATCGTTCAACGTGTAGGCGCCCGGGTCGTACACGCTCACGCTGTTCGGCGTCGCGGTAACCCTGAACTGCGGCAGAAACGGGTCCGTAGTTGCCGTGTTGAACGCGACACCATTCTGTTGTGTGTTGCCGCTGCTGTCGGTACCCGGAGAAATGCCGTTAAAGGTCGCATCGTCAAAGCCGCCGGTTATTTTTGCCTGTGAGAGCGCTGCGCGCAGGTTCAACGTGGATCGGCCAAAGGTTTTTTGCCCTCCTGTTGACACGCTCCATATCTGCTGCACAGGGCGCCTGTACAAATCCTGAAAACTTGTGCTTCCGGACTGGTCAGTCGTTGTCGGGGAGAGAAAATTGCCAACGTTAAGTGTGTTGATACTGTCTTCGCCGAAATCGCTAAGGTAGGAGTAGAAACCCTTCACGTAAGCAGTCGACCCGTCATCGAACCTATAGTCCAGGGTGCCCCCGGCGCCGTAGCGTGAGCGATCGTAATAGTAGTCGCGCAGATCGATTGCGTTCGGAGCATTCACCGTTTGACCCGTCGCCACGGTCGTACCATCGGGCTGCAGCGCCACGATGTCATTGACGGCCTCACCCGGTTCAATGTCGTTTATGCCGCGACCGTTCCAGTCATAACTGCCGGTGCCCAGGATGCCCAGCTTCTTGTCGGCCAGAAACCGACGGCCGTAGGTCGCGAACTCCTGATTCTCCCCGCGCACTCCGTTGATCGGTGAGTGCCCGTCAAGGCCTTCGATTGCGAAGTAGGGTTTGTCGGTAGCCTGGCGCGTCACCAGGTTCAAGGAGCCGCCGATCCCGTCGGCATCCATGTCCGCGGTCAGGGTCTTGTTCAACTCGATCGACTCCACAAGGTCAGCCGGGATGGTGTCGAGCTTCACATATCTGTAGTTTTCAGGCGACGGTACCTGGATGCCGTCGATGGTGACGGCATTCAGGCGCGGCTCCGTCCCGCGAATGTGGATGTATTTGCCTTCGCCCTCGTCGCGCTCGAGCGAGACGCCCGGCAGGCGCCCGGCGGCATCGGCGATGTTTACATTCGGCAGGCTGTTGATGACCTCCGACGGCAGTACCTGCACGATGTTGGTGGCTACGCGCTGCCGGTTGAGTGCTTCGGCCTCGCCGACCACGCGCTCCGGACGTACTTCAACGTCGGTCGAAGAGCTCCCGACGAGCAAAGTCGCGTCTGACTTGCTGATGGAGCCGGCCGTGACATTGACCTGCACACTGTACGGCTCGAAGCCCAGGTAGGAAATCTGGACCGTGTACTGCCCGGGCGGCAGGCCGGGGATGATGAAGCTGCCATTCTGATCGGTAACAGCCGTTTGCCCGCCCGGCGACAGGGTGACTTTGGCGCCCTGCAGGGCTGCATTCGACTTGTCCATCACCGTGCCGGCGATGGAGCCACGGTCCGCTTGAGCCTGGGCGTGTGGGGCAAGGAAAATAGCGGCCGCGATGCTTATCGCGACAAGATGACTCTTAGGGGAGATGTTTCGGAGGACAGGGAAAGGAGTTGCAGACAAGAGGTGGCCTCGGGCAGGAATCTTCGCTCTCCCGGTCCTGGCGACCCTGGGGAGCGTTATCTCCATTTCGGGCCCGATAGCTTAAGCCGGGCTGAAGGAAGGGTGTGAGTCATGGAGTGTTCAAGAAACATTGACCTGGCGTTCATTGGGCTGCCTTTTTCACGAGAAAAGGCCTCGTCTGCGCGTCTGTTTGGGCTGGGGGTTAAGAAATCGGCAGTACGTCGGTAATCGAGGTGCGGCCCGGCGCGCTCCCCCACCCTCCGCGGTGTCCTGCTCCCGTGCAAGAATGGGAACGCTGAAAGCGGATCTGACAGGAGAGACTGTTGGGCCGGGCAGGCGCTGCCGATAGAGCATCCATGATCGAGACGTCTACACCTAACCCCTTGAAGCCAAAGGCCGCCGATTTCATTACTGAGCCGGCTCGCCGCGGGCGCCTTCCCCTGGAGCTTGAAACCGAGTTTGCGGAGATGCAGGCAGCGGCTCCTTCCGGCGGCATGTTGCCGGCGCTGCTTGGCGCAGTGCTCCTGTTCCATGGACTGCTGATCGCTGAGCGTGCAGTGATGGCTTTATCGCCTAGCATATTCGCGCTGCGCGGTGGTCCTGTCACGCTGCTGCTGGTCTGCTTTTTGCTGTTGCCGGCCGGTGTGCGACGGAAAGAAGGCAGCCGTTTTTTCCTGGTAGCATTCGGGGCGCTGCTGGTGTTTGCGCTGCTGGCGGGTCTGCCGTTCGCAGGCGCCGCGCAGCTGCTGCCAATGCAGACCGGCGTTTCCATCATGCTGCTGCTGCTGGGCTGCCTCACTGCCCTGCCACGCGCCTGGGCCGTGGCTTTCGCCGGGACCGCCGTGGTGGCCGATGCGGCCGCGCTGTTCATCTCACATGCGGTCAGCTTTCCGCTTGCTCTTGAGTCGCTTTGGGCGCCGATTTTCGCGGCGGCTGTCATCGTGCTGCTGGCAGGGGCGCGCGCGGGCGAGGCTCGCCGTGAGTTCGTGTTGCTTCGGCAGGCTGCTTTCGCGGGGGTTCCCGGCGGCGAGCCGGCGTCGGTCGCTGACCGGACGCTCGACCCGGAAACCGGCGTCGCCAACCGGCTCGCCTTTGACATGCGCTTTCGTGCCGCGTGGGAGCATGCCGCGGGACGCCGTCACTCCGTTGCGCTGCTTTTCTTTTCGATCGACCGCTTCGCCGAGCAGAAACGCGATCTCGGCTTCCGATTCTCTGAAGTCCTGCAATCCCAGGTCGCTGGCCTGCTCAAGGACAGTCTTCGCCGCTCTGACGACATGGTCGCGCGCTTCGATAACCAGCATTTCGTCGTCATGCTGCCCGGCGTCGGGACGGATGGCGCAACGCAGATCGCGGAGCGTCTCCGCGGATGCATCGAAGACATGGCGATCTATGTCGGCCAGAAACGGCATAGCGCCACCGTGACCGTCGGCGCGGCCAGCCTGCGGGCAAAGCGGGGTACCCCGAGAGAGAAGCTCATCGATTGCGCGGTCCAGGCGCTCGACCAGGCTCGCTCAACCGGCACAAACCTGGTTTGTGTCGAGGGTCGGGGTTGTATCCCTCGCATGAGTTGAGAAGCGGTCTCATCTGTACAGTTGCGGCTTCGGTAAAGAGCGTGAGCCCCGCTTCGGCGGCGGGTCTCATGGGGGACTTTTCTAAAGGTTGCGTGTTTATGAGACCGCTTCGGGCATCGTGCCGTTAACAGTGTCAGAAAGGGGCTGGTGCATAATGTACACACGCCCGACAGACCCCGGCAGGCCCAGATCAAACGCGTGTGAATCTCCCCAACTCCATCACGACAAGCCGCATTTTTTGTGTGCCGCTGCTGATCTGGCTTCTGTCGCCACACTTCCCCCTGCGCGATAAACCGGGTGTGCAGGAGTTGTGCGTCTCAATCTTCTTCCTGCTGGCGTTTGTGACGGACGGCGTGGATGGCTATCTGGCGCGCAAGCGAGGTCAGATCACGACCCTCGGCATGCTGCTTGACCCGCTGGCCGACAAACTCCTAGTGACCGCGGCGTTTATCGCGCTGGTGCAGTACAACCCGCATATCGTGAAGCCGTGGATCGCCACCGTCGTCATCGGGCGCGAGTTCCTGGTCAGCGGCCTGCGTTCTATCGCTTCCTCTGAAGGCTTTACCATCGCGGCGAGCGATCTGGGCAAGCTCAAGACGGTCATTCAGATCGTTTCAGTCGTCGCCGCTGTGCTCGATCACCGCTGGCAGGCCTGGTATATCGGCTGGTTCGTGATCCCGGTCGACTCGATCGCGTCGGCGGCCATTTACTTCATGGCGCTGGTGTCCATCCTTTCGGCGGTGGACTATTTCTGGGCGTTCTGGCGAAAGATCGACCGCGCCGGGGCCAGCAGGCGAGAGGTGGAAAACTCGCTGCTGGCGCGCAAACGACCCTGAACCTCAGGCCGGGATCGCCCTTGGCTGCGGGTTCGGGCTGACCGGCGCCGCGGCTGAACGCGTCAGGCTGTGCACGAAGTGGTACGGCGGCCAGGGGCCTGAAAGCTGCATATGGCAGTCTTTCATCTGCTCCCGCGCCTGCTGAAACTTGTTCTGGTAACGCTCCACGTGGCGGGACGAGATTAAATGACTGACATCCAGCTGCATTTTGCCCGATTCGAGGCGCCGGCAGCTGATTTCCTCTGCCAGTGGAGAAAACATGCGATTGATCTGCACGGAGAGCGAGCGCGCCTTTGTCTGGCGTTCGCGCTGGCGTGTCGCGGTCTCCCGCAGGTCGCTCAGGTAGGTGCGGCCGCCCCCGGGCCCATTCCCGAAAACTTCGCGTATCTGCTCACGGCAGCAGTCGTCGAGCGTCAATTTGATATGCATCTCGGTTTTGCCCTGCAGCAGCGAAATATCCGAGATGAACTGGCGCTGGTTCGAGCGTATGGAGCGTCGCAGCAGTTCGTCGTTGGCGAAGATAGTTCCGAACCGGAAGGGAAGCACCGTCGCCAGGCGGAAGCAGTCTGCGATGACCCGGGCATGGTCCTTGGCGCTTTGAGGAGAGGATTTTTCAGACGGGATGTGTTCTGAAACAAGAACGGCTAGATCACTGGCTGGGTACAGAAAAACCTGATTGCCTTCGATGCCGGTTACGGTTTCAAGCGGTACCGGTTTGCGGTGGCGAAGCATTTCAGGAAAGGCTTGTTTCTCGGTCACACAATAGGCATACCACGCCATTTGGGGGCACTCCGCGGGCTGGTGTTCCGGTTGTTTGAGAGGATTCCGGCGGACGGTCGACTGCCGCCAGGTGCGGACTGCTGAAGCTGCTCCGCATTCCCCTGTCTATTTGTGGTCGAATCCTAGCGGTCCACCCTAACGCTTGGCAATCAAAAAACTGCCACTTTCGTGGCAGTCGTCCCCGGTGTACCCGTTCAAGCGGAACGGTTTACGGGTTTGACGCTCCCTTGCATCCGCTCAGCGATGCATAAAGATCAGCAGCAGCACCATCTCGGCAACCGCGAGCATTAGCAGGATGATAACCGCCGCCGTCAAGAGGCGAGCGCGGTCCGTCACTTCGCGCAGACGGTTCGATTGCGCGCCCTGCTCGGACGACATGCGCTCCACGGCTTCTCTCGCGCGCCGCATCTGTTCTTCCACCGCGGATAGGCGAGCTTCCTGCGCCTTGAGCTCTTCAGCGGTTGCCGTATCGCGCTTGTCAAAGGCTGCCAGCAGATCGGACAGTGCCTGCTGGCCTTCGGCAGAGGTGGCCGGCGAAGGAGCCGGCCCGGCCGTTAACCCCGGCAGCGGCGCGCTTCCTAAAAGGGGCAGCAGGCGCGCAACCGCCTGGACCGCGCCATGGTCAATCATGCGCAGGGCGCCGCCGACCACCGGCAGAAAGGGTCGCAGCGCGCCCAGCAGCTGGCGCCCCCGTTCGGCCGGGGTCGCGCGAGGAACAACCAGCGTGGCAGTCTTCCGGGCTGCCTCCGGCAAGGTCGGTTCCGTGGCTGCAACCCGCTCGGCCAGCACTTCGATCGCGTCCGGCTCGCCGCTTTCCTCTACCGTGCGCGCCTGCTCGTTTTTCACCGGTGCGGGCTTGTCCGTGGCAAGGTCCATCAGCCGGTCTACCGCGTCATATTTCGCCATGTCGTTCTCCTTCACTGCGGTCCTGTTCTCATCCTGCCGGTGCAACGCGCTTTCGAGTGCCTTGTGCATCTCCGCCGCGGGGGCATTTCGCCCGGTCCACAGCTCCCACTGCCGGATGCCCTGGAGAGCGAACATCTCGAGACCGCTGATCACTTCGATGCCAAGGCTTTGCGCCAGTCTGGTGAGGGGTGTTTCCGCTGGGCGGTACACCATTTCGAATACTACCCGCACACCCTCGAGCTCTGCCGCGCCGACCGGCAGATCGTGGAAATCCTGCCCCTGCATGCCTGCCGGGGTGGCCTGCACCACGGCCGCGAAGCCTCGCAGTCCGGCTGCATCGACCACGGCAGCGCCGGTCTCGCGCGCCAGCTGTTCGGCCTTCGCCGGCGTCCGGTTCCAGATTAAAACCAGCGCCCCTTCCGAGCGCAGCGCGAACACCGCCGCCCGTGCCGCGCCTCCCGCGCCCAGCACCAGGACGCGCGCATCTTTCAGGGTCATCCGCTGCCGCAGCGGCTCCAGGATAGCCGGCACATCGGTGTTGGTCCCTGCAATCGAGCCATTCTCTCGCACGATCAGTGTGTTTACCGCGCCGATCCGTGCCGCCATTGGGTCGACTTCGTCCAGATACGGCAGCACCTCGACCTTCCACGGCATGGTGACGCTGACGCCCGACAGCGGCAGCCCTCGCACAAGCGCCATAAGCCCTTCGACGGAGTTCGTGAGCAGCGGCAGGTAGACCGCGTCGATGCCTGCTGCGCGGAACCCCGCATTGTGCAGTGCCGGGGAAAGGGAGTGGCCGACCGGGCTGCCGGCGACTCCGAAAATCCGTGTCGCCGGCCCGAGATCCGCCGCGCGGTACTCGTCGAGCAGCAGCTTCGCCGCGACCTGCCCGGGCGCAGTGCCGCTTGAGCCGGACGCGGAAGCGAAGGTAAACAGGGCGCCGGAGCGCAGCGCGAGGACGCGGCTGGCAAGCCCCGCCTCGCCCATGCAGAGCCCAACAACCGGCACCTGCCTGGAGGCAGCCTCAAGAAACGCAAGCATGCTGAGATTGTCTTCAAGGCCCTGCGCTGTCGAGACGACCTTGTAGATGGCAGGCCGTGCGGGCGCGCCCAGCCGCCGCATTCTGCCGAGCGTGCTTTCGAGGTCGCCGGTTTGCTTGAAGTCGTGCGCGCTGACCAGCAGCGCCGCGCCTGCCTGCGCGAGTGATCCGGCCAGGCTCGCCAGCCGTTCCGGGCCGGCGGCTTCGAGTGTTTCCAGCTCCACGTCGACGAGCGTCGCGCCAGCGGCCGCCATGCTTTCCAGTATCTGCAGCTGCTCCGCGACGGAACCCGCGAAAGCCCCGCCGCCGGCTACCGTGCGGCAGGTCGCGAGCACTGCCCCCGACGGATTGGCGTGACAGAACTTGCGAAGCTGTTCAACCGCCCCGGCCGGCTCCGGCAGCGCGTCCAGCCGAAGCTCTACAAACGGGCTTTCTGCGAACGCCTCACGCGCGGCCAGGAACAGATCATCGACAGCCGGCGCAGCCACCGCGATACAGACAGGCGAGAGCGCGACGCGAAGTCGAGGCAGCGGAGTAGCAGGCAGGGGCAAAGGCGCGGCTGTTCTTTCCGGGGGAGTGGGTGTGCCTCATGCTAGACGCTTCGCCCACCCTGTGCCAACCCGGAAGCATGGGGCTTAACGCTGGTCTGGGTAAGATAAGGGTGGCGCCCCGCCCGCCTTTCTGGATCCGGCGGACAGGAGCGTTCTCCCTTACCCGCCATGACAAATCCGCACCCAGCCGAACTCCTCGCAGGCCACGACCCCCACAATCAAACACCCCTGCTGACCCATCCCTGGACCGTACATACCCCGCAGGCGCTTGAGCAGTGGGTGGCCGATGCGCTGGCGCGTCATGCCGCGCTGGTCGCCGACGCCTCGGCACCCTACAGCGCGCGAACGCTTGCCGCCACCCTGCGCGCCTATGACGATTCCATTGCTGTGCTCAGCGCGGCGGGTTCGCAGCTTTCGCTGCTCAACAGCGTGCACCCGGACCGCGCGCTTCGCGATACGGCGCAGGCGCAGCTTGAGAATATTTCGCAGGCCGGCGTCGCGCTGAGCCTCAATCGCGAGATGTACCAAGCGCTGAGCGAGATGTCGCTGGACGGGTCCGATGCAGCGACGCATCATTATGTCGAGCGCACCCTGCTTGGCTACCGGCTCGCAGGTGTGGACCGGGATGATGCCACGCGGGAAAAGCTTCGCACCCTACAGGAGCGCGCCACGGTGCTTTCGCTGACCTTTGGCCGCAACGTGCAGGAGAGTGTCGGGCAGGTCGTGATTGACTACGCAGATGAACTGGCCGGGCTGCCGGAGGACTTCCTCAGGAGCCATCAGCCGCAGGCCGAGGGCGAGCACGCCGGACGCATCCTGCTGACGACCGAGTTTCCGGATTACCTGCCGGTGATGACCTTCGCAGAGAACGCTGCGCTGCGCCGCCGGATGTTCCTCGCCTACCAGACGCGGGCCTACCCGCAGAATGTGCCGGTTCTGAAGGAACTGCTGGCAGTGCGGCGCGAGATTGCGACCCTGCTCGGCTTCGCGACCTGGGCCGACCTGGCGACAGCCGACCAGATGATGGAGTCCTCGGCGAACATGCAGCGGTTCCTCGACGAACTGGAAGTCGCCACCCGGGAAGGGGCCAGGCGCGAAGTCGGACTGGTGCTTACCTTCGCGCAGGAAAGGGCGCGCGCGACCGGCAAGCCGGTGCCTGCCGCCATTGATGGCTCGAGCCGGGGCTTCTGGATGGAGCAGTATCGCCGTGCGGAGTTCTCCTTCGATTCGCAGGCTGTCCGGCCCTACTTCCCATATGACCGGGTGCAGGCTGGCGTGTTGACCTTAGTGGAAGAGCTTTTTCGTGTCCGGTTTGAGCCCGTGGCAGGGGCCGAGGTATGGCACCCGTCTGTAACGACCTGGGATGTTTTGGACGCGCGCGCGGAGGGGCGCCAGCTGGGACGGTTTTACCTTGACATGCACCCGCGCGACGGTAAGGACAAGTGGTTTTCCGCCGCGCCGCTGATCCCCGGCGTCCGGGGAAGGCAACTGCCGGAAGCCGCGCTGATCTGCAATTTTCCGGGAGGCGTCGAGGGCAGCGACGATTCGGGCCTGCTGCAGCACTCTGACGTGACGACCTTTCTCCACGAGTTCGGCCACCTGATGCACGCGATCCTGGGCGGCCATCAGCAGTGGGCGGGGGTAAGCGGCATCGCGACCGAAGGCGACTTCGTCGAAGTGCCTTCGCAGATGCTGGAGGAGTTCTTCAGCGACCCGAAGCTGCTGGCCCGTTTTGCCCACCATTACCAAACGAATGAGCCGATCCCTGCCGAACTGGTCGAACGGATGAACCGTGCCGGCGCCTTTGGCCGTGCCGACTCTGTGCGTACGCAGCTTTTCTACACCAGCTACTCGCTCGATACGCATCGGATCGACCCGGCAACGCTCGACCTGGACGCGCTGCTCGAGGAGGACTACCGCCGCTTCCTGCCCTACGAATGGGTCGAAGGCAACCGGCTATTTGCGAGCTTTACTCACCTCGTCGGCTACTCTTCGAACTACTACACCTACCTGTATGACAAGGTGATCGCGCTTGATTTCTTCAGGGAGTTCGCGGCGGACGACCTGCTGGCGGAGGCCGTGACCACCCGCTACCGTGAGCAGGTGCTGGAGCCGGGGGGCTCGCGCCCGGGCAAGGATCTGGTGCGAGCTTTCCTGAATCGCGAGCACAACCCGCACGCGCTTACGGAGTGGCTGGCGGAGGCTCTACCGGCAGCGGTTCTTCCGTAATGGTGAGCTGAGCGGAAAGCGGGGTCGGCGCAAGCTGCGCCCCGCGCAGCCACACCAGCTCACTCTGCCACTCGAGCACCGGCCAGCCTGCGCGATCGGGCGCGGGAATGCCCAGGCGCTCCAGCACCTCCTTGATCCGCTTGGGGGGTCCACTGGAGTAGCGCAGCGTGACCCGATCCGAGGGACGCGCGCTGCGCAGGAGGGCGTCGGGCTGCGGGTTCTCGCTCAGGCTGCTGACGCGGAGCCGAACACCGAAGCCTTCCGCGATGCCCGGGATCGGCACCTCCACGGGTTCATTCTGAGCAGCCGGGGCGCTTGTCGACAGCACGAAGCGCAGTTCGCGCGGTGTTCGCTCCGCGCGGAGGGTGGGGGTAAGCTGCACGCGACGGGCCGTGCTGCCGACCGGGCCTTCGAGCAGGGCAAGCGTTTCGCTTGTTGCGGCGAAGGAAAGCTCAACCCCAAGCCGTGCGGCTGTGGCTCGCAGGACCCTTCGGGCAAGCGCGGGGTGCAGTGCTCGCAGCCGGTCGACCTCAATAGCGATGGTTTGCTCGCCCGGCAGGGTCGAGCTGGCGCGTCCGCCGCCGCGTACCGGGCGGCCGGGCAGGAGCAGCCCGGGGAGCAGCCGATCCACTTCAGCCTGCCAGTACTGCTCGTCATCGCGGGCGAGTGTGCTGATCTGGGCCAGCTGCTCCTCAATTTGCGGATTAAATGCCGACAGGGCCGGCAACAGCTGGTTTCGGATGCGGTTGCGGGTAAAGGACGGGTCGGCGTTGGTCTCGTCCTCGCGCCACGGCTGGCCGATGGCTCGCAGCCAGTCGCGAAGCTCCTGTCGACGGACCTGTAGGAGCGGGCGGACGACGACACCTTTCGACGTCATGGCAGGCTGAGGATTATTTGAGGGCAGATCGGCCGCGGGCAGCACGGGGTGGATTCCGCCAAGGCCGCCGGTCCAGGCGCCGCGCAACAGCTTCGCCAGCACGGTTTCAGCCTGGTCATCGAGGGTGTGGCCGGTCGCGATCGCGCTGAGCTCTCCCGTCGCGAGCAGCTGCCGAAACCAGCTGTACCGCACCAGGCGACCGGCTTCCTCGATCCCGAGTCGTCGCCCACGCGACACCTCGGCAACATCTGCTTCGAGCGCACTGTACGGAATGGCGAGGGAGGCGGCCAGCGCGGCTACGAACGCCTGGTCAGCCAGGCCGGCTTCGCCGCGCAGCCCATGCTGGACGTGGAGCGCCAGAACGGTCCACCCCTGGCGCCCGGCGGCCTCGTGCGCCAGCCTCAGCAATGCTACGGAGTCCGCGCCACCGGACACGGCAATGCCGAGGCGGGTACCCGGCGGCAGCGCTTCAAGAGAGAGCCTCGGCGGGTTGCGGAGGGTAGTTTGTGCGGGAGTGGAGTTCACATCCATAAGAATGGCGCATCCCCAGCTGGCGGTCCAAAATGGCGATTCAGTACCTTTCTGCACTCCTGTGGTAACCACTTTCACATTTGCAGGCGAATCCTGAGGCGCAGGGTATGGTGACGGAAGTAGAATTGGCGATACGCTGACAAGGTTTCTCCCTGTTAGGCTTGGGTAGGTCTCTTTGAGCATATGGATGCTTCCCGGTCCGCTGTTTGCGCCGTTCGCCCGGCGCCGCGCGTCTAATCGAAAACGGTTCGACATCCGCAGCCTGTGCTCGGAAGAGAAGTGAGGATTTCAGGTGAATTCGACGGTTAAGACAGTAATCTTCTGGGTATTCATCTTTCTGTGTCTGATCCTGCTTTGGCAGGTATTCCAGAAGAGCAGCGGCAGCGGACACGACCAGGACATCTCGTTCTCGCAGTTCATGCAGGATGCCAAATCCGGCCAGGTGCAGGACGCGACCGTAACGGGGGGCGACGTGCACGGCAAGCTGAAGGCCGGCACACCGTATCACGTTACGGTACCGGCAAACTACCCGCAGCTTTTCGACACTTTGAACGAAAACCACGTCTCGGTGACGGTTCGCGACAGCCAGGGCAGTTCGTGGCTTCCGATTCTGCTCAACCTTTCGCCGATCCTGATTATCGCGGCGCTCTGGTTCTTTATGCTGCGGCAGATGCAGAGCGGCGGTAACAAGGCCATGTCCTTCGGCAAGAGTCGTGCGCGTCTGCTTTCCATGCAGCAGAAAAAAGTCACGTTTAAAGATGTGGCCGGAGTGGACGAAGCGAAGGAAGAGCTCAAGGAAATTATTGAGTTCCTGCGTGAATCGCAGAAGTTCCAGAAGCTCGGCGGACGCATTCCCAAGGGTGTTCTGCTGGTTGGACCTCCGGGAACCGGTAAAACTTTGCTGGCGCGCGCTGTAGCGGGCGAGGCCAACGTGCCGTTCTTCTCGATCTCCGGCTCGGACTTTGTCGAAATGTTCGTTGGCGTCGGCGCAAGTCGTGTGCGCGACCTGTTCGAGCAGGGCAAAAAGAATGCTCCCTGCATCATCTTTATCGATGAAATAGACGCTGTGGGCCGCCACCGTGGAGCCGGTCTGGGCGGCGGTCACGACGAGCGCGAGCAGACGTTGAACCAGTTGCTGGTCGAAATGGACGGTTTCGAGTCGAACGACGGGGTCATCCTCGTTGCAGCGACCAATCGCCCCGACGTACTAGACCCGGCCTTGCTGCGCCCAGGCCGCTTCGATCGCCGCGTAATCGTCGGACGCCCCGATGTGCGTGGCCGCGAAGAAGTCCTGGCCGTGCACTCGAAGAAAGTCCCGACTGCAGAAGACGTTGATCTGCGCGTGATGGCTCGCGGTACACCTGGTTTCTCCGGCGCCGACCTGGCCAATATGGTGAACGAGGCTGCGCTGAGCGCTGCCCGCGCGAACCGTAAATCGGTGCACATGATCGATTTCGAGTCGGCCAAGGACAAGGTCCTGATGGGTGCCGAGCGTAAATCCATGCTTCTGAGCGACGAGGAAAAGCGCGTGACCGCTTACCACGAGGCAGGACATGCGCTGGTCGCCGCAACCCGCGACCACGCCGACCCGCTCCACAAGGTCACCATCATCCCTCGCGGCATGGCCCTTGGCGTGACCATGCAGCTTCCGGTCGACGATCGCCATACCGTGACGAAGGATTATCTCGAGACGCAGCTTTCCATCCTGATGGGCGGCCGTATCGCCGAGGAGATCTTCCTGAAGCAGATGACGACCGGTGCCGGCAACGACATTGAACGTGCCACGGAACTGGCCCGCAAGATGGTCTGCGAGTACGGCATGAGCAGGCTTGGACCGCTCACCTTCGGTAAAAAGGAGGAGCAGATATTCCTGGGCCGCGAGATAGCACAGCACCGCGACTTCTCAGAGGAAACGGCACGGCAGATTGATGCCGAGGTTCGCTCTATGGTCGACGAGGCTTACAAGTCGGCATACAGCATTCTTGATAGTAAGCAGGACGCGATGCACCGGATGGCAGTCGCTCTGCTGGAACGCGAAACGCTGGATGCAGCGGATATCCGGATGATCATCGACGGGCAGGAACTGCCGCCGATTAAGCTGCAGGGTGGCCCGCCGAACGGCACACCTACCGGCGATCCCCAGCAGGTGATCAAGCCCGAACCAAAGCATGGTGGAGGCTTCCCCGAAGGCAGCCCTTCTCCCGCGTAAATTACTTGTAAAGCACAAAAAAGCAGCCTTCGGGCTGCTTTTTTGTTGCCCGACTATTGTCCTCCAGTGAGCTGATGTTACTAGGACGGTCTATCAGCCGGTAAACAGGCTTTACTTGCTCGGGGGCTTCCGCATTGCATCTTTGAATGTTGCTCTGGCTGCACTTGGGTTAGCGTTGCGATATAGTGAAGGACAGTTTGCAAACGCCGAGCAAGGACCGCTGTTTGGCATGAGTGAGTTGTTGCCGGCGGAGAGCGCATGCGAGTGGATCGACGAGATTTTCTAGCGGGGCTGACAGCATGCCTGGCACTCCCGCCACTGCAGGCTGCCAGTGCAATGGCGGCCGCATCGCCTCAAAACCCCAGACCGCCGAATGTCATCATGCTGATCTGCGACGATCTGGGAGTTGATGACCTGCAGTGTTTCGGAGCGCCGATCCCTTCGCCGAATATACTCCAGCTCGCATTTGACGGCGCGCGCCTTAATCATTACAACTCCGCTCACTCTACCTGTGCTGCATCGCATACAGCTTTACTCACAGGCCGATATGCGCCTCGTTCCATTGCCAATCCGGAACTACCCTCGAAGACTTCTGACGCGGAAGAGGAAACCCTCGCGAGACTTTTTCATGACAAAGGTTATCGCTCACTCTCTGTGGGTCGCTGGGGTTTCGGTGAAGCTTCAGAAGAGTTAACGGCTTTTCGCGGCTTCGACTCCTACTTTAACTTTGTCCATGGAGAAGCGAAAGATCCCAATGCCCGCTCGCTCAGTGGTGAACAGTATCCAGCGCAACAAGACAGCACTCTGCTTATGCGTGAGTACACAGCAGCGGCGACGCATTTCATCGAGCAATCTGCTGACCGGCCGTTCTTTCTGCATCTCGTCTATCCCAGTCCTGAAGACCAGGTTCGCACCTACAGCGCAGGAAAGAAGAAGTCGTCCTTTGGACCCTACGGTGATTTCGTTGCAGAGATGGACCTGAGTGTCGGGATGTTACTCCAGACATTGGCACACGTCGGAGCCACCGAAAATACCATTGTGTGGTTTAGCAGCAGCAATGGACCAGGTTCGCAGGGGAGCAACGGCGAACTTCGCGGACGCAAGGGTTCCACGTTGGAGGGCGGGTGTCGTGTGCCGCTGATTGTGCGCTGGCCGGGGAGAATCAAGGAAGGCAGCGTACAAGGCGGCTGGGCAACCAGTCTGGATGCCATGCCTACCTTGGCGGCGTGGTGCGGACTAACACCGTCCCGTGTTCCTCTCGACGGCATCGACATGGTTCATATCTTCAGAGGAGAGCGCAGCAGCCGAGACTATGAGCCCCAGCTCTATTTTTCACAAGCCGGCGGATCATGGAACCTGCAATGCATCCGTGCTGCTGACTGGAAACTGCATGTGGCGCAAGCGGGGGAGGACTCTTCCGCAAGCAAGAGCAAGAGCGTACAGAGCTTCTTTCTGCCGAGTTCTGAACTCTACAGTGTAAGTCTCGATCCCGGAGAAAGTTACAACCTGGCAGCGGCAAACCCCAGGGTCGTATTCAGGCTTCTGCAAGAGATCGATGTGCTCATCGCTACCTTTCCGCCTGAAATCCAGGATAACTACAGAAGGCTCCAGGGGCGTCCCGCGGCTGTAACTAAGCTATACGAGCGTTGATCTGCTACTTTGCCGCCTCAGACATGCGCCGGCGGGCCCGTTCTCTTGATCGCTTCACAATCACTTGCCGGAATGGCGCCAGCAGTTGCGGGCTCAATCGCTCGCAAAGCCACCACAATCGGGCGTACGTTGGAAAAATGATGATGCGCTTTCGTCTTAGCAAGGTTTGCAGGATGCGGTGTGCTGCATACTCCGGAGATATAATCCGCATTAATCCCGATACGTGATCGGGAAGTATTTTCGTCTGGATATTACCGGGGCAGGCGACGGCGACATGAATTCCAAACTCAAGCGCCTCTTCAGCCAGTCCGCGGGAGAAGGTAACGACCCCCGCCTTGCTGGAGGAGTAGGGAAGCAGCATGGGGGTCAGAGCCAGGCCGGTGAGGGATCCAATGTTCAGGATCATGCCGGAACGTTGCTTTGCCATGACTTTGTATGCCGCTAAAGATCCAGCAATGACTCCCAGTAGATTTACCTCTAAAACGCGCAGCCACTCACTAAGAGGTATCTCAAGCGATTCGCCATCGGCGCTTATGCCGGCATTATTGATAAGCAGATCAAGCGCGCCGTGGGTGCTGTAAACTCTCGCGATCAGATCCTGAAAATCTTTGAGAGAAGCTACGCTGAGGTTGTGAAACTCGGCGTGGAGTTCTGCTGCGAGGGCAGTGCCTGCGGCCTCGTTAACATCCACGATGACAACACGTGCACCTTCGCGGGCGAGCTCGCGCACGAAAGCTTCTCCGAGGCCGGTGGCCCCGCCGGTGACAATCGCAACCTTGTTCTTAAAGCTACTCATGTGTACTCTCTTGTGATCGTTGGTTGACTCAGACTAAGTTCAGGCTGCTTGCTCTACCGCAGCCAGGCTCGGTTCGGCGGAAGTGGTGGTGGAGTTCGGTCGTTACATCGAACAATGCGAATGCCGGGCTCGGCCACGATCAGGGGTGAGTGCCATACCCAACCTTCTGCATCGCTCCATGCGTCGTCTTCTACTGAGCCTACCGCATAGTCGATGCCAAGCCGTTCGCATGTTGCCTTCAGTTCCTGCGCGGATGGGGCGGGCCACGCGAACATCTTCACAATCGCTCGGAGCATCCCCGGGCACTTGGTAGGATCACCGCCGAAGTCGGCCCCGCACTCGGGCTCGCCGGCAGCCAGCTGGTGGCCGGCAGCCATCATGTTTGCCCATAGGAAATAGTTCTCGCCACGGTACGGGTTGTACTGGAGAACCGCTTCAGCCGGTATTTTGCGATCAAGTTCGCCGTAAGCAGTCCGCATGGCAAAAAGCTTCCTGCTCATTTCCGGATAAACATACACGTAGGAGCTCAGGGGAAATTGCCGTGACTCGACCAGGGGAAGATAGATGCGAATAATGGTCGCCTGATAAACACAGGCCAGAAAACCCAGCACCATCATGCTGTACAGCACCCGCCGCACACCTTGGGAGGGAGCGGTAGCATAGTCGCTTCGCAGTGAACCTTCGAGTAAGGAGCTGTTGTGAGACAGATGACTCGAATGATTGAATCGTGCTGCAGAAGGGCGCGTCTCCGGCAGCTCTGCGAAGAAGAGTGTTGCGACCAGCAGGAGACAGAACTGCGGGATCAACGCACTCCGGAGACCGAAATCGTTGATGTTGATTACGGACGAGCGCACGACTGTCGTCACGATCAGGCTGGTCGTCATGAGAAACAGCAGATGCCTTGTGGGTACGCTGAGGCGGCGGCGCTCTCGCCGCCAGCGACTTACGAGCAGCCACATGACAACACAATAGAAACCGAACTCGAGGAAGTAAACCGGGATAACAACGATGAACCAATCAACGGTCTGAACGAGCTTGTAGTGCGCCTTGACGAATGCCTCGAGGAACGGAACCGACTGCAGGTAATCTGTTAGATCGCGGTAGGCTACGATACGTCGAAGCTGAAGCATGAAAGGCAGATGGAAACCGGGCGACTTCGCCTTGTGATGATGCACCGAGCCGAGCGGCTTTTCATCCATTTGCGAAGCAGGCGAGGAGGGGTCTAGGCCGGATGAATCCTGGCTCGTTTCATCTGCTGCTTCAGCTGAGCTTTCCTGATCTGTTACTGCTGAAGCTGATGCCTGAGTTGCTTCTCCATGAACGCCGGGACTTGTATCCGGGGAGGGCTCCGAAGCTGGCGCGCCTGAGCTTACATCTGTCTTCGTCTCAGACCTGGGCACCGTGGCAAGAGTCTGACCCTGGTCCTGTTTCAGTCCGTAAAGATAGGGGGATGCCGCAAGAAGGGAGACGATACCGGCGAGCAGCACGGTGGCGACCAGCTTTGTCTGTTTCTCGCGAAAGAAAGCCCAGAGACACCACGGTATCAGTGTCATGGCGAATGCGGCGCAGATGTAAATGGAAAGACCGCTGGAGCTCGCGAAGGCCATGCCCGCAAGTGTGAGGGCGATCGCGCGGTCGCGCCATGACCTATCGGCAGCTTGCCACAAAAGCAGAAATCCGAAGAGGCAGCAGACCAGGCCGGCGATGTGATGCGGGGCATAGAGAAGCGGATCAAACCACGACGAGAAATGATCGCGGTCCCACCACTCCATGTCAGCATCAATGGTTCCACCATAGATATAGCGATGCACAACAACAATCAGGTCAAGACCGGTAATGGTGAATAGGCCAAACGCGATGAGTGAAAGGCGGCGTAGACCTGTGCGTACGGCAAAAAAGCCGCGAAAATAAAGAGGTGGCAGGCATAGAAGGGCTGCGCTTGACCACATACTGCTGGCGATTAGCACCTGCTTCGCTGTGAGAGCGGAGAACTTTACAACGATGGCGCATACAACATACCAGAAGTAGTAATTGCGCATGACGCTGGCATGCCCGGTGCTGTACAGGGGATTCAGCGGGGGTGTTCCGCTGCGGATCACTGACTGAATGAAGGCTATCCGGTAGCTGGCGTCCCGCAGTGTCACACTTTGAAAAAGGTGCTGCCCGATCTGCACATCGACAATTGTAAGAGCGACGAGAAGGCACCACACAATGACAAAGGCAGCGGGAAGGATATCCTTTTTGCGGATCATCCAGCTGCTGCGCCGCCCGTTGAAAAAAACTTCGCGAACAGCTATCGCAACGAAGCCGCAGTTGACCGCAACCAGGCACCCGATAGCGAAACGCAGCGAGCCTGCGCCGCACAGCCAGATAAGAACGATAACAAGTGAAAACGAAAGCGGAATGCTGATGACAGCGCGGGACGCCAGTGAAAGACTACGGTAGCCGTTCAGGTTGAGGAGCCATGCCGTGACCGCTCCCGGCGTATAGAGCACGAAGAAAAACAGGATCGCGGCCAGCATGGCCCCAGAGATATCAATCAGGAAGAAGTTGTGCATTCGCCTTTTCGTTTATGAGTGCGACCCTGAAATATCTTCGCGCTGCTTTCGTCGTTTCAGACCCTGTACGCTGGGTGCTTAAACAGCATAAGCGTTTTGGCGGAAGCCACTCCATCTTTGTTTTCAAGCGGCCCTCAGTCGCGTCGGACACCCGCGGATTCTGTCAGCTTGCCAACAGTTTAGCTGGTTTTACGTGTTTGTGATCAGGGTGTCGACAGGCGAATAGCCCATGCGTCGGTCCTGACGTGCCTATTGTTCGCGCCTGAAGACGCGGTGCTGCTGGACGTCCTGATGTGCTGAAGCGCCTGCTTTATGATGCTGTAGGAGTTGATTGAACGAGCGTCGCCAGACTCGACCCATGGCGGACCTGTTCACCCTCCACTTCAGAATCGGCGGATTTGTGCCTTGAAAATACTCATCATCGGGCTCGGCAGTATCGGACAAAGACACGTGCGTAATCTTCGTCACCTGTTGGGCGATCAGCTTGAACTGATTGCCTATCGCGTCCGTCGGCTCAGGCATGTCATCACTCCCGGATTTGGCGTTGACGATCACCGAAATGTAGAACTGGAGTACGACATTCAGGTCTTCGACGACCTGGAGCAAGCGCTTGCTCAGCGGCCGGACGCCGCGTTTATCTGCAATCCCAACAGCATGCACGTCTCAACAGCGATGGCTTGCCTGCAGGCAGGGTGCGACTTGTTTATCGAGAAGCCCGTCGCTTCTTCACTCGAAGGGGTACAGGCGCTTTTTGCCTTGGCGGAGAGCAGCGACCGTATCATCATGGTCGGTTATCAACTGCGGTTTCACCCATGTTTGCGAGTACTTGCCGACATGCTTGCCGGGGGTGCCGCCGGCAACCTGCTCGCGGTGCGCTGCATAACCAGTGAGTATATGCCTGACTGGCATCCCTATGAGGATTACAGAGATACCTATGCGGCGAAGTCCTCGATGGGCGGGGGAGTTATCCTTTCACAGATTCACGAAGCGGACTACCTGTACTCTCTCTTTGGTCTTCCAAGGAGTGTGTATGCACTTGGCGGCCACTGGAGCGATCTTGAAATCTCCTGCGAGGACACAGCTTCCATCCTGATGGAGTGCATGACTGCGGAGAATCGTATCCTCCCCGTACATCTACACCAGGATTTTCTGCAGTCTCCACCGGTGAAGCAATGTGAAGTTATCGGGGACCGTGGAAAAATCATCATGGACCTCGTTACATCATCGGTGACACTGCACCTTCGAGGAACAGTTCCCGTCGTCGAAAGCTTTCCTGATTTTGAGCGCAATCAGCTATTTCTCGATCAAACGCGTCACTTCCTCGATTGCGTCAAGGCGCGCGTTCATCCCGTGGTCGGCCTCCGTGATGGGTGGAACAGTGTGCGCATGGCTCTTGCGGCCAGGCAATCGATCGAAACCGGAGAGCGTGTCGCGCTCAGCACGATTGGAGACTTCAGTGGCTGATTCTTTTTACAGCGAAAGGAACACGTTCGATCTTACCGGCCGCGTTGCTATCATCACTGGCGGTGCGGGTCTGCTTGGTGTGCAGCATGCGCGGGCAATCGCCCGTGCCGGTGGGTCGCCCGTGCTCATGGATATTTCTCACGAGCGCGCGGATAAGTATGCGCGTGAACTGGCGGCGACATTTGCTATCCCCGCATTGGGCTTAGCCTGCGATATTACCGACAGGAATGCACTGGTAGCCGCCCGCTCCGAGATACTCGAGCGGTACGGCAGGATCGACATCCTGATTAACAATGCAGCTAATAATCCCAAGATGGAAGAGAGCTCTGAGGTCAACTTTTCTCGTTTTGAAGACTTCCCACTGCAACAGTGGCAGGATGATGTAAACGTGGGGCTGACGGGTGCGTATCTTTGCTCGCAGGTGTTCGGAACATACATGGCCGCGAACGGCGGTGGCGTTATCCTTAACATAGCCTCTGACCTGGCACTAATCGGACCCGATCAAAGGTTATACCGGCAATTGGGTGTACCTGAGAATCTACAGCCCGTAAAGCCTGTCACGTATTCCATCGTGAAATCGGGCCTGCTTGGACTTACGCGATACCTGGCCACCTACTGGGCCGGCAAGTCTGTGCGTGTAAACTCTATCTGCCCGGGCGGTGTTGAAAACAACCAGTCAGCCGATTTTCTTCAGAAGCTACATGCTTTAATCCCGATGGGCCGCATGGCCCAGGCGGATGAGTATCAGGGCGCCATACTTTTTCTCTGCTCTGATGCTTCGTCGTACATGACTGGTGCAAACCTCGTCGTGGATGGCGGTCGGACGTGCTGGTAAGGGTCTGAAATGCTCTGTCGACTTCAACGGATTTGTCCGTTGGGCAGGTGCATAGGATCCGGGGTCTCCCGCGGGGACAAAAGCTCGCTTTTCCGTGTTTCTGTGTTTATAGACGCAGGCTTTGTCGAGGTAGTGCCCGCAAAGATGCCGTTGTCCGAACCTTGCGACTGATACTCGCTCATTTGCGGTTTCAGCGTGGCCGAAGCAGGCTGGGCATCATCGAAATTGATGCGTTCCCGCTCGATGACCAGCGGCCGGTTCTGCACCTGGGTGAGAATTGCTCCGACATACTCTCCGATAACACCCATGAAAAGAAGCAGTACGCTGAAAATAAAAAAAGTTCCGATAACAAGCGGTGCAACACCAATAGAAAAGCTCTTCCAGTACAGCAGCTTGTACAGGCTGTAAATGCTGCCGGTGCAGAAAGACAGGAAAGCCCCCAGAAAGCCGGCAAACACGATAATGCGCAGGGGCACCTTGGAGTGGTTAATAATGCCCAGCATGCCCATGTCATAGAGCGTGTAGAAATTGTTCTTTGTAAGCCCGCGTTTTCGAATGGGCTGATCGTAGAAAATCTTTTTGTGCGGCAGGCCGATGTCAGCGATCATGCCGCGAAAGTATGGATACGGATCGTTGAACGATTTTACGATGTCCACAACCCTGCGGTCGTAAAGTCCAAAGCCGGTAAAGTTCTCGAAGGTCTCAATTGAGGAGAACCAACTGACGAGCCGATAGTAGCGCTTGCGAATCCAGAACATAGCCGAGTTTTCTTCGCTCGAGCGCTTGACCGCAAGCACCATGCTGTTTCCCTCTTCCCAGCCTTGCAGCAGGAGCGGGATCATCTCCGGAGGATCCTGGAGGTCGGCAACGATTCCGATCATCGCGTCTCCCCGGGTCTGAAAAAGCCCGTGAATCGGGGAGCGGATATGCCCGAAGTTTCGCGCATTGACGATCAGCCTGACGTTCTTATCGTTGTCGACGATCGTCTTGATGATGGCGACAGTGTTATCGGTGGAAGCGTTGTCAATAAAAATGTGCTCATAACGATACTGCGGCAGGGAGTTCATTACCTGCCGCACCCGGAGATACAACTCCTGAACGTTAGCCTCTTCGTTATAGCAGGGCGTCGAGATGCTGATAAGTTTCAAAGCGTGCGGTCTTCCTTTCCAGCCTTCCTAGCGTTTAGAGCATTTTCACTCTTGGTGTAGAGGCCCGAATACTCGCTCCAGTGGCTTTTCCCGACGGAAAAGCCACGCGCACATTTGCCGGCCCCTCTACGTGTGGAGTGCAAATGCTCTAGCTCTCTATTTATAGTCCAGCGGAGCGACGATCATATTCGAGAGAAACTCCTCGCGTTCCAGGAAAGGCCACATATCTTCAAGCGGTCGTGATACGAAGGACCCATCCGCTCTCTGCGTTGAAGATAGCCGAGGCGCGCGAGATTCATCCGGGATCACCATAACATCACAGAGTACCGGACCGTCGAGATCAAGAACCGCGCGAACCTGTGAACGCAGATCTTTTTGATGTTGAATCGACCGGAATGGAATGCCGTAGGCCATCGCCAGCTTCTCAAGGCTTGGAACGGTAAGGCCGGTTTCCGGATCGCACCCGATACTCGCACAGTTGAAATGGTTTGTCTGCGAAGCGCGGATAGACGCATACCCATTGTTGTTCAGGATGAAAAACTTGATGGGCAGTCCCAGCCTGCGGACTGTCTCCAGTTCCTGGATGTTGAACTGAAAGCCGCCATCGCCATCAACGCAGATTGTTTCACCTCGGCCGCGAGCCAGGGAGACCGCGATTGCGCTGGGCAGTCCAAAACCCATTGAACCCAGCCCGGCCGTGTTGAAGATACGCTGTCCGTTGCGTGTGGGGCAGGCAAGCAGAAATATCTCTATTCCTGAGCCTGATGATCCGGAGACTAATGCATCCTGCTGTCGCGTTTCCGTGCCGAGCACCTCAGCCAGATGAAAGATGCTGACGCTGCCCTCGGCTTTGCGGTGTTCTTTCGTCACGACAGGGTACTTCGTTTTCCATGAGGCACAGCGAGCGTCCCATTCCGTATGGTCGCGCAAGGCAAGCTGATCTTGCTGATTCAAAAACTCGGCAAGAAAGGCGCCGGCATCTGCGCAGACAGCCAGGGAAAGATGACCTTTTAACTTATCCAGTTCAGCCTGGTCGATATCGACAGCAACCTTAAAGGCTTCACGAGCCAGCTTTTCCGGCGCATAACCTGTAATGGCGAAATCAAGCCGTGCCCCGATGGAAAGAAGGAAGTCGGCGTTCTGCAATGCAAAGTTTGAGCCACGCGCTGCAACAGAGCCCGGGCGACCCACATACAGCGGGTCATCGCTTGGCACCAGGTCTGCCGCGCACCAGGTCGCGGCGGCAGGTATGTTCAACAGCTTACGGAACTGCTCAAACGCTGCTTCGGCTCGCGCAAGGCGAATGCCATTGCCGGCGAGCAGAAGCGGACGCTCGGCCTTATTCAACGCGGCTATTACGCTTTGAACCTGTTGCACAAGCGATGTGCCGGCAGCCCGCGGAGCGCTCTCGGCTTCTACGCTGAATCCTTCCAGGGTCGCGGGATCGCCGATGGGGGACGCCTGCACATCGAGCGGAATATCAATCCACACGGGCCCCGGACGGCCTGTCGTCGCCAGGTGCGCCGCTTTTTCCATGTGGTAGCGAATCTGCCGCGGGTCGGTGACCGTGACGGCATATTTCGTGATCGGTTTGACGATGGAGACGATGTCGACTTCCTGGATCCCCAACTGGCGCATGCCGAGCGGCCGGCCCTGCTCATCGAACATGCGGTCAGGGCGCTTCACCTGTCCGGAGACAAACAGGGTTGGCGTCGAGTCAAGCCATGCACCGGCTACCCCGGTCACGGCGTTCGTGCCTCCCGGTCCAGTCGTAAACATCGCTACGCCAAGGTCGCCGGTGGCTTTCGCATACGACTCGGCACAAATGGCGCTTGCCTGCTCATGCGAGTTGCACACCGCCTCGAGCGAAGAGCAGCGGCCAAGGGATTCGTTCAAATGCATCGCGCCGCCACCGGTCACCAGAAATACGTGGCGCACACCTTGTGCAGCGATAAACTCAACAACGTAGTCAGACAGTTTCAATTCGTGTCCCCTCAGCGTCTACCGGATATAAGACTGATCTTATGTGAGCATTCGGTCGACGAACAAGGGAGCCTCAACACAACCTAATGCATTTCACAGTTGCTTGTGATCCATCCGACTTGAGCCGCGCAGAGTTCAGCGCATAGCCTTATACCTACTGTGAAAATGCTCTAACGGCGTCGCCAGCGAACACCTGCCTTGCTGTCCTCGATCACGATTCCTTTTTCCAGGAGTTCGTCGCGAATCGCGTCGCCGCGTTGAAAATCACGGGCGACCCGAGCGATTCGGCGCTCTTCAATGAGGGCTTCGATCTGGACATCCGTGAGTAAACGTTGGGCCAGCAGCTCCGCCGGAACATCGCCCAGGCGTCCTTCGCACTCTGCCCATTCCAGTGCAGCCTCGGTGATCCTCGTGTCGTCGGTGCCGAGCACCGCGAAGACCCGGTCGAAGTGGGCGAGGACGTCCAGCAGGGCGCGCGCGTTCTCCTGGCCTAGTGTCCCGGCATCGGCCGAGGTGTTGGCCGCGCGGACCATGTCGAAGATCGCGGCGCGAGCCTCGGCGGTATTCAGGTCACGCGCCAGGGCTGTGTCGAAGGCTTCGCGCGCTGCATCTGTCGCGGTTAAAAGCTCCGCATTTGTGGCAGGCAGCCACTGCGTGTTGCGCATCCGGTCGCGGAAGGTCCGCAAACGATCGAGCGCGGCTGTTTCCGCGGAAAGACCCTCAAAAGTGAAGTTCAGCTGCTGCCCGTAGGGGACTGAGATCAGCAGCGAGCGAATCGCGGACGCCTTATAACCTTTCAGCAGCAGGTCGCGCAGCGTGTAGAAGTTCCCCTCGGACTTCGACATCTTGCGGCCTTCAACCAGCAGGAAATGCACATGGAACCAGTGCCGCGCGAAGGTTTCGTGGGTCGCGCACTCGGACTGGGCGATTTCGTTTTCGTGATGCGGAAACATCAGGTCCTCGCCGCCCGCGTGCAGGTCAAACGAGTTACCCAGGTAGCGCAGCGCCATGGCGGAGCACTCAAGGTGCCAGCCGGGGCGTCCGTCGCCGATTGCGGACGCCCAGTGGTGCTCCCCGGGCCTGGGGGCTTTCCAAAGGGCAAAGTCGCGGGCGGAATCCTTGTCATACTCATCGACCTCGACCCGCGCGCCGTCGGTGATGCCGGCAAAGTCCTTCTTCGAGAGCTTGCCGTACTCGGGAAAGCCGGAGATGCGGAAATACCATGAGCCGTCGTCGGTCCGGTAGGCCAGGTTTTCGGCGGCGAGCCGCTCGACCAGTGACACCATCTCAGGGATATGCTCGGTGGCGCGGGCAACGATGGTGGGGCGTTCGACGGAAAGCGCTTCGAGATCTTCAAAGAAGGCTTCCTCAAACCGGCGCGTGTAATCGGCAATGGGCAGCCCGGCGGCCGTGGCATTGCGGATAATCTTGTCATCCACGTCGGTGATGTTCATCACGTGGCGCACTGGCGTGCCGAACAGCTCAAGCGTCCGGCGCAGCACATCTACGTGCAGAAACGTCCGAAAGTTGCCAATGTGGCCGTAGTCGTACACCGTGGGGCCGCACGCGTACATCCGCAGCATAGAGCCATCCATGGGCACCAACGGCTCAATGCGTCCGCTGAGGGTATTAAAAAGGTGAATCGTCATCCGTTCGGCGGGCAGGGCCTTTCACAGACGATCTTACCAGCCGGGAAAACGGCCTGAAGGCCCTGTACCCGGCTGAGATAAACCGCCTACGCGGCTTGCGGCCACTTCGTGGCGGGTGCTCGTTTCTATGGGGATGCCGGCTTACGTGGCCCTCCCGGTGGTCGGGGCGGGGCTATGTCAGTTGGAGGCGTGGTTCGGCTGAAAGCGTGTCGGTGGCGATGACGCCGCGTTCGAGCCGCGGCCACGCGGCGGCGGCGATCATGGCAGCGTTATCGGTCGAGAGTGCGAGCGAGGGGAAAAGAACGGGCAGCGTGGCACGTTCGGTAAAGCGCGCCCGGAGCTCTCGATTGGAGGCGACGCCGCCGGAGACCAGGATTGTGTGCGCGCCGTAGCGATCGGCAGCCAGCAGGGTTCGCTCGACCAGGTTGTCGACCACCGCGCGCTGGAACGACGCGATCAGGCCCAGAGTTTCTATATCGCAGAGAGCCAGCAGATCTACGAGCGTTGGTTTTTCCATGTGCGCGAGGGCATCTATCCGGCGAGCAATCGAGGTTGCCAGCCCGTGCGTCTCGACATAGCGCAGCACCCCGGTCTTGATGCCGGAGAACGAAAACAGCAGTTCCGGGGCAATCTCCACAACCGCGGGTACAGGGCGCTGGCGCGGTGCCCGAGGGCGCACCTCGGCGAACCGGAACGGGACGGCGCGAGGATTGCCGTGCGGCGCGAGGCCGTCGATCCACGGACCGCCTGGGTAGCCGAGCCCCAGCAGCTTCGCGACTTTGTCGAACGCCTCGCCGGCCGCGTCGTCCACCGTGCGGCCCACGACCCGGTACTGCCACTCTCCGCCCGCACCAACCGACGCCAGGTACAGGTGCGTATGGCCGCCGGAAACCACAAGCGCGAGCGCCGGCGTTTCGGCATGTTTCGGATCCGCGGTATGCTCCAGCAGCACCGCATGAATATGGCCTTCAAGGTGATTGACGGCGATCAGCGGCTTGCCGAGCGCCCAGGCCAGGGTTTTGGCATACGTCACGCCGACAAGCAGTGCGCCGGCCAGCCCCGGGCCTTCCGTCACGGCGACAGCGTCAAGCTCCTCAAGCGAAACGCCTGCCTCGGCAAGCGCCTGCCGCACGACCGGGACGATGTTCCGCAGGTGCTCGCGCGAGGCGAGCTCCGGAACGACGCCTCCATAAGGCGCATGCACTCCAAACTGTGAGGCGACAACGCTCGAGAGCGTCTCGCGCCCCCGCGCGACCACAGCCGCAGCCGTTTCGTCGCACGAGCTCTCAATCCCGAGGATCAGTCCCTGCCTTTGATTCATCGCATCTTCTATCCTAAAAGAGTCATGGCAGACGGAGTGAGCATTGCGGTTCCCATAGCAAACGCGGCCGAGCAGTCCGCCCGCGGCATCGTCGATACCCTTCGCGCCCACGGTCACCAGGCGTTCTACGCCGGCGGCTGCGTACGCGACCGGTTGCTGGGGCTCGCGGCAAAGGATTTCGACGTCGCCACCAGCGCGACGCCCGATCAAGTTCTCGACCTTTTCCCGAAGACCTACGCCGTGGGCGCGCACTTCGGCGTGGTGCTGGTTTGCACGGCTCATGCGGACGGAAGCGAAACGCAAACTGAGGTCGCAACTTTTCGCAGCGACGGCGCGTACTCTGACGGTCGGCGGCCCGACGCGGTGCGCTACTCGACGGACCCGCGCGAGGACGTGAAGCGGCGCGACTTCACCATCAACGGCATGCTGTTCGACCCGCTCGCGGGCGAGGTTCTGGACTTTGTCGGCGGCCGGCGAGACCTCGCCGCCAAACTGGTGCGTGCAATCGGCGAACCCGAGCGGCGCTTCCGCGAAGACAAGCTGCGGATGCTGCGCGCCGTGCGTTTCGCGGCCCGGCTCAACTTCGCGCTCGAAACAGAAACAGAAGCCGCGATCCGCGCGCAGGCCAGCACCATTCACCAGGTCAGCCCGGAGCGTATCCGCGACGAGCTGACGCGGATGCTCACCGAGGGCCATGCCCGGCTCGCGTTCGAGCTGCTCGACTTCACCGGGTTGCTGAAGGAAGTGCTGCCGGAGATCGATCGTATGCACGGCGTGGAGCAGCCGCCGGACTGGCATCCAGAGGGGGACGTGTGGGTGCATACGCTGCTGTTGCTTGAAAAATTGGAGCCGGGTGTGTCACCGGCGCTGGCTTGGGCCGCGCTGCTGCACGATGTAGGCAAACCGCCGTGCTTCGTCCGCGATACGGACCGCATCCGCTTCAACGGCCATGCCGAGGTGGGTACGCGCATGGCTGAGGCGATCTGCGCCCGGCTTCGCTTCTCAAACGAGGACACCGCGCAGATTGCTTCGCTGGTGGCGAACCACATGCGGTTCGGCGACGTGGAAAAGATGAAGGAGTCGACGCTCAAGCGGTTCTTCCGGCTGCCGCACTTCCAGGAGCACCTTGCTTTGCATCGGATGGATTGTCTGTCGAGCCACAAGCTGCTTCGGCTCTACGACTATGCAAAAAGCCGCTATGAGGAGACGCCGGCAGAGCAGGTGCGTCCCGTACTGCTGGTGACTGGCCGCGACCTGATCGCCAAAGGCTACCAGCCGGGACCGGCTTTTAAACAGCTGCTGGCGATGGCTGAGGATGCACAGCTGGAAGGGCGGATACGCACGCGGGAAGAAGGTCTCGCGCTGATCAGGGAGCATGATCCGGGGACGTGATCCAGATACGGAACGTGACCCCGGAAGCGCTTTACTGCGGTGGCTGCGGCGGCGCGGGCGGCCCCTGCGGAGCATATGGCTGCTGCCCAGGCTGCTGACCCTGTCCACCCGGAGCCTGTCCTTGCGGCGGCTGCCCGTTCGTGCCCTGCGCTGCCGGTGATTCTCCTGGCGGCGGTGCTATCGGCTTCGGGTGATTCGCGAGTTTGAACCCGTCGAGCGTGACGTGAATGTTCTGCGCGTTCAGATCTGCTTCCAGCAACTGCCCGGCGGACGTGTAGAACAGTTCGATGACGATCGAATTCTGCATGCTGAGCGCAACCGCCGTGTGCTTGACGGAGAGCTGTTGGCCGTTCAGAGTACCGTTCAGGTCGTCCAGCAGCGAGTAATCCGCCGGAACCAGGATGCCGTTCTGCTTTGGAATGATGACCCAGGCCGTCTTCGGCTGCGCTAGCGCAAGGTGCACCATCAACGTGTACGCAGCGGGGTCAAGGTCGGGTGCGAGCACCGTGTTACGGTGGCGGTCGACCTGATCCGAGGTGGCCTTGCCGTCCGCATTGATCTTCATGTTGAAGGTCCGGCCTGTGGGGTCGGATGCAGTGTTGAACTGGATATTGTTGCCTGAAGCCTTGGAGCCGTGTACCGAGCCGGTGAGCTGATTGTGGACGAGATTTCCCTGCGAGTCGACCGTGGCCGTGCTGTTGAAGGAGTAGGAGAACTTGTCGAACTTCATGCCGCCGCTCGATGTCAGTGTGTCGCCGCCCTGGACGGGGGCAACGCTGAACTGCGCCTCGCCGAGCGTCTTCCCGTTCTCACTTACGGTGTAATGCCCACCCGTAGAGGGGAGCGCGACCTGAGCGAGTGCGGCGGAACCGGAAAGCAGAAAAGCAGCAAGTGACAGGCTTAAGGAAGGACGCATAAAGGCAAAAGCTCCTGCAGGGGAAACCCGGGCCGAAGGGGAAAGTCGCGAGGGTACAAAAGCAAGCAGGCTGTCCATTGGCATTGCAATGGACAGCCCACTTGATATGCGCGTCAAAAGTACAAAAATCAACCCTTTTGCGCTATTTCAAAGCGCTTGTTGATCTCGTCCCAGTTCACGGTGTTCCACCAGGCGGCCAGGTAATCCGGGCGCTTGTTCTGGTATTTGAGATAGTAGGCGTGCTCCCACACATCGTTGCCCAGGATGGGATACTTGCCCTGCGAGATGGGATTGTCTTGGTTCGGGGTGGTGACGATCTTAAGCTTGCCGCCGTCAAGCACCAGCCAACCCCATCCGGAGCCGAACTGCTTCGCGGTGGTCTCGTTGAACTGCTTCTTGAAGTCCTCAAACGAGCCGAAGTCCTGCTTGATCTGGTCGGCGAGCTTGCCTGTCGGCTCGCCGCCGCCGCCCGGCTTCATGATCGTCCAGAACATGGTGTGGTTGACATGACCGCCGCCATTGTTGCGGACGACCGTTTTTACATCGTCGGGAATGGTGTCAAGCGAACGCAGCAGGTCGTCCGGCGTGTGCTTGCCGAGCTCCGGATGCTTCTCAATGGCGCCGTTCAGGTTGGTGACGTAGCTCTGGTGGTGCTTGTCATGATGCAGCTTCATCGTGGCTTCGTCGATATGGGGCTCAAGGGCGGCGTAGTCGTAGGACAGTGGTGGCAGTTCGTAGGCCAAGGTTCCTCCTCTGGGGTAGCCTCGCGCCTTTGCGGGCGCGGGCGGGTTCACCTTTATAGGGATGCAGTTCCGGCCTTTGGAGAGCAGGGAAGTGAGACGGATGCGCTGCTTGATGCATCCTTAAAGAGACGCGTTGGGGGCGAATGGCATGGGAGTTCGCTCTGATCAGGTTTCCGGGAGAATGTTTGACTGACCATCGATTTACCCGCCGCGAGATGTTGCGGGCCGCAGCCGCTGCTACCGCCAGCGGCGCCATTACACTCGGCACCCCGGCCGCACGCGCGATGCGCGGCCCTGACCCGGCATACCAGAACCAGCCTGTAGCCCCGAAGACGACGCCCGGGCAGCAGCCGCAGCCGGAGCAGGCCGCGGCGGAAAAGTACACCCACCCCCCGGGCCAGTTCATCAACCGGCCGCTTACCCAGGTCTCGAAGCAGGCAGATATGCTGCTCGACGAAATGGAGGAGCGTGGCTGCCAGTTCTTCTACAACGAGGCGAGCCCCAAGACCGGCCTGGTGCGCGACCGGGCACTGGCGGCGGGCATCTCCACCTCCCGCGTCGCATCTATCGCGGCGACAGGCTTCGGGCTCAGCGCGCTGTGCATCGCGGCAAAGCGCGGCTATATCCCGTCGATCGAGTGCGAAGCGCGCGTCGAGAAGACGCTGGCATTTCTACTGGAAGACTGTCCGCATGAGCACGGCTTCCTCTATCACTTCATCGATATCGAGAGCGGCCAGCGCATGTTCGAGTCGGAGCTGAGCTCGATCGACACCGCGCTGCTGCTGTGCGGGGTGCTGCTGTGCCGCCAGTATTTTGCCGGGAATGCACGCATCGCGGCGCTCGCGACCACCTTCTACCGCCGCGTGGACTGGCAGTGGATGCTCAATGAAGGCCAGACGCTCTCCATGGGCTGGCTGCCGGATGGCGGCTTTCTCAACCATCGCTGGGATATCTATGCCGAGCTGATGACGATGTACCTGATGGCGATCGGCTCGCCCACGCACCCCATCCCGGTTTCCACCTGGAACGCGCTGCAGCGGCCGCTGGTGCAGTTTGGCGGTATTGAGTACATCTCCGGGCTCGCCCCGATCTTTATCCACCAGTACGCGCATGCCTGGTGCGATTACCGCGATCAGCGCGATCTCCATGCGAACTACTTCACTAACTCCATCGCGGCTACCCGTGCACACCAGCTCTGGTGCATCCACCTGGGGCAGAAGTTCAACTGGATCGACCAGGATATGTGGGGGATTACCGCGTCGGACTCGAAAGACGGCTACCGTGTGTGGGGTGGACCGCCCTCGATCGGGCCGCTCGATGGAACACTGGTGCCGTGCGCTGCTGCCGGCTCGCTGCCGTTTCTACCGGCCGAGTGCTCGCACGTTCTGCTGAGCATGCGCGAGAAGATGGGGCCGAAAGTTTGGACACGCTACGGCTTTGTGGACGCGTTCGACATAAAGGGCGGCTGGTTCGCAGAAGATATCCTCGGGATCGACCAGGGCATCAGCGTCATGATGGCTGAGAACCTCCGCAGCGGCTTCGTGTGGCAGTACTTCATGCGCAACACAGAGATCACGCACGCCATGGGCGAAGTCCAGTTCCACCCCGACCCGGATGCGAACTCGCAGGTGTTGTAACGATGAATACCTCGTGTTACTGCCAATTCTGCTTGCCGTGAAAGATGCGCACGATCCGGATGTTTCTTCCCTGTACGCTGTAAACCATGATGTATGGCAGAGGCGCAAGGACGAGCTCAAAAGTATTCAGACGCCGTCCAATGCGATCCAATCTTGGAAACTCCAGCAGTTTCAGCGGCGCGCTCTCGATGATCTGCGAAACCCGTTCAGCTTGTTCCGGCGAGTCAGCTTCAATGTAGTTAATGAGGTCGTCAAGGTCGGTGTAAGCTTTCACGCTCCAGGTAAGCTTAACGAAGCCGCTGCGCACCGTCGCGCAAAGCGTTCCTCCATGCGCCTGACAACTTCCTCATGAGGGATTACGTTTCCAGACTCTATGTCAGCAATACCCTCGTCCACTCTCGCGACAAAGCAGGAATCATAATCAAACATCTGTTATAACGCTTCAGCAGCGATCACGCCAGGTTCGCGACCTTCACGCGCCGCGCGCTGCTGTATTTTTGCTTCGACGCTGGCGGACAGGTGGATTTCCATGACGGATATCATACGTGTTGAGATCGCGTCTTTCCACTGACATCCAGGGATCAATCACCTTCACGCCAGCCGCCTCAAACGGTCCTCGATCGCGCGTCGCGACCATAAATCCCTGAGCTATGGCGACGGCCGCAATTTGTCCATCTGTGAAGGAAACTGTGCGCCCAGTTGCCTTCGTTCGGCTTACCAGCTTTGCGTAAGCGACTGCGGCAGCCTCGTCAAAGGGCAGGATACGCGGGCCGAACAACTGCGCGAGCATTGGGTTCAGCGACTCCGCCAGAACTGTCTTGCGCCGCCCATCCGGCAGTTTCTCGACACCGCCCAGCAGCTCGGCCAGGCTCGTTGTCGTCAGATATAGAGTTTTGACGGCTTGACGGTTCAACCAGTCGAGAACTGCAGCGCTCGCCTGCGGCTTCAAAGGCTCGGAGACGACGTTGGTATCGACGACAATCACTCGAAATCAGCCGCTCTCGCCGGTGATGGGTCGCGTGTAATATCCAGCTCCACGCCCCCAAACTGCATCGCGAACTCATGGAGCGCCGTACCCAGACCAACCTGCTCCTTCGGCCGCACTGCCTCCTCTAAAATCGCGCGAACCTCTGCTTCCGTGCTTTTCCCGTGCAACATGGCACGCTGCTTCAGCGCCCGGTGCGTTTCGTCGGGTAGATTGCGAATCGTCATAGCGTGCATAGGCCACCCCTCGAACTACGATGATATCACTGCTCCAATAAATGATAGCAAGCCGGCTTGACCTGTTCTGAAGCAACGCGTTCACGGTAGTCTGAAAGCTCTTTACCCACAGCAACCAGGAGCACGCATGCCCGAAGCATCCACGCCCGCACCCGAATACCTATGGCTCAACCAGCAAGGCGAAGCGCCCGGAGCGCCGGGGCTGCCGGGGCGCTGGACTTCAAGCATCAAGAACAGCGTGGGCACGGCCTATTCCGCCTCCTGCCGGGTCTGGTACACCACCTCCCACGGCATTCTGAACGAGATGTATTTTCCCACGATCGACCGTCCCCAGGTTCGGGATATGGGGTTCCTGATCTCAGACGGGGACACGTTTTTCCACGAGGAAAAGCGCGATATGGACCGGAAATTTTCCTATGTCCACCCGGGTGCGCCAGCTTCGCGGCAGGTGAACCGCGACCCCGGCGGCCGCTACACCATTACCAAGGAGACGATCGCCGATCCGCACTCGTCGGTGGTGCTGGTGCGTGTGCGGCTTGAAGCGGAGCCGGACCTGCTTTCGCGGCTCCACATCTATGCCCTGCTTTCCCCGCATCTGGGCGGGGGCGGCGCCGGTAATTCGGCGCGGGTGGTCGATGTGGCTGGGAACCGGGTGCTGCTGGCCTGGAAAGACGATGTTTCACTGGTGATGGCTGCCGGTTGCGGGTTCTCGCGCGCCTCCTGCGGGTTTGTGGGCACGAGCGACGGCTGGCAGGACCTGAAACACGACTTCCAGATGCACTGGGAGTATGGCTCCGCCACCGGCGGCAATGTCGCGGTGATGGGCGAGGTGAACCTGCATCGCGCGACGGTGATTGACGAGAAGACCCGCGAGTTCGTCGTGGCGATCGGCTTTGGGCGCAGCCATCACTCGGCGCTTTCGGCAACCATGAGCTCGCTGGCCACGCCTTTCGATGCGAGTCTGGAGCGCTTTATCCACCAGTGGGAGCGGGTACAGATGCCCGAGGGATTGGCCTCGCACACCGGCGATACAGGCCGGCTGCTGCGCGCCAGCCAGAAGGTCGTGCTGATGCACGAGGACAAGACCTACGCCGGCGCTTTTATCGCATCGCTTTCGATTCCCTGGGGCTATGCCAAGGGCGACGACGACCTGGGCGGCTACCACCTGGTGTGGACGCGGGACATGGTGCACTCCGCCGGCGCGCTGCTGGCGATGGGCCGCGTTGAAACCGCCCTGCGCGCCCTGGTGTATCTGGCCTGCACGCAGAAGCCCGACGGCAGCTTCGCGCAGAACTTCTGGGTGAACGGCACGCCGTACTGGACCGGGATCCAGCTGGACGAGGTCGCGTTTCCCATCATCTTGGCGTGGCGCCTGTGGAAGGCCAACGGGCTGACCAACTTCGACGTGTTTCCATTCGTGTCCCGGGCGGCGGGTTTCCTGGTGCGTTTTGCGCCGGTGACCCAGCAGGAGCGCTGGGAGGAGACCGCGGGCTACTCGCCTTCGACGCTGGCTGCGGTCATCAGCGCGCTCTGCTGCGCGGCAGAGATCGCGACGGCGCATGGCTCGCCCGAGCTGGGTACTTTTTTGAACGAACATGCGGACTGGCTCCAGTCACACGTGGAGGACTGGATGGTGACCGACGATGGCGTACTGCACCCGGACATCAAGCGTCATTACATCCGCATCCAGCCGCCGGCGCCGGGTGAGCCGTGGTACCAGCCGGACGTCGCGCCGGGCAATGTCCGTCTGAACAACCGAGCGCCGTGGGAGCAGAGCGAGTTTCCGGCGAAAGCGGTGGTCGATGGCGGTTTCCTTGAGCTGGTGCGCTACGGCATCCGGCGCGCGGACGATCCGGTCATCGTCGATACGCTGAAGGTGATCGACCGCATCTTGCGGATCGAAGCCCCGCAGGGCCCGTGCTGGCGCCGCTATAACCACGATGGTTACGGCGAGCAGAAGGGTGGAGGCCCATTCATCCACTACGGGCAGGGCCGAGCGTGGCCGCTGCTGACTGGCGAGCGGGCCCACTACGAGCTGGCCGCCGGCAACGACGTTCGCCACTTCATCCAGGCGTTGGAAAAGTTTGCTTCGCCGGGCGGCATGCTGCCGGAGCAGGTGTGGGACCAGAGACTTTCGCTCGAAACATCTGCCGGCCCGGTTGTGCTGGGCGACCCCGCGGGCTCGGCCATGCCGCTGGTCTGGGCCCATGCCGAGTACCTCAAACTAATCCGCTCGTCGCATGATGGCCGTGTCTTCGACCGGATTGAAGCGGTCGAGGCGCGGTACGGGGCCGGCCCGGTGGCGAGTCCGATTGAAATCTGGAAGATGCGCCGGCCGATCTCGACCATCGATGCAGGCAAGACCCTGCGCATCATTTCCGGCTTTCCTTTTGAGGTGCTCTACACGACGGATAACTGGCAGACAAAGAAATCGCTCGTCTCGCGCAGCCTGGGCTCCGCAGGGTCCGCAGCCGACATCCAAACAGACAAGAAACCGCTGGAACTGATTTTCACGCTCTACTGGTCCGCCAGGAACGAGTGGGAGGGACGGAACTTCCAGATAAAAATCCAGCCCTCATCGCCGAGCGGTACCGCGGGCGGAGCACGACAGGCATAAAATAGGCATTGACAGCAGCGAAAAACGCCGCGGGCGACAGCCACCGCACCTGCCCGGGCGCAACCATCATCCCCTTTGGAGAAAGACCCCCATACATGAGCGACCTGGACCAGCTTTCAATCAATGCGCTTCGTTTTCTCGCAGTCGACGCCGTGGAAAAAGCAAATAGCGGCCACCCCGGCGCGCCCCTCGGCGATGCGCCGATCGCCTACCTGCTGTTTCACAAGTACATGCGCCACAACCCCAAGCACTCCAAGTGGGCCAATCGCGACCGCTTCGTGCTCTCAAACGGCCATGCTTCGGCGCTGCTGTACGGCGCGCTGCACCTTTCCGGCTACGACCTCTCGATTGAGGACTTGCAGCAGTTCCGCCAGTGGGGATCGAAGACCCCCGGCCACCCGGAGCTTGGCGAAACCGACGGCGTTGAGGTAACAACCGGTCCGCTGGGGCAGGGTTTCGCCATGGCAGTCGGCATGGCGATGGCGGAGAAGCACCTGGCCGCTGTGTACAACAAGCCAGGCTATGACGTTGTCGACCATTTCACCTACGGCATTTGCGGTGACGGCGACATGATGGAAGGCATTTCGCACGAGGCCGCCTCATTGGCCGGCACGCTTAAGCTCGGCAAGCTGATCTTTCTATACGACGACAACCTGATCTCGCTTGATGGCCCGACCGACCTCTCGTTTACCGAGGACGTGCAAGCCCGCTACAAGGCCTACCACTGGCATGTGCAGACAGTCGCCGACGGCAATGATCTCGACGCGCTTCAGAAGGCGATCGATGAAGCGAAATCTGTCACCGATAAGCCATCCATGATCGCGGTACGCACGATTATCGGCTACGGATCGCCCGTCGCCGGCACCAGCAAGGCCCATGGCGCGGCGCTGGGCGATAAGAACGTAGGGGAGACCAAGCGCAACCTGAACTGGCCCGACGACAAGACCTTCTACGTGCCGGAAGAAGCGGCGAAAAACTGGGGCGAGATCATCGACAAAGGCGCGAAGTACGAGCAGGAGTGGAATGACCTGTTCGCCAAATATAAGAAGGAGTTTCCGGAATTGGCAGCGCAGTATGAGCGCTGCGAGGCCGGCAAGCTGGCTCCCGGTTGGGAGAAGTCGCTGCCCACCTTTGCCGCCGATGCCAAGCCGATTGCGACGCGGGGCGCGGGCGGCCAGGTCATGAACGCCATTGCCGATGCCGTGCCGGAGTTGTTCGGCGGGGCGGCCGACCTTACCGAGTCGACCTATACGATCTTCAAGAAGTCCGAGAACTTCCACATTGATCCCGCGGGGCGGAACGTCTTCTTCGGCGTCCGCGAGTTCGCGATGCACGCGGCGGTGAACGGCATGGCCGCGCATGGCGGGCTTATTCCATATGGGTCTACCTTCTTCACCTTCTCCGACTACGCGAAGCCTGCCATCCGCCTGGCTGCGCTCATGCACATCCACTCCGTCTTCGTGTATACGCACGACTCGATCGGCCTGGGCGAGGACGGCCCGACGCACCAGCCCGTGGACCAACTCACCATGCTGCGCGCGGTGCCGCACCTGATCGACTTCCGTCCAGCGGATGCCAATGAGACAGCGGCATGCTGGCGGCTGGCGCTTGAGCACCGCGAGGCGAGCTTCATGGCGCTCTCTCGCCAGGCGCTGCCCATCCTCGATGCAACCAAGCTCGACATTTACGCGAACGTGAGCAAAGGCGCGTACATCCTTGACAAGGGCTCCGACCAGCCGGACCTGCTGATGCTTTCAACCGGCGCCGAAGTATGGCAGATCATCAAGGCCGCCGCGGAGCTCAAGAAGGAAGGCATCACCGCGCGCATTATTTCGATGCCGAGCTGGCAGCTATTCGAGCGGCAGCCCGAGGGCTACAAGCTGGAGGTTCTGCCGGAACACACGCCGAAGTTGGCCGTGGAAGCGGGCGCGACGCTGGGCTGGTGGAAGTGGGTTGGGCGCCATGGCGACGTGATCGGGCTGGACCGTTTCGGCGCTTCCGCGCCGGGAACGCTCGCGCTCGAGAAGCTCGGCTTCGGCGTCGACAATATCGTGAAGCGCGCAAAGGCTTTGCTGGCGAAGGCCGGCAAGGAAATGCCGTCGCTCGTCGGTGTCAACGAGAAGTAAAGCCACGCAGCAGTGCGCGCGCGCACTTTTACAGTAGGTGTGAGCCTCTGAGCGGATTCCGGCGCGGCTTTTCCGTCAAGAAAAGCCGCACTTCACGCAAGTCGGATGGGCCATAATAACTGTGAAAATGCGTTAGAGCAGGCGCCCATGCAGGGCGCCTGTTCTTCGTTACTGCCGCGTTTCAGTTTTTTGCCGCCAGTCTCTGCATTCTCCTTGCGCTCACCTGCATCTACAGTACGGAGACACGATGAGCCAGTTCACGACAGTGCTGTGGGATACCGGCGGGGTGCTACTGACCAATGGTTGGGATCACCTCGAACGCAAGGCCGTATTCGATGCCCTGCAGTTTGACGATCGCGATGAATTCGAGCGACGCCACGCCGATGCGAATGATCCCTGGGAAAAGGGGCTGATCGATTTCGACGAATACCTCGCGCGCACTGTTTTCTATCGTCAACGGCCTTTTACCGCCGAGACGATCAAGCGCGCGATTGAAAACCAGTCTGTTCCGCTGAAAGACACCGCGCTGCCTGTTCTGAAGGATCTGCATGCACGCGGCCAGGTTCAGATGGGCCAGTTAAACAACGAGTCGCGAGAGCTGAACGACATACGGCTCGAGCGCTTCGCGCTGACGCAGTATCTCTCGATATTCTTCTGCTCCGCCTACGTGCATATTCGCAAGCCCGATCCCGCAATCTACCAATTGGCACTGGATGTGTTACAAAAACCGGCCTCCGAGATACTCTTCATCGATGATCGTGAGAAGAACACGGAAGCAGCAGGCAAGCTGGGCATCCACGGCATCACTTACACGGGTTCGGCGGCGCTTCGCGCCGAGCTCCAGCAACTTGGCCTGCTGTAGGCCGCGAAAGAGAAAACGAGCGACATGAGCAATAGTGACCAGGTAATGACCCCCGAGCTGGTGAAGGAAGCAGGCAAGGGCGCCGCGAACCGGCACCCTGAACCGAATGTCGTCGTGATCTTCGGCGCCTCGGGCGATCTGACTAAGAAAAAGCTGCTTCCGGCGTTGTATCACCTGGAAGAGAGCGGCCTGCTGCCGAAGGAGTTTGCCGTGGTCGGTGTCGCGCGACGCGACCTGAGCAAAACCTTCAATCCCGACATGAAGAAAGCAATCGTCGAGTCGGGCGCGAAGGATGGCGATGACAAACTAGACAAGCTCGACAAGTTTATGGAGAATGTCAGCTACTTTACAACGAACTTCGATGACTCCGACGGTTACAGGCGCCTGAAGGAAACGCTCGCCGGCATCGACAAGGAGAAGGGAACAAAGGGCAACCGGTTGTTTTATCTCGCGGTCGCACCCGAGTATTTCCAGGAGATTGTCGACAAACTGGGCGAGCAGGGCATGGACAAGGCCGAGAATGGCTCGACGGTGCGCGTCATCATAGAAAAGCCTTTCGGGCACGACCTCGATTCGGCGAAGGCGCTGAACGATGGTGTAGCGAAAGTGTTCAAGGAAGAGCAGATCTACCGCATCGATCACTATCTCGGAAAAGAGACGGTGCAGAACATCCTGGTGTTCCGGTTCGCGAACGCAATGTTTGAGCCGCTATGGAATGCAAAGTACATTGATAACATTCAGATCACGGCTGCGGAGTCGATCGGTATCGAGGGGCGCGGACCGTTCTATGAAAAGGCCGGTGCGTCGCGGGATATCCTGCAGAACCACATGATGGAGATGTTGTCGTTTGTCGCGATGGAGCCGCCCGCGACCTTTGAGGCAAAAGGTGTTCTGGATGAGAAGCTCAAGCTGTTTAAAGCCATCCAGCCGTTGAGCGAGCAGACAGCCGCGCGCGGGCAGTATGACAAGGGAACTGTTGCCGGAAAGAACGGCGACGAAGAAGCGAAGGCATACCGCGAGGAAGATCGCGTCGATCCCAACTCGAACACTGAAACGTTTGCTGCCGTGAAGCTCACGATCGACACGCCGCGCTGGAAGGGCGTGCCGTTTTACTTACGCGCCGGCAAGAGGCTCGGCAAGCGGGTTACAGAGATCGTGATCGAGTTCAAGCAGCCGGAAAAGCAGATCTTTGAAAGCGCGCCCCAGACAAGTAAGGGCGGCCCGTGCCAAGGCATACCCGCAAACCTGATCCGTATTCGCATCCAACCGGAAGAGGGCATTGCGTTTACTTTCGGCAACAAGCTGCCGACACCTGATACCACCATCTGCCCGGTTGAAGCAAAGTTTAAATACGTGGACGCGTTTGGCAAGTACACCGCGAACGGATATGAGCGTTTGCTGCTCGACGCGATGCAGGGTGATGCGACGCTGTTTTCGCACCGCGAAGCGGTCGAGGTGGCCTGGGCGCTGTACACGCCGCTGCTTGAGGCCTGGGCAAAGAACGCGCCGAAGGACTTTCCCAATTACAAGAGCGGCAGCTGGGGGCCAAAGAGTGCGGACGAGCTGCTGGCGCAGGATAAGCACACATGGCATACAGTGTAAACAAAGTGTAACCGCAGTTGTGGCATAAGAGAGAGGAAGTAAACACAGTGGCGAAACGTCTTGAAGTGACGTACCGGGTTTACGAAGATGGCAATGCGCTTGCCCGCGCCGCCGCGCAGCACTTTGCCGATCGCGTGCGGGAGTCTGTCAGCAAGCGCGGACGGGCACGAATCGCCCTCTCCGGCGGCTCGACACCCAAGGCGACGTTCGCGCTGCTTGCGAATCCCGATGAGCCATACGGCAAAGAAATTGCATGGGACAAGCTCGAGCTGTTCTGGGTGGACGAGCGCACCGTTGGGCCGGATGATCCGGATTCGAACTACCGGATGACCAACGAAGAGCTGCTCTCAAAGCTGCCGCTGAAGCCTGAGCACGTGTACCGCATCGAGGGTGAGCTTGACCCGGAAGAAGCGGCGGCAAAATACGAGTCGCTTATCCGTGCGAAGTTTCGGCTTGAGGGTGCGGAGATGCCGCGGTTCGATGTCGTCTGGCTGGGCATGGGCGACGATGGCCACACCGCTTCGCTGTTTCCGCACACTGAGGGTATTCATGAGCTGGGGCGGATTGTGTACGCCAACCATGTTCCGCAGAAAAACACCTGGCGCATTACACTGACCTGGCCCGTCATTAATGAAGCCCTGGATGTCGTCTTCCTGATCGGCGGTGAGAATAAGGCGGAGCCGCTGGAACGGGTGCTGTACGGAGAGTACGACCCGGAAGAAACGCCCGCACAGTTGATCCAGCCCCGGAACGGCTCGCTTACTTTTCTGCTCGACCGCAAGGCGGCGGCGAACCTGCCGAAGCCCGGCGCAGACGGCATGGGCCACCTGGAGCTTTCGCGATGATTCTTGCCGGGGATGTGGGCGGGACCAAAGTGCACCTGTCGTTGTATCAGTTTGAAGGTGGGCGGTTGCAGCATGTTACTGACCAGCTGTTCCACGCACGAGAGTTCTCCGGGCTTGAAGCCGTTGTGCAAAAGTTCTTCGAGAACCAAAACCATCCTGAGGTGACCTCGGCATGCTTCGGCGTTCCGGGACCGGTCAGGAATGGGCGGCTTAAGCTGACCAACCTGCCCTGGCTGCTCGACAGTCGCGAACTCTCGCGCAATCTCGACATCGATCACGTTTTTCTGATCAACGATCTTGAAGCGAACGGCTACGGCATCCCGGAGCTTACCTCGGACCAGGTTTACACACTCAGCACCGGGGATCCGAGTGTCGTCGGCAACCGCGGGCTTGTGTCCGCGGGGACCGGTCTTGGCGAGGCCGTGCTGATGTGGAACGGCAAAATGCATGTGCCGGTTGCTTCTGAGGGCGGCCACTGCGACTTCGCACCGCGCAACGATATTGAGATTGAGCTGCTGCGCTACCTGCAGCACTCGCTGGGCGGCCGCGTCAGTTATGAGCGTGTTGTCTCCGGACTCGGGCTCAAGAATGTGTATGCCTTTCTCCGCGATGGCCAGGGCATAACAGAGTCAGCAGAGCTAAAGCAGCGCATGGAGCATGAAGACCCCAACGCCGTGATCGGTGAGCTGGGTGAGAGCGGCAAGGACGAGCTGTGTACCAGGGCGCTCGATATTTTCGTCTCCGTGTATGGCGCCGAGGCCGGCAACCTGGCGCTGAAAGTTTTTGCCACGGGCGGTATGTTCATCGGCGGCGGCATCGCGCCAAAGATACTCAGCAAGATGCGCGATGGCGTGTTCATGCACGCGTTTACTGACAAGGGCAGGCTCAGCGATCTGCTGGTGCAGACCCCGGTGCACATCATCCTCGAGAGCCGCGCTGCTTTGATGGGGGCTGCCGCTTACGCTGAAGGGCGCGCTGCGGAGATCAGCGGATCGTCGGTACGCAGGGCCTCCAGTCGTCTCGGTTAACTTGATCTCAGCAGAAACAGGAGTGCCCGTTGTTCAAGTTATTTCGTGTTCCCGTGCTGGCCGCGCTTGTGCTCGCTGTTCCGCAGTTTGCGCTTGCGCACGCCGTGCTGGTGTCCTCCACTCCGAAAGACGGTGACACGGTGCACGGTCCTGCACTGCACATCGCGATGAAGTTCAATTCGCGTGTAGACGGGCCCCGGTGTACGCTTTCGCTCGCGGGTGAAAACGGCAACCTGCAGAACTTGTCGATCGAAGGGCAGGGCGCACCGGATGAGATCGCCTCAGACGCCTCAGGCCTGCACAAAGGCGCGTACACGCTGCGCTGGCAAGCGCTTGCCGCCGATGGCCACATCACTCGCGGAGAAATCCATTTCCACGTTGACTAGAAGCGGTCTGATAGATGAAGTTGCGGCTTCAGCGAAGAGCGTGATCCCCGCTTCAACGGCGGTCTCATGGGTGGCTTTTCTGAAGGTTGCGTGATTATGAGGCCGCTTCTAGGGCCCATTGTTTTGGTCGGTGAGCCGTCTTGATCTGGCTGTTGCGAGACTTCGATCTACTCAGCACCCTGTTGCACGCCGCGTCGCTTTCGCTTGAAGCGATCACACTCGGCGGTGTACTTTTCCTGCTCTTCGCCGCCATGTCCGGTACCGGAGCAGAGCAGCCGGCGCGTACGCGGTTTGTCCTGCGCCGTTTTGTGCTGGCACTTGCCGCAGCACAGGCCGGTACCATCGCTCTCTCTGTCACCATCCTCATGGCCGGCTCCGGCTTTCCGTTTTATTCGCTCATCTCTGCAAACTTTTTCGTCGCCGGTGTTGCAGGTATGTGCGGCAGCCTTTTTCTTTTTCTTCTGCTGTGCAGTTCGGCGCGGTCCGCGGCTTATGCGGCCGTAGTGCCGGCAGCTCTGGTGCTCTGTACCGCGGTTGCACAAAGCCATAGCGCATCGCGGATCGATCATCGCGGGCTGCTCGTTACGCTGACCGCGCTGCATCACCTGGGCACCGCCGGCTGGATCGGCGCGATGCTGTTCCTGCTGCTTGCCCTGCGCAACAGCGAGACACCGGCTGACGCGCAGGTCCTCGCGCGTCGCTACTCCGCCATGGCCGTCATCAGTGTGTTGGTACTCCTGGGTGCAGGCGTGGGGTTGAGCTACTTCTACATCGGCGCGTGGAATGGACTTTACGGCACAACCTACGGAATCCTCCTGCTCGCCAAGATCTATCTCCTGCTGCTCATGCTGGTGCTGGGGGCAGGCAATTTCCGCCTGCTGCGTTCCCCCTCTGCGCATGCCGCTCCATCCGGCTTTCTTTTGCGGCTGCAGCGCTTTTCTGAAGCGGAGATCGGCCTTGGGCTGACCGCCATCCTCGCCGCAGCCTCGCTTACCTCACAGCCACCGGCAATCGACGTGCACAAGGACTGGTTGAGCGCGCATGATGTAGCCGCGCGCATGCGCTGGCACATGCCGCGCATGACCAGCCCTGCGTTTGTGCAGCTGGTGGCCCCCTCCGGCAGTCTCGCGCAGGCCCTGCGGGAAAACCAGTACTCCAGTGGCACTGTGAGCGATGCGAACGATCGCGCCTGGTCAGAGTACAACCATCATTGGTCAGGGTTGATCGTACTGTTGGCCGGTTTGCTGGCCTTTGCCGCGGGCACGCTGCCGGCTGGGCGCATGCGTTCGCTTGCGCTCAACTGGCCGTTGCTGTTTCTGGGCATCGCTGTCTTCATCCTGCTGCGGGCTGACCCGGAAAACTGGCCGCTCGGTCCACGACCCTTCTGGGAGAGTTTTGCTTCGCCTGACGTGCTTGAGCACCGTTTTTTTGCGGCGCTCATCAGCTGTTTTTCGTTCTTTGAGTGGGCGGTTGCGACAGGCCGATGGCGGTTGCCGCGTGCTGCGTATGTGTTTCCACTGCTGTGCGCGGCAGGCGGCGCGGCGCTGCTCACGCACTCGCATGGTTTAGGCAATGTGAAAGATGAAATGCTGGCCGACCTGGCGCACACGCCGATCGCCGTGCTGGGCGCGACCGCAGGTTGGTGCCGCTGGCTGCAGCTGCGGCTGCCCGGCACACGCGCGGCGCGTATTGCAGGCTATGCATGGCCGCTGAGCCTTGTGCTGGTTGGATTGCTGCTGCTCGATTACCGGGAATCCTGATAGCCTTTGCATGTCAGCGGCTGCCGCGGAACTGCACCTGCCCGATCCGCGTCTCTGCGCTTGTATTCTCCTTCTGAAAGGCTTTGACAGAATGTCCCTGGCTACCCGCTTTACTCTTCTTGCCGCCGCTTGCACCCTGTCGGCGCTGCCGTTCGCCGCGCAGGCCCAGCGTTTGCCGGGCAATGTCACGCCCCAGCATTACACGCTCTCGCTTACCCCTGACCTGAAGAGTGCAACCTTCACCGGCGCCGAGACGATCGACGTGTTGCTGTCGGCGCCCGCTAAAACCATCACGCTCAACGCGGCCGAGATCACCTTCGCTTCCGTATCTGCGCAGAGCAAGGCCGGGGAGCAGACCGCCCAGGTGAGCGAGGACAAGGAGAAGGAGCAGGCGACCTTTACCTTTCCGCAGGCGCTGCCGGCTGGCCGCACGATGCTGCACATTCGCTATGCCGGCATTTTGAACGGGCAGCTGCGCGGGTTTTATCTTTCCAAGACCGCGAAGCGTAACTACGCCGTGACGCAGTTTGAGCCGACCGACGCGCGGCGCGCGTTCCCGTCGTTCGACGAGCCGGACAAGAAGGCCACGTTCAGCGTCTCACTCACGGTGGATAAGGCAGATACTGCCATCTCAAATACGAACATCATCGCGGACACTCCTGCGTCGAGCGGCGACAAGCACACGTTGAAGTTCGCGACGACGCCGAAGATGTCGACCTACCTGGTGGCGTTCCTGGTGGGCGACTTTGTGTGTACGAAAGGTGAGAGTGACGGCGTCCCGATCCGCGCCTGCTCGACCCCGGATAAGCTGCCGCTGACCACCTATGCGGTGAAAGCGGCGGAGTTCGTGCTGCACTATTACGACACCTACTTCGGCATCAAGTATCCGATGCCTAAACTCGACATGATTGCCATCCCCGATTTCGAAGCAGGCGCGATGGAAAACTTTGGCGCGATCACGTATCGCGAAACGGACTTCCTGGTTGATGAGCAGCACGGTTCCATCGAGGCAAAGGAGCGCGTAGCGCAGGTGGTGGCGCACGAAATGGCGCACCAGTGGTTCGGCGATATGGTGACGATGCAGTGGTGGAACAACCTGTGGCTGAACGAGGGTTTCGCGAGCTGGATGGAAAACAAGCCCGTGGCAGCCTGGCATCCGGAGTGGCACGTGCCGGAGCAGGAGGCCGTGTCGCTTGATAACACCCTGAACCTGGATGCACAGGCGGTGACCCGCACCATTCGCGCCGATGCGAACACGCCCGATGAAATCAACGAGATGTTCGACGGCATTACTTACCAGAAGGGCGGCGCAGTACTCGGCATGGTAGAGAGCTATCTGGGCGAGGAACAGTTCCGCAAGGGCGTGCATAACTACCTGCAGGCGCATATGTTCGGCAATGCCACGGCTGAGGACTTCTGGAATGCGCAGACCGCGGCGAGCGGCAAGCCGGTCGACAAGATCATGGAAAGCTTTATCGGGCAGGCCGGCGTACCGCTGATCCAGTTCGGTGAACCTGCGGACGGGCATGTGGACGCGATGCAGAAGCGCTTTTTCCTAAGCCCTGCAGCGCAGCGCATGCACGCGAACGACACAGCGCAGAACTGGACAATTCCAGTCTGTATCAAGAGCGGTGACAGAACCGCGCCGGACTGTCCGCTGCTGAGCAGCGCGCAAGGGCAGTTGCCGGTGCCTTCAAGCAGCCTGCTGTTTGCCAATGCCCGAGGCGAGGGCTACTACCGCAGCCTTTACCCGGATGCGGTACACGCGAAGCTGGTTGCGGCTATCGAAACCGGGCTAACGCCTGCTGAACGGATCAGCCTGCTGGGCGATGAGTGGGCGCAGGTGCGAGCGGGCAAAACGAACGCCGGTCGAAGTCTTGATCTCGCGGCAGCGACGCGCGCAGACGACAGCAGCGAGGTATTGGAGGTTGTCTCGGGAGACGTTCGCTCGATCTACACTCGCCTGCTGGCAACGCCCGAGGAGAAAACCGAATTCTCCGCCTGGGTACGCCGCACCTATAAGCCGGAGCTGACGAAGCTCGGCAAGCCGGCGCAGGGCGAGTCGCCTGAAAAGGAGCAGTTGCGCGCTGAACTATTCACCCTGGTGGGCGGCATCGGCAACGATCCTGACACGATTGCGGAGGCCAAAAAGCTGACTTCTTCGTACCTGGCGAATCCTGATTCCGTAGACCCGAACCTGGCGCCCGCAGCGCTTTCGATCGCCGCGCAGCATGGCGATGCGACACTGTTCGACCAGCTGCAGAAGGTGTTTGAGACAGCCAACAATCCTCAGCAGTCAGAGGAGGCGCTGGGGCTACTGGGCGCGTTTGAAGACCCCGCCCTGACCGACCGCGCGATGGCCTATGCAGCATCGGGCAAGGTCAAGAATCAGGATTCGCTCTTCATCTTCGCGCGCGCCCTGAGCAATCCTTCCACGCGCGATACGGCATGGACGTACGTGCAGGCAAACTGGCCTGCCGTTTCGGCGCAGTTGACGGAGATGAACGGGGGACGCATCGTAAGCGCTGCAGGCTCGTTCTGCTCCGCGGATAAGGCGGCGGAGGTAAAGAGCTTCTTCACGACCCATCCCGTACACGCGTCGGCCCGTGCGCTGGGACGCGCCGAGTCGCAGATCCAGGACTGCGAAGAGTTCCGCACCGCGCAGGAGGGCAATGTGAAGAACTGGCTGGCGGAACACGCGCAGTAAGTATCGCCTGCTGGAAGAAAGGCCGCGGCGTGAGTTGCGGCCTTTTTCATGTGGATTGTTGTTAGCAGCCGGGTTCAGACCGAATCTACGTTGGTATAGTCACGAATTATCCCGCGCCATTTCGGTCAGTCTTGCTGTAGTAGGTCCGTTGCAGGAGACTGAGCGGGTGCGCGACTCTCGACGTGAGCACGATAGACTCGGGCGCATGCTCGCAGCAGCGGCTTGAGAGGAGGCTTTCTGTCAGTGCCGGCCAGTACAAGCTCGCCCTCACGCTTACCCTGCGGACGATAGTACCAGCGCGCCAGCAGAGACTGGTGATCGCACAGCTCCTGCTTCGTGGGAACGTGACGCGTGGCAAGCAGCGCATCGAGTGTCTGCGCGAGGCGGTCGTCCGGCGTCGGTTCATGGGCAGCCGCAGGGCCGAGCGGAACGGGTGCGAGCGCGGCGGGATGCGCGAACAATGAGCTCGATCCGGACTGCTCATTCGGCAGGCGCATACCGAGAATTGAGAATGAAGCCGGGCCGGTGAAGACGCCGCTTTGAAGCAAGTAGAGATCGACGGTATCCGGCGCAACGGCAGGCTGCACAAGCACACCGTGCTGCGCGGCAAGCGCACCGGCGAGCTCCGGCGCGAGGGCCGCCACGGCTTCTGCCTTGCTGTAGCGCGTATGTGCGGCTGCCGCGGCTTCAAAGTCGAGAGCTTCACTCGCGCGGTCGCGCTCGGCGGAGAGCGCGGCCAGCAGGCTTGTGCCGCGCGTACGAAAAAAGGCATGGACGGCAGCGGCTTCCGCGCTATAGCGCTCATCGGAGCATCCGCCGTAGCAGGGCGCGAGGCACTTCTTCATCTCGGAGTAGATACAGCCGGGGAACTGCGGATCCGGGTCGAGATCCTGAAAGCAGCGGCGAAGCAGGAAGAGATCGAGCGTCTCCTCGGCGTAGCGCTCGGCGGCACTGCGCGACGGGAACGGGCCGAAGAGATCGCCCGCTGCCGCGAGCGAGACAGAGCTGGTGACCCAGGCGCGGGGAAACCGGTTGCGCATGCCCATGCGCAGGAACAAAGCAGCGCGCAGGTGCAGGCGCTTTGTTGCCAGGTCGCCGAAAGCGGCAAGTGATGCGCGATAGAGCAGTAGCTGCGATGAAAACTCACACGCGGTCTCAGTCCACGCAATTCGGCGAACTAACCCGGCGAGTTGCAGCCGCTTGCTCTGCACGAGAGCAGGCGTGAGCAGCTTCGACAGGCGCTTCCGCATATTTGCCGTGCGATTGAGATACGGCTCGCCTGACACCCCGCGCAAAGCGAACACCGCCGGACGCGCGGGCAGTTGCGCCAGTGACAGCTCCGGCGCGGCCGGGTCGAACTCGATCTCGTATGGAAACAACATTGCGCTTTCTTGAGACTAGAGTATTTTCACTCTGGATGAAGAGGCCCGAATCCACGCTCCGGTGGCTTTTCCCGACGGAAAAGCCACGCGCAAAGCCGCCGGTCCTCTACGTGTGGAGTGAATGCTTCATGAGAAGTGCGGGTCCCTTGTCTTCGCCTCAGTCTTCCTGGACCACCAGGTTGCGCAGCAGGTCCAACACCTCTTTGCCGGACTCTTCAGGGTTTGACATGGCCTCGTTGAGCGTAGCGGCTACGCCGGTCGCTTCCGCGCCTGTCGGTGGCTGCACATGCGCCATGGACCACTCCGGGAAATCCCGTATTGCCGTCTCTTCGCTTTCGAGGATCGTGACTTCACCGTGGCGGGGATCGCGCTGGATCCGCTCGAAAATCCGCTCGATGGCAGGCCTTGGGCCTTCAAGCACCTGGGCAAAGCACCCGGAGTTGAAAAGCAACGCGCCGGTCACACCTTCCCGACTGTTGTTGGCGCGCGCGGTCTGCAAAATCTGGCTGATTTCAGCGTCGTTTTGAGCCCCATTGCTCTTGATGAGGTTTCTACTGCAGTACAGGATTTTGTACAGGTCATTTTTCATGCTTCACCCGCGTCGGTAAGATTTCGTACTTTGTTAATAGGAAAAAGGTTGGAGACTAGATCGGCCAGTTCGCTCGACGGCACGGCCTTGCTGTAATAGAAACCCTGGACGGTGTTGCACCCCTCTGACCGGACCTGCGCCAGGTGCTCGGCTGTCTCAACCCCTTCGGCAAGGGTTGAAATACCAAGACTGTGCCCCAGGGCGGAGATGGCGCGCACAATCGCACGATTTTTCGAGTCGTCTTGCTGCAAGGCAATCAACGAGCGGTCGATCTTGATTTTGTCGAAGGGGAAGTTCACTAACTGGCTGAGCGAAGCGACGCCCGTGCCGAAGCTGTCCATAGCCACGCGTACGCCGAGCGCGCGCAAAGCCGTAAGTGTTTTAAGGACCGTTTGCCCGTCGCGCAGCAGGATATTTTCAGTCACCTCAATTTCAAGCCTGCTCCCGGGTAGTCCGGCGACACTCAGCGCTTTTTCGACAGATGCGGCGAACTTGCCCATTTCGAACTGCAGGGGAGAAACATTGACGGCGATTGTGACGGAATCAGGCCAGCGTGTCGCCTCACGGCAGGCGGTTTTAAGCACCCATTCGCCGATCGGGTTGGCCAGCCCGAGTTCTTCGGCGAGCGCAATAAAATCCCCCGGCATCACGAGGCCGCGCTTGGGATGACGCCAACGCAGGAGCCCCTCCAGTCCGATTACCGTCTCGGTTTCCACGTCGATCTGCGGCTGATAGTGGAGCTCGAACTGCCGCAGCACCATTGCTTTTCGCAGGTCGAGCTCAAGCGAGCGCCGGCGCAGTGCTTTTTCCTGCATGGCGGGCTGGAAGAAATGAAAGACGCCGCGGCCCGCGGCTTTGGATTGGTAGAGCGCGAGGTCCGCGCTCTTCAGCAACTGGTCGCGGGTAGCGCCATCCTCCGGAGCCACAGCGATGCCGATGCTTGCGCCAATATTTACGACATTGCCATCGATGAGGTACGGCCGTTGCAGCATGTCGATGATCCGCATCGCGAGGTCAGCGGCAGCGTCTTTTCCCGGCGAAGACGCGAGCATCACGGCGAACTCGTCTCCACCAAGCCGGGCGAGGGTGTCGGAGTCGCGCAGCGAGTGCTCGAGCCGTCCGCTGACGAGGCGGAGCAGAGTATCGCCGATTGCGTGGCCCAGGGTATCGTTGACAATCTTGAAACGGTCCAGGTCAAGAAAGAACAGCGTGACGCTGGGGACCTCGCCTGCTGCCATGCGAGTCAACATCTGGTCCAGCTTGTTCTCAAAAAAAGCACGGTTCCCGATGCCGGTAAGGTGGTCGCGAAAAGCCGTCGCCAAGCCGTCGCTTTCCTCTTCAGCAGTAACGTCCTGAAAAGCGGCAGCCCAGAGTTCGTCGCCGATCGGGTCGAAACGGACACGCAGAGTGCGAGCGTTCCTGGCTGTTTGCAGTGTTCGTTCAGGCGTATCCGCAGAGGACCGAGATTCCAATGTATCGAGCCATTGGGTCAGGGTGCAGAGGGGTTTCTGTTCGGCCTGGAGAGCAGGTAAAGCAGGTTCGGCTACAGATGTATCGGCCTCTTTACCAGATGCATTAAGTATCAGTAGGAGATCGCCGCTCGCGTTGAGAATCTGCTGCTTGCGGCAAAATACCAAATAGCCTTCCCGCGGAGTGTCAGGGATTGGGCCAATACCTGACACCAGGCTTGCGGGGGTGTTTTCGATCGTCTCCAGCTTGCTTTCCAATGCAGAGTTCCTCGTATGCAGCGTTCTGTTCCGCTTGCCTGGAGAGGATAGACATGCAGAACTTCTATGCGCCTATTATCGGCACCTTGAGGAAGAAGTTTTGCTTAAACAATGCTTCATTGCTTACCAACGTAAGCAGGCGTTCCATTCCCGGTAGTTATTGTCCGACGAGGGATCTCGGCACCTATGCGAAAGGGATGCATCGGTGCGAGCGCGCCGGTCTACCGCGCGAAGCTTGCTTCAGGCTTTTCTACCTAGAAAGCCAAGGCCAGCCGGAACCAGAATGGTGGTGGCAAGGGCTGTGCCGGTACACCAGGAGCATAGTTTACGGAAGGATACCAGCTGGCGCGCCATGTTGACCGCGGCGAGGCTACCGTCTGCAATGAGCTTAGCGCGCAGAACGGTTCGCACACGCGGAGAGCGGCGCGCCGCCAAAAGCAGCGTGAGCGTTGCGCCGTAGCTGGCGAGACCGGGAAGGCTATCGGGGATGCCGAGGGGGTGCGCTGTCTTTGAGGATGTGATCGCTTCAGAATCGAACCAGGCGCCCGGCGGATCGGGAAGGCGCTTGATGGCATGGCACTGGTAAAGCGCGACCGGAACGAGAGTTGCGATCGCGCTCGCCGCAGCGGCAATTGCAATCGACTGTGAGGTTTGCCTGGAAGATGTCAAATGGAGATCCTCTTTCGTGAGCGCGAACTTACTTCTTTGCCTTATAGAGCGCGAGTACCGCGACGCCGGCGATGCCGAGGGCGAACCAGTGGCGGTGGAGTGAGACGAAAACCTCAGCGCTGGTACGCGCGGAGCGGTCATCGAACTTGCCGCGCGCGCTCCATGTTCCCGGAACGTAGTTGTAGAGATTGTTTGGAGCGTTGGGATCCTGTTTTTGCCCGGCGATCTGCTGGCCCTTGTAGCCGGTCTTGCCGAGATACCAGTCGAGAAAGCCGGGAATGAACTTCTGGCCGATGATGGCGGCAACGGTTGGTGTGCCGACCCAGTACTCGCGCCGGGGATTCTTCGCAAGGCCCGCGGCGACCACGACTTGCGCGGATACTTCCGGCTCGAAGATAGGAGGCACGGGCTGCGTCATGTTCGGCATACGGTTCTTCACCCAGTCGAACTGGATGGTGTTCATCGCGGGCATCTGGATGGTGGTGATTTTGACGTTGCTGTGGTCGTGGCTTAACTCGCAGCGAAGCGAGTCAGTAAATCCGTTGATGGCATGCTTGCAGGCGCAGTAGGCAGATTGCAGCGGGATAGAGCGATAGGAGAGTGCAGAGCCGATCTGAATGATGGTGCCGCGGTTGCGCGGGAGCATGCGCTTGAGCGCTGCGAGGGTTCCGTGTACGAACCCGAGATAGAGCACCTCGGTGACACGCCGGTAATCCGATGGTTCCATCTCCTTGACAGGAGAGAAGACGCTGACCATGGCGTCATTGACCCAGATGTCGATCGATCCAAGCTCTTCTTCTACGCGAGCAGCGGCTGCTTCGACCGCGCTTGCATCGGAGACGTCCGTGGGAATAGTAATGGCGGTGCCGCCAAGCTGCTCGCACTCTGATTTAGCCGCGTCGAGAGCTTCGGGGTTGCGGGCAACTAAGCCGAGGCGCGCGCCCTTGCGCGCGTAAGCATGTGCAATTGCGCGGCCCAGACCCGCGGAAGCACCGGTGATGACGACGACGGGACTTCCACTGTGACCTGGCATTGCGCTCCTGATGTACCGATGGACTAGTAATTCAGACGCGAATGGAAAGGAGCAAGATGTACGCGCGGTCGTTAGAATCCTGCGATGGTAAGCCCGTCGATACGCAGCGTGGGCGATGCCGTGGAGGAGCGAAACTCAAGGTCGTTGCCGATGGCAGTGATGTTGTGGAACATCTCTTTGAGATTGCCGGCGACAGTGATCTCCTGCACAGGGTAAGCGAGTTCGCCGTTCTCGATCCACAGGCCCGAGGCGCCGCGCGAGTAGTCGCCGGTGACCATGTTGACGCCGCGTCCCAGGAACTCCGTAAGGTACAGGCCTGAAGGAATATCCGCGATGATCTGCTCGGGTGTGAGCGTACCGGCAGGCAGGAAAAGGTTATGCGTCGTAATGCCGGGGTTTCCGGCAAGCCCGCGCGCCGCACTGCCTGTGCTCGCCATGCCGAGCTTGCGGCCGGTGTAGGTGTTGAGCAGGTAGGCGCGCAGGATGCCGTCTTCAATCAGCACGGTGCGGCGTGTCGGCAGCCCCTCGCCGTCAAACGGCGCTGAGCCGAAAAGCCCCGGCAGCGTGCCGTCATTGATAAGCGTGATGTTTGCAGCGGCGACCTGCTCGCCCAGGCGCCCGGCGAAGAACGACGCGCCGCGGTAAATAGCGTCGCCGCTCGCGGCATCGGCCATGGCGCCGAGGATGGAGCGTGCCATCTCCGGCGCGAAAACGATCGGTACCTGTTGCGTCGGAACGCGACGCCCATCAAGGCGGCGCACGGTGCGTCGCGCGGCTTCCGCGCCGACGGCCTCAGGCGACTCAAGCCTTGCAAGCGAGCGCGAGCTTGCACTCCAGCCATCGCGCTGCATCTCTCCATTCCTGCCGGTCGCGATGGGCACGGCGGAAAGACTGCAGTATGAAGAGCGCGAGGCGCCAATGAAACCGCGCGAGTTCGCGAAAACCTTTGACCCGGTTGCAGCAGAAAAGCTGCCGCCATCACTGTTGCTGATACGCGGATCGAAGGCGAGTGCGGCGGCTTCGACACGCCGCGCGTACTCGATCCGCTCGGTATCAGGCAGAGAGTAGACATCGTCATGAAAGAGTGCGAGGTCTATATCGAGCGCGCCGAAGGCGCCCGGCTCGGGCAAACTTCGCAGTGGGTCCGGCGAACTGATACGCGCAAGCGCAATGGCGCCGGAGACGAGGTGCGCAATGCCCGCAGGGGTGAGATCGCTGGAAGAGGTGCTGCCGACGCGCTGGCCGCCGTCGCCTGCGAGCAGTACGCGCAACCCCACGCCGCGCGAGCCCGAGTTCTTCAGCGATTCGAGTTCGCCCATGCGCACCTGCGCGTCGAACTCGTCACCTTCGCGGATGACCACGTCCGCATCAGTTGCACCGGCTTTGAGCGCTTGCTGCACGATGGCCTCGGCCTGCTCAGCGAGCGCTGTCGCGTAGCCAGGAATATTTGTAACAGCTGCTGACATAAATAATTCCTTATCGCGGTTAGCGGCCGGTGCCGCCGACGGTCATGCGGTCGAGTTTGATGGTCGGCATGCCCATGCTGACCGGCACCCACTGGCCCTGCTTGCCGCAGTTGCCGACGCCTTCATCGAGCTCCATATCGTGGCCGACCATTGACACATACTTGAGCGTTTCAGGGCCGTTCCCGATGAGGGTGGCGTCGCGAACCGGCGCGGTAATGCGACCGTCCTCGATCAGATACGCTTCCGACGCTGAAAAGACGAACTTGCCGCTCGTGATATCGACCGAGCCCCCGGCGAACCGGACCGCATACAGGCCTTTTTTCACGCTGCGGATGATGTCTTCAGGCGCATCCTGGCCTGCGAGCATGTAGGTGTTAGTCATGCGTGGCATGGGCATCTGCTGGTAACTTTCGCGGCGGCCATTACCGGTGTCCGCTGTTCGCATCAGACGCGCGCTCAGCTTGTCGTTCATATAGCCGCGCAGGATTCCGTTCTCGATCAGCACGTTCTCGCGCGAATCCGCTCCCTCGTCGTCCACGTGGATCGACCCGCGCTTCGACGCAATGTTGCCATTGTCAACGACTGTGACCTTGTCCGTCGCAACACGCTGGCCGATGAGCCCGGAGAAGGCGGAAGTCTTCTTGCGGTTGAAGTCGGCTTCGAGCCCGTGTCCGACCGCCTCGTGCAGCAGCACGCCCGGCGACCCCGGTCCCAGCACCACTTCCATATCACCGGCCGGCGCGGCCACAGCCGTGAGCTGCAGGATGGCCTGGCGCGCGGCTTCTTCCGCGAAGTACTCCGGTGTGCGCACGTTGGTGAAGTAGGAGAGATCGACGCGACCACCGCCGCTTCCATTACCGCGTGTCACAATCTCGCCATCTTTCGCGAGCACAAATACGACCAGGTGTACGAGCGGTTGCGTGTCGCTCGCGTACGTGCCATCAGAGGCGGCGATGAGGATGCGCTTGACCTCGTCTCCATAAGAGGCGCGCACCTGCGTCACGCGCGGATCGTAGGCTCGGGCGGCTGCGTCGGCGCGCATAACGAGCGCGAGCTTCGTGCTCAGCTCCGGGTCGAGCTCGGCGGCCGGCGTGGGATACAGGCGCGGACGTTGCGCCTCCGGCAGCCCGGATTGCAGGCCGACTACCGACTGTTTTGCCGGACCGCTCGCAATGAGCGCGGCTGTGCGTGCGGCGCGCAGCAGGCGTTCCGGTGAGAGCTCGTCGGTGTAGGCGTAGCCGGTGCGCTCACCCGACAGCACCCGGATCCCGCATCCGGCGCTGACACCCTGCGCGGCGGACTTGACCATCGATTCGTCGATGCCGAGCGATGTCGAAGCAACAGACTCGAAATACAACTCGGCGTAGTCGCCGCCTGCGGAGAGTGCCTCGCCGAGACACTGCTCCATAAATGTGTCGGTCACGCCGAAGGTATGGGCAAAGAAGGATTTCTGCTGCTCTGAATCTGTTTTCTCTATCTTTTCTGTCATAGAAGGGTCAGTTTGCTTCGTATTGGATGGCGCCGGCGGTCTCAGGATTCTAGGCGCGCGGCCACGCACGGTCTACATGCCGCCGGTACCTTGATTGTGACCCTGGAGATGCAGGTTTTGCACAGTTATGGAGTGCGGGCTTGCTACTATTGGCGCATGAAGAAGCTTGTTGTTCTCTCACTTGCACTCATTTGCTCGGCCTCAGCCTTTGCTGCGGGCGGGGATGATCACCATCACCACCACCATCACCACCACTACCACCACCATCGCTAGACTGACTCTCCCCGTAGCAATGCACCGGAGCTGCAACTTCCATAGAGGCGCTATTCGCTCCTGAAAGCAGCCCCAGCCTTATTGCAAAGCAGAAGGGAAGCCTGAGAGCATTCGAGGAGGGGGTACGCCGGAATGATCGGCGCATCCCCTTTTCCGCCTTGTATTGCTATCTTTGAGCCGCGCCCTCTAAGCCGCACCGAAGTACCCTTGCGGCGTCCGGCTCGCCGGTAGATGCTGGGGCCATCTTGTCCCCTGCAGCCACATCCCTTGCACTTACGGCGCAGCCGCTCGCCCCGGCAGCCCTGGCAGCCGCACTTGAGCGCTTCCTGACCGACAACCCGCGTGCCTGCGTGGTCGAAGATGGCGCCGTCCTTTTCGATATGACTCAGTCGCGCTGGTCGCTCGAGGCGGCAAGTGGGCGCTGCGTGCTCCAACTTTGGAGTGAAGAGCGAAACCTGTCCAGGACCGTAACAGGCCTGACGGAGAGGCGTGACACGCTGCGGCTTGAGGTAAAGCGGTTTGGGCAGGTGAAACCGCAGGTGCTGCGACTGGTGCCGGATCGCGACCAGCGAACACCCTCCGCCCGGGACGCGACACGGAAGAAGTTCGTACAGCTGCTGGCGCGGGTCATGGCGCGGTCCTTCCCTGAGCTCAGGCAGGGAGACCTGTTTTCCGCGGCAGACCTGGAGCACTCGTTCGGCCCGGCGTATGTGCGGGGCATCCTGGAACGCGGTCAGACGGCCTGGGCGCTTGTAGCCACCAACGCGGAAGAGACGCAGAGCGCGGTAGACGGCATCCTGACGATCGCGGTGCTGTGGCTCGCGCAGTGCCGGGACCGCTCCGATGGGCGCCGCGTGGTGGAAGGCGTGAAGATTGTCGTGCCTGTCGGCATGGCCGGTACGGTTCGCGAACGCCTGGCGTGGATGCATGCGGACGCGGCAAAGTGGGAGCTGTACACGCTCGACGAACTGCGCGAGACGCTGGAGCCGGCAGAGGAAACAGAGCAGGGGAACCTGCGGGCGCACCTCGTCACAGCGTTCAACCCTGCCGCCGTGGTGGAGCGTTCGCGCGCCTCAATAGAGCAGGTGTTGGCGCTGCTTGAAATCGAGGATCGCGCGCGAGTCGAAGTGCTTCCACGATCGACAACGGAGCTAAGCCTACGGCTGCATGGCCTCGAGTTTGCCCGGGTACGTCACGGGGTTAGCGCAACGTCGTTCGCGCGGGAAGACCGCATCACCTTTGGCGCAGGGGCAAGCGAAACGCCGTTAAACCCGGAAACGGCGCCCATGCTGCGGGAGCTGGTGCAAAGGCTCTTCCTGTCGCGGCATGCGGGCGGCAGCATACGCGATCCCTTGTACCGGATGCAGCCGGAGCGCTGGCTTGAATCCGTGCTCCGAATGGACCTGCAGGAGCTGGAGCCGGGGCTTCGAGCGGAGCCGGTGTACACCCAGGTGCCGGCGCTGGCATCCGCCGACCGGGGCATGCTGGACCTGCTGGCCGTCACCCGCGACGGGCGACTGGCGGTGCTGGAACTGAAAACCAGCGAAGACCTGCACATGCCGATGCAGGGACTGGATTACTGGCTGCGGGTGCGCGCGCTGCACGCGGAGGGCGAGATCGCGCGGGCCGGGTATTTCCCCGGGGTGGAGCTTTCACCCGAAGCGCCGCTGCTGTACTTCGTGGTGACCGCGCTGCGGGTACATTCGACCGTGGATACGATGCTGCGGTATATGTCGCCAGAGGTAGAGTGGCGGCTGCTGGCGCTCGATGAAAAGTGGCGGAAGAAGCGGGCGGTGATCTTCAGGAAGCGCGGCGGGACAGGGAAGCGCTGGCCTCGGGTGATCGCGGGGGAGCGATAGGTTGCCTAATGATCGTGAGCCTAGAGTGAGGCGAAATAGCTCCTGCTAATGGCGAAAAGGATGGACGACTCTGAGTCCGAGATACTGCTCGAAGGCGTCAAAATCGCGGTCGCGATGCAGAAGGGAATGATCTTCCAACAGGCAAAAGGTGGCTGTCAGGCAGTCAATGGTGCTGCGAACAGTGATGCCTCGGGCTCGGAGAAAACGATAGTTTTTAGCAGATTCGATGGCGAGGGTTCTTCCTGCGGTATCGAACAGTTCATAGCTGGCAAGCTTTTGCTGCGTGCTTTTGAAGGTCCTGTCATCTCGAATCCCTTGTAGAACTTCCGTCAGGATCAGATCCGTGATCCCGATTCGCTCGGTGCGAAGCAGTTGCGTCACAAGAAGGGTATGCTCGTTCTCACTTCCATGAAGAAAATCGATCCAGATGGAAGTATCCACAAGGATCATCCGACCTTCTCACCCAGTCCAATAGCGCGTTCGGCATTCCGTTCAAGGATATCGTCGTAGAACTGAACTTTTCCTCTGAGTTCCCTAATGCCAGCTTGGCGGCGGGTCTGGATCAAAAGCTTCAGGGCAGTTTCTACGACTTCCTTTTTGGTTTTGCTGCCGGTCCTGGTAAGGGCCTCTTTCATCAACTCGTCATTGATATCGATGTTGGTGCGCATATGCGCCTCCTATTGAATGTGTAAGAATCGCATCAATGTGTGTATAGGCGCAAGCCCAACCATGAAGCACCACGGCTAAACCGCTGCCGGGGTCGACTCGTAATTTTCCGCTTCTGTGTCGACGAGCGGGTGCAGCCTCGGCTCAAAAAAGCGCTCAACCTCGTCGAGAATCGCGGGACCGGTTTTGGCTTCGTAGATGGCCTTGCGCAGCACGGCCCCGCCGGGGACGCCGTGTGTGAACCAGGAGGCGAACTGCTTCATCTTGCCCTGGGCCTCCTTATGCGCCTTGATCCTCTCGAGCTCGGCGTCGTCTGTAATGCCTTCGCCCAGCAGCATGCCGAAGTAGGAGCGGATAAGCGCGTAGCGGTCTGCCTCGGACGGCTCGTCGTAACGGCCGGTCGCGGTGTACTGGGCGATCTGGCGAAAGATCCAGGGATTCGACGGGGCGGCGCGACCGATCATCACGGCGTCACAGCCGGTCTGTTCGACCATGGCGCAGGCATCTTCCGGGGTGCGGATGTCGCCGTTCCCGATAACCGGGATTGAGACAGCGTCCTTGACGGCGGCAATCCACTCCCAGCGGGCCTGGCCGGAGTAGCCGTCCTCGCGGGTGCGGGCGTGGAGCGCGACAGCAGCCAGGCCGGACTCCTGCGCAAGCCGGGCGAGTTCCACGCAGACGATGTGGCGGTCGTTCCAGCCCATGCGGAACTTGACTGTGAACGGGATCGTCACGGCGCCGCGAATGGTCTCAAAAATCTTCGCGATGAGCGGCAGGTCGCGCAGCAGCCCGGAGCCGCCGTTGCAGGCAACCACGCGCTTGGCCGGGCATCCGAGGTTCAGGTCGACGGCGTCAAAGCCGGTGTCCTGAACGATACGCGCGGCTTCGGCGAGTGTCTCCGGGTTCGACCCGAAAATCTGCGCGGAGATGGGGTGCTCATCGTCGTAGAAGGTGAGATAGCGCTTGCGCTTGGACTCGCGCATGCGGGCGAGGCCGTCGGCGGAGGTGAACTCGGTCATCAGCAGGCCGCAGCCGGACTGGCGGTTGGTGACCTCCTGCTCAACGTCCCCGGCACCCGCGTTCGCGGTAAAAAGACTGCTGTTGCGGATGAAACGGCGAAAGATGGTGTCGGTAACGCCGGCCATGGGGGCCAGCACGGTCGCAGGCGAAACCTGCACATTGCCGATCGAGAACGACGCAGGAACGCGTACCTGCGCGGGCATAGGGTACTCGACCGGATTGTCCCAGCTTTTCTGCATGTGCGGTCTCGCTCAGGCACGTTGAAAGTAAAAAGCCCCCGCGCGAACGCGGAGGCTCTTCCTGAATCCACGAGCCTGTTTACTGCGCGACCGGTGCTTCTTTCGTTTCTACACCCGCGGCAACCTGGGAATCGCTTTTAGCGAACTTCCGGCGGAAGCGCTCAATGCGGCCGGCTGTGTCAATCATCTTCTGCTTGCCGGTAAAGAAGGGGTGACAGGCTGAGCAGATTTCGACCCGGATGTTGCCCTTATGGGTCGAACGGGTCGTGAACTCTGTGCCACAGGCACACTTTACGTTGATTTCGTTGTAGCTGGGGTGGATGCCCTGTTTCGCCATGATGTTCAAAAGCCTTTCCTGCAATCCGTCCATGGTATCGCGGTCTGTTGTCGATAGCAATTGAGAATGCTGACGAAATAGATGTCGCAGCAGCCCTGGACGATGCAGCGAAGCATACAGGTTTGCCATACTGATGCTATGTCTGAGCAACCGGTGTGTCCACTGTGCGATGGAATGGGAATGCGGGTGGTCGCGCAGACCGGTGGCGGTCGCGCGGCAGAACCATGCGAGTGCCAGTACCAGCGAAAGATGAATGCCTTGCTGCAGCGGGCGCATATCCCTGCTCGCTATGCCGGCTGCACTCTTGAAAGCTACAAAGCGAGTGGAGACCTGTTCCTGCCGTTCAATACGGCGCGGCGATTCGCCGAGGTGTACCCGGGGGAGAACGACGGCACGGGTCTGCTGTTTACCGGCTCCATAGGGGTCGGCAAGACACACCTGGCGATCGCGATTTTGCAGAAGCTGACCTTTGAGAAAGGCGTTCCCGCCCTGTTCTGCGATTACCGTGAGCTCTTGAAGTCGATTACCAACTCCTACAATCCGCGGGTCGATACGACAGAACTGGAGGTGCTGCAGCCAGTGTTCCAGGCCGAGGTGCTGGTGCTGGATGAACTGGGGGCCGCCAAGCCGAGCGAATGGGTGTGGGAGACCGTCGCGCACATCCTGAACACGCGCTACAACGACAAGCGAACCACTATTATCACGACGAACTACCTGAACCTTCCACCCGGGGCCGGCTCAGTCAGCGATGCCGGCGCCATGGCGCGCCAGGCGACTCGGGATGAAACGCTCGGCGACCGCATCGGTGAGCGCATGCGTTCGCGCCTGCAGGAGATGTGCGTGCCGGTAGAGATGCGCGGGGCGGATTATCGGCAGGGCGCGAAACGGGCCCGCTTCGCCTAGAACGCAGCGGTCAACAGCATGAGCAGAGCCGCGAGCGCGGCAGCGATGCGGTAAGGCCTGTCTCCCTTGATGAAAGCTGGCGTGGGTGCTGGAAAATCTGGAACAGCGGCGCAAGGTGCGGAGATCATGTTCGGCGCTCCGTCGGAGAGTCTCTCTCCCCGATAAGACGCAGCAGTGTTCACCGCGGATGAAGTATGTAAAAGAAAATCCTGCCGCGACGTCACTTTGGTGTCAACCCCGAAGGGTACTTGCGGGGGACGGGTCCAGGAGGACACGCCTGCACGACGCGGAGCGGTACGATAAAGGCATGACGCAAGATGCGGGGCAGGGTACCGGCGAGCCGGGCGACGGCAGACAGGGCAGCGAGAAAGCCTTGTTTTCAGGCGGCGGCGGGCTCACGACGCGCGAACCGCGGGCATGGAAACCCTTTGCCATCGCTGGCTCCGCAGTCCTGGTGCTTGTGCTGGCGCTATTGCTGGTGGGGCGCCGTGAGCGCGAGCAGGCAAACCCCGGTGGCGCGGGTTTGGCCCCGGCTGCTGCATACGCCGCGTCGCTGCCGATCACCGGCGTGCAGATGAGCGACTCGGCCAACCTGTCGGGCGGCAAGGAGACCTACCTGGACGGCACGGTGACCAACCGGGGCAGGCAAACAGTGACAGCGGTGACGGTACAGGTCGCCTTCAAGGACTTTACCGGGATACTGGCCGGTAAGGAGACGCTGCCGCTGAACCTCATCCATTTTCGCGAGCCCTATGTCGATACCGAGCCGGTCAAGGCAGACCCGATCAAACCGGGAGACTCGCGGGGCTTTCGCTTGATCTTCGACGCTGTGCCGGGGAGCTGGAACGGCGAGTACCCGCAGGTGCGGGTGATTGCCGTGACCGCCCGCTGACCCTGCGTCCCTGACGCTACGATCTGGTAGTTTCTACATGCTCTGCGCTCTTCATAACGGAGCTTTGCCGCCTCGGCACTTTTGCCCGAAAGGATCAACTCTCACTGAATGAGGTGTTTGGCCTATTCGAGCAGAAAACCGACTTCTCCGAAACGAGTTTGGCCCCCCAGATGCAACCATCCTTCTCCGTAGTGGTTCTTTCAGAGCAGGAATGGTTTTTCAAAAGATCGAGGCGCCTTCATGAATAAGAAAAAGAACATGGTTTCGGCAAGCGCAGCTTTGCTGCTTGCCGCGTCACTGGCGCTGCCTGCCGTGGCGCAGAATGCCGCTCCCCAGAGCAGCACCGGTACGAGCAATGCCCAGCCACAGAGCACCGGCAACAGCACCATGAACCCGGGAGATAACAGTACGTACGCTTCCGGCTCCCCTCTTCAGACGCAGTCAAAGGAAGGTTTCTGGGGCCACCTGAACCCGTTTGCCCGCAAAAAGTGGGTCAATCGGCAACTGGATCCGGTCAAAGGCCGGCTGAATGAGCTCGACCAATTGCAGGCGAAGAACAGCAACGACATTCATGCGCTCGACGAGAAAACGTCGACAGGCATCCATCAGGCGCAGTCCGCAGCGGACCAGGCGAACCAGACGGCGACCTCTGCGAATTCCACTGCCGGACAAGCGCAGCAGATGGCCCAGCAGGCGTCGACGCAAACGACGCAGATTAATACCACGGTCGCAGGCCTGGACCAGTATCAGAAGATTTCCGACACGGAACTGCTCTTCAAGCCCGGGCAAACGATCCTGAACGCCCGCGCGAAGGAAGCGCTCGACCAGGTCGCGCAGCAGCTGCAGGGTCAGAAGGGCTACGTGGTCGAGGTTTCGGGCTACTCGCACCTTCGCGGGCAGGCGGGTATCGCTACTTCGCAGCATATGTCAGACGCGGTGGTGCGCTATCTCGTGGAGCAGCACCAAATCCCCGTATACAAAATCCACCAGATCGCGCTCGGCAACGCCAAGCTGCAGGACGGCACGACCGGACCTGCCGGCAACGCAGTACGGGTCAGCGTAATGGAAAACAGTTTGGCGGCGACAGGCGCGCCAGCCGGGTCGGGCACTGCACCCACCGGCGGCGCCGCTCCTGCTCCCGGACCTACCCAGTAGGCAACGGACGAGCAGCCGCAACAAGCTCTCGACCAACGAGAGAACCAAGGCAGATTGGCCCCTCAAACGAGGGGCCGTTTTTTGGCCTGACCTGCGGTCTGCGGTGTCCACCTGCGGTGGAGTGGAGTGGCTGGAGTGCGGGCTGGGGTGCCCCTCCCGTTGGTTGGGATGTGGGATCGTGACCAACGGGAAGGCCGCTCTCTTCATTGTGCTGAGTAAACGAGCACACGCCACGCCGGTTTATCGAAGGCGCTACGAAATGGCCGCAAGCCGCATTAGGGCTTCGCCCCAGCAGGCGGTCTTGCCTTCAACGCTTTGGTGCGTGTTCGTGCAAGGCGAGCAGGGTTTCGAGCAGCGGCTTGAGTAGGTCGAGCCTCAGGGCGTTCGCACCGTCGGACTTGGCTTCGGCGGGATTGTCATGGACTTCGAGGAAAATGCCATCGATGCCGGCGGCGACGGCGGCGCGCGCGAGCAGGGGAATGAACTCCGGCTGGCCGCCTGAGACGCCGTTTGCGGCAGAGGGCATTTGCACGGAGTGGGTGCCGTCGAAGACCACCGGCGCGAGCCGGCGCATGATGCCGAGCGAGCGCATGTCGACGACCAGGTTGCCGTAGCCGAAGGTGGTGCCCCGCTCGGTGAGCGAGATGCGCTGGTTGCCGGTCGAGAGGATTTTGCCGATGGCGTGTTCCATGTCGCCGGGCGCGACGAACTGGCCTTTTTTCACGTTAACAGCGCGGCCGGTATTGCCCGCGGCGACAAGCAGGTCGGTCTGCCGGCAGAGGAACGCAGGGATCTGGAGGACGTCGGCGCCCTCTGCCGCGATCTCACAGTGGCCAGGTTCGTGCACGTCCGTGAGGACCGGCAGCCCCGTCGACTCGGCAATGGTGCGAAGAATGCGCGTCCCTTCGCGCAGCCCGGGTCCGCGAAAGCTCGTTACCGAGGTGCGATTGGCTTTGTCATACGATGCTTTGAATATGTAGGGAATGTTGAGGTCGCCGGCGATGTGCTGGATGCTCTCAGCCATGCGGCGGGCGTGGGACTCGCTCTCAATGACGCAAGGACCGCTGATAAGAAAGAGGCGGCCCGCGCCGACGGGGACATTGCCGATTTCGAAGTCCTGGATCACAAGAGTTATTGGAACACAATCGGGATTGCTTACCTGCCGGCCAGCGGATAATCTAGCCTTACGCTAGGGCATTTCAAAGTTCACCTGCAGGAGGGTTCTAATCCGTGTCCGTCATTGAAGATACCCGTAAGGTTCTGCAGGACTTTCTTGCTCCTGAGATGCGCGAGCTAAAGGCGCGTCTTGACGCCCTGGACAGGCGCATGGATGTTTCGGAGAAGCATGCCGACGAGCGTCATGCCGAGATAACCAAGCGTGTCGATGGGCGTCATGCCGAGATGACAAAGCGTATCGAAGACCGGCATGCCGACATAACAAAGCGTGCCGACGAGCGTCATGTCGAGACGATGGAAGCAATTCGCGCAATCGATGTGCGGATGGATCGCCGCGTTGACACAATTCTCGATTTTTCTTCAATGAAGGAACGTTTAGCTGCGCTGGAAGCAGAGCGGCAGACGAAGCAGAAGGTCGCTTCCTAGGATCGCCTGCAATTACAACGTTTGCGGCTTATGCATGTCCATTTTCGAAGGGTGCTTGAATGATGAAATCTCTTCTGGTTTGCGCCGTATTTTTCACCGCTTCCGCTTTCAATATTTCAGTAGCGCAGGACAGTGGCAAGCCCTTCCCGCCCGCGGTACTCACGGCGAAGACCGTCGCGGTGCTGAACGACACGCACACGCAGGCCGTCACCGATGGAGCGGTCGAGGAGCTGAAGGAGTGGGGACATATCCGCGTGATCGACGACCCGGACAGCGCGGACCTTGTGCTGCACTTTACCAAATCGACCAGCCACGACCGCACCAATACCGAATCGAAAAACGATAAAGACAATACGACCAACTATGGCTTCAGCATGTCGATGAGCACGTCGGTCCACATGGACGCGACGGCGAAGGACGGCTTTGCGCCGTTCTACTCGACCTCGACCGAAGACTCGAAGCAGAAGGCCGGCCGCAAGTGCGCCCAGTCGTTTATCGGCGCGTACCAGGACGCCATGCGCAAGCGGTAAGGCAAAGGAGCAGCCGCTTATAGCGGCGCTACTTCCTCATTGACCTTTGCTGTTTCCGCGACGCGGAGGCGGTGGGCGTAGCCGGCCTCGATAAATGCCGAGAAGAGCGGGTGCGGCTCGAGCGGCTTTGACTTGAACTCCGGATGAAACTGGCAGCCGACAAAGAACGGGTGGTCGGCGATCTCGACGATCTCAACATAGGTGGCATCGGGGGTGGTGCCGGTGATGCGGAGGCCTCCGCCGGTGAGCAAGGCTTCGTATTCGCGGTTGAATTCGTAACGGTGACGGTGGCGCTCTGAGATTTCAGTTGTGCCGTAGGACTGCGCGGCGAGCGAATCGGGCTGCATGACACAATCCCACGCGCCCAATCTCATCGTTCCGCCCATCTCTTCAACGCCGGTCAACTCGCGCAGCTTGTAAATGACGCGGTGCTGGGTCGCAGGGTCGAACTCGCTCGAGTTGGCGTGGGCAAGCCCGCAGACGTTGCGCGCGTACTCAATGCAGGCAGTCTGCATGCCGAGGCAGATGCCGAAGTACGGCACCCGCTGTTCGCGCGCATAGCGGATGGCGTTCAGCATGCCCTCGATACCGCGCTTGCCGAAGCCGCCCGGCACAAGGATGCCGTCGAAGCCTTCAAGCTGGCTGGTGTAGTCGGGTGTTTCAAGGCCCTCGGCCTCAATCCAGGTGACGCGCAGCTTCAGGGTATGGCTGAGCGCGCCGTGGGTCAGCGCTTCCTTGAGCGATTTGTAACTGTCTTCGTACTCGACATACTTGCCGACGATGGCGATCGAGACTTCGTCGCGCGGGTGGTAGGCGCGTTCGACAAGCGCTTTCCAGCGCTCCAGGTCGGCTTCCCTGGGCGCCAGGTGTAGGTATTTGAGGATAAGCGTGTCGACGCCTTCGTCGGCGAAGTTGAGCGGCACCTCATAAATCGAATCGACATCGCGCGCGCCGATTACGGCCTGGTCTTCCAGGTTGCAGAACTGGGCGATTTTGCCCTTGATTTCGCGGTTGAGCGGGCGATCGGAGCGGCACAGCAGGATGTCGGGCTGGATGCCGATCGAGAGCATCTCCTTGACGGAGTGCTGGGTGGGCTTGGTCTTGAGCTCCTGCGCGGCGCTGATCCACGGCACGAGCGTTACGTGGATGAAGACGGTGTTCTCGCGGCCCAGTTCCTGGCGCATCTGGCGAATGGCTTCGAGGAAGGGAAGCGACTCGATATCGCCGACGGTGCCGCCGATCTCGACGATCGTGACGTCGGCGGGAGCGCTGCCATCGACACGGCTGGCGACCTTGCGCATCGCGTTCTTGATCTCGTTGGTGACGTGCGGGATGACCTGCACGGTCTTGCCGAGATAGTCGCCGCGACGCTCCTTGGTGATGATCTGCTCGTAGATACGGCCGGTGGTCAGATTGTTGTCGCGCGTCAGCCGAGCGTGGGTAAAGCGCTCGTAGTGGCCCAGGTCGAGGTCGGTTTCGGCGCCGTCGTCGGTCACGAACACCTCGCCGTGCTGGAACGGGGACATGGTGCCGGGGTCGACATTCAGGTAGGGATCAAACTTCATCAGGTTGACGCGCATGCCGCGGCTCTCAAGCAGGCAGCCGATGGAAGCCGCGGCGAGACCTTTGCCGAGCGATGAAACGACGCCGCCGGTCACGAAAATGTACTTTGCTGACATGGAGCCTCCCGGGGAGTGGGTTCGGTGTGAAACTTGAGTGAGGTACCGAAGAGAGCCGAAGCGGGAAGGTACGATCCAGTATCGCAGAGGTCGCTCCACGTGCAAAGACCTGTCCCGTGCGGGGCGAGGGCAAATGATGGGAGCTCATGTGACGGTCGCCAGGCCGAGGCAAGCAGCTCGGTGGACAACAGCCTGTCGCGCCGGCGCAGTTGTGTCGGCGGTGTGGCTGCTGGGGTGCGTGGGCGTGTTTCTCTTCCGCACAAGGCATTGGCCTCTGGTGAACGATCCGGCCCTGATGCATTACGTCGTTTTCCTGATGCAGCGAGGGATGGCGCCGTACCGGGAAATCAGCGACATCAACCTGCCGGGAGCGTATGTGCCCGAGTGGATTTCAATGCTGCTGGCCTCGGCGCTGCATGTCTCAGACGCGGCCATGTGGCGGGTGATGGATGCCGCCTCGCTGCTGCTGCTGGCGGGATGGGCGATGGTGCGGATCGCGAAGCCATGGAGCTGGTTTGCCGGGGTGTGGGCCGGGGCGCTTTTTGCGCTGTATCACGGCCGCGATGGCATTGGGCAGTCCGGCCAGCGTGACCTGTGGGCCACAGTGCTGCTGCTGTGGGCTGTTTCCGCGCTGTTCCAGGCCATGCGAAGCGACCGGCCTGCGCGGCGGGTGTGGCATGTGGCCGGTTTTGGGCTGCTGGTGGGCGCTGCCTGCACGGTCAAGCCGTTCGGTGCGCCTTTCATGCTGTTGGTGGTGCCTCTCCTGCTCTGGGAGAGCAGTGTGAGGGTTCGCCTGCGGCTGCTGTTGTGGGCTGGCTTGGGCTTCGTGCTTCCGCTGCTTGCAATGTTTGGTTTTCTCGCGCACTGGGGGGCGATCTCCGCGTTCTGGCGGGTTCTGCGCGTGGACCTGCCGTACCACGCGAGCCTGGGCGATGGAACGGTGCTGCAGCTGCTGGGGGCCAGCACCATCGCCTCCATCGGCAAGTTGCTGGTTCTGTTGCTGGTTACGGTGCTGCTGGCCGATTTTGGCGTGTTCCGGGCGCGTCCCCGCGATGGCGCGGGCTGGGCCGGCAGCGCGGAGCGGCTGTTGCTCGTAGCGTGCGTGCTGCTCGGGCTGGTGTCCTTCGTGGCTCAGGGCAAAGGCTATCCCTACCAGCGCTACCCGTACGTCGCGTTCCTGCTGCTGTTCATGGCAGTGGAGTTTACCTCCGCGATAAGCAGCAGCCGCAGGCCGGTGCAAGCGGCGGGTGCTGCCGGGCTTCTATTTGGAGTGCTTTTCTGCGCGCCAACCTACCTGCGCGGGGCTGTGCGGGCGCAATGGTCTACCCCGGTTTCCCTCGGGATTGAAGAAGCGGTTCGCGGCATTGCGAGCCAGCCCGTCAGCAGGCTTAACGGTCTCGACGGTAAGGTGCAGTGCCTGGACGTGGTTGCCGGGTGTACGGATGCGCTGCTGCATCTGCAGCTACGGGAGGCAACCGGCACGATTTACGACGAGTTCCTGTTCCCGCAGACGCCTTCAGGATGGGGCATCCCGTACACCGGGCCGGCCCCTGGAACGCCGGTACCGCTTGCGGTTCAGCTCGGGCGGGGCAAGTTTCAAGCGGAGCTGCGGAGAAATCCGCCCCAGGTGCTGATCCTCTCCGCGTGGCTGTTTCCGCAGGGCCCCGGGGACTATAGGGAGCTGACTTTGTGGCCGTGGTTTGATGCCTATGTGGCAGAGCATTACGCGCTCGTTTCGCAGCGGAGCTTTCCCCGGGCGGAGAATGGGCCGCTAGGATATCGGGTATATGCGAGGAAGTAGTGTGTGGAGCAAGAGGAGGCTGATCGGCGGCTGGGTGCTGGCTGCTGTGCTGGCTGCGCCCTTGCTGGCGCAGGACGCGCCGGGCAGGCAGCGATTGATCCTGAAAGACGGCAGCTACCAGGTGGTGCTGCGCTACGAGGTGAAGAACGGCCTGGTGCGCTTTCGCTCAGCCGAGCGGGGCGACCAGGAAGAGCTTCCGTCAAACCTGGTCGACTGGGATGCCACGGCGCGGTGGAACCATGACCACGCCCCCGGCGCTGCGCCCACCCCCGGCGACCCGGCGGCGCAGGAGGCAGCGGAGCTGGACCGCCAGGCAGCGGCGGCACGCGCGGATGAATCGTCGAAGCAGCCGGTGGTCGCCCCGGGCCTTCGTCTACCGGACGAGAGCGGCGTCTGGGGGTTCGATACTTACAACGGAACGCCGAACCTGATTCGGATTCGCCAGAGCGACGGGGACCTGAACCTGGACCTCGGCCACAGCGTCAAGGGCGCGGCGATTCCGACCGGCGGCGCGCGCGACCTGATTCGGCTTGAAGGCTACAAAGCCGCAGTATCGTTCCATGTGGCGCGGCCCGTGTTCTACATCGCGCTGGACACGCCGAAAGGCGCCGCAACCGTGCGGGAAGACGCGATGGTCGTCGATACCCACGGAGCCTCGTCCGCGATGCGGGACAAGAGTCAGCAGGCCTCGGCTGCTAGCACGTATGCCCTGGTGCGGCTGCGGGTGTGGAAGAACCAGCGTGCGGCATCGGGTGAGCAGCTGCGCCCCCTGGCGACGGGCGGCGATGCTGATGGCAGCGCGGAGGTCATCGCGACACAGAGAGAGATCCTGCCGGGCGGCCACTGGATGCGGGTCGCTCCGCGCGGCGACCTGAACCTGGGCCAGTACAGCCTGATCGAGATCCTGCCCGGAAACGGCTTCAACCTGGACGGCTGGGATTTTGGGATAAACCCGATGGCGCCCGTCAACAAGGGTAGTTTTGAGCCTTTGGTGCAGGATGGCGACGCTCCGTAACGGCTTTTTGTTCGCGGGGCAGCTAAACTTACAATGGGAACGCGCTGCGCCGACGGCGTCCCCCCGTGCATCAGATAGATACCCGACGCTATGGCTACGACCCTTCCCGAAATACCGACTGCTCTGCCTTCCCTGCCGGGCGCCCCCCTGCAGCGAGGCAAGCTCGTGGACAAATTCGGGCGGCAGATCACCGATCTTCGGCTTTCCGTGACGGACCGGTGCAACTATCGCTGCGTCTACTGCCGCGCGGGTGAGTCGACTGCCCCGCCAAGCGAGCTGCCGATGAGGGATTACCTGCGGATTATCGGAGTCTTCGCCACGCTGGGCATCGAGAAGGTAAGGCTGACCGGCGGCGAGCCCCTGCTGCGGCGCGGCCTTGTCGACTTGGTGCGGGAGCTCTCCCACCTGCGAACCGCTGACGGCAAACCGCTCGACTTGGCGCTGACCACCAACGGGCACCTGCTGGGCTCGCTGGCGCAGCCGCTGCGCGATGCCGGCCTGAGCCGCGTGACGGTGAGCATGGATGCGGTCGAACCGGAAACATTTGCGCGGATTACGCGCGTCCCGGGCTCGTTCGACCATGTGCTTCGCGGTGTGCGGGCCGCGCGAGATGCCGGTCTGGGCCCGGTCAAGGTCAACTGCGTGCTATTGCGCGGCTTCAATGACGACCAGATTGTGCCATTTGCCGAGTTTTCGCGGCGCGAGAACGTGATCGTGCGCTTTATCGAGTTCATGCCGCTGGAAGAAGACCGCATCTGGGCGCCGGATACGGTTGTGCCGCTCGATGAAGTGCTGGAGCGCCTGCGCGGCTTTCGGCCCGTCGTCGCCCTCCCCCCTAACTCACCCAGCGAGACGGCCCGGCGATACACGTTTGATGATGGCGTGGGTGAAATCGGTGTGATTGCGCCGGTATCGCAGGCATTCTGCGGCGCGTGCAGCCGGGTGCGGTTGACGTCGGACGGCAAGATTCGCACCTGCCTGTTTTCGCATTTCGATCACGATTTACACGCGGTATTGCGCCGCGGCGGCAGCGACGACGACCTGGCGGAGTTCATCAAGGCAACGATCCAGAAGAAGGAAGCGCGGCACCACATCGGCGAAGCCGGCTTCCTCCAGCCGGGCCGAACGATGGTCCATATCGGCGGCTGACCGCAACGTTAGCTGACCTGCGGCGCGCCTGGGGTAAGGTGCCAGCGCTCAATGACAAGCGACGCGACGCGAGCGATCACCTCTTCGAGCGAGAGTGTCGTCGAGTCGATTGCGACCGCGTCCGGAGCAGGGCGCAGGGGAGACGCTGACCGGGTGCTGTCGCGGTAATCCCGCTCGCGGATGGCCGCAAGGACAGCACTTTTATCGCTTCTGGAGGACTGGACCAGGCGTCGCTCGGCCCTTGCTTCGGGCGAGGCGGAGAGAAAGACCTTGAGGCCGGCGTCGGGAAAGACTACGGTGCCGATATCGCGGCCCTCGAGGACGATGCCGGGAATGGAGCCGGTCGCGAGAAGGCGATGCCCGAGCTGCTGCTGGTGGTGGACCATCCAGGCGCGCACCGGGGCGTGAATGCTGACGCGGGAGGCGGCTTCAGAGATGGCCGAGGTGCGAAGGCTGCCGGTGACATCGCGACTGTCCAGCAGGACAGTGTTGCCGGTCGCGGCAGGGCGGAGCTCGATCGTGGTGCGGGTCGTCAGGGATGCGAGCGCCGCGGCATCGTCGACGGAGATGCCGCAGTCGATGGCCTTGAGCGCGAAAGCACGATACATGGCGCCGGTTTCAATGTTGAGCAGCTGGAAGCGCGCGGCCATTTCGCTGGCGATGGTGCTTTTACCGGCGCCGGCAGGTCCGTCGATGGCGAGGATACGGCGCGAGGCCGCATCCTTTTCAGTTTGGGGCAGGTCAGCAGGCATGGAGCTCACGCGTTAAGCCTTCGGACCCGATTTTGGACCCTTCCCGGGGCCTTTGCCGAAAGGTTTGCCGGGCTTGCGTCCAGAGGCCGGCTTGCGCGGTGGGAAATTGCCTGCGGAGCCGCCTGGACGCGCGGTTTTTGGGCCCGGGCGCCCGGTTGCGCCGACCCCGGAGCGAGGCTTGCCGGAGGAAGTAAACGGTGCGGTGCGGGGGCGTTTGCCGGGTTTACCCGCTCCCGCCGGGGCGCCGGGACGCGAGGGGCGACCTTCTTCGGGAGAGAAGCGTTTCGGTGCGGCGCCTTCAGCACCGAAACGGCGCGGGGTGTTGGCGCCGCCGCTCCCGCCAAAGCTGGGGCGTCCCCCCTCGCGCGGGGTAAAGGGCTTGCGATCGCTGAAGGCCGGGCGGCTTCCGCCCTCACGCGGCGTGAAGGGCTTATGATCACCACCTTCGCGCGGGGCAAAAGGCTTGCGATCGCCACCTTCGCGTGGGGTGAAGGGCTTACGGGCACCGAAGCTGGGGCGTCCGCCCTCGCGCGGGGCAAAAGGCTTGCGATCACCACCCTCGCGTGGAGCAAAGGGCTTGCGATCACCGCCCTCGCGTGGTGTGAAGGGTTTACGGGCACCGAAGCTGGGGCGTCCACCTTCGCGCGGCGTGAAAGGCTTACGGTCGCTGCCTTCGCGCGGTGCAAAAGGCTTGCGATCACCGCCCTCGCGTGGTGTGAAGGGCTTACGGGCACCGAAGCTGGGGCGTCCACCCTCACGCGGCGCGAAAGACTTACGCTCGCCGCCCTCACGCGGTGTGAAAGGCTTACGATCACCGCCCTCGCGTGGTGTGAAGGGCTTACGGGCACCGAAGCTGGGGCGTCCACCTTCTCGTGGAGTGAATGGTTTACGATCACCGCCTTCGCGTGGAGTAAAGGGCTTGCGATCGCCGGAACCTTCAGAGGGTTTTCCAGGGCGCGCGTCTTCCTTCCACGGTTCGCTGGCGAAGAAGGGCTTTTTAGCCGGCGGACCGCCTTCGCGCGGAGTGAATGGCTTGCGCGCGCCGAAGCTGCCCGCCCGGGCGCTCCCGCCCGGGCGGTTGCCGAAGCCGGGACGGGCTCCGGGTGCGCCGGGGCGTCCACCAAAGCTGCGGCGATCGCCTGATTGCGATTCGCGCTGGGCGACGAAGCGTTTGCGGCCCTCGCCGATGGTGCGTTCGCGCTCGGTCTCCGTTTCGGAGAGCGACTCGATCAGGAACTCACCAAGCACGGTAGGTTCAGGTTTGTGGTCAGCGGCAGAAACCTCAGGCAGCATGCCGGAAAGCGGGGTTTCGGCGTCGAACTCCAGCAGGTCGCCGTGCTCGGCCGGCTGCTTCGCAGCAGGCTGGCTTGCGGCATGGGCGGCTTCCTGACGGCTGACGAAGCCTGTGCTTTCCGCACCGGCTTCGGCGAACTCGGGGAGACTGCCTTCGACAAAGAAATGCTCGTGCGGGCCTAGGTTGCGAAGCCCGAGCTGGCGGGTGGCGGTGAGTCCGCGCACGGCATCGCGGATGCGCGAACGCGAGGCGACGGGTGAGAGGAAGGCCTCGATCTCCTCGCCGGTGGCGGCAATTGCGGTCTGCAGATAGAGCGAAACGAGCGCGGAGAGCGCCATGCCCTGGGCCATGGCGCTGCCCGCGATCATGGTTTGTTCGTGATTAATTTCAAGCAGCTGCCAGCGGGTGCCTTCACTGTTGGAGTACACCGGCTCAACACGCAGCGCGGTCCACAGCTCGGTGAGAGCGCGCAGGATGGCGGACTCGGTGAGATGGCGGCCGAGGCGCTCGGTAATGGCCTGGGCGGAAAGCGCGCCGTCCTTCACGAGGAGCTTCCAGACCTCAACAACCAGGGGTGAGCTCTTGCCGCGGGGGCCGCGGGTCCATTCGCGGTCGCCGCGCAGGGCGAACAGGAAGGGCAGCGTGTCTTCCGAGACGAGGAAATCGGGCTGGTCGCCCGGGATGCCGAGCAGGTTGAGGGCGGAGACGTCGCGGGCGGCAAGCAGGCGATGCAGCAGCCCGGTGGCGCTTTCAATGGCTGCCGGGCTGGGCGTCGCATTGGCTTCGCCAAGGGTGGCCTCAACCAGCGAGCCGGTGGGCGCGGGAATTTGCGCGGAGCGCGGCAGGAAAAGGGCGATGCCGGCTTCGCGCAGCCAGGCCGCTGCGTCCTCAGCGGTGAGGAGAGGATTGCCGGTATGGCGCCACGCAGAGGCGCGCGCGTTCTGGAGCTGTTGTGCTGTCAAGGTACGTCCTTAAGGGTCCGAGCGGGCAACGCGGCGTTCGACCGCCTGGGCGGGAAGTGGCCTGAAGTGCAGAAATAAGAGCTAGATACGTCCAAACGCCCGCTGGATGTCTTTCCAAGAATACCGCAAAGCGATGGGGCGCCCATGGGGACAGCTGGTCGGGTGCTCGGTTTTTCCGAGTTCGGCGAGTAGCCAGGTCATGCGCTCGGGGTCGAGCGGCATGTTGATCTTGATGGCGGAGTGGCAGGCGATGGAGGCGGCGATGCGGGTACGGGCGGCTTCAAGGTTCTCCTGCTGCTCGCGTTCCGCCTGCTCAAGGACTTCGGAGAGCATGCGCTCGAGCTCGCGGCCCTCAAGCCCGATGGGTGCTGCCTTGATGGCGAGAGTGTGGGGGCCGAAGGGTTCGGCCTCAAAGCCGTTGCGCTCAAGCTCGCGGGCGATGCGGGCGAACTGGACCATCTGGTGGGGCTGGAGATCGATAAGCAGGGGCATGAGCAGGCGCTGGCGCTGCACGCGTTCCACAGCACGCTCGCGGAGGATTTTTTCAAAAAGGACGCGCTCATGCGCGACGTGCTGGTCGATGATCCACAGGCCTTCGTCGTTGGTTGCGAGAATGAACGATTCGCGGAGCTGGCCGAGGGGCTTGAGGGAGGCGAGCGCGTTCAGGTTTTCGGTGAGCCCCGGGGTTTCGGCGGTGAGGGTACTTTCGTGCTGCGGCAGGACGGGTTGCCCTAGAGCGGTTTCTGCGATGGCCGATAAAGCGCTGAAAGGAAGATGGGCCGGTTCGGCCGGCAGGACCGGAGCCAAGAGCGTAAAGGCGCCGGCGCTTTCCTGCAGCTCCGACGGTGGCGCGGAGTCGAGGTACTCGGCCGGCGGTGTGATGTTGGAGGGGTGGTCGCTGGGCGCGGGCATAAGCGCCTGGCTGGCGTTGGGGTTTGCGGAGAGCGCGGCGAGGAAGGACGCAGCCGGGCGTGCCTTGACCAGGGCGAGCCGGATGGAGTCGCGTATAAAGTCGTGGATGAGCGAAGGCTGGCGGAAGCGGACCTCGGTTTTCGAGGGGTGGACGTTGACATCGACCTCCGCGGGAGGCATTTCAAGAAACAGGAGGGTCACCGGGTAGGAGGTCGGCGGCATGATGTTGCGGTATGCCTCGGAGATGGCGTGGAGCACGAGGCGATCGCGGATGAGGCGCTGGTTGACGAAGACATAAATGGAGTTGCGATTGAGTTTCTGCAACTCGGGCTTGGCGGTGAAGCCGGACAGACGCAGGTGGCCCGGCGCGGGCGGCTGGTAGTCTTCATCGCGCTTCCAGGGCGGCGGCTCGGGCAGGCCGCCGTGGTCGAATGGGCGCTCGGCGGCGAGCGGAATGAGCTGGTCGAGGGTGTCGCGGCCAAAGATCTGGTAGATACGCTCCTCGGACTTCGCTACCGGCGGCGCGTTGAGCAGGGTGTGGGTGCTCGAGACGAGTTCAAAGTGCTTTGCGGGGTGCGCGAGGGCGTAGTGCGTGACGAGCGCGGTGACGTGGGCGGTCTCGGTCGTTTCGGACTTTAGGAATTTGCGGCGCGCTGGCGTGTTGAAGAACAGATCCTGGATCGTGAAGGAGGTTCCCGTTGGCCCGCCGGAGTCCTCGACCGCGGCGAGTTTGCCGCCATGGATCTCGATTCGGGTGCCGCTCGGCTCGTCCTCGGCACGCGTGGTGAGCTCGAGACGGCTGATGGAGGCGATGGAGGGAAGGGCTTCTCCGCGAAAGCCGAGGGTTGCGATGTGGAGGAGATCGTCTGAGGAGCGTATTTTGCTGGTGGCATGGCGCTCAAAGGCCAGCATGGCATCGTCGCGGCCCATGCCGTGGCCATTGTCGGTGATGCGGATGAGCTTGCGTCCGCCCGCTTCGATCTCGATGCGGATGCGCGTGGCCTGGGCGTCGAGCGCGTTTTCAAGAAGCTCCTTGACGACGGAGGCCGGGCGGTCGACGACCTCGCCGGCCGCGATCTGGTTGGCGACCTGGTCGGTGAGGATGCGGATGCGGCCCATGCAGACAGGGTACAGGGTGGAGGGCTTGCCGTGGAAACCCTGTTCGCCATCTATCTCCTAACGTTTTAGTTGACACGCGATCTCTCGCACGCTTAATGTCCTAATCAATTAGGAGGCGCGGATGGGAAACAGGGAAACTGGCTTGACCAAGCTGGAGCTGCAGCTGATGCAGGTGGTGTGGCGAAAGGGAGCGAGCACGGTGAGCGAGGTGCAGGAGGGGCTCGCACAGCCGCTTGCCTACACCACGGTGCAGACCATGCTGAACATCCTGGAGCGCAAAAAGAAGCTGCGGCGCAAGCTGAACGGACGCGCCTACGTGTACAGCGCGGTGGTAACGGAGGCAAGCGCGGTGAAGCACGCGGTGCGCGACCTGGTAGACCGCATGTTCGGCGGGTCGAGCGAGGAGCTGGTGCTGAGCCTGGTGAAAAGCAGGCAGATTGACGCGGAGCAGATCGCACGGCTCCAGAAGATGCTGAGCGAGGAGGCGAGCCATGATGATCGCGCGTGACTGGGTGCTGACGTATCTGTGCAATGCGCTGTGGCAAATTCCGCTGCTGTGGTGTGCGGCCGCTGTGGCTGCTCCGCTGGTGCGCGGCATAGGCAGGCGCGCCGAGCACCGGGTATGGGTGATGGCGTTGCTGCTGGGCGCGGGGTTGCCGGCTGTTTCACCGCAGTTCATGTTGGCGCTGCATGTGCCATGGGCGCACGAAAGCCTGGTGACGCGTACCGCCGGAGCGGTGAGTGCGGCGCAAGGGCTGGAGCAGAAGGCGTTGCTCGGCCTGCCGGGGTGGGTGTTGAACGCAGTGTGCGCGGTGTACCTGGTATGCCTGCTGGTGCTGGCAGCGCGGTTCTTCTTAAACCTGCGACGGCTGCGCGGGATGGCGAGCAGGGCTGACGCGCCTCCGCTGCCAAGGGAGATCGAAGCGCAGTGGCGCGAGGTGTGCTCAACCTATGCGCTTGGCCGAACGCGGCTGGGGTTATCGCTTGAGATCGTAAGCCCGGTTGCATTTGGCCGGCGAACGCCGACCGTGCTGCTGCCCACGGCGCTGGTGGAGCGGGCCGGGTTGGATGAGATCGGTGCGGCGCTGGCGCATGAAGGCGCGCACCTGCACCGTGGCGATTTTGCTAAGCACATGGTGTACACGCTGGTTTCTCTGCCGGTAGCGATGCATCCGGTGACATGGGTGCTGAGGGCCAGGGTGGCGGAGTCGCGGGAGATGGTGTGCGATGCGCTGGCCGCGCGACTAATGGGCGGCGCTGAGAGCTATGTTTCCGCGCTGCTTCGCCTGGCGGCGCTGCTGCCGGGGCTGCCTGCGTTCGTGAACGCCAACGCCATCGGGATGTTCGATGCCAAAACGCTGGAGAGGAGAGTTATGACCATGATGGAGCGACGGAAGAACCTGGGAGGTATGGACCGTGTCTGGGCGTGCCTGTTTGCCGGAGTGATCGGGATGGCTGCGTGCGGCTCGGCGCTCGCGCTGCACGTGAGTGTAGGGTCGCTGGCTGATGCGGGCACAAGCGCGCATGTGTACTCGATAGGCGGCGAGGTAAAGTCGCCGAAGATTATTTCCTCGGTTGATCCGTCGTTCCCGGCGACGGCGGCCAAGTCGCCTGGAGGTGTTTGTGTGCTGAAGGTGGTCGTGGACGCGCAGGGCAAGCCGGTGGATGTGCGAGTAGTTCGTTCGCTGCGGCCCGACTTCGACGCTGAAGCTGTGAAAGCGGCCAGGAAGTTCCTGTTTAAGCCGGCGACTCGCAAAGGAGAAGCTGTGGCCGTGGAGATCAACATCGAAATGAACTTCCAACGCTTTTGATGAGCGATGTTGCTGAAAATCGTCTGTCGCAGCCGCGGATGGCAGGTATGCTGGGGGCACCGTTTCTCTATCTGCAGGCTGGGAGTGCTTCGTTGAGGATTCGTTTTGCGGGTTTGCTGTTGGTGGGCGCAGTGTTGGGGCAGCTGGCCGGGGCGCAGGCGGGTTCCGCGGATGGCGCAGCTTACGATCCGCGGCTTACGTTTGCGCCGCTGACCTTGCCGGACCCGGTGAATGTGTACCGCTCGGGCAACGGCGCGCCGGGGCCATCGTACTGGCAGAACGAGGCGGACTACGAGATGCACGCGGTGCTCGACACGAGCGCGAAAGTGCTGCGCAACGACGAGGTCATCACGTACACCAACAACAGCCCGGATCTACTGCCGAGTGTGTGGATCCACATGGAGCAGAACATCTACCGCAAGGACGCGCGAGCGCGGATTGCCAACGGCGGCCGCCCCCGTCGTAAGCAGCAGCAGGCAGATGACGAGGAGAACTCGAACGCGCGCACGACAGAAGGATTTGTGCTGGACTCCGTGGAGGTGGAGCGCGGCAAGACGCGCGTGAAGGCGGACTACCTCATCGACGACACGCGGATGCAGGTGCGCCTGCCGCAGCCGCTGGCCGCGAAAGGCGGCGTGCTGAAGCTGCACATCCAGTATCACTACCGGATACCCGGGGTGTGGGGCGGTCGAACATCGTGGGGTATGTCGAAACAGGGTGAAATCTACGACATGGCGCAGTGGTATCCGCGCATGTGCGTGTATGACGACCTGCGCGGCTGGGATACGCTGCCGTATATCGGGAGCGAGTTTTACCTGGAGTACGGGCACTTCGACTACTTCGTGACGGTGCCGAGCGAGATGATCGTGGCCGGGTCCGGCGAGCTGGTGAACCCGAAAGACGTGCTGACGAAAACAGAGCTGGAGCGGCTGGACGCGGCACGAAAGAGCGATAAAACGGTGACGATTCGCTCCGCCGCGGATGTTGCGGCAGGACGAGGCAAAACCGGCGGGACGCAGACCTGGCACTTCCACATGGACCACACGCGGGATGTGTCGTGGAGCGCGAGCCCGGTGTTCGTGTGGGACGCGGCGCGGATTAACCTGCCGGATGGAAAGACGAGCCTGGCGGAGAGCGTGTATCCGCCGGAAAGCGTGGGGGATGACGCGTGGGGTCGCTCGACCGAGTACGTGAAGGACACCGTGGAGCGTTTTTCAAAGCAGTGGTTCCCCTATCCCTACCCGGCCGCGATCAACGTAGCGGGGTTCTCGACCGGGATGGAGTATCCGGGGATCGTGTTCGACGGGATCGAGGACAAGGGCAAGACGCTGTTCTGGATTACGGCGCACGAGATCGGGCACGACTGGTTCCCGATGATCGTGGGCTCGAACGAGCGGCGCAACGCGTTTATGGATGAAGGATTCAACACGTTCATTGACATCGGCGAATCGGCCGAGTTTGAAGGCGGGGTGTACGGGCCCAAGCGAGACTCGGAGTACTCGGCCGGCGGGGAACCCGCGGATACGATTTTGAAGGTGCTGGACAATCCGGCTGCCCCGACGATCCTGATGCCTGCGGACGCGTATCCGTGGCAGCTGGGGCACCCGGTGAGCTACTTCAAAGGAGCGTACGGGATGGTGCTGCTGCGGGAGCAGATCCTGGGCAAGGAACGGTTCGACTGGGCGTTCCGCAAGTACATCCGCGACTGGGCGTTCAAGCACCCGTCGCCTTCGGATTTCTTCCGCGCGATGGATAGCGAAGGCGGCGAAGAACTGGACTGGTTCTGGCGCGGCTGGTACCTGAACAACTGGAAGTTCGACATGGCGGTTGGGAAGATCGACGGCGAGCGGGTGACGCTGGTGAACAAGGGACAGCTCGTGCTGCCGGCCACCGTCGCTGTGACATATATGGATGGAACGACAACGCGCTTCCGGGTGCCGGTGGAAACGTGGGAGTCAAAGGGTGAAGTGGTCTGGACCGGGGAGAAGGATGTGAAGTCGGTGGTGGTGGACCCGGACCGGGTGTTACCGGATGAGGTGAGAGGGGACAACTCGGCGGGGCGGTGATTGGATGAAAGAACACTCACCAAACTTTGGCGCATCTGTTCGGGCTATAACACAAAGACGGTTGCTTACGAGGTATTTCAAGGCCCGGCCAGCAATGGCGACTCTCAATCTCGACCAAGGTGCGCGAGATACTCCGCTGGGGAGAGCACAGTAACATCGTGTCTGAAGGTCTCTGGAAAGTGCTTCAAGTTCCCGGTCACGAGCCAAGCTCCTGCGAACCTGGCCAGAGCGAGAAAGGGTAGGTCGTTCGGATCGGGCCCGCGTTCCGTCCAAGGTGCCGGGTCCGGTAACCGCAGACTCTCGTCGATGAGGAACTCCAACCATTGCGGGGGAAAACCGTAGCGTTTGAATTTGGAGCGCCGGACGACCTCACGATATTCGCTAATGATCGATGGGCTGGTTACGACCTGCAGTTGCCCCTCCAGCACCCAGTCCATCACAAGGATTGCGGGAGCACTACCCTGCTTAATTCCGGCGGATACGATGACGTTTGTATCGAGGACGACCAGTCTCATTCACGATTCCGACGTGGACGAACGGCTCGCACCTGGTCGATCTCCCTTTCGATCTCCTCGTCACTCAAAACCTCTCCGGCATTCTCGGCCAGGCTCCAGTTTTTTAACAGGCTCGCCTTCGCCATGGCTCGCCGGAGTTCGCGGTCTTCCAGCACAACATCTCCGAGAACGGGTATCAGAAAGTACGCTGGTCCCTTCTGTCCTGTGAGCAACACAGTCTCTCCATTCGGCACGGCTTCCAGCGCCTTGGAACCCCTTATCCTGAACTCACGTAGCGAAATCTGACGCATAGCACTCCCCATTACAGTGTAGACGTTGTGGCTACGTCCAATAAATGGAATTTTGCTCGTCGGTTCGTCAGTTCCGGAAGGGTAACGAGAAGCCGACTTCTCGTTACCAATCCTGCCTCGCTGAGCGGTTTGCGATTCTTGTGTGGATACCTGAGCGAAGTTTTGCTTGCTAAGCTTCATACTCGTTTGGTCGGAGTAGGTCGAGCGGGTTTGAGAATCACGAAGATACAATTAGGGCGATTACCTGTAGCGGTAGAGCACCATGAGGAGAGGTACAAGCCATGGGAAAGTTCAAAATCCACCTAGGAGCTTGTTGAACAAGCCCTTCGTTTGACGAGATTGGTGGGTTTGAGCGGGCTGTTTTGGTGTGGGCCGGGTTCTGTGAGGCTCGGGCGGGGGTGGCTGCGGGGTCGATTCGAGTGGGAGGGAGTGCTGGTTTGAGCACTCACCGGGGTTTTGGGGCGCAGTGCGGCTGCGGGACTTACGCGGTTTGGGCGGCGAGCAGTCGTGGAAGGCGCAGCAGGTTGTGGGCGGCGCAGCTGAAGACGAAGATCCAGTCCACCTTTGCCAGCCCTCGAAGCTTGACCTGGCGCAGGGGTCCGGTCTGCTTGAGCCAGCCGAAGGTTTTCTCGATAAGCCATCGCCGGCTCAGGCTGTGTGCATAGCCTGGATGCCGGGTGGTGCGGCGATCAAGGTTCGAGCGACGTCCCTTGTCGTTCTTCTGCACATGCACGGTGACGTTCAACTCGCGGGCAGTGCAGACGAACTCACGCGCGTCGTAGGCTTTATCGGCTCCCACCGTGATGCGCTTGGCGCGCCTCTTCTGTTGCTCGTACAACATCAGCAGAGCGGCATCGCGCTCGGCATGTCCGTCCGCAGTAGTGGCCATGGCGGCAGCGATCAGGCCGTTGCGGTTCTCCACCAGCGCATGGCCCAGATATGCCAGCTTCGACTCCTTGCCGTAGCTCTTCTTATAAAGCCGGGCGTCCGGATCGGTGGTCGACTGGTGGGTGTCGTTCGAGCGCGTCTGCCCGTGGAAGTTGGTACCGTCGCCATCATCGCTGCCGTCCTTCTTGCGGAAGCTCTTCTGCGAGGCCCACGCCTGGACCAGCGTGCCATCCACAGTGAAGTGCTCGTCGCTCATGAAGCGCTGCGCCTGCCTGTTCACTTCGGCGAAGAAGCGCTGCGCCACCTCGGAGTTCAGCAGACGGGCGCGGTTCTTCGAAAACACGGCATGGTTCCACACCGCGTCATCCATGCCCAGGCCAACGAACCAGCGGAACAGCAGGTTGTACTCCAACTGCTCGACCAGTTGCCGCTCCGAGCGCACCGAGTAAAACGCCTGCAGCAGCAGCGCACGCAACACATACTCCGGCGCGATGGATGGCCGCCCGGAGGCCGAGTACAGCCGATCAATCTCCACGCTCAGGCTCCGCAGAACCACGTCCGTCAACCGCCGAATCTCGCGCAACGGATGGTCCCCAGGCACACGCTGCTCCAGCGTCACACAACTAAATATCTCCACCTGCCGCCGCTCGTCTCCACGCATACTCCAAAGACGATCCATCGCTGTGAAACGCCACATGCGGAGAGTATTTCAACAAGCTCCTAAAGCTTCAAGGGCTTGAATTGGACATCGAAGGCGATCGTTCGGACATGCCTGCGATCAACAACGCGGTCGCACGCGAGATCACGGGGCTCATTCAACCGGCTGCGGCACTCACGAACGGCGCAGAACCACCAGCGACGCCGGCTACGATCGAGGGCGAGATCGACAACGGTAAAAAGCCACGCCCTCGGAAGAGGCCGAGCGGCTCGCGCTTCTCTAGCGATACCAACGGTCAGGCGGTCGATTTCCGCCATGACTCTGCGAAGTATGGCAATCCATCGCAAAGCTGGAGCGTGACGCAAAAGGCTATCTGGCTGCTCTATGTGCTGAAGGGCATTCAAGGATTGAACGAGGTCGCTTCGTCACAGCTTCTCGCCACATTCAATGAAAACTTCAAACAAGCGAAGACGATCCATCCGCCTCATCTGCCCCGCGATCTGGGCTCAGCAAAAGTCCAGAACCCTGCGCCCGTCGGCGAGCATAGGGGAATGTGGTATCTGACGGATGAAGGTGAGCGCCAGGCGAAAGAGCTTATCCAGAGCGTTACTACACCCGCGTCATGAATATCAGGCAGTTCGGCGCGGCTTGCGACATCCACAGCCAGCGGGAGGTCGAGCGTGCGTGCCTGCTCGCCTTTTTCCATCTCCGGACCTCAAAGAAGGACGAGTTCACGGCTGCGGAGGCAGCCCAGTGGCTCGCCGACTATGGTTTTGCCACACCGAACCGCACTCGCCTCGACCAGAACCTCCGCGCAAGCGGAAACACGGTCCGTGGACAGCGCGGCGGTTATAGGCTGAACCTCGCTTTCGTCACAGCTATGGATAAGGCGCATCCTCAGTTGCAGGAGAAATCCGAGGAGATCATCGACCACGACACCATCCTCGTCGAGGCGGAATATAAAGTCGGCCGCGGATATATCGAATCGCTCGCGAAGCAGATCAACCGATCGTACGAAGAGAATATCTTCGACGGGTGCGCTGTGCTCATGCGCCGCCTGCTCGAAGTCATGCTGATACTCGCGTACCGGAAACTTGGTATCGAATCTGCGATTCAGGAAGCCGATGGAAGCTACAAGATGCTTGAAGGGATCATCAACGACGCGAAGACAAACAGCACGCTTAAGCTTTCACGGAACAGTAAGGAGATGCTAGAGGTGTTCCGGAAGCTGGGCAACTTTTCGGCCCATAAGATCGAATACACCTGCCACCGGCAATACATTCAGCCGCACATCATGGACTATCGCGGAATCATTACTGAACTCCTGCACAAAGCGGGTCTGAAGACTTAGGAGACGCCATGATCGAGCAAGCGGTGTGGGCAGGATTAGTACCGACAAACGCCATTCTCGCCTCTGAGGTTCGAGGAAAACGATAGAAACAGAGTTTGGCCAATGCGGCCAGTGACCCGCCCAATCTCTCCACTTAAAGCCTTTGAGATTTCGTGACGGTCCCTTTACGGAACCGCTTTTGCATTTGTAGCCAGCTCACACGTGCGCTTCTTCCCGCTTGGCCGGCGCCGGTGTGTCCACCAGATCCCCCAGCACGTGCATGCGCATGAAGTTGGTGGAGCCGGAGTTGGTGCGGGTTCCGGCGACTATGCCGACGATGTCGCCGCGGCGGGCGAAGCGGCTTTTTTCAAGGGCGGCTTCGACCGTTTCGATCATTCGCTCGGTAGTAGCGGCCTTACCGCAGGCAATCGGGAACACGCCGCGTAAAAGGCTCATGCGATTCAGGACCAGGGGGCTGGACGAGAGGGCGCAGATGGGTGGCTTGGGCATGCGTTTGGAGAGCAGGCGCGCGGTGCCGCCGGTTTCGGTAAAGACGGCGATGGCGCGAATATCGATGTCGTTGGCGGCGTGCGCCATGGATTCGCAGATGGATTCGGGCACGGTGAGGGCGTGGCCCTGGAAGCGCACCGGGTAGACGGTGGGCATTTCGCGCATCTGCGCCTCGGTTTCAAGCACAATCTTGGCCATCATTTTGACGGCTTCGACGGGGTACTTGCCAGCGGCGGTTTCGGCGGAAAGCATGACGGCGTCGGTGCCGTCGTAGACGGCGTTGGCGACGTCGGAGGCTTCGGCGCGGGTGGGACGCGGGTTGTCGATCATCGACTCAAGCATCTGGGTCGCGGTGATCACGGGCTTGCGGTGCTCGGCTGCGCGGCGAATGATGAGCTTCTGCATGGCCGGCACTTTCTCGGGCGGAACCTCGACGCCGAGGTCGCCGCGCGCGACCATGACGCCGTCGGCGATTTCAAGGATCTCGTCCACATTGTCGATGGCCTGGGGCTTCTCGAGCTTGGCGATGATCCAGGTGTCGGCGCCCGCGGCGGTGATGCGGTCCTTGACCAGGCGGACATCTTCAGCATTGCGAACGAAGGAGAGCGCGATGGCGTCGACGCCGACTCCCATGACGAACTCGAGATCGATCGCGTCTTTTTCAGTAAGCGAGGGGACCTTGGCGGCGATGCCGGGGAGATTGATGCCCTTGTTCTCGCCCAGAAGGCCGCCGTTGATGACCGTGCATTCGACGTCGTCGCCCAGGATGCGGAGAACGTGGAGCTCGATCAGGCCGTCGGAAAGCAGGATACGGGAGCCGGGCTCGAGGTTCTCGGCGAGGGTAAGGAAGGTGGTCGCGATGAGGTCTTTGGTGCCCGGAATATCGCGAGGCGTAATGGTGAGGATCTGGCCCGATTCAAGCAGGACGGGGGTGCGGTTTTCCAGCTTGCCGGTGCGGATCTTCGGTCCCTGCAGATCGGCGAGGATGCAGATGGGTTTCTGCTCCTCTTCGGAGACCTTGCGGATCATCTCGATGAGCTGGAGCTTGTTGGCATGGTCGCCGTGGGAGAAGTTGAGTCGGGCCACATCGAGCCCGGCGCGTACCAGGGCGCGAAACGTCGCTTCATTGCCGGAGGCAGGGCCGAGCGTGGCGACGATCTTGGCACGGCGCAATGCTTCAGCTCCGCTGGCCGGCGTATTGCTGATCGATACGGCGTAATCCTTGTTCCTGAATGCTGCTTCCATCGAAAATCTCCCACGCAATTTTTAATCCCCGGTGATGCTCGTTGTGCTGCGCGAGGCCAGCGCGTCTGAGCAGTCCGGGTACTCCAAGGTGTCGTCCTGTGCCAGGGTCGATTCGCCCTGTTCATCCCACAAGGGGTAGACCTGTGCGTTGAACTCCGCGCCGACGAGCGTGGCGACGGAGACAAAGTATAGCCAGACCATGGTCGCAATGCCGGCGCCGAGCGAGCCGTAGACGCGCGAGTAGTCAGCAAAGCGGGTGACATACCAGCCGTACGCCATGGTAGAGCCAAACCAGGTACTGGTGGCAAGCAGAGCGCCGGGAATCGTGCGGCTCCAGGGCGGGCGAACGGCGGTGGAGAAGTGAAAAATAACCTGGAGGACGGCGACGCTGGTGATGAGGGCGATGACCCAGCGGGCGCCGCGCCAGGCGAGCAGGACGTAGCTGCGGAGCTCGTGGTCGGCATTGTTGATCATCCAGAGCTCAATCTGGTGACCGAAAACGACGAATGCCGTGGCGAAGAGCATGGGCAGCAGGGTGGAAGGGATGAGCAGGAGAGCGACGAGGCGCTCCTTCCAGAAACCGAACTGGCCGCGGGGCAGACGGTAGGCGCGGCGGAAGCCTTCCATGAGCGAAAGCATGACGCCCATGGAGGCGGCAAGCGCGACGACCCCGGCGGAGATGACCAGGCGGTGCGAGCGCGCGGTGGAAGGGGTGAAATAGTTCTGCGCCAGGCTCATAGTGTCGGGCGGCAGAAGGTCATTGAGCAGGTTGCGGATGTCGCTGCGGACGGCGTCGGAGGTGGGCACGGCGGAGAGTAGGGCGGCTGAGACGAGCAGCGCGGGGAACAGGCTGAGCAGCTCAGAATAGGCGGCGGCTTTGGCGATGGTGAAGGCGTTGTGGCCGAAAGCCTTCCAGAGCGCGCGCCGAAGGTCCTGGAGGAGCCTGCCAAGCATAGATGTGGAGAGCTTACCGCGAATCGGGATGGATGGGGTAGAGATGATTGGTGACTATAGGGTGAGAGGCGAAAGCGGAATGTTCCCTGGTGCTCAGGATCACGCCTGATTTCTGGATGAATCTTTGTTTCAAATGGCCAGAGTTATGGATCCGGTTTTCGCTTGTCATCCTTGTGAGAGCTTCGAGCGGAACAAGCGCCGCTTGAACGCAGTGGGAGCCGCTGCAAGGCTTCGGCCTGCTGGTATCGTGGAGAGATGATTAAGGGGCTGACTTTCCTGCGTTCGGCGAGCACGCCCGCAGTGTTTGACCGGTTGCAGAGCTTCTTTGCGGCGCTCGGGTTTGAGCCGGGGCGCGGGTGGGAAGACGAGACCAGCCGAGGTGCGAATTTCAGGGCGCCGGTCGGCGCCGTGGAATGGGTCGACGGCATGGTGGACACGCCTGCGGAGCTGCTGGTGGAAGTGACGCAGCTAGGCGCGGTGCGGGATGCGGCCGAGGCGTGGCTGCGGGCGCATGGGGGTGGGCTGAGCGGCGCTGCCGCCGACGCGGAGCTGGGAAAGCGGCTGAGCGCGATCGCGCCGACGAGTTGGAAGACTGAGTTGTTTACCGCGGAACCGGTGCCTGGGATCGCGATTGCATTCTGGGAGTGGGCGCAGCCGTTAAAAGGCAAGCCCGTGGCGATGGAAGGCGACCTGGTGGCAACGGGGATGAAGTTCGCGATCGTGGTCGCGCGCTGGAACGCCGTGATTACGGACCGGCTGCTGCAGGGTGCGATGGACTGCCTGCTGCGCTCAGGCGCGCGGCGCGAGGACGTGGAGATTGTGCGGGTGCCCGGCGCGTGGGAGATTCCGGATGCGGCGCGGGCGCTGGCAAATACCGGACGTGTGGACGGCATCGTGACGCTGGGCGTGCTGCTGCGCGGGGAAACGGCACATTACGAGGCGATTTACAACGAAGTTTCGCGGGGAATCGGACAGTCGCAGCAGGAGACAGGCGTGCCGCATGCCTTTGGCGTGCTGACCTGCGAGACGCTGGAGCAGGCGCTGGACCGGGCGGGGCTGAAGGCCGGGAACAAGGGATTCGAGGCGGCTTCGGCGGTGATTGAGATGGTTTCGCTGCACCGTAAGATCGCTGCTGGCGGCGCCAAGATCGCCGCGGGCGGCGCACAGTGAGCGCGCCCTCGGGAAAGCGGCGCAAGAGCCGGGAGCTGGCGATGCAGATGCTGTTCCAGGCGGATGTGGGCAAGCAGTCGCCGGAGCAGGTGCGGAAGACCTTTTGGGAAGCGCGCGACACTGTGGATGCTGACGTGCGCGGCTTTGCGGAGGATCTTTACCGCGTGGCCAATGTGCGCGAGGACGAGATTGCCGAGCTGATCACGAAACACGCGCAGAACTGGCGCATGGAGCGGATGCCCGCGGTAGACCGCAGCGTGCTGAAGATGGCGATCGCGGAGATGCTTGGGTTTGGCGCGACGCCGGCAGCGATCGTGATTAACGAGGCGCTGGAGATTGCGAAGCGCTACTCGGGACCTGAGTCGATCAATTTTCTGAACGGCGTGCTGGATGCGGTGGCGCGCGGACGGCGCGAGGCGTGGGAGCCTGCGGAACGGCGGCGCGGATGATTCGTCGTTGCTGCGCGGTACTGGTTTTAAGCGGGATGGTGGCGCTGGCCGGGTGTACAGAGCATGCCACGGAACAGGACAAGGCGGATGCCGCGCAGGCCGCGGCGCAACGGCAGCAGCTTGCGGACGAGGCGATTGCCGCGCGCAAGGGCATCCAGGCAGCCGAGGGGCAGCTGGCCCAGCTGCCGCCGCCAGCCAAGGGCCGGTATTTGCAGGTGCACACGGTCGAGGGCTGGAACAATCCATTTCTGATCGTGGGGCGTAAGACGATCACGCTGCGGATCGTCGATCCGCAGCCCGGCGATACGCTGCCGAACGGCGTGCTGCCGGGCGATAAGCTGCGGGCAGTGGGGCCGAAGAAGCGCGAGCTGACGGTGCGTTTGATCGACCTGCCGGAGGCGCTGGCCGCGTTGCCGGAGGAGAGCTGGGAGTATGGGCGGGTGGTCGCGGTGGAGGAAGACCCGGGAACGCCGAGGCGGGAACGCCCGCAGATGCGCCGGAACGTGGAAGCAGTGATGGCGATGCTGAACGATCTGGACGTCGTGGTGAACGAGTGGCCTTCGCGGTAATTTCGTAAGTGATGCACACGGCGTTCTCCCCTGACAGGCCGCGGAGGTGCTGATCGCGTTGTGGCGCTGGTAGGATGAGCGCGTGTCGTCTTCTTTCTTTCCGATTTTGCAATCGAATGCGCGTGTGTCGCCGGAGTTTGACGCCGCGCGGCGCGAAGCGTTGCGGCATGCGCTGGCGCGCGTGGTGCGCGGCGAAGTGCGCTTTGACGATGGCGCGCGGGCGCTGTATGCGACGGATGCTTCAAATTACAGGCAGGTGCCGGTGGGCCTGGTCGTGCCTCTCAATGCCGAGGACGTTGAAGCTGCGATGCGTGTGTGCCGCGAGCATGGCGCGCCGGTGCTGGCGCGGGGCGGCGGTACAAGCCTGGCAGGGCAGACGTGCAACACGGCTGTTGTGTTCGATTACACGAAATACATGCGGCGGATCGTGTCTGTTGACGGTGCAGGCAAACGCGCGATGGTGGAGCCGGGCGTGGTGCTGGACCGTGTGCGCGAGGCAGCGGAGCGCCACGACCTGACGTTTGCGCCGGACCCGGCGACGCATTCACGCTGCACACTGGGCGGCATGATCGGTAACAACAGCTGTGGCACACATGCGCTGATGGGCGGCAAGACCGTCGATAACATTGAATCGCTGGATGTGCTGCTGTATGACGGCACACGCATGACCGTCGGCGCGACGAGCGAGAGCGAACTAGCGGCGGCGATCAGCGCGGGTGGACGGCGCGGCGCGGTGTATGCCGGGCTGAAGCGCTTGCGCGATGTCTACGCGGGGGAGATTCGGGCGCGCTTCCCGCGCATTCCAAGGCGGGTTTCAGGCTATAACCTTGACGAACTGCTGCCGGAGAACGGCTTCAATGTAGCGCGTGCGCTGGTAGGCAGCGAAGGCACCTGTGTGTCGGTGCTGAGCGCGACGCTGCGGCTGGTGCCGAGCCCGCAGCACCGACAACTGGTGGTGCTGGCGTTTACAGACCAGTTTACGGCGGCGGATGCTGTGCCGCGCGTGCTGGAGTCGAGGCCGATCGGGCTAGAAGGCTTCGATGGGCTGCTGGTGGACATGATGCGTCGCAAGCGGCTGGCGCTTGAGGATATCGGGCTGCTGCCGGATGGGCGCGGGTTTTTGCTGGTGGAGTTTGGCGGGTGGACCGCCGCGGAAGCGCTCGAAAAGGCGGAGCGGTTTGAAGCCGAAGCGCGCGGGTACACGGCGGTGCTGATGTCGCGTCGGTTTGACGGCGCGGAGGCGGCTCGTGTGTGGAAGGTACGCGAGCAGGCGCTGGGCGCGACGGTGTTTGTGCCGGGCGAGCCGCATAGCTGGGAGGGCTGGGAAGACGCGGCGGTACCGCCGGCGGCGCTGGGCAGCTACCTGCGGCAGCTGGAAACGCTGATGCAGCGCTATGGATATCGCAGCCCGATGTATGGGCACTTCGGGCAGGGGTGCGTCCACATGCGGATCAACTTCGACCTGGAGAGTTCGGAGGGACTAAAGAAATATCGCGCGTTCATCGACGAGGCCGCGGATATCGTGCTGGCGCACGGCGGCTCGCTTTCCGGCGAGCACGGCGACGGGCAGTCGAGGGCGGAGCTGCTGCCGAAGATGTTCGGGTCGCGGGTCATGGAGGCGTTTCGCGAGTTCAAGGCGCTGTGGGACCCGGAGAACCGGATGAACCCGGGCAAGGTGGTGAGTCCCGAGCGGGTGTATTCGCCGATTGAAAATATTCGGCTCGGCGACGGTTACAGATCGGCAAAGCCGGAGACGTGGTTCCAGTTTCCGAATGATCATGGGTCGTTCGGCGAAGCGACGCTGCGGTGCGTGGGCGTGGGGGCCTGCCGCAAGGAACATGCCGGCACGATGTGCCCGAGCTACATGGTGACGGGTGAGGAGAAGCACTCGACGCGCGGCCGGGCGCACCTACTGTGGGAGCTGATGCAGGGCGACGTGCTGGGCGACGGCTGGGCGAACGAAGATGTGAAAGAGGCGCTTGACCTTTGCCTGAGCTGCAAGGCCTGCAAAACGGAGTGCCCGGTGAATGTGGATGTCGCGACGTACAAGGCGGAGTTCCTGGCGCACTATCACGAAACACATGCCCATCCGCTGCGCGATTACGCGTTTGGATGGATGGATAAGTGGGCGCGGATGGCTTCTGTAGCGCCCACAGTGGCAAATGCTTCCATAAAGCTGCCCGGCGCCCGGGCACTCGCGGGCAGGCTGCTGGGGATTGCGCCGGAACGCGCACTGCCGCGGTTTGCTTCGCGCGCTTACACGCGTGGGTTGTCGAAAACGAACGGCAGCGCGGGAGCAGGACTGGTTCTGTGGCCCGACACGTGGAACAACTATTTCCATCCACAGGCGCTGGTTGCGGCGGAGCAGGTACTACGTCACGCGGGACTGGGGCCATGGACGCCGCGCGAGCATGTGTGCTGCGGGCGTCCGCTCTATGACTTCGGGATGCTCAAAGAGGCGCGCGGCTATCTACGCGGGATTCTCGACCGGTTCGCGCAGCAGATCGATGCGGGGCTTCCGTTCGTGTTTCTTGAGCCGAGCTGTGCCAGCGTGTTTCGGGATGAGCTGGTCAACTTTTTTCCTGAGGATGCCCGGGCGCGCAAGCTGGCGGCGCAGACACGTTTGTTCGCGGATGCGCTGAAGGAACTGGCGCCGGGGTACCGTCCGGCGCGGGTGACAGCGGCAGGCGCGTTTCTGCATGGGCACTGTCACCACAAGGCGATGGGCAAGCTGGATGCGGAGCGGGAGTTGCTTGAGGAAGCATGCGGTACTGTAACAGTGCCGGATACAGGTTGTTGCGGCATGGCCGGACCGTTCGGGTTTGAGCGCGAGAAGTACGCGGTGTCGCAGGCGCTGGGCGAACGGGTGCTGCTGCCGACGGTGAGGGCCGCGAGTGCTGAAACCCTGGTTGTGTCGGGCGGCTTCTCCTGCCGGGAGCAGATTGCGCAGGGAACCGGGCGCAAAGCACTGCATGTGGCGGAGGTGCTGGCGATGGGGCTTGGGGAAGGGTGAAGGGTATGACGCGCAGGTCCGGCTTTCCTGGGCAGGTGGATATTGGGGCCTGTTCACACTACGCTGCCGCCTGAATAGTGTGAACAGGCCCTAGCGAACGGCAGCGCGTTCTATGGGGCTTGATGGCTCGGACGAGAGCTCTTCGAGGGTTTTGCCTTTTGTTTCCGGGAGCAGGAAAATGGTCGCGACGAGCCCGATAATCGATACGATCGCGGCGGCGGATTCGGCAGCGAGCAGACCATGCCACTTCATGAAGAAGGGAAACGTAAACACCCCGACGAAGCCTCCGATTTTACCCATCGCGGCGGCGATGCCGTGGCCCGTGGTGCGGACCCTTACCGGAAAGATTTCCGATGGGTAGACAAAGGTGGTTGAGTTTGGTCCGAACTCGGTGAAGAAGAATGAGGTGCCATAGATAAGAAGAAAAGGCACGACACTTTTCTCGATGTTCGGGATAAAGGCGAGGGCAAAAAAGGTAGCGGCCATCATGCCGAAGCCGAGGCACTGGATGAACTTGCGTCCGAGCTTGTCCATGGTGACCGCGGCGACAGCGTAGCCGGGTGCGGCGAAGACGGCGAAGATGCCGAGCTGGGTGAGCGTTTTCTGTAACAGTGAATGATTGCCACCGAGCGCGGACAGAACCAGAGGGCTCGAAACGGTATTGCCGTAGTAGGCGAAATCCATCATGAACCAGGCGAGGGAAGCGCCGATGAGCCGCGGCAGAATGACCTTGCTGTTGGCAATGCGGTGGAAACCGTCCCAGAACGAAACCGAATGCTCTTTCTCGTCAAAGTGGCTCGCGTTCTGGAGGTTTCCGGTTTCGTCTTCCTGCTTGCCGGCGGCGGCCAGGTAGCGTGGGCTTTCCTTGAGGTGGCGGCGCGACCAGTAGACAGACAGGGCAGGCACTGCGCCGAAGCCGACAAGCAGGCGCCAGGTGAGATTATGCGAGAGCGGCGTGGAGAGCAGGGCAGAAGCGAGCAGGGGGCCAAAGATGAGCCCGGCAGCCTGCATTGCGAAGACGCAGGAAACAAGAAGGCCCCGGTTGGCCTTGCCCGCGTACTCGCTCATGATGGTGGCTGAGACGGGATAGTCGCCGCCGATACCAATACCCAGGATAAAGCGCAGGCCGATGAGCCACCAGATGTTTGGTGAGAAAGCGCACGCGATAGCGCCGACGGCGAGCACCAGAACCTCGACGCCATAGATACGCTTTCGCCCGAGCATGTCGGCAACACGGCCGAACAGCAGCGCGCCAATAGCTGAGGCAAGCAGGGCTGTCGATTCGACCAGGCTTTCCTCAAGCTTGCCGATGTGCCACTGCTGACGAAGCAGAACCATGACGACGCCGATGATGAACAGATCGTAGGCATCGGTGAAGAAGCCCATGCCGGAAATGAACATGATCTTCCAGTGTTCTCTGGAGACCCCGGCGTTATCCATTTCGGTGAAGTCGTTGACGCGCGCCTGAGCAGTCGCCATGCCAATACCTCCAGCCAGTGAGATGGGTGGGAGTGTTACAGGATGGTGAATCTACGCGATTTAGAAGCTTCAGGAGAGCTCAAAAAGCTTTGCGGTTGGTTCGCCTCTCCGCCACCGACCATGCCTTTCGCTCAGGGCAACTTGGCTGCGGGTGAAGTTTTCGATTCAAGGCGAGCTGTTCGACTCTCCTACACGGCGTTTCGGCTGTATTTCGCCTTCGCGAGAAGTACCTTTTCGAGTTCGAGTGGGGTAAGCGCGCGGGGGGTGCCGAGGTGGTGCGCGATCAGGCGGATATTCGCGAGGTGCTCGAGAGTCTCCATCTTCTGGAAAGCGTCGAGCAGGTTGGGACCGTAGGTCACGGCGCCATGGTTGGCCATCAGGATGGCGTCGTGGGTGGCGACATGCGGGGCGAGACTGGCGGCGACTTCATGCGTACCAGTGGTGGCATAGCTGGCCAGGGGCACGGCGCCCAGGGTCATCACGGCTTCCTGGCACAGAGTCTCGTCGAGCGCGCGGCCGGCACAGGCAAAGGCGGTGGCAATGGGCGGGTGGGAGTGGATGACGGCGTCGATATCAGGACGCTCACGATAGATGGCGAGGTGCATGCCGATTTCGCTCGTGACCTTGCGGGTGCCGGAGATCTGGCGGCCGTTGTAGTCAAGGATGACCATATCGGCGGCGCGCAGCAGGGATTTGCTCGCGCCCGTGGGCGTAGCCAGCAGACGCTCCGCGTCCAGACGGACAGACAGGTTGCCGGAGGTGCCGGGCATGAATCCGAGGCGATGCAGCCACTTGCCGAAGCGCACGAGCTCGCGGCGTAGCTCGTGCTCCGGGGTAGCCGTGGGCGCATCTTCCAGTCGCAGCGAGGCGCGCTGCGGCGGTTCGTTGCTCCGTAACGAGTGGGACTCCAGATCGCTCTGCGTGAAATGCACCCTGTCTGCCAAGCTCACGCTCCTCATTGCTGCCGTTTCGCGTTCTTATTCATTGCCCTGATGGTAACCGCTATTGCGCCGCTCAGAGAATCTTGAATGGAGAAGATTGCGCCTTGACGGGCGGATTAAAGGTAAATGCCCGGCGCATGCGCCGCCAACCCTTGCCGACCCGGTCGGATGCTTTAAAGACGTGCCCGGCGGTCAGAGGACCCACAAGACGGTGGTGGCCGACGGCGGCGAGGCCCATGGAGGCGATGCAGCCGCACTGCTCGCAGTCCGGGTCGCCGCCGAACTGGCATGGGGTGATCTGAGTGGTGAGATCGGCCGATATGGTCTCAGTGGTGCGGGCAAAGATGCAGTCTGACGGGTTGCTGGGCGGGCTGTCAATCTCGGCGATAACGGCTTCAGCCATGTCCAGTACGGGGTACTTTACACGAAGGTAACGTAGATCGTCGATGACCGAGGCGCGCTGCTCCGGGGTCAGGATTTCAGGATCGGTGGCGCCGCGCTGGGGGGTAAAGATGCTGAACCAGACCTTGGCGATCTCCGGCTGGCTGCTCCAGAAGGCGAGGAACTCGTCTAGGTAGCCGGGGCGCTGCGCGATCTGCGAGGTAATGGTGCAGTGGATGGTGATGCGGGAGCCCTTGATGTTTTTGAGGATGCGCTCGTAGGTGGCGGGCTTGCGGCGCTCGTCGTGCTCAGGTTGCAGGCCGTCGATTGAGACGACGACATTGAGCTTCTTAAACTGAAGCCAGTGCGTGGGAATGACGCGAAAGGCGCTGGTGACGACCTGGGTATGGATGCCGCGGCGCTCGATCTCGGGCAGAAGCTGCTCGAGCTCTCGATAGCGTACAAGCGGATCGCCGCCGACAAGCGAGACATGGAGCGGCTTGTGCTCGTCGATGACAGCGAGGACGTTGCGGACCAGGTCGTCCCCCTTGAAGTCGGAGAGCTGGCTAAGCTGGACGTCGCTGCCGAGGTGGGCGGCGTCGAAGGCGTAGCAGCCGGGGCAGCGGAGCGGGCACTCCTTGGTGATTTCGATGGAGAGGGAAGGCGCGCGGCCGGAGAGAATGGTGGACCAGGCCTGGATTACTTCTGACTTCTTCATTGCTTCTCCAAAAACGAGAGTCTTTCGTTGAACAGCGGAGACGTACCGGCTATTGAAGCCCTGATCGCGCTGGTGCAGAAGGAGAGATCAGACCTGGAGGGGGAGCGCGTAGAGCGGGTGTCGCGGGAGATCGAGCGCTTGCCGCGGGCTCGTCTGCGCGAAGAGGACGCCGCGCCCTGAGTCAGCGCATGATCGCCGGACGCGCACGCAGGCCCAGAGGGCGAGAAGCCGGGGACTGCCGCGCTGGGACAGCAGAAGCACGAGACAAAGGACGAGCGCGACGGCAAGCAGTCCGAACTCAAGATCCTGGCCGCCCTGGAGAAAGCGATCCCAGTCGCAGTGGTACTCAGTCCACGGGGAAACGACGAGCAGGAGAGCGGTGAACGCGAGACAGAGCCGGCTGGCGAGAACGCACAGCCGGGACGGGTCTGCCAGGAGCACGAGGTGCGAGCGCGCAATGGAGAATAACTGGGTCAAAATGCCTCGGCTTCGTTGCACTGAGTTTACAACGAGGCGAGGGTAGAGGTCAGGGGCGGGCTGCTGTATCGAGGTCGAAATTGAGCTTGAGAACATTTACACGCGGTTCGCCCAGCAGTCCGAACTGGCGTGGAGTGATGTGGCTGCCGATGAAGCGGGTGACGGTTGCGAGCGGAAGATGCCGCGCGGTTGCGATGCGCCGAGCCTGGTAGAGGGCTGCGGCGGGGGTGATGTCCGGGTCGAGCCCTGAAGCGGAGGCGGTGACGAGATCGATCGGCACCGGCGCCCCAGCGGCCTGCTCCGTTTTGACGGAGGCGGCGATGCGGTCAGCAAGCGCTTTGCTGGTGGGGCCGAGGTTGGAGCCGGAAGACGCCGAGGCGTCATACCCGGTGCCGGCAGCCGACGGGCGGGAGTGAAAATAGCCGGGACCGGTAAAAGGCTGGCCGATGAGCTGCGAGCCGACGACCATGCCGTTGCGCGTAATAAGCGAACCCTGGGCCTGGCGCGGGAAGAGCAGGTGCGCGATAAGCGTGATGCCCAGCGGGTAGAGCAGGCCGAGCACGATGGTCGAGATGACGGTGTAGAGGCAGGCGGTAATGAGGTGCTTTTTCATTTTGTGTATCCCGATCGCTTAGGCCAGGTGGATGGCGGTGATGACGAGGTCAATGAGCTTGATACCGGCGAACGGCACGATGAGACCGCCGAGCCCGTAGACCAGCAGGTTGCGCTGCAGCAGTGCGGCGGCGGACTGCGGGCGGTACTTAACGCCGCGCAGGGCGAGCGGCACCAGGACGATGATGATGAGTGCGTTGAAGATGATCGCTGAAAGGATGGCGGACTCAGGCGTGTGCAGGTGCATGATGTTGAGCGCGTTGAGCACCGGGAAAACACCGGCGAACATGGCTGGAATGATGGCGAAATACTTAGCAACGTCATTGGAGATGGAGAAGGTCGTGAGCGCGCCGCGGGTCATCAGGAGCTGCTTGCCAATGGCGACGATCTCGATCAGTTTGGTGGGGTTTGAGTCGAGGTCGACCATGTTGCCGGCCTCCTTGGCGGCCTGCGTGCCGGAGTTCATGGCGACGCCGACATCGGCCTGAGCCAGCGCGGGAGCGTCGTTGGTGCCGTCTCCGGTCATGGCCACGAGCTTGCCGCTGGCCTGCTCGCGCTTGATGAGATCCATCTTGTCTTTAGGCTTGGCTTCGGCGAGGAAGTCGTCGACGCCCGCCTCGCGGGCAATGGCGGCGGCGGTCAGGGGATTATCGCCCGTGATCATGACGGTGCGGATGCCCATGGCGCGGAGCTGGTCGAAGCGCTCCTTCATGCCGCCCTTCACGACATCCTTGAGGTGGATGACGCCGAGCGCGCGACCGTTTTCAGCGACGACAAGCGGGGTTCCGCCGGAGTTGGCGACCTGCTCGACGGTGATGCGAACCTGCGGAGGCAGCGCGCTGCCGTGCTCGCCGAGGTAGCGGGCGATGGCATCGACCGAGCCCTTGCGGATGGAGCGGCCCTCAAGGTCCACACCGGACATACGCGTGGTAGCGCTGAAGGGGATGAACTCGGCATTGAGACCCTGAAGCTCGCGACCGCGAAAGTTGTGCAGCTGCTTGGCGAGCACGACAATGGAGCGGCCTTCAGGAGTTTCGTCGGAAAGCGAGGAAAGCTGGGCCGCATCGGCCAGCTCGTCATCGCGGACGCCGGGGGCGGCAACGAAAGCAGAAGCCTGGCGATTGCCGAGCGTGATGGTGCCGGTTTTGTCGAGCAGAAGGGTGTTAATGTCGCCGGCTGCCTCAACAGCCCGGCCCGAAGTGGCGAGGACGTTGTGCTGCACGAGGCGATCCATGCCGGCGATACCGATAGCCGAAAGCAGGCCGCCGATGGTGGTGGGGATGAGGCAGACGAGCAGCGAGACAAGAACGAAAACACTTTGCGGCGCGCCGGAGTAGATGGCGAACGGCTGTAGGGTGACGACGGCGAGCAGGAAGATAATAGTGAGCCCGGCGAGCAGAATGTTGAGCGCGATCTCGTTGGGAGTCTTCTGTCGTTTCGCGCCTTCAACGAGCGCAATCATGCGGTCGATGAATGTTTCACCGGGGTTTGAGGTGATGCGGACGGTAATGACGTCAGAGAGGACGCGCGTGCCGCCGGTCACGGCGGAGCGGTCGCCGCCGGCCTCGCGGATGACCGGAGCGGACTCGCCGGTGATGGCGGACTCATCGACGGACGCGACGCCTTCAGTGACTTCGCCATCGCCGGGGATCAGCTGGTTCGCAGTGACGCGGACAAGGTCGCCGGAACGCAGCTGCGTGCTCGGGACCTCCTCGGTGCCGCCATTCTTAATGATGCGGATGGCCGTCGTCTCAGACTTTGCGAGGCGCAAGGCATCGGCTTGCGCCTTGCCGCGGCCCTCAGCCATGGCCTCGGCAAAGTTGGCGAACAGCACGGTGAACCAGAGCCACAGGGTGATCTGCAGGTTGAAGCCGAAATGCCCGCTGTGATGAAGCGCATTGAGGATGAGCAGGACGGTCGTGAGGACGCTGCCGATCTCAACAACGAACATGACCGGATTGCGCGCCATGCGGACGGGATTGAGCTTGCCGAGCGCGCTGAAAGCGGCCTGGCGCACGATAGGGCCGTGGAGAAGACCGCGCTTCGGTTTTGAAACAGTGCTGGTGGCGGATGACATGAAAGCTCCCTGTAACTTAGAACGTATGACCGGCTCGCAGTAGTAAGTGCTCCAGGACTGGCCCGAGCGACAAGGCGGGAAAGAAAGTAAGCGCGCCGACGATAAGAACAACGCTGACGAGCAGGAGCGTGAACAGCGGGGTCGTGACGGGGAAGGTGCCGGCTGAAGGAGGCACGGTCTTTTTGCCGGCCAGGTGCCCGGCGATGGCAAGCATGGGGATGAGCATGAGGAAGCGCCCGATGAACATCGCTATGCCGAGTGTGCTGTTGTACCAGTGCGTGTTGGCGCTGAGGCCGGCAAAGGCAGAACCGTTGTTGCCGGTAGCCGAGGTGTAGGCGTAGAGGATCTCAGACAAACCGTGCGGCCCATGGTTGGCAAGTGAGGAAAGCCCGAGCCCGGGCGAGAGCAGGGCAACGGCGGAAAAGCCGAGGATGACGAGCGGGAAGATGAGCAGGTAGAGCATGGCCAGCTGCACGTCGTAGGCTTCGATCTTCTTACCCAGATACTCCGGCGTGCGGCCTACCATGAGGCCTGCGATAAAGACCGAAAGAATGACAAAAACGAGCATGCCGTACATGCCGGCGCCAACACCGCCAAAGATAACTTCACCAAGCAGGATGTTGACCAGCGGCACCATACCGCCGAGCGGCATAAATGAGTCGTGCATGGAATTAACTGCTCCGCAGCTCGCGTCTGTCGTAACAGTTGCAAACAGGGCCGAGTCTGCGATGCCGAAGCGGACCTCTTTGCCTTCCATGTTGCCGCCGGATTGGGTAATCGAAGCCTGCTGGTTTACTCCATGGATCAGTGTATTAGGCTGTGCCTCGGCCCAGTAGCAGGTAAAGGTTCCCGCAAACCACAACACGGCCATTGCGCCGAAGACAGCCCAGCCGTGGCGCGAAGAGCCCACCATCTGCCCGAGCGTGACGGTGAGGCCGGCCGGGATGAGAAAAATGGAAAGCATCTGCAGAAAATTGGTGAGCGGCGTGGGGTTCTCAAACGGGTGCGCGCTGTTCGCGTTGAAGAAGCCGCCGCCATTGGTGCCGAGCATCTTGATGGCCTCCTGCGAGGCAACCGGTCCTTGCGCGATGGTCTGCGTGGTAACGGTCGCGGTGGTGCTTTTCCCGGCTGCATCGGTGGTGGTTTGGGTCTGCGGCTCCAGCAGCTTGACCGTGTCGTACGAGTGAAGGTTTTGCACCACGCCCTGCGAGACCAGCGCAATGGCGAAAACGGCTGAGATAGGCAGCAGCACCCAGAAAGAAGCGCGGGTAAGGTCGACCCAGAAATTGCCAAGGGTCTTCATCTCGCGCCGCGCTATGCCGCGAATAAACGCGATGGCGAGAGCCAGGCCTCCGGCGGCGGACCAGAAGTTATGCGTTGCGAGCCCGAGCATCTGCGTGAGATAGCTCATGGTGCTCTCAGGCACGTAGGCCTGCCAGTTGGTATTGGTGGTGAAGGATATGGCGGTGTTCCAGGCCAGATCCGGGGCGACGCCGGCGAGGTGCTGCGGGTTGAACGGCAATCCGTGCTGAAGCCGCTCGACCGCATAGGTCAGCAGCATGGTGACACAGCTGAAGATGAGCACTGCCGAGAGATAGCCGGTCCAGCGCATCTCCTCGTCAGGGTTAACGCCGGTGAGCCGATAGAGCAGGCGCTCGCACGGCGCGAGCACCGGATCAAGCCACGTGCGCTTCCGCGTGAACACCAGTGTCAGGTAAGTGCCCATGGGCTTCGCCAACAGCGTGACGCAGGCGAAGAAGAGGGCGATCTGGAGCCATCCATTGAGCGACATAAGTTAAAACTTCTCCGGACGTAAAAGGGCATAGGTGAGATAGACGAGAAGTGCCAGGGCGAGCGCAAGAAGTAGAGCGTGCTCAGTCACGGGGGTTCCTTTCGCCAAGCCTTGCACAACCGCGAACATACAGTTCGCCCAGAGCAAAAAGCGCGACGGTTAAGAGAAGGAAAAGTGCATCCAGCATAAGTGCTCCTTACCAGCTGCCTTGTTTTTGACCCCACCAGTAAACGAGACCCAGTGTTGCCGTGGGCTGTGCGCCCGTGAGTACACCGCTGCTGCTGGTGAGGAAAAACGGTTGATTGGAGAAGTCGCGCCGGTATTCGAAGCGAGTCAGCAGGCCGGGCTGCAACTGTTTGTCAAGGGTGAAGGTGAACTCCTTGAGTGCCTGCGCCTTTCCGCTGAACAGTCCGTCGCGATCGTCGAAATACTCGGTGCGGCCTGCGACAGCCCAGTCATGCGGAAGAGCGTAGCGAGCGTAGAATGCGCCCGCGGCTACATGCGATGGAGCAGACTCCTGAAAGGTGCGATTGATGACATAGTCGGCTTCGCCGACGAGCGTCAGCTTTTTGGAAGGGGTCCAGATCGCGTAGGTGTCAAAGATATGCTCGCGGCCATTCGGCGCCGGAGATACATTGGCAGTAGGCAGGCCCGGCTGCGTAGGTTGCGAGGGCGCGCCAGGATTGAGGTTCTGTGTCACGTCGCGGCCTTCAGCGCCGAAGTAGTAGTTCACATTCCAGGTAAGTGAGGCAGACGGCTTGAGTGTCGCGATGATGGCCTGCGACTTGGAGCCGTTGAAGTCCTCGGACTGCTGGGCTCCATTGACGACCCAGTAGGCGAGATTCACCTTGCTGTTCACGTTGTAGTTCGCGCGGAAGCCGAGGTGATAGAACGGGAGATAGTTGAACAGGAACGAGCGGGAGTAATTGATCTGGTCCTTGGTGTAGTTGCCTTCTACGCCCAACACGCTGGCCCACTTACCAAAATCGAGTTGAAGTCCGCTGCCGATCGGGGCGAGATAGCTTCCGTAGGCCTGGAAGAGATTGCGCCAGACCTGCGGGCGCAGCTCGTTGTTGGCGTTGCCGCCGAGTGTTTCCGTGGCCTGGCCGAACTGCAGGTCGACTCGTCCGCCGTAACGCTTGCCGGGCAGCGGCTGCGGAACGTGTTCCACCATGAAGGTGGCCTGGTTGATAGAGAAGCTGTTACTCGAGACGTCATACGCGCGCAGGAGGTTTACGCGGCCGACCGGATGGTCGAAGTTATAGGCGTAGTAGCCGTCCAGGGTGAAGTTAAAGGTTGTGCCCTGGAGAAAGGAAGCATCGGCTTTCTTCTGCTGCGCGGCGGCTTCAGCCGCGGCAGCATCCGAGGCGCTCTGCTTCTCCTGGTTTGCCGCAGACTGCAGAGCGGAGGCAGATGCTGACGCTTCGGCAGCCCCCTGTTGTCTGTCGAGCGCGTCGAGCCGTGCGTTGATGCGCTGCAGGTCTTCCCGAAGAGACTGGATTTCTTGTTGACGGCTTGCGGCCGCATCCGACTGTTGAGCGAGAGCTGGTATTGCGCCAAGGCTCAAGAGAGCGGTCAATCCGGTAGCGATGATTCGTTTGGTAGCCACGCTTCTATGAAAGCGCGAGCAACCGTAAGAAGTCCGTAGAAACGGAGTAAAGAATTCGTAAAGCAGATGCGCCGCAGACGCAGGGCCTGGCTAGAGCGCCATGCTTTCCGGATGGAAGCGATAGCCGACCCACGGCTCGCTCTGGATGTAGCGACGACCCTGTCCGCTGTCGAGCTTTTTGCGAAGCTGCGCGATGAGCACGCGCAGGTACTCCGGCTGCTCATCGCCGGCCGGTCCCCAGATGTGCTTAAGCAGCGACTTATGCGTGAGCACACGGTGAGGGTTGCGGGCGAAGAACAGCAGCAGGTCGAACTCCTTGGGCGTGAGGTGGACCTCACTGCCGCGAACGGAAACGATGTGCGCCTCGGTGTCGATCAAGAAATCGCCTTCTGCGATCCTGGTCGCCGCAGGTTCAGCGTGCACGGCCTTACGCAAGTGGGCGCGCACGCGGGCCAGCAGCTCCTGCATACTGAAAGGCTTCGTGACATAGTCGTCGGCGCCCTCGTCGAGCGCGGACACCTTCATGCTTTCGCTCTCACGCACGGAGAGCACGATGATGGGAGTTTCAGCCAGCAGGCGAATGGCCCGGGTAAGCGCGAGGCCGTCCATGACAGGCATGGCGAGGTCCGTGATGACGAGGTCGGGTGCGGATTCGCGAAAGCGCTCAAGAGCCTCGGCGCCATTGCTCGCAAGTGTCACCTCGTACCCGCTGCTCTGCAGCGACATGCGCAGCACGCGGGTAATTTGCGGCTCATCGTCAACGACCAGGATGCGCATGACACCATCATAAGCGGCGCTGCCGTAGAATCGCGGGGTGACGAGCGAACGCAGGCACGGGGCGGCGCGATGGGCGGCGACAGCAGCGTGCGTGGGTGCGATCGTCTTGGTTTACGCACGCTGGCTGCACGTCAACCCGACCACCGCTGCGCTTACGCTGCTGCTGGCCATCCTGGTGCTTGCGGCAGAGTGGGGGCTGCGATACGCGGTGGCGGCATCGCTGGTAGCGACGGTCTGCTTCAACTACTTCTTTCTGCCGCCGGTGGGCGCGTTTACCGTTGCCGACCCGCAGAACTGGGTAGCGCTGATGGTCTTTCTGGCGACAGCGGTAATTGCGAGCCGTCTGTCGTCGCGGATTCGCGAGGAGGCGCACGAAGCGCGGACGCGGCAGCGCGAGGTGGAGATGCTGTTCCAGCTGAGTCGCGAACTGCTGCAGACGGACAAGGTCGCGGAACTGATCGAGGCGGTGCCGCACTCCATCGCGCGCGTCGCCGGGGCGCGCGCGGTGCTGCTGTTTCTTGAAGCAGGCGGGCGCATCCACCGGGCTGGAGCAGCGCCGGCGGCCGCTCTTGACGAGCAGCGATTGCGCGAGCTGATGCTGCTGCCGGCCTCCGCGCGCTTTGATGACCTGGCTGGAGTAGCAGTGCCGCTGCGCGCGGGCGCCCGGCCGCGTGGAACGCTGGTGATGGAAGGCGTGGAGCTATCGACCGAGACTTACGAGGCGATGGGCGGACTGATCTCAATTGCGATCGACCGGGCGCAGGCGCTTGAAGACGTAACGCGAAGCGAAGCAGCGAAGGAGAGCGAGCGGCTTCGCGGGGTGATGCTGGACTCAATCACGCACGAGCTGCGAACGCCGCTGACCGGCATCAAGGCCGCGGTCACGACCCTGCTCGCATCGTCGCTAAGCGAAGAGGACAGGCGCGAACTGCTGACCGTGGTAGACGAAGAGAGCGACCGGTTGAACCGGCTGGTGGCGCAGTCCATGGAGATGGCGCAGCTGGATGGGCACGAGGTGCACATGCGGCTTTCAGCCCAGCGCATGACGCACCTGCTCGATGGAGTTGCCGAAGCGTGCGCGGGGCGCGTCGTCACGGTGGAGATAGAGCCTGCGCTGCCACGGGTGCAGGCCGACCCCGAATGGATCCGCAAGGTACTGCGAAACCTGGTGGAGAATGCGGCGAAGTACTCACCCGTATCGATGCCGATAACCGTGTGTGCGAGGCGAAGCGGCGCCCGGGTTGCAGTCAGTGTCGAGGACCGGGGATTCGGGATCGACTCTGCGGAGCAGCGCATGATCTTCGAGAAGTTTTACCGCGGACGTACGCAAGTGCAGAGGGTGCCGGGCACGGGGATGGGCCTGGCAATCTGCCGGGCGATCCTCGATGCGCATGGGAGCGCTATTACGGTTGAGAGCGAGCCGGGACGCGGGTCGGTCTTCACGTTCACATTGCCTGTCTGTCGCTGACGAAAGCGCGACAGCCCGTACTATCAGCACAGACAGGCACCACCGCTGAAGCGATACGTCTTTGCACAGCTTTCTTGACGGCCGTGTATAAGGCTGGTGCTGTGTGGCGCGGGCAGCACCAGGGTGGAGGGGACTATACGGATGCGTGGTGTGGGAATGTGGATCATTGTTGCCTGCTGGGTCGCCTCAGCCAGAGCGGCAACATGGGGCAGTGCGAACGCGGCAGAACCTTCTGCCGTCGCTGCTTCGGCTCCGCAATCAGCGGGCGGCGGCCACTCGACCGCGGGGCTTGAAAAAGCACAGCGGGCGCAAAACAAAGGTGACCTGCTTACGATGTTTCCTCATCCTGAGGATGCGCCCTGGTATATCGCCGGGCAGATCAACATCATCTTTCAGGCGCACCCGCCATTCCACTCACCCTACCAGGGAACCAACAGCCTGCATGGAGCCGGAGAGTACAAAACGTCGCTGCTGGGAACCCTGTACCTGGGATACCAGTTGACCAGGCTGCCCCACAAGGCTGCGACCGAAAGCCGCGAGCGTTTCAACACGGACTTTATCCTCGACCTGGAGTCTGCCGGGGGGCGCGGATTAAGCGAGGCGCTGGGGCTGGCGGGGTTTACAAATTTAGACGTGGTGCGCAACCCTAACCTGGGTTCGGCGCCCTATGTCAGCCGGGCGGAACTGCACCAGACAATCGGCTTGACGAGCGAGATGACGAAAGCGGCGCAGGGTCCGCTCGCGCTGGCGACGCAGGTACCGGTGCGGCGCTTTGAACTACGTTTGGGAAAGATGTCTCTGCCCGACGTGTTCGACGTAAACAGCGTGTTGAGCGACAGCCACCTGCAATTCACCAACTGGACGATCGACAATAACGGTGCGTGGGACTATGCGGCCGATACGCGCGGCTACACCTATGCCGCGACGGTTGAGTACCAGGACCGCTCATGGGCGCTGCGTTCCGGGCTGGCATTGATGCCTACCGTAGCCAACGGGATCGACCTGGACTGGGCACTGAGCCGGGCGCGCGGGCAGAACTATGAGTTCGAACTGCGTAAGGGGCTTGTGCCTGGGAAAACAGGGACCCAGCGGGTGCTGGCTTTTGTAAATACCGCGCACATGGGGACGTACCGGGAAGCGGTCAACGCATACCTGTCCGGCGCGGATGCGACGCCACGGATCACAAGCCACGAGCACACCAGAGCAGTAAAGTACGGCTTTGGCTATAGCGTGGAGCAGTCGCTGACCGAGCACCTGCGCGCCGCCGCGCGCTTCGGCTGGAACGAAGGGCAGCACGAGTCGTTTGCGTACACCGAGGTAGACCAGACAGTGCTGGTCGGCGCCGACTACACCGGCGGCCAGTGGGGCCGCGCCAATGACAAGGTCGGTGTCAGTCTGGTGTCGAATGCCATCAAAAAAGACCACCAGAACTATCTCAGGGACGGTGGACTAGGATTCATCCTGGGAGATGGCCGGTTGAGTTACGGCAGGGAAACGACGGAAGAAGGCTACTATAACCTGCACGTGTACCGCGGGTCTTATTTAGCACTGGGACTGTCACATATCCACAACCCTGGATACAATCGGGATCGCGGGCCGGTATGGGTGCCGTCTGTACGGGTACACGTCGATTTCTAGGAAGCGCTCCAGCGAGGGCTTCTATTGACTGACAACTATGCCGAGTGCGACTTATTCGGTCGGCGACCGAATGAGTCCGCGTACAGCCCGGTGAATGCAACGGCAGTAGCCGAAAACAACGCAGGCACCTGTTTCGCGTAGACTGGCGATACTGGCTGCGGGTAAAGCGTTTGCCTCGGAAGTTACTCACCTATGTTCTTGGGAAGCGCATTCAAAGCGCATCACAGATGCGCTGCCGCAATGCTGACACTGGGCTTGTTCGCGATGCCGTTGCACGGCCAGGGCGCCGCTGCGCTCTCGCTTGAGCAGGCGGTCCGCACGGGCCTTGCACAAGGGCCGGAAGCGCATATAAGCGGCGACCGCGTGGATGTACAGCGGGCGGAGATTGCAAAGGCCAAGCTGCGCCCGAACCCTCGACTCTATGTGCAGTCAGAAGATTTGCGGCCGTGGGACCATACTTTCTCGTTTCCGGATAATACCGAGGATTACGGCTACCTGGGCCAGACAATCGAGCTGGGAGGCAAGCGCGGCAGCCGCATCGCCTATGCTGCGGCCGGCACGACGCGAACCGAGGCCCAGGCGAAACTACAGCTGCTGCAGATAGCAGGCGGCATCGCCGATGCCTATTGGGCGGCGGCGGCAACGCGGGCAGCGGCGGTGGAGTGGCGGCGCCAGCTCGCGGATTTCGACCGACTGGTGCAGTACCAGGCAGACCGTGTACGCGCCGGCGCAACGGCAGGGGTCGACCTGCTGCGGACGCAGATAGAGCGAGACCGCGTCGCGCTGAGCCTGGCGCAGGCTGAGCGGGATGCCGAGGCCGCGGCGATTGAGCTGGCTCGCCGCACCGGCATGCCCTCAGCAAGGAATGCGACACTGACCGAGGTTTTGGCGCAGGAGCGCGGCGTCACGGCCACGCCGTCGCAGGCGGCCGTGGAGCAGCGGCCTGACGTGGCAGCGGCTCGCGATGCTGTGGCGGAAGCCCGCGCCGATACACGCCTGCAGCATGCCGGCGCCGTGCCGAACCTGGATTTGCTGGGCGGCTATAAGCGCGACGTGGGCCTGAATACTTTGTATGGCGGCCTGCAGATGGACCTGCCTCTGTTCAGCCGTAACCAGGGAGGCATCGCCGCCGCGCGCGCGGGCGAACAGCTGGCCGAGGACGAGCTGGCTTACACGCGCATGACAGCGGAGGCGGAGATTGCGACGGCCGTCAGCGGGTATGCACGCGAGCAGGCGCTGGTGAGGTCGACCCTGCCGGGCATGCGGGAGCGCGCGGAACAGAACGCGGCGATCCTGAGTGATGCCTACCGCTCCGGCGGCACCGATCTGCTTCGCTACCTCGATGCGGAGCGCATGCTGATCGAGACGCGCCTGCTTGTGCTTGATACGTGGACGCAGTACCAGAGGGCGGTGGTGCAGTTGCAACTGGCGTATGGAGAGCGACCATGAGGTGTTGTGCAATTTTTGTGCTGGGATTACTGCTGGTGTGCGCCGGCTGCTCGAATGGTTCGAGTGGAAACAGCAGCAAGCCTTCGTCAGAAAGCAAGAGCGGCGGCAGCAGCGGCCAGGCGAAAAGCGGGGGCGCCGGCGCCATCACAGTGTCGCCCGCGCAGCAGCAGGAGGCGGGGATTCGGCTGGCTGTGATGGAACCGCGCAAGGTGCCGCGCACACTCACCGTGCCGGGGCAGATCATGATGGACGAGCAGCGCACGGTACACATTTCGCCCTACGCCGACGGCAAAGTCACAGATGTGTTAAAGCTGCAGGGAGACCGCGTGGAGCGGGGAACTGTGCTGGCACACATGCACAGCCACTCTGTCCATGAGACGGTGGGCGCGCTGGCGCAGGACTTCGCGAACGTCGCGCGGCAGCAGGCGGCGGTAAGCTATGCCACGGCCAAACGCGATCGCTACGCGCACCTGTATGCCATCCAGGCTGCCTCGCTTGAGCAGCAGCAGGGCAGCGAGCAGGAGCTGGTGCAGGCGCAGACAGAGCTCGCGAACGCGCAGGCCGCGGTCACGATGGAACGCGAGCACCTTGGCGACCTGATGCAGGTACCGCCCGCAGGCATCACGCCGGCAAACCTTTATCAGCACGAGTTTGTGCCCATCACCTCACCCATCGCGGGCACTGTCGTGACGCGCTCCATTACCCCGGGCATGGTGTTTGAGCCTGGAAACGAGGCCTACACGGTGTCCAACCTCGAAAGCGTGTGGATGGTAGCCGCCGTAAGCGAGGCAGAGCTGGCGCATGTGCGCCAGGGGCAGCATGTAACGGTGCGGACCGACGCATGGCCCGGGCAGAGCTTCGCCGGCACGGTAACCCTGATCGGCAGCGCGCTTGACCCCACCACGCGGACGGTGCAGGTGCGCGCGACACTGCGGAACCGCAATGGAGAGCTGAAGCCGCAGATGTTTACAACAGCTACGCTCGACGAAGCGGACACACGTGAGGCGCTTTTCGTCCCGGAGGACGCGATCCAGGAGGTCAATGGGGTCGGCATTGTATTTGCCACCGACGACGGCACACATTTCGCGCCGCGCACGATTAAAACGGCGCCGCCGGTGGCTGGCCAGGTCGAGGTAACGGACGGTCTGCGCGCGGGGGAACGTGTTGCGATTGCGGGAGCATTCCTGCTCAAGTCCGAGCTGCTGAAGGGCACGATCGGTGAAGAGTAGCGCATGAGCCGCCTTCTTGAGTTCTTCCTGAATAACCGGTGGCTCGTGCTCATCAGCATGGTGCTGCTCGTATTTGGCGGCGTCCTGGTGATGCGGCAGTTGCCGGTCGAAGCATTTCCTGACCTCACGAACAACCAGGTCGTGGTGTCGGCCAAAGCCCCCGGAATGTCCCCGGTCGAAGTCGAACAGCTGGTGACATTTCCGCTCGAGACCTCGCTGCTGGGCATGCCGAAGCTGAAGGTCATTCGCTCGACATCGAAGCTTGAGCTCACGATGCTGACGGTGATCTTTGACGATTCGGTCGATCTGTACCGGGCGCGGCAGCTGGTGGCCGAGCGGCTCAACCAGGCGCAGTCGCGGCTGCCGGCAGGCATCCAGCCGGTCATGGGGCCCATGTCGACGGCGTTCGGCGAAGTGTTCCAGTACACGGTGCAGTCGCCGCACATGACGTTGATGCAGCTCAAGACGCTGCACGACTGGACGATCCGCTACAGCCTGCTGACGATCCCCGAAGTGAGCGAGATCAACTCGTGGGGCGGCGACACGAAGGAGTACTCGGTCGTGGTCGATCCGGCGCGGCTGCGGCGCTATGACCTGACGCTGCACGACGTAATTACGGCGGTTGAGAATAACAACGCGAACTTTGGCGGCAGCTACATCGAACATGCCGACCAGACATACACGGTTCGCGGGATTGGGCGCGCGGAGAACCTCGACGACCTGGGGCGGATCGTGGTGGCGACGCGGAACGGAACGCCCATCCTGGTGAACCAGGTCGCGAGCCTCGAAACGCTGCCGCTGATTCGCCATGGGGCCGTGCTGCACGACGGCAAGGGCGAAACGGTCTCCGGGATGGTGATCATCCTGCGCGGCGCGAACGGGAACAAAATCATCCACGAGGTGAAGGACAAAATTCGTGGGATGAAGCTGCCGGGTGGCGCGAAGATCGTGCCGTTCTATGACCAGTCAGACGTGATCGATGCGAGCATACACACGGTAAAGAAGAACCTGGTAGAGGCAGCGGTGCTGGTCGTCGTCATCCTGCTGCTGTTTCTGGGCGACTGGCGAGCCGCGCTCATCGTGGCGTGTACGATTCCTCTCTCGCTGCTGTTTGCATTTCTGGGCATGGCGACGTTCGGCATCTCGGCAAACCTGATGAGCCTGGGCGCAATCGACTTCGGCACAATCGTCGACGGGTCGGTGGTGATGGTTGAGAACTGCATGCACCGGCTTCAGGGCGGGGCGAAGGAAAAGAAAAGCCTCCTCGACATTGTGCGCGGGGCGGCGACAGAAGTCGCGCGCCCTGTCACATTCGGCGTGTTAATCATCATGGCGGTGTACCTGCCGGTGCTGACACTGCAGGACCTCGCCGGCCGCATGTTTCGCCCCATGGCAGTTACAGTCATGTCGGCGCTTGCCGGCTCGCTGGTGCTCGCCTTGTTCGTGGTGCCCACGGTGTGTTCGGTTGCGCTCCGTCACGCGGGTGAAAAAAAGCAACCCGGCTGGTTCAGCAGGGCTGTTGCGCGCTTCAGTAAACGTGAGCGCCCGCGGGGCGAGGGCACCGACTGGTTTTCGCGGCTGAGGGAGCGGTACAGCCGCTCTCTCGATAAGGCCGAAACGCACCGCAAGCTGCTGGTTATTGTCGCGGCGGTGCTGGTGGTGGTTGCGATCGGCTCGCTCAAGTTTATCGGCACGGAGTTTATGCCGACACTTGATGAAGGCTCGCTCGTCATCACCTCGAAGAAGCTGCCGGGCATCTCGCTTACAGAGTCGATCGCGATCCAGAACCGGATCGAGCAGACGATTCGCAGTTTCCCCGAGGTCACAAGCGTTGTTTCGAAAATGGGCCGGCCCGACCTGGCGACCGAGGCCATGGGCGTGTATGAGACAGACGCGTATCTCTCGTTTAAGCCGAGGAAGCAGTGGAAGTGCTGCAAGACAAAGCAGCAACTCTCAGACAAGCTGGAGGCCGCGCTCGACAAGATACCGGGGGTGAGCTACGAGTTTACGCAGCCGATGGAGATGCGGATGGATGAGACGATCACCGGAACGCGCGGCGATGCGGCGCTGAAGATCTTCGGGCCGGACCTCGACACCTTGGAAAGACTTGGCAAACAGGCGCTCGGCATCATTTCATCCGTAAAGGGCGCGTCGCAGCCCCAGATGGAGCGGATCGCGGGAGCGGCAAACCTGAACATCAAGGTAAACCGTGAGGAAGCGGCGCGCTACGGCTTGAACGTTTCCGATATCCAGGAGGTCGTGGAAAGCCTCATCGGCAGCAGGCAGATCTCGGAGATGGTGCAGGGGGAGCAGCGCTTTCCAATCGCGGTGCGGCTGCCTTCAGCAATGCGTAACAACCTCGATGACATATACGGGCTGCAGTTGAAGACGCCTGCCGGAGAGCTGGTAAGGCTTGACCAGGTGACGGACATCCGCAGAATGAGCGGCCCCATTCTCATCAACCGGGAGAACGCGCATCGGCGCATCGTGGTAAGCACCAATGTCGAAGGCCGAGACCTGGGCTCTTTTGTAAAGGAAGCGCAACGACAGATCGAACAGAAGCTCCCGCTGCCCGCGGGCTACTCGCTCGAATGGGGAGGCCAGTACCAGAACGAGCAGGAGGCGCAGCAGCGCCTGGCGCTGGTGCTGCCGCTTTCAATCCTGCTGATCGCGGGGCTGCTCTATGCCAGCTTTGAAAATGTGCGCCAGACTCTGCTGATCCTGCTGATCGTGCCGCTGGCCCTGGTGGGCGGCATCGCGGCGCTGTGGCTGCGCGGCATCAACCTCAACCTTTCGGCGAGCATCGGCTTCATCGCGCTGTTCGGGGTCGCGGTGTTGAACGGCGTGGTGATGGTGTCGCATATCAACAATCTGCGGGCCGAGGGGCTGGAGATGGCGGACGCCGTGCGGCGCGGGGCAGCCGACCGTCTGCGGCCCGTGTTGATCACAGCCACGGTCGCAAGCCTCGGCTTCATCCCGATGGCGATTGCGACCTCGCGCGGCGCGGAAGTGCAGCGGCCGCTGGCGACAGTCGTAATCGGCGGCCTCATCACCGCGACGCTGCTCACGTTGTATGTGCTGCCGGTGCTATACCCGGTGTTCAGCCGTCATCTGCGGCTCGGTCCGGGCGACCGGGAACGCGCGTGAACTACTCACGTACGTGCAGTGCGATCCACGATGGCGCTACGCGTATATCAATGTGCCGCAGTGTCCTCGCGGAGCGATCGGTAAAGCGTATCCAGCAGTGTGCCTGTGGGGTCGCTGTCATACTCCCAGAACATGACTCCCCCAAGCTGATGGCTGATCACGTATTCGCATTTCGCCTTGAGCGAGGTCGCGTCCTCATAGGAAATAAACAGACGCTGCTTCTCGCTGTAGAGATAGGGCTCCGATGAGGCGGCGTCCCGGTAACGCACGAAGCCGGGCGGAACCATGCCGCCGGCGATGCGGCTGTACTGTGCATAGCTGTCATTGGCTACCTGTTTTCCGGGCGCGAACAGCCCGTGATTGCGGTCCGGCACCTGCCCCCATACGTGCCCGTAAAAGGGAACGCCAAGCAGCAGCTTCCTCGCAGGTACGCCCGCATTTGTAAACGCGCGGACCGATGCATCGGCGGAGACACGCTTCGGGTCGGCAGGGTCGGTGTAAAGCGGCGCATGGTTGCCGGTGGTCCGGTCTGAGTCCGGCTCATAGTAGTCGTAGGCCATCAGGTTGACGGTATCGACGTAGCCCTGCACCGCGGACATCTGCGTATGGGCCAGGAAATCGCCGGATGCGCCGGCCGCGATAGTGAGGTAGAGGTGGCGGTGCATCACGGCGCCCGCGGTGTCGAGTCGCTTGCGAAGCTCCTTGAGCAGCAGCGTGTAATTCTGCTTGTCTTCCTGCCTATAGCGATGGCCGGAGCCCTGCATCCCCGGGTACTCCCAGTCGACGTCGAGACCATCGAGATTGTGCCGTGACAGAAAAGTCACGACACTTTCAATAAAGACGCTGCGGTTGTTCGCGTTCAGGGCCACGTCGGAAAAGTTGCCGGACCATAGCCAGCCGCCCACCGAAACGAGAATCTTTAGAGAAGGATTTCGCTTGCGCAACGCGGTCAGGGTCGCGAAGTTCGCGTCATCATCGGCAAAACCCTCGACCATTTTGCCGTTCAGGATGTTGGCGAATGCGTAGTTGATGCGCGTCAGTTTGCGCGCGTCGATCGCATCCGGCGCCAGCCTGGTGTTCTGCGGGAAGACATAGCCGACAATCTCGGGCTTCTCGCTCGCCGCGAAAACTGTTGGAGCGGATGCATTGGCCCTCGCAAAGGCGAGCAACGATAAAGCAGCGAGGCAGCCAATCAGCGGGAGGAGCGAGATTTTGCGCATGGCGGAGACTTTCTGCATCGAGATTATCGACGCGTCCCGGCCTGCCGCGGCAGTCCGACAAGCGTTACGAAGTTTCGCCCGGCATACAGTGCAAACGCGTTTTGCTCATGCGCCGGCAGAATCTGCAGGGGTGTCGGACGCGCGATCGCAGTGTCATGCATCGCGGGCGCGGTCAGCAGCGTGTCTCCCGCGATATCCATGACGAGGAAGCGGCCGTCGACAAAGCCGAAGCCGTATACGCCCGGCGCCAGCGACTTACCGCCGATCGTGAGCGGCACTTCCGTAATGAGGTAAGCCTGGTATCGTTCCTGCACGCCGCTTGAGTAGCCCGACGTATCGACAAGCGACGCCAGAACGAGCCTGCCCCCGGGAAAGCGAAAACCGGTGCTGTTGCGCGCCTGGATGGTTGCGCTGCGGCCGGCAAAAAAGACGGAGGACGGCATAAGCCCGGCAGCTTCATCGCGCAGCAGCACGCCGGGGACTGCTGCACTTTTCATAGCGGACGACGCCGCAACCTGCGCCGTGGCAGCCGTACCGGTCCAGAGCAACGGGAGAAGTGCCACGGCGAGCAGCGTCGTCGTTACGAAGCCAGGGAAGATGAGGCGCGCGCGAATCATCATGCGCCCCACTCTATACGATTTCGCCCCCAAGGGAGTCGAGCTGAATCAGTCCGTCTCCACATCAGCTGGCGCGGCGAAAGGCAGATGACCCCACCCTGCCCCCGGGAGGGTGGGATGCTGCGCGTTCAGGCTCCTGATGGTGGAAGGGCGCGGGCGTGGCGTCTTCCTGCAGCGCCTTCTTGAGCCCCGAAAGAGAGCTCCAAATGCGTTTACGCAGCAGCAATGGTGTGGCCACCCGGTCGCCGAGCAGCGCGGCTAGCACGTCCAGTTCCTCCGCCAGCACGTCAGACCGGCACGCGCCCGGGGTGTCGGCAGCCTGCAGCCACCGGTCGCCTTCCGGGTAAAAGCCGATGTCCCCCGCAAGCGACGCTTCACCGGCGGCCGGCGCGGCTGCGCCGGTCCACTGGCTCCAAAGGCAGGCGGCCAGGTCGGGTCGGCCGGGCATGGCGATATGGCCAAGACGGGTGGAGCGCGGGTTGAGTTCGATCAACGCCGGTTCGCCGGTGCGGGCGTCGAGTACGAAGTCCAGCCCGAAAAAGCCGGAGAGCTGCAGGGCTTCTGCGAGCAGGCGGCCGGCGCGGCTGATGCGTTCATCCTCGATCAGGCGAATCACGATGGAGGGGCCGGTTTCGCCGGTAGAAACAACGACCTTGGCCTGCACTTCACCCAGGATGCGGCCCTGGTGACAGGCATACATCGCGTTGGCCGGCACGCCGGGAACGAAGTTCTGCGCCGTGATCTCCGGATTGCTGAGGCAGCGCACCCGGGCAAAGGCAGAGTGGTCCCCGTTGCGCAGCCACTTACCAACCCTGCCGCCCAGGGTGGCACGGGTCGCAAGTCCGGCAAACGCCGCGTAAGCCTCCGCGGGGCTGCTGACGATCTGCACTCCACCGCCCCCCCAGGTGCCGTCTTTCTTCAGGACGAATGCGGGCTCATCGGGCGCGCACCAGGGCGTCAGCTCCTCGGCATTCGTGATGACCTCGGTGCGAGGGACGGTAATGCCGAGACGATGGGCCAGTGAGAGCAGCTGGAAGCGGGAGCGAAGCGTCGGGAAGAAGCGGCTGTCGCCGATCGAGTGCTCGATCAGGGGCCTCAGTTCAGGGGAGTGCCCGGCTATCTCGTGCAGGAACCAGACCGCCGAGTCGTCCGTGGGAACAATATAGTCCGCGTGGCTGGCCTTAATGGCATGGCGAAGCGACTCAATCGGACGAAGCAGCTGGAAGCGATACTGCGATGTAACGCAGGTCGCGTGCGTCAGGTGGCTCTCTTCCGGACAGATCACCGAAATACGGCAGCCATAGGAGGCGAGCCGCATGGTGAGTCGAGTAATTTGTAACCAGGTCTGGGTCGTTACTACCAGGACTGAAGGGGAGTTGTGCATGCGCTTCTGCCTTTATATTTTTTTAAACCGGCTGTTCTGTGCGCCTTCCTGATTTTAAGGGGAGGGGGCAGAGTTACCTGACTACTCTTAGGTAAGCATGACTCGCTTTCCTGCTCAAGGTAAAAAGCACCCGATCTATACTTCTTCTGTACACAGGGTGGACCCAGATGCAGCTGAACAGAGCAAAAACAGGCACCACAGATACAGACGTCGTTGTCATCGGCGCGGGACCATACGGGCTGTCGCTCGGCGCGTACCTGCGGCAGAGCAGGATTTCACACCGGATCTTCGGGAAGCCGATGCAGAGCTGGCAGAACAACATGCCCCAGGGCATGTGCCTTAAGTCGGATGGTTACGCCTCGACGCTGTACGACCCGAAAGGCGAGTACACGCTGGAACGCTTCTGCCGGGAGCAGGAGCTGCCCTACCAGTACTCCGGCATGCCGATCCCGCTTGAGACCTTCGTCGCCTACGGGCTGGAGTTTCAGAAGCGCATGGTGCCGCAGCTCGAGCAGACAGACATCGAGCACGTCCGCAAGGATGGGAATCACTTCCTGCTGCGTACGAAGACCGGCGAGTCGATTACCGCGCGGCGGGTCGTGCTTGCAGTAGGAATTACGCACTTCGGCTTCTTCCCGGAGCAGCTGAAAGGATTACCCCACGACGCGGTAAGCCACAGCTTCGAGCATGGGAACGTCGAGCGCTTCACCGGCAAGCGCGTACTCGTGGTGGGCGCGGGCGCTTCCGCCATCGATCTCGCGGCTTCGCTCGCCGACATTGGATCGGACGTACACATCATGGGGCGACGCCCGAAGATCGGCTTCTACCAGCCGGAGATGGACCCGCGTCCGCTGCGTCGGCGGGTCCTGTTTCCGCGCTCGGGCCTGGGCGTGGGCTGGGAGTACGTGATCTGCGTCGACGCACCCCTGCTGTTCCGGGCGCTTCCGCAGCGGTTCCGGCACCGCGTGGTACGGCGCCATCTCGGGCCCATCCCCGGCTGGTTCATGAAGGAGAAAGTCGAAGGCCGCATCCCCATGCACATGAGCGCGCACATCACCGCTGTCCGCTACGAGGAAGGCAAGGTCCACGTGCAGTTCGACCAGCCGGAAAAGCCGGGTCAGGAGTTCGTGGCCGATCACGTGATCGCCGCTACCGGGTATAAGCCGAATATGCAGGCGCTGCGCTTCCTCGATCCGGAGTTGGTGTCGCAGGTCCGCACAGAAGACAGTACCCCGGTGCTGAGCCCAACCTTCCAGACCAGTGTCCCGGGCCTGCACATGATCGGGCTGGCCTCGGCCAACTGCTTCGGCCCTGCCCAGCGCTTCGCCGTGGGCGCCAAGTTCACCTCGCGTCACCTGGCGCGTCATCTTGAGCGCAAGCTGGCCTGAAACCGGCCGGCGAACAAACACTCTACTGCGTCAGCTTAAAGCTGTAAGCGGGCAGGCCTGTAGGCGCCTTTGCGGGCAACATCAGCTCCAACCCCCCGGCGGTCTGCTTGTACTCGATCGTCGAGGGGCCGCCGAGCAGCTCGACATGCCCCACCTTGAAGCCATTTGCGAGCGCAAGCGTATGGATGGTCAGCCTGCCGTTCTTCGGCCAGCCCATCGCAATGGCGTACAGCGTGTTGCCCTTCATTGTGAAACGCACATCCTGTGACGTGTAAGGCTGCACCTTGGTGTCGTTGAACGAGCCGGCGACCAGCTTCGTCGGACCTTCCCCAAAGCTCGTCCACGGCCGTGTTCCGTAAATCGCCTCTCCATTCACCCTCAGCCAGCCGCCCATTGCGTGCAGCAGCGTCACCACCTGCGGCGGGATCGTTCCGTCTGCTTTCGGCCCTACATTCAGCAGCAGGTTGCCGTTCTTACTGACAATATCGACCAGCTGCCAGAGGATCTCCTGCGGCGTCTTGTAGGTGTCGCCCTCCACGTAACCCCAGCTCTGCCGGCTGACCGAGGTATCGGTCTGCCAGTGAACGGGCAGGATGTGGTCCTGCTGTCCTCGTTCAACATCCAGAACCGTGGCATGCGGCGGGAAGGCATCGTTCTTGCGGAACAAAACGACCTGCTGCCCGCGCGCCGCGGCCTGGTTATAGTAGAAGGCGGTGAACTGTTTGAGGTACGGCTGGAACTCCGGCTGCTGCACCCACCAGTCGAAATAGATCAGCTCAGGGTGATACTTTTCGACGATCTCGGCGGAGCGGGCGAGCCAGTCATTCAGGTATGCGGGATCAGGGTGCGCCCCGTTCTGGGTCTTTTCAGGGGTTCCATCCATGTGCGCGGGCCCGTAAAAGGCGGCGTACTTCGGGTCCTGCACATCGCTCGGGTGGGCTCGGCCCCCATCCATGAAGAAGTAGTGCTCCGCCCGGTGCGACGACGCGCCGAAGTGCATGTGATCAGCGAGAATCGCGGTCCGCAGCTCGCCGATAAAGTCACGGTGCGGTCCCATCTTGTACGCTGACCAGTCGGTAAGGTCAGAGTTGTACATGGGGAAGCCGTCGTGGTGCTCAGCGACCGGAATGACGTACTTCGCACCGGAAGCTTCAAACAGGTCGGCCCAGCTCTTCGCGTTGAAACTCTGCGCGTGAAACTGAGCAATGTAATCCTTGTAGCCGGACTGGGTTTCAGGACCGTGCAGGGCCACCTGGTGCTTGTACTCCGGCTTGCCTTCGAGATACATTTCGCGCGGGTACCACTCGCTGCCGAACGCGGGAACCGCGTACAGCCCGAAATGGATGAATATGCCGAACTTCGCATCCTGGTACCAGTTCGGTGTCTGATACTTCATCAGTGAAGGCCAGTTGGGCGCGAACGGCCCCTTCCGGTCTTCAGCCGCGACCTCACTGTCGAGCTTCGCGCGCTGCCCATCGTACTTCGCCACCGCGTGTTCCCAAATCATGTCGTCGGCATTCGGCTTGCCGACCGGCGCCGGATCAGGCGTCTTCCACACATCTTTCATATCCTGGGCGTGGGCAGTCGGCAGAGCAATGGCAATGGAGGCGGCAGCAAGGACGAGGAAGGCGCGACAGGGACTGGCCATATAGCCAACAGTTATAACGCAGTCGATCGGCGTTGTGTGCGGGGCTTGCTAGCGCGGGAGCGCCGCGAGCACCTCGGTCGGCTCCGGTCGCACGCGAAAATCAGCATTTGCCTGCGAAAACAGGATGGTGCCGTCCTGTGCGATCAGGTAGGTTGCCGGGAGCGGCAGTCGGTAGCTTGGCTCACCGTTCATAAACGGTATGTTGACCAGGATGGAGCGATAGTAGCGCTGCAGGTATTCAGGCACCTCGTAAACCAGTCCGAACTGCTCCGCAATGCGGGCGCCCGGGTCAGAAAGCACCGGGAATGGTAGTCCGTGCTGGTCGGCGGCAAAGTCGTTCTGCCGAACGGTCTGCGGTGAAATCGCGACCAGCAGTGCATGGCGCTCCCGCACGGCCGCATAAAAGCCGCTCCACGCCTCAAGCTCGTTGACGCAGTACGAACACCAGCGTCCACGGAAAAAGTCGATAACCAGCGGCCCCAGGGCGAGCAGGTCAGAGGAGCGAGCCATTCGGCCGCTACCGTCTTCAAGCGCAAACTCAGGCGCCCGTGCGCCCACGGGCAGTCTCCGCTCCTCGATACCGCTGGCGAACAGCTCCGCTATGGCCTGTTCGCTTGGTGCGAGCCGCTCCGGCTGCACCAGGCGTCGCGTTTGCTCGGTGATGGTGTCGAGACGGTCCTGTAAAGACATTGAGAGGCTCCGAAAAGCTAAAGACAAAAACCGCCTGCGCGGCTGGCGGTCACTTCGTGACGCGTATTCGTGAGGGTTGTTGTGCCAAAAGGTTGTAGCCGTCGCGATGCTCCGGGGTTACATCCCGACCAACGGGAGGATTACGTACAGCGAGCACACGCCACGAAGTGGCCGCCTCCCGCGCAGGGGGTCTTAAAACATGAAGGGTCTGGGCCGGTTACCGGCCCAGACCCTTCATGCCGCCCATCATGCTCATGGCGCGCCGCTGCATCGCGCCGCCGCCTTTGCCCATTCCCTTGAACATTTTGCGCATCTGAGCGTACTGCTTCAGCAGCTGATTGACCTCCTGCACGCTGGTGCCGGAGCCGTCGGCGATGCGTTTGCGGCGGGAGCCCGAGATAATCTCGTGGTGGTTGCGTTCTTTTTTGGTCATCGAGTTGATGATGGCCTCGACCCGCCCGAACTGCTTGTCGTCGACCTGGTCGGCCATCTGCTGGATGCCCTGGAACGGCCCGACCGACGGCAGCATATTCATAATGCTCTTCAGCGAGCCCATTTTGCGGATCTGGACCATCTGGTCACGGAAGTCTTCCAGCGAAAAGCCGTCGCCGGAAAGCGCTTTCTTCGCGAAATCCTCTGACTTCTTCCGGTCGAGCGTCGACTCGGCCCGTTCGATCAGCGACATCATGTCGCCCATGCCCAGCAGCCGACTAACGATGCGGTCGGGATGAAACGGCTCGAACGCATCCGGTTTCTCGCCCGTTCCGATGAACTTGACCGGCTGGCCGGTAACATGGCGGATCGAGAGCGCGGCGCCCCCGCGGGCATCGCCGTCCATCTTGGTCAGCACGGTGCCGGTCAGGCCTAAGCGCTTGTGAAAGGCATCGGCGGAGCGCACCGCGTCCTGGCCCGTCATCGCGTCCGCGACGAACAGTATCTCTTGCGGGGCGAGCAGCGTCTTGAGCATCGCCATCTCGTCCATCAGTTCGCCATCGACGTGGAGGCGGCCCGCGGTGTCGACGATCAGCGTATCGCAGCCAGTGTTCACGGCCTCGCGGCGGGCTTCCTTCGCCAGCCGCTCGACCAGCGCCGCGCCGGGCTGCTCGCCGCGCAGGTCGCCTTCATACAGGCTGGCCTTGATGGACTGCGCCACGATCTTCAGCTGCTCACGCGCGGCCGGGCGGTACACGTCGACCGAGACCAGCAGGGGCCGATGGCCGCCCTTTTGCAGCCACGCCGCCAGCTTGCCGGAGGTGGTGGTTTTGCCGGATCCCTGCAGGCCCGCCATCAGGATCACTGTCGGCGGCCGTGACGCGAACTGGAACCGCGCAGTGTCCTTGCCGAGCAGCGCGACCAGCTCGTCGCGCACGATCTTGATGACCTGCTCGGTCGGCGACAGGGCCGTCATCACCTCCTGGCCGACGGCCTTTTCGCGGATGTGCTCGATGACTTCCTTGACGACATTAAGGTTCACGTCGGCTTCGAGCAGCGCGAGGCGAATCTCCCGCAGCGCGTCATTGATGTTCTCTTCTGTAATCGTGCCCTGGCCGCGCAGGTTCTTGAAGGCGCGCTGGAGCTTATCCTGCAGATTCTCAAACATGGTGTGTGTCTTTCCCGGGACGCCGCTGGGTAAGCAGGCTTGAGCGTCCAGTTTACCAGCGCGGCGCGAGCAGCCGCGCCAGCCGGTGGTAACGCCGGGCGACCGCGATATCGAGGCCGATCTGCTGCTTCAGCGCCGCCGGTGAGGGAAAACGCCGCTCGCCACGGATGCGGCGAAGGAAGCTGAGCTCAAGGGGTGTGTCTTCCGTAAACTCCACCGGCTCGCCCGTATTTGGGTCGTAGTCGAGCAGGTGCGATTCGATCGCGTAGGAGTCTTCGCCGAAAGTGGGCCGGTTGCCGGCGTTCGTGATTGCTTCAAACCTCCGGGCGGTCTCGCCGGCGCCCACGCGCAAACGCGTGACATACACGCCATGATCAGGTTTGAGCTCCGCATAGGGCGCCAGGTTTACGGTCGGCACCAGCAGGCGCGTGCCGATGCCACGGCCTCGTGCCGGGGTCGACTGGATTGAGAATGACCGTCCGAGCAGGGCGCGCGCTTGCCCCACCGCTCCCTCCGTGATGAGCGACCGGACCTGGCTAGAAGATAACGCGCAGCCGCGCCGGTACAGCACCGAGTGCGCGTAGACCGAGAAACCCAGCGAAGCTCCAAGCACGCGCAGGTCCTCAACCCCGGCCTGGGCCCGGTATCCGAAGCGAAAATTGTCGCCTTCATGCACGGCCGTGGCCCGCAACGCGCGAACCAGGACCCCTTCCGCGAAGCTCGCGGCACTCTGCTGCGAAAAAGCTTCCGTGAACGGCAGCACCAGGGTGGCATCAATGCCGGTGCCGGCGAGCAGCTCGAGTCGCTGGGCCAGCGGCGTTATCAGCGGTGGGGCCTCGGCAGGGCGCAGGACGCGCAGCGGATGCGGGTCAAAGGTCACAACCACCGACCGGCAGCCCGTTGTGCGGGCCTGCCGGCAGACATTCTCGATGATTGCCCGATGCCCGCAATGCACACCGTCGAAATTGCCTATCGCGACCACGCTGGGCCCGAAACTTAAAGCGATGCTTTCAGGGTTATCGAAGACGATCATGGTCATAGCTCGATCGGGATGCGCTGCCCATCGTAGAGCAGGCGAATATGCGAGGGCAGCGTGGCTTCAGTGGCGGCATGGCCAAGTTCGTGCGACATATGCGTAAAAAAGGCGCATTTGGCGCCAATGCGCTCGACCCAGCCGATCGCCTCCTCGACATTCGCATGGCTGGGGTGATGCTCCCACCGCAGTGCGTCGAGGATAACCACGTCGAGATCGCGCAGCAGCGAAAAGCTCTCATCGGGGACGCTGCTCATGTCGGTCAGGTATGCCGCTGTGCCGAAGCGGTACCCCGCTATCGGCATCCTCCCATGCTGGAGCGGTACACGCTGAAATCTCTTGCCGGCAATCGTCACTGCCTCACGTCCTTCAAGCCGGTGCAGCGCCACCCGCGCCTTGTTCGGGTAGGTGGAGCCGGGGGAAAACGTGTAGTCGAAGATTCGTTCCAGCACCCGCGCGGTCGCATCGTCGGCATACAGCGGCAGCTTGTTATTTCGGCGGCCGAAGGTGAGCGGTCTCAGGTCGTCGAGCCCCAGAATGTGATCGGCATGCGGATGCGTGTACAGCACCGCATCGAGCGAGCGGATACCTTCCCGGAGCGCCTGCATACGGAACTCCGGGCCGGTATCGATGAGCACCCGATGCTCCTGCTGCTCCTGCTGCTCGCTCGCATCGTCTGGGGATTCCCAGGAGATAGCGATCGAGGGCCGGGTGCGGGCGTCGCGCGGGTCAGTAGACGTGCAGGTACTGCAGCTGCAGCCGGGGATGGGCACACCCATGCTGGTGCCGCTGCCCAGCACCGTAATGGTCGCCGGTTCCAGCATCTGTCTAGCGCAGCACTCCGCCGCCCGGTGGGGCAGAACCCGGGCCCGCTGTCCCGGGCTGGTGCGCCTGGTTGCTGATGGCGTTGGTGAGCTCGAGGAACATCATGCGCAGCTCGAAGGTAATCCCCTGGATCAGCTGCTGCTCCTGCGCGGACAGGTTGCCGCGCGTCTTTTCCTCGATCACGGCCAGCATATCGATCGACTGACGGGCGCCGAGGATGTCGATGCGCGGTTTCTGCCCTGGTTCTGTTCCGGCTCCCATCGCCATAATGGCGGACAAATAGAAGCTCTGGACCACATGCTCAAAGCTGGCGACTCCCGGTGTTTCCATGCCCGGGTTGGCCTGCTTCAGCATGGAGTCGATCGCGCGCGTGCTTTGACGGTACGCCTCGTCCTGTGCCGCGGTTTCGCCCGCGGAGCGCGGCTCGCCAACGGGCTCGTCTGTGTCGAGATCGTAATCCGCGCTTTCAAGCGGCGACAGGGAACCGCCCATGTCCTCGTCCGCAAGATCGTCGGCGTCATAGGACGAACCGCCGGTTGCAGCGGGATCACGCGCCGGCATGGTCACGACGTTCGCGGGTTCGGCTGGTGGAGGCTCGGGTGCCGCTCGCGGCGCTTCCGGCTCGGGCGCTACGAAGCCCTCGCGGATTTCACCTTCCGCTGTGTACTTGCGCTTGTCGACGACGACGAAAGCTGGGGGCTGTTCTGGCATGCGCGGGTTCCTTTCAGGGTTTGTGCAGTGGAGCATGCGGAAGCACTTGCGCGCTGCCGCCGGGGTAGTGCAAGGGAATGGCGGACGCTTCCGCCCGCACGGTTCCCAGAGCATAGATGCCGGAAATCCCCGGGAGCGATACCGTCGCCACGCTGGTCAGCTCGCCAACCGGCGCGTCCGGTTTTTCCGCGGTAAAGAGCGGCGTTCCGGCCGCTGGCACAGTTCCGGTGAGCGAGAACGAGCGGACCGCCCGGTGCACGGTAGCGCGAGAGCGGATGCGCTCCACAATCTCCTGCCCCAGGTAGCAGCCCTTGTTGAAGTTCAGCGCGCGCATCTGCCCGGTCTCCTGCGCCAGGCTCTTGTCATGGATATCGGCGCCGTAGCGCGGAACCCCTGAGAGAATGCGCAGCGCTTCTACTGCTTCCAGTCCGCAGGGGACACCCCCTGCGGCGAGCAATCTGTCCCAGAGACTTTGTACCGAGGCCGCTGCCACCCAAACCGTGTATTGGCCGGGGAGCTCCTGGGCCAGCAGCATTCCTTCGAGTTCGACAAAGCGCCCGGGGGCAGGCAGCGTCTCCACGCCGAGGCTCCGGATCAGCCCGTCGGCCGCGGGCCCGGCCAAGCCGAGCGCGGTCGTGTCGTTGTCCGTCGACAGTTCCACATCGTCCATGATGATGAACCGGTCCAGATGGGCCGCGAGCCGCGGAGCCTGTTCGCAATCCGTTGCGAACAGCAGGGCATTGGCCAGCGCGTAAATGTCGCCATCGCCCTGGATGCGGCCCTGCGCGTTCAGCAGAAAGGTGTAGTTGAGCTCGCCGGGGGCGAGATCCTTGACCGTGTTAGTCACCATGCCGTTCAGCCAGCGGACGCGATCGTCACCCGTGAAGCGCATACGGGTGCGCCAGCCAAGGTCGTACACGCCGGCGGCCTCGTGCAGGGCTGCCAGCTCGTCATCCACATTTGTGAAGACGGCCGGTGTCTGCACCCCGGCAAAGGCCGTGAGTCGCTGCCCGGTCGCTACGGCGCCTAGCGGCGTGATTTCTGCGAGCGTGTGTGGCTGTTCCGTCATAAGAGTACTTGGACCATTATAGGACGGGGCTGTGACGTGGCCCGCCGCGCTACGATAGCGCGAGGGACACATGCAGCGAACAAGAGAACGATGGCCGAGGCTCCTGCGGAAGTGCCTGCCGGCGAGCGCGGCCCTGCTGCTAGCCGTCAGCGCCTACGCGGTGGGGCAGGGCGGCGCCGCTGCGTCGCAGAACCCCAAGCCGGCCCCTCCGGCGAATGCGTCTGCTAACCCGCAGCAGCGCATCAGTCCGGCGCAGGCCGATAAGCTGTTTCGCTCGGTTGACACCATTCTGCGTTTCGACTCCGCGGACACCGGGCTTGCCGTTCACCACGATGTCAAGCGCCGCCTGATTACGCGCGCCCAGGTGGTAGCCTTCCTGACGCAGAAGATGGATGAGGACAAGGACACGGCGCGGGTCGAGCGATCGGCCATCGTCCTTGAGAAGTTTGGCCTGCTGCCCCAGCACTTTGCCCTGCGGAGCTTCCTGCTCAAGCTGCTGGGCGAGCAGGTGGCCGGCTTTTACGACAGCAAGACCAAGACCGTGAACCTGCTGGACTGGATCGATGCCGACACGCAGAAGCCCGTGCTGGCGCATGAGCTGACTCATGCGCTGCAGGACCAGTACCAGGGTGCCCGGGGCGTCGATCTAGATAAGTGGGAGAATGCCGGACCCGAAGGCACGGCCACGAACATAGCCCAGGATCGCGAGCACATTCGCTACGACGAAACCGGTACCGCGCGGGAAGCGGTGCTGGAAGGCCAGGCGATGGCCGCCTACCTCGACTGGGGCCTGGAGGGGCGCGGCCAGTCGCTGCGCACCCTGCCCGACATCCCCCTGAACCAGATGACGGACGCGACCAGCAAGGATAGCGACTCGCCGATACTGGACAGCGCGCCGCTGGTGCTGCGCGAATCGCTGCTGTTTCCGTATCAGGACGGTCTGCTTTTCGAGCAGAAGGTCCTGAAGGATCGCGGGACGGACGCCGCGTTTGCCGGCGTGCTGAAGCGTCCGCCGGATTCGAGCTGGGAGGTCATGCACCCGGAGGAGTACGAGCACAGCCTGCGCGCGCCGGTGCTCTCAATGCCTGATCTGCACCCACTGCTCGACGCGGAGTGGGCGCCGTACGATGTCGGCGTGATGGGCGCTCTCGACGTACGCATGCTGGGTCAGGCTCTGGCCGATGCGGGGGCGGGCGCCGATGCCGCGCTGAACTGGGACGGCGGCCTGTACTACGCCGCGCAGGCCCGCACCGCAACGACCGCGGCAGCAAAGGAGCAGACCGGCTCCATCGCGCTCCTGTACCTGTCGCGATGGAAGACGCCGGCCGCAGCGCAGGCATTCGCCGGCATGTATCGCAGGAGCCTGTTGAAGCGCTACCCCGGCCTGCAGCCGCGGGAGCACACCGCGACCCGCACGGTCGACGGAACAGAAGAAGGTCCGGTGCTTGTCGAGCAGCAGGACCGCTTCGTCTTCATCAGCCACACGCTGCCGGTAGCGGTTGCTGAAAAGACCGAAGCCCTGATGCTGGCCGCGCAGCAGGACCGGTCTTCGAGCGCCGCGGCGCAGGAACTGTCCACCCCGTTGCGCCGCGCACTTGCGCGGTACGGTACACTGCGCGCCGCGATGCCGCGGGTATACTAGCCGAGGTATTTCCCCGTCCATTTTTGAGGAGCAGCGTTTGCAGCAGCAGGCAGAGATCGGCATTATCGGGGGCAGCGGTTTGTATGCCATGCCCGGGCTTACAGATGTTCGTGAGCAGCATGTTTCGACGCCATGGGGCGAGCCGAGCGACCCGCTCGTACTTGGCACCCTTGACGGGCGTCGCGTCGCCTTTCTCGCCCGGCACGGCAAAGGGCACCGGTTGCTTCCAAGCGAGCTGCCGTTCCGCGCGAACATCTACGCGCTCAAAGCAGTCGGCGTCGAGCAGATCCTCTCCGTCTCCGCAGTGGGCTCGCTCAAGGAAGAGCACAAGCCCACGGACTTCGTGATCCCGGACCAGTTCATCGACCGCACCTTCCTGCGCCAGGGCACTTTCTTCGGCGAGGGCATCGTGGGCCACGTCGCGTTCGGCGATCCGGTATGTGCCGTGGTCGCGAAGGCACTGCACTCCGGATGCGAGGACGCAAAAGTTGTCGGCAAGCTCGGCGGCACCTACGTCTGCATGGAAGGCCCGCAGTTTTCCACCCGTGCCGAGTCGAACCTGTACCGTAGCTGGGGCGCCGATATTATTGGTATGACCAACCTGCAGGAAGCCAAGCTGGCCCGTGAAGCGGAGATCTGCTACGCGACCCTGGCGATGGTCACCGATTATGACTGCTGGCACGAAGGCCATGACGACGTGACGGTCGACCAGGTGATCGCGGTGATGCACCGCAATACCGCGAACGCCTGCCGCGTGGTTCGCACGGCCGTCGGCCTGTTGCCGGGCGAGCGCGGCTGCGGCTGCGCGACCGCCGCGCAGTTCGCCATCATGACCGGCAAAGACGCCATTCCCCAGGCCACGCGAGAAAAACTGCAGCTGCTGTACGGCAAGTACCTCAACGCATAAGCGCGCACCCCCGGCGCCACGCCTGAAAGAGAAACAATGAGCATCCTGGTAGTTGGCAGTGTCGCGTTCGACGGCATTGAGAGTCCTTCCGGCAAGCGCGACCGCATACTCGGGGGCGCCGCGACCCACTTCGCGTTGGCCGCCTCTTTCTTCACGCAGGTGCGTGTCATCGGGGTAGTAGGCGAGGATTTCGGCGACGCGGAACAGGCCGTTTTTACGAAGCGCGGCATCGACACGGAGGGAATTGAGCATGTCCCGGGCAAGAGCTTCTTCTGGCGCGGGTCCTACGTGCAGGATCTGAACAACGCGGAAACGCTGGCGACCGAGCTGAACGTTTTTGAAACGTTTACGCCGAAGATTCCAGCTGCCTACACCGACTCCGAGTACCTGTTCCTCGCCAATATCGACCCAGTGCTGCAGGAGAAAGTGCGGGCGCAGCTGCCCGGCGTACGCATGGTGTGCGGCGACACCATGAATTACTGGATAGCGGCGCATCGCGAAAACCTGCTGCGCGTGCTGAAAGGGCTCGATACGCTGCTGATCAATGACGGCGAAGCGCGGCTGCTTTCGGGCGAGCCGAACCTGCGCCGCGCCGCTGACCTGATCCTCAAAATGGGTCCGAAAAGCCTGATCGTGAAGCATGGCGAGTACGGCGCGACCGCGTTCTTCAGCGAGCAGTCCTTCCCCGGGCACGGCGGTACGCAGTCCGTGGCGTTCCGCGCGCCGACTCTGCCGCTTGACGAGGTGGTCGACCCGACCGGCGCGGGCGACTCGTTCGCCGGCGGCTTCTTCGGCTCGCTCGCCGAGCAGGGTGCCGTCACTCCCGCATCATGGAAGCGCGCCATGTTCTACGGCGCGGCCATGGGCGCGTTCGCCTGCGAGCGCTTCGGTACGGAGCGTGTGCAGGCGCTGTCGCGCGAAGAGATCGACGCACGGGTCGCCGAGCTTCGCGCTCTTTCGCACCTCGACTAAACAGGGCACTCGTCTTGAAGCAACCGGTCACGCCGCCTCCGCAGCTCGACAGCACGCTCCGACAGGAGACTGTGCTGGCGGGCTGCGTGGCGGCCATTTTCTCGTTCCTGGCGCTGGCCTACTGCACCCGGCACGGCATGCTGCTGCTGTACGGCGATGCGGTGGCGCACCTGCACATCGCGCGCCGGCTGGGCGACTCGCTCTACCCGGGTTTCCGGCAGCTTGGCTCGGTATGGCTGCCGCTGCCGCACCTGCTCATGTATCCCTTCGCGCAGAGCATGCGCCTGTGGCAGTCGGGGCTCGCGGGCGCGCCGCCTTCGATGGTTGCCTACATCCTGGGCGCGGCAGGGATGTACCGGCTGGCGCGTATCGCACTTCCTGCCCCGTTCGCGGTGCTGGCTACGCTGTTTTATGCGCTCAATCCCGGGCTCCTGTACATGCAGACGACCGCCATGACGGAGCCCGTATTCCTTGCCGAACTGATCTGGGCGGCGGTTTTTGTCGCCGAGCACGGCCGCGCCTCGCTGCTGCCGCCCAGCGCCGCGCGGGAGCAGCTACTGCGCGCCACCCTACTGGGCGCGGCCCTCGTGCTGCTCGCCGCAATCTTTACGCGGTACGACGGATGGATCATAGCGGCTGCCGCCTGGTGCGTGCTGGCGTGGAACACGTTTAAGGCCCGCTCGTTTCGTGAGCGTTCCGGCGGAGCGTTCCTGCTGTGTACCGCCATCCTGCTGGCCGCGCCGCTGTGCTGGCTGGCATACAACGCGAGGCAGTTCGGCGATCCGCTCGACTTTATGCGAGGCCCCTACTCCGCGCGCGCGATCGACGCAAAAACCAGCGCGCACGGCGCAGGGCACTACCCCGGCTGGCACAACCCGCCGGTCGCGCTGCTCTACTTCCTCAAGGTTGCCGAGCTGAACGCGACCACGCGATGGCTGGCCGACCTGCTGCTGCTCGCATCGCTGGCTGGTACCGTGTATGCGTTGCGCCTGCGCCGCGGCAATTTCGGCCCGCTGCTGCTGTTCTGGATCCCTGTGCCCTTCTACGTGTACTCGGTCAGCTACGGTTCCGTGCCTATTTTTCTGCCGAGCTGGTACCCGCACGGCTGGTACAACACGCGCTACGGCATGGAGCTGCTGCCGGTGTTCGCGTTGAGCCTCGCCTTTCTCGCCTCGTGGCTCGTCGCGTGGCTCAGTCGGCGTCGCGCGGGTTCGGCGCCGGTTGTCATCGGCGTGTTCGCGCTGCTTTTCGTCGTCAATGACGTGGTGCTGCTGCGGGCGCGAGCCCTGGTGCTCGGCGAGGCCGTGGTCAACTCGCGGACGCGTATCCCATTTGAGGCGGGGTTAGCCCGTGCGCTCAACCAGCTTCCACCCTTTGGGCTCATCCTGATGTACACCTCGGACCACGGCGGCGCGGTACAGCAGGCGGGCATCCCGCTCATGCGGACCATCAATGACTCAGACTGGCTGCTGTGGCAGCATGCGCTGCTCGACCCCGCGCACTCGGCGCGGTATGTCGTGGCGCTCGATGGCGATGCGGTGGCGAAGACCCTGAAAACGCACGGCGAGGGGCTCAGGCTGCTCGACGTGATCTGCTCCACCGGCCAGCCGTGCGCGCGCATTTACGAGTCCACTGTCCGCCGGAAATTCTGAAGAACGAAAAGAGAACAGCATGTTGAAGTACGCCAAGGCGCACGCCTGCGGCAATGATTTTCTGATAGTGGAGCGCGGCACCGCGCTCGCGTCTGTGGCTGACGACGAGTCCGACCGGCTGCTCGCCATTGCGCTGTGCGCGCGCACCACGGGTATCGGCGCCGATGGCGTCGAGTTCCTGACCTGGACCGGCGAGCGCTCCGGCACCATCCGTCTGCGGAATGCCGATGGCGGTGTCGCCGAGATCAGCGGCAACGGCACCCGCTGCGTGGCAGCCTGGATGGCGTTCACCAGGCAGGCACAGCCGGGCGAGCAGCTTACGCTCACCACCGATGCCGGCGAGCGCACCTGCGTGCTTGAGGCGCACGAGGGCAAGCGCATGCAGTTGCGCTCGTCGATGGGCATTCCGTCGGTTCAGCAGGCGAGCGTCACGCTTGATGAAGAAGGAGTGCTGGTGGAGGGCGCGATCGTCTCGACGGGGAACCCGCACTTCGTCATACGCGTCGAGGACGAAGACTTTTCAGTGCAGGGCCTGGACTGGCAGACACTCGGCCGGGCGATCTGCTTTCATCCGCAGTTTCCCGCGCAGACCAATGTCGAGTTTGTCCGCGTGCTTTCCCCCTCTGCGATTGAGATCCGCATCTTCGAGCGCGGCGTGGGCCCAACCACCTCTTCCGGCACAGGCACCTGCGCCACGGCGGCGGCTGCCATTCGCCTTCACGTCTGCGCGCGGCAGCTTGCGGTGCACGCGCCCGGCGGCACGCAGACCGTCGCATGGCCAAGCGACAACGACGAGATGGAGCTGACCGGGCCGGCGGAGCTGATTGCCATCGGCACCGCGTTCCTCGCCGGCCCGGCGGAAGAAGCGATTGCATGAAGCCTGCAGCCCTGCCGAAAAATCCGGTCGTCGCGGTCATCGCACCGGCCAGCAGCGCGCGGCAGTCGCGTATCGATGCCGGCGCGGCTGCGCTTGCGGCGCGCGGCTGGCAGCTTCGCTTCGGCGCACACGCGCAGGGCAGGGGCGACCCGTACTTCAGTGGAGCTGTCGCCGGGCGGCTTGCCGACCTGCACGAGGCGTTCAGCGATCCGGAGATTGACGCCATCCTGTGTACGCGCGGCGGCTATGGGAGCAACTACCTGCTGCCTTCGCTCGACCTCGACCTGATCCGCGCCAACCCGAAGCCGCTGCTGGGCTATAGCGACATGACCGCGCTGCAGACCTGGCTGCTCGACCGCACGGGCCTGGTCGCTTTTTCGGCGCCCATGCTGGCGGCGGATTTCTACCTGCCCGACGGTGTCGATGAGGCGAGCCTGCACGCTGTTCTCTCAGGTGAGCAGCACAGCTATGGCGCCCAAGAGGGCTTGCGGGTTCTGCGCCCGGGCACCGCACAGGGCGTGTTGTACGGAGGCTGCCTTACGCTGCTGACCGCTTCGCTCGGGACGCCGTATGCTCCAATGACCGAAGGCAAACTGCTGTTTCTTGAGGACGTCGGCACCAAGCCGTACCAGGTTGACCGCATGCTGCGGCAGCTGCTGCTCGCAGGCAAGCTCGCGGGCGTTGCGGGCATAATCTTCGGTGAAATGCTCGATTGCGCTTCACCCGGGGCGCCCGCCGGCCTGCTGGAGCAGGCGATTCTCCATGCGCTTGCGGAGTTCGAGGGACCGATCGCCATCGGCCTGCGCTCCGGGCACGTTTCCCGCGCAAACGTCACACTGCCGCTGGGCATTCGGGCAAATCTCGTGGCGAGTGGGGTTACGGCTGAGCTGACGCTGCTTGAACCCGCCGTGCGTACCCGCGCGGATGTGCGAAGCTAAGGGCACAGCAATGAACGCCCCAGAACAGCCTTCCACAAACAGCAAGCATATCCACCTCATCGGCATCTGCGGCACCGCGATGGCCTCGCTCGCGGGCCTTCTACAGCAGAAGGGCCATGCCATCACTGGCTCTGACCAGGCCGCGTACCCGCCCATGTCTGACCTGCTGCGCTCGCTCGGTATCGAGGTAGCGGAGCCGTTCAGCGAGAGCAACCTCGATCCCGCGCCGGACCTCGTCGTCATCGGCAACGCCCTCTCGCGCGGCAATGCCGAGCTTGAGTACGTGCTCGACCAGCGCATTCCGTTCACGTCGATGGCGCAGCTGGTGCAGGAGGAGTTTCTGCGCGGGCGCGAGTCGCTCGTCGTCTCCGGCACGCACGGTAAAACCACCACGACCAGCATGCTCGCGTGGATTTACGACGTGGCCTCGCGTACGCAGCCGGAGCTGGCGCCGTCTTTTCTAATCGGCGGCGTGGCTGAGAACTTCGGCACCAGCTTTCAGCTGCGCGAGGGGCGCCCCTTCCTCATCGAGGGCGATGAGTATGACACGGCTTTCTTCGACAAGGGTCCGAAGTTCATGCACTACTTCCCGGACGCGCTGATCCTGACGCATATCGAGTTCGACCACGCCGATATCTACAAGGACCTCGATGCGGTCAAGACCGCGTTTCGTCGGCTGGTGAACCTGGTTCCGCGACGGGGTCGCATTGTCGCTTTCGACGGCGCGCCGCATGTGCGCGAATGCACCGCTAAGGCCCTGTGCCCGGTCGAGTTTTATGGCTTCGCGGAGGACTCGACCTGGCGGGTAAGCGACCTGGCGCATGAGGGCGGCATAACGCAGTGGAGCGTGACCCGCGCGGGCGAACCGTGGGCGCAGCTGCGGCTGCCCATGGCCGGCGAGCACAACGCGCTGAACGCGACCGCCGCCGCCGCCCTCGCCGCCAGCCAGGGCGTTCCACTCGCGGCTATCCAGGAGGCGCTGGCAGGTTTCCGGAGCGTCAAGCGCCGGCTCGAGGTGCGAGCAGTCGTCAACGGCGTCATCATCATCGATGACTTCGCGCACCACCCCACCGCGATCCGCGAAACGCTTCGCGCGCTGCGGACTGCTTACCCGGCCAGCCGCCTGTGGGCGGTGCTTGAGCCGCGCTCGAACACGCTGCGCCGCAATGTTTTTGAGCGTGAGCTGGTGGAGAGCCTGCAGGTCGCCGATCAGATCGTGCTGGCGGGCGTATTTCGGCAGGCAAGCATTCCTGAAGGCGAGCGCCTGCACCCCGAGCAGGTCATTCTCGCGCTGGCCCAGGCAGGCCACGATGCGGCGCTCTATGCCCATGCCGATGACATTGTCGACGCCATCGCGCCGCAGCTGGTGGAGGGCGATGTGGTCGCCATCCTCTCGAACGGCGGCTTTGACGGCATTTACGAAAAGCTGCCCGCGCGCCTGGCCGCCCTGAGTGAGCAGTAAGCCGCCCATGCTGCGAGCCTTTCTGCTGGTTTCGGTGTGGGGATTGCTGGCTATTCCCGTGGGACTGATCGCGCTGCCGTGGACCGTGCTGACGCGCGACCCGTCGCTGCTGTACCGCTGGGGCGTAGCGATCGGGCACCTCGGGCTGCTGGCCGCGGGCGTCCGCACCACCATTCGCTACGAAGCGCCGCTGCCGGTGGACACGGCCTGCCTTTTCCTGGTAAACCACGCGTCGAACCTCGACCCGCCGTTGCTCGCCGCTGCTCTGCTGCCTCGCCGCGTCGCCATGCTTATCAAGCAGGAGTTGCTCCGCGTACCGCTGCTGGGCTGGGGCATGCGACTGGCCGGTTTTGTGCCCGTCGCCCGCTCCGGCAGTGTGGAAGACGCGAAGCGCTCGCTCGATCAGGCTGCCGGCTTACTTCGCTCCGGAGTCAGCCTCGCGATCTTTGTCGAAGGCACCCGCTCGCCGGATGGCCGGCTGCTGCCGTTCAAAAAAGGGCCGTTTTTCCTCGCGATGCAGTGTGGCGTACCGGTCGTTCCGATCACCCTGGCAGGCACCCACGCATTGCTGCCCAAGGGCACACGCAGGCTTCGTCGCGGCGGGGTGCAGGTCATCGTGCATCCACCGCTCGACCCGGCTGCTTTTGCCGGCAGGGATGCCCTGCGGACGGCTGTACGTGAGGCAATCGCATCTGCGCTGCCCGGCCAGGATAGCCCTGTCAAGGCTTGATAAAAGCGTTATACCCGACGCTGCTCAGCCTCGCCCGCATGGCCTTCGCTGCCTGCAGCGTGGGGAACGGCCCAATCTGAATGTGGAACAGCGGGTCGCCGGTGCTCGTCCGCACCACGGCCGCAAAGCCGTCGTGCCGCAGCGCGGCGGCAAGCGTCTGCGCGTCGGCAGCATGGCTTACGGCGGCAATCTGAACCATCAGAAACTGGCTGGGCGCCTCGCCGGTAGCGGCGGGAGTATCAGCCGGGGTTGCTCGCGGCGTTGCCGTGAGCGGGACCGCGACACCCTGGCTTCGCGCAGTCGCGTTTTGATCCTGCGCCGCACGGCTTCGGCTGGCCGGCAGGTCCTGCGAGTCCGCGGGCGGCACAGCAGCGGCTGCCTGCTTGCGCGCCATGTATCCTGTCCCCGGCGCAGGTTTGGTGTTTACGGGTGAGGCGGTTTCCGCCGGGGGAAAACCAGGCTCAGTGCCGGAGCTATCGTCCTGAAGCGGCGTCGTGACCGGAGCGTCAGGGGAACGATGCGTCAGGATCGCCGTCGGAGGCGCTTCAACGCGATCCATCGGCTGCGTCTGCTCCTGCTGCGCGGCGATGGCCGTTTGATCGCTTTCCACCAGCGGCGTCCTTCTGACCGTGTGCCCGGAGGAGTAGCCGAAGCCGAAGCAGACCGCGCACAGCAGGGCCGCTGCAAAGAAGATGCCGAGCAGCGCCGGGGCGCCCAGCACCAGGTCCGCCGTCGGCTCCGTTTCGCCCAGTAGATCGCGGTTCGGTTGAAAGGCGTCCCCCATCAGCTCCTGTCCTCAGGTGGCTTTGATTCCGATAATGCGCTTGGGAGTGGCCCGACGGCGCGCTGCAAGAGTGAAAGCATCTCGATCGGCAGCGGAAAGATGATGGTCGTGTTCTTTTCGTTGCCGATGTCCCGCAGCGTCTGCAGGTAGCGCAGCTGCATGGTGGTAGGCTGCTCGGCCAGCAGCTTGGCCGCGTCGACCAGCCGCTGCGCGGCCTCAAACTCACCGTCGGCATTGATGATCTTCGAGCGCTTTTCGCGCTCCGCTTCGGCCTGGCGCGCCATTGCCCGCAGCATCGACTCCGGCAGATCAACCTGCTTCACCTCGACGCTCACCACCTTGACCCCCCAGGGCTCCGTCCGGCTGTCGATAATGGTCTGGATCCGCTGGTTCAGGGCGTCGCGATGCGACAGCAGCCCGTCCAGGTCGACCTCGCCCAGCACCGAGCGCAGCGTCGTCTGCGCGAACTGCGATGTCTGGTTCACGTAATTGGCTACTTCGATAACTGCTTTCGCGGGGTCGAGTACGCGCAGGGTGATGACGGCGTTGACCTTGATGGTGACGTTGTCGCGGGTGATGACGTCCTGCGGGGGGACCTCGAGGACCTCCTGCCGGAGCGAGATGCGTACGATCTGGTCGAAGGGGCGGAAGACGAGGATGACGCCGGGGCCTTTGGGGGGGACGAGCGCCCGGCCCAGCCGAAAGATGACGCCGCGCTCGTACTCACGCAGGATGATGACCGAAGAAAAGAGATAAAACGCGACGATAAGGAGTGCTGCGGCGCCGAAAATGCTCATGAAGTTGCGGCCTCGTGTTCGATCAGAAGTGTATCGCAGCCATCTAAGCCGCTGTTCGCGGCAGCTCGCCGGTAAGCGGCTCGACCAGCAGCGTAAGCCCGCGGATGCCCTGCACCTTAAGCCGGGTTCCGGCTGCTACGGAGGTCGGCGATTCGGCGAACCACAGCTCGCCCCGCACCAGCACCTGGCCCCGCGCGGGCAACGTACCGTTCGGGGACAGGGGCTCCTGCGCGATCGCGAGCGTACCCACCATCGCGGCGGGTCCTGTAATCACCTTGTTGCGGCGTGCCCTCAGTGCGATCCGCACCAGGTACATGGTGATGAGGCCAAAACCCGTGCCGACCCCCAGCGCTGTCGCGAACCGCACCTGCATCTCCGGCACCGGCCCGGCAACCAGCGTCAGCAGGCCGACCACGAGGCACACAATCCCGGTGGTCGCGAGGATGCCGTGGCTCGGCACCTTGACTTCAAGCAGCAGCAGCCCGACCGCCGCAATCAGCAGCATGACGGCGGTGTAGCGCAGCGGCAGCAGGTTCAGTGCGAAAAGCGCCGTAACCAGCAGCAACGTCCCCAGCGCGCCGGGGATGATGGTTCCCGGTGCGTTGAACTCCAGGTAAATCAGCAGCGCGCCGGCCACCAACAGCAGCACGGCAAGGTTCGGGTCCATCAGCACACCCAGGATGCGCTCCCGCACCGACGGTTTGGCGTCAACAAGCCGGGCGCCGTTGAGGTGCAGGATCGTCGTGGCTCCGTTGATGCGGGTTACGGTCTGCCCGTCGAGCGAGTGCAAAAGCGATGGAACATCCGGTGAAACGAGGCTGATCAGGTGCAGCTGAAGGGCTTCATCGGCGGAGTAAGACTTGGAGTTCAGCACGGCGTCCTGCGCGGCATTGACGTTGTGCTTGCGGGGGACTGTGTAGGAGCGCAGCAGCGCCGTCGCATCGTTCTCGAGCTTCTGCTTCATGATCGGATCGAGCTTGCCGCCTTCGACCACCGGGTGCGCCGCGCCGGCATTGGTGCCGGGGGCCATCGCGGCGACGTCTGCCGCTTCCAGAAGAAAGAAGCCGGCGGAGCCGGCGCGGCTGCCGGCAGGCGATACGTACACGATGACCGGGACGGGTGACGCCAGGATGCTGTGCACCATCTCCCGCATAGAGTCGAGCAGGCCGCCCGGCGTGTTCATCAGCACCAGCGCCGCTGCCGCGTGCTGATCGTTTGCCGCCTGCAGGCTGCGCTCCAGGTACCAGGCGCTTACCGGCTGGATGGTCGAGTCCAGGTGGATGACCTCGACCACCGGCTTTGCCGCAGACTGGGCAAAACCCGGCAGAGCGAGCAGTAAAAAAATTGCAGCGGCGCAGAGTGAAAAGCACCAACCGCCGGGACTCATCGATCGAAAGGAAGCGCAGGCGCGCATAACAGACTAAGTGTATGCCGCGGCGGGGGCCCGTGCCAGCACCGTGTTGACCGCCTTAAACACGGCCAATGCTCTACGGCACCTGGCCGCCCCGCGCCACGACCGCCTGCTGCATCCCCCGTGCTTCGGAGTTGTTCGGCTCAAGCCGCAGGGCTGCCGACACCTCGACGGCCGCCGACGGCACCTGGCCGGCCAGCAGCGCCAGCCGCGCCAGCACCAGGTGCGCCGGGACATTGTTCCGAAGCTGCAGGGAGCGGTTCGCCAACTGACGCGCGGCATCGCGCTCACCCGTGCGCTCCCGCACACGCGCCAGCCCGGCATACGCTTCGGCGGAGCTGGGATCGATCGCGACGGCCCGGTTGTACTCGCGCTCGCTCTCGACCAGCAGCCCGGCGTTCAGGTAATGCGTCGCATCGGTCAGCAGCGCGGCAAGCCGCTTGGCCGGCGGTTCGCTCGCGGCGCGCAGCGTCTCCATCTGCTCCATTTCAAAAGCCGCCTGGCGAAAAGCTGCTTCGTCATACGAACGCTTGATGCGTTCGAGCGGCAGATTCTGGTTGACCGGCGCAGCCGCGGGATCGCCTGCGACTGCCAGCGCCGCTGGAGCCTGCAGATAACCCGGATTGCGCAGGTTGTTCGCGAAAGCCTGCATTTCAGTGTCGTTCGGGCGCAGCTTCAACGCCGCCGCGACCTCCTTCTGCGCGTTCGCGGCGTCTGCCCGGCGGGCGTAAGCCAGCGCCAGGTTGAAGTGGTAGTCCGCGCCGGCCGGGTCCCCGGTAATGGCCTGCTGAAAGAATGGCGCGCCGTCCTTGCCGCGCCGTGCCGCGGCTACGCCTTCGTCGTTCACGACCTCCGGCAGCGGGAGCCGGGTGCTCACGAACGCGAACGCATCTTCCGCCTGTAGGTATTTGCCGGTATAGAAGTAGGCCAAACCGCGGTGAAAGTCGGCCTGCAGCGCGTTCGGGTCGTTTCGGCTCAGGTGTCCGTAGGCGATTGCCGCCTGGTCGTAATCCTGCGCGGCAAAGTTCGCGTCGCCCAGCGCCAGCCACGCGGGCCCATAGGTCGGGTCAAGCCGAACCGCGTCGCGCAGGTGCGCCAGTCGGTCGTCCGGCGAACCCTGCACCAGCCCCCGCATGTAGTCTTCGAACGCATCCAGGCGCAGTGTCGCATCCGCCGCGATAAAGGTCTGCTCCGCGCCCGGGTAGGCCGGGTCGAGCTGCCGCGTCACTCGCCAGGCAATCGCATTGATCACATCCGGCAATCGGCTCAGCTCGGCCGTCTCGACCATGGGCGCGCTTTCGCGAAGGTTCACAATGTCCAGAATGCGCGCGGTCGCGGTAATCTGCGTACCGTTCACCTGGTAGGTGCCGTAGATGACCGAATCCGCATCGAGGGTTTGCGCGAGTCGCAGTGTGCTGGCCCGCGTGGGGCGAAAGTCAGGCGGCAGCCCCAGGTGCTCAAGCGCGTAGGAGCGGTCGCCGCGGCTGATCGGCAAAAAGCCAGCGGACGCGAAGCGCTGGTTGAGCAGCTCCGGAAAGGCTGAACCGATCCAGTCGACAGTGGCATTTGCCCCGGCATTTGTGAATGGAAGCGCCAGCAGGAGCTGCCCATGCGCCTGCACCAGCGTTGCGGCCGTTACCGGCGATGCGGGCTGCGGCCGGCCGGTCGCCGAGGGCTCCGGGCTAGCCGTCGTGGCCTGCGCGCGCGCACCCGGCGCCGCTGCTGCCAGGGTGGCGGTCAGCAGGAGCAGCGCTCTCCTCAATCGCGGGTGAAGCAGAATGGCAAAGCAGGCGGGCTTTCGACGCAGGGCTCAGTTCCTCGCGGGCCGCGCGCTGGGCTCCGGCTCACGCATGATTATATGAGGACCGGCAGCCGTGTTTTCCGCGAGCTGGGGGTGCGCGAAGCGGAGCACCGCCGCCCATTGCGAGCCGAGGTGCCTCTGCCACACGATGACTCCGTCAAGCATCAGGGCGACCTGCTCCGCCGACAAATCATGGTGAAAGTCGAAGTAGCGCTCTTCCGCGCGCCGGTTCCAGCGGCCCAGGCGAAACGGCAGCCCGGGCGGATCGTACTTGGTCGAGAACACGATGGCTGTCGAAAAGCTCTTAGGCTCGGCCAGCAGGCCCTGCACCACGGGCAGCGAGAAGTTATCGACAGGCACAACCGCCATCGGTGTGCGCACATAGCCGAGCTCCGGCTTTCGGAGCCCATCGGTTACAGGCCACGCCGACAGAACAGAGGCGTTCGGATAGTGCGTGCTGACGACCGCGATCGCCTGCTGCTCCAGCACCACCGCGTCCCTGTAGGCGAGCGTATCCTCGGGCGCAATGCGGTAGGGCGGCGGCAGCAGCAGCGCCGCAACGAACGCGACCGAGGCAAGCGCCGGAAACCAGAGCCACTGCCGGAAGCGAGCCTGCACCGCCGCCACGGTCAGCAGGAGCACCAGCGGATACATCGGCAACAGGTACCGCGTGAGCAGCGCGCCGCCGAGCAGCGAAAATAGCAGGGCATTGGCCGCCAGCACCAGCCAGATCCGGTTGCGCAGCGCGGCCGGCAATCGCGCGCGTGCGGCCAGCGGGGGCAGCAGCAGGCTCCCAGCGGCAATGGCGACCGGCACAAACAGGTTGAGGTGTGCCGAGAGGTGAAAAATCCGGTGGCCGAGCGCGAGCGCTACCCGCATCGGCGAGTGGGTCGTGCTCGCGTTGTAGCGCAGGTACCCCGGGTTGCCGAAGAAGAAGCCGGTGTGCAGCCGGTGGTACGCAAACCAGCAGGCGAGCGGGATCATCGGAGCGACGCAGGCGAGGAGTCGTTTCGCGTCGCCCCGCCGCCTTAGCAGCAGCAGGATTTCCCAGGCGGCAAGCGCCAGCGGTGTGCCGATGGCGATCTCCTTGGTGAGCGCGGCGGCGGTAAAGCAGGCGGCGGCCAGATATCTCCTGCTGCCTGCCCGGGGCGACCACGTGAAGCAGAGCGCCCACAGCGTCGCCGGGGCGGCAAGCATGTCGGCCTGTGCCAGAGTGCTCTGTGCAAACCAAACAGGGTACAGCGCTGTCATCAGCACCACGGCAGCCGCGGCAGCCCGGTTTTCGAGCGCATCGAGCGCAAGCCGCCACACCGCCGCGAGCGCGAGCGCCGCCGCGAGGCACATGCTGATGCGCGTCGTGATCGGCGCAAAGCCGAACAGCTTCCACGCCGCCGCGAGATACAGTGACAGGCCGGGAGGGTGTGCGTTGGTGAGGGTCGAAAAAGGAATCAGCGTGCCGGTGCGGAAAAAGTCATACGCCGCCGGAACATAGTAGCCGGCTTCGTCCCAGTAGTACGGGAGCCGCAGCAGGGCAGCATGCGCCAGCACTTCGGCAAGGAAGAGGAGCAGCAGGAGGGAGATGAAGCGGAGGGCGGGCGCCGGGCGCATACCCTCCTGTTCGCGGTGCGGCAAAAGCGGGCTACTGCACCGGGCGCGGGCCCACGGGCTCGAGCGCAATCTGGCCGAAGGTCTGCTCGTACTGCGCCAGGTTCTGGCCGAGGATGTTGAACAGCGCCTTCGCCTGCTGCGGGCTTAGGTAGATGCCCTGCTGGTTCTCGATGACGACATCATCGGGCGAAGTGGGGTGCGCGAGACCGAAGAGCAGGAAGATGTCCCACACGCTGACACGAACCTGGACGCTGTTCGCATAGGTTTCGCGATAATTTGCGCCCTGGGTTACGGCAAAGGTTGGCTGGTTGGATGAAGAACTCATAGCCACTAGAGTACACCGGAGGTTTGGTGCGAAAGGGGGGATTTGAACCCCCAAGGGTTGCCCCGCCAGATCCTAAGTCTGGTGCGTCTGCCAATTTCGCCACTTTCGCATTATTTTAAATAGCTGAATGCCCGTTTTCCTGGTGTCCGCTTTGGTGTCCCTTCGCGTCAATCACTGCCTTGGCCTGCTAAAACTTTATGGTAAATGTTCGTTCTCTGAACTACACCATTACAGAATGCACCAGTTGCGTACTGTGTACCGTTATTTTGACCTCAAGCCGCGAGCCGAGCCTGTTGATGATTGAGATTAGACGATCCAGCGTGAACCGTCCGAGGTCCGCGTTGCGGATGCGCGAAAAGTCTGCTGCAGCGATTCCCGTACGGGTGTGAGCACCGCGCACACTCAGCCCCTCTCGATCCAGCATCTTGATGATTTCAGTGGCCAGAATAGCCTTCAGTTGCTCCACATCCGTGCTGGCGTGTCCAAGATCGCGGAAGACATTTCCGCTGCCGTGCATCACTTCAAACTGTTCATCGCTCATCCGAGAAGCTCCTTCAGTCTCTTCAGCCGGTCCTTGATCAAATCAAGCTCATGCCTTGGAGTTTTAATCCCCTGCGTCGATTTCTTCTGGAACGCATGAACGACCCAGATGTTATCCCCAATTTGCGCGGCATAGACGACACGAAAAGCATCGCCGCGATGGGTAAGGCGATTTCAAAGACCGGGAAGCCTAAGCCGAGCAGCGGTTTGGCAATGTCTGCCTTACCGCCTTCGGCAGCAATCGTCAGAGCCGTGAGGCAGATCGACTGTGCCTTCTCAGGAAAACACTCAAAATCCTTGCGAGCAGCTTTGATCCAGGAGATGGGACGCGTCGATCTCATGCTTCCGGCATCGCCATAGCAGCCATTCCGATTGTAGTCATATATGACAACGTAGCGTCAAGGGAAAGAGCGGGTCGGTATTTGATTTTCATCGGGCCACTCCAGCGCCACAGCGCACCGCCCGGATCGACTGGTTCGCGACCAGTGCGGGCCGCTGCCAGACCCAGCTGGCGGGCATCGTCCAGACCGGATCGGAGTTTTGTACCAGGAGGATGGTGATGGCGCCGGCCCGGCAGGCTGCGTCCAGCCGGTTCGGAGGTATAACGGCGCTGCCGCTGCCGAAGATCGTACGAAGCAGGGTCTTGGTCTGTTCACAGTTCGCGGGCGAGCCCCCGAACGGCGTTCCGCAATCGTGCGGGGTGGCAGCCGCAATCTGCGCGCGGGTGTCGAACAGCAGCAGCAAACGATCCTCGTTAAACGGGTTGTAGGCCACGACCGCTCCCGGAGCGAGCAGGGGCGTCAGCGCCGCCATCGCGCTGCGGATCCGGTAAACGTCCTGGCCGTCTGTCGAGACAGGCAGGGCAGCGATCGGGTGCCGGCCGTGCCCGGCCGCGAGCGCATTGAGCGGAGCAGCCAGCCGCAGCAGAACCACTTGGTACAGCGAGGCGCAAAGCCCGAGGAGCAAAGTCACGCCCAGCAGCAGGCGAAGCCCTCCGGCAGCAACCAGGCGCCTCTGCCGCAAAAACCCATCCAGCAGGGGAATGGCCCAGAGCAGCAGGACCCACTGCGCCAGGAGTGGGGCGCGCATACCCAGGTCGTTCGACTGGATGGCTTCGGATTTGAGGAAAGTGGTGACGGCCAGCGCTGTTCCAAGCAGGTAGCAGAGCGCGATTTGGGCCTCGTCCAGGCGAGCCCGGCGGCGCCATAGGCGCGGTGCGACGACTACCAGCACCAGCAGAAAGAAGCCGAATTCGAGCACATAGGTCGCCGCCAGGTCGAGCAGCAGCAGCGGCGCGCGCCACACGCGCGTGCGCGGCACATGCGCTTTGACCCAGCCGGAGGTGCGGAGCCCGGTGGTGATGAGGTGCGCCTGACGGCCGGTGTGCGCGTCAAGCTGCTGCGCCGCCGGAACCCGCAGGTCGTGCAGCAGCGGCACGGAGAGCAGCAGCGCAAGCGAGCACGCGATGAGGAACGGAATCGCGGGCCGCCAGGCGCGGCGCACCAGCAGCCGCGCTACCCACACCGCGAGGAACAGCCCGAAGCAGAACGCCAGGTACACGGAAAGCCCGGCAGCGCTGGCAAAAGCCACGCCGGCCAGGGTGACATGCACGGCCGGTCTGGCGACATGCAGGTCGCATGGTTCTCCACTGCGGCGAGCTGCCGGCGACAGCACGTTCGAGACCGGCCACAGCAGCAGCAGGCCGGTGAGGCAGCAGAGCAGGCCGGCGATGTGGTGCGGCGTCCACAGGATGGAATCGACCCAGGACGGGATTTCCGTGCCGTCCCACCACTCCATATCGGCCCGGACGTAGCCCTGGACCAGCCAGCTGATCGCGGTCGGCACCAGGTCGAGGCCGGTGACCGCGAGCAGCATGGTCCCGAGCAGCGTCCAGCGTTGCAGGCGGGTCCGTATGCCCAGGAAAAAACGAAGAAAAAGGCCGATCGTCGCGGCCAGCGCGAAGCCTGTCCAGACGGACGAAGCGGCCAGCACGGCGCGGGCGGGCAGATGGCCCAGAGCGGCTGGCAGCGCGCATACCGTGCTCCAGTAGTAGTAATAGCGCGACGGAACCGGACCGCCGAAATAGAAGAGAGGGTTGTGCGGCGGGACGCCGGTCCGCAGAATGGCGTCGATGAACGCGGTGCGAAGCCCATCATCGTAGATCAGCACGCTGTTCCACAGCCTGTGGCCGATCTGAAGGTCGGGGAAGGACACCAGGCAGACCAGCACCCAGACCGATGCCAGTATTGCGATCAGGCCGACTCCGTATCGGCGAGACGCCCGGGGCAGGCGCCGCCCGTGCCTGAGAACCTCAAACAGCACACAGCCCGCAACCGCCAGTCCCGAAGCGGTAAACAAAAGCAGCGCGCAGCTTCGCACGGAGACGACGCGCGCCAGCAGGTTGGCCGCGATGGGGACCACCGCGAACGAGAGCGCAAGGGAGAGTGCGAGGCGGGTGCGAAGACTCTGCAACCGAAAGGCAAAGACGTTCAGCAAATAGCCGGCAGCATACCCTGGGAGGAGCAAAAACGGCACAAAGAGCGGGATGGCGACGAGGATATCGCGGAGGTCCTGCGCCATGAACGATTGCTGCATGCTGGTTCCGGATCCCCTTCCCAGCTCGCTGCCGTTGACCGGGCGAGGCGCGCTGGACGCAGCTTGCAGATTACACTCTAAGACGATCCCCCATGCCTGAAGACATCGCCGACCTCCGCGCCCAGATTCTGCAACTGACTGAAACCTTTTTTGCTCAGAAGTTCGCGCAGCAGCCCTTTTTCCCGGGCACCTCGACCGTGCCGGTGGCCGGCAAGGTGCTTTCCGCCGCCGATCTCCGCAACCTGGTCGACGCGTCGCTCGACGGCTGGTTGACGACGGGTCGCTTCGCGGCGGAGTTCGAGAAAAAGTTTGCCCGGTTCTTCGGCGTTCGCTCCTCTTCGCTGGTCAACTCCGGCTCGTCCGCCAATTTGGTCGCGTTTTCGGCGCTCACCAGCCCCCGTCTGGGCGATCGGCAGATCCTGCCCGGCGATGAGGTCATCACGGTAGCGGCAGGGTTCCCCACGACGGTCAACCCGATCCTGCAGCATGGCTGCGTGCCGGTGTTTCTGGATGTGACGCTGCCGAGCTACCAGCTGGACATTTCCATGCTGGATGCCGCGCTGACGCCGCGGACGAAGGCCGTGATGGTCGCGCACACGCTGGGCAATCCGTTCCCGGTGGGGGAAGTGGCGGAATGGGCGAAGAAGCACGGCCTGTGGCTGGTAGAGGACTGCTGCGACGCTGTCGGAGCGAAGTATGACGGGCAGAACGTCGGCACCTTCGGCGACTTCGCGACGACAAGCTTTTACCCGGCGCACCACATCACCATGGGCGAGGGGGGCGCGGTGCTGACCGACAAGCCCCTGCTCAAAACGCTGGCTGAGTCGTTCCGCGACTGGGGCCGCGACTGCTGGTGCGAGCCCGGCAAGGATAATACCTGCGGCAAGCGTTACGACTGGCAGCTGGGCAGCCTGCCCTGCGGCTATGACCACAAGTACACCTACTCGCACATCGGCTACAACCTGAAGCTCACTGACATGCAGGCCGCGATCGGGGTATCGCAGCTTGCAAGGCTGCCCGACTTTATTGCCGCGCGCCGCGCCAACTATGCATACCTGCGGGCGGCCTTGGCCGACCTCGAAGACGTGTTCCTGCTGCCGGAGCCGACGCCCAACTCGGAGCCCAGCTGGTTCGGGTTCCCGCTCTCGGTGCGCGAGGGCTCCGGTATCAACCGTGAAACACTGCTGCGCTTTCTGGACGAGCGGAAAATCGGAACGCGGCTGCTGTTCGGCGGCGACCTGACGAAGCAGCCGGCCTACGAGGGCAAAAGCTTCCGGGTGGTCGGCGAATTGAAGCAAACCGGGTTCATCCTGCGCAACAGCTTCTGGATCGGCGTGTACCCGGGTCTTTCGCAGCCCATGCTGGAGTACGCGGCAGGCTCGCTGCGGGAGTTTGTACGGAGCAGCAGGTAGCGGCGCTAAGGCCGCGGGGTCGCTGAGTGCGCTGCCGCCGCTGGGCGGCTCCTGCGGAACGAGAAGTGCTTGTGCCCGAAAAAGCTCATGGTGACTGAAGCCGCGCAGACCATGGCGCCCGCGATATACGGCGCCGCGCGTTGGAAATGCGTGGTGTGGCGCAACAGGCCGACCAGCAGCGGCAAGGCGATGGTCGTAATGGTGGCGGAGGTGGTGTACACCGCCATCGCCCGCAGCCACTCGTGCAGGTAGTTGCCGTGTGTTTTGAAAACAAACCACTTGTAGCCCAGATACGACACCGTGATGCTGAGGATGCTGGAAAGCACGGACCCGAAAATGTATGGGTAGAAGCTGGTGATGCGGGTAAAAACAGCGGTCAGCACCGCGTACATCAGGTAGCCGAACAGGGTGTTCCACGCCCCGACCAGCACGTAACGGACGACCTGCCGCTTGGGAAGCCGCTGTGCGAACCGCTGCAGGCGGCCCGTGCGCACATCCGGAAGCGCCTCGATCGCAGGCTCGATCTGTTCTTCAGTCGCGCGCATAGTGTCCCTAGTCTCAGTGTCGCTATTCTCGCAGATGAAGCGTGGGCCCGGCGTCAGGCGCGCGCAAGCCGGTTCCACTCCGCGGTGCGCCTGATCGCTTCCTCAAGGCTGATACCGGCTTGCAGGCCAAGCTCCTCGCGCGCGCGCAGGGTCGAAGGCACATAGCGGGGCGGGGGGGTGCCTGGCGGAGGCTCCGCACCATGGACCCGGACGTTCCGCTCAGGATCGACCACGGCGACCATACGCCCGGCGAGCTCGCGGATCGAAACCGGCTCCTCCGCGCCCACGTTGTAGGCCTGTGCGGGCTGGCCGCGCAGAAGAAGGGTCCACAGCCAGACAGACAGGTCGGCGGCGTACAGGTATGAGCGCAGGGGCGTGCCATCGCCGCGAATCTCGATATCCACACCGTCGAGCGCGTCGGCAATAAAATTGCCCGCTGCGAAGTGGGCGCGGAGGGGCAGGTGCGGGCCGAGAAAGGCAAAAGCCCGGGCAAGCACGCATTCCATATCTGGAGTCTGGAGGCAGAGCTGCTCCGCCGCGCGCTTGCCCTGCGTGTAGGCGCCGTCGTCGGGCTGGAAGGGGGCGTCCTCCGCAACGTGCAGCACGGAGCGGGGCTGCGGGCCGTAGACCGCGCCGGAGCTGACGTAGAGCAGCCGCTGTGCCCCGCACTGCCCGGCAAAGGACAGGACGCGGTGGGTGCCCTCGACGATAGCGGCGTATAGGTCCGAGTCTGCCGTCGCGACGCTCTCAGTGGCGGCATGGATGATGTGAGAGAAGCGTCCGGGAGGGAATGGAAAGCTGCGGATTTCGCCCTGCGCCATGGAAAACGCGGGATCGTGGGCGAGATGCGGAGAGCGGCTGGAGAACGCCGCGGGGTCGCGCGTGACGACCGTCAGGGTCGCGCGCAGCCCGAGGCGCCGGTTGAGGTGCAGGAAGCACTCGACCAGCCAGGTGCCGAAGAAGCCGGTGCCCCCGGTCAGCAGTATGCGGCGGTTGCGCAGCATTGGCGCGAGGTGTTCGGCATGATCAAGGAAGTACTCCAGGTCGTGGCCGGACAGGGGCGGTCTTCTCATTCTGTTCGCGTCCCTTCGGGTGAATGTGAGCGTCATCCCGGCTGTTCGATTTGCATTCTCTACACGTACCCATTTAGACATAGGCAAACGTCTTATAGCGAAACAGTCGTTGGGTTTTCGATAGAGGGGCAGTACGTGCCGAGCGCCGGCGACCCCTAATGAGTGGAGCAACAGAGCCTGGAGGAATACATGAGCGTTGCGGTGGAAATGGTACAGATCGGCAAAAAATTGGTGGGCAGCGGACAGCCTGCGTACGTCATCGCGGAGATCGGGATCAACCATAACGGGGATCTCGATACGGCCAAACGGCTGATCAGCGTTGCGGTCGCGGCGGGCTGCGATGCCGTGAAGTTTCAGAAGCGGACCGTGGAGGTGGTGTACTCGCAGGAGGAGCTGAGCCGCCCTCGCGAGAACCCGTTCGGCGCGACGAACGGCGACCTGAAGTTCGGTCTCGAGTTTGAGGAAGAGGAGTTCGACGAGCTGGACAGCTACTGCCGCGCGGTGAAGATCCCGTGGTTTGCGTCCTGCTGGGATGAGAATGCGGTCGACGTGATTGCGAAGTACGACGTTCCCTGCTTCAAGATCGCGTCCGCTTCACTGACCGACGACCGGTTGCTGCGCCACACGCGCGCGACGGGCAAGCCGATCATCCTGTCGACCGGCATGAGCACGTATGACCAGATTGACCATGCGGTATCCGTGCTGGGCAAGCAGGACCTGCTGATCATGCACAGCTGCTCGACCTATCCGGCGCATTATGAAGAGCTCAATCTGAAGGTAATTCCGGCAATGATCGAGCGCTACGGCGTCCCGATCGGCTACTCCGGACATGAAACGGGCCTGAGCTCGACGGTGGCGGCGGCGGTACTGGGCGCCTGCGCGATCGAGCGCCACATTACACTCGACCGGGCGATGTGGGGCAGCGACCAGGCGGCTTCGCTCGAGCCGAACGGCATCCAGCGACTGGTGCGCGATTTGCGGCTGGTGGAGCGCTCGATGGGCGACGGAGAAAAGCGCGTTTTTGATCGTGAAATCCCGATTATGCAGAAGCTGCGCCGGGTAAACACCCGCCTGCAGGCGGTATGAAGCAATTGCGTGCGCTCGCCCTGGACGTGGACGGCACGCTGACCGACGGTGGCGTGCTGTGGGGACCGGACGGGCAGGAGTGGAAACGCTTCTGCTTTGCCGACATCATGGGTGTGGCCCGCGCGATGCGCGCGGGGCTGACTGTGACGCTCATCTCCGGTGAGGACAGTCCGCTGGTGGACCGGTTCGCGCAGAAGATGGGTATCCGGGAGGTCAGCAAGGGGATAAATGACAAGGCTGCCGCGTTGAGCGCTTTCGCGCTGACCTCGGGATTCGAGCTGCGCGAAATCGCGTTTATGGGCGACGACGTAAACGATCTCCCGGCAATCGAGCTTGCCGGCTTCTCAGCTGCACCGGCGGACGCACAGCCGCCGGTGCGCGCGCGGGTTGACCTGGTGACTGAGGCCCGGGGCGGCAACGGCGCCGTTCGCGAGATGATTGAAGCCGTGCTGAGCGCACGACAAGGGCAGAGCGCTCCGTAACGTCGCACTTGGGAAACGGCATACTGCTTTATCTGTCACCCTTACTGATACACTTCTTCGCTGTCGAGGGTAAAGCGGAGACGGCCGGAGTCCAGGCGTATGTGCAAGCCGCGATGCTTTGCAAGATAAGCAAGCCCGACGGCTGCCGCTCCGAACCCTGCGGCAGCCCCGATGAGCAGCGCCCAGCGCGGGCCGAACGCGTCCGCTACCCACCCGACGAACGGCGCCCCGATGGGAGTGCCGCCCATAGCGATAGCCAGGAAGATGGCGATAACGCGGCCGCGCATGGCAGGCTCGGTCGACAGCTGTGCCAGGCTGACCGTAGAGGTAGTGAAGGTCTGCGCGGCGATCCCGATAATGATGAGCGCGAGCCCAAAGAGCCAATAGTTCGGCATGACTGAGGCGAGCGCGAAGCCGAAGCCGAAGACAGCGGCGCCGGCGAAGAGAAGGGCGAAGCGAGGCCTGCTGCGGCGCGCGGCGAGCAGCGCGCCGGCGACCGAGCCAATAGCCATGATCGAGGTGAGGAGCCCGTACTGGCTGGCGCCCGCGTGGAAGACGGTGACCGACATCGTCGAGATGAAGATAGGAAAGTTGAGCCCGAATGTGCCGATCAGGAAGAGCATGACCAGCACAGCCTTGAGGTCGGGGCGCTTCCAGACGTAGCGAAAACCTTCAGCGAGGCTCCCGCGGACCCGGGCAGCCCTGTGGGTGCGATGCAGTTCGTCGATACGCAGAAAACTGAGCGAGCCGAGGACGGCGACGAACGAGGCCGCGTTGATGAGGAATACCCACCCTGAGCCTACGGAGGCGATAAGGACGCCGGCAATGGCAGGGCCGATCAAGCGGGCGGCGTTGAAGGATGTGGAGTTGAGTGCGACTGCGTTCGACAGGTCGAATTCTGTAACCAAATCAGATACAAATGTCTGACGTGCGGGAGCATCGAACGCGGAGACGCAGCCCAGCAGGAATGCGAACACATAGACGTGCCAGAGCTGGACGAGCCCGGCGACGGTGAGAATGCCCAGCCCCAGGGCGAGCGCGCCCATGGCAGACTGGGTGGCCATGAGGAGCTTTCGCCGATCAAGGTGGTCGGCAGCAAGACCGGTAAAAGGCAGCAGGAAAACCTGTGGGCCGAACTGCAGCGCCATGACAATGCCAACGGCTGTCGCATTGTGGTTTGTCAGCTGGGTCAGGACGATCCAGTCCTGCGCGGTGCGCTGCATCCATGTTCCAACATTCGAGATGAGCGCTCCGCCGGCCCACATTCGATAGTTAAAGCCGCTGAGCGAGCGGAAGGTACCTGTCGCTGGAGCGCTCACGACGCAACAGGCGAATTGCCACCGTGAAAGCGACCGAAGCCGCGCGCCGCCATGATGCCGGTAAGCAGGATGCCCAGTCCTGCAACGGCCACGTGCTTGGTGGAGTGTATGTCAAAGCTGCCGACCCGGCAGAGCAGAACGTAGGCAACAGCGAAGTTGAAGAAGCCCCAAAGCACGTTGACGGTCGAGGACGAAAGCCCTTGGCCGGGCGGTTTTGCGAACGGGCTTTGAAAGGGACGGCCCATGACGCCGCTCACGAAATGCGGGATCGCGTTCGCGAGAAACACACCACCGAAGATGTACGATACGTCGTGCGTCCATGCCATTTCAGCTACTCCTTATTTCTGTCGAGTCGTCGAGCGAAGTGTTCCGGTTCAGCTGCGGGTGCTATCAAGCAGGGCGATGATCTGCTGCGTGGTACCGGTTTCGCCCAGCCTTGGAAAGACGCGGGTAATGCTGTGGGTGTGCGCATCGAGGCTCAGGTCGGTCATGGCATCCGTGGCAAGTGTCACGTTGAAACCGTACTCATAAGCCTGCCGAGCGGTCGACTCGACACCGCCGCTGGTGGAAACACCGGCGACCACGACCTGCGTGACGCCAAGGTCCTTCAGGTGTTCGTCGAGACCGGTGTAGGTGAAGGCTCCGCGCGTCCGTTTGGTCACGGTATGGTCTCCGGGCTGCGGGCTGAGTTCGGGTATCAGTTCAATCCAGTCGGCGGGCAACTCGCCGACGCCGCGAGCCTCTTCCGTACGGCCCGGTGCTCCGCCGGCAACGTTGACGAGCACCACCGGCAAGGCGCTGCGGCAAAAGGCATCAGCCAGTGCGACGGCCTGCTGCACGACTTCGCCGATAGGGTGAACGGTGGGGCGCGATACGACGCTGTTTTGTAGATCGATAAGGATGAGAGCAGTGTTTCGGTCGAGGGTAGTAAGTGCCATGGTGATTTTCCTCGTGACGCTGGTTATGAGTCCGCGATGCGTTTGAGTAACTCGATGGCGGACGCGAGTTTTTCACACTCCCTCGCCGTGAGCTTTGTACTGATGGCGCGGAACAGCCAGTCCTCCCGCGCGGCGCGGCCTGCCTTGATCCATTTTTTGCAGGCAGCGGTGAGCGACAGCACGGTTTGCCGTCCGTCGTTCGGGTCCGGTGTGCCGGTGATGAGCCCGGCTGCTTCCAGCACGGAGATGTTCGCGCCCATGGATTGCGGCCGCATGCCCTCAGCGCGTGCAAGGGCGGTAACGGTCGCGGGGCCATCGCGATTCAGGCGGCTCAATACCGACACCTGTGTCCCGGTCAGATCGCCGAGCTGTGACTGATCACGAAACCGGCGCTTGAGTTTGCCGATGAGGCTGCGAAGTTCGACGGCGACAGCGTGTGCACGTGCCAACTCGGGATCACGCTGCGGTTCAGCCATAGGAAGACTGTAGCATAAGCACAGCTAAACTGCACAGGCTAGCTTCATACTTCATCGACCTGCGAGATTGTGCTTAAGCCGCAGAAACTACCGTGCTAACAGCCGACGCGTTTGCGTCCGCTTGTGACGGCCCAGCCTACGACCTTCTCATCGCCCGGCTGGCACTGCGGACACCAGTACGTGGAGCGCGCGTCAGGCCCCTGCTTCCGCATTAGCACCGCAGTGCCGCACCGCCGACAAGGTTGGCCTTGCCGCCCGTACACCCACAGGCGCGACGCCTGGTCGGCAGAGCGCGTGGTGCGGCGCGCGCCGGTGTAGGTGAGGATTTTGTCATCCGAATTTTCCTGTACGTTTTCGCCGATGAGCTTGCGCGCTTGGTACAGCAGGCAGTCGAGCTCAGACGGGCTGAGCGACGCAACCTTGCGAAAGGGGTGTACGCCGCACAGGAAACAGACCTCGACCTTGTACACGTTGCCTAGGCCGGCGATGACACGCTGGTTCAGCAGTACGTTCGCAACCTCTTCATCGGCGTGGGCCAGCACACGCGCACGCGCTTCATTTTCGTCGTAGTCGGCGCGCAGCAGGTCTGGCCCCAGCTTCGGAATCATGCTGTTGCGCTCAAGCGTGCGCGCGGTAAAGAACTTTGCGACAGGCACGTTGAACGCAACGGCTTCAAAGTCTGCAACGCGCAGAACGCAGCGCATGGCGCGGCGTGGCACGCGCCACGGTTCGCCGACGCGGTAGATGTGCCATGAGCCGCTCATGAGCATGTGCGTGACGAGGATAAGGTCGCCGGAAAGATAGATAAGCAGCCACTTGCCGTGGGCTTCTACCTTTTCGACTGTGCGACCGGCGATGGGTGTGTTGTCGTCGACACTGGCAAGCGGTGCGAGCGCCGCCTCGAAATGCGTGATGGTTTTGCCGGTCAGCGCGCGGGTCAGTGCGCGGGCCGAGCGATAGATCGTGTCGCCCTCGGGCATGTCTAGTGCACTCCCCCGGCAAGCGGGCGGCTATTCGCAGGCGGCAGCACGCGCCGCACGTTAAAGCCCATGGGCGCGGCCTGGAAGCCGGCATCCTGCAGCGCGCGCGCCATCCAGTGCAGGTGCGTGGGCTGCCCATTAATGGTTGCCAGCAGCAGGCCGCCGCGCTGCTGCGCTTCAGTGCCGCTGCGCATTTCCTCCTGCGTACTCGCCGCGAGAAACGCAGCAAGATCGCGCGCGACATGGGTACGGTCGGGCTCGTCTGCGGGGAGAAAGAACTGCACGTGAGGGTTGCCGCGACGCATGTACGCAACAAGCTCGCCATTGCGCAGCACAACGCTCGCACCCGCGCTGCGCGTCAACGTGCGGATGGCGGCTGCATCCTGCGCTTCTGTTTCTTCGATCGTTGGCCAGCGCAGTACGGAGCCATAGGGGTTTGCCGGATCAGTGGCCGCGAGCATGACTACCTCGGCTTCGCCGGGCTGCGTGCCCGTGCGGAGAGAACGCAGCAGGTCGACCGCCGCGGGCAGCGCAAACTGGGTCGCGCCAAGGCCCGCGACGAAGTAACCGCGGCGGATGCGTCCGCTTTCTTCCATTGCTTTCAGCACGTCGTAGACCGCGCTGAAGCCGCCGGGCAGGTTTTCACCGGCGACGCTTTCGCGCGTCAGTACGCCGTAGCGATTCAGCATCTGCTGCGTGACGGCATGGCTCCACTCAGTCGCACTCGCGAGGGCTTCGCCTGCGGGCAGCAGTGTCCAGCGGCCCTGCGCATTGGGTGGCGTGGTGCGCCGCGAGCGAAACTGCGTAGCCTGGTTATGGACGCGCTTCGGGTTGCGTGCTGCGGCCGCAGGCCTTTGCACATAGGCACGCAGCGCGTGGAACGTATCGTTCGTCGCGATGCCGCGCCACACCAGCGACCACAGGGCATCGAGCGTCTCCCCCGGGTAGCCTCCGCCGACCGCGTCGTGCAGCTGCGCGAAGAACATCGCGCCGCCACGCGCAAGTTGCGCGATGAGCTGTTCTTCCCGTTCGGATACCGGCTCCGCATCCACGGCGCGAGGGCCGCGCAAACTGGGCAGGGCTTCGGTCAGGTACAGGGCGATGCGGCCGTCGTGCTCACCCAGCGCATCGACGCCGCACCAGGTCACTTCGCCGGCAGCAATCAACGTGTCGAGATCGCCGGGCGTGTAGCGGATGACACGCGCCGGAAAAATCGAGCTTTCAAGAAGCGATGCAATGAGCGGGGCGCCTTGCAGCTGCTCAATCGTATCGAGCAGCGCATCGAGGCCGCGGCGCTTTTGCAGCAGGCCTTGCCAGTGGGTGCCAAGCCGCGCGAGCATCTGCTGTTCGACCGGCTCCACTTCCTTCCGTAACCGTGCCAGTGACTTTCTGCGGATCAGCCGCAGCACTTCCGCGTCGCACCACTCGCGATGTACACCACCTGGCCGGAAGCCGCCTTCAACGACGCGCCCGTCCAGCAGCAGCTGCCGCAGGGCTGCTTCCGCGAGCTGTGCGTCGAGGCCAAAGCGCGCCTGTACTTCGCCCAGGGTGAACGGGCCATGGGTGCGGGCGAAGCGGCGCAGCAGCTCGAGTATCGGCATCGCCACGGTTGCAAGCAGGGCCGTGGGCAATCCCGGGGGCAGCGGAATGCCGAGCGCATCGCGGTAACGCGCGGCGTCTTCGACGGCGATCAGGCGCTTCTCGCCGGCTATCTTTACCTCAAGTACGCGGCGGGCGCGCACCAATCTTTCGAGCGAATCAAAGACGTCCTGCGAGGCGGTCCGGCGGCGCAGCTCATCGCGCGACAGGTCGCCCAGTCGCAGCAGCAGGTCGTGCATGGCGTCTATTGAGCGGGCGTGGCCCTGATCGCCGAGCGACTGCAGCATCTCTTCGACTTCAGCCATGGCGTCGCCGTCGAGTAGCTCGCGCAGGTCGGCGTCGCCCATCAGCTCGCGCAACTGCTCCTGGTCGATCGAGAGCGCCTGGGCGCGACGCTCGGCGAGCGGCGCGTCTCCGTCGTAGATGTAGTTGGCCACATAGCTAAACAGCAGCGATGACGCGAAGGGCGACGGGGTGCGCGTGTCGGCGACGTGGACGCGAATCTGCCGCTTCTCAACTGCGCGCAGCGTCTCAAGGAATGCCGGCATGTCGAACACATCGCGCATGCACTCGCGGTACGCCTCAAGCAGCATGGGGAACGACGCGTACCGGGACGCGACGGCGAGAAGGTCATACGCGCGTTTGCGCTGCTGCCACAGGGGAGCGCGCCCGGTTGCGCGCTTGCGCGGCAGCAGCAATGCGCGTGCCGCGCTCTCGCGAAACTTCGCCGCGAACAGCGCTGTAGCACCAAGCTGGCGCAGAACGTGCCCCGTCGCTTCTTCCGCGTCGAGCAGCAGCATGTCCGCGTCCGGCGCTGTGTCGGAGTCAGGGAAGCGCAGGACGAAACCGTCGTCGGCCCACATCACCTCGACATCCGGGCCGCCGCTCGCGCGAATGCGACCCGTCACCGCCATGGCCCAGGGCGCATGCACGCGCGAGCCGAACGGGGTGAGCACGCAGACGCGCCAGTCGCCGAGCTCGTCTCGAACACGCTCGATAACGATGGTTCGGTCATCTGGCACAACGCTTGTGGCAATCTCCTGGTCGGCGAGGTAGCGCAGCAGGTTTTCAGCGGCCCGTGCATCCAGGTCATGCTCGCGCACCAGCCGCGTTAGGGCGACATTATGCGGCAGAGCGCGCAGCTCGCGCATCAGCACGCCGATGCGGCGGCCAAACTCCAGCGGTCGTCCTGCGCTGTCGCCGTGCCAGAAAGGCATCTTGCCGGGCTCGCCCGGAGCGGGCGATACCAGCACCTTGTCATGCGTGATCTCGTCGATGCGCCAGGTGCTGGCGCCCAGGATAAACGTGTCGCCATTGCGGCTTTCGAATACCATCTCCTCATCGAGCTCACCTACGCGGATCGGCTTTTTCTCAGAGCCCGAGAGGAAGACGCCGTACGTCCCGCGGTCGGGGATGGTGCCGCCGTTGAGGATGGCAAGACCCTTCGCGCCCTGGCGCGGCGTAATGATGTTTGTCACGCGATCCCACGTCACGCGAGGGCGCAGCTCGGCGAACTCGTCAGACGGGTAGCGCCCGGCCAGCAGGTCGAGCACCCCTTCAAACGCGCCGCGCGACAGCTCGGAATATGGCGCAGCCGCGCGCACAATTGCGTACAGCTGGTCGAAAGCAATACCGGGCGTGCGTTCTTCGTCGAACTCGGCTTTCAGTTTCTTCGTGCGTTGTGAGTCCTCGTCGCGCAGGGCAAGCACCGGGGGCTGCGCGACGATGGCGACCATCTGCTGCGCGAGCACATCGAGAGGGTTGCGAAGGAAGCGTGTCGATTCGACCAGGCCTTCGTGCATGGCGCGGGTCACGGCGGCGCAGGCGACCAGGTCCGCGCGGTACTTCGGAAAGATGATGCCTTCGCTCGCCGCGCCGACTGAGTGGCCGGCGCGGCCAATGCGCTGCATGCCGCTTGCGACCGAGGGCGGCGCTTCAATCTGGATCACGAGGTCGACCGCGCCCATATCGATGCCCAGCTCGAGCGAGGAAGTCGCAACCAGCGCCTTGATTTTGCCTGCCTTCAACAGCTCTTCAATCTCAGAGCGTTGAGCGGCGGCTAACGACCCGTGGTGCGCGCGCGCGATGTTTTCCTCGGCTAGCTCGTTGAGCGCACCGGCCAGTCGCTCGGCAATGCGGCGGCTGTTGACGAAGATCAGCGTCGAGGTGCGCTCACGCACAATCTCGAGCAGGCGCGGGTGGATCGCGCTCCAGATGGAAGTCCGCTTCGGCCCCTGCGATGCTGCGCCGCTGGGCAGGTCCTGCACCTCGCCGAGTCGCGCCATGTCTTCGACCGGCACTTCAATCTTCAGCTCCAGCCGCTTGGGCTCGCTTGCGTTGATGATAGTCACGGGGCGGTAACGCGCTGCGGTATCCAGCGTCACGCTTGCAACCGGAGCGGCCGGCGCGAGATTATCCGCGACCGGCTCAGCCTCGCTGGTCCACTCGCGTTCGCTTTCTTCGCGCAGATGGTTTTGCAGACCGGCGTCCGCGGCTTCTGCCGGTGCAGCGGAGCGCGGCTGCGCGCCGGCGAGAAAGTGGGCAACCTCCTCAAGCGGCCGCTGCGTCGCGGACAAGCCGATGCGCTGCAGCGGTCGCCCGCTGAACTGCTGCACGATCGCTTCAAGCCGCTCAAGCGAGAGGGCGAGGTGCGCGCCGCGCTTGGTCGGCACCAGTGCGTGAATTTCATCCAGGATGACGGTCTCGACGGTACGCAGCGACGCGGCGGCGTCCGAGGTAAGCAGCAGGTAAAGCGACTCCGGCGTGGTGATCAGGATCTCGCCGGGATTGCGCTTGAAGCGCGCGCGGTCTTTTTGTGACGTGTCACCGGTACGGATCGCGATCTCCGGCTGGTGGACGCTGACGCCGCTCCGCCGCGCCATGTTGGTGATACCGGCGAGCGGCGAGCGCAGGTTCCGCTCCACATCGACGGCGAGCGCTTTGAGCGGGCTGATGTAGATAACGCGACAGCCGCCGCGCTCCCTTGGTTTGCGCCTGCCTTTCGCGGGCGCAGGCGCGTCTTCGGGCAGCAGCCTGTCCTGCAGCATGATGCGATCCAGGCACCACAGGAAAGCGGTGAGCGTTTTGCCGGTGCCAGTCGGGGCAAGGATCAGCGTGCTCTCGCCCCGCGCGATTGCGGGCCAGCCGAGCCGCTGCGGTGAGGTGGGCCGCTCGAACACCGCGCGAAACCACTCAGCGGTGACCGGGTGAAACAGTCCCAGCGCGGCATCCGCTTCCTGCTCAGGCGTACGCTCGCCGTCTACCGGCAGGGGCGGTGCGGTGTGGTCGGGATGGTTGATATCTTTCTTCACAAGGTTCAATCGGCAAACTGCTATTGGATGCAATGAGATTGCGGCCCTGACAATCAAAGAAATATCGCACATTCGATAGTCTCGAGGCTTGCCGCTTCCATGCTCCGAGGGTAGCCTCAAGTGGACCATGCAACCATCGCAAAGCCAGCTGAATGCGCTCTACACACAAGCCCAGGTTGCCGCGGAGCACGCCTACGCTCCCTACTCCAATTTTCGCGTGGGCGCGGCGATCCTGTTCAACGACGGCACGGTAGTGACCGGCTGCAACGTTGAGAATGCGTCCTACGGGCTTACGGTGTGTGCTGAGCGAAGCGCGATGGTACGGGCGGTCAGCGCGCGTGGCTCGGCTGCGCGTATCAGCGCGATCGCCATTGCGAACCTGAACGGTGCGGCCAGCGCGCCGTGCGGTGCCTGCCGCCAGGTGCTCAGCGAGTTCGTGACGGCTGAGGCGATCGTGATCTTCCCGGGCGAGGACGGTAGCCGCGGTGCGCCGGTGCCGTTCCACGAGCTGTTTCCGCACGTTTTCTCCCTTCATCGCGCGGAGAAGCCGGACTGATGCACGCAGTCGACCTGATCCGCAAGACGCGCGACGGGGAGGCGCTCACCCCGGACGAACTGCGGTACCTGGTGCAGGGCGCGGCAAGTGGCGCGGTTCCGCAGGAGCAGCTTGCGGCGTGGCTGATGGCCGTCTTCCACAAGGGGCTGACATTGCCCGAGCTTGGCGCGTTGACCGAGGCGATGCGCCGGTCCGGGGAGACGTTCGACGCACGCGATTTGGGAAAGCGCACGGTCGACAAGCACTCCACGGGCGGGGTGGGCGATAAAACCTCGCTGCTGGTGGCGCCGATCGTCGCGGCAGCGGGGCTGCTGGACCCGATGATCAGCGGCCGAGCCCTGGGGCACACCGGCGGCACGCTCGACAAGCTGGAGTCGATCCCTGGCTTTCGCACGGATTTATCGCTTGCGGAGATGCGTGAGGTGCTGGGCCGCACCGGCGCCTGCCTGGTGGGGCAGACGGAGACGCTGGTCCCGGCGGACCGCACGCTATACGCTTTGCGCGACCGGACCGCGACGGTCGAGAGCCCGTACCTGATCTGTGCCTCGATCATGAGCAAGAAGCTGGCCGCTGGGCTCGACTCGCTGGTGCTCGACGTTAAGACCGGTTCGGGGGCCTTTCTGCGCGACCCGGCGCAGGCGCGGTTCCTGGCGGAGCTGATGGTGGAAACAGGCGAGCGCTGCGGTACGCGCACCGTGGCGCTGCTGACCGATATGAGCCAGCCGCTCGGCGAGTGGGCCGGCAACTGGGTTGAGGTGGCGGAGTGCTGCGCCCTGCTGCGGGGCGAGCGCCCGGCGATGAGTGAGGATCTGCGGCAGCTTTCGCTCACGCTGGCCGGCTGGATGCTGCACCTGGGCGGCGCTGCCACCGACGCCGAGGCGGGCTTGCGGCAGGCTGAGCAGCTGCTGGCCGAGGGCGCTGCCTGGCAGAGCTTCCGCGCGATTGTCGCGGCCCAGGGCGGCGACCTGCGAGCGCTCGATCAGGGGTTCGGCTTCCACAAGCCGGGCGCGCAGGCCGAGTTTCGCGCCCCGTCGACGGGGTATTTCTCCGCCATGGACACCACGGCCGTGGGCTGGGCGGTGCAGCGGCTTGGCGCGGGGCGAGCGACAGCAGCAGGGGCAGTGGACGCCCATGCCGGGCTGCGAATGCATGCGAAGCTCGGCCAGGCGGTACGGGCGGACGAGCCGCTCTGTACGCTGTTCGCAGCATCCGCAGACCGGCTTGCCGTGCCGCTAGAGATGCTGGGCGGGGCCGTGATCATTACGGAAGACCGGCGTGAGCCGCCGCGATTGGTCGGCGAGGTCGTCGCGCGGTAAAGCCGGCTCGCAAACCGCGACCGGGCCGGTATGCTGGTTTCAAAACGAGGGACAGACTTGGCACGGTTTACCGGGATCCTTGGACTGCTGACCATGCTGCTGCTGGCGTGGATTTTCTCGACCAACCGGCGGGCCATCCGCTGGCGCACTGTGCTGTGGGGCATCGGGCTGCAGTTCTGTTTCGCGCTTATCGTGCTGCGCTCCGGCTGGGGACAGCGCGGGCTGTCGGCGGCAGGGGCAGGCGTCAACACGCTGCTGGGTTACGCGTTCGCGGGCTCCTCGACAGTGTTTGGAGAGCTGGGAAAGCAGCACTCCTCGTTCGGCGCTATTTTCGCCTTCCAGGTTCTGCCGACCATCATTTTTATCTCGGCATTGTTCTCGGCGTTGTACGCGCTGGGCGTCATGCAGGTGGTCATCAAGCTGTTCGCGCGTCTCATGCAGGCGACCTTGCGGGTCTCCGGCGCGGAGAGCCTGAACGTCGCGGCCTCCATCTTTATGGGGCAAACAGAGGCGCCGCTGACCATTCGTCCTTTTCTGCCCGGGGCGACCCGGTCTCAGCTGATGACGATCATGACGAGCGGCATGGCGCACGTTTCGGGCGGCATTATGGCCGCGTACATCCTCTACGGCATCCAGGCGAAGAACCTGCTGGCGGCGGTCATCATGACGGCGCCGGGTACCATCCTGATCTCGAAGATGCTAGTGCCGGAGACGGAAACGCCGGCAACGGCGGGCGTGGTCCACATGCCCAGGGATGAAGAGCACGCGGGCGAAAACCTGCTGGGAGCGATCGCGCGAGGCACCATCGACGGCGGCCGCCTGGCTTTCAACGTCGCCATCATGCTGATTTCGTTCCTCGCGCTCATCGCGATGGTGAACGGCGTTTTCGGCTACATCCACGCACATGCGGGGTGGTTTCCGCATTCGCTGGATGCGGTGCTGGGCGGGTTGTTCGCGCCGGTCGCGTGGGTCATCGGCATTCCGTGGCACAGCGCGCGGCTGGTCGGCAACCTGCTGGGCACGCGCATGGTTATCAATGAGCTGGTGGCCTACTCTCTGCTGGGCGCGCAGAAGGGCGCGCTCGACCCGCGGTCGTTTACCATCGCAACGTTCGCGCTGTGCGGCTTCGCGAATCTCAGCTCGATCGGCATCCAGATCGGCGGTATCGGGGCGCTGGCGCCGACGCGAAGGAACGAGCTGGCCCGGCTGGGCCTGCGCGCGATGCTCGCCGGGACGATGGCGAACCTCATGTCCGCGTCGATCGTGGGTATGCTGCTGCGGTAGTTCAGCGTCGGGACGGTACACTGGCACCACGCATGTCGCACCCAGGGAACGCAGCCGAGCCGCCGGCCGGCGCTGAAGCAGCAAGGATTCAGGAAGCCGCCGCTTATCTCCGCGAGCGGCTCGGAACGCGCGCGGAAGCGAAAATTGCTATCACGCTCGGCTCCGGCCTGGACGCGTTCGCCGGCCAGCTGACCGAGCCATTCGAGCTTTCCTACAGCGAAATTCCGCACTTTCCGGTGTCCGGCGTAACCGGGCACGCCGGGCGCCTCGTCGCGGGCAAGCTGCGCGGCATCCCGGTGCTGGTGCTGCGGGGGCGCGTCCACGCCTATGAGGGCCACACCGCCGAAGCGGTGGTGTTCGCGGTGCGTACGCTCGCGGCGCTTGGTGTCCGCATCCTGGTGCTGACCAATGCGGCCGGGGGCATCCGGCTCGACCTGCGGCAGGGCCAGCTGGTGCTTATCTCCGACCACATCAATTTATCCGGTCTCAACCCTGCGGCAGGACCGCTGCTCGGCGACAGGCAGCGATTTTTCGATATGACAGACGCCTACTCGCGGCGGCTGCGCGAGTTGGCCCATGCCGCCGCCGCCGCGAACGGCTCCTACATCACGGAGGGCGTGTACATTAGCGTGCTGGGGCCGTCCTTTGAAACGTCGGCGGAGATCCGCGCCTTTCGGACGATGGGCGCGGACCTGGTCGGCATGTCGACCTCGCTTGAAACCATTGCGGCGCGGCAGGCCGGGCTGGAGGTGCTTGGTATCTCCTGCGTTACCAACATGGCTGCCGGTGTCGATCCGCATCCGTTAAGCCACGAAGAGGTTATGGAAACCGGGCGCGGGGTAGAGCAACAGCTCGCGGCGCTCCTTGCGGGTATCGTTCCCCGGGCCGCGGCCTACCTTGAGCGGCCGCCCGAACCCCTGCTTCTGCCCGATGACGTGAGCGCGGGAGACGAGGATTGAAGGAGCCGCCGGTGAAGGGCCCCATGCTGATCGCGATTGCGGGCGCTTCAGGCTCCGGCAAAACGACCCTGGCTGAAGAGCTCGCGCGCGAGCTCGAAGGCACGCATTTCCACATGGACCACTACTATCGGGATCTGGGGCATCTGCCGGCTGAACAGCGCGCCGGGCAGAACTTTGACCATCCTGACCTGATCGAGCATGACCTGCTGCTGCGGCATCTGCGCGAGCTGGCCGCCGGCGGGGCCGTCGATCGCCCCTGCTACGACTTTGCCCTGCATACCCGGGTGCCCGGGCGCACTGAGCGCGTCAGCGAGCCGCACGTGCTGCTGGTGGACGGTATCTTCGCGCTGCACTGGCCTGCCCTGCGCGCGCTGGCGAAGCTGACGCTCTACGTCGATACGCCGGATGAAATCTGCTATGGTCGCCGCCTGCGCCGGGACGTGCGCGAGCGTGGCCGCGACCCTGAACAGGTGGCCGCGCACTACGCCGCGACCGTGCGACCCATGGCCGAGCGCTTCGTAAGGCCATCCGCAAAGTGGGCCGACCTGATCGTTGACGGCACGTCGTCGCTCGACTGGTCGGTCGAGCAGGTGTTGGGGACACTCCGAAGCCGAAAGCTGCTGGAGCAGGAAGAAGCCGATGAGCCGCTGGGGTTTTCCTGACCGGAGCCCGCTTTTGACCCTTCTTCAACGCAGAACGCGAACCCCTGCCGCTGCGTACATCCAAACAGTCCTGAGAACGAAGGAGAACGCGAAATATGGCAAATTACGTCATTCTGGGCGCATACGGCGGCATCGGCACGGCGCTGGCACGCCTGTTGAGCACACGCGGTGACCGGCTGCTGCTGGCCGGCCGTGACGCCGGTCGCCTCGCCTCCCTGGCCGGGGAGCTGGGCGCGGAGCATCAGCCTGCCGAGGCTACCGACAGCGTATCGATTGAAACCGCGATCGCGGAAGGCGCCAAGCAGTTCGGCGAGCTGCACGGGGTCGCCAACTGCTTCGGGTCGCTGCTGCTGAAGCCGGGCCACGTAACGACTGATGCCGAGTTCGAGTCGGTGCTGGGGGCGAACCTCAAGAGCGCGTTCAGCACGATGCGCGGCGCGGCAAAGTCCATTCCGGGCGCAGGCTCGGTCGTACTGGTTTCCAGCGCCGCCGCCCGCATCGGCCTGGTCAACCACGAGGCGATTGCCGCCGCGAAGGCCGGGGTGCAGGGCCTGGCGCTTGCAGCCGCCGCCACCTACGCAAAGCGCGGGCTGCGCTTCAACTGTGTTGCCCCGGGGCTGACGGACACGCCGCTGACCGCGCGCATTGTCGGCTCGGAGACAGCTGCCAAAGCATCGCTCAACATGCATGCACTGGGCCGCTTCGGAAAGCCGGAGGACATCGCGGCCGCGATCGCTTTTCTGCTTGACCCGGCGCAGAGCTGGGTTACGGGGCAGGTGCTCGGGGTAGACGGCGGCCTGGGTTCGGTCTGGAGCCGGGGCAACGGCTAGGGTCAACAAGGAGCACGGCTATACACTTGTGTCCAGGCGAGGCATGTATGTCGACAACCCAGGTCTCAATCAAACAGTACCTGCGCATCAGCGAGTACGAGCCGGATGCGGATTACGTTGACGGCGAAATTGAGGAGCGACCTGCAGGCGAAGACGATCACTCTTCCTGGCAGGCAGCAGTCACGCTCTGGTTTGCACAGCGCGAAAACATCTGGAATATCCGGGTGCGCCCTGAATTGCGCGTGCAAACAAGTGCGACCAGGTTCCGCATTCCGGATGTTTCCATCCTCGATGCTTCGATACCCCGCGAACCCATTGCGACCCACCCTCCCATTGCGGTCTTCGAAATCCTGAGCCCCGAGGACACAATCAAACGAATGATGTGTAAGCTCGGCGATTACGAGCAGATGGGCATTCCCGCCATCTGGGTCATCGAGCCGGAAACCGGCGTGTGTTCTCGATTTGAAGATGGCCAGCTGGTGCGCCGCAGCGAGTTCTCTTTACCGGAGCGACGCATGGCCTTCGCCATGGCAGAGATTGCCGCGCTGGTCCGATAAGTTGGTCAAACGCGATTACTCCTTCGCTTTCCCTACACCCGTCTTTTCGCCGCCGCTCGTGTGGTACTCAGGCACGGGCTCCGCGCTCTTCTGCCAGGCCGCGTAGATCATGTCGCGCAGCATCGCGGCACCCGCAGCCAGTCGCTCCTCGGTAAACCGCTTACCGGCCGGGGTGCCCATGTCGTTGAACCCGCCTGCCTTTTCAAGCGCGTAAGTCTGCTCGACAAATGTGCCGGTATGGCGCAGGTAGGCAAGGTAGTCGGTCCACTCATCTCCAATCGGTTTGAGCGGCGCAACAAGCGGCTTGACCTCTGCGGGTTTGATCGCGGCGGCTACAAAAACCGTCTCGAACTGCGCGTGGATCTTGTGGTCTGTCGTGTAGCCGTGCGGGTTTTCCTTTTCGACCCAGCCGTTGTAGTCGCGGGAAACATGCAGCGGCTGTGAGCCATCGCCTACGTAGTGCCCCAGCCAGCCCGCGTAGAACAGCACCGCCGCTTCTTCAGGCTTAGTGTCCTCACCTTTTGCTTTGGCTTCGCGGTAGTCGCGGAAGCCGGCTTTGAGCCGTTCCCATACCTCGTTTGTCTCCCACGGCTGCATGCCGACCTTTTCCGGGGTTTCCACCTCAGCCTGGTCGGGGTGCGCCTCGCGGTACCTGCCCAGGGCTTCGATGAAATCGTAGCGCCGCCGGGGCAGCGGCTGGATCACATCGGCATACTCCAGGTCGATGAAATGGTCCGGTGCCTGCACGGCGTTCAGCTCAGGCTCGGCAGGCGAGCGCCAGCGGTCGGGCTCGGGGCCAAGATACTCAATCTCGTTGAGCGCGACCGGCGCGGTCAAAAAGGCCGGAGCATCCGCGGGCAGCGACTCGGCGGCGATGCGATTGATCATCTTGTGGCCATCGGAGCCCCAGCCGAAACATGCCGGGGCGGCACAGCCGGGCAACAGCGTAAGGAGGGCAGCGGTACGCAGGAGAGTGTTTGCCATTTCGCGGCTTAGTATAGCGGCTCAGCACGAAACCGCCGTGAACTTTGCCGCCGCCCGCTGCGTCCAATGGGCACGATGCGCGCTCAGTCCCTCGCCCTTTTCTCCTTGCTGCTGCTTCCCGTTTCGCTGCCCGCGCAGACGGCGCCCAAGCCTGCCGCCGCGCCGCAAACCACACTCTCAGTCAACGCGCGCCTTGTGACGCTGCCGGTGGTGGTGCGCGACAAGAAAGGCAAGATCGTGAGCGGGCTGACGAAAGACGACTTTGCGCTGACCGAAGATGGGCGCGCTGAGACGATCCGCTACTTTACGCTCGACACCAACCTGCCCCTGACGCTCGCGCTGGCCGTGGACACGAGCGCCAGCATGCGCGATGCGCTCGATGTCGAGCGTACCGCCAGCACTGGCTTTCTGGACGGTATGCTGACGCAGCCGGGCGACAAGGCAGCGGTGCTGCACTTTGACCGCGAGGTCGAGCTGCTTGAAGACCTGACAGGCCAGAAGCCCAGACTGAACGAAGCGCTGAACCAGCTTGGACCGACCGCGGCAGACCCAGATGCGGGAGGCGGTCATCACGGCGGTACGCAGCTGTACGACGCCATCTACCTCGCCGCGAATGACATCCTGGCAAAGCACTCCGGACGCAAGGCCATCGTGGTGCTGAGCGACGGCGAGGACCGCGGCAGCAAGGAGACGCTGGCCGACGCTGTCGAAGCCGCGCAAAAAGCGGAAGCCGAGGTTTACACCATCTACTTCAAGGGTGAGAACGACCGAGCTAGCAGCAGCAACAACAATGGCGGACCTGGCAACGGCGGGCGTCGCGGCGGCATGGGTTATCCCGGCGGAGGCGGCATGGGCTACCCGGGCGGCGGTGGCATGGGCTACCCCGGGGGCGGCGGCAGGCGCGGCGGTGGCCCGCAGCCGAGCGAGCCGCATGTGGATGGCAAGAAGATCATGCAGAGGATCGCCGAGGAAACCGGCGGCAACTTCTACGAAGCGAAAAAGAAGGAAAACTTCGACCCGATTTACAAGGAGATCGCCGACGAGCTTCGACAGCAGTACATGCTGGGCTATACGCCTGACGCGGCGAGCGAGGGCGATGGGTTCCACCGCATTGCGCTGACCACGAAAAAGAAGGACCTGTTTGTGCAGACGCGAGCCGGCTACTACGGCAACGGGACGAGCGATGGCAAGTAGACTGCTTATCTCACATCCACAATGGGCCCGCGCAGCAGCAGGGTATAGGCAAGCGCACCGGCGAGGGTAACGCCGGAGCAGGCCAGCAGCGCCAGGTGGAACGAGTGCGTGCGGTCAAGCAGCCAGCCTGTAAGCAGCGGCGCCACAGATGCCACCATGAACGAGCCGAAGTTCTGAATGGAAGCGACCGCGGCGACCCTGCCGCGCGGCGCCGCGAACTGCACCATGCCCCAGGCCGCGGTGCCGGCGAAATGGACGCAGAACAGCGCTGCGCCGATGAGCAGGACGGCGCCCCTTGCCGTGTGCGCGCCTGCCACCAGAAAGGTGAAACCTGCAGAAAGCACCATTCCGGTGACGATGATCGTCTTTCGCGAGCGGAGCGGGTTGCGCCCGGCGCGTACCAGCCGGTCGGCGACCAGGCCGCTTGCAAACATGCCGCAGGCGCCCAGCAGAAAAGGCAGCACGGAGAGCAGCCCGGTGCGCGCGATCGAGACATGGTGGGCAAACTCAAGGTAGCCTGGCAGCCACGCCAGATAAAGCCAGGCGGTGTAGTTTATGCCGGAGAAGCCGAGCAGCATGCCCCACATCGCCGGACTGCGAAACAGCGCAACCCAGCTACCGTCCTTTGCGCTTCGATCGGCCAAAGAGCCGTCGCGGAGGCGGTTTTCCGCCCTTTTGGGATCGCGATAGAGCGGAAACCACGCCAGTGCGAGCAGCACCCCGAGGCCGCCGATAACCGCAAACATGGCGCGCCAGCCGGAGTGCAGCATGAGCTCCGTAAGAATGAGAGGCGCGACCGCCTGCCCCAGCATGGTCGATGCATTCAACAGGCCCGTGGGCCAGCCCCGCTCCTCGGGTGCAAACCAGCCTTTGATTGACTGCACGCCGGCTGCGAAAAATGGCGCCTCGCCCACGCCGAGCAGCAGGCGCAGCGGTACGAACTGCCGGTAGCTGCCGACAAGCGAGGTTGCCGCCTGTGCCGCCGACCACAGCAGCAGCCCCAGGCCCAGCAGCACCCGCGCGCCGAAACGGTCGAGCAGCGCGCCGACCGGCAGCTGGGCAAACCCGTAGGCCAGCGAGAAGAACGACAGCAGCGCGCCCATCTCCGTGCCGGAAAGGTGCAGCTCCGCCCGGATGGGCCCGTTCGCGATGGAGAGCGAGCCTCGGTCGAGGAAGTTGACCACACCGGCACAGAACAGCAGCGCCAGCACGGTGCGCTGCATTCGGCGGTTTACCGGCTCTTGGGAGAACGCTGGGGGAGGGTAAGGCACGCAACCAAATCTTAAAGAAGTTGAGCGCAACGCGCTGGTAAACTGTTGCCTGCCATGCCTACGAAAAAAGAACTGCTTACCCAGCCCATCCAGCACATCGATATCAAACAGCATGATGTCGTGGCGCTCGTCGACGCCATGCAGCACATGGCCTTTACCTCGCGTGACCTTGCCCGCGCCGCGTCGATTTACGAGCGCATGCTCCGCGACCAGGAGTGCGGGGTCATCCTGTGCCTCGCCGGCTCGCTGATTTCCGCCGGCCTCAAGCAGGTGTTCGTCGACCTGATCCGCAGCAACATGGTCGATGCCATTGTCTCGACAGGCGCCAATATCGTCGACCAGGACTTTTTCGAGGCGCTCGGCTTCAAGCACTGGATCGCTGACGAGCTCTACAAGCAGGGCACCGAGGACGCGACCCTGCGCGAGCTCATGATCGACCGCATCTACGACACGCTGATCGATGAAGAAGAGCTGCGTATGTGCGACGAAACCACCGAAAAGATCGCGAACTCGCTTGAGCCGCGCCCCTACAGCTCGCGTGAGTTTATCCGCGAGATGGGCGCCTACCTGGCAAAGGAAGGCAAAACGCCCGCGAAGGGCGCCGCGGACTCAATCGTGCTCGCGGCGTATGAGAAGGACGTGCCGATCTTTTGCCCGGCGTTCTCCGACTGCTCGGCGGGCTTCGGCCTGGTGGCGCACCAGCACGCGCGGCAGGGCAAGCCGATGGTATCGCTCGACTCCGCGAAAGACTTTTACGAGCTGACGCAGATCAAGATTGCGAACCCGACGACCGGGCTGCTGATGATCGGCGGCGGCGTGCCGAAGAACTTCGCGCAGGACATCGTGGTCGCCGCCGATATCCTTGGCATGGATGCCCCGATGCACAAATATGCGGTGCAGGTCACGGTTGCAGACGTCCGCGACGGCGCGCTTTCGTCGAGCACGCTCAAGGAAGCCAGCTCCTGGGGCAAGGTGGATACAACTTTCGAGCAAATGGTTTACTCCGAAGCAACGCTCGCCGTACCGCTCATCGCAGGCTACGCATTCCATAAAAAAGCACACGCTGCACGCCAGGGCAAGCGGTTTGCGCGGGTTTTCGAGCCAGTAACCGCGTAGATTCGGTACGCAATTCCTGCACAGTGCTGCACCTAATTACGCAAGGCCTCCCATTTTCGTGGGAGGCCTTTGCACTGCTGAAAATAGTTGTTTACGACACTCGATTTCCTCTAGCCAAGTGTCTTGTCAAGAGCATATGTTTTGACTCGTTAAGGGACAGTCGACCGGACAGCAGAGTTGGAAAGGTCGAGCACCAGAAACGGCAGGGACAACCGCAAGGGAGCAGCGAAGTGTCGCTTTTTCTACAGGTATACGGTGGTTGTGGTCTCGCCACTCTCATTGGGTTTCTGGCACTCTGCCACATCTCGGCGTCGCGTACGCGGCACGATGACCCGCACCCGACAGGGAAGATGAACGGCGAGCAAACCCTCACGCAGTAAAAGCACGGTTCAGATCTCCATATCTGGAGTTCTGTATGAATGGGCTGTGGCGGACTTCCGCCTTCCCCTTTTAGCAATAAGACAAGCTCCGGCTACTTCCATGAGGGAGTAGCCGGAGCTGTTTTGCCTTTCAAGAATGCCGCATTGAGCGCGAATGCATCAGGGCTGTGGTTGGTTCTGCTGGGGCGCCTGCTCCTGCTTGGGTTTGTGTCCGAACAGGCGACCGAAGAAGCCGGGCTTTTTCTGCTCCACTGCCGGCTGTTGCACGGGTGCCGCTACCGTGCCGGGCGTTTGCGCGGGCGCCTGCTGCTGCCCCTGTGCCGGCGACGCAGGCGGCTGACCGGGCTGCTGCTGTTGTTGCACCTGTTGCGGCGAAGCCTGGTCACGACCGATGCCGAAGATTTTCTGGAAGACATTGCGCTGGTCGTTGCCCGGGCCGTCGCAGGTTTGCCCCGGCGCCGTCCCGTCAAGAAAAGCGGCCGTGTAGTCGTCCGGGCAGCTCTCGTCGGCGAGCAGGTTCGTCGTCTTGTCCAGGCTCACCAGGGTCACGCCGGCCGGTGGCACAAAGTCGTGAGTATCGCTGTACTGCGGCAGCGCGACGGCGCGCTTCATAAACGCTGCCCAGATGGGCCCCGCGGCGACCGCGCCCTGCAGCTTGATGTCGGAGTAGTCGTCGTTGCCGACCCAGACGATGCAGATCAGGTTGCTGGTGTACCCGGCGAACCACGCATCATTCGAGGTACCGGTTTTGCCGGCTGCGGGAGCAGTAAAGCCCATGCTGCGCACGCCCGCGCCCGAGCCGTTGCCCTGCAGCACGGCCTGCATCATGTTCGTCGTTAGATAGGCGACGCGCGGGTCGAGCACAGGGTGTGTCTGCGGAGAGAAGTCCTGAATGGGGTCGCCGCTCGATGTGCGAATGGAGGCGAGCAGTTGTGGCTTGATCGCGGTGCCGTTATTCGCAAACACGGTGTACGCGCCCGCCATTTCAAGCGGCGAAGCACTGTAGGCGCCGAGCGCGACAGAGGGCGTAGCCTGTGCGCTGACAATGCCGGCGTCGCGCGCCAGGGCAGCTACGTTGCCAAAACCGACCATCTGTCCTAGCGCGATGGTCGCGTTGTTCAGCGAGCGCTTGAGGGCATATTGCGCGGTGACCTCGTCCTGGTATTCGCCGTGAAAGTTGCGCGGAGAGTAGCTCTGGCCATTGCCGAACTCGAACGTCTGCTGCTGGTCCGGCAGCATCATCGCGGGCGTAAACACCCCGGTGGTCCCATCCAGATTGGTCAGCTGCGTGCCCGCGAGGGAGGAGTTGAAGGCCGAGGCATAGACGAACGGCTTGAAGATGGAGCCGGTCGGCCGGTGGGATGCCGCGTGGTCCAGCTGGCTGTCTCCATAATTGCGGCCGCCGACCAGCGCGAGCACCTGTCCGGTGTGCGGGTCGAGCGCAACCAGCGCAACCTGGGGATAGATGATCGGTTCGCCCGCGGCTTCCTGCTTGGCGTGCATCTTGTCGATCAGCGCATCGACGTGCTTCATGCCTTCGTCGACCGCGGCGCTGGCCGCGGCCTGCAGCTGCGGGTCGAGCGAGGTGTAGATGCGGAGCCCTTCCTGGTTCCAGTTGCTGTCGCCGAGGCGCGCGGCGACCTGGTTGCGCACCAGGTCGACGAAATACGGGGCCTTGTCCTGCTGAACGCTCAACGGTGCGAGGTGCAGCGGCGTGGCCTTGGCTTCCTCAGCCTGCTCCTTGCTGATATCGCCGGTTTCGACCATCGCGTCAAGCACCACATTGCGGCGCTCGACGGCGCGCACCGGGTGGCGCATCGGGTTCAAGCGGCTCGGGCTCTGGATCATGCCGGCCAGCAGCGCGCACTCCGGCAGGTTGAGCTTTGAGATGTCTTTGCCGAAGTAGACCTGAGCCGCCTCGCCGAAGCCGTTGATGGCGAACGAGCCAGCCTGACCCAAGGGGATTTCGTTCGCGTACATCTGGAAGATCTGCTGCTTGCCAAAGTGGCTTTCCAGGTGCCAGGTGATGAGGATTTCGAGCAGCTTGCGCTTGATGTGCTTCGCGGGCGAGAGAAAAAAGCCGCGCGCCAGCTGCATGGTCAGCGTCGAGCCGCCCTCGGTATAGGTGTGGCGGTGCAGAACGTCGTTGCGAAATGCGCCGACCATGCGGATGTAATCGACGCCGCCGTGCGAAAAGAAGCGCCGATCCTCGATCGAGGTGACGGCCGGGACGAGATACTTCGGCAGTTCGTTGTAGGTGATGAGGCGGCGTTTGATGCGGTACTGGTCGGAGAGGCCGGTGATCAGCAGCGGCTCAAGCGCATAGCTCGCGAGCTGCTCGCCGCTAGTCGCGGTAATCTGCTGTACCTTGCCCCGGTCGAAGGTAATGGTCGCGTCCTCGGGGGCGTGAAAACTTTGCGGGCCGGGGCGGATGGTGATGCTGTTTTCATTCGCCGAGAAGGTGCCCATCCGGTCGGACTCGGACGAGCCCGCTTCGCGGTATCCAGCGGCGCGCAGCTGGGCGGCCACAATATCCGCGGTCAGCTTCTGGCCGGTCCTGACCTGTCGAGCGGCGGCATAGATCTGCGCCGTGTTGGTGAACAGCGGCTTCTGCAGGCGCTGGTCTACGATGACGCCGTATTTGTGATAGTAAAAGCCGAAGATTGCGAGCGCCGTGATGAAGATAATCGCCAGACCGACAGCGGCAATGGCGAGGATGCGACGGGTTGACGTGGCCGGGATGCCGGCGCGGGGAACGGAAATTCGAATAGCCAAGCAGCTTACCGCCTTTTGTACTTATCAGGTTGACGCATTTCGAGGCGCTGCCGTGAACCCGCGTCCATGGTGAACCCATGGTACGCGGCATGCAACCCCTGTTTGACGCACCGGCCGGGGCTTGCGGGTACCGGTCCGGGCGGGAAACTATCGTGCAGCAAGCTTCGCGGCCAGCTCCGCAAGCGGTACGTCGTCGACCGAGCCAAGGGCCAGGTCAACCAGCTCGACCAGGCCTTCCGCCGTTTTTTTACCGATGTTCACACGGAAAGGAATCCCGACCAGGTCGGCATCCTTGAACTTGACGCCTGCGCGCTCGTCCCGGTCATCCAGCAGGACGTCGACCCCAGCCGCTTCGAGCTCGGCTGCGAGGCGTTCGCCGTTGGCCAGCAGCTCCGCGTCACGCACGTTCGTGATCGTAACGACCACCTCAAACGGCGCGATACTGCGCGGCAGTGCGACCGGAGCGCCCTGGTTTGAAGTGCCGGCGGACTGTTCAATCGCCGCGGTCAGGATGCGCTCGATTCCGATGCCGTAAGAGCCCATGATCGGTGTCACTTCCTTGCCGTTGCGGTCGAGCACCCGGGCGCGCAGCGCCTCGGCGTAGCGGTAGCCCAGCTTGAAAATGTGGCCGATCTCGACCGCTTTACCGATGCGCAGCGGAGCGGCGATGCCTGCGGGCGCGTTCGGCGCGTCTTCGCCTTCGAGCGCATTGCGGATGTCGGTCATCGCCGTCCAGGTGAAGTCGCGACCCGGGGTGACGTTGCGATAGTGGTAGTCGAGCCGGTTGGCGCCGCAGACCAGGTTTTTTCGGCCTTCGAGCGCCTGGTCGACGATGACGGTAACCGCGCCGTCGTGCGGCTTTTTCGCGGAAGCGAGGCCGACCGGACCCAGGTAGCCGGCCGGGCCGTTGAGCCACTGCGCCAGCTCATCGCCGTTCATGGTGCGCAGCTCCACGCCGCCCACTGCCGTCAGCAGCTTGGTCTCGTTAACGGAGTGGTCTCCGCGCAGGAACGCCACGACCGGCTTCCACGCGGACGCGCCCTTCGCGTCGCGCACCTCTGCCATGTAGGCGACGCACTTGATGTCCTGCGCCGGCAGGATTTTGAAGAACTCGGCCACGTCCGCGATGGCGGCTTTGCCGGGCGTGTGTACCAGCTCCGGCATGCCGTCGCCCGTCGGCTCAAGGTCCTGGACCGGGGCAAGGCGTGAGGTCGCTTTCTCAATGTTCGCGGCGTAGCCGGCTTCGGCATTGCTCGCGATCAGGTCTTCGCCGGCCTCGGTGTAGACCATGAACTCCTGCGATTGCGAGCCGCCCATGGCGCCGGAGTCTGCCTCGACCGCGACGAACTGAAGCCCACAGCGGGTGAAGATCGCGCGGTACACCTGGTCATGCAGGTCGTAGCTCTTATCGAGCCCCGCCTGGTCGATATCGAAGGAGTAGCTGTCCTTCATGGTGAACTGCCGGACGCGCAGCAGGCCCGATTTGGGGCGCGGCTCATCGCGGAACTTGGTCTGGATCTGGTACCAGATCTGCGGCAGCTGCTTGTAGCTGCGCAGCTCCCTGCGCGCGATGTCGGTCATGATCTCTTCATGGGTCATGCCGAGGCACAGGTCCGCTCCCTTGCGGTCCTGCAGGCGGAACATATTCTGCCCCATCGTCGTCCAACGGCCGCTCTGCTCCCACAGGTCGGCGGGCAGCAGGGCGGGCAGCTGGAACTCCTGGCCGATGCAGTCCATTTCCTCGCGGACGATCGCAACGATCTTGTTGATCGAGCGTTGGCCGAGGAACAGGTAGGAGTAAATGCCGGCGCCGAGCTGGCGGACGTAGCCAGCCCGCAGCAGGAACTTGTGGCTTGCCACCTCGGCGTCCGACGGGGCTTCGCGCAGGGTGGGGATGAACAGTTTTGACCAGCGATGCATGCGGTGGTTGCGTACCTTTCCTTGCCGGCGCTGAGCGCGGCGTACCTCCGCATTCTACCCGGCCCGCTTTTTCGCTGATCGCGGCAGCTACGCCTTAATCGAAAGCGGTATCGGGGACGTCGCTGCCGCGGTCGTGGTCTGCCCCAGGTCTGACTGCACCTGCGACAGAGGAAGCCCGAGCGTCTCCGCGATCAGGTTCGCGGACTGGCCCTGTTGCACCATCTGCCGCATCTGCTGCGCGGCCGTGAGCTTTGCCGCTTGTGTCGGCACCGAGGGCGACTGCCTGTCGTAAGCGGATGATGCATCGAAAGCGGGAAGGGAAGAAACGAAGGAAGCCATGCGTCACCTCGCGAAGTTGAAGTCTGCAAGGGTTTTATCGGCAGGAGGTGGCCGGAATTTCAGGGCCGGAGCAATTTTCTTCAGAAAAAGCGAGAGGTTCGACTTTTCTCTGTACCAAAGTGGGACCCGCCGCTCAGACCAGCCCCAGACCCCAAAGCGCGTGCAGGTGCAGCACGCCCTCAACCTGCCCACCCGGCCCTACAACGACCAGCGAGGTGATGCGGTGCTGTTCCATTTCGGCGAGGGCGCTCGCCGCCAGCGCTTCTGGGGCGATAGTCCGCGGCTCGCGGTGCAGCACCGCCGCCGCTGTCAGCGCCAGGGCCGCGCCGCCATGCGCTACCAGCAGCCGCCGCAGGTCGCCGTCGCTTACCACCCCGGCTAGGGCGCCCGTTGCATCGGCCACCACCGTCATCCCGAGCCCCTTGCGGGTCATCTCGTCCATCACCTCGCCCATCGGCGTGTCCACGCGCACCAGAGGGACGCGCTCACCCGTGTGCATCAGCTCACGCACCGGCGCCAGCTGTTTGCCCAGTCGTCCGCCGGGGTGCAGACGCGCGAAGTCCTCCGCGCGAAAGCCTTTGCGCAGCGACACAGCGATGGCCAGCGCGTCGCCCAGCGCCAGCATGGTCGTAGTCGAGGCGGTCGGCGCCAAGCCTAGTCCGCATGCTTCGCCAGTTACGCCGCAGTCCAGCGCCACATCGCTCGCCCGGGCCAGCGTGGAGCCGGTGTCGCAGCAGAACGTGATCAGTGCGTCGCCCACGCGTTTGATCGTGGCGAGCAGACGCAGCAGCTCTTCTGTTTCGCCGCTCGCCGAGAGCGCCAGCACCACGTCCCCGGCGGCGAGCATCCCGATATCACCATGCACCGCCTCGGCCGGGTGCAGGAACAACGCCGGGCTGCCGGTCGAGGAAAGCGTCGCCGCGATCTTCTGCGCGATGATGCCGCTCTTGCCCATGCCGGTCACCACCACGCGCCCGCGGGTTTCGCCGCACTGCAGCAGCAGCGCCACGGCGCGCTCAAACGCAGCGCCCATGGGGCCTTCCAAACGGTCGGCCAGCGCGAAAAGTGCCGCAGCTTCCGTACGCACGAGCGCTGCTGGGGTGTTGTTAACCATGGCCGTACCCCATCAAAGCATCCGCCTGCATCCCGCGCAAGCCGCGCCATCTAGAATGAACAGGGACGGCAAAGAAGGAGCGGCCTTGGCTCGCAAAGCACTTGTGATTCTTATGATCGTCGCGGCGTTTGGCCTGATCTTGTGGGCCGGGATCAGCAATTACCATGCCCGCCACGCACGGCAAGGCGCCGCCGGTCAATCGCAGATGGCGCTTACGCCGGAAGGCCTTCCGCCCGAGCCGCCTGCCGACGGCTCGCCCGACGCGCAGATGCCGCCCAACCCGCTGCTTGGCAAGCCCGCGCCCGGCTTCACCCTGGAAGACTCGACGGGCAAAAAGGTCTCGCTTGCCAGCTTCAGGGGGCGCCCCGTGCTCATCAATTTCTGGGCCACCTGGTGCGGTCCGTGCAAGTTTGAGATTCCCTGGCTGGCCGCGCTCCACACCCAGTACGCGCCGCAGGGGTTTGAGATCCTTGGGGTGTCGGCCGATGAGCTCGATGCCGACGCGAAAGCAAAGCAGGGCGGCGAAAAAGCTGCCATCCTGAAGTCCGCCAGGGCATTGAAAATCAATTATCCCGTGCTGTTCGGCGGGGACACGATTGAGAAGGCGTATGGCGGCATCGACCTGCTGCCGCAGTCCTTCTATGTCGATAAGAGCGGCAAGGTGGTCGCGGTCATCACCGGCGCCGGGTCCAAAGCGGAAGCCGAGGCCGACATCCAGAAAGCGATCCACAGTGGCTCGTAAACCGGGGTGGATGATCCTCGCCCTGCTGGCGCCGCTCGCGCTGGTTGCCCAGCAGCTGCCGTGGCAGACCGGCGCGAAACCCGCGAGTACCAGCGATCCGGTCGAGTACCAGTACCCGGAACAGGTGCAGCTTACCGTCGGCAAGCCGCAGGAGGTCGACCTGCACTTCCGCGTGCGCGACGGCCTGCACATCAACTCGCACAAGCCGAGCGACGCATCGCTGATCCGTACGGAGCTGATCGTCGCCGAGTCGCCCGGAATCGACGTGCAGGCGGTCACGTTTCCCCAGGGCGCGGAGTACGCCTCCGCCGCGTTCCCGGGCCACAAGCTCAGCGTGTACACAGGTGAGGTGGTGCTGCACGCCCGCATCGTGGCGACCCGCAAGGGCGAGCACATGCTGGAGGCCGCGCTGCGTTACCAGGCCTGCGATGCAGGCACGTGCTTTCCTCCGAAAAAAGCGCCGGTCGCGCTGGATCTGATTGCGCGGTAGCTAGACTGCAGATGGCTTTTAGAAGACCTGCGATTTGGCAAGCTGCAGCATTGAGAACCATGTCAGCCTGTGAGTCGCCGCTTTCTCTGTTCCTGCAGTTGCTGCCGTCGCGCTATTTGCGCTTTGCACATACAGGCGCAGCCCTGCGCGCGGACGCAGTGCCACTCGGCATTGCTATAATAGCCCCTATTTTTACAAGCACGGCTGGCGAGAGGTGATTTAAAATCTAAGTGCTACTTGGTCGAGCCATCACAGAGGCCGCCAGTGTCGACCCAGCGAACTCCTTTGGAGTCGACAGTAAGTAACGAAAATGGCGGCCCTACATATTTGCTATCCCCTTTTGCGGCGACCTTTAGGGTAGTCCGGACCAGGGCGAGCGCCTCTTCTCGCGTAAGAGGCCCTTTATGGGCTAACACTTTCGGGATCAGGTATGGGAGAGCTTGCTGGTTGAAACCTAGTGCGTCTGCCGGAAGTGATTTGCGCAAGAGTACGACTGTGCTTTTTGTATTTATCGAGACCTCAGTGGCATGCGAGTTGTCAATAAAAACCCATCCTGCAGTTGGAGGATTCACAGAGGCGAGCCTCTTGAGAAACACGCTGTCAGAGCTTAGCTCCTGCTTGAGGAAGCGGCTCCTCTCATCGGCGTTACCTATGCCCTTAAAAAGCACCTCATCGCTGAGTTGTCGAAGGTCGGTGGCTGGGTCGTCTGTACCGGCACTCCCGTGAGTCGCAAGCACAATCCCGTTGTGCACTCTGAGCTTGCAGTGATGCTCCGTGTGCGACGAATCAGGAAAGGTTCTTAAGGAGTCAGATCCTACTGCATAGCCGCCCGCGTATTTGACGTAGACAATGCTTGTCGCAAAGCTCGTTGCACACAGCATGCAATTTAATGTTGTGACGAGCAGCGCAGCTTTTAAGGATCGCATTGCCTCAATTTACTGGAGTCCTCGCGAATTTGTCCAAGCTGGATTAAGCCTCGAAACTATAGTGCAAGTCCGCCTGTTCTGCCGGAAATGAAAGACTAAGTCGCTAGACCGCTGCCACCGGGATCGCCGGCGCGGCGATCAGCCTTGCGACCACACGTTCGCGGCCCATCGCGGCCATCACCGCGAAAAGACTGGGCGCGACGCCCTGGCCCGTCAGCGCGACCCGTGCCCCGTTGATCAGGATGCCTGCTTTCACGCCGCGCTCCTCGGCGAATGCGCGCAGTGCGGCTTCCATAGAAGCCTCGGTAAACTCCGGTTCCGTGTTCAGCCGTCCGCCCAGCTCGGCGAGCAGCACAGCGGTGGCGGGATCCTTCAGAAACTTCGTCACGGCCGCCGGGTCGAACTCGTACACATCCGCAAAATACGCACGGAAGACGCCGGCGAAGTCCTTCAGCGAGCGGGCGCGTGTCTTCAGCAGGTCGATGGTCGCCAGCAGCTCGTCGCGGTCCCGCTCCGGCAGCAGCCCGGCCGCGGCCCACTCGGCTTCAATCAGCGGCAAAAGCTGCGTGGCAGGGGACGCGCGGATGTACTCGGTGTTGAACCATGCCAGCTTGTCGTTGTCGAACACCGAGTTCGATTTAGTGATGCCCTCAAGCGTGAACAGCCGGATCAGCTCGTCGGAAGGGAAGAGCTCGCGATCTTTGTGAGCCGCCCCGGGCGTCCAGCCCAGCAGCGCCAGGAAGTTCCGGAACGCCTCGGGAACGATGCCCATTTCCTTGTAGGAGAGGACGCTGGTGGCGCCATGCCGCTTCGAGAGGCGTGTCTTGTCAGGGCCCAGGATCAGCGGTACGTGCGCGAATACCGGCACCGGCACGCCCAGCGCCTGGTACTGCAGCACCTGCTTGGGCGTGTTCGAAAGATGGTCGGCGCCCCGGATGATATGGGTCAGGCGCATATCGACATCGTCGGCCACCACGCTGAGATGGTAGGTCGGGATGCCGTCGGAGCGCAGCAGCACAAAGTCCTCAAGCTCCGCGTTGTTGAAAGAGACGGTGCCGAACACGGCGTCCTCAAAGCTGGTTGCGCCGCCCTGCGGCACGGCAAAGCGGACAGCGGCCGGCTCGCCCGCCGCGACACGCGCCTGTGCTTCCGCGGGGCTCAGTGAGCGGTCGCGCCGATCGTACATCGGCGGCCGCCCTGCCGCGGTAGCCTGGGCGCGCCGCGCTTCCAGCTCTTCCTTCGTGTCGAAGGCGTAGTACGCATGGCCGCTCGCGAGCAGCTTTTCCGCCGTCGCTTTGTAAAGCTGTAGCCGCTGTGACTGAAAAAACGGGCCCTCGTCCCAGTCCATGCCGAGCCACCGCATGCCGTCGAGAATGCCCTGGACCATGGCCTCGGAGGAGCGCTCGAAGTCTGTGTCCTCAATGCGAAGGATCAGCGTACCGCCGAAGTGTCGGGCGAAAAGCCAGTTGAACAGGGCGGTGCGCGCGCCGCCTACGTGCAGGTAGCCGGTAGGGGACGGGGCGAAACGGACGCGGGGGGAAGCGGAAACGCTGTTTTGGGCAGGCACGCTCTCCAGCATAGAACACCGTCGGCAGAGCGAAAAACGCCGATCTGCTAGCGCACAACAACTTCAATCGGAAAGGTGTGATGGATCACGTATGTGCCGAAGCGCTTTTCATGCTCTTCCGGCTGCGCGTTGCCGCGCGCATCCGTGGCGCGCGACCTGAGCAGGTACACGCCCTTCTGCTCAGGCACCTTCCAGTCAAACTGCCACCGCCGCCATACAAACGGCTGCTCTTCATCGAGAAAGCGGACCGGCTGCCAGCTCTTCCCGTCGTCTGTTGAAACCTCGGTTGCGGTCACGACCTCGCCGCCCCAGGAAGCCCCGAAAACCTGGTAAGCCTGCCCGGCAGGGATGAACTCACGGGTGCGCGGGCGAGCGATCGCGGACTTGACCGCCATCGCGCCGAGCGCATGCCGGATGGGGTTTCCGTCCTGAAAGTCCCAGTAGCCGTAGTCCGAAGTCTGCCAGTAGCCTTGAAACGGCTGGTCGACAACACGGATATGGGTCAGCCACTTTACGGATGCCATGCCGTAATGGCCGGGCACGATCGCCCGCAGCGGAAAGCCGTGATCGACGGGGATATCTTCTCCGTTCATCGCATACGCGATCAGCGCGTCTGAAGCTTTCTCGATCGAGATGCTGCGCGCGTAACGGGTTTCGCCCGGAGGCACCGGCTCCTCTTTCGGAGTTCCCTTGTCCGCCGCCTCGAAGATAACCTCGCAGGCATTCGGGTCAAGTCCTGCACGGTCCAGCAGCGCCGACAGCCGAACCCCGGTCCACTGCGCGGTGCTTACCGCGCCCAGTTGCCACTGCGCTCCCTTGACCTGCGGAACCAGGAAGATGCGTCCGTTCCCGGCGCACTCAAGCGTAGCCGGGCGCGTTACCGCGGGCATGGCGAGCAGGTCTTTGTAACTGATAGTGAATGGCTGCTTCACGGCGCCGTCAATTGCGAGCTGGTAGGTCTCCGCATCGAGCCGGGGCGCTTTGAAGTGGCTGCGGATGTAAAAGAGATCGTTTGGCGTTAGAAATGCGTCGAGCTGGTCAAAGGGGTACTCAAGGTTGACCGGCTCGCGTTCACGAATAATCAGCCCGACCTGCGGTTCACCTGGAGCCATGCTTGCACTCATCCGGTTCTCCTTTGGATTTTCTGATGCGCCTGCCAAGCATACCTGCAAGCACCACGGGACACACTGGCAGCTTTTTATGTCGCTTGTTCGTCTAAGGCAGTACCATGCCGCGCCTCGTTCTGCCTATCCTCTCGCTCCTGTTGCTTGCGCCGGCGCTCTACGCGCAGTCGGCCCCCTCGCCGGATGCTCCGCCGGTCAGTACGGCGCCGCCTCCGGATGACGCCCAGACAGGCCAGCCGGTCACGACGCTGCGGGTCAATTCAAACCTGGTGTCGCTGTACTTCACGGTGCGCGACAAGCATGGAGCGCTGATCCCGAACCTGACGCGGGAGGACTGCCAGGTGCTCGAGGACAAGAAGCCGCAGAAGATTCGCAACTTCAACGCGGAGGCGAACCAGCCGCTGACGCTGGGCATTCTGCTCGACACCTCCGGCTCGCAGATGAACGTGCTGCCACTGGAGCAGCAGGCGGGGTCGGCGTTTCTGCACAGCGTTCTGCGCGAGAAGGACGAGGCGTTCCTGATCTCGTTTGACGTGGACGTGGACCTCCTGGAGGACTACTCGAACAACGCCGGCACGCTGAGCCGCGCCATGAACAAGGCGGTGATCAACACGGCGGGCGGCAACGGCAGCGCCGGTATTCCGGGGCTGGGGCAGGGCACCATCCCGACCCAGGGCGCGCCCAAGGGCACGCTGCTATACGACGCGGTGGACCTGGCCTCAAACGACAAGCTGCGGCAGGAAACAGGCCGTAAAGCGATGATCCTGCTGACGGATGGCGAGGACCAGGGCTCGAAGTATCGTGTGCAGGACGCGATCGAGGCGGCGCAGAAGGCGAACTCGATCGTGTACGTCATCCTGATCGCGGACCGCGGGTTCTACTCAGGCGGCAGCATTATGCTGGGCGGCTACACGGGCGACGCGCAGATGCGCCGAATGACCGAGGCGACGGGCGGCCGCGTAATCGACGTGGGGAACAACGGCAAAAAACTGCAGGCGGCGTTCGACCAGATCGAGGAAGAACTGCGGACGCAGTACGTCATAAGCTACATCCCCGGGAATACGAACTTCGACGGAAAATACCGGGCGGTCGATGTGCAGTGCAAGGGCGACGGGCTGAAGGTGCAGGCGCGCAAGGGATATTATGCCGTGCCACAGGACGATGGCGCGGACTGAAGCTCCGCGCCATTCAAAGTTCAGGAATCAGCCCTCTTCGAGGGAGTGCCAGGAGTGACCGGAGGCCGCCAGCAGCTCGTCGGCTGCCTTGGGTCCGTTTGAGCCGGCGGCGTAGTTCGGGAAGTTGGCACCGTCGGGTAACTTCCAGGCGTCGAGGAGCGGCTGCACCATGCGCCAGCCGGCTTCTACAAACTCCGCCCGCTGAAACAGGGTAGCGTCGCCCAGCATAACGTCGTGCAGCAGCCGCTCATAGCCCTTGCCGTGCGTCTTGAATGGCCCGGAAGGGAACTGAAAGCTCATGGCGCCATGCTCCACCATGGTCTGCAGGCCGGGCGCCTTGGTGCCGAACGACATCTGAATGCTTTGCTCGGGCTGCAGGTTGAAGAGGAGCTGGTTGGCTGCCTGATCGCTCTGCTGCTGGTTGGGGAACAGGCGCGCGGGCGGCTGCCTGAAGGTGACGACAATCTCTGTCAGCGCGCAGGACAAACGCTTGCCGGTGCGGATGTAGAACGGCACTCCGGACCAGCGCCAGTTATCGATCTCAACCCGCATGGCCACGTAGGTCTCGGTGGTTGAAGCGGCATTTACGCCGGGTTCTTCCCGGTAGCCCGGCACGGCTGCGCCTTTCGCGGCGCCGGGGCCGTACTGTCCGCGCACGGCGAACTTCGCAACGTCGTCCGGGCCGATGCGGCGGATGGATTGCAGCAGCTCCACCTGCTTATTGCGCATGTGCTCCGCGCTGAAGGAGACGGGAGGCTCCATGGCGACGAGCGAGAGCAGCTCCGCCATGTGGTTGGGCACCATATCGCGCAATGCCCCGGACTTCTCGTAGTAGCCGGCCCGGCCTTCAACGCCGACGGTCTCCGCGGCGGTGATCTGCACGTTATCGATCAGAGAGCGGTTCCAAAGCGGCTCGAATACCGCATTGGAGAAGCGGAAAACAGCGAGATCCTGCACGGCATCCTTGCCGGCGAAGTGGTCGATTCGGTAAATCTGGTCCTCGCGCAGGCTTTTCTGCAGGTCGGCGTTAAGCGCGACCGCCGACTCCAGATCGTGGCCGAAGGGCTTTTCAATCACCAGTCGACGCCAGCAGCCGCCGTCCTCAGCCAGCAGCTGCGTGCGCGAGAGCTGGGCGGCCATGGTGGCGATGAAGCTGGGCGCGACCGCCAGGTAAAAGAGGCGGTTTCCGGCGTCTTTCCGGTCCTTTTCAAGCCGCTCGACCGTGTCTTTGACAGCGTCGAAGGATGCGGGCTCGGTGAAGTTGGCGCTTTGATAATGGGCGCGGCTTGTCATCCAGTCCACCACGTTCTGATCCGCATCCTGACCCCAGAACTGCTTCAGGCTGGTCGCGATGTGATCCCTGAACTTCGCGTCATCCCAGGGCTCCATCGCAACTCCGAGTAGCTGAAAGCTGTCCGGCAGCACCTTTGCGGCAACAAGGTTGTAGATCGAGGGCAGCAGGAGCCGCTTGGTAAGGTCGCCGCTGGCGCCGAAGATCGTCATCAGGCATCCGGGCACTGGCGGCAGGTTTGCGTCTGGCATGGGGCTTTCTCCTTGGAAACCCCGGGCGATGCCCAGGGCCTTGCACTCTGTTTGGTTGCCGGTGAGGGGCTTTGTGTTGGTCGAGAGCCGGCCCGCCGGGGTTCTCACGAGGGAGAACCATTGACGCTCCCGGCATTTATGCTTCCAATGGTTCAAGCCCTACGGAGACAAGCATGCATCGTAAGACCCTTTCTGCCATTGTCGCCGCCGTACTGCTCACGGGGACAGCATCGCAGGCGTTGCCTTTCCTGCCCTCTACCCCGATCTTTACGGAGTACGACCACTCTGCCCAGCTGGTACGCCGCACCTACAGCTGGGGCGACCTGCGGATGGAGGTGCCGCTGTATACCAGCGTGATACGGGCGGCCGTTGACAAGAACCTGGCCGCGCGTGGTTGGCAGCTGGTGGCAACGGGCGGCAGCACCACGATTTTCGGCACGGGCAATGTGCGCAGCGAAACGCAGCTCGATGACTTTTACAAGAGCACGGTGGCAGGCTGGGCGCAGAACTGGGACTGGAATGGCTGGGGACCAGGGTGGAAGCCCGGCTATGGAGAGTTCACCTCGAATGGAATGAACAGGCCAGAGAGCCACCTGGTGCTCGATATCTTCGACACCGGCAGCCATAAGCTGCTGTTTCGCGGTGTCATGGCTGCTGACTTTTCAAGCACGCAGAAAAAGATCGAAAAGAAGTTCCAGACCAACCTGAAGAAAATGTTCAAAAAGTTCCCGCCGAAAAAATGACGCCACAAACGGGAAAGGCGGACGCCTTTCCCGTTTGTGGAGCCGAATTACAGGGTCTTCTTCGAGAGATACCAGCTGTCGACCTGCAGTCCGGTGCCGCCGCCGTTCATGCGCTTGTCGGCGTCGGCCACCGTTGCCGGGCTGGGGACAATGACCTGGTCGCCGGGCTGCCAGTTGGCAGGCAGGGACACCGAGTTTTTATCGGCAACCTGCAGGGCTTCAAAGATGCGGATCAGCTCATCGACATTGCGCCCAAGCTGCGCGGGGTAGTAGATGATGGCGCGAATCACGCCTTTGGGGTCGATCGCGAACACGGCGCGCACCGTGGCTGTGTCGAGTGAGGCGCCGTGCAGCATGCCGTAGGCGGTAGCGACCCTGGCATCGAGGTCCGCGATCAGCGGGAACTGCACCTTGACGCCGGACATCTGCTCGATATCACGGACCCAGGCGATGTGCGAAAAGACGGAGTCGATAGAAACGCCGATCAGTTGCACGTTCAGGCGATCCCAGTCGGCCTGCCGCTTCGCGAACTCGATGAACTCCGTGGTGCACACCGGCGTGAAGTCGGAAGGGTGCGAAAAGAGCATGACGTACTTGCCCTGGGAGGTGTAGTCAGACAGCTTGATGGTGCCGTGGGTGCTCTTGCTTTCGAATTCAGGAGCAGGCTCGAAGAGGCGGGGGATGCGCGATTCTGCGGAAATGCTCATGATGTCTCCGGATAGCTTCGTGTTCTTTGCAGTGTTAGACGCCAGCAGGGTGTTATTAACACAGATGCCGGGAGCAGGACCGGGATTCTGGAAAAACGGCCGGGCGGTGCAGGCGCCGCGGCCGCATCGTACACAGGCGGCACATTTCCAGGCGCGAAAGACCGCGATGTGAGCAGCGCGAGTTGGATCTGGGTTGCGTCATCAAATAGCGAAGCGTGGGCAAACGTCGCGTGGTGGAAGCATACCACCGGCTCCTGGCATGACAAACATGAACTACAAGGGGTAAAGGAATGGCGCGCGGCTACCGGTATGTGCTGCTTGACGTGTTCACGGATGTGCCGCTCTCGGGCAACCAGCTGGCCGTTTTCCTCAATGCCGAGCGGCTAAGCGATGCCGAGATGCAGGGACTGGCCCGCGAAACCAACCTGTCCGAGACCACATTCTGCTTTCCGGATGAGCAGGACGCCGTCCAGGGTGTCCGGGTGCGGATCTTCACCACGCAGGAAGAGCTGCCGTTTGCGGGGCACCCGATGCTCGGTACCGCCGCGGCTCTGCGCTGGGCGCTGCCCTCGCTGCGCGGAGCCACCCGGGTGAGCCTGCGGCTGAACGCCGGGGTTGTACCGGTGCTGTTCAAGGCTGGGCAGCCGGCCGGGTCGAGTGCGGAGCTGCCGTTTGGGCAGGCATGCTTCGGCGAGATGGAGCAGCCGCTGCCCCGGTTTGGCCGGAAACACGACCCTGCGGCGGTGGCTGCCGCCCTGGGCCTGCCGCTTGAGGCGCTTGATGCCGGCAAGCCCATCCAGACCGTCTCTACGGGCATCGCTTTCGTGATTGTGCCTCTGGTATCCCGGGAAGCTCTGGGGATGCTGGAAGTGCCTCGGCAGACGGCGGAAGCCTACCTAGGCAGCAGCGACGGCAAGTTTTTTTACGTGCTGGCGCCCGGGGCGAATGTCGACCGGTGGCAGGCGCGGATGCAGTTCTACAACGGGGAGGATCCGGCGACAGGCTCGGCTGCCGGCTGCGCCACGGCCTACCTGGTGGAGCATGGGTATGCGCATGCCGGCGCGCCCCTAGTAATCGAGCAGGGCATCGAAATGGGGCGCAAAAGCGTGCTGTACTGCTCGGCTGCGAAGGGGCGCGAAACTGTCGGCGGCCCGAATTGGGACGCGGGTAGTTACGTTCGTGTTGGAGGCAGCACTGTTCCTGTGGCAGAAGGACGGTTTTTCCTTCCGTGATGCACATGGGTTCCACAGCCGCAGGCCCGCGCAGGTCGCGGCTTCCATCGTTTTTCGACCGGATTTCCTTTTTTCAAGCGGCAAGTCTGCGCTGTTTTCGCTTCCTGTTCGCGCTTGCGCCCCTCATCCCCGGTCCGTAGTCTGGGCAAGCATTCAGGAGCCGGAAAGCATGGCAAGCGGATGCAACTTTCGCCTTTTCACTACAACCTGAGCTGAACAACAGCCGGGATGCGTCCGTTCTGCCGGAAGCAGGCCGCCCTCCACACGGGAGCGCCGCCGATCGCTCCGGGGAGCCGCTGCCTCCCAGGCCTTTGTTCCCCGTACCTGCAGCTATGCCTTGAAAGGCAGCAGGGCGTAAAAAACGTGCCTTTGGCGCGTCGGCCGGAGCTTTGTCTCCAGCAGGCGCACGCCCGAGGCGCGGACGCCCCGCTTTGCCTTTCAAACGCAGCGATTGCAGGCATGGCCCAAGAAACCCCGCTTCGGGGAGCGATGCCGTCCCATGCCTTGCGGACGATAAGCCCCGGCGAAGCGCAGACAAAGAAGCGAGCTGACAAGAACGATGCGTCCCAGAAAAGTGATTCTCCTAGTCGATGGCAACGAGCAGGCCCTGAGCGTGCGGAAGTTCATGCTGGAAACTCGCGGGTACCGCGTTGTGCAGGCAATGTGCGCCGCCGAAGCGATCGAGCGATTTGCCGATGGGGGCATTGACCTGGTGGTGAGCGACCTGCTGCTACCGGGCATGGACGGCAACGAGATGGTTCGCCGCATGAAGGCCGAGGCGCCCGAGGTGCCGGCGCTGCTGGTGAGCTCGACCGTGAAGGAGTTCGCGCGCGCCTCTGCCGCGGACGCGTTTTTGCCCAAGGGGGCTGTGACGCCGACAGAGATGGTGGAGCGCATCCGCATGCTGATGGTGCGCAAACGCGGACCCAAGCGGGCCACGGCCGCGCACCTGCCCGCGTTTGCCGGGTCCGAGGCCGCACACGCCTGATGCGCGGCGCCGAGGTCGCAGCAATAGCCTAGACTATTAAGGTGACTTTGCCAGCCTCCTCTACGAACGCCGCGACCCAGCAGATCATCCAGGCCGATCATCTCGGCAAGACGTACCGTCTGGGCAAGATCCATGTCCCGGCGCTCACCGATGTTTCCTTCGCGGTCGAGGCGGGTGAGTTTGTCGCGATTATCGGCCCGTCGGGCAGCGGAAAGTCGACGCTCTTCTACATTCTCGGCGGCCTGACGCGCGCCACCTCAGGAAGCGTGCGAATTGACGGCGTCGATTTTGCTGCGCTCTCGGATGCGGAGCGCACCCGGATGCGCAAGACCAAGATCGGCTTCGTGTTCCAGAAATTCAACCTGCTGCCGACGCTTTCAGCCCGGGCGAATATCGAGATTGCGCACGAAATCTCGGGCTCAGGCGAGCCGCTGGACCAGAAGAGGCTGGGCGAGCTGACGGAGATGCTGGGGATAGCAGGGCGCCTGCAGCACCGGCCTTCGGAGCTTTCAGGCGGCGAGCAGCAGCGCGTCGCGATTCTGCGCGCCCTGGTCACGAAACCGGCGATTATCCTGGCCGATGAGCCGACCGGCAACCTCGACACGAAAAACTCGGGCGCAGTGCTCGATATGCTGCGCCACTCCAACAAGGCGTTCGGGCAGACGGTGCTGATGATCACGCACAACCCGGAGGCCGCGGCCTTCGCCGACAGAACGCTGCACATGCGCGACGGCGTGATGCTCGATGCTGCGGAAGTTCACGCTGGAGTCTGATTCAGGCAGGCTGCGGCTGGCGCAGGGCGGCGGCTTCAAGCGTGGCGCCAAGCATCGCGTCGAAGCCTGTGCAGCTGTTCAGCATGAGCTGGTAGAGCCGGTAGTCGTTCCACTCCTGCCCATAGTAGCGGCGGATGTAGGCGGCGCGGCGCCGGTCGGTTGCGAGCAGCTCGGCTTCAGCATCCTCGGCCCGCTCGGGAAACTGATCGCGAAACCAGGCGAGCTTTCGCGAGGGCGCCGCATACACAAACAGGTTGAAAACCCCGGGCGTGCCGCGCAGGGCGGCGGCTGCTCCACGACCGACGATCACGCAGCGGCCTTCAGCGACACGATCCTGAAGGTAAGCGCGCACGAGGATGTTCATGCGTTCGCTGTCGAAGACCTCTGAGAGCTCAGAGGTGGCCATGATGGCCGGCAGCCGCTCGACGCTGCCGTGCCAGAAGTTGCGGCCCAGGCGGTAGTACCAGGGGTCAAAACGCTCGTCGCAGCCTGCGACTGCGTCCGTGCTGAGCCCCGCCTTGTGGGCGATCTCGTCGACGAGGCAGTTATCGATAAGCCGCCAGCCCAGCCGGTCTGACAAAAGGTGCGCGAACTCTGCGCCTCGGCTGCCGTATTCCCGCTCCACTGTAATGACGCGCACCATGTTCGCGAGCCTCCGGACTCGCCCGCAGCTTATCACTCGGGAGCGTGCGCTGGGGCGAAATTGCGTTTCGCTGCCACGGCATGCAATTGCTGTGTGCCGGTGTTCCAACCGGAAACACTGACGGATGCGATGGCCGACGGCGTGTGGACCGTGAGGGTGCGCGACTCGCCGGGCAGCAGCTCTATGTAGTTGTCGGACCAGAAAGCCGGATCGATCGCTTTCCCGTCCGAAGCCAGGGCGCGCGCGGTTACCTGGAAGGCGAGCGCCTGGGAATCGTTGTGCAGGGTGAGTATGGTGCCGGGACCGGCAGAGCGCAGGGTGGCCGCGAGGTGGGAGGGTGGCAGCGCGGAGAGTGCATGGAGGTCTTCAAATGTGGCTGCCGGGGTGTGGGTAAAGTCGGTGTTCGCCCAGTCGAACGTGGTGAGCTTCTCCGGGATCCAGTAAAAGTTGTCGCTGACCGGGCGGCCCTGCGCGTCGAGCAGCGCGAGTACGACGAAGCGCAGCCCCGCACCGCCGAAGAGCGACGCCGGCAGGGTGAATGCTTTGCTGCTTGAATCGGCGGGCCCGGCGAGCTTTTCTTCATGCGTGTAGAGCTGCCGGAGGTTCGCATCGAGCACGGTCGCGCGTACGAGCACGGGCGACGTGGCAGCGGAGGTGTTGTTGATGAGCACGATGGAGTGATCGTCGTACGAGTACTGCACGTGCAGGGGTTCATTCGCTTTGCGCGCGCCGTAGTAGCCGCCGCCCGCGTCGAGATAGTAGTCGTACAGGTGCCAGATCATGGAAGGCCACGCGTTGTTAAGCATCCACTGCACGATGCCGCCGGTGGTCCGGTAGCGTTGTCGCGAGTACGCCTCGAACATGGCGCGCTCGCTGTCGTAGGCCATCGTCTGCGCGTATTTCTCATACTGTGCGAGCGACTGCGGATCGCCATAGGTGTGCTGCATGGCTGTGTCGAAGACCGTCAGCCTGGCGAAGTGCTGCGAGCCATTGTGATAGTTCCACTGGTCGCCGCGCGGCCAAAGCTGGTCTTCCGGCAGAAACTGCCTGAGGCTCGAAGTGTTCGGGATCGCGGGCCCGGGGCTTGTCTCGGTGTTGAAGCCCCAGGCTCCGCCGTGTCTGCCCGTATCGGCAAGCCAGTATGAGGGCGCGACATAGTCGTAGGGGCCGGTCATCTTGACGCCGCTTGCACCGCTCACGGACGTGGCGCGGGCGCTCGCGGAAGAGAGCACGGGGTTGGGCCAGCGCGCCTCTTTCTCGATCGCGAGATAGGCGCTTTCAACATTCGCAGGCGGAGGGTTGTCGCTGCCGTTGAGCCACGCGAGCAGGCTGGGATGGCTCCGCAGGCGCAGCATCTGCGAGCGCAGGGAGGCTGCGGCAACCGAGTAGTTTTCAGGCGTCCACTGCGCCCACTTCTCCCATTGATCGCAGCAGCACCAGCCGGCCATGACGAGGATGCCCTGCTCGTCGGCGAGGCGGAAGAAGTCGTCCGTTTCAAGTTTGCCCTCAAGCCGGATGGTGTTGAGGTGGAGGTCGCGGATCAGCGCGAACTGCTGCGCGAGCCTGGCCGGGTCTTCACGCAGCATCATGTCCTGCGACCAGCCGCCGCCCCGGATAAAGACAGGTTTGCCGTTCACATGGAAGAGCCGAAAGCCCTTCTCGGTGACCTCTGACGTGACCTCGCGGATGCCGAACCGGGTCGTCACTTCGTCAGACAGTGCGCCGGAAACAGCGGCGGTGATATGCAGGGTCTCAAGGTGCGGCGTGCCCATCTGGTACGGCCACCAGGGCCGCGGGTGCGCGATGTGCAATGGAGGAAACAGGACGCTGCGGCGCTCGCCGGGCGCGAGCGTGATGCGTTGCGCGAGCGCGCGGCCCAGCAGTATGGCATGAAGGGTCGTTACCTCCGGCACGGCGGAGACATTTGCCACCTCCGCAGATACAGCAATGTCGGCCGTGGCGAGCGATGCGTCGGCGAAGTGCGTCGTAACGAGCGGAGAGCGCACCGAGACGGGCCCGCTGAGCCGGATGCTGACCGGTCCGTTGATGCCCATGTCCTTGTCCGGCGGTGCGGGGCTCCAGTCGACCCAGTTGATGCCGAGATCTTTTTCAGTAGGGGCGAAGACCTCAATCGCGAGAGTGTTGTTGCGGCCGGGCGCGGCGGCGGCGGTCACATTGATGTCATAGACGCGGTAGGCTCCGGCGATATCGCGCTGGCCCGCGACCTGCCGCCCGTTAAGCCAGAGGCTGCCCCGATAGTTGATGCCGCCAAGGTGTAGCCACACCTGCCTGCCGCGCGCCGACGCCGGCAGAGGAAACTGCCTGCGGTACCACCAGCCGCAGGCGTAGGGGCTGTTGGCTTGCATGGGGAGGTTGGAGAAGTTGGCGCCGACGGGATAGCTGGTGCCGGGGATAGCGCGAAGATTGGCGCCGAAAAACGGGTCCTTAAACTGGCCCGTGGCGACCTGGGCGGCCAGCACGGTCGATGGAACGGCGACGGTGCGCCAGCCCTGCGGTCGATAGGCAGGGGTGCTGAGCTGCGCGCCCGATGCCTGCACCGCGCAGCTTGACTGCAGAGCCCAGCTGTCTTGCAGCACGAATGGAGCCGGTGCGCTCGCACGCGCAACCTTGATTGAACCCGAAAGCAGGGCAAGGCATAGCAGGTAGTTCCAGTGCGCTCGCATTCTGTCGGGCCGCCTTGTCGTCGCGAGATCGGCACAGGCCGCTGTCTCGCCGCCCCGAGCCGTTGCAGCAGAAAGATACATGATCCGCAATGGAAAGTCGCCCGGCGGGGTCATCTACGAGCCGGATAGAATAGGCCCATGAAAATATCAGCTCGGAACAAGCTGCAAGGCGTCGTGGAAGAGATCAAGCTTGGGGTGGTAACGGCAAGCGTAAGTGTCCGGGTGGGTGAAAACCTGATCGAGAGCGTCATTACCCGCCAGAGCGTGGAAGACCTGGGGCTGAAGAAAGGCGACACGGTGACCGCGCTCATCAAATCGACCGAGGTTATGTTGATGGTGGAGTAGGGCAAGTTTCTGACCCCGGGCCGCGCCCAGGCGTTGGCCTATACTTTCGAGACATGGACCTGCAGGCCAAATCCGCTTTACTGCATGAAACCCTGGGCTCACTCGGCCCTTTGCTGGTGGCCTACTCCGGGGGCACGGACTCTGCTTTTCTGGCTTACATGGCGCACAGGGCGCTTGGTGAACAGATGATCGCGGTGATCGCGGACTCACCATCGCTGCCGCGCAAGGAACTGGCCGCCGCGCTCGAGTTTGCCGGCAGGCACGGCATCCCCACGCAGGTCCTGCGGACCGCCGAGCTTGAAAATCCGGACTACCTCCGCAATGACGCCCAGCGCTGCTTCCACTGCAAGGACGAACTGTTTACGCAGATGGAGGCGAAGCGTCAGCAGCTCGGCTTCGCGCACCTTGCCTACGGCATGAACCTGGATGACCGAGGGGAGTTTCGGCCGGGTCAACAGGCGGCCGCCCTGCACAATGCGCTCGCACCCTTGGTGACGGCGCAACTGACCAAGCGCGAGATTCGCGAGCTGGCGCGAGAGCTGGGCCTGACGCTTGCCGACAAGCCTGCCAGCGCGTGCCTCTCCTCGCGCGTCGAGTACGGTCGACCGGTTACAGCCGAAAACCTGCTGCAGATTGAGCAGGCGGAGGAAGCGTTGCACGCGCTCGGGTTTCCGCAGGTGCGGGTTCGCCACCACGGCAACCTGGCCCGCATTGAGATTGCCCGCGAGGACCTGCCGAGCGCACTGACACTTGCCATGCTGGACCGGATTACGCTGGCGCTGCGACCCGCCGGTTTTTTGTACGTCACGCTCGATACCCAGGGCTATCGCTCCGGCTCAATGAACGACGTGCTGCCGGTTTCGGCGATTACCGCGATGAACCTGTAGCCGCAAGCCGGGCGCATCTCACTCCACAGCTTTCAGAAAAATGCTTCTCCAGGACCGATTGACATGCGTATTGCGTACCTCGACTGCTTTGCCGGGATTGCCGGCGATATGTTTCTGGGGGCCTTGATTGACGCGGGTGTTCCGGCCCGGGTGCTGCAGGAAGCGACAGCCGCGATGGAGCTTGGCGCGAGCCTGCGGATTGAGACCGTGGACCGCAGCGGGATTTCCTGCACCAAGGTGCACGTGCTTGAGAACGGCAGGCCGGCTGACGAACATACCCACCCACACAGCCACGAGCACCGCGAGCCAGTGGCGCACCAGGAAGCGACGGTCCCGGTCGCTCTCTCACAGCAGCCCAAAACGCAGCACCGGCATAAGCCCGACCACAGCCATGAGCACAATCACAGCCATGAGCATGAGGCGCCTGCGGAAGCTCACGACCACCCGCACGTCCATGGCCGCTCGCTGACCGAGATACAGCGCATGATCCAGGCGGCCCCGCTTGCTGATGCGGTCAAGAAAACCGCGAGCCGCGCCTTCGATCTGCTGGGCCACGCCGAGGCCAGGATTCATAACGTCCCGGTCGATGAAATTCACTTTCACGAGGTCGGTGCCGTCGATGCCATCGTCGACATCGTGGCGGCAAGCGCCGGGATCCACCACCTGCAGGTTGAGCAGTGGTACAGCTCGCCGGTAAATGTCGGCGGCGGCATGGTGGTATGCGCGCACGGCACGTTCCCGGTGCCCGCGCCTGCCACGGCAGACCTGCTGCGCGGTATGCCCACGTACTCGGCGCACGTGCAGAAGGAGCTGGTAACGCCGACGGGAGCCGCGTTGCTTCGCGCCCTCGATGCGACGTTCAGCCAACAGCCCCCGATGCGGGTAGAGCAGATTGGCTACGGCGCGGGTACGCGCAATCCGAAGGACTTCCCGAATGTTCTGCGCCTGAGCGTCGGCGAGAGCGACGACGCAGCATCGATTGTCGAACCGCCGGCATCGCGCTCGCAGCCTGAAGGCGACGGCCACCCACACCATCACCACACTTCTGAAACGGTGACGGTGCTTGAAACCGCGCTCGACGATCTATCGCCGCAGGTGCTGGCGTATGTGGCGGAAAAGGCGCTTGCCGCCGGGGCGCTCGACGTGATGCTGACTCCAACGATTATGAAAAAAGGTCGCCCGGGCACGCTGCTGACCATCCTGTGCAATCCATCGGAAAGCCACGCGCTGGAACACCTGATGATTAGTGAAACGAGTACGCTCGGGGTCCGTATCCGGCAGGACCGCCGCGCCTGCCTCGACCGCTCTCACACTGCCGTGCAGACTCCGTATGGCGAGATACGCATCAAGGTGGGCTCCCTTGCCGGAGCCGAGCGAAATGCCGCGCCTGAGTTCGAGGACTGCCGCGGTGCAGCCGCGCAGCACGGCGTACCGCTCAAGCAGGTGCAGCAGGCAGCGATTGCGGCCTACCTGCGATAGTCTTGACCCCGGTAAACAACCATGACCCGAACTGACCTGTTGCACCTGCTTGCTGAAGTGGAACGCGGCGCCCTGAGCACCGACGCTGCCGCCACCCGCCTTGCGGCATTGCCGTATGAGGACCTGGGCGATGCCCGCGTGGACCATCACCGCAGCCTGCGTACCGGGCTGCCCGAGGTGATCTATGCAGCCGGGAAAACCACCGCCCAGACAACCGCCATCTTCGCGAGCCTGGCTGCCGATGGGGTCGACGTGCTGGCGACGCGGGTAGACGCCGCGACCGCGCAGGCCATCCTGCCCATGCACCCGCGCGCCGTCTATCACGAGGCCGCGCGGACGGTTACGCTTCGCCAGTCGCCTGCAGCGGAGGCACAGGGGCACATCGCGGTGCTGTGCGCCGGCACCAGTGATGTGCCCGTCGCTGAAGAGGCAGCGACGACGGCTGAGACGTTCAACGTCCGCGTCACTCGCCTGTATGACGTCGGCGTGGCTGGCCTGCACCGGCTGCTCGCCGTGCGTGAGGAGCTTGCGAGCGCCGATGTGGTGATCGTGTGCGCGGGGATGGAGGGCGCGCTGCCGTCTGTCGTCGGCGGTTTGGTGCCTGTTCCGGTGATTGCCGTGCCCACGTCCGTCGGCTATGGCGCGTCGTTTGCCGGGGCGGCGGCCCTGCTCGGCATGCTCAACTCCTGTAGCCCGAACGTTACTGTGGTCAACATTGATAACGGCTTTGGCGCGGCGTACTCCGCTGTTCTTATCGCGCGTGCTTCATCCCGTCGAATCTGACGCGACGTTGTGCACCTCGCCGCCCACCTTGTGGAGGGAACCGCATCTGATCTGCATACAGCCGAAAGGCCGGGGGTGTGCATATGGAGCGCAGGGAGTTTCTTAAAACCGCAACGTCAGTCGGGGTCGCAGCGGCTCTTCCAGCTTCGGCGCAAACTGCCCGCGCATCCAGTGCGCCGATCAGTCGTCCCCAATCGCCGGATATGATTTACCGCGAACTCGGCACCACGGGTGAGAAGGTATCGGCGATCGGCATGGGCGGCTACCATCTCGGCAAACAGAAGGACCCCGCGGAAAGCATCAACCTGGTCCACGCCGGGATCGGCCACGGCATCACCTTTCTGGATAACTGCTGGGACTATAACGACGGTATCTCCGAGGTGCGGGTTGGGCAGGCGCTGCGCGGAGGTTATCGCCAGAAGGTCTTCCTCATGACCAAGATCGACGGTCGCACGGCGGATGAGTACAACAAGCAGCTTGAGCAATCGCTGGGGCGGCTGCAGACTGATGTGATCGACCTGGTGCAGTTTCATGAGGTTATCCGGCTTGAAGACCCGGACCGGATTTTCGCCCCCGGCGGCGCGCTTGAAGCAGCTGTAGCCGCGCGGCAGGCAGGGAAAATTCGCTACATCGGCTTTACCGGTCACAAGGACCCGGTAGTGCATTTACGCATGCTCGAGATGGCGCAGAAGCATAACTTCCACTTCGACACGGTACAGATGCCGGTCAACGTGATGGACGCGCACTTTCGATCGTTTACAAACCAGGTTATGCCGGTCGCGATTAAGCAGGGCATCGGGGTGCTTGCCATGAAGACCTTCGGCGACCACTTCATCCTCGACAGCAAGACGGTGGAGCCTATCGAGGCGCTTCACTACGGACTTACGCAGCCTGTGTCTGTCCTGATTACAGGTATCGACAGCATGCCGATTCTGGACCAGACGATGGAGGCGGTACGTACCTATAAGCCACTTACCGAAACGCAGGTAAGCGCGCTGCTGGCCCGCACCGAATCAGCAGCGAGCGATGGCAGGTATGAGCTTTTCAAAACGACGACACACTTTGACGGCACCGCGGGGAATCCGAAGTGGCTGGGTTAAGGGGCTTCTAGATGCAGTCCGCTTACTTGGGAATGCGAAGATCGAGTCCTGTATCGACGAATTGATCGTGTTCGCCGCGCACACAGTGAACCGCCAACACATTATCTTCGTTCGGATGAATGCTCTCCCGCGCTGCCGTCGATAGTCCTCGGTGCTCCCAGGAGTCACTGTCTCCGCGCTGAGCATAAGCAAGCACCCCGTTGATATATATCTGTACATCCCCATGGTGAATGTCTTTCGCAACGAGATTTGAAAGCTGATCGGGCGAAAGCAATCCAGGATTGAAGTGCCGGCGTATCCAGATGTCGTGAGTTGTCCAAGACGAACTAGGAACGTCCGGCAAATCGCCAAATCCTCCCTTTGCTTCACTCCACTGCTGGTCGTTGAATTCCGGGGCGGCCCAATTCGCCGCGGGATCGGTGGTAGTGAATCTCCATTGCCGGCGATCCTTTTCCGAGGTGGGCACGACGACTCGGTAGTCGGGCATTGGGAGAGTCGAATGATTCGCTTCGTAGATTTTCTCGAAAGGAACTTTGGGTATCCGGTCGTAAGTGAGGAGACCATTGATCTCCGTCATAACGTCGGTCAATTCTGTGTAGACCGTGGCAGAAAGCCCCTTATCCTCATCAAGCTTGTTTACCTTTTGTATGTATTCGGCATATTCATAAAGCAGGTCATTTTCCGTAGCTACATTGGTATAAGTGCCGCCGCTGTTGGTCCATGTGTGACCGGGTACTGGATAGCCAATACCCCCATATTCGCCATTTACCAGGGCTTGATTCGGAGTCGGAGCGCGAACACCAGGCTCGGGATATTGATGGAGGTCGTTGAGGTCACCTGATCCGGTGTAGCTACCGCCGCTGGCTTCGTTCACCAGGCGCGACGGATCAAGGGCCTTCACCATAGCTGCAAGCCGCGGACTGTCGTACTCCCCCTGGGCTTCGTTGAAGAGTGTCCACGAGATGATGGAAGGCGAGTTCCAATGTGTCTCCACCATGCGCTGTAACTCGGACTCGTACTCGGTCTTGTCGACAGGCGGCACGCTTTCCAAGCGCCACGGGTAGGAGTCTGCCGACGGCATGTCCTGCCAGACCAACAGGCCTAACTTGTCGGTCCAGTAATACCAACGCGCCGGTTCCACTTTGATATGTTTACGCACCATGTTGAATCCCATGGCCTTCATGGTCTGGATATCACTTTTCAGTGCGTCGTCAGTAGGCGCCGTATAGATGCCATCGGGCCAGAAGCCCTGATCCAGGGGACCTCTTTCGAAGACGTACTTGTTATTCAGGAGGATTCTGTTGAACTGTCCGACCTTGCCGATCTGAATCTTGCGCATTCCAAAGTAGCTCGAGACTTCGTCAGTCGTCGTATTGCTTTCCTTGAGCGAGATTTCCAGGTCGTAGAGGAAGGGATGATCGGGCGACCAAAGTTTGGCGTTCGATATCGGAATCTTCAACTGGGTGTTCGATTGTCCGTCAAACTTCTTGACGACCTGTTCACCGTCCTTCACCTGAATACTGACCTTTGCGGACCTGGCCGAGTCGGTTGTGTTAACGGTCAAATCAAGCTCGCTATGGTCCACGTCAGGCACGATCTTCAAATCGCGAATCGAGCGGCTTGCAACCGGCTCGATCCATACGGTCTGCCATATACCAGTTGTTGGGGTGTACATGATTCCGCCGATATCGTCCGTCTGCTTACCGCGTGGCTGCCCGCCTAATTCAGTAGGATCGTAGACGCGAACGATAACATCCTGCGGACCGTTGTTGCTGAGATACGGAGTGATGTCGTAACTGAAAGGATCGTATCCGCCGTGATGGATACCTACACTCTTTCCGTTGATGTAGACCTCGGATTCATAGTCGACGGCGCCGAAATGCAGAATGATTCGGTTTCCGGCCCAATCGCTGGGCACCGTGAACGTGCGGTGATACCAAAGCCGGTCGAAGTGTAGCATCACGCCGGACAAAGCGGACTCCACCGGATACGGGACGATAATCTCGCCGCCCAGTTTCTTCCCCACCGGAACCGGATCTCCTTGAAGGCCGCTTTGTAACTCCCAGATGCCGTTTAGATTGAGCCAGCGTTGCCGCTCCATCTGAGGGCGAGGGTACTCCGGGAGCGGGTGCGCTGGATCGACATCCTTTGCCCACCTTGTCATCAGCGGCGCCTGTTTCGGAGTTTGTGCGTGGCCCGTGGAAATGCAGAAGCAGTTTGCTAACACCAGCAAAAGCGCGAAGGAATGAAAGAATGTCGAAGGTCTCCAGCAGCTTTGTATCGGCTCTCTTTCTGCCGAGGTCGACCGCTCTTCCTTGCTGGGGGTGCGTTCCGTCATGATCTGCTCCTGAAGGCGAAGTGTGCCCATCGAGCACAGCATCGTTCTGGAGCAATATTACTGTCGTTGCACCCAGTTCGAAGTGTACCCGTGCCGTTTTTCTTCGGGGAAAACAGCGTTGACACCTGGAGCCTTGGGTGCACCTACAGTAATACTGTTCTGGAAACCCTAACCCTTGCTGCGGTCGGTAAAGCGGAAGAAAAGGGATTGCTTCGCGACCGGAGCTGCCATGTCGTTGAGCGATGCCATCTGCGACTGTGACAGCGGCGTAAACTCCCGCGCAATCTGAACGTTTTCTTCGAGCTGGGCGATGTTGTCGCAGCCGATGATCACGGTGCTGACCGGGTGGGTAAGGGTAAACCGCATTGCGTCGCGCATGGTCATCACGCCGGAGCGTGTTGCAATCGCCGAACCCTCCCATGAGTGCTCCTGCTGCTCAACCGGCGGCGGTGTCCAGCTGACAAGCAGCCGACCGCGAGATGGTACCTTCATGCCGATAATGCCCATCTGCTTTTCGACGACCAGCGGCAGCAGCTCGTCCGTGAAGCTGTGGATGTGCGTATCGGCGGCATTCATCGCCATCAGGATCGTGTCGAACGGATAACGATTCACGGCGTCGATCAGCGCCTCCGGCCTGTAATGCCCGGTTACGCCTAGATAGCGTACGACCTTCTGGTCGTGCATCTCGACCAGCGCCTCCATGGCGCCGCCCTTGGCGAAAATCGCGTTCACATCCTCCGGCAGGCCCACGTCGTGCAGCTGCCAAAGGTCGACATGATCAGTGTTGAGCAGTTGCAGCGACTTCTCAATCATGCGCAGGGAGCCGTCGCGTGTGCGCTCCTTGGTTTTGGTCGCGATGAACGCTTCCCGGCGTCGGGTCCTCATGACTCGCCCCACGTACTGCTCACTCCAGCGGTCCGGGCCACCGTAGATGGAAGAAGTGTCGATATAGTTGATGCCGAGGTTGAGTGCCCGCTCAATAATGGGCACCGCTGTATCGAAGTTGTCGGCCTTTTCAAGCGCTGCCTGCCCGCCCAGGCTGAAGATGCCAACCTTGTAGCCGGTTTTGCCGAGGTTCCGCGTCGGCATCGCTGCCTGCGTCCTCGGGTTGTCGGGCAGGGCAGGGAGCGCCGTGGCTCTCGCCAGCGCGGGCGAGGCCATGGGCGTTAGTAGCCCCGCGGCAAGGGCGCCGCCAGTCTTTAGAAAATTGCGACGATCATTCGTACTTCCCTGCTGCTTCATCCCAACACCTCGGCCCCGGTGATATCCGTACCAGTATAGTTCCGGGCAGGACGCCTACCGCAGGCTGTTCGATAGAGGCAAATCGTGACACATTCATTAAGAGGATGCGATGAAGAACATCGTTTGGCTCGTTGAAGGACCCGGCGGAGAGTTTCAAAAGGTGGATCTGCCACGTCCAACTCTTGCTGTCAATCAGGTTCTGGTAAGAGTCTCTGCCAGCGGTGTCAATCCACTCGACACAAAAATCCGCGCGGGCAAAGCAGCCCACGCCAAACAGCCTTTCCCTGCGGTGCTTGGACTCGACATGGCAGGAATCGTTGAAGAGACAGGATCCGGGGTCACCGGTTTCAAATCCGGTGATGAGGTGTACGGCATGGTGGGCGGCGTCGGCGGCCTGCAGGGGACACTCGCCCAATCCATCGCGGTCGACTCAGACCTGCTCGCGCACAAGCCGAAAAATCTCTCGATGCGTGAAGCAGCAGCACTGCCACTTAGCATTATCACGGCCTGGGAAGGACTGGTCGACCGCGCGAAGGTACATGCCGGTCAACAGGTACTGATCCATGCAGGGGCCGGCGGCGTCGGCCATGTTGCGGTTCAGATCGCCCGCGCTTGGGGGGCGGAAGTATTCGCGACCGTTTCTCCGGACAAGAAGAGCATCGTAGAAGGTTTCGGGGCCACTGCTATCGACTATCGCACTCACTCGGTGGATGACTATGTGAGCTTTTTTACCGGGGGCAAAGGTTTCGACATTATCTATGACACGGTCGGCGGTGCCACGCTCGATGCCTCATTCGCTGCGGTGAAGCAGTACACGGGCCACGTCATAAGTGCTCTTGGATGGGGAGCACACTCTCTTGCTCCACTCTCGTTTCGCGGAGCTACTTACTCTGGCGTATTTACCCTGCATCCTTTAATTAGCGGCGAAGGCCGCGCGCATCACGGCCAGATACTCGCCCAGGCGGCATCACTTGCCGAGGCAGGTAAGCTGAAACCGCTTCTCAACGAGCGGTGCTTTTCCATTAACGAGACGGATGCCGCGCATGCGCTTGTTGAGTCAGGCGCCGTAGGTAAAGTCGTCGTCGAGCTGTGAAATACGGCTCAACAAACGTTCTCCGCGGAACTATTCTTAGTATGCAGGCGATATGTAGGATAAGGAGTCCCCATGAGCAGCAGCAGTAACCCGGAAGAGTACGATCTCGTGATTCTCGGCAGTGGCGAGGGATCGAAATACGTGGCCTGGACGCTGGCAAAACAGGGACAACGTGTGGCTGTCATTGAGCGCAGGTACATCGGTGGCTCCTGCCCTAACATTGCATGTCTGCCAAGCAAGAACATCATTCATAGTGCCAAGGTCGCGTCGTACTTCCGCAGGAGCGAAGAGTTCGGCATTGCCAGGGACAGCTTTACAATTGATATGTCTACAGTTCGTGACCGAAAACGCAAGATGGTGAAGGACCTGATCGACATCCACGTTGATAACTTCAACAAGAGTGGGGCTGAACTGGTGATGGGGTCCGGACGCTTCGTCGCCTCGCGGACTCTGGAGGTAACTCTTGCCGATGGAGGAACTCGCTACCTGCGCGGGACCAATGTGATCATCGGCACCGGAACCCGCGCTACGATTGAACCCATTCCAGGCCTCGTTGAATCTCAGCCTCTAACTCACGTGGAGGCCCTTGAACTGGATGAGATTCCTGAACACCTGCTTGTCATGGGAGGCGGGTACATCGGGCTTGAACTCGCACAGGCTATGCGCCGATTCGGCAGCCGGGTGACGGTCGTTGAGCGGAATGCCCGTCTCGTGCACCGGGAGGATGAGGACGTCGCTGATGGACTCCGCACACTTTTTGAAAGCGAGGGTATCGAGCTTATTTTCAATGCCCGGGTCGAACGTATCTCAGGTAAGTCCGGTAGCTCCGTGCAAGTCGCCATAGCGCAGGACGGAATTGAAAGGACTTTTGGGGGCACTCATCTGCTGACTGCAACCGGACGCACGCCGAACACCGACGGCATCGGCCTGGACTCGGCTGGCGTGGAACTTACGGCCCGGGGCTATGTGAAGGTCAACGAGCGGCTTGAGACGACGGCACCGGGAGTCTGGGCGATTGGTGAATCGGCCGGCAGTCCGCAGTTCACACACATCGCTTTCGATGACTTCCGCGTGATCCGTGACAACCTTGCAGGCGGGATCCACACCACGACCGGCCGGCAGGTTCCATTCTGCTTGTTCACTGATCCTGAATTTGCGCGGATAGGTCTCAGCGAAACGGAAGCAAACGTCCAGGGGATTTCCTATAGTCTCTTCAAGATCCCGATGGCCGCGGTGTTGCGCACGCGCACTCTATCTGAGACACGCGGATTTCTCAAAGCCCTGGTAGAGACTGGCAGCGACCGAATCATCGGTTTCACGGCATTTGGAGTCGATGCCGGCGAGATGATGGGAGCAGTCCAAATAGCGATGATCGCGGGACTTCCCTATACGGCTTTGCGCGATGCCATCCTGACTCATCCAACGCTACTGGAAGGTCTCATTGCCCTGTTCTCCAGCGCCCCCAATGTTATCCGTTAGTGGAGGCGGAGGGCAGTCATCGGGCGTGGTGTAAGTTCATAGCGCTACGGTCGGCACTCTGGTTGGAACGACATACCGGCTCAAAAGAAGCATTCGGCGAACGATAGCTGCGCCTCAGCTACTTTATGCAGCAGAGCCTTAATGCATGATGCGCATCGTGGGAACGTCCTGGATAGTTACATCGGCCGGAGCCGAAGGTACGCCATGGCCGTTGCCGTTGACGGCGATCACGCGATACTGTGTTTCGCCTTTCTCGGCAGCGGGCTCGGTAAAGACAGGCCTGGTGAGGCCGGAGCCAATTACGTGCGGGCCGCCGCCCTGGGTGCTTTCAATGGTGTAGGTTACCGCTCCGGCTACCGGATCCCACTCGATGGTGACGTTCTTGTCATGTGTGTGGGCGCGGAGGTTTGTGGGCGCGTCCGGGACAGTACCGTTGGGCAGTAATCCATAGACGCACAGTTGGCCGGTCCCTATGTTTTTTGTTCCGAAGCTTGAAAGGTATACCTTCCCATTCGCAACGGTGGGAGGCGCCATTTTGGAGTACTCACCGCAATCATCGCGTGAAGGATAGTCAAGCGAGTTCCACAGCTCGCTGTGGATATCATCGGCGTCGTACGCGTAGAGAATGCCGGGCTGGGACATATGCCAGGAGTCTCCAACGTGATGAATGGCAGCCCAGAGGATTCCATCCTTGTCGCCGTTGGCCGAGATAGACAGCATCGCGCCCGGATGGCCGTGGTTGGCGGTAGGCAGCATCTGGAAGGGCGTTTCTTCGAGCGTGTTGTCCGGCTTGAACTTATAGACGCGCTCCTTGTCCTTCTGTCCCCACATGTAGAGTAGGCGCCCATTCCTGGCGCTTTGCCAGTACGCGACGCTGTGCAGGTGCGAGCTGGTAACAGGGAAGTGCTGGATTGCATGCTGATCGCCTAAGTGGCCGAGGTGCTGAGTGTTGAGTAGGTAAAGCACACCCTCCTTCCCACCGCCAAGTACCAGGTTTGTATTCGGGATGAGGGTGGCACCGGAGGAGTCGAGATCGTTATCGTCTTTATCAAGCTGCTCGTGGTTGGTGGGCGTGAACCAATCCAGGATCTTCAGTGAAGGCGAAAGCTTTAAGAAGCTCTCGCTAAACTGCGTTGTGCCGTTCCAGCTACCGTTGCCTGTATCGAGATAGATGTTGCCGTCTTTGTCGATGGAGGGTGCCTGGCCGCTTTGCCAGATGCTGGCGCCTCCACCACCGGGCGAGGTATTCAGCACGGCTTTTTGTTTTAGCGTCGCGGCATCGTAGCTCAGCAGAAAGCCGTGGTACGGCTCCTTATCGCAATGCGAAGCATACCCCACGTACACATTGCCGAGATCAAGGGTCAGCGCGGGTCGCTGGTTCTGCAGCAACGGGTCGAAGTCCGGCGCCGTGATTGCGACGGGGCTGCCCGGCATGTCCGCACCGGTTGCAGCATCAAGCTTGTGGAGGCGCTGCTCAAAATGGCCGCCGGCTTTCGTAAGCGCGACCACGTACAACACGCGGGTCGTGGGATCGAGCACTGGCGTACCAATAATGCCCATGTTGCCATTCATATCCAGGCAGCCGAAGTCATAGTCGTGCAGATTGGCCGGAGTCCCGAAATTAACATGCCACAGCGGTTCAGTCGCAGTCGGGTCGTTGGCATCGAAGGCATAGACGCTGTTGTTCACAGTGGTCACGAAGACGACGTCATGGTAGCCGCCACCGACGAGCACATTGGTAAGCAGCAGCGGCTGGGTGTAAAGCTGATCGTCTACCAGGTGCTTAAACAGCATGCCGAAGTGAATGGGATCGACGTTGGAAGGCTTCAGTACCGTTTCCCGAAGGTTTGCTCCAGTCCGTGCGTTGTCGTTGTGCTGCATGAGCACATCCACTTGTGCGTTGGCGCATAGCGTGGACGCGAGGAAAAGAATGACAGTGCAGGCGCGGCGAAAAGATAAAATCATAGGTTGTCTAGGCACGAGAGTTGCTGTGGCACGGCAACATTCACACACCGGTGTGGACCTCTTACGCGAGTTACGGAGCTCTTCCAGGGTAGAAGCAGGGACTCGAGCCGTAGATAGCTCGTTCGGAGATCAGCATTAGGAAATAGCTAAACCGCGCAATATCGGCCGTTTAGTGGTAGGCACGAGGAGACTCGAACTCCTGACCTCTACCGTGTCAAGGTAGCGCTCTAACCAACTGAGCTACGCGCCTGCTTTGTTTCCGACCAATTGAGCCAAATCCTTTGGTCCTGCTCGTCGAATTATAGCAAAGATTGGAGCACCTGTTCGACCCTGCAGGCGTTCTTGAGCAGATGCGAACGAAAGAACGCCTGACAATAGGCCCGAGTGCATGGGCGAAGCGGCCCCTTGTGGAATGCAGCATCTTCAGGACGTCGTCCGGCATGATCTGAACCGCCGGGGGGTCTGCGGCGCGCAGCTACATTCTTGAGCTGCCCTCAACCTGCCTGCTCAGTGAATCAACACGTCGGCCACTTTGCTCTGCCCGTTCCTACATGCGAAACAACTCTTCAGCATTCCTGTATGCAATGTTCTCCTTGTCTTTCTGGTTGACTGGCAGCGCCTCGAGGAACCTTCGGGCGCCCGCCAGGTTGAGGTATGGATAGTCGACTGAATAAAGGATTCGATCGGCCCCGATGACTTTCTGAATAAATTCAAAGTGCGGCAGATTCATCATGCCGCTCGGCGTGACATAGACATGCTGCTTAAATGTCTCTGTGATTGAGCGCGAAAGACCGGTGACGTCCTGAGGGATCGTATCGTCGAGCCGCTGCAGATAGAACGGAACCATCTCTCCCCAGTGACCGCTGATCACCTGCAGATTGGGGAAATGTTCAAATTTCTTTGAGAGTAAAACACGAAGCAGATGGACGCCGGCTTCGTTGTGCCAACCCCAGCCGAAAAGTGACAGCCTCGCGGTCACCTGCTTGTCGAGGCCACCATAGTACGGCTGCTGCACTTGAGGCAGAGGATAACCCGGATGCAGGTAGATGGGGACGCGGAGCTCGTTGAGTTTGGCGAGGATCGGCTCATAACGCGGGTCATCAAGGAACACATGATCGGGGCGCCCGAGCAGTATCGCGCCGACAAAGCCGAGCTCCTTCACGGCACGTTCCAGTTCCTCGGCGGCAGCTTCAGGATGCTGCCATGGTAGCGATGCAAATGCTCCGAAGCGCGACGGGTTTGCCCGCACAGCTTCCGACAGCTTATCGTTTGCATTTTTCGTAAGCAGTATCTCCTGATCTTCGGGCGTATCCTGGGGTGGATTGCTGCAGGAGAGGATCTGCATATCAGTGCCGTGTTTATCCATTTCCGCAATTCGTCCCGCACCCGCATCGGCTGCGAGCTTGGCTGTTATCCGGAAATCCAGCGGCATAGGACGTTTGTCGTCTCCATCCTCGATCTTGCCTTCAAAGCTGGTACCGACTTCATTAAAGTAACCAGCTTCGGACTGCTGCTTTGCCTGGCCGGCGTTTGACAAGCCCTGATCTAGAATGTGCTCCTCGACGCAGATGATCTTCATGTTTGTGTTCACAGTTTCTCCATTGCATTCTCCTCACCAAAGAAGAGATTGATCCCGATAATCGAGATAGAGCTGTTCGCCGCTGCCCATGTGGTGCTCGACGACATCCGCGACACCTCGCACACTCGTTTCAATATCGATCTCAGCAGCCACAGTGCCATCCAAAGTGCCCATCGCTGTTGCGGCCCATCCCGGATGAATGTTCAGGACCGTGTAGCCCTTCGGGCCGATCTCTGCAAAGATCCCACGCGAAAGCATGTTCTGAGCGGATTTGCTGGCGCGGTATAGCTCAAGGCCTCCCTCTATATTGCCGGCAATGCTCGCTCGGTGGGACGACATGAAACAAAGGGTGCCCTTGTCGTTCAAGCGGTGCATGATGCTTCGAGCAAGACGAATCGGGCCGATCGTGTTGGTCATGAACGACTCCATGATCTCGTTGGTAGTTGCCTCCAGTACCGATTGGTGGAGAGGACCGTAAATGCCGGCATTCATAAAGATCACGTCGAAGCTCCGGTCCCCCAGAGCAGTTTCAAACGACGGAATAGCTTGCGCATCGGTCACGTCGATGTACTCGACAGAGAGCCTCTGCGGATCGCTTGCTCCGACCCTTTGAAGTGCATCGATGTCGTCGGAAGCCGAGCGTGCGGTACCTAGAACGCTCCACCCACGGTCGAAGAACTGTTGGGCCAGTCCCAACCCCAGGCCGCGCTCGGCGGCTACGATGAGGATGCTTTTCTGCTTCGTCATGTACTTCTCTCCTAAAGTGCCGTGTAGCCGCCGTCGACCATGACGAGCGCGCCGGTAATAAAGCTGGCCCGCGGCGAGGCGAGATACGCTATTACGTCCGCAATCTCCTCCGGCTGCCCAACGCGGCCGATCGGATGGAGATGACCGAAGCTCGCGAGCGTTGCCTTGCTATCCGGTCCGCCGAGAAAACCCGTCTCGATCACGCCTGCACCGATAGCATTTGCACGGATGCCCTGGCCGCTGTACTCCGCCGCAATGACACGCGTGAGTTGCGCAATAGCTCCCTTTGAGGCTGAGTATGCAACAGTTTCCTTCAGCGCAATAACACTCGAAATCGAGGCAACGTTTACGATTGCACCTCCTCCACGGGGCAGCATGGTTCGGATCGCTTCGCGCGCATGAAGGAAGTAGCCGCGTGCATTGATCGCCATGAGGTCGTCCCACTCCTCCGCGCTCGTATCCAACATGGCCTTGTTGAGAGTCTTGCCGGCATTATTCACTAGGATGTCCACAGCTCCGAAGCGTTCGAGTGCTAGAGCAACAGCAGTCTTCGCGCTGTCTTCCTTGGAAACATCTGCGCGGAGCGAAGCTACTTTGCCTGCATGCTCCAAGTCCTTGACGGATGGACTGAGGTCTTCCGCAACGATATGAACTCCGTGTGCTACGAGCAGCTCGACAGTTTTCCGTCCAATGTCTCCAGCTGCGCCCGTGACAATGGCCACCTTGCCGGAAAGCCCAAGTGTCAGATCATGATTCATGTGTTTCTCCGTGGATCGTTCGATTCAGCCGCGTCTTCATCTGGGGGATCGGTCAGACGCAAAAGTCCCGTGACTCACCACGCTGCTCGACTTCCTCGGAAGGCTCGAACGGCGGTGAGATAAGCGTAGTAACAATGGCAATTGTTTTCGTTCCTATGGGCTTTGATGCGCTCTGTCGAGAATCGGTCCATGTCGCTCGAGCTACGTATAAGCATGGGTAAGCGGGTCGCGCGTCTACAGTTTTCCTGCCTGTAGCAGAGTGAGAAATAGATCAACCGAAGCGTTGGCCCACTCCAACTGCTGCTTTTTCGTGTCGTTTAATGTTTTGAGTCCGAGCGTACTCCGCATAGTTAGATCTCCAAGCAGGAGTGCCAAAAACACTTCAGCAGCGCGAGTGGGGTCCGCGATGCCCGGGTCTCCTCGCCGTTTTTTAGCGGTAAAGTAGTCTTTGACGACTTCAAGCGCACGCCCGTAGCCATCGTTCCAGAAGTTTTTTGCAAGTTCCGGGAAATTTCGACTCTCTCCTATGACGAGCGCGTGTAGTCCTCGTGTATCGGGCTTTGCCATCATGGCCAGCATCTCCACGGCGTAGCGCACCAAGGCTTCCCTCAAATCTCGTTCTTGGCTGAGAGGCCCCATGGCGTCGAAAGTTCCCAACGCTTTTCTTGTAATAAGTGCCCGAAACATCGTCTCTTTGTTGGGATACGCGGTATAGAGAGTTTCAAGGGAACAGCCGGCCTTCCTGGCGATTGCTGTCATGGTTGCTCGCGCGAATCCCGATTCCAAAAAGACCTCGGTAGCGGAATCAAGGATGCGAGTGTTGCGATGCCCAACTTCACTCGCAGGGACACGGCCTCTTCGAGATGGCGGGGCAGGTGTGGTGGTCTTATTTTTCACTGTGGTCACACAACTACTGTACAAATCCTTGCGTCTCACTTGCAATAGTAACGTACATTACGCTACGTTAGTGGCTGGTGATTTGCGAGCCAGGGTACGACGAGGGAATGAATCGAGGAATCGATCCTCGGTCTGCACATCCCATCATGATGTTTAGCCAAAGGAGAACTGAACCATGCCGACCACGCGATTTGAAACAACGATCAAGGCGCTCCGCGACAAAGCGGGGCTCACACCAGAAGCCGGTATCAAGAACATCGAAGGCTGGTTGACCTACCTGAAGGACCACGAGGCTCCCGGCGTAAAGAGTGTTGTCGCTGATCTCGAAAAGCTGAAAAACCTGCTCGGCGCGAAAGAACTCGACGGCAGCAAGATCAAGCAATTGTTTGTGAAGCTCGGCAAGGAAACGGTTGCGCTCGGAAAGGGCGATGTTTCCAATGCCGGCCACATCGAGCAGCTTGGGACCGCTCTTGAGCACGCCGCTTAGAGGCCGTCCAAATGGGAGAGGCCAACCTATAGTTGGTCTCTCACCCGGTCCAAAAGTTGGGGTATGCCTTCCACCAGGAAATGAGGAGAACATCATGATCGTCGTCACAACACCAACAGGCAACATCGGTTCAAAACTTGTCGAAAAGCTTGTCGCTGCCGGAGAAATGGGGAGAGGAAGAGGGCAAGGCAGTCCGAGGAAGTCCTGAAACCTGCTGTTTTCAGCTAAACACTTTCAATGTCATTGTTCTGACACGCACCCAAGGGGAGTGCGACAAGGACAGCGCACGCTCCATCTTTAATTTGGTTGGAAGCGAACATAGTACAGCAAAAAAGGTCTACTGATAGGCGCGGGACTTAGTTGATGTCCCGGGATTGTCTTTGCTGGCTGCTACGCACGTTTATCAAAGTCGGACCTTGCGGCTTCAACCTTTTCCAAGTGCTTTTCAGCCCACATCCACACGCCGCAGAACGCTGCGCTCAGACTCAATCCAAGCTCCGTCAGCTTGTATTCGACCCTGGGTGGAATTACCGGATGGACTGTTCGTGTGAGCAGACCATCACGCTCCATGGCGCGAAGTGTTTGCGTCAGCATCTTCTGACTTACACCTGGAATCGACTTAGCCAAGTGCGTGAAGCGCAACTCGCCCTTCTCGACAAGCGTTTCCAGCACCAACATTGTCCACTTATCCGCAACCCGGTCAATCAGATCCGTAACCAGCATCTCCACACGGGCACTGGTGATCGCTGGCTGTTCGCATGCAGCAAACGCCGTAAAGACGGCGATCTGCTCCTGGGAGAATTGTTGCTTTCGGGCCATACGAGTCACTCTCTTTTCGGTGCCTATAGAAGGATAAAGTGCCTTCTTACATAAAGAGAGCACAGTTCCTATACTCGCAGACATGGAACACATTCGCACCAGGTTTCTATATGCGGCATACGGATGGCTTCTGCTGGGTGGTGTGCTGCATTTCAGTATCGACGTCGTTGCGCAGTACCTGCGCGGCAAGCGTGCGCCCGGTCCTCAGACAACACTCTTCTATGGCCTGAATACCGCGTACGCTTTGGGCCATATCTGGTGGGGCTAGTTGCGCTGCTGGTCCTTCATAGCGGAAGCCCTGTCCTGGGAAGATGGCCGGGATTGACCATCGGCTTCGCAGCGGCGGCCGGCTGGTTTGCCGTGTGCGTCTTTTTCCTTGAATATACCCAGCCCCGCGGTGTCGTGATGGTCTTTGCCGTTCTGCTCGGCGTTGCCGTGCTTACTTCCTAAGGAGATGACCCAGCCCAGGGAGTGATAAGCGACCAGCAACTGCTTGAAGCAGCTGGATAGACACCATCCGGACGATCTCGATAAAAAGACAGACGCCAAGAATAGATCGTGTATGGCTCAGATTTGTCTAAACAGTCAGCAATGGGGTGAATGCCTTTATTTAACGGATGGAAAATTTGCAGTGCGTGTCCTTGGTACAACTGCAACAGGATTCATGGATTCTGCAATTGTCCGAAAGTTAAGCGAAGGCGAAGTGCTGAACGAACGAAAAACGCCTGCTTTCGGCAGGAGATTAAGAATAAGGAGCCTTCAAATGAAGCTTGAGAATAGGACGATTCTGATAACCGGGGGAACCAGCGGCATGGGATTTGAATTAGCAAAGCAGCTTCTTGAGCGCCGGAACGTGGTGATCATCACTGGTAGAAGTCAGGAGAAGCTTGAAAGTGCGAAACGAGCACTTCCCGGTGTACACACGATCAGTAGCGATGTTGGCGACTCCGCCGCGATCGCTGCGCTGTACGACCACGTAATTGCAAAGTTTCCAGAGCTTGATACCCTGATCAACAATGCCGGGATCATGCGTGTGCAGAAGTTTAATCAGAACCAGGGCCTTGACGACATTACCCGTGAGATCGAGGTTTGTTTCAGCGGGCCCGTCCGAATGGCTAAGCAGTTTCTGCCGCATCTCAAGACCCGCAAGGGCGCTTTGCTGATCAATGTTTCGTCAGGAGCTGCCCTCATTCCTTTTCCTATCTCGCCGGTGTACAGCGCGGCGAAAGCCGCTCTTCATTCCTTTACTGAATCCTTGCGCGTGCAAATGGAACATGCGGGTGTCACGGTGGTTGAGCTGATCCCGCCTGGCGTCGAAACGCCGCTGTTTAGAAACGAGGCGTTTGAAAGGGAGATGAAGGTGCCGAAGGGCATGGATGTGAAAGTGTTCGCAAAGAAAGCCATCGCCGGCATTGAAGCGGGCAAACCGGAAATACGCCCAGGCCTTGCCAACGTGCTGAACATCCTGAGTCGCATCGCTCCGGGGTTCGCGCTGAAACAGATGGCAAAGATGACCCCGGCATTCGGCCCTAAGTCCTCAATCACAGCAGCCAGGGCCTAAATACAAAGGAGAATTAAGATGACCGGAACAGCAATGTCGCTCGAAGGTAAACGCGTCGTTGTCATTGGCGGTGCAACGGGCATTGGCTTCGCCATTGCCGAACTCGCTCGCGAGCAGGGTGCCTCTATCGTCATTGGTTCGAGTAACAAGGCGAACGTCAGCGCGGCCACCGAGCGTCTTCAAGGTGCGACAGGGTATGCCGTCGATCTACGCGATGAAGCCAGCGTCACCGCTTTCTTCAGAGAGGTTGGCACGTTTGATCACCTGGCGATAACGGCAGGTGACTGGGGCGGACCGATGTTCGTTCCCATCCAGAACCTTGACCTGACACAGGCGCAGGAGCTCTTATCGGTACGTTTCTGGGGTGCACTCGCGGCGGTCAAGCACTGCTGCCACACGATCGCCCAGGACGGATCAATCACGCTGACGAGCGGCATGATCGGGCATCGACCCAGAAAGGGTACAGCCGTCGCGGCGGCCGTGGGCGGAGCGGTAGAACACCTGACCGGCGGCCTGGCAATGGATCTCGCCCCGGTGCGGGTCAACGCCGTGTGTCCGGGCTACGTCCTGACTGAACAACTGAAGCGGATGCCGGAGGCAATGCTGCAGTCGGTGGTGGCGCCCTTACCGGTGCCCCGCGCCGCGGCGCCGGAGGAAGCCGCGAAGGCCTATGTTTACCTCATGCTCAACAGTTACGCGACGGGGCAGATACTGCCCGTCGATGGCGGCGGCCTGCTGGTGTGACAGAGCTTTCAGATGCAAAGAAAGTCTGTCTAGCGAGAGCGCTTCGATCGCGGGGTGCTCTCGCTGAATCGGCTTGACTATCCTTGTCATGCAACAAAGGGCGTTGCCGAAGACCAATCCCGCGATTAGGCACTCTCTTTGGCCAACTAAGGCTGATAAGGCGAGAACGTGAGCGGCAAAGAATCTCTCATCCTTTCGCCCCAACGCTCTTCAGGATTTGCTTTCGGGCTTCGACAGAAAGTCGTTCAAAACATCTTTCATGGTCGTGGGTTTGCGGCCTAGCAAACGCTCCAGGGTTGGATCAATGACTGCGAATTCGCGCGCTCGAGCTGCGTTGTAAAGGGTCCCGAGTGCATCGGCCATCACGTTGGGGAGACCGTGCGAGATCAGGGTCATCCGATACTCTTCATCGCTGATCGTTTCCCTTTCGATGTCGCGGCCAAGGATTTCCGAGGCAATCTTTGCTACGTCTGCAAAGTCAAGTGTTCGCGAGTTGGTCAGTGGCGGTGAGACCCCATCAAAGAGGGTAGGCTCCGTGAGCGCCGCGACAGCCGCTTCCGCGAGGTCGGCACGTGCGGTCCAGGAGACCGGTCCATCTTCGGGGAGGGATATCTTTCCTGTCTGCTTTACGCCGCCCAACTGGAAGAGCGCCGATTCCGCGTAAAAGCCGTTGCGCAGCGAAACATACGGAACACCGGACGCTTGAAGCAGCGTTTCGGTTGCGGCGTGATCCCTGGCGGGTACAAAGGCGGACGACGGATTCGCTGCCTGGTGGCTGGTGTAGAGAATGCGTTTGGCGCCGGCGCTTTTGGCTGCCTGGATCGCGTTGCCATGCTGCCGTACGGCCTCTTCCCCGAATTTATTCACAGAGACAATCAGTACCTGCTCAGCCCCGTCGAACGCTTCTGTCAGGCTGGCCGAGTCCGCAAAGTCACCCTTGTACACACGGACGCCGTGCTGCTTGAAATCTTCAGCCTTCTCCGGGTCTCGAACGCTTACTCCGATCTGAGCACTCGGAAGTTTCTTCGAAAGACCTTCCACAACTTGCCGGCCCAACTGTCCGGTCGCACCTGTCACCACGATCATGCTTGTTCACCTCTCGCTGCTCATTCATGGGCCTTGTGATTGCACATGGATGAGCAGCCAAGCATGAATTGTGCCACGAAAAGCCGGGTGCTAGCTGAGGACAGCTGGTTTGAGTTCGTCTTCGCACCATTGGCGGAAGGCGGTGGAAGTAGTGGCTTCCGGGGTGCGTGGAACGATGCGATCGAGTCCCTCATCTTTGGCGATCATCATGTCGATCATGCCCTGGGCCATGGCTTCGGTGGCGCCTCGTCCGGTGAGTTGGGACTTGAGAGCTTCAAAGGGGATTTGCTGATAGCGGACGGGTTTGCCGAGAACCTCGGAGATGATCTTCGCCATGTCGTTGCAGGACAGGTCTTCGGGGCCGAGGACGGCGACGTCCTCCTGGCCGGTCCAGGAGCTGTCGAGCAGCCACCTGGCGGCAACGGCGGCGATGTCGCGAGTGGCGCAGTAGGGATTCTTATGGTCCGGGTCGTGAGTCCCAAAGAACATGCCCTGGGTTTTGATGGGTTGCACCTGCTGGAGAGTGTTGTCCATGAAGCCGGGCATGGTCAGCACGCGGCAGCTTACGCCTGTGCTCTCGATCAGATCGTCCATGGCAATAGATGCCGAGATATAGCCCGTGTCCCGGGGCCAACCGCGGCCAAGGGCCGAGACGATCACCACTCGATTGACGCCGTTCTTTTTGATGGCGTCGGCCGCCGGCTTAGAGAAGCCTACATAGGCCTGCTCGAGACTGGTCGCCTGGAAATTGGGGGGAACGACCCAGAAGACGGAGTCGGCACCCGCGAAAGCTTTGTTGACGACGTCGGCGTTGCCGTGGGAGCCCTCAATGACTTCGACGCGCTCGCGGATGTTGGCGGGGATCTTGGAAGGGTCGCGGACGATTACGCGAATCTTCTCGCCGCTTTCAAGAATGTTTTCGAGGACCTGGTGGCCGATTGCGCCTGTGGGCGTGGTGATGACGATCATGATGATTTCCTCCTTCGCCGTGCCGGTTAAGTAATGGCTACTTGGTAAACGGTACGGTGTAGTCTACTTGTTAGTCAAGCTGCCCTATGAGCGACAATGGGCTATGGCACGACGAGGCGATCAGCTGCGCGAACACATTCTCTGGACGGCAAAGGACGTATTTCTGGAGATGGGATTGGAGCGGGCTTCGATGGACTTGGTGGCCAGCCGGGCAGAGACCTCAAAGCGGTCGTTGTATGCGCATTTCGAAAGCAAGGAAAAATTGTTTCTGGCGGTGATCGAACTGGTGCGGGGGCTGTTTGTAACCCGGTTGAAGCAGCCGGGCGACTACTCGGACGAGCCAGCGGAGGCGCTGGTGCTGTTTTGCGGCCGGTATCTTGAGGCGATGTTGTACGAGTCTGCGGTGCAGATGTGCCGCATCAGCATGGCTGAGAGCAAGCGCTTCCCGGAGCAGTCGGCGCTGTATTTCAATGTGCTGTTCACGCAGGTGCATGCCCGGCTCAGTGCTTATCTGAAGACGACGTTCAAACTGTCGCCAAAGGCGAGCGCGGAAGCGGCACATACGCTCCTGGGGCAGGTGTTATACCCGCGACATCCGCGGGCACTGTTCGGGATGGATCCGCTGGCGAATAGCTTTCGTGGCGAGGTGCTGGACCCGAGTTTTGATCTGAAGCCGATTCAGAGGGCAGTGGCTGAATTGATGGACAGGTTGGCGGGATTATAAGAGGTACTCCATCCGCATGTTTGCGGCTCATGGGTAGTGGAGTTTAGGTGCGGATCAATTCTCGACCCAAAGTGTCTGACTCATCACTGCCAAGAGGCACAAGGGAGAGACACCAGTCCGCATCCCTTGCGCCTTATCGTGTCTAGACCGCGTTCACGCCACCATCGACGAACAACTCCACTCCCGCCACAAAGCTGGAATCGTCAGAGGCGAGGAACACGGCTGTCTTGCCGATGTCGTTGCCCTGACCAATTCGACCACGCGGCACCATGTTGGTCACATAGTCGCGGACCTCTTTAATACTGCCCAGCGTCGATGCATTGCCCGCCGTATCGATGGGCCCGGGACTGAGCACGTTGATGCGAGGACCCACGCCCTTGAGTTCCGCTGTGAAGGTTCGCGCAAAGCTACGGACGGCAGCCTTGGTCGCGCCGTACACCGCCATGCCCGCAAAGCCCGAGCTGCCGATGAACGAGCCGTTCAGGATGATGGAGCCGTTCGTGTCCATCAGCGGAACAGCTTTTTGAATGGTGAAGAAAACTCCCTTTGCATTAACATCGACGCACTTGTCGTAGAAGTCCTCGGTCACTTTGTCATAGGGCATCTGCTCGTAGATGCCGGCATTTGCAAACACAATGTCAAGCTTGCCCTTCTGCTGTTTAATTTCGGAGTACATCCGGTCCAGGTCTTCAAGTTTGCCCGCATCCGCCTGGATTGCCGCCGCATTCTCTCCCAGCGCCTCGACAGCCTTGTCGAGTTCGGCTTTTCTGCGGCCCGTGATAAACACGAATGCTCCCTCGCGGATGAACTCCTTTGCCGTATCGAAGCCCATGCCTTCGCTTCCGCCCGTGATCAATGCGATCTTGCCGTCCAGCTTTCCCATTCGTGACTCTCCTTGTTGATGTCGATCTGAAGAATTAGACGACAACGATGCATTCATCGAATTGAACGATCCGACAAAAGTGTTGCCTATTCCGCCAAATCACTGGATCGTAAATAATCCCCTCGCGTCCAATGGAAGAGGAAGCAGATGCCCACAACGACTCAATTGGCAGGAATGATTCAAGAACTGTGTCCCCGGGAGGGTTCTCACGCGACCGAAATCGAGGGCCTGTTTCTTACCCGATACTCCACAGCCGAGGTGCCGCGGACCTCGCTTCATAAAGCTGTGCTCTGCGTCGTTGCGCAAGGGGCAAAGTCTATCTTGCTGAATGAACAACGTCTTATCTATGACCCCAATAAGTATCTTCTCGTCTCGCTTGATCTTCCGCTTGTCGGGCAGATTGAGGAAGCCAGCCGCACGAAGCCGTTTCTCGGGCTGAGCCTGGTGCTCGACTTCGATGAGATCGCCTCGCTCTTGCGCGAAGCAGACCTCCCGCATGAGAGCGCTCCGCCTCTGCGACCCGGCCAGATGATCGGCTCGATGGATGACGATCTGCTGGATGCCGTCATACGACTTACCTCGCTTTTGAAGAAGCCTGACCGGATAGCTATTCTTGCGCCGCTCGTCAGGCGAGAGATTTTCTACAAGCTTCTGCTGAGCGAGCAGGGTGGTCTGCTACGCCGAATGGTTGCAGATTGCGGCAAGGTCCAGCGTGTTGCTGCAGGCCTGGCATGGTTAAGACGCAATGTTGCGCAGCCTATCAGGATGGAAGAGCTTGCTCGCGAGATGCGGATGAGCCCCTCTGCCATGCACAGCTGGTTTCGTGCCGTAACGTCCATGAGCCCGCTGCAGTATCAAAAGCAGCTGCGTCTGCAGCAAGCCCGTCGTTTGCTGCTCTCCGAGGCGCTTGATGCGGCTACAGTAAGTCGGCAGGTCGGCTATGAAAGCGCGTCCCAGTTCAGCCGGGAGTATCGCCGCTTCTTCGGTGCTCCTCCCGTGCAGGACATTGAGCGTCTACGGGCTGCGTCAGCTTTATAGCGGCTATCCTGATCACGGACCCTATGCGCTCGAGCCACTCCGGTGCAGCGCACGCATGTACGACCGCGGAGAACTTCCCATGACGCGCTTGAACGCGGCGCTGAAAGCGCTCTCGGATTCGTAACCGAGAGCGGGTGCAATCTCCCCAACACCCTGATTTGAGTGCAACAGCCGTTCTCCGGCGAGCCGCATGCGCCAGCGCGTCAGGTACTCCAGCGGAGGAATCCCCACTCTTGCCTTGAAGGTTTCAGAAAACGTTGTGCGCGACATCCCTGCGGCTTTAGCAAGCTCCAGCACTGTCCATCGGTGCGCTGGGTCATGATGCATCAGCTCAAGTGCCGCACTGATCTGCTTGTCTGAGAGTGCGAACAGCCAGCCGACGCCGTCCTTTTGCACCTCCCCGAGATACAGGCGAAGTACCTGAACCAGCATGCTGTACGCAATCTGTTGTGCAATGAGTGCTCCGCCTGGCTTGGGTACGCGCAGCTCTTCCCCAAGACGTTCGATGTGCCAGCGCATTGCCTCTTTTTCGCGATCCCCCTGCAGCGACACAATGGACGGCAGCAGACCGAGAAGGATATGGGCATCCCCGTCTAACAGGAAGTGGCCTCCAACCAGGAAGAATCCCTCTCCTGAGCCGCATGAAACAAGACCGTTGTAGCGCCTTGTCTCGACGAGCGTCCGTGCATCCATAGGTGGCAGTGCCAGATCGCTTCCGAGCAGGAACGGCCTTCCATGAGGGAGAACAGCGCAGTCGCCTTGCCGAAGATGAACAGGTGCCGGACTCCCTTCGACAGCCAGCCGACATTCGCCTTCCACAATGGCGTAGCACTTGACCCCTTCGTACTTGGGAAAGGCCAGCAACCACTCTCCTCCTGCAGTCAGGCCTCCGGAGCCATAGCTCACAGGTTTAAGAAGAGAGAGCACATCTGAGAGTGGGTCCATACGATCTCCGAACGATGGCGACGAAACAGCGTACGTTTGAGCATTGTCCGTTCGCTCCTCTCACTTTACGGTAAAGATGTCGGCGATGGAAGAACGCCGAAAGGAGACTCGGTCATGTCACAGGAATCAGGTACGGAGGCAGCGAAGACGATGAGGGCAATGATCCTGCCTCAATTTGGAGGAGTGGATCAGTTTCGCCTCCAAGAGATCGAGCGTCCATCACCGGGGCCCGGGGAAGTCCTCATCCGGATTGCCGGAACGAGTGTGAACCCCGCCGACGTCCTGGCCCGCGCTGGCAAACTGCCGCAGATGTTCCCGGTAGAGCGCCTACCCTTGCTGCTCGGCTTCGACGCCAGCGGCCGCGTCGAAGAGGTGGGCACGGGTGTCACCGACTGGACGCCCGGAGATGCTGTCTATGGCTTCCCTGGAGCAGACCGAGGCACCTTCGCGGAGTACGTATGCCTGAGCGCTGACAAGATTGCCGCACCGCCTAAGTCCATTCCCCTCGCCGATGCAGGGGCTGTCCCTCTGGCAGCAATGACGGCTTGGCATGGCCTGATGACGCAGGGCGAGATGCAACGCGGCCAACGTGTTTTGATCCAGGGGGGATCGGGAGGCGTCGGTCACTTCGCCGTTCAGTTCGCACATCAGCTCGGCGCGACCGTGTACGCAACGGCGTCCGGCAGGAACAAGGATTTTCTGCGGGAGCTAGGGGCAGACATAGCGATTGACTACAACACGGATCAGCTGAAAGAGCTCGCGGGCCAGATGGACCTGGTGTTTGATCTCGCAGGCGGCGAGGCCGAGGAGAAATCCTGGGCTGCGTTGAAACCGGAAGGGATGCTGGTGCTGGCTGCGGGGCTACCGAACCTTGCCCTCGCACACTCCCCAGGGCAGCGAGCCCGCTTTGCAGCGGCACAATCAACCCGCGAAGACCTGGAGCGAGTCGCGAGAATGCTGGACGATCAGCAGGTGCGCCTCACAATCTCCGGGCGCTTCCCGCTTGAACGCGTCGGTGAAGCGCAAGCTCAGTTGGAGCATGGAGGTACTAAAGGCAAACTGCTGGTGACCATTTCCCAGGAAGCATGACGAACGCAGCGCAAAGGCTCGCAGTGTCCTCAACTTCGACTGCGCTCTGCCAGCCAGTCTCTCGCCGAGGCATCAAAGAGTGCATGCCCTCCTGGAAAGAGGCAATCTGGTTCGTCGGCGCGGCCGTATGGCTGCTGGTTGCTGCCTTGGCCGTACACGCGCGTTCGCGTGGACACGCGCTCGGGGCCATCATCGTGGCAGTCGTATTTTTTGCTGCGGGCCTGTTCTTCAACCGGTTTGGCATTCCATCCGGGCGCCGCTGACGGGCTTCAGTCGTAGCGTTCAAAGACGATCTGCTTCCGGCTCGCGCCCGCATCCCGTAGCAGCTGTCGGCAAGGGGCTACTATCGCATTCAGCCCGCAGATGTAGGCGTAGAGCTCGAAATCTACTTCGACCCCTTCAGCTGCGGAGGTAGCCGCAGGCGTGTGCTGCTGCGCGAACAGCAATGCCGCATGCTGCTGGGCTGTGCCCCGCGCCCCGGTCCAGTCCGGTCCGCCGCTATCCAGCACAGGCAGGTAATCAAAGTTCGCGTGCTTTGCCGCTAACTTCTCAAACTCATCTCGATAGTAAAGGTCAGCTTCGTCGCTATTGCTATGGATCAGCGTAAACGGCCTTCCACCGCTGCGATCCGGGCCGTCATGCGGAAACAGCCACTGGACAAAGCCCCGTATCGGTGCGATCCCAGTGTCGGCAGCGACCAGCAGCCCATTCCGTGCCGGTTCGTGCAGCGTGAACATGCCGTGCGGCCCATGCATCTCGATGGTCTGCCCGACCTCCAGATCGCACAGCAGGTTTGAGAAGAAGCCGTCCTCCACGCGATTCAGGCAGAAATCGAAGCTGTCGCCGCGTGGCGCCGATGCCAGCGAGTAGGCCCGCGTCTGCTGTTTGCCTCGGCTATCGACTGCGACACAGGACACAAACTGGCCGGGCTCGAAGCGGAAGCCGCCTGCTCCCTCAAGCGTGAACTCCAGGTGGAAGCATTGGGCCGCTTCTGAAAGCAGCAGCTTGCGAACCAGGCGTGCGGTAAACAGGTCTCTCAATCGGTGCTCCCTCTCCCTTTGCCTCGCTTGCCAGTGTAAAGCCGGCCGCTTTGCCCGCGAACCAACGCGTCCGCATCGTTGCCCGGCGGCTTTCATCCTATGGAGACAGAACTTCATGAAGGAGCAGGCATTGACGGAGTCAACGAGCGGCAGAACGGCCCTGGTAGTCGGCAGCACCGGAATCACAGGAATCAATCTCGCGCAGCACTTGGCGGCGAGAGGCTGGCAGGTGCTTGGGCTGGCGCGCCGCCCCGCTGCGATGCCAGGCGTTCAGCCAGTGGTCGCTGACCTGCTGGATAAGGCGTCGCTCGCGAAGGCGCTCAGCGGCCACAGGCCGACACACGTTTTCTACTGCACCTGGCTGCGCAATGACACGGAAGCAGAGAACGTCCGCGTGAACGGAACCATGATGCAGAACCTGTTCGACGTGCTTGCTGAGAGCGATGCTCCGGTAGCCCACGCGGCGCTGGTTACCGGGACCAAGCAGTATCTGGGTCCATTCGAGGCGTATGGACAGGCCGTGGCGGAAACGCCATTTCGCGAGGACAATCCGCGCCTGCCGGGTCTCAACTTCTACTACACGCAGGAAGATATTTTGTTTGCCTCGGCCGCTCGCTCGGGCTTTCGCTGGAGCGTACACCGACCGCACAGCATGATCGGTTTTGCCCACGGCAACGCGATGAACATGGGCGTTACGCTCGCCGTTTATGCGTCGCTTTGCCGCGAGTCCGGCGAGCCGTTCGTCTTTCCCGGATCGCACTTCCAGTGGAATGCGTTGACCGACATCACGGATGCCCGGCTGCTCGCTCGCCATCTCGCCTGGGCCTCCACCACCGCCGCAGCCGCCGACACAGCTTTCAACGTGGTAAACGGTGACGTGTTTCGCTGGCGCTGGCTGTGGCCGCAGCTTGCCTCGTACTTTAGCGTTATGCCGCAAGGGCCGCCGGAAGGGGGTCGCGACCTGCTCACCCCGAAGCTCGCGGTAGCACAGGACAAGTGGGCCCGGATCGCCGCGAAGCATGGTCTGGCTGAACCTGACTTCGACAGGCTGGCTTCTGCCTGGCACACCGACGGCGACCTTGGCCGCGAGGTTGAGTGCGTGAACGATATGACGCGCAGCAGGGTGCTTGGCTTCACCGCGTACCAGCCGACGCTCGCCTCGTTCAAAGACCTGTTCGAGACGCTGCGCGAGCGGCGATTAATCCCGGCGTAGATTAGGGCAGATGCTGTAGCGTCTCCTCATCGCCGGCGCCCCCGCAATACTTTTCAAGCGCGGCCTGAAACTCCGAGCCGCTGCTGGCCTGTGCAAACAGCGTCATGCAGGAGCGAAACTTCAGCTCATCCGGCCAGCCGAAAATCTGCCCTGCCGTGCGGCCCTGCACATTGTTGACCAGGGTTGTACACTCCCGTAGCCGCTGCCCAAGGACAGGATGGGCCAGGTATGTCCGCGCCTCATCGAGCGAGCCGATGGCGTAGCGCTCAGCCATCGCGCTTGAACCCAGTCCGCTAAGCTGGGGAAAGATGAACCACATCCAGTGGGTTCGCTTCTCGCCGGCGCGCAGCTCTTGCAACACCTGCGGGTATACCGGTGCCTGCGCTTCGGTAAAGCGCTCCAGATTAAAGCTATGCCTGCTCATTGCTCAGCCCTCCCTGTAGCTTCGATGCGATTCGACAAGCCCGCCTATAATCAGTTATGGCACCTGTGCGACCAGTCCCGGCGTACCCTGATACTCCTGAGCGCGCAGCGCTTGGGGGCCAGTCGCCCGCGCCCGCGAAGGTCGCGGAAAAGAAACCTGCACTTTCCGCCGCATTTTCGACCGAGGCCCTGGCCCGGTACGACGCGGACACCACGGCCCTTACCCGCCCCCGCTACACCCTGCTGATCGATACGGTCCACCGCAACCGGCCGAGCGATGATACCGAGATCATTCGCAAAGCGTGGGAGTTTTGCCTGCGGCACCATCGCGGCCAGCTGCGCGCCTCCGGCGAGCCCTACGTGCTCCACCCGCTTGAGACTGCTATCGTGCTCGCCGAAATGAAGCTCGACTCGACCGCGATCGCAGCCGGGCTGCTGCACGACGCGGTTGAGGACACCCCGGTCACGACTCCCGAAATTACGGCGCTTTTCGGCGAGCAGGTCGCGCACATCGTTGAAGGTGTCACCAAACTCGACAAGATACAGTTCGCCAACCGCGAGGACCGGCAGGCCGAAAGCGTCCGCAAGATGCTGCTGGCGATGGTCACGGACGTACGCGTCGTGCTCATCAAGCTCGCAGATCGGCTGCACAACATGCGCACGCTTGAGCACCTGAAGCCCGAGCGCCAGGCCGCTATCGCCCGCGAAACTCTCGATATCTATGCACCGCTGGCGCACCGGCTCGGCATGGGCAAGGTGCGCGGCGAGCTGGAAGACCTGGCGTTCCGCTACGTCGACAAGTCGACGTTTGACGACCTGCACGAGGCCATCGAGGCTCGCCGCACCGAGGGTGAGCTGTTCCTGGTCGGCGTGGAAGCGCTGCTGGCTGAAAAACTTGCCGAAAACAGCATCACGGCGCGCGTGGAGTGGCGTATCAAGCGGCTCTATTCCATCCACCAGAAGCTGGTGGAAAGCGGCACCGGGGTTGACCAGGTACATGACCTCCTGGCGCTGCGCGTCATCGTCGGCTCGGTCGGCGACTGTTACGCGGTGCTTGGTCTTATCCACGCGCTCTACCGTCCCGTGCCGAACCGCATCAAGGACTTTATCGCGATGCCGCGGCCCAACCTGTACCAGTCGCTGCACACAACCGTGATGGGCGAGGCCGGGCACCAGTTCGAGGTGCAGATTCGCACAGAGGAGATGCACCGCATCGCCGAGGAGGGCATTGCCGCGCACTGGAAATACAAAGCCGGCGGCAGCCCGGTCTCCGCGCGCGACGAGCAGCGGCTGGCCTGGGTGCGGCAACTGGTCGAGTGGCAGCGCGAGATGACCGACCCGAATGAGTTCATCTCGACGCTGAAGATCGACCTTTACCCGGAAGAGGTGTACACCTTTACGCCGAAGGGCAAGGTCGTGGTGCTGCCGAAGGACGCGAGCCCGCTCGACTTTGCCTATGCCGTACACACCGAGGTCGGCCACTCCTGCGTTTCAGCCAAGGTGAACGGCCGCATCGTGCCGCTGCGGGCCAAGCTCCGCAATGGCGACATCGTCGAGGTGGTCACGCAGAACGGGCACACACCCTCGCGGGACTGGCTTACCTTCGTCAAGAGCTCGCGCGCCCGCAACAAGATCAAGCACTGGATCAACGAGCACCAGCGTGAGCGCGCCATCGAGATCGGCCGCAAGCTGCTGGACCGCGAAGCCCGCAAATACAAGATCGCGCTCTCGAAGTTTGAAGAGTCGGACTACACGCGGCTCGCCGCCGACTACTCGCTTACGACTTCGAGCGACATGATGGCCGCGATCGGCTTCGGCAAGTACTCCGCGCGGCAGGTGCTGAATCGGCTTGCGCCGGGCATCCTGCAGCAGCCGTCGCCGGAGGAACAGGGCCTGCCCACCAGCGCCGAGGACGCGAAGCGGCTTCAGGTCCACGTCAACTCCACCGCCGACACGCTCGAGGTCGAAGGCTCGAACGAGCTGCTGGTGTATCGCGCGCGCTGCTGCAACCCGATTCGCGGCGAGGAGATCATTGGCTACGTCACCCGCGGCAAGGGTGTCGCGGTGCACCGCCGGTCATGCCCCAATGTGCAGAACCTGCTGTACGAGTCCGATCGCCGCATCTCGGTTGAGTGGGCGCGCGAAGCGAAGAACGGCGCCGAAGCGACCCGCCGGGCGACCTACCCGGTCAAGCTCACCGTGATCTGCGACGATCGCCCGGGCATGCTGAAGGAGATCACGGCGACGGCCAGCGAGGAAAATACCAACATCCGCTCCATGGACACCCGCTCCGGCCCGAACGACAGTGCCCTGATCGACCTCACGCTCGATGCCCAGGACCTCCGCCATCTGGAGCGGCTGCAGCAGGGCCTGCGATGCATCCCCGGGGTGCGCGAGGTGCAGCGCTCGTCGAAACTGTGACAGCCTACTGGCAGGCAGCGCCGGTACTGCTCACCCGTTGCCACTTCTCGGTCCGCCCAAGCAGGCTGATCCCGACAAACCCACGCAACTTAAGCGTTTCGCCCTCACTCTGCATCTGAGCGGAGTAGGTCTTGCCCGACTCCGGGTCATAGATCTTTCCGTCCTTCGCGGTATCCGTGCCGTCCGGGGCAAAGCCTGTGCCGATGGTCAGCCCGCAGATGGGGCGGTTGCGTAAGCCGGTATCCGGATTATTCACGTCCAGCTGGGGCTTTGTTTTCGGCCCTACCACGACGACGCGAGCACATAGGTGGCTTCCATCGCACGGGTAAACACGCACAATCGAGTCGTTCGAGGTCTTCCAGTCGCCGGACAGCGTACTGGCAGCCGGTGTTGCCTGCAAGGCAAAAAGCATGGGCAGCAGGAGCGATGCAAGCATGGGTAGTACACCTTTCAATGGCTCTGGGCACGGCTGAATCTTTGACGTTTCAGCGGAGAATAAACAGCTTGGGCCACTACCAGTAGAACCCAGTTGCCGGGCCAAAGTAGCGGATAGCGTTTATGGGGCAGAATAAAGCATGAGCAATCTCGAAAAAAAGCCCGTAACGACCGCGAACGCGCCTGCCGCCATCGGCCCCTACTCCCAGGCGGTCTGCGTCAACGGTTTTGTCTATACCTCGGGGCAGGTGGGGTTCCATCCGTCGAACGGTCAGCTTGTCGCAGGCGGTATCCGCGAGCAGACCGAGCAGGTTCTGCGCAACCTGCAGGCCGTGCTTGAGGCCGCGGGCGCTTCGCTCGAAACGGTCGTGAAAACGACTGTTTTCCTTAAAGATATGGACGATTTCGCAGCCATGAACGAGGTTTATGCGCTTTTCCTGGCGCCTGAGGGCGTTGTCGCGCCTGCCCGCTCGACCGTAGAGGTCGCCCGTTTGCCCCGCGATGCGCGTGTTGAAATCGAAGTCATCGCGGGCTCGCGTTGACTCATCAAATATCGAGAAGGAGAAGCAGCTATGGAAACAACGCAGACCAGCGAAAAGGGACAGAAGATCAGGCGAACGGATGAAGAGTGGCGTCAACTGCTCACCCCGGAGCAGTTTCATGTGACGCGGCAGAAGGGAACAGAGCCTGCCTTCAGCGGCGCCCTGTACCAGAACCACGCAACAGGCGTGTACCAGTGCGTAGCCTGTGGCGCGGCGCTGTTCCGCTCCGACGAAAAATTCGAATCGGGCAGCGGATGGCCGTCTTTCTGGCTGCCCGTCGATGAGGATGCCGTGCATACGCATGAAGACACGTCGCACGGCATGCGCCGGGTGGAGGTGACCTGCGCCCGCTGCGATGCGCACCTGGGTCATGTCTTCCCCGATGGCCCGAAGCCGACGGGCATGCGCTATTGCATCAACTCGGCAGCGCTCACATTCGAGAACCGGTAATCAAAAAAGAGGCCCCTGAAATAGGGCCTCTTTTGGTCAATTTCAGGGGCTTACGCTTTAACGACCTTGCCGCTCTTGATGCACGAGGTGCAGACCCGCATCTTCTTTGAGCCGCCATTGACCTTCGCACGGACGGGCCGAAGATTGACGTTCCAGCGACGCCGCGTCACATTATGCGCGTGCGAAATGTTGTTTCCGAACTGCGGTCCCTTTTGGCAAATTGCACAAACCTGTGCCATACGTCTGCTCCAACCCGAGGATCACTCGAAAGAATTGTCCGGCCGCCATCCACCTTCGCATAGCACGATGCGCGTACACATCCTGCCGCCAGCAGACTCTTCTGGACCGAATCCTCAGTATAGCCTTCGACCCCGGGCCGCACAAGCGACACAGGAAGGGCGTCCTCCAAAGGACGCCCTTCCAATCAGCCGATTCTTCTGCCTAACGTGCTCCGACAGGCTTCTGCTCTTGCGCTCCCAGTTCCTTAAGGCGCTTGGCAAGCAACTTCTCCAGGTTTTCGAGCGCTTCGGAGAAGCCCTCAATCCCTTCCTTCAGCTTGTCGTGGGCCATGCGGTCCTGCTCGTGCATTTTCTCGAAGACCTGCTCATTCATCTCGATCTTCTTGATGTCCAGCCCTTCAGCATTCTTCGGGTCCAGCTTGCGCGGCAGGTTTTCCTGCTTGCTGTCCAGCTCCTCTAGAAGTTTCGGTGAAATGGTCAGCAGATCGCAGCCCGCGAGTTCAAGAATCTCGCCAATATTGCGGAAGCTCGCGCCCATAACCTGTGTCTTGAAGCCGAACTTTTTGTAATAGTTGTAAATCGTCGTCACAGACTGCACTCCAGGGTCGTCCGCGCCTTCGTAATCCTTCCCGGTGTCCTTCTTGTACCAGTCGAGAATGCGCCCGACGAACGGGGAAATCAGCGTGACTTTCGCATCGGCGCAGGCTACTGCCTGGTGCAGGCCGAACTGCAGGGTGAGGTTGCAGTGGATCCCTTCCTGCTCAAGCTTTTCCGCCGCCTTGATTCCGGGCCAGGTCGAGGCGATCTTGATCAGGATGCGCTCGCGCCCGATTCCACCCTCTTCGTACATCTTGATGATTTCGTGGGCCTGCTGCAGCGTCTTTTCGGTGTCGTAACTCAGGCGGGCATCCACTTCTGTGGAGACGCGGCCCGGAATAATCTCAAGGATCTTCTTCCCGAAAGCTACCGCCAGGTGCTTGAATGCGTCGTTTGCGACATCCTTGTCATCGGCGTCGTCGCCCAGCCTCTTTTTCGCCTCGAGCAGAACATCGTCGACGATCTGCGAGTATGCCGGCATACCGGACGCGGTCGTAATCAGCGACGGGTTCGTCGTCGCGTCCTGCGGCTTTACCTTCTCAATTGCCTGGATATCGCCTGTATCGGCGACTACGGTGGTGATCTTGCGAAGTTGTTCGAGCAATGATGCCATGAGATTTATCTCCCCTTTACTAATCTAAACCGGACCACGCCGCTCTTGCTAAGCGTACGAGGCGCATCAACTCACGCCCAGCTTTTGCAGCAGGCCTTCCTTTTTCTTCGGCTCCGCGCCAAGCTGTGTCAGGATTCCGAGTTGATCGGACGATCCCCAGCGCTCCACCATCTTGCCGTCTTCGAACCTGGCGATCTGCACACCGCGCGCCTTGATCTTTTTGCCCGTCGGGGCAATGCCCTGGAAGTCACCCTGGTGGGTTCCGGTGATCGTGTAGGCCATCGCCACGGTGTCGTCATCGGCGGTGATGTGTTCGGGCGTCGCCGTCAGGTCCGGGAAAGCGCTGCGCATTTCCGAGAAAAGGTCGATATAACCCTGTGCACCCGGGCCCTGTGATGGGCCTGGATCGTGCTCGACAACTGACGACGACACCAGTTCGCGCAACGCGTCCAGATTGCCGCTGTTAATCGCTTCACCGAACTTCGTCTGCGCCTGGATATTCGCTTCTTTGCTCATACCTGATTACGATGCATGCGACCGTGCCGGCGTCGGAACGGAACCGCAATGTCGTGAAAGATTCGCAATCGGCAGACCGCCGCGCACACACTGGTATCCTTGGCACGTGCCGAGTCCAATCATCACCACCATCCAGAGCCATATCCTTGAACAGCAGCGCCGGTCCGGCGAGGCCTCCGGCACCTTTTCGTGGATGTTGTCCGGCATCACGCTGGCCACCAAGATGATCGCCGCCGAGATCCGCAAGGCCGGTCTGATCGATGTCTACGGCGCGGCAGGCGCGACCAACGTGCAGGGCGAGGCCCAGCAGAAGCTGGACGTGTTCGCAAACGAAGCGATGCTGCACTGCCTGGGGTTGCGCGACTCGGTCGCCGCGCTCATCTCCGAGGAGAACGACGAGCCCGTCACCTTTGACCGCTCCGGCGACAGGGGCAAGTACATCATTGTGTTCGACCCGCTCGACGGCTCGTCCAACATTGACGTCAACGTGAACGTCGGCACGATCTTCTCGATCTTCCGGCGCCCTGCCGGGACCAGCGTTGAAGATGCGTTGCTGCAGCCGGGGCTGCAGCAGATTGCGGCCGGCTATGTCGTGTACGGGCCCTCGACCATCTTTGTCTACACCACCGGTGATGGCGTGTACGGCTTCACGCTCGACCCCGCGATCGGGGCTTACGTGCTCTCGTTCGACAACATGAAAATGCCGGAGCAGGGACAGTATTACTCGGTCAACGAGGCCAATTACGACCAGTTCCCCGCGACCTATCAGCGGTACCTTACGGAGCTTCGTAGCGGCGGACTGAACGGCCAGGCATACTCATCCCGCTACATCGGCTCGCTGGTGGCGGACTTTCACCGCACACTGCTGAAAGGCGGAGTCTTCCTCTATCCGCCAACTGAAAAGCAGCCCAAAGGCAAACTTCGCCTGCTCTACGAGGCCAATCCGCTGGCCTGGATCGCGGAACAAGCGGGCGGTAAGGCCATCGCCGGTACAGGCCGGGTGCTCGAAATCCAGGCGAAGACAATCCACGACCGGACCTCGCTGGCCGTGGGTAGCCGGGTCGAGGTGGAGCGTCTGCAGCAGATACTCTCGACTTGACCCGCAGCAAAACGTTGCGGCCTGTCATCTAATGTAGGGTGAGCCCTGATCTCAGCCGTCGCCGCTTCAACCATCTCCTCGCCACGGGCCTGGCAGCGCTGCCTGCCGGCAACGCATTGGCCGGCCCTCCGCAAACTGAAGCCATCGAGCTCAATGCAATCGATTGGTGCCCAAATAACGCCAAGTTGCCTGTGCTGTTCTACAAGCAGGCCGTTCCGGTGGGCGGAACCGAACCCGAATCGCGGTTTGAAGAGCTTTTTACCCACAACGGCTGGCCTCCGCAATGGCGGAACGGGGTCTACACCTTTCACCATTACCACTCGACCGCGCACGAGGTGCTGGGTTTTGCTTCCGGTTCAGCGGAGTTGGTGCTGGGCGGCCCCGGCGGACGTCCCGTAACGGTGAACGCCGGCGATGTGCTGCTGCTGCCGACCGGAACAGGGCATTGCGAGTTGTCCAAGACAGCGAACTTTTCAGTCGTGGGCGCCTATCCGCCGGATCAGCACTGGGACATCTGCAGGGCAGCACCGGACGCGCAGGCGGTCGAGCGCATGCATTCGCTCCCTTACCCGCATTCTGACCCGGTACACGGCTCGACCGGCCCTCTGCTGCGGCACTGGAGCGCTCGACAAGACGGCTGAACCACCACTATGCCCGAACTTCCTGAAGTTGAAACCGTCGCGAATGGTGTCCATGCCCGCATAGCCGGGGAGCAGGTGTTGTCTGCCTGGTTCAGCGCCAAACCCGAGCCTTTCAAGACAGATCCGTCTGCAATGGCCGAGGCGCTTACTGGGCGAACCATCCAGCGGGTGAGGCGGGTGGGGAAACATATTGTCATCGACCTGGCCAATGCCGAAGGCGTGCTTGAGGCCGAATGGATCGTGCACCTAGGCATGACTGGGCGCTTGCTCGTCTCGGAGGCGGCAGTCCCGGTGCCGCTGCATACGCATGCGCAGCTTGCTCTTTCTTCCGGAAGGGAGCTGCGTTTTGTGGATGCGCGGCGTTTCGGGCGGCTCGACCTGCGGCTGCTGGATGATGTGCAGCACTTTACCGGCCCGGGCGCCGAACCGCTGCTGATTTCAGCGGACGACTTTATCGCGCTGTTCCGGGACAGAAAGCTTGCTATCAAGGCGGCGTTGCTGAACCAGTCGCTCCTGCACGGTGTCGGCAACATCTACGCGGATGAAAGCCTTCACCGCGCCGGTATCCGCCCCTCGCTGCCGTCCGGAAAGGTGTCGCGCCCAAGGCTTCGTACCCTGCATCGGGAGCTGCAGGCTGTGCTTCGCAACGCGATCGCGCTGGGAGGCTCCTCGGTGTCGGACTATGTCGATGCGGACGGCGTCCGCGGCTTCTTCCAACTAGAGCACCGGGTTTATGGGCGCACGGGGCTGCCATGCCTCACCTGCGGGTCGCCGATCCGGCGGACGATCATTGGGGGGCGCAGCACCCACAGCTGCCCACGCTGCCAGCGTTAGGGCCTGAAAATAGGACCTGAATACGAAAATCCGGTTTTCTCGAGCGCGAGCACTATGGAAATATGGAGTAGGGCGGCAGTCGATCGTTGTAAGCCATTGATTCTGTTGAAATGCATCTGCGGCATAAGAATTGCTTATAGGTATGGTGTCAGCGTCGTCAGAAACTCCGGCATGGACCGGGGTTCCACACGCGGATAGCAAGATGCTCTGGAGATGCCTGGCAAGACGGGCGTCCCGGGGAAAGGCACCAGTCCTGTGGGCATGCGTTCGACGCAGCCGGCAGGCAATTTTCAGGAGGCCAGCGACTGGCCATTGCCGATGAGCCACCTTCCGGGTGGCTCATCGGCGTTTTAACTCCAGGCAGGGCAATCCGTGGTAACTTCGCCGCGAGATTGTTGCCCTTGCGGAGGCCGCACTGCTCGCGGTAGTATTTTGCTTAACCTACTCGATGCAGCTGATGCGAGTTCGCTCGCTGCGCGTAGGGCAGGTACGGACAGAGCCCGGCAGGTGGCCGGCTTGGCCGATTTCGAGGAAATCCAGCGGTACAACGTGAAGAAAGCCTGGAGGCAAGACGCAGGAAAGCCACGGCTTCCCTGCAGACCCTGCCGATAGTATCGGCCTTTCTCCACCCGCCAAGATTCTGTGAGGCACTCGTCTGATCTTTCAGGCACTCGGAACAGCATCGTCCGGGAGACAAGACACCGTGTTTGTATGCGGGAACAGTGAGTACAGAAGATCGAACGAAAGACGCGAACCCCTTCCAGGGGAACGCATGGTACGCACGAGGGACGTGCACGCATGAGCACAGAGCACACTGAGCCGGTCGCCCAATATGGGGACGACGGGCATGGCGCTGGGAGCATTTCCGCTCCAGCGCAGTCTGGGGAAGTAAACGGGAGCCAGGCACCTGGCGGAAGCGGCAGCAGCGGCCGCCGGCGCCGTCGGCGACGCAAAGGGAAGGGTCCCGGGGCTTCGGCCGCCGGCGCACCCGCAGCCCAGGGGACCGGCGAGGACGCGGGTGCGGTATCGGCCCCGGCGTTTGTGCCGGGCCCGGTACCCCCCTCGTCACAGGCAAATGGACAGGGGAATGAACAGGGTTCTTCGGGACAACAGGGCCAGAACCCGGGTCAGGGTCAGTCACAAGGCCAGCATTCGGGTCAGGGCCAGGGCAGCGGCAAGCGCAAAAACCGGAAGCGGCCGGGTGGCGGTTCCGGCGGGAGCGCCCCCCAGCCGAGCAACCCGGGCCAGAACGCGAGCCAGAACGGGGGCGGCCAGAACCGCAACCGCCAGGGACGCGCCAACGGCGGCTGGAAAGCACGCAGCAGCGACGGCCCGGACGGCAACCGGGAAGGCGCCCGCGGCGGCTTCGGCAGCGAAGTATTCAGCGACAACAGCAACGGCGCACGCCGCAAGGGCAAGTTCGGCCGGGGTGGCAGCGGCGGCCCGCGCAGCTTCGTCGGACCGATGGACCACTCCTATCGCACGGTAAACGGCAACATCGCCGACGGGTCTCCTTCAACGATGGACTACCGCAACGCCAACGGCAATGCGAACGGAAACATCCATGGACGCAACGATTCCATGGACGCTGAACCCGCCGCCATGCTGCGGGAAGATGCGCCCACGCGCATCATATGCTTCATCGAGGACCTGTTCGTCGTGGCGAAAATGCAGGAGACGGCCCGCAAACTGGGCGTCAAGGTGCAGTTTGCCAAGGCAGAAAAGGAAGCGCTCGCCGCGATCATGGACGCCCCGGAAGGTGAGCGCCCGTCGCTGATCGTGTTCGACCTGAACAACGCCGCGGCGAAGCCGCTCACATTGATCCCAAAGCTCAAGGCGAAGCTCAAACGCGGCACCTCGGTCATCGGCTTCCTCCAGCACATCCAGGGCGACCTGAAGCTGAAGGCGATCGAAGCCGGATGCGACTCGGTCATGCCCCGCTCTGCTTTCTCGCAGAACCTGCCGAACCTGCTCCGCCGCCACGGTTTTGCAGAAGAGGAAGAGATGATGGAGGTCTGAGCCTCGCAGTCTCAACGACAGGGCACCTGCTTCGGCGGGTGCCCTGTTTTTTGTCGCTTCATCCCGGCGGCCAGGCCATGGGGCGCCCGCCGAGCACGTGAATGTGCAGGTGGTCGACCGTCTGGCCGCCATCGTTGCCGGCGTTGATGACCGTGCGGAACCCTTTGGCGAGGCCCTCGTTGGCAGCGAGCTCGCTCGCGATGGCGAGCATGTGGCCGAGCAGGGGAGCATGTTCGTGCGCGGTGTGGGCAAGCGACTGGAGATGCGCGCGGGGAATCACGAGGAAGTGCACGGGAGCCTGCGGCGCATTGTCCCGGAAGGCGACGACCTGCTCGTCCTGGTAAAGGGCCGGGACAGTCATGGCGCCTGAGGCGATTTTGCAGAAGATGCAGTCCATAATCCCAGAATAGCCTTTGTTTTAGGTGGAGTGGAACCGCTTTACGGACGCTTCAACAGGTAAATGCGATAGCCGTACGGGAGGGCCGGTCTGCCGCTCCAGCTTTCCATCGTGGCGGGCACCCGCTCGCGCACAACCGCATAGTTGTCGTTGAGAAACGACTGGATCCAGGGCCAGCGGGCGAGCTTGCGGTACTTGAAATCCGGGGGCCCGCACTCGTCGCTGCTGACGATGATGACCCGCGGCACATGCGCGAGCAGCGCCTGCCGGAAAGCTCTGCGGTACCGATCGCGCTCCGCGAGATGCGAAGCTGCCTGGTCCTCCCGGGGGTAGAGATAGCAGTCGTAGAGGAATCCGGTGCTCTCCGCCAGTTGCATGCGGTAAAGGGTGGTGATGCACCCGCCGGCCATCTCCATACACTGCACCTGCCGGTTCAGCGAGGCTCCTCCAAGGCTGGTCAGGTCTGCCTGCAGGCTTTGACCAAACTCATCGTGGCGCCAGTCGAAGTGGGCAATGTTGTCGAGCGATCGGGGAACAATGACCAGCGTCCCGAAGACAAGGCCGCCCACGGCACAGCCCTTGCACAGCAGAGCCGCCATATTCGAGCGACCGTCACCCGAAGTGTTCGTGCCCAGCGCATCGGTAAATGCGGTGGCCGCGAGCAGCAGCAGAAACACCTCCGAAGGATAGCGATGGTAAGGGTAGCCCCGGCCCTGGACATAGAAGGAGAGCACGCCGAACAGAAATCCCATCAGCAGCACCTGCTCTTCGACGTATTTCCATCGTTTGCCGGCGATAAACAAAGGCAGCCACAGGCAGAAGACGGGAAGTAGGACGGAAGACACCGACCCGAGCACCAGCGCGCGCGTCGAGAGCCGCCACGTAGACGCGTGGTACGGAGCGAGATGCCGCATGATGTCAAAAAACGGTATGAGCGCATGCTGCTCGGCGAGATACGCGCCCATGGCGAGCAGCGGCAGCAGGACGCCTGCGACCGCCAGGGCCGCGTGACGCTTCCAGAGGCGCCCCTGCCGGTGCAAGTGGCCAGCGATGAGCGCCAGCAGCAACGGAGGCAGCACCATTGCAGTGGGCTTTATGGTGCAGGCAGCACCCATGGCGAGACCCGCCAGCAAAGAGGCGCCTGCCCGCTCGCCGCTATCCGACCGCAGGACCGCAAAAAGCAGCGCGCAGGCACAGACCAGCAGGGCAGCCATCACCAGGTCGCGCTGCCCAAGCTGGATGAGCCCGTCGCGCCCGTGGATCAGCGCAAAGGTGACCGAGGCAAACAGGGCCGCGATTGCTTTACGCGGTCGGCAGATGTACGCCATGGCGCCGCCGATGACCACCAGCAGCAGCAGGTCAAACACCCGCCAAGCCAGGGCGTCCTTGCCCAGCAGGAACATGACGGACGCTTCAATCGCAAAGGTGCCGGGCAGGTTGAGGTCGATGATCTGCCGGTAGGGTGTCATGCCCTGGTGGATCAGGAAAACGACGTAGTGCATGAGCGGAGCATCGCCGACCAGCGGCCACGACCATGAGAGCACGACAAAAGCCGCCGCAGCCGCGAGCAGAACTGTGCTGAGCACTGTGTAGAAGGCGGTGAGCGGGCGGAATGAGGGCATGGCTGGGAGTCGGATCGTTCTGTTCAGCTGATAGCGGAATTATGTGGACCGTGCAGCCCATGGACTACTGGAAACGCAGGTACCCCCAGCGGTCGGGGACGTGCATGTTGATGACTCCCTGCGGCGTCCAGACCCAGTTGTCTTCCTTAGGCTGGCCCGGTTTCCACTCGACGCGGCTGAAGTTGATGCGCCACTCCGTGCCGGGATGCGGCGGCGGAACGGGCTGGCGGGAGTTGAACGCGGCCAGCGGATAAGCAATTTCGAGCGTCCAGCCACGGTCCTTGTCGCTCGGATTGTTCAGCGTGCCTTCGATCGCGACTGCGGTCTTCAACCCCTGAATATCCCAGCTGTTATCGGGTTTTCCGTTCTCGCTGTATGGCTTCGGTAGGAACAGGTCCCAGCCGGTATTCAATGCGTTCATTTCGAACTCGTAGTAGCTTTCCGTGCCGGGGAGCGGCTTAATAAAGACCTCGAAATCGTTGTCTTTGAAAATGACGGAGTCATGTTTGCGCAGCGTGGCGGAGACGTTCGGCTCTTCGAGCTCAGCGGCGATGTACAGGTAGTGATCACCCCACAGCATTTTGACGCGGGTACGGAAGCGCGGCGCCGGCTTCGCTGCCCCTTCGATGTCAATGAAATCTGTGGTCCACTTCGCCTCTTTCCAGGCCGGGTCGTCGAGTCTGCCGTCGATCCTGATGGGGGAAGTGGCGCGGGTGCAGGTGTAAGAGAGGGGAGTGGATTGGGCGGGTGTCGCCGGAAACGCCAGGGCAAGTGCGCCGAACAGTATAAAAATCAAGGAAAACATTCAGGAACCTCTTTGTCTGCGAGCCGCTGTTCTATTTTGAACGATGGAATGGACTTGAGCGTTTTAGGTCGACAACATACGGAGCGGTGAGCGCATCTCTCACATGGCACGATCGGCTTGCGCGGCGATTTGCGCGGAGCGGGTTTGCACGGACAGGGGAGAAAACAATGAGAAAAGTACAGGGAATGTTGACGTCTGCAAGTCTTGCACTGCTTCTGATGAGTTCAGGCGGAATGCTCCAGGCACAGCAGTATGGACCACCGCAGGGGTCGGGGTATGGCCAGGGCGGGGGGTGGGATGCGCCTCCGCAGGAGATGAACGATGCGATGCGTCGCGGCTTTCACGACGGCATCGAAGGTGCCCGGAAGGATTACGAAAATCACCGGCAGCCGAACGTCAACAACCGGGACGAGTTTCGGCACCCGGATGTGCCCGGCCCGCTACGCCACGACTACCGCATGGGCTTTCGCCGTGGGTATGACGCCGGTGTGCAACACATGATGAACGGCCGCCGCTAGATACGGCGATCAGGGGAGGCGCGCGACAGGCCTCCCCGACGGTCTCTCCAGAACGATTTACACTGGGAAGCGATGGCAACAATCGCGCAGAGTGCCGGGCTGATCCAGATTGACCTTTCGCCCCGGAAGCCGGTCCCGAAGCCGGAGTGGTTAAAGGCTCGAGCGCCGGTCGGCGATAACTTCCACGAGCTGAAGAAGCTCGCCCGGTCGCTCAACCTGAATACCGTGTGCGAGTCGGCCCACTGCCCCAACATCGGCGAGTGCTGGAACCATCGCACCGCGACCTTCATGATGCTGGGCAACCTGTGTACTCGGCGTTGCGGTTTTTGCGCGGTACCTAAGGGTCGGCCGGAGGCGATCGATCTCGACGAGCCGCGGCGCGTCGCCGAGGCGGTTGCACAATTAGGATTGAAGTTTGCAGTAATTACAAGTGTGAATCGTGACGACGATCTCCAGGGCGGCGCTCGGATGTTCGCGGACGTGATCCGGTTGATTCGCGAGGAAGCGCCAGGCTGCCAGGTCGAGGTGCTGATTCCCGATTTTCAGGGGAATGAAGACGCAATCCGGACCGTGGTGGACGCTCGACCGGAGATCCTGAACCACAACACGGAGTCGGTCCCGCGGCTGTATCGAGTGGTACGCTCGGGTGCGCGGTATGCGCGGACGCTGCGCCTGCTGGAGTTCACGAAAGAGCTGGCGCCGGAGATGGTGACGAAGTCCGGCGTGATGGTCGGCCTGGGTGAGGAAATGCACGAGCTTCTCGCGGTGTATCGCGACCTGGCAGCGGTCGGAACGAACGTGCTGACCATCGGGCAGTACCTACGGCCCTCGAAGGACCACCTGCCGATGGCCCGCTATTACACCCCGGACGAGTTCGCCTACATGAAAGATGAGGCGCTGCGGATGGGGTTTCGCCATGTGGAAAGCGGCCCGCTGGTGCGCTCCAGCTATCATGCGCACGAGCAGGCCGGGGCTGCACAGGGCGCGTCCTAAGACCTTTGTATATCTACGAGAACGACTCTATTTTGGGCGAAGCGTATGCGGGGTAGCTGTGTGCTGCCATGGCAGGCAGTGCCAGTGCATTTCGTGCGCTTGGGATGTCGCCAGGATAGGCAAGTGCCGCGGGCACTGCCCAGATAGGCTGTGTTCGTTCACCGCCGACAGCTGCTATGGTCCTGTGCTCCCGGAGTAGGTGGCTGACGGCTTCCGCTGCCAGAGGTTTGGAAAAAAGGTAGCCCTGAATTAGGTCGCATTGCATCGCTTTAAGGCACTGGAGCTCGCTTTCCGTTTCGACCCCTTCGGCAATCACTTTCTTTCCCAGCTTGGTGGCAATCTGCACGATGGCGCAGGCCAGGTCCGCGCGTTGCTGGTTCTCATTGAGGGCCTGGATAAAACTGCGGTCGATCTTGATAACGTCGAAGGGAAAGCGCAACAGGTAGGAGAGAGAAGAGTATCCGGTGCCAAAGTCGTCGAGGGCAATTTCAATGCCCATGGCGCGAAGGGCGTTCAACGTTTCTTCGACCGGTTGGATGCCGCTCAGGAGGACAGATTCGGTGACTTCGAGCTTGAGCCTGTTCGGAGGGAGTGCGGTTTCGGCCAGAATAGCCCGGACTTTTTCGAGGAATCCCTGGTCGGCGAACTGGCGGGCTGAAACATTGACACTGACGGCGAACTCGCGGTTAAAAGTCTGGTTCCATTGTCGAATTTGTCGGCAGGCGCGGCGGAGCACCTGCAGCCCCAGTTCCAGGATGAGACCGGAGTCCTCCGCGATGGGAATGAACTCGGCAGGAGATACGAAACCGCGTGTGCGGTGCTGCCATCGCGCAAGCGCTTCAAAACCGATCACTGCCTCCTCAGCGAGCGAGTAGATGGGCTGGTACTGGACCGAGATGCCGCCGGATTCGATCGCCTCGCGAAGATCGGTTTCCAGACGGGACGTGCCATTTGCCTGTTCTTCCATGGAGGCTTCAAAGGTCCTTGCGTGATTGCCGCCCCGATGTTTCGCGGCGTACATGGCGCAATCCGCACTGCGCAGCAGTTTGTCGGCGTCCATGCCTGGCTGGCCGAGGACGATGCCGGCACTGGCCGTGATATGCAGGACTCGGTCTTCGAGTCTGAGTGACTGCCGAAGCTGTTGCACTGCAGAGTCAGCCATAACTTGTGCTTGCGTTTGGTCTGTGCAATCGGCCAGCACTACAAATTCATCGCCTCCGAGGCGTGCGACGAGATCGCCTGGCCGCACAGCGGAGACAAGGATCTGCGCGATGGCAATGAGCAGGCGGTCTCCGAAGGCGTGGCCCAGGTCGTCGTTGATGGCCTTAAAGCGATCGAGATCGATAAAGAGAAGCGCGACTTGTCCGGCGTGCGCGGAGCCTGGCAGGAGGCGCTCGGCAAGTTCGCGGTGCAGCTGTGTGCGATTGGCCAGACCGGTAAGCGCGTCATGGAGAACAGAGTGCTCGAGGTTGTCATGCGCTGCGTGCAGTTGGGATTCCCGGGCGCTGATGCGCACGGCGAACAGTAGAAAGGCCAGGGCGATCACAAGCAGCCCTGCAGTGGGGTGATGCGAGTCCAGGATGCTTCCGGCCCCGATGGACAGAACGGCGAGTCCGAGTGCGCTGAGGCCATGGAGGTGCCTCGGCAAACGTGCTCGCATGGTTTTGCGCGCGTGTGCCGGCTTGAGCTCACTGGTTAAAAAAAGTGTGCAGAAGAGCAGGAATGGAGCGCTCCAGCACAGATCAGTCCATTTGTTCAAAATCTGCCAGCTCACATTAAGGTGAATGCCGAGGCAGACCAGGGCTCCATACATGGATAGAAATGCGAAGAGATTGCGAAAAAAGATGCGCTCTGCTCCGGCGGCCGCGCTGGAGTAACGGATCGCGCCGGTAAGAAAGAGTGCGATCGCCTGCACGTCATAGGCAGTGGTGACGGAGATTGAAGCCGGATGGGAGAAGACAAGCGAGTCGAGCACGAAAAAAAAGAGGCAGGCCTGTGCGGAGTCGAGCCAGTTGACCCATTCCCATTTAGTGCCTGAACGTCGAACGACGGTGACCATGAGGACGGGGAAGGCAACAAGGAAGTAGAGGACGCTGGCAGTCGAAGGGAAAGGAGCAGGCGGTTTGCCGGTGAGCAGGGGCACGAAGTAAAGGATTTGCGCGGTGGACCAGAGAGCGAAAGCACTGCCTAACTGGAGCCAGGTGTAGCGAAGGAAGCGGTCGGGGGCACGCCAGGCGTAGTTGAGGCACAATCCCAAGGCCATCAGTGCGGCTGCAATTTGAAGCACATTGGACAGCACTTCCGGGTGCCGGACGAATGCGAGCACAGCCACCTGGGAGAGCGCGACGGAGACGACCGTGCCGAAGCTTACTGCCGGATTGGATACGATCGATCGGAAACGCATGGATAGTTACCATACCCTGTATCGGTAGACTGACGCTCCACGATCAAAGGCGGCCGGCGATTTTCCGCACCGAAGTACCGTGAGCAAATGCTGCAGGTTCATACTGCTGAAGGTTCATACATCTTCTGTTTCCCCCCGGCACTCTAATTCGGTAGAGGAACTTGCATGCCGAAGACAGTGATGTTGCGGGCCGTAGGCGGTCCGGAAAATCTGGAAATCAGGGAAGCAGCAACGCGGGCGCCTGAAGAGGGTGAAGTTAAGCTGAAAGTGGAAGCGGTGGGCCTGAACCGGGCCGAGCTGATGTACATGGGCGGCTACTACTTCGAGCAGCCGTCGCTGCCATCGCGGATCGGCTACGAGGCCGCTGGCGTGATCGAGGCGGTCGGCCCGGGCGTCGATGCAAATTGGGTCGGCAAGCGTGTGGCGACGATACCGGGCTACTCCATGAACAAAAATGGCGTGTTGGGCGAGGAAGCGATAGTGCCGGCAAGCTCGCTGGCGGAGTATCCGGAGAAGCTGTCCGCGGCGGAGGGCGCGGCGGTATGGATGCAGTACGTGACCGCGTACTCAGCGCTGATATTGCACGACGGCGTGCGCAAGGGCGATGCGGTGCTGATTACGGCCGCCTCCAGCAGCGTGGGGCTGGCCGCGATCCAGATCGTGAAGGCAGAGGGCGGCTTGGCGATTGCGACGACGCGTCGCGGAAACAAGCGGGACGCACTGCTGGCCGAGGGCGCGGACCACGTGATCGCTACCGAGGAAGAGGACCTGGTGGAGCGCGTGGAGCAGATTACCGGCGGCAAACTGGTGCGGACGGTGTTCGATCCGGTGGCCGGTTCTTTTATCGAAAAGCTGGCGAAGGTGACGGCGCGCGACGGCACCATCTTTGAGTATGGCGCGTTGTCGATGGAGCCGACGCCGCTGCCGATCATGGATATGATTGGGAAGGCGATCGGGGTACGCGGGGCTTCGCTAACGCAGGTCTCGCGAGACCCGGAGACGCTGAAGAAGGCGAAGCAGTACGTAGTGGAGCGGCTGGAAGACGGACGCTTCAAGCCGAAGATTGCGAAGACATTCGCGTTCAAGGACTCAGTAGCGGCGTACCAGTACATGCAGTCGAATGAGCAGATCGGCAAGGTCGTAATTACGGTCCCGTAAGTCTGAGAACAGGCGCCGGGCGGCGTACACCGCGGCCCGGCGGGTACAATTGAACCTGTTGCAATTACGATTTTCTCGTACACAGGACGCACACATGCCGCCATCCGCCATGGCCACGATTCCGGCCCTCAAAGACACGCATCAGCAGGTCAGGACAAGGCTTGAAAAGTCGGTCTCCGACTTCCAGCACACCTTGCAGGGCATCCGCACGGGCCGTGCCAGTGTGCAGATGCTTGACGCGATCCGCATCGATTACTACGGAACGCCCTCGCCATTGAGCGCGGTGTCCCAGTTGACCGCGCCTGACGCCAGTTCGATCGTGATACAGCCCTGGGACACGAGCATGATCACCGAGATTGAGAAGGCGCTGCGCACGTCAGACTACGGCTTCAATCCGCAGAACGACGGCAAAATGGTGCGGGTGCCTGTTCCTCCAATGACGGAAGAGCGCCGCCGCGATGTCGTGAAGCAGCTGAGCAAGGTTCTCGAAGAGCACAAAACGGCAGCGCGAAATATTCGCCGCGACGGTAACGAGCAGATCAAGACAGCGAGCAAGGATAAGAAAATCTCCGCCGATGAAGAAAAGCGGTCGCTCGACGAAGTGCAGAAGATGACAGATGAGGAGATCAAGCATCTCGACGAGCTCAGCAAGAAAAAGGAAGCCGAGATCATGCAAATCTGACGCTCGCCGCGTCGGGCGGGGACGCCTTCGGCGTAAGGGCTTGTAGACTTGCTCGCGCCAAAGACAAAGGCGCTCGCTTTGTGGGCTATCTGAATATGGAAGGGCCGCTCTAATCGAGGCGGCCCTTCTTATTGCAGCAAATAGCCTGCGATCAGTTTCCGGCTGCGGGTGCGGCGGAAGGGCTCGTACTGCCCGTGTAGCGCACGTGCCAGATGGAGCCGGAGCCGTCATCGGTGACAAACATCGAGCCGTCCTTCGCGACGGTCACTCCGACCGGCCTGCCCCAGACCTTGCCATCCGGTGTGACGAAGCCGGTCAGGAAATCCTCGAACTCGCCGGTAGCCTTGCCGTCTTTCACCGGCGCCATTACGACCTCGTAACCGGCGCGGTGCGACTTGTTCCACGAGCCGTGTTCCGCCGCGAAAATGCTGCCCTTGTAATCGGCTGGGAACTGCGAGCCTTCGTAAAACGCCATCTCAAGCGACGCAAAATGGGGCTGTAACAGCACGTCGGGTGTAATCACTTTCGACTGCAGTTCCGGATGCTTGCCTTCGAGGCGCGGGTCCTGCTTACCGCCGCCGGGGCCGCCCATGTAGAACCACGGCCAGCCGTAAAAACCGCCCTCCTGGATATGGGTGATGTAGTCAGGAACGAGGTTGTCGCCCAGCATGTCGCGTTCGTTGGTCGAGCACCACAGGTCGCCGGTTCCGGGCTGAATCGCCTCGCCGACACAGTTGCGGATACCCGACGCATACACCTTGACGAACTTGCCCTGGGGAGTGAACTCGAGCACGTCGGCGCGATGCTCCTCCGCCGGGTGCGTATCCGGGTCGTCAATATTGGAGTGCGAGCCGACCGAGACGAACATGCGCTTGCCATCAGCAGAAAAAGCGATGTCGCGGGTCCAGTGACCGCCGCCGCGCAGTTTGCCGCCGCCGGGCAGGTCGGCCAGCTTCTCAGAGGGGCCGCTCGCGGTCATGTCGCCGTCCTTATATGGGTAGCGGATCACTGAATCGGTGTTGCCGATGTAGACCCACTTTGGATTTTTCGCCGGGTAAAAGGCGATGCCGAACGGCTGGCTCAGATTGTCGGCGAACGTCGCAACCTGTTTCGGCTTGCCGTCAGCACCGACCCCGCGAAAGACCATGACCTTGTTGCTGTTCGACATTGCGACGAAAAAGTCGCCGTTGGGAGCAGTGCGGATGAGACGCGGGTGATCGAGACCCGTGGTGTACTGCGTCACGGTAAAGCCGGACGGAGCCTGCGGCCATGCGTTGTCAGGACGGGCCACGATATCGGAGCCGGCATCGACGCCCGGGGTGGCGTAGGGCGCCGGCAGGTCGCCCACCCTGATGTGGTGCAGTTCACCGGGGTGCTGCTTCGAAAAATCCGTAAAGGCTGCCTGGCCGGTAAGCACAGGCTGGGTGGACTGGGCCTGCAGCATGCAAGGAACAGCCAGCATGCCGGCGAGGGCGAACGGGAACGCAAAGGGGTTGGAGCGCATGGGTTTCCTCCGGTACAGCCACTTGGGCGATGGGGAGCGGCCGGTCAAGGTGTTTGGATGCTCGCCGACCGGCAATCGTTCCAGAGCCGGGCGGCAATGCTGCTCCGTCTTCGCTTTCCTGCTCTTCAATCATTTTGAAACAGGCTGAGGGGCAATTCTGCCTGTCGAGCCGGAGCCGCAAAGGCTCCTGGTTTCAAACCGGAGTTGAACGAGCAGTTCCGGAAGGAAAAAGCAGTCCAGCCGCCGGGACTGCGCAGAGACGCAAAGCGTCGCGCACCGCACGGGGTGCATGTCTCTGAAAACCGCGAACGATTTACCTTCAGGAGTCCACTTGATGCACCCGTTAAGCTATACCGCCGCCATAAGGCGCCGGCGCCGCATCCGTTTGATTGCTGCTTCGGCGGCGATCAGTGCGTTCTCAGTCCCCGGGTTATATGCCCAGGTCACGACCGCAACCTTGTCCGGCACGGTCGCCGATACGGCAAATTCGGTCATTCCGAACGCGAAGATCACGCTTAAGAACACGCTGAACGGCCAGACGCGTGTAACGCAGAGCGATGGAGCAGGGCTTTTTGCCTTTCCGTCAGTGCCGACGGGCGACTACCAGGTCACGATTGATGCGCCCGGATTCAGCCAGTACACGGCGAATCAGGTTCATCTCGACCCGGGCGACCAGCGCGCTTTGCGTGACATTCACTTGGGTGTCGGCGGCGGCTCACAGAACGTGACCGTGACTGCGGACACGCAGATCAACCTCGATTCGGGTGAGGTGAGCTCGCTCATCTCGTCGCAGCAGATTGAGCATCTGTCAGTCGAAGGCCGCGATGTCACTGAGCTGTTCAAAACGCTGCCGGGTTTCGCGATTTCAAGCGTCAATGGCGGTTCAGATAACCGCGCGTATGATCCGTCGCAGGTCTCTGTGAATGGCGGTCTTGGCTCCTATGCCGCGAACGGCAGCCCGTTCAACGGCATTGCCCTGTTGACCGACGGTGCCGACATTACCGATCCCGGCAACTTCGGCGCAGCGATCCAGAACGTGAATTACGAGCAGGTGGCCGAGGTCAAGATCCAGACCTCCAGCTTTACGGCTGATACCGCACATGGGCCAATCGTGGTCAATGCTTCGGCAAGTCGGGCGGCGATCACTTCCATGGCTCGCTTTACACGTATGCGCGTACCAACCAGCTCGATTCCAACGACTGGATTTCGAACTACTCCAACCAGGCGAAAGCGCCGGACCGGCAGGTGTACCCGGGCTTTACGTTTGGTGGCCCTGTCTATATTCCGGGTCTCAACTTCAACCGGAACAAGGGACTGACTTTCTTCGTCGGCGCGGAAGATTACGCGCAGCGCAATGTGTATGCCTACGGCAGCGCCAGCTCCGCCGTGCTCACAGCGCTGGTGCCCACGGCCGGAATGCGCAACGGCGATTTCAGCCAGACGCAGTTACAGCAGTTCCTGGGGCCCAGCTATACGCCTATCGCCAACCCGACCAGTGCCGCCGGGACGCCTCTTCCAGCAGGCTCAATCTGCGCGGGCGGCAATTACCAGAACGTCTGCCCGATTCCGCAGACCAATCCTACCGGTGGACCGATTCTCAATGGTCAGATTACAAATATTGATCCAGGCGGCAGGGCGCTGCTCAACACCTATGCGCTGCCGAACACCGCAAGCACGGGTACGTATAACTACATCACCACGAACCTAGTGAATAACGATCTGTACGAGGCGCACGCGCGTGTCGACGACCAGATCAACGAGAAGAACAAGTTGTTCCTCGTGTACACGAAGGAAGCGGGCGAAAACGGTGTACCCCAGAACGAGTATTACTCGGCACGCGGGACCCTGGGCGGCACCAATGTGCCGGGCGGCGGGCTGAAGAGCACGATCAACTCTGAGATCGGCGCCTTCAACTACACCAGCGTGATCTCTCCCACGCTCACCAATGAGCTGTTCGGCCAGGGCGCTTACCTGCTGCAGAACTTTGTTGCCGCTAACCAGTCCGACCTCAACTCATCGACTGTCGGCTATCCCTACCACGGCGCATATGCCAACGGCGATCCCCAGTACCCAACGCTTGAGGACTACAGCAACCTCCCGGTAAACCGCACACCTGACACGTCCTACGGCGGTATTTACGCCAAGAAGTGGATCCGCGGCGGCGGCGATAATCTGACCAAGCTGTTCGGTGCGCACACCGTGAAAATCGGCTTCTTCGCGGAGCTGAGCAATAACAACGAAGTCAACGCTTTCCAGAATCCGAACGGCACGATCTCCAGCATCGGTTTTCCGAACAACACCTTTACTGATCCGACCGCCGGATTGCAATACAACACGGGACCAGTTACCGCCGACAACAGCCTGACCGGCAATGCGATCGGTAACTTCCTTGAAGGCCATGTCAACACCTTCACGCAGCAGAACATCAACATCGCTCCGGATCTATACTTCTGGAACATTGCCGGCTACGGTGAGGATCACTGGCGTATCAGCCCGAAGCTGACCATGGACATCGGTCTCCGTATCGAACACCTGACACCCTGGGCAGACACGCGAAATGATGGTGTGCCGGTCTGGGAACCTTCCAGCTATAACTCAGGTCTGTCTCCGCTGCCTGGCTTTCTCTGGCATGGTATCGACTCGTCCATCCCAAAGGGCGGACTCGCAACGCGTGCCGCCTTCTTTGAGCCGCGTGTCGGGCTTGCGTGGGATCCACGCGGTACAGGTCTGACCGTGGTTCGTGCCGGCTACGGCATCTATCGCGCTCACGATTCTTTCAACGATGCCACCGCCGGTATCGGCACGGCGGAAGGCGCGCGCAGCATCAACCTTAACCAGCAGCTGCTTTCCACTATCTCGGCGGCGAATCTGCCGATCAATGGAGGAACCGCGGCCAGCCAGGATACGAGTGCCATCGGGTTTACGCCCAATGACTCCGACCAGCCGCAGGTCTACACCTATAACTTAGCCGTAGACCAGAAGCTGCCATTCAACACCACTCTTGAAATGGCGTATGTCGGCAATCGTTCAGATCACTTGCTGGACAACGGCGCGAACAACGACGTCTACCTGGATGACCAGAACGCCCTGCCGATCGGAGCACTATTCGCCGGCAACGTGCCTGCCCAGGTGGGTGCTGTAACCCATACCGTTGGAACCTATACACAGCATCAGGTCGATCAGTTCCGCCCCTATCCGTTCTACGATCACATCGAGGCAGGACGTCACCGGCTGTATTCAAACTACAACGGACTGCAGGTCTCGTGGTCGAAGCAGCAGGGTCGTTTCCTGTACTCCGTCAATTACACCTTCTCGAAGTCCCTGGGCGTTCGGGGAGCCTATGCGAACGGCAACCCTTCCGACCCGATCGATATCCGCAATGATTACGGCCCGGAAGCTTACGACCGTACGGATATCTTCAACGCGAACTACTCGTATGACTTCGGCAGGCTGGTCAATAACCGCTACATCGGCATGCTGACCAACGGATGGCAGCTTTCAGGTATTACGCAGATTCAGAGCGGCCAGAATGCGCAAGCGTTCCTGACGCCGAATTTCGGGTTGACTGGAAGCTTGAACGTAAGCTCGAATGTTACCGGGGTCAACGCACAGTCGCTGCTTGGCACACCGGACTACCTGATGCAGCCGGTCGCAACCTGCGATCCCTCGATCAAGAGGGTTGCACACCAGGTCATTAATGCCGGTTGCTTTACTTTGCCGTCGGCACCGGGCATTAATGGCAACTACCGTTACCCGTACATCCATGGGCCGGCATTTACCGATACCGATCTGACCGCAATCCGGGATATCAAAATAGGCGAACGGCAGAATATTCAGCTACGTTTCGCAGCCTTCAACTTTATCAATCACGGCAACTCAAGCTTCACCTCATCCGATGCCGTGGGTAGCGAGACGGCGCTCAACCTGAGCAACAGTACAGCTAATAATGTCACGGAGAACTCGGCAGCAAGTGCTAACCCGCAGTTCGGCCTGGTGCCGCTGCGCGAAGGCCGCCGTATCTCCGAGGTGTCGTTGAAGTACACCTTCTAACTCGCGCGTAATTGCGTCTAGCAGCACAGGGGAGGCTCATTAAGCCTCCCCTGTTTTTCTTTGTTACCAAATTTACTCCACCGTCACGGACTTCGCCAGGTTCCGCGGCTGGTCTACATCGCAGCCTCGTCGCACGGCAATGTGGTACGCCAGCAACTGCAGCGGCACCACCTCGAGCACGGGCAGCAGCAGCTCCGGCGCGGGCGGTATTGTCAGCACATGGTCGACGATCTGGGTGAGCTCGGCCGTCGCTTCGTCGCTCTCGCGGTCGTCTGCTTCGGTCGTTACGGCGATGACCTTGCCGGAGCGCGCGGTGACCTCCTGGATATTTGAAAGCGACTTTTCGTAGCGAATCATCGATCCCGGGTCGTTGGTGTCGCGGGTCGCAATGGCGACGACCGGCAGCGACTCGTCGATCAGCGCGTTGGGGCCGTGCTTCATCTCGCCCGCCGGGTAGCCCTCGGCGTGGATATAGGAGACTTCCTTGAGCTTGAGTGCGCCCTCGAGCGCGATGGGATAGTGAATGCCGCGGCCCAGAAAGAGAAAATCGCTCGCGTGGGAGTAAGTCCTGGCCAGCTGTTCGCAGGCTGGCCCGGCGGTGCGAAGAATGGCTTCAATCTTGCCCGGCAGCAGCGCAAGCTCGCTGACCAGGCGGCGGCTCTCGCTTTCCTCAATTGTGCCGCGAACCTGCGCCAGGTGCAGCGCCAGCACGAACAGCGCAGTAAGCTGCGCGGTAAAGGCCTTGGTCGAGGCCACGCCGATCTCCGGCCCGGCGTGGGTGTACAGCACCCCCTGCGCCTCGCGCGCGACCGCCGCGCCAACCACATTGCAGATCGCGATGGTCTTTGAGCCCTTGGCGAGCATCTCGCGCTGGGCGGCAAGCGTATCGGCGGTCTCGCCGGACTGGGTTATCAGCAGGCCCAGGGCGCGCGGATCGGAGATTGGGTCGCGGTACCGGTACTCGCTGGCATAGTCGACCTCGACGGGTAGGCGCGCGAGCCGCTCGATCATGAACTTGCCGACAATGGCGGCGTGCCAGCTGGTGCCGCACGCGGCAATGTTCAAGCGGGTCGCAGCGCGGAACTCCTCGGGGGTGATCTGCATCTGGTCGAGGAAGACCTGCCCGGTCTCAAGCGAAACGCGCCCCAGCGTGGTGTCGCGCACCGACCGTGGCTGCTCGAAAATCTCCTTGAGCATGAAGTGCTTGTAGCCGCCTTTTTCCGCCTGGATCGGATCCCACAGGATGCGGGTGACGGGTCGCTTGACAGCATTGCCTGCAAAGTCCGACAGGGTCGCGCCCGAAGGCCTGAGCACGGCGAGATCGCCGTCGGCGAGAAAGATGAACTCGCGGGTATGGTGCAGGATACCCGGCACGTCGGAGGCGACGAAGGTGCCGTAATCGCTTACGCCGAGCACTGCCGGTGGGCCCATGCGCGCCACCACGATGGTGTCCGGCTCATCGGCGGAGATGACCGAAATCGCGAATGCGCCGGCGAGCCGCTTTGCCGCCCGGCGAACTGCTTCAGCCAGTCCGCCCCCGCCTGCGTGCTCCTGCTCAATCAGGTGGGCGATGACTTCGGTGTCTGTTTCGGTGAGGAAGGTATGGCCCTTGGCCTGCAGCTCAGCCTTGAGCTTCAGATAGTTTTCGACGATCCCGTTATGCACCACGACGATCCGTCCGGAGCAGTCGCGGTGCGGGTGGGCATTCTCCTCCGTGGGGCGGCCGTGGGTAGCCCAGCGGGTATGGCCGATTCCGTAGGTCCCCTCGATAGGGTGCTCGCGTATCGCTTCTTCAAGCTGGCGCAGCTTGCCGGGGGCTCGCCGCATCAGCAGGGTGCTGCCGTTTGTGCTGCCGACGGCAATCCCGGCGGAGTCGTAGCCTCGGTACTCAAGTCGACGAAGACCTTCAACAATAATGGGGACGACAGGCTGTGAGCCGACATAACCGACAATGCCACACATATGGGCAAGGGTAGAGGGTGAAGGGTGGAGGGTAAAGAGGAATCGTGTAAACGTATTCGACAGAGAGGCGAATGAGAACGGCGCCGATTACCGGTGAATCGAAGACAACGCCTGAACGATTACTGGATGAGATGTAACGATTGCGCTCCATTCACCACGGCATCCGTGACAAGCTGTCGGTCGAATGTCGCAAGTTTCCCGCCGTGGGCTGTAGCGAGTGCCAGCAGATAACTGTCCGTTACCTGTGCTGAGTCCAGGAGGCGAGCAGCCTGGACGTGCTGACGATCCAGCAGCGTTACGCTGTCCGACCAGAACTCATGTCCTGGATGCGCCAGGAAGGCTACCATCAGTTCGGCAACCGAGGCCGGCGTTCCGGGCGAATTGGGATACCGGGTGTGCCCTACAATCCGGAGCACTCCGTTCTCCGTAAGAGGACAGGTCGCCCATGCGTTCTTGCCGGACTTTTCGAACCAGTCATGCGCATTATTGTGCTGAACGTGCAAGGGATCAATCAGAGCGATCAAGACGTTCACGTCCAAAAGGAAACGCGTCACAGCAATTCCTCGCGCAACTGATGGACCAGCTCTGACGTGACACGCGGGGAGTTCGGATTGACTCGCAAGAGAGGCACACCATTCCGGGTCTTTCGGCTCGGTTCAACAGGGCGCAGCGCGCGCCGCGCCAGGGCGGAGATTACCTCACCGACGCTCTTGCGTTCCGTCGCCGCCAGCTCTTTTGCGGCGGCGAGGACATCGTCGTCAATCGCTAACGTGGTTCGCATCGCCTGGCCTCCAGGTGCAACATCGCGCATCAATCATCATACATCAGCTGCAATCAGACATAGATTTGGGGCGCGGGCATGCATCGGCACAATTGCGCTCTAATTTCGCCAGGAATTTTGGCAGCTTCACTCGATGCGGAAGGAGAACTCTTCCATAACCGGGTTGGTCAGGATTTCGGCGGCGATGCGCTCGACCTCGCGATGCGCCGCGGCGGCGCCCAGCGAGTCGTCGAGCGACAGGATGAAATACTTGCCCTGCCGCACGTCTTCCACTCCGGCGTGGCCCAGCTTTTTCAGTGCGTTCTGGATCGCCTGCCCCTGTGGATCGAGTACAGTTCTCTTGGACACCACGTAGACATGAGCCTTCATCGTGGTCAATTATAAACTCAGGCCCGGAAACCTTTTTCTCCGGGCGCGAACCGTACCCTCCACAAGAATCCGACAGAATAGGAACGAAATGGTCAACTACCTGGAACTGCCGGTTGGTGAGAACAGTCCTGACGTGGTCAACGCAGTGATTGAGATCCCCGCCGATGGCGTGAACAAGTACGAGTACGACAAGGAACTCCACGTCTTCAAGCTGGATCGCAACCTGTACTCACCCGTGCACTACCCCGGCGACTACGGCTTCATCCCTTCCACCCTGAGCGAAGACGGCGACCCGCTCGACGTGCTGGTCATGGTGGATGAGCGTACGTTCTGCGGCTGCCTGTCGCAGGTGCGGCCCATCGGCGTACTTGAAATGCTGGACCAGGGCGTGCTGGATGAAAAGATCCTGGCCGTGGGCAAAAACAACCCGCGCTATGCCGAGGTAAACGACTACACGCAGATTTATCCGCACATCCTGCGCGAAATCACGCACTTCTTCTCGATCTACAAGGACCTGGAAGGCAAGCGCGTGGAAGTGCATGGCTGGCATGATGCGGAGTACGCCAAGGACCGGGTCAAGAAGGCGGCTGCCAGCTTTATCAGCAATAAAAAGTAAGACTCTACGTGCCGCTGCCTACCTGCCAGCGGCGGCGCGAAAACGCATATCCGACAGCACCTGCCAGCGCCACCAGGGCCCCGAACAGCAGCGCTGGCAGGTGCAGCAGCCTTTCTCCCCTGGACACCCAGGCGGCATACGCGACCAGGGCCACCGGGCAAGCTGCCAGCAGAGCTGCAACGGGCAGCGGGCCCATACGAAACGGGCGCGGCAGCATGGGCTCGCGAACGCGCAGCACCAGCAACGCGACGAACTCCAGCACCAGGCTTGAGCCGTAAAGAATGATGTCGATCGAGATAAGCCGCTCGTAGTTGAAGCCGAGGGCCAGCGCCCAGGCGATGCCGCAGACCACCGTGGCCGCTACCGGGACTCCGCGGCTGTTGCGGGAGCCGAGCCAGCGCGGCAGCAGCCCCTGCTGGGCAAGCACCATGGGCAGCCGCGTGTAGGAGAGCGTGAGCGCATTGAACATGCCGACCGCACTGAGCAGGCCCCCGGCCACGATCGCCAGCGCGAGACCCGGCCCTGCCAGCAGCCGCGCGGCATCGGCCCACGCGCCCGTGGTGAAGCGCTGGAGCGGCACCCCGGCAAAAGCCATCGCGCCCAGCGGCAGCACGTAGGTAAGCGTGACGAGAAGAGCGCTGAACAGCATCGCTTTCGGATAGGTGCGCGCCGGGTCTTCGACCTCCTGGGCCACCGTTGAGGCGTTATCCCAGCCCATGTAGTTCCACATGGCGACCAGTACCGCGACCCCGAACCCCGTGCCGCCTGAGGGCGGCGCTGTCCAAAGACCTGCCGGGGCGGGATGCTGCAGACCGTGCGCCACCGCGCAGGTAACAAGCACGCCAAACGGGGCCAGCAGCAGGGCGAACAGCCACATGGAGCCGAAACCGACCGAAGGCGCGCCCAGCAGGTTCCACGCGCAGCAGCCGGCAATCAGCGCGACCTCCCAGGCCAACCCGTGCCAGCCACCCACCAGTTCGGGCGCCAGGTGGCCGAGGTAAAGGGTAAAAAGCGTGGGGTAGATCGCCATATCGAAGACCGAGGCCGCGAGCGATAGCCAAGCCTCCTGGTATCCCCAGAACGGGCCCAGCGCGCGCCGTACCCAGACATAAAAACCGCCTTCTTCCGGCAAGGCGGCGGCAAGCTCACCGATCATGAGCGTCGTCGGCAGCGTCCAGAGAAGCGGCAGCAGCAGCAGGATCGCCAGCGCGCCGCGGTACCCCGCGCCTCCCAGGATGTCTTCAATGCCGTAAGGACCGCCGCAGACCATGAAGTACGTCGCGGCAACAAGCGGAGCGAGACGCAACCGGCCTGTGCGCTTTGCACGGGCTGGGTGATGGACTTGAAAGGGAAGTGTGGGAGCGGGCTTCTGTACGGTGCGACCTCCAGAGGCGGGAGCCCGGAGGCGTCCACGCATCCCGCAAGAATATTCGGAGAATATCGCAGGAGACGCGGAAAAGTGCGGAAGGATGCACCCGGACCAGTGGAGCCCGAATGCATCCTTCTGTGTTGCTTCAGGTTATTTCAGGTAGCCGGGATAATCGCGGTGCACGGTCCCGAAGACCTCGACGTTGCCGTCATCCACACCCGTCGTGTCAGGGCTGCCCGCTGAGAACCTGACCTCCCCGCCATTTGCTTCCAGAATGCGTTCCGCTTCCGTCCCTCGGCTGCCGGCATGCACCATCAGGACAGCGCCGCCGCGTCCGAGGCGGTGAGAGAGCGAGCGCGCATGTTCAGGGGGTACGCCGTAGCCGGTAAAGGAGCTCTCAAACGCAGGCCGCGAGTAACGAAACCCGCCGGAGCTCTCGTTCAGAACCATGTGGCCTTCGCCGGTGCCGAACTTCTGGCTTTCTTTGGTGGCCGGTCCCTTCGATCCTGCGGAGGAGACATCGTCCGAGTCTCTCTTATCGCTTGTGAAGATGTGCTTCAGCTTGTCGCCCCAGCTCTCATGCCGGTGCGTTGCATGGGTTGACCCGGCGCTCGACGGTATGGCACGGGCTTCGCCGGACGAGGAACTGTGCGGGAGGCTGCTCTCCAACTCGGATGGCAGGCCGGAGTTCGCCAGCCCTGAACCGGAGATCGGTCCCGGACGACCGGCACCCGAAAAGATTGTGCCCGCACCGCCACCCATGGCGCCGGGCTGCACAGGCGTGGTGTCTGACCCGGGAGCGCCGAAGGACGAGGCCTGTGCTTCGCCGCTGGGGTTTGTGGTGCCAAGTTCCGAGCGCAGGCTGCCGCCCACGTTGGCCTGCCGCTCCGGTGTCCGGTCGGCAGCTGCCGAGCCTTCACCCACGTGAAAAGCCGCGCCGATCTCGCTCGGGAGAAAACCCTCGTCGATCAGGGCATTGATAGCGCGGTGTGCTTCGTTTCCAGTAGCGAAATACCCAACTACGGCGGTGCCGGTTTGCTGCGTCGATGTAGCCATTAAAAAGTTCCTCCTGGATCAGCCAAGTACGAACAGCCTCTTTATGAGGCTTTACAGAAGGTGTGATGCCTTTGCCCGGTGGAGCGCTTTCCCGCTGGCGCGAAAGCGTCCGTCTCGGGCTATAATCCGGGTACGCGCATGCCGGAGAGTTGGCCGAGTGGCTGAAGGCGGCGGTTTGCTAAACCGTTATAGGGTCAAAAGCTCTATCGGGGGTTCGAATCCCCCACTCTCCGCCACAACTATTGTGTGTATGCCTGAAGCACTCCTGCAATCTGGCACAGACACGTGGGCGCGGTCTAGGATGTTCAGCAGCGCCGGGCTAGAGCGGTGCGGAAAACATGCCAAGAGCAGCCAGACAAAAAGCAGATTATCCAACACCGGCCCTTGAAAAAGGGCTCGATATCCTTGAGCTTTTCGCGTCCGAGAGCCAGTTACTCACCAAGAGCGACGTGGCGCGCCGCCTGAACCGCACCGTCTCTGAAATCTTTCGCATGCTTGTCTGTCTTGAGAAGCGCGGCTACATTTCGCAGCAGCCGGGCAGCGATCACTACCGCATGACCCTCCAGCTGTTTCACTTGGCGCAGCGGCATCCGCCTGCGGAACGCCTCATGACGGAGGCGCTTCCGCTGATGCAGGCAGCCGCCCATGCCATGAACCAGTCCTGCCATCTGGGTGTTCTCGATGTCGACCGGGTCGTCATTCTCGCGCAGGTCGAGGGGCCGTCCGCGCAGTGCTTCTCTGTCAAGGCCGGCTCTACCGTCGACCTCATGCATGCCGCAAGCGGTTACGTCATCCTCGCCTTTCTCGATGAGGAACGGCGAAGCCGGGCGTTGGAGCAGTGGGTATTGAAAAGCGGCGGCCGCGTACCGGCGAACTTCGCCAAAAACCTGAAGCAGATTCGTCAGCAGGGTTATGAGAAGCGTGACAGCTTCCTGGTGCGCGGGGTCATTAACATCAGCTTTCCGGTCTTCGATGAGACAGGCAATGCGGTCGCCGCCCTGACGGTGCCGTTTATCGAGCGAAGGGAAGGCGGGTCGTCCGCGCGGGTCGCAATCGACGAACTGCGCCGGGCGAGCGAAGCGCTCACCGTAGCGCTGGGAGGCAAGGCCCCCAAAGCGCAAAGTTAACTTATGGGGAGTCGCACCGCGCGGGCCCCTTACAAAAGCTCCGCTTCCATTGACAAACGAATTCGTTGACGCCTAAGAACTAGAAGCTGACGCAGAACAAAATTCAGTCCACACCAGGCAGGCTTCCGTTGTACGGTCGTTCCACCCACTCGGTCCAGGCCGGCACGCATGGCTAGGCAGCCCTTCGCAGATCTTTCCGTGGTAGACGTTCCGCTGCCGAAACACCCATATCCAATCATCGTGGTAGGCGCCGGCGGTATCGTTCGCGATGCCCACCTGCCCGCATATGCAAAGGGTGGCCTGCGTGTCGCCGCGCTGGTTGACCGGCTGGGCACGTGTGCTGAAGAGCTGGCCGCCGAACGGAAGATCCCTTACGGCGGCGACTCGATCGGCGGCGCGATCCTTAGCGCGGGCTCGGCGGAACGCGTCCTCTTTGATGTAGCGGTTCCCGCCGCCCAGGTGCTTAGCGTTCTGCGCGAGCTGCCGCGGGGCGCCGCCGTACTTATCCAGAAGCCGATGGGTGAGTCGCTCGCCGAGGCTGAAGCGATCGTGCGGTTATGCCGTGAGCGCGCGCTGGTCGCGGCGGTCAACTTTCAGCTGCGCTGGGCGCCCAACATGGTGCAGGCGCGCCGCTTCACACAAGCCGGTGTGCTGGGCACGCTGCATGACATGGAGGTACGGGTTCAGTGTGCACATGCCATGGGAGCTGTGGTCGTTTCTGCGTACCGCGCCGCGGCTTGAGATCGCGTACCACAGCATCCACTACATTGACCTTGTGCGCTCGTGGCTCGGTGAGCCGCGGCGCGTGTACGCTAAAACAGTACGCAACCCCCGGACACCCGAGCTGGCCGCAACCAAAAGCGCCCTGCTGCTCGACTACGGCGAGTGGACGCGCGCCACCATCACCACCAATCACAGCCAGGACTGGAGCCCCGCGCACCAGCACAGCTACGTGCAGTGGGAAGGCACCGCGAATGCCATGCGCGCGCAGATGGGCGTCAACCTGGACTATCCCGAAGGCAGGCCCGACACGCTCGAGCTCTTCCAAGACCCCGCAGGGATCGGCGCGCCCCTGCAGGTTCCCGTGCGGGGTAACTGGTTTCCTGATGCGTTTCTGGGTGTCATGGCTTCGCTTCAGGCCTTTGTCGCGGGCGATAGCACCACCCTGCCGACACGCGTTGAAGACGCCTTGAACACCATGCGCATCATGGAGGCGGCCTATCGCTCGTCTGAAACCGGCGAAGCGGTCGACCCGGCAACGCTCTCAGCCTAAAGCAAGTAAACGAGGCAGCAGATGAACGAAGAAAAGCAGCCCGGCGCCGCCTTCGAGGGAGCTCAACGCGGCAGGCGCATCTGTAACCATTCCTGATATCAATTTAAACGGCGGCTGGACCGCAGCCTGATGCAGCCTGCCCCTTTACGCGACGACTCGTTTCCGCCCGAGGTTGAAAAGTGCCAACGCCCCTACCATTCGTCGCCGATCCCATGATCCGCAACATCCGCGTTCTCGACCTGCGCTTTCCAACCTCCCGTGACAGCATCGGCTCTGACGCCGTCAACAAGCATCCGGATTACTCGGCCACCTACTGCATCCTTGAAACCGATACTGCGTTGACCGGCTGCGGGCTCACCTTCACGCTGGGGCGCGGCAATGAGCTGTGCAAGGGCGCGGCCGAGTACCTCGCCACCCTGATCACCGGCCGCCGCCTCAGCGAACTGACCCGGGACATCGCTGCCTTCTCGCGCCGGCTGACCGACGAGAATCAGTTCCGCTGGCTCGGCCCTGAGAAAGGAGTTATCCACCTTGCCGCGGCTGCGCTCATCAACGCGGTGTGGGACCTGTGGGCACGGCAGCAGGGCAAACCCCTGTGGCGGCTCCTCGCGGAGATGACGCCCGAGCAGCTGGTCGCGGCCATCGACTTTCGCTACATCACCGACGCGCTGAAACCCGAGCGCGCACTTGCCCTGCTCACCGAGCGACGGCGCGGCTACGACGAACGCCTCGCCAACCTGCAGGCAACCGGCATCCCCGCGTACACAACCTCGGCAGGGTGGTTCGGCTTCTCCGATGAAAAAATACGCGACCTGTGCCGCACTGCAAAGGCCGAGGGCTGGACACACTTCAAGCTCAAAGTGGGCGGCGAGCCGGAAGACGACCTGCGCCGCGCGCGCCTGGTGCGCGAAGAGATCGGCTGGGACTGCAAGCTGATGATGGATGCGAACCAGCGCTGGGATGTCGGCGAAGCCATCGAGCGGACACGCGCGCTTGCCGAGCTCGACCCCTGGTGGATGGAAGAGCCCACCAGCCCCGACGACATACTCGGCCACGCCACCATTCGCAAAGCTGTCGCCCCGGTGCGCATCGCCACAGGCGAGCACTGCCAGAACCGCGTCATGTTCAAGCAGCTGATGCAGGCCCAGGCCATCGATGTGTGCCAGATCGACAGCTGCCGGCTCGCGGGCGTGAATGAGAATCTCGCCGTGATCCTGATGGCCGCGGAGTTCGGTATCCCGGTATGCCCCCACGCGGGCGGTGTGGGCCTGTGCGAATACGTGCAGCACCTGTCGGCCTTCGATTACCTGTGCGTCGCAGCTTCGTTTGAAAATCGGGTCACCGAGTATGTCGATCATCTGCACGAGCATTTCGTCGATCCCGTCCGCATCCGCAACGCGCACTACCTGCTGCCGCAGCAGCCCGGCTACAGTATCGAAATCCACACGCCGACGCTTGAAGACTATGTCTTCCCTCACGGCAGAGTATGGAAGGAGACAGCATGAAGTTCCTCACCTATCGAGACAGCGAGAGGCAATCGACACCGGGGCTGCTGCGCGATGGCCTGGTGTACAGCCTGTGCACGGCAGCGCTGCCTGACCTTGAAGCGGTTCTCCGCGCCGGCAGCGTCGAGATCGACAACATCGGGACACTGCGCAATCCCATCATGTAATTCGCGGGAGTGGACTTATCCCAGCAAGGCCGAAGCAACCACGGCAGTGCCGGCAATCGCCGCCGTCTCCGCCCGCAAAATCCTCGGCCCGACGCTCACCGCCGTCCATCCACTCTGCGCAAACAGCGTTTCTTCCTCGGGCGTCCATCCACCCTCAGGCCCGATCGCCAGCGCGATCCTGGCCTGCGCTGCAAGCGAACCCAGCGCATCGCCAAGCAGCACCACGCGCTCCTTTTCCGCGAGTAGCAGCTTGACGTCTCCATTCAGCAATGCATCCGCCAGCGCTTCCTTCAAAGCCCTCGGGTCGCTCACGACAGGAACGTCCGCGCGGCGCGACTGCTTTGCCGCTTCCTGCGCTATCCTTCGCCACCGCTCCACCCGGGCCGTGGACGCCTGCGCCAGGTGCTTCTCCGTGCGCCGCGCAATCACCGGTGCAATCCGCTCCACGCCAAGCTCCGTCGCCTTTTCAATCGCCCACTCCAGCCGGTCGAACTTGAACACGGCCAGCAGCAGCGTCAACGGTAGCGCCGCCTCCGCGCTCAGCTCTTCTTCCAGCACAAACTCCACGCGCTCGTCACTTACCCGCGCAACGACCGCGCTCCACACCCGCGCGCCGACAACCACCTCGCAGCGCATGCCCGGCTCTGCCCGCAGTACGCGCGCCAGGTGGTTCGCCTGCGCATGCAGCAACGCCGCACTCCCATCCGCCCACTCATCCGCAATCCATCGCCGCCGTGCCATGGCATTATTCTCGCAGCCTCGCGCCTGAACGGCCCGCACAAACACAGAGGGGACGCTCAATAGAGCGTCCCCTCTGTGTTGCCTGTTGCGTTGCCTCTTACTTCTTCTTGGTTGCCGTCTTCTTAACCGCGGCCTTCTTCGTCGCGGGCTTCTTCACTGCTGCCTTCTTTGACGTGGTTGCCATGGTGACTATTCTCCCTGTTCCCGCAGCAATGAACTGCAGTTACCGCAAGATATAGTGAGAGCGAAAAACACTGTCAAGCGAAAAAGAAAAAACTTTCACACCACTTGTGCAGAACACGTCATAAACCGTTCTTTCAGATTTGCTCATCGCGACTTCTGTCGCACATCGACCTGTTTCAGCACTCGATGATATTCAGCGCAAGCCCCGCAAGCGAAGTCTCCTTGTAGCGCGACTGCATATCGAGACCCGTCAGGTACATCGTGCGAATCACCTGGTCGAGCGAAACCTTGTGCCCATCGCTCTCGTGCATCGCCATGCGGCAGGCCTGCACCGCCTTCACCGCGCCCATCCCGTTCCGCTCGATGCAGGGTATCTGCACCAGCCCGCCGATCGGATCGCACGTCATGCCGAGGTTATGTTCCATGCCGATCTCCGCCGCATGTTCCACCTCGTTGTTCGTGCCGTGCAATGCCGCCGCCAGTCCACCCGCGGCCATTGAGCACGCGACACCCACTTCTCCCTGGCATCCAACCTCCGCGCCGCTGATTGAAGCATTCTCCTTGTACAGCACGCCGATTGCCGCCGCCGTCAAAAAGTACCGCAGCAATCCGTCTTCATCCGCGCCCGCAATAAAGTCGAGATAGTATCGCGCCACCGCCGGCACCACGCCCGCCGCGCCGTTCGTCGGCGCCGTCACCACACGCCCGCCCGCGGCATTCTCTTCGTTCACCGCCATCGCATACACCGTTACCCAGTCCAGCGGCGCCAGCGGATCGGTAGGCGCTGCATCCGCCGCGCGTTCATGCAACCGCGAGGCAAGCCGCGCCGCGCGTCGCCTCACGTTCAAGCCGCCCGGCAGAATCCCCGGCGTCGCCATGCCGTGGTCCATGCACGTCCGCATAATTTCCCAGGTCCGCAGCACGCCCGCGTGCACCTCTTCGCGCGGCCGCAGCGCGCACTCGTTCTCCATCATCACTTCCGCGATCGTCAATCCGCGCTCCGCCGCCATCGCCAGCAGCTCTGCCGCGCTGCCGAAAGGGAAGGGAAGCGCTGCCGTCGTCATCATCGGCAGCGCGTTCAGGTCTTCTCCATCGCAAACGATAAAGCCGCCGCCGATCGAGAAATAAACCGAGCTCAGCAGCAGCGCGCCGTCTTGGGTAAACGCAGCAAACCGCATCCCGTTCGGATGCTCGGTTCGCGCGCCCGGCGGCAGCATCGTCTCACGCTCAAACACCAGGTCGCGCTCCATCGCAAACGGAACCGCGCGTACCCCCAGCAGACGCAGCTCACCGCCCTCCGCAATCGCCGCCAGCTTCGCATCCACGCCATCGGGATCCGTCGTCGCCGGCTGCTCGCCCATCAGCCCCAGCAATACCGCGCGGTCGGTGCCATGCCCTTTGCCCGTCAAAGCAAGCGAGCCATACAGCGTCGCCTGCACCCGCTCGACGCGCTCCAGCACACCGTGCTCCTGCAGCTCCATCACAAACGCACGCGCCGCGCGCATCGGTCCCATCGTGTGCGAACTCGACGGACCAATCCCCGGCTTGAACAAATCGAAGAAGCTGGTTTTCACAACCCCGATTCTAGTCTCCCGGGCCGTTCGTTCAGCACCAATCCTCGATCGACCCGGAGCAACGCTTGCATCTCAGCCTCATGAACGTGTCTCGCTTCCGCCGGACACGCAGGAGAATCACACATGAGCATCTTCGGCACTCGCTTTCTACCGTCCGCCGCTCTCCTCACGCTTTGCTCTACCGCGGTGCTCTACGCCGTCGTTCCCGCAACCGAGGCTGACAAAACATTCGTCGCCCAGGTCTCGCAAGGCGGCGCCTACGAAGTCGAAGCAGGCAGGCTCGCCGGCATGAAAGGCCAGTCGCCTGATATCCGCGACCTTGGCGACATGGAAGTCCACGACCACGAACAGGTCAACGCCGAGCTCAAAAAGATCGCCGCCGCCACTGGTATCCCCGTCGCACCTTCTCTCAACGCAAAGTTCCAACAGCGGCTCCAGAAACTGAAGAACACCCCGTCCGCCCAGTTCGATGCCGCCTTCATCGCAGACATGGACCAGATCCATGACAACGACCAGAAGCTCTTCGCGAAAGAAGCCATCGACGGCTCATCGAACTTCAAACTGTTCGCTCACCAGACCGACCTCATCGTCAAGCGCCACATCGGCGCGCTGCACGGCCTGGATAAGTAAGCAGGGAGCAGGGAGCAGGGTGCAGGGTGAAGGGCGAGGGTGTAATTAATTCTGATAAACCGCCTTGCATTTCTGCTTCCTGCTTACTGCTTGCTGCTTCACCCTAACCCCTCACCTCACGGGCCGCGCCTTCCCATCGCGCAGCGCCTGCCCAAGCAGCGCCTGCAGCTTACGGTCTGCTTTCGCGATCGCGGCAGACTGCCTTGCTCCCAGCGCCTCTTGCTCAACCGCGAGCTTTGCCTGCTGACCGCCCAGCTCGCCCTGCTGCCGGCCCAGGGTTGCCATCTGCTGCTCGAACGGCTGCATCGCTTCCTGCATCCGTTTGCCGGCCGCTTCCATCTCGCGCTCCATGGCCTCGCGGTCCGCGGCGGTCGCCTGCATCTTTTGACCCATGGCTTGAACCTTCGCCTGTAATGCGAGCTGCTGCTTCTGGAGGCTCGCCCGCTCCTCCGCGCTCAGCTGGGGACTCAGCCGCGAACCCATGGCAAGTTTCATATCGACATTCGCCAGCGCCGACACATCCGCTCCAAAATCACTCGGTATTTGTAACTTAAACTGTTGCGTATGTTGCGCCGCCACCCGCCCCATCTCTGCCCCGATCTCGCCCTGCTTTGTTCCCAGCGCGCCCTGCTGCGAGGCTATCTGCCCCTGCCGGCTTCCCAGCTCTCCCTGCTGCCTGCCCAGCTCTCCTTGCGCGCGCCCCAGCTCGCGCACCGACGCGTAGTCCGCCTCTGCCTCCGCCACCAGCGATTTATCGTCAATCACCCAGGCCCTGCCGTCATTTTCGAACCACACCGCCGCGCCCGGGTGTTGCCGATGCTCGTCTTCCATCCCCTGGATCGCCCCGTGCGCGCCGTGGTTCACCATGTTTCCATCGTCGCCGACGCCATAGATCGCATACGTCTCGATAGCACCATGCACATCATGAGACCCAACCGGCACACTCGCCTGCACCGCAAGCCTCTCAACCGGCGCCGCGACCCGCTCCTCTGCGAGCACCAGCCGCGCCGGCCTCACAATATGCAGCGTCGCCATCGCGACCGCTGACAACACGACCAGCGCCGTCGCCGCGGCGGTCATCTGCCCGCGCCGCTCTCTGAAGTACGAACCCATCTGCGGGTCGGCCAGCACTCGCTCCACCCGCTCGGCAACGCCTGCTGAGCGCGCCATCGCCGTCACCCCCACCGGCAGCCGCTGCCCGGTCGAGAAGCGCAGCAACAGCTCCGCATAGCTCGCGCCGTCCATGCCCGCGACCGCCGCCCGGTCGCACACCATTTCGCTTAACTGCGTCAGCTTGCCGGGCAGCCACCACGCCAGCGGGCTGAACGGAAACACCGCAAGGTGCAGCGTCGCCGCCAGCTGCAGATAAAAGTCCCCTTCCGCCACGTGCGTCTCTTCATGCAGAAGGACCGCCCGCAGCGTCTCCTCGCTCCACGCCATCGCCTCCCTCGGCAGCAGGACTCCGCTGCCAAACGTCACCGGCGACCGCAGCGCATCACTCACACGAACAGGGGCTGCTCCACCCAGCCGCATCGCCGGCACAAACGGCTCAGCCTTCCTCCACAGCCTCACACCGGCCAGCAGGCCCGCGAACATCCGGCACAGCATCGCGGCCACCACCAGCAGGTAGGCGCCAACGAGTGCCTGCCGCCAGGGAGTGCGGCGAACAGGCGCCGCACTCCCGGCTTTTATCTCGACACGCGGCACTGTGTGAACCTCCTGCCGCGCAGTCACGCCGGAAGCTGCCGGCACGACAGGCACATGCGCGACATACAGCGGTCCCTGCGCTGGATACGCTGTAAGCGTGAGCTGCGGCCAGCGCCCCAGCATCGCCACCGGCATTCCGCACGCCACCACCAGCACCGCGCTCCACAGGCGCTTCTCCAAACGCGCATGCCGCACCCGCAGCAGCTTGATGCCTACGCCCGCCACAAGCGCCAGCGCCACACTCCGCAGCGCCGCTTCCCCTGCAATCGCCAACCACTCCATAACGCCCCCTTTTACCTTTTTGCTGCCGGTTTACTGCGGCCCTCGGTTCGTGCCTGTGCAATCTTCTCCGCGAGCCGCTGCAGCTCGCTTTCGCTCAGCACCTCGGCGCTTACCATGCCCAGCAGCAGCGACTCGACCGACCCGCCGCAGAACCGGTCGACAATCCGCTGCACCGCCCGCCCCGCCACGGCCGCCCCGTCCTGCGCTGCCCGGTACAGAAACGTCCTCTGCTCCACCGTGTGCGTCAGGTACCCTTTTTCTTCCAGACGCCGCAGCACCGTGCGAATCGTCGACTCCTTCAGCGGCCGCCCCAGCTCTTCTATCCGCAGCCGCACCTGGTCCGCCGTCGTGTCCCGGTCCCGCCACACTGCTTCGAGCACCGCCTGCTCCAGCTCACCCAGCCCTGCAGGGTCGTGGTTCCTTTGTGTGCTACTCGTCATAATGTTACAAACTGTAGCATATAAGCGCAGTCATCCGCAACCGGAATCCTCTCTCTTTCCCGAATTCCTACGACACCGCACCAAGGTCACCCCCGCGGCATTTCCATGGAACAAAGCAGCTACTGCCGCTGCTACACTCAGCCTCGCAAACCCGCAAAACTATGCTCGCCAAAGCCCTCAGCGCGGCCGTTTACGGCATCGACGCGCACCTCATCGACGTGGAAGTCGACTTCTCCGGCATCAAGCTCATGGAGGACCGCTTCTACATGGTCGGCCTGCCCGACTCCGCCGTGCGCGAGTCGCGCGAGCGCGTCCGCGCCGCCATCAAGAACTCCGGCTTCCAGATTCCCCCGACCAGCATCACCATCAATCTCGCGCCCGCCGACTTGAAAAAAGAAGGCTCCGGCTTTGACCTTGCCATCGCCATCGCCATCCTTCACGCCTCAGGCGCCATGCAGCTCAAAGCGCTCAACGAAATCCTTCTCATCGGCGAGCTCGGCCTCGACGGCCTGCTGCGCCCCGTCCCAGGCATGCTCCCCATCGCGATCCTCGCGCGCGACCGCGGCATCCGCACCCTCATCGTTCCCAAAGCCAATGCGCGCGAGGCTGCCGTCGTCGAAGGCGTCAATGTCTACCCCGCCGAATCCCTCAACTGCGTCCGCCAGCTGCTCAATGAGCACGCCGCCGGCGGCATCCAGGCCCAGCCCCTGCGCGTCCAGGCACGCGAGCTCCTCTCGGAAGAGCAGCAGTTCCACGTCGACTTCGCTGATGTTCGCGGGCAGTCCAGCAGCAAGCGCGCGCTCGAGGTTGCGGCTGCCGGCGGCCACAACATCCTCATGATCGGGCCGCCCGGCTCCGGCAAAACCATGCTGGCCAAGCGCCTGCCCACCATCCTCACCCCGCTCACGCTCGACGAAGCGCTTGAAACCACCAAGATTCACTCCGTCGCCAGCGTGCTTGAAGAGGGCGCAAGCCTCGTCACCGAGCGGCCTTTCCGCTCACCCCACCACACCATCTCCGACGCAGGCCTCATCGGCGGCGGCGCCGTTCCGCGCCCCGGCGAGGTTTCGCTCTCGCACAACGGCGTCCTCTTTCTCGACGAGCTGCCGGAGTTCCCCCGCAATGTTCTCGAGGTCATGCGCCAGCCGCTCGAAGACGGCAACGTCGTCATCTCCCGCGCCGCCATGTCGCTCAGCTTCCCCGCGCGCTTCATGCTCGCCGCCGCCATGAACCCGTGCCCCTGCGGCTATTTCAACGACAAGTCCCGCGAGTGCCACTGCACCCCGCCCCTCATCCAGCGCTACGTCGCTAAGGTCAGCGGCCCGCTGCTCGACCGCATCGACATCCACGTCGAGGTCCCGGCCGTCCATTACCGCGAGCTGCGCTCCACCACGCCGGCTGAAAGCTCCGCGTCGATCCGCGTTCGCGTCCTTGCCGCGCGCGAGCGCCAGCGCGCCCGCTTCGAATCAAGCAAGCAGAAGATCTACGCGAACGCCCAGATGGGCTCACGCCAGATCCGCGCCTTTTGCGAAATCCCCCCGGACGCCGAACGCATGCTCGAGCGCGCCATGCAGCAGCAGGGCCTTACCGCCCGCGCCCACGACCGCATCCTCAAAACCGCCCGCACCATCGCCGACCTCTCCGCCGAAGACTCGATCGCGCTCCCCCACCTCGCCGAAGCCATCCAGTACCGCACCCTCGACCGCAGCTACTGGAACTGAGTTATGCGGAGAGCCACCTCAGCGTGAGAACAGGCTCGCCCATGAAGCATCGAGAGGCTGCCAGCGCTGCATGCTGAACCAACTCGTCGGATGCTCCGGAATGTAGAGCAGCCCGTGACCGCTCGTGCACAGCATTTCTGTTCCGTGCCATTCCAGAAAAAAACGCGACGCGTGCCCCACATGGGCAGAGCCCGTCAACACGCAGAGGCAGGTAGGACAGCGGCTTCGCTGATCGCGAATAATCCAGCGCAAAGCAAACAGCAGACCGAGAAAGGCACACAGCAGCTGAAGACACTCTGCCCTGGGTGACCTTTCCGAACTGGGCGCGTAAGCCACTATCAGGGATACGAGATACACCGTAAGCAGGGCAAGCGAGACCTTGCTCATCAGAAAGGCGTACCTTTTCATGCGCGAAATAGCTCCCCGGCTAACCTGCCCGGCGGAATACTCGCCAAGTGGGAGAGGCGTTGTCGCCGGCAACGCCACGCATGCCAGCAAGACTGCCAGTAAAAACAGCACCGTCGGCCGATCCCGTCGCTGCCCGAGGGTAGCGCACTCATATCGAACAACTCCGCCTTCAGCCCGGTTCGCAAGGATGTATGGGCGATGCGGATCGTCTCGATACAGGAACGGGCCGATGCCGGGCGCCAGGAGAAATCCGGGTGCTTGCATGGAGGACGCAGCGAGCTGTGCGTCCGTCTCCAGAAGAATCAAATCCATTCCTCCCGGTACAGGCCAGGAGCTTTCAGGTGCGATGCCAATCACTCTCGCCTGCTGCCCCTCTATTTCCATGGTTTGCTCGGAGATGTTAGCCGCTCCCGCCAGGTAATCTCGCCAGACCTTACGCGATACGAACACGCCGCCCTGAGTTCCTGCGCCGGAAGCCTGCCGCGCTTTGGACAACAGTCCCGGAGCAAGCACACTGAGCAGCGACTGGCTCGCATAGGCAACTTTTAATTCAACGGAATGCGACGCACCTAGGCGTACTCCACTACGTTGCACACGATAAAAAACAAGCCGCCTGGCGAACGGGTATGGGTTCGCCTTCCATGCCCGGTACTCGCTGAACTCCATTGTTGCCGCGGTGTCGCCCAGGTATCCGTCTCGAGTGACAAGCGCCAGGTTATCGAGAGGTTTTCCGGTTGACCACAGAGCAGCCCGCACGTTCGGCATGCAGAGAGCGCAAATCATGCTGATTGCGAACAAGCACGAAAACAGAAGCATGCAGCGGGCAGGCGTTCCCGCTTTCAAGCTTAGGGAGTTGCGAAGAGACCAGCGCCTCAAGCGAAGCAGGAGTGCGTCCTGAAATGCGCCCAGGCAAAACATTGTGATGCGGCGATCGCCATGGACTGCGGGGGTTGGCCTCTGCCGGACCGCACCGCAAGCCGCGCCGACGTGCCATAGCTCGCCCTTCCACTCGGCCAGCCAATCGAGCCTGCTCTCACGCGGCACCAGCAAAGATGCTGCATCCAGCAACACGGTGGACACCCACCAGGTATGCACGAGTCTGCTTAGCACTGCTTTAACTCCGGCTCGGGTAGCAGCCGCTCGAGCAGTGGGTATTTTCTGTGCACAGCAGCCATGCCGGTCTTGCCGGCGCTCGTCAGGCTGTAATACTTGCGAGGCGGCCTCTGCTGTTCTTCAGCCAATCCAGCTTCTTCCCATTTCGACTCGATCAGGCCGTCTCTTTCCAGTCGTCGGAGAGCAGGGTACACCGTGCCGCTCGGCAGCCCGGTCTGCTCCATGACGCTGAAGCCATATCGATAGCCCAGCTGCACAATGTGCAGAATCATAGCGGCAGTGTGGGAAAGCTTTGGTTCGGCCGGCATGCGACACATTCTACCTATGTAGAAACCTACTTGACTACCTGTGAGGTAGTTTGCTACATAGGGTAACGGGGAGAGCCGATGCTCGAAGCTAAAAACCTGACAAAGCGCTACCGCGGCATACCGGTCATTCAAAATATCAGCTTCGCGATTGGCGAAGGCGAGATCGTCGGCTACCTGGGTCCGAATGGCTCAGGCAAGTCAACTACCGTCAAAATCGTGACTGGACTGCTCCAGCCGAATGATGGATCAGTACTGTTTCGCGGGCAGGACATCCGTCATGACCTTGCCGGTTATCGCGCATCGCTGGGCTACGTGCCGGAAGAAGCCCACGTGTACACCCACCTTTCCGGGCTTGAATACCTCCAGCTCATCGGACGTTTGCGGGGACTGTCCGAACCGGTGATCAACCTGAAAGCGAACCGCATGCTGGAGCTTTTTTCGCTTCAGTCGTGGCGGCATTCCCCTTTGTCTTCCTACTCGAAAGGCATGAAGCAGCGTGTCCTCATCACGGCCGCTCTCCTGCACGACCCCCAGCTGCTGATCTTCGACGAGCCGCTTTCAGGCCTCGACGTTGTCACCGCTCGACTATTCAAAGACCTCCTCCTTGAACTCTCGCTACAAGGCAAAGCCATCCTGTATATCTCTCACGTTCTTGAAGTGGTTGAGCAGGTCTGTCATCGAGTCATTGTGCTGGCCGGGGGCAGGATACGCGCGGACTCCGCCCCGTCTGAGCTGAAACGGCTGATGCAACTGCCCGACCTTGAAAGTGTGTTTGCCCAGCTCGTACAGCAACAGGACACGCGTGCTGTCGCGCAGCAGCTTGTTCAGGCCATGGGTGCTCACCATGCTTAAGTCCGCGAGCGGCGATCCCATTGTCCTTTCGCTCATGGTGCAGGCCGCGATACCGGCCCGGACCACCAGGCGAAGACCGTTCGCAGCTTTGGTGTTCCACATCCTGGATCGCCTTCTCCACAGTGATTCACTTGGACTCGGGGAAGAGTCCGCTTCCCGCGTCATGGCGCTCGCCTACTGCGTCGCCTTACCGGGCCTGCTGTATGCGTTGTATCTTTTCCCGGCCTATCACTCACCGCTGGGCAAGCCGCCGTTCTGGACACAGGCCAGGGATCACTTCTTCTACACAATCTATGGCTTCACAATCATGGGCCTTGCGACTGTTCTTGAGTGGGATGCTCTGTTCCCGGACCTGATTGATACGCTCATCCTCAGCAGCCTGCCGGTTGCGCACTCCCGCTTTCTACTGGCCCGCGCCGTAGCGCTGACTGCCTTTTTCGCAGCCATTCTTCTGGGCACCAGCATCCTGGGTATCGTCTTTCTTCCGCTGATCTCCGAGTTGCCGGGGAGCGCGCTTCGCCAGCTGGTCGCGCACGCTGCAGCCGTACTCATGGCCGGGTTGTGTGCATCCACCATGCTGGTTGCGTTGCAGGGGGTCATCATCACCGCGCTCGGGCAGCGCGCTGCTCGCAGGCTGTTTCCCCTGATTCAGGCCGCGTGCGTCATTCTCCTGATTGCCGCTCTGCTCCTGTTCCCGCTTCTTGGGCATTTTCTCCAATCCATGCTGCAGGCGCGGTCCCCGGTTAAGTGGTGGTTTCCTCCATTCTGGTTCCTCGGACTGTATGAGCTGTTGCTTCACGGTCGCACTACCCCTACGCTCTTCATCGCGCTGGCCCGGCTTGGTGTTGTGGTCACGGCCGCCGGCTCTGCATTGGCCATGATCACGTTCCCGCTGGCCTACGCAAGGCGCGTTCGCCAGACGCTGGAAGGTGCCGGAAGCGCCACGGCAAGCGGCAACTTGAATCTCTTTTCGCGAACCCTCAGTGCCGCACTCCAACTCACCCCCCGCTCTCGTGGTATCCACTACTGGATCGCTCAAACCAGTTTGAGAGCGGAGGCCGCCCGGCTCGTCCTGGCCGTCTTTGGTGGATTCGCCACGGCAACCATCGCGTGGGCTGTTCTCAGCAGCCGCCTCGACCCACATGCCCGGGTCGCAGTTCTTCCTGCTTCGGCGATCCGGATAGCGATCCCCATGACCGCCTTCTGGACTGTCGCCGGTCTTCGCGCCGCCATGCGAGTTCCCGTAGCGCAGTCCGCTTCCTGGGCTTTCCGCATCATTCATGGCAGGGCCAAGCCTGCCCATGTGCTCGCCGTCCAGGCCTGGGTGGCGATCTTTACAGGGCTGGTAACGATTGGCGTTGCGTTCGCGATCGGGCTTGCGGCGCGCCCTGTAGTCAGCGGAACCCTGGACATCGCAGCGCTTTGCCTGCTCGTCGCCGCATCTTCCCTGATACTGACCGGGGTTTTCTTCCTGAATGATCGAGCAGTCCCGTTCACTCAGGCGCCTCATCACTCCGTCAATGAGCTCTCCTACGCCGTTCTGACCTACTGTGTTTGTTTTCCGCTGTTTTGCTATGCAGCTGCCGCATGCGAGCCGTGGGTCGCAGCGACACTCCCGCACCTGGTACTTGCCGCGTTTGTAGTGGCCGGCGCTTACACAGTGCTCTGCTTCTTCCGAAACCGCCTGCTTCGACACGACCTCACGCTGTTAGACATGGAAGGTGACGAGGCACTGCTGCCAGGTGAAATTGGCCTGCGGACCTGAGCGCAGGCAACGACAGGGCAGCTTTTTATGGACGACTCAATCGTTGAGTTAATGCTTCAACAACAGCCTCAACTACCTCTATCGGCACCTCAGCCTGCGCCAGCTCCGCCGTGCCACCGCCGCGCAGCCCCAGCGGCGTCAGCACACCCTTCAGCAGGGCAGCGCAGCTTTTCGGCGGAGGCAGGTTCGACGCCACCACCACCGTCGCCGGGTCCCCGGCGCGCGACACCAGCACCGCCGCCGTATGCGGCACCGCCGCCATCAGCTTCATCGCCAGCAGCTTGACGTATTCCGGGTCACGATCCGTAAAGCTTCGCAGCACCAGCCGTAGGCCGTTCTGATTTCGCTCCTCCACGGCAAGTTGCACCGCATGCGCCTCCGCCAGCTCTTCGCGCAGTCGCAGACGCTCCTTCACCAGCGCCCGCGCCTCGGCGTGCAGCCGCTGTATCGCGTTCGCAACGCCTGCGCTTCCGACAGAAAGCATCCCCGCCGCGCTCCCCAGTTCCGTCCAGTCCGCTCGCGCGGCCCGCACCGCGCGGCCGCCGCAGACAAAGTGCAGCCGCAGCGCTTTTTTCACCCGCTCGGTCCCCCGCAGCAGGAGCACGCCAATCTCCCCCAGCGCGCACACGTGCGTCCCTCCGCAGGCGTTCAGGTCCAGCCCTGCAATCTCCACCAGCCGGATATCTCCCTCGCGCGGCGGCAGCTTACGCACCGCGCCCGCAGCCAGCAGCGCCTGCGCCTCCGCATTGCCAACCAGTCGCACACCGACCGGCAGGTTTGCATGGATATGCCGGTTGACCCGCTGCTCCACCTCGTCCAGACGAGCCAGCACCGCGGCCTGCGCTTCTTTCGACTCGACATCCAGGTCGATCGTCGTGTCCTGTTCGCCGAGATGGAACGACACCGTCCGCAGTCCAAAATCCTCAGCCAGCACGGCCGACAGCAGGTGCTGCCCGCTATGCTGCTGCATGTGGTCCAGTCTGCGAGCCGCGTCCACACTCGCCTCGATCGTCGTTCCGGTCAGCAGCGGCTTGGTCGTGCTGTGCCACACCTCGCCCGCCTCATCCTCCACCACGTCGTCGACCGCGACCGTAAGCTCCACACCCGACCGCGCCTTCGCCCGCAGGACGCCGGCATCGTGCGGCTGACCCCCGCTGGTCGGGAAAAACGCTGTCCGGTCCAGCGCGATCTGCCACGTCTGCACCCCGTCCTTTCGCGCAAATTCGCGAATATCCGTCACCTTCGCGCGGAACTCGAATAACCCGGGGTCGTTAAGGTAGAGCCGTTCAGCAGAAGCCATTCCCGCTAGTGTACTGAGCGCGCAAGCCCAATTTCCGTTCGGTGCCTCATTTCAAGTGACTGCGGTATCCTCGGCAGGGAAAGAGGTCCCGCGTGCCCGAAGAGATTCCCCCTAACCTGATCGAACAAAAGCCCGCCGATATCCCCCGCAACCTCAAGCCCTATTTCCTCTGCTTTCTCGTCAAGGGCGAGCGCTGGGACGATCCGGAAGGCGCGGAAACACTGATGCCCGCGCAGCTCGCTTTTCTTCGCGAGCAGATCGAGTGGCGCCGCTACAGGATCGCCGGCCCGGTTACCGGAGCGGGAACAGGCGCGGGCGAGATCGTCGGCTTCTCCATCCTCGAAGCCGCGGACGCTGAAGCCGCCCTGGCGCTCGCCGGCCAGGATCCGGCCGTGATCGCCGGCCGCGTCGCCCCCCGCATCCTGCCCGTCATCCTTCCCTCGCTCGACTCGCTCAAGGTCGAGTTCCCAACCAGGCCAACGACGGCGTGAGGATTTGACGACATCAACACCAACCTCGCCCAAAGCACGTCGGCCGAACAAAATAGAGCTTTAAACGGCAAAAAGAGGCGCATTTGCGCCCCTTTTTGCCTACTTTTGACGCTTACAGCGAGTTCATATTGTGCAGAAACTCCGCATTGTTCCGCGTTTTGCCCAGCTTGTCGACCAGCAGTTCCATCGCCTCGGTCGGTGAAAGCGGGTTCAGCACCTTCCGCAAAACCCATACCCGGCTCAGGTCTTCCTTCACGATCAGCAGCTCTTCCTTGCGCGTGCCTGAGCGCTGAATATCGATCGCCGGGAACACCCGCTTGTCGATCAGCTTGCGGTCCAGGATGACTTCCATGTTGCCCGTGCCCTTGAACTCCTCGAAGATGACCTCGTCCATGCGCGAGCCCGTGTCGACGAGCGCGGTGGCAATAATAGTCAGCGAGCCGCCCTCTTCAATGTTCCGCGCTGCGCCGAAGAACCGCTTCGGACGCTGCAAGGCATTCGAATCAACGCCGCCCGACAGGATCTTGCCGCTCGGCGGCACGATCGTGTTGTACGCGCGCGCCAGGCGCGTGATTGAGTCGAGCAGGATGACGACGTCGCGCTTGTGCTCGACCAGGCGCTTCGCCTTTTCGATCACCATCTCCGCCACCTGCACGTGCCGCGCCGCGGGCTCGTCGAAAGTCGACGAGATGACCTCGCCTTTCACCGAGCGCTGCATATCCGTCACTTCTTCCGGGCGCTCATCAATCAGCAGTACGATCAGCGCAACTTCTGGGTGGTTGGCCGTCACGGAGTTCGCAATTGCTTGCAGCAGCATGGTCTTGCCGGTGCGCGGCGGCGCCACGATCAGCCCGCGCTGGCCCTTGCCAACCGGCGTCAGAATGTCCATCACGCGGCCTGAGATCGACTCACGCACTGTCTCCATCTTCAGCTTTTCCTGCGGATACAGCGGCGTCAGGTTGTCGAAAAGGATCTTGTTCCGCGTCTCCTCGGGCGACTCGAAGTTGATCGCCTCGATCTTGACCAGCGCGAAGTACTTCTCGCCCTCATGCGGCGGCCGCACATTGCCGCTGATCGTGTCGCCGGTCTTCAGGTCGAACTTGCGGATCTGCGACGGCGACACGTAAATGTCGTCCGGACCAGGCAGGTAGTTGTAGTCCGGCGAGCGCAGGAACCCGTAGCCGTCGGGCAGGATTTCAAGCACGCCCTCGGCGAAAATGTGACCCTCTTTTTCGCTCTGCGCCTGCAGAATCTTGAAGATAAGGTCTTGTTTGCGGAGGCCGCTCGCACCGGGAATATCGAGCGTGCGCGCAATGCGGCTCAGCTCGGTGATGTTTTTTTCTTTCAGTTCAAGGATGGTCATTGTCACCTGCGGTGCATGGAGAGAGTAGGGCATGGAGAGGCCGCCGGGAGGGAAACACAGGCATGCGAAGGAAGGGAGGGATAGTGCAGGGAGTTACGCGTACTTGCTACATACTACAGGATGAAGGGGTACAGCAGGCCGCGGGCGGTTATGCCGCGCGGCGCTGCTCTTCAGCTGCTTCGTGCGAAGAAAAAAGCTTTTCCGAAGCAGGGTTGTTATCGTGGAAACGGGCTAGAACCTCGTTGGTGGTGTCCTGTAACCGCGTGTTCGGCTTGTGCAGCTTTCGCGTTGCTTTCGAGGCAAGCTGGCACAGCTGGTAGCGGTTCTCAAGATGGGCCAATGCCCCAAAGATCAAGTCAGAGCGCATGCGCGTTGTAACTCCTTGACAGAAAATTGAACCCAATTTGCAGAGATATGCAGAATTGGATGAGCAAACCTACGGCAACGCCGCAGCTTGTTTCTTACGTTTTTTATGGTACGAAGGGCGTTGTCGCTGCCCTTTCTTGGACGTTCGGAAAAACAGTTTGGGCTGTAATTCCTCGTGGCTTTCCAGTTACTACGGGAATGTCTTGCAGGCTCGGCAAGATTACTGGTATTTCCGTGTTCTTCGGGCTCGCCCGTAACCGAAAACAACATCCTCAGCTTTAAAAAAACTCCCGAATTGCGTAACCGCAAAGCCAAGGTATTCCCCTGGCTTTACGAGGTCAACACCTTTTTTCATAGATTTTGCGAAAAACTCCTACGTAAAACAGGAAATGCACCTTATCCGCAAATACCGCGCCGATCCCGGAGTTTTGCTCCATGGCGCGCGTCCTGCTAGTATCGACTTCATTCCGCAGCAAACTCCGCGCTGCGCGGGTGTCCCGGGGCTATAGCTCAGCTGGGAGAGCGCCTCGTTCGCAACGAGGAGGTCAGCGGTTCGATCCCGCTTAGCTCCACCAATCCTTTCTGAAGGCACTGCAAAGCATGTCAAGCCGCCTGCAGAGCGAAATCAAGCAAACCAGGCCGTTCGGCAGCCTCCGCCAGGAGGTTCTGCTGCAAATGGCGCGTACCACGGCCATCCTGACCCACGCCTGGGAACAGGCGCTCCGCATCCACGGCATCACCGTAACCCAGTACAACGTGCTTCGGATCCTGCGCGGCGCCGGCGCCAGGGGGCTCTGCCGACACGAGGTCGCCAGCCGGCTGATCACCCAGGTTCCCGACGTCTCGAGGCTGCTTGACCGCATGATGCGGGCAGGCCTGGTGACCCGCACGCGCGATGTGGAAGACCGTCGCCTGGTGAACGCCTGCATTACGCCGCAAGGGCTGACTATCCTGAGCGCCCTCGACGCGCCCTCGCAGTCGATCGCCGACGAGCAGCTTGCACACGTCCCGGACGAAGAGTTGCGGACGTTGATCCGTCTGCTCGAATCGGTCCGCCTGGTCACACCTCCGTCCGAGCAGGTTTGATCGCCCGCGAGGGATCTTTAGTCCGCTTGCGGTACGCCAAGCCCGATGGAGCGCATCAGGGCGAGCGCATTACTGGTCTCGACGATGCCGGGCTTGAGCGTGTAATCAAACGCCAGCTCCCGGCCGTTGAGCCGGTCTTCAAAGTGGCAGTTGACGGCCACAGGCGCGCCCGGGTCGAGAGCCTCGACATTGAGCGTCTCTGGCAGCCTCGTCAGCGCGAGGTCGTGGGTGCTGACCATGCCGATGGCGCCCCGCGCCAGCAGGCTGCGCACCACATAGTCGGTCCCGGCCAAACGGTCGTTGGAGTTGGTGCCTGAGAGCAGCTCGTCCAGCAGGAAAAGCACCGGAAGCGGACCGCCGGCCAGGTCGGAGATGAGTTTGACCCGGCTGATCTCCGCATAGAAGCGCGATGCGCCGCCCTGCAGCGAGTCGAGAATGCAGATTGAGGTGCCCACGGCCAGCGGCGACAGCGCGAGCCTGCGGGCGCGAACCGGCGCGCCGCACTGCGCCAGCACGATGTTGATCCCGACGCTGCGGATAAACGTGCTTTTGCCGGCCATGTTGGGTCCGCTGATGATGACCAGCCGCGTTGGGTCGCCGAGCGCAAGGTCATTGCGGACGGCGCTCGCGGCAGGCAGCAGCGGGTGTGCCAGCCCTTCGCCATGAAAGACCGGGACCGGCCCGTCAAGCAGCTCTGGAAAGATGTCGTAGGGGTGCTCGAAGGTGTAGCCGGAAAGCGCGGACAGCGCCTCGCACTCCCCGACAGCCGCCAGCCAGCCACGGATGGAAGCGCCATGCCGGGCCTGCCAGCGCTCGCTCGCGAGCAGCAGGTGCGCCGTCCAGAAGGTGACCAGATCCAGCGCCCGCGCCAGCGGATTGCGCCTTGATTCCAGATATTGGGCCAGCTTGCCCAGCTTTGCGATGGCCGTGGAAGGCGGGCCGCCGGAGGCTCGCAGCGAATCCTGCAAGTCATTCCATGTCAATGAGTTGAGAGTCTCACCCTCAAGTAGCTGAAGAACATTTGCGAGCAGCTGCAGGTCTTTCGTTGCGGCTTCCATGGCTGCCGCTGCCTCGTCGAGCCGCTTGTGCAGGCTATAGGCGTACACCAGGTTCACGACGGTAGCCAGCGCGGCAAGCCAGCCCCATCCAAGCACAGCCCAGGCCACGATACTGAGCACCCACAGCACGGCGAGCACCGAGGCCAGCACGCGGATGGAGCTCCCGGAAAGGGAGGGCTTCCGCTCGCCCCAGGCGGACAGCGCATCAGGATGGACGCCGCCGCGGACCGTTTCGCCGCTGGCCCAGAGGCGCTCCCGGAAGGAGATGCGCTCGGCAAGCTCCCGTACCGCTGCCTGCCGCTCGCGCACCACCGGCGGAGGGGCCGGGGTAAGCAGCCAGCCGGCCAGTGTCTCCTCGCCCGCACGGGTTCGCGCGGTACACAGGAGCGCGAACAGGGAAGCTGCGCCAAAAAGATCCAAATCGCGGGCGTAGGGGTGCAGCGGGTTTAGGAACCGTTCGCCGGTTTCGCCGGCAGCTGTCCAGCTGTGATCCAGCCGCGCAAGCCCCTTCGTGTAAAAGTCGATGGGCCGATCCATAGCGCGGAGCGACCGGATCACGCGGCTATGCAGGATGGCGAGCAGAACAAACAGCGCGATGGGCACGAGCGACCAGCCGAGCACCGCGGGACGGCGCAGTAGGGCGACAACCATGCCGACCGCGAGGATGGCCACGACGAGCTTGGCCATGCCGAGGCGTCGGTCGGCCCGTTGCGCGACGGCCCGCCGATGGTTGAGGGCGCGGAGGCTCTCCGTGTACGTTGCAAAAGCGTCACGCCGGCTGCCCGCGGCTGGTTCCCCTGTCATGCGTTCTCCCTATCTACAGTCCCGTCTCCAGTATGGAGCGGGCGCAGCCTCGACACGCATAGAAGAAAAAGTTTGCCGGTGCGGTCGATGCTCGCGCATCCTAGCAGGGTGCACCGGAAGGCCGTTCGAGGCCCCGGGTCAGGAGAATGTAGATGAACAGGATATTGGGAGCGGGATGCGCTGTTGCGGCGCTGGTGATGACGTCCGGTATGGCGCAGGCGCAGAAAGCGCCGAAAAGTGTGCTGGTACAGCTTGAAACCTCATCCGGGCAGGATGCCGGCAAGGCGCTGCTAATTAATGAGAGCAATGGCGTCAAGTTCGAGGTGGACCTCAAGAACCTGGTACCCGGCCAGCACGGCATACATATCCACCAGGAGGCGAAGTGCGATGCGCCGGACTTCAAGACTGCCGGCGGCCACTTTAACCCGACAGGCAAGCAGCACGGCACGGTCAATCCGCAGGGGCACCATGCCGGTGACCTGCCGCTCAATATCGTGGTGGGCGACGACGGCATGGTCAAAAAGACGTTCTTCTCGAAGGACCTGACGCTGGACCCGAACAAGCCGAACTCAGTGTTTGCGAATGGAGGAACATCGCTGATGATTCACAGCGGTCCGGACGATATGAAGACCGATCCCTCCGGAAACTCCGGATCGCGCGAGGCATGCGGCATCATCAACATGAGCCACGCGTCCAACAAGGTGCTGAAGCTGGGAGCTTCGAGCGTGACGAGCTTATCGGGGCCGGTTTAAGACCGCCTGCGCGGCTTGCGGTCACTTCATGACGGGTTCTCGTTAGTTGAGCGGCTTGGACATCAGCACGAAGGAGCAGGGCATGCTGACTGGCATCTCTTCTGCCGGGAAGGGTGCCGTGCCGGTGACGCGGTAGCCGAATTTGGAGTAGAGCGGGGGTAGTTCAGTTCGGAGATCGACGACTGAAAGGTCCATATAGCGGCAGCCCTGCTCGCGGCAGAACTCCTCTGCGGCGGCGATGAGGCGTGTTCCAACGCCCTGGCGCTGCCTGCCGGGCGCGACCGAAAGCATGCCGAAGTAGCCGCGTTCCCCGCGCTGCTCGACGTACACAGCGCCCAGCAGGTCACTGCCGTCCTCAAGCAGCAGAAAGCGCCCGGAGGCGAGATGTCGTTCGATTTCCGCGGTGTGAGTCCGCTCGCCGATCTTGAAGAATTTCTCCACTTGGTAGGCGGCGTTCACCAGCGCTATAAGCGCGGGCACATCGCCGGCGTCGGCAAAGCGGAACTCTGCTGCCATTTCTTGTTCCCCCAAAAGCAAAGCCGAGCGCAGGGCCCGGCTCCTGAACTCTACTTTCTTCCGTGCTACATGGTTGACGGCAGGTTGCTGTGCGCTGCCTGTTTGGCGGCGCTGGCGCGCTCGGCAGCTTGTTCCAGCGACTGCGCCTGCGCCATGACGGACACGGCCTTCTTGATCTCCGGGTCCCACTCCGCCCTGGCCTGCATGCCGTCTTCCTCGGTGTACGCGGTGCTCAGCAGTTCTGCCAGGATGTTTGCCTTGACCCATCCAAGGACAGAGGTCATCTCCGCATCGCTGTAGTTGATGTTCTTTTCATGCAGAAACTGCTTGAACGCGTCCAGCATTTCAGGGGTAACCTGCGCGTCCTTTGCGACCGTGTGCTTCGCAAGGTAGTCCTGGGCGAAGTCGAAAAAGGCATAGTGGGCGATGAGTATGCGCTGCACCTGCACGGGCTTCGGCTCTTCAAACGGCACATCCGGCGCGATGCCGTTGCCGCCGTACTCGGTGCGTCCGGAGTCGGTCAGCTTGACCTCGCGATCCTTGTCGTTCTGCGGCTTGCCGTGGTTCGAGTAGTAGTCGTAGAGCGAAACGCCCTCGTAGTTCCGCTGGATCAGGCGTCCACTCGGCGTGTAGTAGTGATAGGTCGTCAGGGTGAGCCCGGTGTTGTCGCTTAGCGGGTACACCGTCTGCACCAGTCCCTTGCCGAAGGTGGTCGTACCCAGGATCAGGGCGCGATCGTGGTCCTGCAGCGCGCCGGAGATAATCTCGGCGGCCGAGGCGGTGCCGTGATTGGTCAGGATCACGATGGGGTAGTTCTTGCCGTCGTCGCCGTGGGTGGCGCGGTAGATCTGCTCAGGGTAGGCGCGTCCGCGCTGCGACACGATAACCTGCCCGCGCTGCAGGAACTGGTCGCACACCGCGACCGCCTGGTTCAGCAGGCCGCCGGGGTTGTCGCGCAGGTCCAGCACCAAGCCCTTCACGTCGCCGAACCGGGCCAGCGCGTCGGAGACCTCCTTGCCGGTCGTCTCCTGCACGCCCTTGATATGGATATAGAAGATGCCGGGCTGGATCTGGTAGGCCAGGTCGACTGAATCGTTCGGAATCTCGGCGCGGACCAGGTCGAACGTCATGGGCTGGGCCGCACCGGCGCGCACCACGGTGACCGAGACATGCGTACCCTTGTCGCCCTTCAGCAGCGCGACCACGTCGTCCGAGCCCAGGCCATCGGTTGTTTTGCCGTCGACCGAAGAAATAATGTCGCCCGGATGGATCCCCGCCTTGTATGCCGGGGTCGCGGGGATCGGCTTGAGCACCACCGTGCGCTGCTTGTCGCCGATAAGCTGCGGCTGGATCAGCATGCCGACGCCGTAGTAGCGGCCCCGCTGCTCTTCCATCAGCTTGTTGTAATTCTTCGGGTCGAAAAAGTTGGAGTGCGGGTCGAGGGTACGCAGCATCGCCGGGATCGCGCCGTCGTAGATCGCGTCGTTCGGCTTGTCACCGGTAAACGGCTCGGCATAATTCTGAGAGACTGTGGTGTAGACCGAGGCGAACTGCTTGAGCGCCGCGCGAAAATCGGCATCGCTGTCCTGGCCCTGCGCGCGCACCTTCTGGTTAGCCACCATGCCTGCGAGCCCGCAGGCGGTGAAGAAGACGACGAGGGAGAAGGCGGTGCGGCGGCTGCGAGTTGGCATAAGGGAGCTGGCTGGACCTCGGGCGTACCTCCAGAGTATAGCCCAGGGTCGGTAAGCCACATCGGGGCGCGGACTCGTTTCTTGTGTGCCGGCTCAGACGGTCGTTGCCCTCGCGATGCCCGGGGGCATTTTTTCCTCTACACACAATCTCCCTGTCGGGTTAAAATCAAAGCGTCCCCACCACTGTGAGCGGCAGGGACGGTTGAGGCATCACCCTACCGGCCTGCTAGCCAGTAGAGCAATACAGCAATCCATCGTAGACGTGCATGGATCACAAGGTCGAGTTTCATGTGCAAGCGCATTTGTTCTACCTTCTTGTTGTTGGGATAGGCGCCCCGGCTGTAACCGGGGCGCCTGTTACCTTTTCTGGGCAACATCGGTTTCCCGTCTACAAGTCCCTGAAAAGCCCCTACCCTCACAGCAACAACAAGCAGCCTCGCGCTCAGTCTAGCCGCGATGACCGGCGAGTCGGGCCGTGCGTCCCAGGCTTATGATTACCAACGGCTCCCGGAAGGGAATCGCCTCCCGGGTCTTGTCAGCCGACCGCCTTCCACGCGTACAATCGCGGTACACCCTTGATGTGCCGCAAGCGTCTGCAACTCTCTCGTCGCCTGCCGCCCGGGGTCCTTTTGAGACCTTTATTGATGATTCGTCGAACCTCGATCCTCCGTCACACCTCGCACCTTGGCCTTCGCAGAACCTTCCATGCCACCCTGCTTGCCGCTGCTTCGGTCGCGCTTGCTGCGGCCCCGCAAGCCTATGCGCAAACTGCTGCCACGCCCGCGAGCCGCAACGCGGCTGCCGCGGCGCCGGAAAGCCCATACCACGGCGCGGTGATTGAAGATATCGTCGCCCGGGTGAACGATCAGGTCATCAGCACCTCAGACTTTAACCGTGCCGACCAGGACCTGGAAGCGCAGGCCAAGCAGCGCAACTGGACGCAGAGCGAAATGGACGATCAGAAGCGCCAGCTGCTGCGCGACCTGATCGACAACCAGCTGCTGCTGTCGAAAGGCAAGCAGCTGGGCATCACCGGCGAGGCCGAGACCGTGCGCCAGCTGGATGAGCTGCGCAAGCAGAATCACCTCGATAGCATGGAAGCGCTTGAAAAGGCAGCCGAGCAGCAGGGCGTCAACTTCGCCGACTTCAAGGCCAGCATCCAGAACCGCATCATTACCTCGCAGGTGATCCGCGACGAAGTGGGCCGCCGCCTGAACATAACCCAGGCGGACGAGCAGCAATATTACGACGAGCACAAGGACCAGTTCGTCACGCCGGAGCAGGTGAAGCTGAGCGAAATCCTGATCCCAACGGCCGACCCTGACAATACGGCGGAAGTCGCCAAGGCCCAGACCAAGGCGGACGCTGTAGAGGCCGACCTGAAGGGTGGCAAGGACTTTGCCGCGGAAGCAAAGGCGGACTCCGGCAACTCGACTGCCGCGCAGGGTGGATTGCTGGGCGACTACAAGCGCGGGCAGCTGGCAAAGGTGCTTGAAGATGCCACGTTCTCGCTGAAGCCAGGCGAGTTTACCGCGCCGATCCGGACCAAGCAGGGCTTCGTCATCCTGAAGGTGGAAAGCCACCAGCAGGGCGGCGAGCAGCCGTTTGCCAGCGTGCAGCCCCAGGTTGAGGACGCGGTGGGTATGGCGAAGATGCAGCCTGCGCTGCGCCAGTACCTCACCCGCCTGCGGGAAGAGGCGTATGTCGACGTGAAGCCCGGGTACTATGACGCGGGATCGAGCAAGGATGAGACACGCCCCATCTTCAGCGCGTACCAGCCGCCGCAGCCGAAAAAGAAGAAGAAGGCACTGGCGCGGACCCGCTTCAGCGGACGCGGTCGGACCCGGAACAACGTCGTCGCGGCGCAGAGGGGCAACCCGACGCCGACAGCGCCTTCGAGTGCGGCGAGTGTGCCCTCACTGGCGGATGTAGCCAGTGTTAAGGCGGCTGCCGCGCCGCCAGCCTCAAGCTCGAAGCCGACCCAGACGGCGAGCGCGAAAACCATGAAGCCGGGCAAGCGCGAGAAGGTGCGGTTCGGCCAGGCTCCGCGTGAAACGCTGCCAGCCGCAGCCACGCGCGAGGAAGACGCCGGGGCAAGCGCCGCGAACGGAAACGGCTCGACAGCCGAGACGGCAGATGCCGCCGCGGGGGGCCAGAACGTGCCCGCAGGCGCCCACTACGAGAACGGCGAGAGTGCCGGCGAAGTGCAGGTTGCCGCCAAAAAGGTGAAGACCCGCTTCTCGCAGCACGGGGTGGAGCACAAGGCCGCGAAGGTGGAGAAGAAGCGGAACGCGAAGATCGATCCGTATCCGAACCCCGTTGCCGACACGCAGGAGGTTGCCGACAAAAAGGTGCAGTCGCAGCCCCTGGGCCTGGCCGGCGACACGTCAAAGAAGCCGCTGAAGCCGAAGCCGACAGAGAAGACGCGCTACTCCGACGAAGCCGGGAAGAAAACTGCTGTAGATGCGAATGGCTCACCGACCGGCAGCAGCACCGCGCCGCCGTCGGGGACCCCGCCGGCAGCGACGCCGTCTTCCCAGCAATCGTCCCCGCAGTCTTCCCCACAATCATCCCAGGAGCCTTCGTCAGAGCCGGCGACAGGCACCGGCACCGGAGCGCCGGTGCAGACACAGAACACACCGGCGGGCACGGGTGATCCGCTTGGGAATCCTACGCCCGCCCCGACCCAACCCCAGCAGCCGCAGTAGCGCCGACCATGAAAGAGCTGCTGGTGAGGGACCTGGCCCGCTACGAAAACCAGACGGTGACCGGTTTCTTTGTGGCGGCCAACCGGCAGCTGCGGACCAAGGCCGACGGCACAGGCTACCTGTCGATGACGCTGGTCGACAGTACGGGCCAGCTGGAAGCGCGGATGTGGGAGATCACCGAAGTCGGAGAGTTTGTCTCCGGTGACGTGGTAAAGCTGCGAGGACAGGTCTGCCGGTATCAGGAGAAATTGCAGATCAAAATCGACAAGCTGAAGCGAGCCGACCGGGGCGACTACGATCTGGGCGACTTTCTGCCGAAAACGCCGAATGACGTTTCGATCGAAGAGTTGTGGGCGAAGCTGGCAGGGTACGTCGCAAGCATCGCGGACGAGCACCTTCGCGCACTGCTGCAACTATTTCTTGACGACCCGGCAGTCGCAGGAGCATGGCGGGAAGCGCCTGCCGCGAAAACAATGCACCACGCGTGGATCGGCGGCCTGCTTGAGCATGTAGTGTCGCTGCTGGATCTTTGCGAGCGCACCGCACCACAGTACCCCGAGGTGCATCGCGATCTGCTGCTGGCCGGCGCGATGCTGCACGATATCGGTAAGCTGCGTGAGCTGCACTGGGAGCGCAGCTTTGGCTACACGGTGGAAGGCCAGCTGCTGGGGCATATCTCAATCGGCGCGGGCATGATCGAGGAAAAGATCGCGCAGGTGCCGGGCTTTCCCCCTCGGCTGCGTACGCTGCTGCTGCACATCGTGCTGTCGCACCATGGCCGGCTTGAGTACGGCTCGCCCAAGCTGCCGATGACGGCAGAAGCGCTGCTGCTGCACTACCTGGACGACCTGGATGCGAAGATGCAGACGCTGCGTAGTGAGCTGGCGCGTAGCCGCGCGAACGGCGCCGCGCCGGAGCAGCCGACCGAGTACATCCGGGCGCTTGAGCGGCCGCTGCTCGACACGCATGCGTGGCTCGCCGGGGCTGAGAGCTAGCACCGCGTCGGGGCCTCTCCGGGCGGCACCGGTACAATCGAAGTGACATGTTACGGTTTGCAACAGCAGGGGAATCGCACGGCGAAAGTCTCGTCGCGCTGGTCTCCGGCATGCCCGCGGGCGTGCCGGTAGACGGAGCTTTTATCAACCGGGAGCTGTGGCGGCGGCAGCAGGGGTATGGCCGCGGCGGTCGTATGCGTATCGAGCACGACACCGCGCACATTCTCTCCGGAGTGCGCCACGGCGCGACCATCGGCGCGCCTATATCCATGGTGATTGCGAACAGGGACTGGGAGAACTGGCGCGAGATTCTGCCGGTGGAAGCAGGCGACCCGCAGAAACACAAGGCCGTAGCCTCGCCGCGGCCCGGCCACGCCGACCTGGCCGGCTCGCTGAAGTATGACTTTGCCGATGCGCGCTACGTGCTGGAGCGCGCCTCTGCCCGTGAAAGCACGGCGCGGGTGGCCGCCGGTGCGATTGCAAAAACCCTGCTCGCGGAGCTGGGGATTGAAGTGCTGTCGCACGTTGTGCGCGTAGGCCGGGCAGAGCTGCAGCGCGATGCGCAGTGGAGCGAGATCGCGGCTCTGTCTCGCAGGGACGAGGTCGTTCTGGGCTGCGTGAATGAAGAGGCTGAAGCGCGCATGAAGGCTGAAGTTGACCTTGCGCTGCGCACGGGCGACTCGATCGGCGGCGTGTTTGAGGTGGTGGTGCACGGCGCCCCTGCGGGCGTCGGGACCTATGCGAACTGGGATGAACGGCTCGATGGCCTGCTGGCGCAGGCAGTCATGAGCCTGCAGGCGGTCAAAGCGGTGGAGCTGGGGCGCGGAGTCACGGCGGCCGAATCGCTCGGGTCGGAAGTTCACGATGCGATTGGCTACGCAGGTCTCGACGGAGAGCAGGAGCCCACCCGGCACACCCGGTTTACGCGTGAGCGCAACAATGCGGGCGGCATCGAGGGCGGCATTTCAAATGGCGAAGAGATCGTCGTTCGCGGGTATCTGAAGCCGATTTCGACGCTGCGCCGGCCGCTCGCGTCGGTAACCTACGCGGGGCGCGCAGAGACTAAGGCGGCCTACGAGCGGTCGGATGTATGCGTGGTGCCGGCGGCCGGCGTCGCGGCAGAGGCTATGGTGGCGCTCGCGTTCGCGCGGCTGCTGCTTGAGAAGTTCGGCGGCGACTCGCTGCGTGAAGTTAAACGTAACTACGACGGTTACATTAAGCAGATTCGCGCCTACTAAGCCGTTCCTGCTGAAAGATACAGGCAAGAGCAAGAGAGATGATTCGAGAGATCGTGAAGTACCCGGACCCTGTACTACAGCGCGTGGCCGAGCCCGTAACCGGGTTCGACGATGCCTTACAGAAACTGGTCGATGATATGTTCGAGTCGATGTACGCCGCCAAGGGCATTGGGCTGGCGGCGCCGCAGATCGGCGTCTCGAAACAGTTGACGATCATCGACCTGAGCTTCGAGAAGAACCCGGAAGAAAAGTACGTACTGGCAAACCCGGAGATCATCTTCCGCGAGGGGCGGCAGTACGAAGAAGAAGGCTGCCTGTCGCTGCCAGAGATTCGCGAAAAGGTTTCCCGCTCCGCGCACGTGCGCATACGCGCGCAGAACGTCAAGGGCGAGTGGTTCGAGCTCGATGGGGAAGAGCTGCTGGCACGGGCTTTTCAGCATGAGATCGACCACCTGCACGGCATCCTGTTTTTCTCGCGAGTATCCATGCTGAAGCGCGACCTGCTGATGCGTCGTATTCGCAAGCTGCAGCGGGCGGGCGAGTGGTAGAGCGAGGCAGTGCTTCACCGGGCGCATCGACGCGCCCTCTTCGCATCGTATTCTGCGGGACGCCTACGTTTGCCGTGCCGAGTCTCGATGCGCTTTCAAACGCCGGACATGAGATCGCGCTGGTGCTGACGCAGCCGGACCGCCCCAGCGGGCGGGGAATGCAGCTGGTGGCTTCGCCCGTAAAGCAACGGGCGCTGGCGCTGGGTCTACCGGTGGAGCAGCCTGAAAAACTTCGCGCCAACGATGCCCTGCGGGCGCGGCTCGAATTTATTAAGCCGGACGCGATCGCGGTCGTGGCGTACGGGCGGATTATTCCGCCATGGATGCTGCCGCTGCCGCCGCTTGGAAACATCAACCTGCACGGGTCGCTGCTGCCGAAGTATCGCGGGGCCGCGCCGATCCAGTGGGCGGTGGCGCGTGGAGAGCAGGTAATGGGCGTGACGACGATGCTGCTCGAAGAGGGGCTCGACACTGGGCCGATGTTTGAGCAGGAGCAGTTGCCGATCGCGCCAAATGCGACGGCGGCAGAGCTTTTCCCGATGCTCGCCACGCTGGGCGCCCCGCTGCTGGTGTCGACGCTTGCCGGGCTCGCGGCCGGCACACTGGAAGCGTTTCCGCAGGACGATGCCGAAGCCACGCACGCGCCGATCCTGACGCGCGAGTATGGGCGCATCGACTTCACCCGGAGTGCAGAAGAGATTTACAACCGCTGGCGCGGCTTTCAACCTTGGCCCGGCGCCTGGACCATGCTCGATGGAAAGAAATTCACCGTGACCCGCATGCGCCTATCTGATACAGCCAGTGTTGCAGATGCAGGAACTTTGTTCGCTGATGCCGGGAGGTTGTACGCCGCCTGCCGCGACTGGGCGACGATCGAACTGCTCGAAGTCCAGATCGAAGGCAGGCGCAGGACCGCCGCTGCCGATTTTCTCCGCGGGTACCCACAGGCAGCAGGTGCACACCTTGGCTGAGCCGTCGACCATCGCCCCGGCGCGCACCGCTGCCGCGCACGTGCTGCTTGCCGTCGAGCGGGGCACCGCGCATGCTGACGACCAGCTGCGTTCGCCGCGTGTCGAGGCCCTGTCGCGCCAGGACCGCGACCTGACCACGGAGCTCGTGATGGGTACGCTGCGCTGGCAGGCCGTGCTTGATCGCGAAGTCGCGGCCCGGCTTCGCTACCCGGAGTCTGACATGCACTTCCTGGTGATCATCGCGCTGCGTCTCGGCGCGTACCAGCTTCTGTTTCTCGATCGCATTCCTCCGCATGCCGCCGTGAACGACAGCGTGGAGCTGGCGAAGCAGGCGGACGGTCCGCAGATGGCAGGCCTGGTAAACGCGGTGCTGCGGCGGCTGATGCGGGAGCGCGCTCAGTTGCAGACGCTGCGCAGCGACCCCGCGGCCGCGTACCCGCGCTGGCTGGTGAGCCGCTGGCGCGCTCGCTTTGGTGAGAGCGCGACGCAGGCGATCTGCGCGTTCGGCCAGCAGGCCGCGCCGGCTACGCTGCGGCTGCCCCTGGGCAGCCCTGGAAACGAAACCGAATCTGTAACTGAGCCGGGTGCATTTCTCGCAGGCGCGCGGCGCCTGCGCAAAGGTGAGTTCGCGCCGGAAGCGCGCATACAGGACGAGGCATCGCAGCTGGTCGGTGAGCTTGCCGCATTGCACGCAGGCTCGCGCATACTGGATACGTGCGCCGCGCCGGGCGGCAAAACCGCGATTCTCGCGGAGCGCAACCCCAGCGCGTCCCTGACCGCGATGGACGTCAGCGCGGCGCGTCTGCGCATCATGCAGCGTCGGCTGCCGTGGAACGAGGGCCGCGCGGAGGACGTTCACTTTATCCCCGGCGATGCTTCCATGCTGCCGCCCGGTGAAAGCTGGGACACGATCCTGTGCGATGTGCCGTGCAGCGGAACAGGCACGCTGACGCGCAATCCGGAGATTCGTCATCGGCTGGAGGAGTCTTCGCTTGCCAGGCAGTCGGAGCGGCAGCGAGCAATCCTGATGTCGTCGCTGCGGGCCCTTCGTCCCGGTGGGCATTTGGTGTACTCAACCTGCTCGCTTGAGCCGGAGGAGAATGAGCAGGTTGTCGAAGCGGTGCTCGCCACACGGCCCGGCGCGCGTATCGAGCCGGTTACACCCGCACTGGATGCACTCCTGAGCAAAGGCATCCTGACAACAGAGGGACACGCGCGACTGCTGGAGTCCGCGCTGGCCGGCCCTTATCTGCGTACCGTGCCCGGCGTGCATCCCTGCGACGGCTTCTTTGCGGCGCTGCTTACTGTCGACTGAAGTACGCTACGCGCCGAGCACCGACGCGAGAAACGGACTCGTAAAGCGTCCATCCGGATCGAACTGCTGCCGCAACGCTTTGAAGTTGTCGAACTTCGGATAGAGGGCGCGCAACTCCGCAGCCTGCATGGTGAACAGCTTGGCCCAGTGCGGCCGCGCGCTGAATGGTGCAAGCGCCGCCTCAATCATGGGCAACACTCGCTCGACATCCGGCCACGCAGGCTTCCACGTAAAGTGCAGCGCGAGCGAGTCCTGCCGGTAAGCCATGCTGAGCCATAGCGAATCAGCCGCGATCGTTCGCAGCTCTGACACGATCAGCAGCGGCGTAATGCTGTCGCGCAGTGCTTCCACGGCATCGATGGCTGCGCGCGCGTGGGCCATCGGCACCAGGTATTCCGTCTGCAACTCGGCTCCGCTTGACGGCACGAACTCCATGCGAAAGTGCGGCAGCCGCTCATACCAGGGCCCCGGAATGCCCTGTTGCTCGGTACAGTTCCGTGCATCGAGACCGGTGAGCGGGTGCAGCTTCTCTCTCTGGAGCGTGGCACCGTAAAAAGAGTCATCGGCGGTTACAATTGAGTCCACGCGACGCTTCAGCCATGCCTGGGTTGCCCTGTGCTGCTGCCAGTCTGTAAAAAGACTCACGCTGTAGCCGATTGCCAGGATAGCGTTGAGGTGCTCATCGAGCTGCGAGAACGAGAGGTCCTGGTACACGAGCTGCGCGATCTCGAAGCGCGGAACGATGTCGAGCGTAATGCTCGTAACGATGCCGAGGGCTCCAAGCGCGACCACGACCCCGGGGAAGATCTCGCGGTCGCCCGCGCGGGACATGCGAACCAGTTCACCTGTTCCGCTCACAAACTCAAGCGCGGCCACTGCGGTCGAAAGGCTGCCGTTGTGCAGGCCTGAGCCGTGCGTTCCGGTGGCGCATGCGCCCGCGACTGATATATGCGGCAGCGACGCGAGGTTATGTAAAGCGAAGCCCTGGGCATCGAGCCAGGGCGCGAGCTCGCCGTAGGTCACACCGGCCCCAACCGTCACAGTTTGTGCTTCGCGGTCAATCGCCTTATCGGTGAAGCGTCGCAGTGAGAGCTGCGTGCCGGGCGTGTCCGCGATTGCGTTGAAGGAGTGGCCTGCGCCGAGAGGCTTGATGCGCGCGCGGGAACGTACAATATCCTGAATCTCTTCGACGCTCGCCGGCTGCAGAAGTTCCGCCGCGACAAACGTGTGGTTGCCGGCCCAGTTTGTGCAGAGCGTATCAGCCTGTGTTTGCACAAAACGTTTTGCAACTGTCATAGTGGCTTTCTTGTAAATCGAACGAGAGGAGCGTGCATTACGGTTGGGGCGGCTCCGCCGCGCCGGTGGTTGAAAGCACGATGTGGCTGCCTGCTTCAACGCGCGCGCCTGCCGGCGGCTGCTGTGCCACCACGGTGCCCGGTGCGGTCGCCTGAGTAAGCACAATCTGCGCGCCCGGTGGTGCGCCTGGTGCGCTGGCAACCAGCAGGCCGGCCCTGGTAAGCTCCGCGGATGCCTCGGCATAGGAGCGGCCAGTTTCATCCGGCATGATCCATGCCGGCTTCTCCGGCGGCTCAGCCGAGGCAACCAGCAGGCTCACGCTCGGCTGCTCGGCGCCCTCTGCTTTCGCGTCGGGGTCTTGCGCCAGCACGGTGCCCGCGGGCACGCGCGCATCTGGCAGGTGCGCCACGGCGCCCAACTCAAGCCCTTTCTGCCGGATCAGCAGCAGCGCATCGCGCTCACTTTTGCCCAGCACATCCGGGATCGTAATCCTGCGCGGCCCCAGGCTTTCAGCCACGGCGAGGTCCCATCCGCGGCGCACGCCGGCCCCGGGCGCGGGCGTTTGCAGCAGCACCCGTCCAGCCGGCAACGCGGTCGAGTAGAAGCGTTTCGTCACAGAGAGGTCGAGCCCCAGCGCAGCCGCTCGGCCCGTGGCATCGCCCACGGCAAGCCCTTGCAGGTCAGGCACCTTGACGACCGCGCCGTGCACCGCGAACTGCATCGTCACGATCGCGGAGATGCAGGCGATGCCGGCCAGCAGTACTGCGATCAGCGCGAAGCGAAAGTAAGCTCTCACCCGCTCAGGATAACTCCGCTGCCCGCACCCGTGTTGCGGAGGTCAAAGCTCAGGCGTAGGCGATGGACGTGGTGATCGCAACCGAGTGGCCGAGCATGATGGAGACGGAACAGTATTTCTCTTCAGACAGGGCTACGGCTGCTTCGACCGCGCCGGGCTCAAGCGCGGCTCCACCGGGGGCGCTCCCAACGGTGTAGGTGACGAGGATTTTCGTGAAGACGCGTGGCGCTTCCGGCGCCTGTTCCGCCTCGGCTGAAACAACAAGCGAACCGATGGGCTGGCGCTTCTTTTTGAGGATGTTGACGACATCGACCGAGGTGCAGGCGCAGAGCGCGGTCAGCACCGCTTCCATCGGCGACGGCCCGGCGGTGTGCGCCGCGTCCGTGTCGAACAGAATGCTGTGGCCGCTCTCGGTCGAGCCCTCGTACTGCGTGTCGCCTTTCCAGATGGAGCTGCTCTTCATCGTGGTTCCTTCTTAGTGGTGATGGTTATCGGTGACCGGTTCGGGATGGATGAGGACGCGTTCGACCGCGGGGTTCTCGCTCTTGAACCGGTCCTCGAGTGACGTGATGACCTGGTGAACCTTCTGCATGGCAAGCTCGTCCGGCATGGTGCAGTGGCAGGAGAGTTGAAAGCGATCACCCATGCGGCTCACGATTACCTCATGCACGTCAAGGATCTCCGGCAAGCGGGCGGCGGCATGGCGCAGCTGCTCTTCCATCTCGCGGCGAGCGAGATCCTGCGCCTGTATCTCCGCTGTTTCAATCGTGGCAGGCTCGCTCTCGATATGCGTCAGGACGCTTTCAATCTGCGGCAGCTCGTGGCGGATTTCGTCTTCAATGCGCTTCACGAAACTGTGCGCCTGTAACAGCGGCAGTTGCTCATTCACTTCCAGGTGCTGCTCTATGCGGAGACCCTGGCCATGTGTCTGGACCGATACATCGTGCAGCACGACATTGTTGCGCAGGGCAACCGCGCGCACCCGGTCAAAGATACTCTCGGCCGCGCTTTCCCGCGGCACCGTGCGGATCACGACATCGGCATCCGGCAGTACGCGTCGCACCGCAGCGGTAGCCTCCTGCACAAGCTGTTCAGTGCGCTGAAAGGTAAGCTGGCGCGACATGGAAAGCGTCAGGTCGGCGAAGTGCGATGCGCCGGCGCTCCGCATGCGGGCCTGGTCTACCGCGAGCACCCCGTTGACGCGCCGCACCTGCTCAAGCACGCGTCCGCGCGTTTCCTTCGGCGTGGCATCGACCAGGGTTCCAATGGTGCGGCGCCCCACGCCCCAGGCGAACAGCAGAATCATTCCGGCGACCAGCAGCGCCGCGATCGAGTCCGCATAGCGCAGCGACGGCACACCGAAGCGCGCGCCGAACCATGACAGCCCCAGCCCCACGAAAACCGCCGCGCTGGCCCAGATGTCCGACGAGAAGTGCGCCGCGTCCGCTGCCAGCGCCGCGCTCTTGGTGCGAACCGCCACGCGGTGCAGGTTGCGCGAGCGCCACAGGTCGACCGCAATAGAAAGCAGCAGCACGGCCATTGGCCATGCCGAGTAGTGGATACCGATCTCGCGGTGCGCCATGCGCTCAATTGCCTCGGCGCCGATCCACACGGAGGAGGCGACCATAAGGAAAACTTCAACAAACGCCGAGATGTTTTCAACCTTGGCATGCCCGTACGGGTGATCGTCGTCGGCAGGCTTGTCCGCCATCTGCACGGAGACATAGGTAAGGCCCGCGCCAAGCAGGTCGAGCCCCGAGTGGGCGGCGTCCGACAAAACACCGAGCGATCCGCTCAGCAGCCCGGCCGCCAGCTTCAGCAGCGTCATGCCGAGCGCCGCCAGTACAGAAACGCGCGCCACGGCCGCTTTTTCCCGGCTCGCACTGCGGCCGGGCGGTGCGCTTGCGAGCATGGCTGGCTCGGTCATCCCGTTTAGGGTATACCGAAGGCGGCGCATTTCCTGCCGCACCGGTTCCGCACCGCCGTCTAGGAACCAGCGAAAAGCTGTCTCAATGCGAGGAAGGCCCGTCGGTGACGATGTGGAGCGGTATGCCCGGCGTACCGTGCGGTGCCAAGTCTTCGTGGCTCACTGGACGGCTCCGTTTTCGTTTCTTATGGATGCCTGCGCGGCTCTCCGTGCGGGGCTTGCCTGCTGCCGCAGCGCTCACCGGCAACCCTGCCGCGGGCAGGCACGGGGCGGCATCCGCCTTCTCCGGCGAAGATGGGTCGGCAACGGTTCCCGCTTCGCTGGTGATCCGCAGCAGCACGAGATCGCGAACCGGGTCCTGCGCTTCCGCGACAGAATTGCACTCGACGATATTGTTCAACGGGGCCTGCGGTACGCCAACCCCGATCTGCGGGGCGATCTCGCCTCCCGGCGTCAGTACGGTATGCCGCGCCGCGACCACCTCCGCGCCGTTCGGCAGCAGAAGGCCCGTGCCGGTCGCAAATCCGGTGTGGATGTAAGCGGCGGCTCCATCCGTCGCCATCGCTACTTCAGACGCGAGCGGGCGCAGCGGCACCACCCGGTTTGCAGCGGGTGTCTGTGCAAAAACCGGCAGGCAGCCCGGCAGCAGCAGGAGAGCGAACCATCGCGGGCAGCGAGCGGCGTCGGCTGGCAAAAGCTGCGGCAATGGTCGAAGCAAGCTACGCATGCACTGGACCTGTACCTCGGCACGCGGAAGATACCTCCGAGCCGGGGGAAACCATCGTAATGTCGCCGAGTCCCATTTCGGGAACGGCGAACCACACCAGTCACTATAGCCGGTTGACAGAACAAAAGGCTCTACGGTTGCCGCGCGACATAGAGCCCGGCAATCCCGAAGCTGTAGGCTGTCCAGCTCACGTCGACGTAGCCGATGCTTCGCATGGTCTCCATCAGGGCCGCGGGGGCAGGGAATGCTCCGACCGAAGCCGGCAGGTAGGCATAGGAGGCGGCCGAGCCGGACAAACGCGACCCGATCCGCGGCAGCACCTGCCGAAAATAGAACGAGTACAACCGGCCCAGGGCGCCGCCAGGCTCCGCGAAGTCGAGGATCGCGAGCTGGCCGCCCGGTGCGAGCACGCGAAAAAATTCCTCCAGCCCACCCCGATAGTTGCGGAGATTGCGGAAGCCGAACGCTGTCGTTACCAGGTCGAGCGAACTGCCGGCGATCGGCAGCTGCATCCCGTCTGCCTCGATCGCCACGGCGCCGTGCGGCGTAAACTTGCGGGCGCCGCGCACCAGCATACCGTGCGAGAAGTCCGCCGCGAGCACCGGAACGGCATTCGCGGGGCGATGGCGAAGCAGCGCCATCGTCATGTCGCCCGTCCCGCAGCAGATATCGAGCACGCGCGCCTCGGGCCGCGCAAGCACCGGGCGAAACCGCCGGGCGGTCCGCCACCACCACACCCGGTCGATATTCAGGGAGAGCACGTGGTTCAGCAGGTCGTAGCGGGGGGCAATCTCGTCAAACATGGTGCGCACGGCCGCGGCGGCGGCACTTTCGTCCGCAGTGCCTGCCGGGCGCGCGCCGGGGTTTGGCTGCCCGGCGTCAGGCACGCCGCGCCTCGGTAAGCATCTGCTCCGTTGCCGCAAGCAACTCCTGGTCTGACACATCTTCAACGACAACGGCGTCGCCGATGCCGCTGGGCAGTACAAAGCGGCGAGTGCCGCCGGCATTCTTTTTATCGCGACCGGCGGCGGCAAGCAGCGCTGTCGCCTTCGCGCGAAAGCCGGGCAGCGGGCCCAGCGTGTGGATCAAGGCGCGTGCGCGCGAGGCCTCCGCCACGGTCATCCGCTTGCGGCCTTCCGCAATCGCAATGGCCACCAGCATGCCCCAGCCCACTGCCTCGCCGTGCAGCAGCACGCGATACTTTGTGACCGCTTCAATGGCGTGACCCACGGTGTGTCCAAGGTTCAGGATCATGCGCAGGCCGCCTTCGCGTTCGTCCGCGCCCACGACCGCTGCCTTCATCGCAACCGAGCGCGCAATCACCTCGGTCAGCAGGGCGACATCCGGCTTGCGGCCCAGCAGGGCGCTATGCTGCTTCTCAAGCAGGCGAAACAGCGACGCATCGCGAATGATGCCGGCCTTCACGCTCTCCATCAAACCGGCGCGCAGCTCGTTGCCCGGCAGGGTTCGCAGCAGGTCGATATCCGCCAGCACAAACGCCGGGTGATGGAAGGCGCCGACCAGGTTTTTGCCCGCCGCCAGGTTCGCGCCGGTCTTACCGCCGACGGATGAGTCGACCTGGGCCAGCACCGTGGTGGGCACCTGCACGTACCGGATGCCGCGCATGTAGATGGCCGCAAGAAAACCGCCGACATCGCCCACGATGCCGCCGCCGAAGGCAATCAGCAGGGAGCCCCGATCGGCGCCCGCGCGCGCCATTTCTTCCAGCAGCCGCTCCACCTCGCGCAGGCGCTTGGCGCGTTCGCCCGACGGCAGAAACAGCACGACCGGCTCGCTGCCGGTTGGGAATGAGGACATCAGCCGCTCGCCCCACAGCGCCCACACCGGCGGTGAGGTCAGCACGAAGACCCGCCCGCTCGTCAGCGGAGCGACCCGGCGCGCCAGCGTCGGCAGCAGCCCGGCGCCGACGTGTACCTTATACCGGGCTGTGGGCGTTTCGACTGCAATGGTGCGCATCTGCTCTTTATCGTACCCTGCACCGCGGGGGCGGCTGTGCGTGTCTAATCAGGGTATGGACGAGCCACGAAACACCACACTCCATTCACCGGATTTCATTGTGATCGGCGCCGGCATCGCAGGGCTACGCGCCGCCATTACGCTCGCCGCGCATGGCCGCGTGCTGGCCGTCACCAAGGAGCAGCTGGGTGAGTCGAACACCAGCTACGCGCAGGGCGGCATCGCCGTCGCCATGTCCGGCGCAGACGATGTTGAGGAGCACTGGGCCGATACCCGCTCCGCCGGCGATGGGCTCGTCGATCGCGAGGCCGCTCGCATCTTGGTCGCCGAAGGGCCTGCTCGCGTCGAAGAGCTGCTGCGCTGGGGCACCGGTTTTGACAAGCACCCGGGCACGGGCGAGCTGCTGCTGACCAGGGAAGGCGCGCACAGCCGCCACCGCATTCTGCACGCAAACGGCGATGCGACCGGGGCCGAGATTGGCCGGGCGCTGCTGGCCCACGCGCGCTCAAACGCTAATATCGACCTGCTGGAGTGGACCCTCTGCACGGACCTGCTGCAGGACGCCGCCGGACGGGTCACCGGTGTTCGCCTGCTGGGCCGCGATGGCGCCGCGCGCACCCTGCATGCGCGCGCCGTGCTGCTCGCCAGCGGTGGAGCGGGCCAGGTGTACAGCGATACGACCAACCCGGCGGTGGCAACCGGCGACGGCATTGCCGCGGCCTGGCGCGCCGGCGCGGCCATCGCGGATATGGAGTTTTACCAGTTTCACCCGACCGCCCTGTCGCTGCCCGGGGTGCCGCGCTTCCTGCTCTCTGAAGCGCTGCGCGGCGAAGGCGCGTGGCTGCGGAACGATCGCGGTGAGCGCTTCATGGAGCGGTATCACCCTTTGCTGGAGCTCGCTCCGCGTGATGTCGTCGCGCGCGCCATCACTCGCGAGGGCATGGGCGCCGCAGCGGAATCAGGCGCCGCGACCGGGTCAGAAGAAGTGCCGGGCGCAAGCCGTTCCGTGTTTCTCGATATGCGCCATCTCGCGCAGGATCATCCGGCGCTCGACCTCGCGGCGCGCTTCCCCGGCATCTCGGCTTTCCTCGCGAAGCATGGCCTCAGGCTGAGCCGGGACCTGCTCCCGGTTCGGCCCGCGGCGCACTATCTCATGGGCGGTGTGGAAACCGATGCGGACGGGCGCACATCGCTGCCCGGACTGTTTGCCGCGGGAGAGGTCGCCTGCACGGGCGTCCACGGGGCAAACCGTCTCGCGTCGAACTCTCTGCTGGAAGGGCTGGTCTTCGGCGCGCGCGCGGCAGAGGCGATGCTGGTTGAGCCTGCTGCCGCACTCGACAATGCCGCACAAAGCAGTTCGTTTGAATCGTCTGAATTAACAGATCACGATGCCGACCTGCTGCGAATCCGGCAGACCCTGCGCACCGAGATGTGGCGCGATGCGGGGCTTCTGCGCGATCGCGAAGGGCTGGCCCGCGCGCAGGCATGCCTAGTGGAACTGCGAGCGCAGGCCGGCCCTGCCGTGCAGCGTGGGGGGTCGCGCGTAGCCGCCGAACTGCGCAACCTGCTCGACGTTAGCGACCTCATCGTACGCTCGGCCCTCGCCCGGGAAGAGAGCCGCGGCGCGCATTTCCGCAACGACTATCCGCAGCGAGACGATGCGCGGTTCGCCCGGCACTCACTCGTGGTGGGCGACGGAGCTCCGGAGTTTGCGCCGCGGCTGCTTTAGACTCGCGTGGCAGGGAAGGACGGCATGAGAATCGGTTTCAATTTACCGGAGCAGGTGGCCAGCGCCGCCGAAGCTGAGTCGATGCTCGCGATCGGTGTTCCTCAAGAAGAGGTGCTCGCCTTTCTGCGCGCGCGCGGCATGAGCAAGATCGACACGATGCGAGTGCTGGCGGACGCGACCGGCATCTCGCTGATCGAGGCCAAGAACGTGGTCCAGGGCAGCAAAGCCTGGCGCTGAGACCGCTTGCGCGGCTTCAGGATGAAACCGCCTGCGCGGCTGGCGGCCCTTTGAGGGCGTGTGCTCGTTTTATTGCGACCCGCTGAAGCTTCAGGCGTGTTCCGGCGCGGGAAGCACCCGGCTCGCTACGCCGAACACCCCGAGAATCACCAGGATGACCACCAGCGAGATCCACGCCGGCACCTCGATCCACTGCGCCGTCAGCATCTTCGCGGCCACGAAAATCAGGATCACGGCCAGCCCGTAGTGCAGCAGGCGCAGCTTGTCGAGCACCCCGGCGAGCGCGAAGTACAGCGAGCGCAGGCCCAGGATCGCGAAAACATTCGACGTGTACACGATGAACGGATCGCGGGTAATCGCCAGCACCGCCGGGATTGAGTCCAGCGCGAACAGCAGGTCGGTCGCCTCGACCGCGACGACGACCAGCAGGAACGCCGAACCCTGCATCGTGCTTCCACCCTCCGAGCCCAGCCTGCGCCGCAGCCAGCGAACCGGCCCCGGCTGCTGCGCCTCGCCGCTGCCGCCATGCTTTGCGCGCAGCAGCCGAACGCCTGCAATCAGCAGCACCACGCCGAACACGTACTCCACCCAGGCGAACCGCTGCAGCAGCGCAACCCCCGCGAAAATGCAGATGGCGCGCAGCACGATCGCGCCCAGCACCCCCCACAGCAGCACCCGCCGCTGCGCCTCCACCTTCAGTCCGAGCGAACGGAACAGCAGCAGGAAAACGAAAAGATTGTCGACAGAAAGCGATCCCTCGACCAGGTATCCGGAGACGAACTCGACCGCGCGGTCGTGCCCCTGCTCATGCGAAACGAACAGCGCGAAGCAGAAAGCGGCTGCGGCCAGCACAGCGGTCCAGGCCCACGCTTTGCGAACGCCCGTTTCGCGCAGCACCGCCAGGTCGACGACGAGCAGCAGGGCCACGATGCCATGGAACCCAAGCCAGAACGGCAGGGAAGCGCCGGCGAAGTGCGCGTGCATCACTTGCCGGCAGGAGGTGCGGCAGGTGCGGTATTGATGAGTCTGATGGCCTGCTCAATCACCGTCCCGGAGATGGTGAGGCTCTTCGCGCTCAGTTTGTCCAGGGTGTCCTGCGCCGTGTGATGAAAACTGTCGTTCGGGCCGTAGTCGATGTCGATGATGTCGGCGCACGGCACACCCCGCTGCACAAACGGCATGTGGTCGTCGCTCACGGTCGTTGTCGTTTTGAAGAAGTAGCTGCCGTTGCCGGTCATATCGGCGGCGTGTTTCACCAGCCCTTCAAGCCACGGGGTCGAGTTGGTGTCGCGCTGAATATCCAGGTCCTTGTCGCCAATCATGTCCGTCAGCAGGAACGCCTTGATGCGGCTCAGCGTCCCATCCGCCTGCCACTTCGCAGCGAGGTGCCGCGAGCCGTACAGCGAGTCGGAATCGGTCCACTGCGGTCCGACCGACTCCTCGCCATCGAAGAACACGAGCCACACGCTGTAGCCCTGAGGCGGATGCGCGCGAAGGTTCGCGGCAATTTCCATCAGCAGCCCGGTCGTCGCGCCGCCGTCGTTCGCGCCGACAAACGGGATGTTGCGGAGCCAGTAATTGGTTTCGTAGTGCGTGGCCAGCACGATCACCCCGTCCTTCTTGCCCGGAAAACGCACGATGAAGTTGTGCATCAGCTGCGGACCTTCCGGTGTGGACGAGGTAAAGGTGTCCTCCTGCAGCTGGTCCTTCGCGAAGAATGTCTTGAGCATCGCCTGCGCCTTCGCCAGACCCTCGCTGCCGTTGTAACGCGGACCGGTCTTCGTAACGAACTCCCGCGTATACGTCAGCGCCTGCGCGCCATTGAAGGCAGGCGTCGCAGCAAAAGCCGCCGGGGCCGCGAAAAAGAGTACCAGGACGATTCTGTTGAGCCACTGCCGCATGCAACCCTCTCCAAACCTCAAACCTCGACCCCATTGGGAACGGCATGCACAGCCTGCACAACCAGGCGCACCCCGAGCGCAGCGCATACGCGGCTCACCGTGTCGAACCGCGGCGCGCTATCGGGGCGAAGCGCTTTATACAACGCTTCGCGGGTGATCCCAGCCGTCTTCGCAATCTCCGTCATCCCGCGCGCGCGGGCAATGTCCCCCAGCGCCGCAGCAAGCAGGGCTGCATCGTTGGCTTCCAGAATATCGGTCAGGTAAGCCGCGATGGAGATCTCACTATCCAGATAATGCGCTGCGTCGAACGCCGGCAGATCGGACACCTTGATCTGTTTACTCACGACGTGTTTGCCCATGATGTATCTCCCTCCGTCAATCGAGCCGTGCGGCAAGCGCCTTCGCGCGCTGGATGTCTCTCTTCTGTGTCCGTTTCGAGCCACCGGCCAGCAGCACAGTGATCTGCGCTCCCCGATAGGTGAAATACAATCGCCATCCAGCGCCCAAATGAATACGCAGCTCCAAAACGCCATCACCAACCGGCTGAACGTCTCCCATCAAGCCACATTCCAATCGTTTGATTCTGGCTACATTTACGCCGCGTACCGTCTCGTCACTTAAGCCGTCGAGCCAAGCAGTAAACTCGGGCAGCGGGCGAATCGACACCATGGCCTAAACGTAATCGTTCGATTACGCAATGTCAATATATGCAGGTTCCCGCTGTAAGTCGCGGAAATTCTCAACCACGCCCTTGCTCAAACTCCTTCCAGCTTCCGCTTGCGCCGCGCCGGGTGCACCATGTACGACACCCCGATACTCACCAGGTACAGCCCGAGCATGGGCGACGCGAACAGGCACATCATCAGGATGTCCGGTGTCGGGCAGATGATCGCGGCGATGACGAAGATGATCAGCACGGCATAGCGAATGTTCTTCCACAAAAACCGCGGATTCACGATGCCGAACAGCGAAAGAAACATCACCAGGATCGGCAGCTCGAACGTAATGCCGAGACCGAGGATCACCGTGAGGAACAGCCCGGTGTACTCGTTGATCTCGATCAGCGGTTTGAACTTGTCGCTGTACGAGAGCAGAAAGTCGAGCGAGCCCGGGAAGACGTACCGATAGCCGAACCAAGCGCCCGCGAAGAACAGTGAAACCGTCGCCAGCATGAACGGCCACACGTAGCGCTTCTCATGCTTGTACAGCCCGGGCGAGATGAACAGCCATAGCTGGTAAAGCACGTACGGCGCCGCGAGCATGGCGCCCACCATGAAGCTGAGCTTGAGGTACAGGTTAAAGCCGTCGACCGGGTTGTGATAGACGAGCTGCGGAGGGAGATGGTGGTTGTTCAGCGCGATCGTGATCGGCTGCTGCATGAAGACGAAAATGCGCTCGTGGAAGCCGTAGGCCACAAAGAAGCCGAGGATCAGGGCGACGATCACGTGGATAAAGCGCTTGCGCAGCTCCTCCAGGTGCTCGAGCAGGCTCATGCCCGGCAGTTCTACCCGTTCGCTTACCGCGGTGCGTGCTCGGTCCAGTGCGTCTGCGGCATCAGCCATGGTGCACCGGCGCCCCATCTTCTTCGCGAGTCAGCGCGGCGGCCTGCGGTACGTTCTCGCTCTCGGCCGGGGTCACCTCGGTGGCCGAGGTCTGGTCCGCCGGGGCGCCGTCCATCGGTGGAATGACATCGACGCGCAGCAGCGGGTGGTCTTCGACCGGATGCTCTTCACCAGTCGTCGCGGAAACAGCATAGGGTACGGCCTCGGCCGGGGCTTCATCTGTAATACCCTCAGCGGCCGGGGGCAGGATGCTGTTCTCAGCCACAGGCAGTGCGCCCGGCTCCCCGGCGGTCAGCGCGGCGCGCTCGGCTTCCTGCTTTTTCTGCTGCTCCTGCTGCTCGGATACGCGCATTTCCTCGTTGAACTGGTACTTGAAATCGTTCGAGGCCTTTCGGAACTCGCCCATCAGCTTGCCAAGCTGGTTCGCCAGGGCCGAGGTCTTCTTCGGCCCGAGCAGCACAAGTGCAAGTATGAAGATGAAAATGCCGTCGCCCAGGTGCATCGCCCTCTGATGATACCCGCCACCCGCGTCCCTGTCACAACCGGCGTCCCACTGTATTAAACTTCGTGTAACGGAGAGCAGTAAAAGCGCCCATGCATCGCGGCGCTTCAGGCTGCATCTGTTCATTAGGTTGCAACATCCCCGCGGCTTGGGACCATGCGAAGCCGCTGCAGCCGGGAACCATGCTTTCAACATCCCCGTTCGCCCCCGTGGCGGACTGAAGGCGGCACCACCGTGAGTGTTTTGACGGAAGAAGTACTGTCGGAGGAACTCGTCCCTGCTTCGGAAACGACGGCCGAGTCCTGCTCGCTTGAAAACTACCTGGTCCTCCCCGACCACTCCATGGACGATCGCATCGCCCGGGCGCGCAAAAAGCTCGGCTCAACCACGGTGCTGCTGGGCCATCACTACCAGCGCGACGAGGTGATCCGCTTTGCGGACTTCACCGGCGACAGCTACAAGCTCTCGAAGATCGCTGCTGAAACCGCGGCAAAATACCTCGTCTTCTGCGGCGTCCACTTCATGGCGGAGAGTGCCGACGTCCTCGGGCGGCCTGACCAGCAGGTCATCCTGCCCGACCTCAACGCCGGCTGCTCCATGGCCGACATGGCGGAGATCGGCCAGGTCGAGGACTGCTGGGACGCACTGATGGCCTCCGGCCTCACCGACTCAAACGCCGGTGGAGTCATCCCCGGCAGCATCATGCCGCTCACCTACATGAACTCGACTGCGGCCATCAAGGCTTTCTGCGGCGAGCGCGGCGGCCTGGTCTGCACCTCCTCGAATGCCCGCGCAGCCTTCGAGTGGGCCTTCGCCCGCGCGGAAAAAATCCTCTTCCTGCCTGACCAGCACCTGGGCCGCAACACTGCCCATGCCATGGGCATCCCGCTCACCGACATGGTGGTCTACGACCCCTACCAGATCAACGGCGGCCTTACCCCGGCCCGGCTTAAGGCGGCAAAGGTCATCCTGTGGAAGGGGCATTGTTCAGTCCATCAACGTTTCCTGCCGGACCACGTCGACCAGGTTCGCGCCAAGTACCCCGGCATCCAGGTCGTCGTGCATCCGGAGTGCCGCTGGGAGGTCTGTCAGAAGGCCGACGCCCTCGGCTCGACCGAGCGCATCATCCAACTCGTCGAGCAGGCCCCTGTCGGCTCGACCTTTGCCATCGGCACTGAGATCCACCTGGTCAACCGCCTGGCGAAGCGGTTTGCGCCTCAGGGTAAAAAAGTCATTACCCTCGACGACACAGGCTGCCTGTGCACCACTATGTTCCGCATCTCGCCGCAGCACCTGTGCTGGGTGCTTGAAAACCTGATCGAAGGCCGCGTCGTCAACCAGATCAAGGTGCGCGACGACGTCAAGCATTGGGCGAAGGTAGCGCTCGACCGCATGCTCGAAGTCAAAGCCTGACACTCCGCCCGTGCGGCCGGCATCCCCGGGTCTCGATTCTGAGACCTGGGAAGCCAAAGTCAAACCCTCAAACCATCTCCAGCAGCCGCGCAAGCGCCAGCGGTGACTCGCTCTCGACCCCGCGCGTCACCGACGGCCCGACCAGAAACGCCTCCCCGTGCCCTTCCACATACGCCAACAGCCGCGCCTGGTCGCCGCCCGGCTGCCGCTGCAGGGCCAGCCACGCGTAGTACAGGCCCATATCCGCATCCACCAGCGCGCCCTGCGGATCGGTTTCCGCGCTCTGCCCGTGCTGCTCCAGCATGTCGTTCATTGACGCAGGCCGGCGCCGCGGCGCGAAGCGCAGCAGCAGCGTCGTCGGTTGCGCGCGGCGAGCCAGCTCCACCCCCGCCGTCTGCACAAAGCTGGTGCTGTACAGCTGCGTGCCGCTGCCCTCGGTCAGCAGCGAGAGGAAGAAATGGTCCATCCGCGGGTCCGGCGCGGCCATCCTGAGCCCGAGCGCCGAAGGCCGCATCTCCCGCAGCCGAACCGCCAGCACCTCCGGCCCCCATCCCTCGCGGACGGCCCGGTCCATCTCGCGCAGCACGGCGTCGGTCACCGGCGCAAGCTGCGGAAACGTAAACCGCTGTACCCCCGCACTTTCCGACAGCGGCCAGGGCTCCCCGCCATCCACATACCAATGCGCGTACGCTTCCGGGTGCGACGCGGCGCGTTTGCCAAGCAGCGCGCAAAACAGCTCCGGCGCTCGGTCTGCTTCCACGCTGCGGGCGTACAGCCCCTGTGCCCGCAGCCTCGTAAACAACGGATAGCTGCCTTTCGATGTCCCACGGCCCAACACCGCGATCAGCAGCGGGGCCGGGCTGCCTGCGCTGCGCTCATTCTTAGGCAGCGCGTTAAACAGCGACTCCGCCGCCCGGTGATACTGGTCGATCTGCTGCGTCTGCCACAGCGAGCCGGCAAGCGCCGCCAAAAACACCTCGGGCCGCCCAAGCCAGTCCAGCTCCGCAACCGCGGGCGTCAGCTCAATCGCTCGAAAAGCATCCACCAGTCCCGGCTGCCGCTGCAGCGCGTCCAGCTGGCGGCCCAGGGCCGTCTGCTCTACCGGAAACAGCGTCGCATAGCCGCGAATCTGCTGCAGGTAGTTCGGCAGCAGCGGCAGCGGCATCCCCTGCAGAACCGCCAGATGCTCCACCGCAAGCGCGCGCGCCTCGGGCTCGTACCCGGCAAAGGAGCCGCTCGTCAGCTCACTCGGCTTCACAGCAGCTCCGATACAGGGCGGCCCGTCGCAAAGGGAGTAGGGAAGCCCAGCATCGCGCCCGCTGTCGGCACCAGGTCGACTGACTCGATCGGGCGACTGACGATCCGCCCACCCCCGGCGCCGCGGCCCAGCGCCAGCATCCAGGTGGTGCGCGCCATGGCGCTCCCGGTGCGATGGTGCTGGAAGCCGCTCGCCTCGCCGTCGGCATCGCGGCCGAAGTCCGGCATCAGCAGCAGCGTTGTCCGCCCGGCGTACTCCGGGTTGCCGGCCACCGCCTGCCAAAGCTCCGCAACCAGCCGGTCCGCCCGCTGGATCGCGTCGATATACAGCGAATAGGCGCCGCTGTGCGCGACATCCATATCATGCAGCGTCAGGAAGATGAGCGAAGGCGCGACCTGCTGCATCACCTGGCGCGTGATAAACAGCGAAAGCTCGTCGGGGCTCGAAAGCGTGCGCGCGTGCGCGGTAAACTCTGCCAGCGAAAGCCGCAGCAGCGAGGCCATTCGCGCCAGCTCCTGCTGGTCCGCCTCCGTCACGCTGCCCGTCCCCGGGCTGTCCATCGGGGTCTCGTAGTTGTCGTGCAGCAGCGATTCATAGTCGCGCAGGGTATGGTGCTCCGCGCCCGCGGCCAGCGCCAGCAGCCGCTTGGGCAGTACCACCTCCGCTCCCAGCGGCGCCCCGTAGCCCGCGTGGCTGCTCGCGCCCAGCCGCTCAAACCCGTTGCTCGGCGCAATCACCCAGGCGTCGCTCGCAGGCCGGTGCAGCCCCTTGCGGTGGTACTCAAACAGCGTGGGGGCTGAGGGAGGCTGCGCCACGAAGTTGTCGAAGCTCTGGTAGGTGCCGGTGGCGATGCTCGCCGTAGCCACATAGTGCCCCAGGATGCCGCGATTGACGACCTGCGGGAAAAAGGTCGACTGCGGCGCCAGCGTTTGCACCAGGTTGGGAATGTTCACCTGCCCGCGTACTGAGAACGTCTCGTCATCGCGCGCGCCGCCGCCGAACGTCACCACGATGAGCTTGCGCGCGGGCTCCCCCACCCCGGCAAACAGGCGCCTCGGCTTCAGCAGCGTCGCGCCCGCGGCAGCCGAGCCTATGGCGCCCGACAGAAACTGTCGTCGCGACCAGCCATGCCGCGCGCTCGCCCCGGCCCAGGCGCGAAAAGGCGAGAATGGTGCAATCTCCTGCATCGTGTTCGCCATTGTAGGCCGCGCAGCCGGTCGATGTGCAACGATTGAAAGCGGAGAAGCCAAAAAACGCATGACAGATCTTGGCAAAGCACAACGGCGCGGCCGGCAGTTCCTCAACCCGGTGCCGACCACGATAGGCGGGCCGTCCATGATTTTCAAGCTCCTGCCGCGCTACCTGTCCAATCGCGAAGAGCGAGTTCCCGCCCAGCCGCTCGGCCCTTTCCATACCGATGCCTCCATCTACAGCCGGCCGCCTGCGAGCGGCCTGCGGGTCACCTGGCTCGGTCACTCCACCAGCCTGATCGAGATCGACGGCATGCGTGTGCTGCTTGATCCGGTCTGGGAACAACGCACCGCGCCCGTCCAGTGGTTCGGCCCGAAACGCTTCTTTGCCCCTCCACTGCCGCTGGACCAGCTGCCCCGTCTGGACGCGATCGTCCTCTCGCACGACCACTACGATCACCTCGGCGCCCAGACCGTGCAGCGGCTGTCCCGGCTGCCGGCGGCCGGCGACGCGCGCTGGCTCGCGCCGCTCGGCGTCGGCAAAATCCTCGCAGGCTTGGGAGCGCCGGCCGACCGTCTCACCGAGCTCGACTGGACTGAGACAGCGGAAGTTGGGGCGTTGAAAATAACAGCGCTCCCGGCGCGGCACTTCTCCGGGCGCAGCTTCTCCAATCGCTTTCAAACCCTCTGGGCGTCGTTTGCCCTGGTCGGACCGCACCACCGTGTCTATTACGGCGCGGACTCAGGCGAGTGGGAAGGCTTTCGCGCGATCGGGCAGCAGTATGGCCCATTCGACCTCACCATGCTCGAAATCGGCGCCTCTGATCCCATGTGGCGCAGCATCCATATGGGGCCTGAAGGCGCCCTGCGCACCTTCGCCCTGATGGGCGGCACGGGCCTGCTGATGCCGATCCACTGGGGACTGTTCAACCTGGCTCTGCACGGCTGGCGCCAGCCCATTGAGCGGGTGTTCCGCGAGCAGGGCATTCCGCTCTGGTCCCCGGAGCCGGGCAAGCCGTCCGAGATCGTTCCCGGCGTGGAGCTGCGGTCCGAGTGGTGGCGCTGAACTTAATTCTCTGCAGCGCTTGCAGACAGTTCCGCGGCACTGTCACGGCGCATGGTCAGCTCAATGCGGGCGTCTACCTGCCGCGCCAGCAGCCGCAGGCCGCGCACCTGCCAGGGCTTCAGCTCGCGCCGGATGGTGTCGAGCACACACAGCGTGCCCACCTTCTCTCCGGACGGCGAAAACACGGGAACCCCGGCGTAAAACCGAATGTGCGGGTGCCCCGTAACCAGCGGGCTGGTCGCGAACCTGGCATCGGTTTCGGCGTCATTCACGACGAGCAGGCCGTCGCCCCGCCGCACGGTCTCGCGACAGAAAGCGGCATCACGCGCGAGCCGGTCGCCTTCAAAACCCATCGCGCCCTTGTTGGAATGCCAGTGTTCATCGAGCAGGTTGACCTGGCCCATGGGCGTCCAGCAGATCGCCGCCGCCAGCTCCGCAAGATCGTCGAACGGAACGTCGCGCCCGGCTCCGAAGACCAGCAGCGGATCGCCTGGAACGCGCGAAAGCGATCGTTTGGCGTGATCCGCACGCATCGTTTCGCTTCCCACCCTCGAAAGCCGAGAGGTGGAACTTTGCCTGGTGCGTCTGGTTGAGGGTTCTTTTCTTTTACGCATCGAGTCAGTCCCTGCAAGTGCAACCTTCTGTGTCTTGAACGACAGGAGGAGAGATGTGCCCCGGTCCGGTGACCGGCCCATCTCTCCGCGAGGAAATCCGCGGTCGTGCCAGGTAAGAACGAGAATCCGCTGCTCACCTATAACTTAAGTCACTCGTAACTTTTACGCAGCATGAATCTAAATCAAACCATTACTTACGTGTTAGAAAACAGTCGTATAGCCGACGGTTTGCACCGGGTATAAATACTTTAAGTTGGCAGCCTTGACCCTGCTGAATCGACCTTTTAGATTAAATTGTGATGACAAGCGTCGAAACAAGCCAGTTCCGAAGAGTTTGCGAGCAGGCCGGTCTTGCCGTCACGCACCAGCGCCAGGTGATCTACGAGGTGCTGTGCTCGATTGAAGGCCACCCCAGCCCGGAGGACGTGTATGCGCGCGTCAAGCAGCGCATCCCCTCGATTTCACTCGCCACGGTGTACAAAAACCTTCACCTGTTCATCCACTCCGGCATCTTCGAGCAGGTCTCTCTGCACCACGGGTCCATGCGCGTCGAAACGAACCAGGTCCGTCACCACCACCTGCTCTGCACCCGGTGCAAGACGATTCACGATATAGACCCTGAGGTGCTGGGGTTGCTCGAGTCGCCGCGGGAGCTGCCCGGCGGCTTCCGCATGGAGCGGCTGGCTGTGGACGTGCTCGGCGTCTGCGCGAGCTGCCAGGCGGCGCAAGCAGCCCGGTAAATCAAGCAGGGGAACCATCTGCTGTGCGCCAACGTATTGCTGGACATGAGCGCGGCAGCAGGTACACTCACACCATTCGGTCTTTGGAGTCTGCGGTCGCCGGCGGTCTGTGCCCGGCCTGTACAGCGCACGCCAGGGCCGCCACCAGTGCCGCAGGCTCCCCCTGCCAGCGCGCTAACGAGGGAGCAGATGGACATCGAATCCTCTGCACTTGTGCGCAGGTGTCTCCGGGGGAACTCCGCCGCGTGGACCGAGCTGGTGCGCGCGCAGCATGGCCGGGTGTACGGGCTGTGCTACCGGTTCACCGGCTCGCCCCACGACGCTGAAGACCTGACCCAGGACGTTTTCCTCAAGCTCTACGGCAATCTCGCCGCCTTCAATGCTGCGAAGGGCTCGCTTTCAGTCTGGGTCACGACCCTGACGCGCAACCACCTGGTCGACCACTATAGGCGGTCGCGCCTGCAAAGGGCGTCGGACTCGCTCGACGCGGGTTGGGATGAGAGCGGGGCGGAGGCCGGCGCGATCCGTCTCGAAGACGCACGGCCCGGCCCGCACGCCCATGCGCTGCAGCGCGAGCTGGAGCGTGAGGTGCAGGCCGCGCTGGCTTCCATCTCGCCCGAGCTGCGCGAAGCCGTCATCCTGCGCGACCTGCAGGATATGGATTACAAGGAAATCGCGCTCGTTTTGCGAGTGCCCGAAGGAACCGTGAAATCCCGCATCAGCCGTGGACGCGCCGAACTGGCGCGGCGCCTCGGCCGCGGGGGAAGGCAGGTGAGCTGATGAGCCACAACGACGATACCCCGCTTGAAAGCCGCCTGCTGCGCGGCACCGAGGACTGCGTGATCTGGGAAGCGGCCCTGGTGGACCTGCTCGACGGCACGCTGGCGCCGGACGACGAAGCGGCACTGCGGGCGCACGCGTCCCGCTGCGCGACCTGCCAGGCCCTGCTGGAGGAATCCAGCCACGGACGCGCCTGGGCGCGGCTGCTCCACGACACGCCCCCGGTCGTCCCCGAAGCGCTGCTGGGCCGGATCCTGACGAAGACCACGGGCGACGCATCCGGCGCGGCGCGCCCGGGTGGACCGGGTGCTTCAGTGATGCCGGGGGTGCTGCTGCCCTCGGGCGACATGCTGGTGCTGCCGGCCGCGCCGGTGTGGGCGCTTCACGGGCAGAAGCAGGCGCGGATCGTGATGACGGCGGCGATGGCGTTCTTTTCGATCGCCCTGACGCTTTCGATCAGCGGTGTGCGGCTCGGCGACATTCACAACGCGCTGCATGCTCCGGCGACCTTCGAGGCAACCGCGACACGGCAGTTTTTCGACACCAAGAAGCAAGTGGTGAGCTTCTACGACAACCTGCGGCTGGTGCGCGAGGTCGAGGCGACGGTAGACGATCTTCGTCACTCGGGCGGACGGGACGCGCACGCGCGGCAACAGGCTCCGCAGCCCAGCGCCAACCGGCTTCCGGCATTTCCATTCACGGCCGCTCCCTTGCTCGCGAGCCGTGAGGCAGACCGCGAAAACAGTACAAACAACGATCCGCAGGCACAGGAAAGGAACATTCTATGAACTGCGCCAATCATCCTGACCGCCCCGCCACCGCCTTCTGCCAGGGCTGCGGCAAGCCCCTTTGCCATGAGTGCACCCGCACCTTTGAAGGACTTTTGCTGTGCGAACCGGACTTCGCCGCCCGCCAGGCGGGTACGCCGGGTGCGCCGCCCCCGCCGGTGCCCGGCTACCGCCCTGTTGGGTGGACCCCTCCTTCCGGCAGCAATGGGGCGGGCAGCTATGCCGCTCAGCCGATCCATACCAGCCCCGTACTGGCCGCGTTACTCGGGATTATCCCGGGTGTTGGGGCGATGTACAACGGGCAGTTCATCAAGGCCCTGCTGCATGTCGTCGTCTTCATCGTGCTGGTCGGCACGACGGAGCACTTTGGCCTGGCCGCGTTTCTGATTGCGGCCTGGGTTTTCTACCAGGTCTTCGACGCGGCCCAGACCGCCTCGGCCCGACGCGATGGCCGCCCCCTACCGGACCCCTTCGGCATCCTCGACATGAGCCAGCGGCTCGGGCCGCAGGGAGGCCCGCAAAATGGAGCGCCCCAGTTTACCCCGGCTCCCTACCCCTACAAAGGTGCGCCTCAGGACTCGCAAAACACGCAAAAAAGCGCGTTTTCCGACGTAAAAACAGGCCCATATGCACCGCCGCAAGGGGCGCCGTCGGAGCCGGTCGAGGCCGGTAAGTCGCAGGGGACAGGTTATGCCGGGAGTTATCCGCCCGCGCAACCCTATACAACGGTGCCCGCCCCGCCGCCGCCGGCAGTGTCTGCGCGGCGAGGGGAGCCGGTGGGTGCGATCGTGCTGATCGTGGTGGGGCTGCTGTTCCTGATGAGCACGCTGGGCTTCCTCAATATCGGATGGCTGGCGCGCGGGTGGCCGGTGCTCGTGCTCCTGCTGGGCGTGTGGCTGCTGATCCGCAGGGTGAATGCTCCGGATCCGGCGATGCCGCCGAGTGGCGGCATCGCGCCGGCTCCCTACCCGGGTGCTGCTGCGGACAGGCCGGGAACCGGCCGCCCGGCAACAGGTATGGTCCAGGGCAATCCGCTGAGCATTACGGGGCAGCGGGCGGTGGTTGAGGGCGAAGGGTCCGCTTCGCGGACGGAAGACGAGGAGAAATGAACGCATTCCTGTTCCGGAGAATCCGTGGGCCGGTGTTTCTGCTGTGTTTCGCGCTGACGGCCATTCTGAACCAGTGGCATGTGCTTTCCTTCGCGCGGAGCTGGCCGCTATACCTGCTGGCCGGGGGGCTGCTGCGAGTGCTGGAGGCGCTGCTGCCGGTAACCTACAGCGCGCCGGGCTACCCGGGCGCGGTCCCGGTGCGGCGCCGGTCCGTCACGCTTGGCGCAGTTGAGGTGCTGGTCGGCGTCATGTTCCTGCTGTGGACGACGGACCAGTTTTCGACCAATAGCTTCTGGAGGGTGTACTCCACCTGGTGGCCGCTGCTGCTGGTGGGTGTGGGCGTACTGCTGCTGCTGGAGCGGCTGCTGGAAGGCGTGCAGGGCCGCCGGTACCCGGGCGCGTACGGCGCATATATGGGGCCGCGCCGCCGCAGGGGTGGGGGACTGGTAACGCTGGTGATTCTGCTGGCGGTGCTGGGGCTGATCAGCCACCAGGCGCGGTTCGGGCACGACAACTGGGGCTGGGACCCGGATTGGAACAACAACTGGAGTTGGAACACGGACGAAGAGACGCACACAAACGACGTCAGTCTGCAGGAGCCGTTTGCCCACGGCGACTCGCTGACGGTCGAGAACGCGCACGGCGATGTGCAGGTGACGCCCTCGACCGACGGCATGATCCACGTGGATGCACACCAGGTGGCGCATGTGAAGGACAGTGACAAGGCTGACGCGTTCAGCGGCGCCAGGCCGGTGCTGGAGGTGCATGGCGGGAGCGCGACGGTGACGGTGCCGGGTCGGAGCGGGACCCAGGTGGACCTGGTGCTCGCGGTGCCTGCCGCCGCGGCATGCAAGATCAGCAACCATCATGGGGACATCTCGATTTCCGGGATGAACGGCGCTCTCGACGTGAACCAGGACCACGGCAATGTCGCGATCGACAGCGCGGGCGGAGCGGTGCGGTTGCAGATGGACCATGGGGACGTTCGCGCGAGCACCGTCGCGGGCGATTTCGCGGTGAATGGCCGGGCGGACGATATCACCCTGTCCGGGGTGAAAGGGCGGGTGCAGCTGCACGGCGACTTCTTTGGAGATACCGAGGTAAGCGGCGCGAACGGCCCGGTGGAGTTCAGCTCAAACCGCACGCAGCTGACGGCGGAGCGCCTGTCAGGGCAGCTTTCGCTCGACTCGGGCGAGCTGCGGGTGAGCGGGATTGCAGGCGGCCTGCTGGTGAAAACGCGGTCAAAGGACGTGGAAGTGACGGGGGTGAGCGGCGCCGCGTCGATCGAGGACAGCAATGGCGATGTGACAGTGGCCGCAGCCTCGCCGCTGGGCACGATGACAATCGTGAACAACACGGGGGATGTGACGCTGTCGGTGCCGCCGGGCGCGGGGTTCAGCCTGAGCGGGTCGACGGGGAAGGACGACAGTATCGACTCCTCGTTCCCGCTGGCGCAGAGCACGGGCGGCGATGGAAAGACGATCAGCGGGCAGGTCGGCGCGGGCGGCCCGCACATCGAGGTACACACGACGCACGGCGACCTGACCCTGCACCGTGGGACAGATGAGATGCCCGAGCAGCCTGAACATCCCGAGAAAACGACGCACATGCGGCACCTGGAGAGTACGAGCGAACTGCCTTCGCCGAGCGTGCAGTGAGGGCAGGGGCAGGAAGCAGAAAGCAGGGTTTAGGGTGCAGGGTAGAGGGTGTAACAGGCAAGTGCAGGGAGCAGGAAGCAGATTTCAGGATTGAGAGCGTGTCGCGTTACGCCTTGCTGGTTACACCCTGAACTCGTCCTGCCTGTTGAACACTGCTCCCTGCCTGTTAAACCCTGCTTCCTGCTCCACCCTGCTTCCTGCCTGTTACACCCTCCACCCTGTACCCTAGTACTCAGCCATGGCTATCCTGCGTTCCACGTTTATTTCTCTCTCCCGCAATCAGCCCATTCGTCGTTTTTCCGAGGCCTCGGCCGCGGGTCGTCGTGTTTCGTCCCGCTTTGTCGCGGGGCTTGAGGTGGAGGATGTGCTGCAGGCCACTGCTGCGCTCAATCGTGAGCGCATGGCGGCCACGCTCGACAGCCTGGGTGAAAACGTTCATACGCCGGAGGAGGCGCAGCACTCCGCGGGGATTTATCACCAGCTGCTGGACGCGATCGGCGAGCGCGGGCTCGACGCGAACGTGAGCGTGAAGCTGACGCAGATGGGCATGGAGCTGAGCCCGGGGCTGGCAGAGCAGATTGTGGGCCGCCTGGTGGAGCACGCGCGGAAGGTAGGAACATTTCTGCGCGTGGACATGGAAGGCTCAGCGTATACGCAGGCGACGCTCGACCTGGTGTGCCGGCTGCACGGGCAGTTCCCGGGCAGCGTTGGCGTGGTAGTCCAGTCGTACCTGCGGCGCTCGGCCGAGGATGTAGCGATGCTGGTGCGGGAAGGTATCAGGGTCAGGCTGTGCAAAGGCGCTTATCAGGAGCCGTCGGCGATCGCTTTTCCAGAGAAGCAGGATGTAGACGCGAATTACGTCACGCTGACCGCGATGCTGCTGTCGAGCGGTGTGTACCACGGCATCGCCACACATGACCCGTCGATGATCAGCGCCGCGAAACGGCTTGCCGAGGAAGGCCAGGTCGGCCGCGACAGCTTCGAATTCCAGATGCTGTACGGGGTGCGGCGCGACCTGCAGCGGCATCTGGTGGCCGAGGGCTACCGGGTGCGTGTGTATGTGCCGTTCGGGCGGGAGTGGTACCCATACTTCATGCGGAGGCTGGCGGAGCGCCCGGCGAACGTTTTGTTCCTGGCGAAAAACTTCTTCCGCAGTTAAAGCAGGCGTTTTAAGGCTCAAACGACAGGAGATCGCTGAGGATCGAGCGCTCCTGCGGGGAGTACTCGGCCTGAAACCGCGCGGAGTTGAGGGCGTTTTGCCGCTCTTCCGGCGGCACGTTCCGCAGGTCTCGAAACGCCTGCCGGACGGCGCGGCGACGCTCCGGGGGCATGAGGCCGAGCGACTGGCTGGCGGCGCGAATCTGCTGCTGACGCTCCGGCGGCAGGGCCATGAAGCGCTCATTGCGCTGCATCATCCGCTGGCGCTGCGCGGGCGGCTCCATGTCGAGCCGATGCAGACGGTTGATGAGCTGCTGCTGCTGGCCTTCCGGCAGGCGGGCGAAGCCGGGCTCGTGCCGCAGGGCCTCTTCCTGCCGGTCAGCCGACATGCCCTGGTGCTGGGCAAACCACTGCGGCAGATGCTGGCCGCCGGGGCCGGGACCATGATGGAAGCCCGGCGCGCCGCCGTAGCGAGCATCCCCCGGCCCGCGCTGGCCACCCCCATACTGCGCCAGGGCCGGGACCGTGCAGGCGCAGAGCAGGGCGAACAACGCTGATCGCGCTGCGCTTCCGAGAACCCGCCCTGTGCCCTCCTGCCTCATGTGTCGTTGTCCTTCCGCGTGGCCAAGCCCCGGCTGTGATTACCAAAATAGCAACACCCGGCGAGCGGCAGGATCAGTCGTTGCCTTCCGCGCCGGTGTCCGGGCTGTCGAGTGCTGAAAGCTGCTGGAAGACCTGGGCATTCTCATTCAACGATTGCAGATCGCGCACCGTGTTCGAGGCCTGCACGGCCGGGGCCGTCGCAGGTGGCGCCGCCAGATCGAGCCAGGTGCCTCCGCCGACGGCCAGCAGCAGCCCAAGTGCGGCAGCACCGGCAGCCGGCTTCAGAGTGTGATTGCTGGTCCACAGCCGGGTCACCAGGCGGTCTTTGAATCCAGCCCAGCCGCGTCGAGGCTGCGCCTGCTCTTCGCGCAGGCGAGCGCCCATGCGCGCCATGAAGTAGGGCGAGGGCTCGGGCGCCTCCAACGCATCGAGCACGAGCATGGTCTCCCGCAGCGCTGACAGTTCACTAGCGCAGGGCGGGCAGTGCAGCAGGTGCGCCTGTATGCCGGCGGGCGCTTTGCCGGGGTCGAACAGCAGGTCGGGCATCGCGGCCTCGACTGCCTTGCAGTCCACTCGATTGGTCATGGCGTACTCCATCAGACGTATTCTTTCAGCCGCTCCCGCAACGTCTGGTATGCGCGGAACAGCAATGATTTGGTCGCGGACTCCGACAGTTTGAGCACCGCGCCGATCTCGCGATAGTCCATTTCCTGATACTTGTGCATCAGCACGGCCTGCCGCTGGCGCTCCGGCAGGGCCAGCACCGCGCCGCGAATACCGGCCATCCGCTCCGCGCGCAGCAGCCCCTGCTCGGCGCCCGGGCGGCTATCGGCCACATCGGGGGTGGTGCCGGTTTCCGCATCCGGCTGGTCGAGATGCACGCTTTGCGCCGAACGCTCACGCCGATGGTCGCGGGCGTAGTTAACCCCGAGATTGGTCGCGATTCGGTAGAGCCAGGTCGAAAACTTGGCCTCGGCTCGATAGCTTTCGCGCGAGCGGTACACGCGCAGAAACACTTCCTGCGCCAGCTCTTCGGCGACCGCCTGGTTGTTGGTCATGCGGTACATATGGTGCACCATCTGCTTGCGATACTTCTCAATCAGATAGGTAAAGCCCGACTCGTCGCCATCCCGCACCCGCAGCATGATGGCGGCATCCGAGCCGTCCTCCGGCGCCGCGAAAGCCGGCGAACCGGCGCGCTGGGCGTCGGCAACCCCGGGCAGACTGGTCGCGCCCGGCCAACTCCGGTCATAGGCAGCAGTAGCCATGTCCTCATGAACCCCATCCTCCTGAAAAGGTTGCGCTTCCTCCGCTTCGGCCTCGTCGTCGGCGGTGTGATCAGCTTCAGGAGCCTCTTCCCGAGCATCTTCCTCGGGGTCGACAGGCGAACCTTCAAAGTCAGCCTCACCGTCAGCGCGTTCGAGCCGGGGGTGTGGCTGGGCGCGGGCTGGGGAGGTGGGGTCCTTGGATGGGTCCATGAGGGTACGCCGTCCGGCAATTGTACGCGTGGACGGCGGTACAGCATGGTGCCCGGCCAACAGTGCGGCTTACCATCGTGCGGGCGTTTTGAGGTGGATCGCTGGAGCGAAAGCTACTGGTCCTTCCAGCTTTTCGACACAGGCCTGGCACTCACACCGTTCATCGTCATGCGCACCGGCTTGATGTTGCCGTCCGCGTCGAAGTACATCCGGTCGATCGCAAGCACGCGCTGGTCGGCGCCGGTGGTGCCGAGCGGGTGGCGATGGTAAACGATGTACCAGTCGTCGGTACCCGGGATATGCAGGACCGAGTGATGGCCGGGGCCATTCGCCACTGCGGGATCTGTCTGCAGGATTTTGCCGGCGCGTTTGAACGGTCCCGTGGGGCTGCTGCTTTTCGCGTAGGCGACGCCATAGCTCGAGTCGCCCCAGTCCCCCTCGGACCACATGAAGTAATACACGCCCCTGCGCTTGAGCATGAAGGGGCCCTCGACATAGTGCTCGGGCGTGATCTCCTTGTACATCGCGCCGTCCCGCATCGGGATGACCCTCTTCAGGTCCGGCGAAAGCCGTGCCACATTGCAGTGGCCGTGGCCCCCGTAATAGAAGTAGATCGTTCCGTCGTCATCCCGGTACACGGCCGGATCGATCGGCTGCGCCCCGTTGTGAAACTCGCCGATGAGCGGCTTGCCCAGCGCGTCGATAGAGGGTCCGCCGGGCTTGTCGCTTACGGCCACGCCGATGCCGCCCGGGCCTTTCTCGTTCTCCTGGATATCGTTCGCGGCGAAGAAGAGATAGTACTTACCGTTGAGATGGATCGCCGTCGGGGCCCAAATGGCATAGGCTGCCCAGGAGACATTCCTGATATCGAGCACGTCGGTGTGCTTCGTCCAGTGCACGAGATCCGTGGAGGAGAAGGCATCGAGCGCGGTGTGCAGCAGGTACACCGGGTGCACGACGGTCCGGCTGCGCAGCGACTGCTGCAGGGGGTTGAAGATGCGATGGTCCCCGCTCGACGGGGCGGGATCGGACGAGGTGGGATAGATCCAGTACTGACCTGCGAAGATGTGGATCTCCGGGTCCGCATACCAGCCTTGTTTCGCAAGACTCGTCGAGTCCTGGGTCCATGCGGCGGAGATAATTTGCAGGGCGACAAGCGCCAGCGCGATTCGCAGGTATCGGTACACGGTCCATCCAGTCGGAAAAGTGGGCGGTGACAGGGAGCTTCGCCCCTCATTATTCCATGCACACCGCTCAGTACCCGTTGGCGACGAGGTACGCCAGGGTGACCTGCCAGGGGGCATCGGCATCCGTGTCCTGTGCCGCGCGGCGCGTCCACTCGTTGTCCGAGGGCTTTGCCGACAGGCCGTTCTGCACGGCGAGCTTCATCAGCACGTCTGCTTCGAGGTTGATCGGGTCGCCGGGCTTCAGGGTGTGCAGATTGGTGGCTTCGTAGGTGTGGGGGATGACGGCGACGTGGAGTTCGCCGGCGCCGGTGAGCGTATCGTCTTGCGCGTCTTTCTCCGGGAACCAGCGGGCGACGGTGAGGCTGATGCCTTCAATGGTGATCGAGCCCTTTTCCACGACGAACCGCCCCACTGCGGGCGGTACGGCGATGCGCAGCAGCCAGTCCGTGCGGTCGCCGGAGCCGACGGGTTCGAGCGCCAGCAGGGAACCGGTGGTGTCGACATGGCCCTGGACGATGTGGCCGCCGAGCGGGGTGCCGGCGGGGGTGGGCAGCTCGAGATTGACCTGGGCGCCTGCCTGCAGCGTTGCGAGGGAGGTACGGGCGACGGTCTCCGCGGCGAGCTCGGCGTGGAAGAGGGTGGCCGATGGAGCGAGTGCCGTGAGGCAAACCCCGCTGACCGCGATGCTGTCGCCGACAGCCAGTTTCCCGGCCAGCCCGGGCGCTTCCACGGTGAGCCGGATGGTTCCATCACCGGCAGCGACGGAGCGGATGGTTCCTGTGGCCTGCACGAGCCCTGTGAACATGAAGAATCTCCCTCGTCTCTAGTTTAGGACCTGCCGTGCGTGGGAGATACTACTCGCGCCACGGATCGCGCAGGTAGGCGTCGACCCGGAAATCCGAGCCGGAGTCGACCAGGGTCGAGCGATGAATCTCCGCCGGGAGCGAGAGCTTGCCGGCGACCAGCGGGACGCCCGCTTCGCCGAGGAACATGGGCGCATAGAAGAGGCATAGCTTGTCGGCGATGGGCGTGGAGCCGTCCGTGCCTTCAAGCAACGCGCGGTTCAGGCGGGAGCCGCCTTCGACGAGCACGTTGAGCACGCCGTAGCTCTCGCCAAGCAGGCACAGCACCGCGTTCAGGTCGAGCCAGCCCTTGGCCGAGCGACTGACCCACAGTATGCGTACGCCGGCAGCCTCAAGCGCCAGGCAGCGCGCGCGGTGTGCTTCTATGTCGTCGGCTGGCGTCGCGGTGCACACCAGCAGGTCGTTTGCCGAGGTCTGCACCAGGCGGCTGGCAAGGGGGAGGCGTAGTTGAGAGTCGAGGACGACACGCAGCAGGGCGCGCCGGCGGGCGCCTCCGCTGCGGTCGGTAAGCAGCGGGTTGTCTTCAAGCACGGTGCCGATGCCGGTCAGCACGGCGTCCGCGGCATGGCGCATTTTGTGTACGGCGAGCAGGGAGCGCGCGCCGGTCAGGTACGCGACGCTGCCGGAGGGTTTTTCAGCGGAAGAAGGCGCGATGCGCCCGTCGAGTGAAACGGCGGCCTTGAGCGTGACGAAGGGCAGCTTTTTGCGAATCCAGCGGGCGAAGCCGTCATTCAGTGCACGGGCCGATTCAGACAGCGTGCCCACGGTGATGGCGATTCCCGCTTCGCGCAGCATGGCCAGGCCGCGCCCGTTGACAAGCGGATTGGGGTCGCCGGTCGCGATCACCACGCGGCCTACGCCGGCCTCAACCAGCGCGGCTGCGCAGGGCGGGGTGCGGCCTGTGTGCGAGCACGGCTCAAGCGTGACATAGGCGGTCGCGCCGCGGGCCTGGGCCCCGGCATCTTTCAGCGCGACAATCTCCGCGTGGTCCTTCACGTCGTAGTGGTGGGCGCCGCGGCCAACAGGAACGCCGTGCCGCACCAGGACGCAGCCGACGCGAGGATTGGGCGAGGCCATGCCGATCGAAGCCTGCGCGAGCTGCAGCGCCTGGCGCATCCAGCGCGCGTCTTCAACGCGGTCGCCGGCTCCATCTGCGCCGGGCTCGCGGCGCTCGCTACCTTCGTACGGATCGGCCATTCGGCTACTCTCCCGGCAGCTACTCTCCCAACAGGGAGTCCACAAATGCTTCGCTGTTGAACGCGAGCAGATCTTCCATCTTCTCGCCTGTGCCAACAAACCGTACCGGAAGCTGTAGCTCGTGCGCAATGGCGATGATGATGCCGCCTTTCGCGGTGCCATCAAGCTTGGTGAGAACGATGCCGGTCACACCTGCCGACTCGGTAAACAGCCGCGCCTGCTGCAGGCCATTCTGCCCGGTTGTCGCGTCCAGCACCAGCAACACTTCGTGCGGCGCGTCCCAGATGATGCGCTGCGCGGTGCGGCGCATTTTCTCAAGCTCGGCCATCAGGCCGGTCTTGGTGTGCAGACGCCCGGCCGTATCGACCAGCAGCAGGTCAGTCCGCCGGGCATTGGCGGCGGTGACCGCATCGAAGAGCACGGCGGAGGGGTCGCCGCCCTGCCGCGTCTTAATGATCTCGACCCCGGCGCGCTGCCCCCATACCTCCAGCTGCTCAATGGCGGCGGCGCGGAAGGTGTCAGCCGCGCACAGCAGGACCGTTTTGCCGGCGCGGCGGTGCCATGCCGCCAGCTTGCCGCTGGTGGTGGTTTTGCCGGTGCCGTTCACGCCGACGAGAAACACGACCTCCGGCGGGGTGATGCGTCGGGGCGGCAGCGCGTTCTCCCGCTTGAGGATGGTGAGCAGCTCGGCGCGCAGCAGCGATTTAAGCTCCGCGCCGTCGCGGATGGCCTGCCGGCGCGCGCGCTCACGCAACGCCTCAATGACCACGGTGGTGGTCGGCATGCCGAGATCGGAGGCCAGCAGCACGCCTTCCAGCTCTTCAAGCGCAGCCTCGTCGACCTCGCGCGTCAGTGCGACGACACCCTCAATGCGATCGGAGAGAGAGTCGCGGGTGCGCGAAACCGCTTCGCGCATCTTCTCGAAGACGCTACGTTTCTCCGGTTGGTCGAGCGAGCCGAACAGGGTCTGGATCATTGCTTCCAGTTTACGGTGTACGACCGCCTGCTGCGCTCACGCACCGCCGGGGATTACCAGAGCGCTGCTAGACTGAGGCAGTGCGGAGGAGCCTATGGCGACGACGACGTTTGTCCCGGTCGAAGAGTATCTGCACGGCGATTACGAGCCGGATGCCGAGTACGTCGATGGAGAGATCGAGGAGCGCCCGATGGGTCAGTTCGATCACGCATCCTGGCAAAAGGCTCTGGTTCTTTGGCTGAGTGCACAGGCAAAGCCGTGGAATGTGCGCGTTCTTGCCGAGTACAGGGTACAGGTCGCTCCTATGCGGTACCGTGTACCCGATGTGACGGTCTGGAATCGCGACCTGCCGATTGAGCAGATTCTGACGCACTCGCCGGTCGCTGTCTTCGAGGTGCTTTCACCGGAAGACAGGGTGCCGCGCGTACTGAGGAAACTCGCCGATTACGAGTCGATGGGCATTCGCACGATCATCGTGATCAACCCGGAAACGGATACGGTGTACCGCTACCTGAACGGCGTGTTGACGCCGAGTGAGGAGACTGCCTGCCCGGGCAGCGAGTGTTCTCTGGACTGGGCGAAGATTCGCGAGCTTCGGGACTAAGCAGGCCGCTTTACTCGTCGCGGCCGGGGCGCGCCATCAGCGAGCGCACGGCCTCAGCCGCGGAGCGCCGGCCGTGCAGCACGGCATGGACCTCTTCGGCGATGGGCATGGACACGCCATGCCGCTCAGCGAGCCTGAGCGCCGCGTCGGTGGTGCGGACGCCCTCGGCGACCTTGCCGTTGAGGCTTGTGACGATCTCCGGCAAGGAGCGGCCGCGGCCCAGCTCCATCCCGACAAAGCGGTTGCGCGACAGGCTGCCTGTGCAGGTCAGGATGAGGTCGCCGACGCCCGCGAGCCCGGCGAGGGTTTCGCGGCGGCCGCCGCAGGCCAGCGCGAGGCGGGTCATTTCAGCGATGCCGCGGGTGATGAGGGCAGCGCCGCTGTTGTGCCCGAGCTCGAGGCCCGCAACCGCGCCTGCGGCGATGGCGATGACATTCTTGAGCGCGCCCCCGAGCTCGACGCCGGCCACGTCGGTGTTCCGATACAGGCGCATGGTCTCGGTCGAAAACATTGCCTGCGCGTGTTCCGCGTCCCCGGCCTGCGGAAACGCGACGGTCACGGCGGAGGGCGCTCCTGCCGCGACCTCCTGCGCGAACGACGGCCCGCTGAGTACCCCGATGGGATAGCCGGCCTGCAGAACATCGGCGATCACCTCCGTCATGCGCATCAGGGTCTTGTCTTCAATACCTTTGGACGCGCTGAGCAGACGGGTGCCGGGCGCCAGGTGCGGCGCAAGCGCGGACACGGTGGCGCGGACGTGCTGCGAAGGGACGACGATGAGAATCGCTTCAGCACTGTGCACGGCCTCGGCCGGCGAGTGCGTGACGCGCAGCTGGGCGGGCAGCGTGAAGCTGGGCAGATAGCGGCGGTTTTCGCGGTGCTCGCTGAGCTCATGTGCATGCGCGGTGGTGTGCGCCCACAGCGTAATGGAGTGGTCGGGGCGCCGGGCGAGGTTGAGAGCGAGCGCCGTGCCCCAGGAGCCGGCGCCGAGAACGGCGATGCGGCTCATGCGGTGGAAGGCCCCTTGCCGAAGCGGTACTCCGTGCCGGCGAGCAGCCGGCGGATGTTCGCGTGGTGCTTGAGGACCACGATGGAAGGTCCGACGATCAGCACGGTGAGTTTCGCCCAGCCCAGGCCCAGACGCGTGTCGAGCGCGAGCGCGGCAAGCGGGATAACGACCGCGCCCAGGATCGAGGCGAGCGAAACGATACGAAACAGCGCCAGTGACAGAAGGAATACCCCGAGCGAGAGCAGGGCGATGGGCCACGCGAGGGCAAGAAACACGCCGAACGCCGTCGCGACCCCCTTGCCGCCGCGAAAGCCCAGCCAGACCGGGAAGATGTGGCCCAGCAGCGCACAGAGTGCGGCGACGGATGCGGCGACCGCGACGTGGAAGGTGTACGCGGAGTCATGCTGCACCCAGCGTGCCGGCAGCATGGGCAGCACCCCGGTCGCGAAGATGACGGCGGCCCAGCCCTTCGCCGCATCGAGCAGAAAGGTAAGCGCGCCGAGCCCCCGGGCGCCTGAACGGACAACATTCGTCGCGCCGATGTTGCCGCTGCCGGTGGTGCGAATGTCCTGCCTGCGAAAAGCAAGTACCAGCAGGTAGCCCCACGGTATGGATCCGAGCAGGTAGGCAACCAGGGCAATCAGGAGAAAGGGTACGGCGTTCATGGCGCTTCCAGTGTACTCGCCGGTACTCGCCGTACGGGCGGGGCGGGGCGGCGAGGTGCGAGTTTTGAGCGGGAGGAGGTGTGTGGGTGGTAGCCTGTTGGCGCCATGCGCCCACTCTCTTTCGCACTCCTCTGTTTCGGCTGGTACTCCGTTTCCTGCTTCGGGCAGATCGCGCCCCGGCCTGTGCCGCCCTCCGACACCACCGTTCCGGTAGGCGCGCGGCTGGAGCTGCAGGTGATTGGGGAAGGGATCCAGGTGTACACCTGCAGCCGCAAAAACGGGCCGCTGGCGTGGACCTTCGCGGCGCCGGATGCGAAGCTGCTGGACCCAGCGACGCATGCGACGCTCGGCAGACACTCCGCGGGGCCGACGTGGCGATGGAACGACGGCAGCGCCGTCACGGGTAGGGTCGTGGTCAGCCAGCCTTCAACCGAGGCGGGAAGTATACCTTGGCTGCTGCTGGCGGCGAGCCCCGTGGGCAACCAAAAGGGCCAGTTGTCGGGCATCGTGTGGGTGCGCCGCTCGGAGACCCACGGAGGGGCGATCGCCGCGGGGAGCTGCGTGGCGACCGAGGAGGGCAGGAGCGTCAATATCCCCTACCACGCTCTTTACACCTTCTACAGCGTGGGATCGACCACGGCGCAGTAATCCCCGTTCAGTTGCGGGTAAGCAGGCGTTTACGGACCATGTCGAGGGCCTGCTGGGCGGCGTACTGGCGGATGCGGTCGCGGTCGCCGTGGAAACGCTTCTCGACGACATCGGTCTGGACGCCATCGGTAACCGCGACGTAGACCAGTCCGACCGGCTTCTCGTCTGTTCCGCCGCCCGGCCCGGCAACGCCGGTCACGCCGATGCCGAAGGTACTGCCGACCTTCGCGCGGATACCCGTCGCCAGTGCCGAAGCTACATCCCGGCTGACCGCGCCGTTCGCTGCAATCAGACTCGCCGAAACTCCGGCAAACAGCGTTTTGAGCTCGTTCGAGTAGACGACGGCGCCCCCGAGGAACGACCGCGACGAGCCCGCGATGCTGGTGAGCCTCTGCGCGATGAGGCCGCCGGTGCAGCTTTCCGCTGTCGCGAGCGTGGCGCCTGCCAGCTCGAGTTGGTACAGCACGATGCGCTCGAGAGACTCGCCGCTCGAGGAGTAGAGCACATTGTCGAGCTCTTCCTCGATCGCGCCGGCTAGTGCATCGACGCGCTTCTGCGCGAGCTCGAGCGTCGGCTTGGTGCAGATCAGCGAGACCTGGATATCGCCGAGGTGCGCGAGGATCGTGGTTTCCACGTCAGGGTACTGGTTGTAGATGGGCGCGATCCGCGCATCGCAGGCCGACTCGCCGATCATCGCGGCCTTGAGCGTGCGGGTGGCGAAATGCCGCCGCGGGATGGTGTTGCGGAGCCGTGGCAGTACGTCCGCCTCGAACATGGGCTTCAGCTCGCTCGGCGGCCCGGGCAGCAGGACCACGAGCTTGCGATGGCCTTCGTAGACCGTATCGAGCCACTGACCGGGCGCGGTGCCGGCATTGTTCGCCAGCGCCTCAGCGCCCTCCAGCACGTCGCCCTGCTTGGTGTTGTTGTCGGTGATCTGGATGCGGCGCGAGGCGAAGCGCGCATACAGCGCCGCCACGATCTCCTGGTTGCGTTTGAGGCGCAGCCCGAGCGCTTCGGCGGCCGACTCGCGGGTAAGGTCGTCCTCGGTCGGGCCCAGCCCGCCGGTGATGACGACGATATCCGCCCGGCCGAGCGCGTTGCGCACGGCGCCAACCAGGTGCTCGCGCCGATCGCCCACGATTGTTTTAGCAAGAACGCGTACACCGAGCTGGTTGAGCTGCTCGGTAAGGTAGAGCGAGTTGGTGTCCTGGCGGTAGGGCGTCAGCAGTTCCGAGCCGACCGCGATGATGTCACAGTTCATGTTTGATTCTCTTTCCTCAACTTCTCAAAACAGCCGCAAACCCTCAACCCCAAGCGGCAATGTGAACAGCGCACCGGCGGTTGCCACCACAGCGTCGCCTCCGGGGATGAACGCGAGCCCGGCGATGCCGCTGCCCGAAGCAACCAGCTCCGCTGTGCCATCGAGCGACACCTGCACGATGCCCCGGCGTCCGGCGAGCGCGGCGGCGACATAGACATTCCCGGCTACATCGAGCGCAATGCCCTGCGGCCTGCCCAGCCCGCGGTAGTGCACCTTCGGCGTGCCGTCCGGGCCGATGGCGTACAGCGTGTCGTAGCTTGAGGTCGTGGGTCCGGCTACGAACAGGGTTCCGTCCAGCCCGAACGCGAGGTGGTAGGCGGCTATTGACGGTTCAATGGTCGCAAAAACGAAGATCTGCCGGTCCGGCGCGATTTTGAAGATCGTTCCGCTGCGATCGCCGACATACAGGTTGCCGGCTGCGTCGAAGGCGATGCCGGTCGCGATGCCCATGCCCTCGGAGAAGGTCGAAACGGCGCCCTCGGCGGAGGCGCGGTAAATTGTTCCGTCGTTGCGCGAGGAGATGTAGAGAGAGCCGTCGGGCCCGATCGCGAGGCCGGTGGCGTTCATAACGCCGGTGACGAAAGGGGATACTTCACCCGAGGGCGTGACGCGGAAGACCGAGACCGGGGTTTCCTGCCCGCGCGAGCCGGAGAAGGTGGCGTAGATGTTTCCGAGCGCATCGACCGCCGGGTTCGCGACCTGGTGGATGCCGGTCGCGAGCAGTTCGCCCACATCGACGGTCACGTTGTTGCTCTGGGCGCCGTTGCGCAGGATGCGCAGGATGCCGGGCTCGCCCTCGTCGGGGATGCGGAGCACGAGGCGTTCCTCGCGGCTCAGCAGAACGTGCGCGGCGAGGTCGCCCAGCATCGCGACCGGCAGGTGGCCGGCGACGGGAGCCAGATTCGCCCCGTGCACGTGGATTTCGCCGCCGGGCAGCGCGGCAATGGGGTGCACGCTCGTGATGCGCGGCGCAGGTGTTGCCTGGGGAGGAGCGATGGGGTCGTCAGGTGTCATCCACTTCTACTGTAGCGAATCAGGAGCAGGGTGTGCCCGGGCCTACCACCAGTGGCCGATGATGGCGCCCACAACCAGGGCATAGATCCCGGCTGCGGCATCGTCCATCATGATGCCGACGCCGCCGTGGAGACGCTCAAGCTGGCGGACAGGCGCCGGTTTGAGGATGTCGAAAAAGCGGAACAGCGCGAGGGCCAGCAGGGCATGCTGCCAGTCCTGCCGGCCGTAGCCGCAGAAGGCGAGCAGCGCGATCCACTGGCCCGCGACTTCATCGATCACGACGTGTCCTGGGTCCTCGCGACCGGACTCGAACTCGACAACCGTGGCCGCGGGAATGCCGCCGACGAGAGCAACCAGCGCCGCCAGCAGGGTGACGGCGCGCAGGGCAGGGGGCGTGGGGGAAACGACAGCGGCAAACAGCAGCCACAGCAGCACGGCGGCCGCCGAGGCCCAGGTGCCGGGGCCCGGCTTGAGGAAACCCGCCCCCAGAAACGTAGCGACCGCCCAAGCCCATGGCGTCCTCGGCAGCCGTCGTATCGGCTCGGCCTCACTCATCTTCGTCGGCCCGTTTGTTCGCGTCGCGCAGGCCTTCGAGCTCATCCAGCAGCTCGGGGTCGTGGACGGGCGAGGAGATGCGGTACGCGCCGCTGGCCCACTTGCCGAGGTCGATCACCCGGCAGCGGTCGGAGCAGAACGGGAACTCCGGGTCGGTCGCGGTCACGAGCGTTCCACAGGTTGGGCAACGCAGTGCCTTGAGCTTCTTCGCTGGCATCAGAGCACCCGCGCGACCACATCGTAGTCGTGTGCTTCGGTAATCTCGCACTCATAGAAAGTGCCGGGCACCAGCATCTCATGATCGCCGAAATCATTCAGGTACAGCTTGCCATCGATCTCGGGCGCGTGGAAGGCGGAACGCCCTTCCCACAGCAACGGCGTCTCATCGCTCGGGCCTTCAACCAGCACCCGCACCTGCCGTCCGACCCAGCCCTGCTTGCCCGTTTTCGAGATGCTCTGCTGTAGCTTCATCAGCTGGCGGCGACGCATCTCGATGGTGCGCCGAGGAACCTTCTGCGCGAACGAGAACGCGCCCGCACCCTCTTCATCCGAGTAGGAGAAGGCACCCATCCAGTCGAACTTCGCGTCTTTCACAAACTGCTTCAGGATGGCGAAATCCTCATCCGTTTCGCCGGGAAAACCGACGATGAAGCCGGTCCGCACCACCAGGCCGGGCACGGCGGCGCGGGCCTTTTCAAGAGTCCGCAGAAAGATATCGGCGCCCGCGCCTCGGCGCATATTTTTGAGCACCGCGGGCGACGCGTGCTGCAGCGGTATGTCGAGGTAAGGGCAGATCTTCTCGTGCTTCGCCATGGTAGCCAGCAGGCGAGACGTGATGCGGTTCGGATAGGTGTAGAGGAAGCGCAGCCATACCAGTCCGTCGATCGCGGCGAGCCGGTCGAGCAACAGCGCGAGCCCGTCGCGCAGACCCAGGTCTTCGCCGTAGCAGGTGGTGTCCTGCCCGATCAGCGTCAGCTCGCGCACACCGCTCGCGACCAGCCGCTCGGCTTCGGCGACGACCGACTCCAGCCGACGCGAACGGAACTTGCCGCGCAGGTTCGGGATAACGCAGAAGGTGCAGGGATGGTCGCAGCCCTCGGCGATCTTGATGTACGCCGACGCACGGCCTGTCGCGAGCAGGCGCGGGGTTTCGTCGTTATAGAGATAGGTCGGCAGCGTGGAGGTTTCGGCGCCGTCCCATTCGGACCGCGCGAACCTGCCCTGCTGTTCGCGCTGGTCGCCTTCCGGACGACTGGCTACCGGCAGACCGCCCACGGCCACTTCGTGGCGGGTGCTCGTTGTGTGGGCCTCCCGTTGGTCGGCGTCGGGATTTGAGAATGTCGCTTCCGCGGCAGGATGCACGATGGCCGTGGCCCCGAGAATGGTGAAGGGGGAGGATGGCAGAATCTGTGGCGCCGGTCGGGTCAACCCGGCCGCCGCCAGAATCCCCTCCAGCTCACCGGTACCCACAACTGCGTCCACCTCGGGAATGTTTTTTTGTATCTCGTCGCGATACCGCTCGACCAGGCAGCCGGCAACCACCAGCCGCTGCGCGCGACCGCCGGTCTTGTGCCCTGCCATCTCGAGGATCGTGTCGACAGACTCCTGCTTTGCGGAGTCGATAAAGGAACAGGTGTTCACCACCAGCACGTCCGCCGAGGCGGTGTCGGTCGTCAACTCGGCGCCTGCCTGCTGCAGCATGCCCATCATCACCTCGCTGTCGACGAGGTTCTTGGGGCAGCCGAGGGAGACGAAGCCGATTTTAAGCGGCGCGGCGGGCGCTTCCGGAACTTGCTGGGCAGACGGCACTTCAAGAGTTTAGCCGATGTGGCGAAGAAAACAGCGTAATAGGGAAATGTCGAATTGCGCGTACATATATTTCTCTCGTACTGTACATATAGCTCGCGCTGAGGGTGGAGAAATGCAGATCACGGCTACAAGTTTCCGGAAGGATATGTTTCAGGTCTTCGACCGGGCAAAGCAGGGCGAAGAGGTGCTGGTCTCGCACAAGGGCGAGCAGTTCCGGCTGGTACCGGAGAAGCCGGTGGACAAGCTGAGCCGGATCCGGCCTGTGCCGGTGTTTCATCCTGATTCGACCGAAGCCGATGAAGAAAGGATGAAGCAGGAAATCGTGGCTGAGATGGAAGCCGAATGGGACGAATTCTATTGATCGCCTATCTCGATACTTACGTAGCGGCGTGGCTGGTGGAAGGCAGGTTCAAGAAGTTGACCAGTGAGGCGAGACGGGTCATCCAGAATGCGTCCCTGCTCATATCCCCTATGGTGCTTCTGGAGTTTGAGTACCTTCTGGAGATCAGGCGCCTGATCGTACCGTCGACGGAAATGGCAGCGAGGCTGAGGGCTGACCTGAACGTGGAGATTTGTCCGTTTCCATTCCCACAGATCGCGCAGGCGGCAGTTTTCGAGAAATGGACGCGCGACTCCTTCGATCGCCTGATCGTGGCTCATGCGCGCGCGAATGGCGTAGCCCCACTCCTCTCAGCGGACCTCCATGTGCAGAAGCATTACAGTGCGACAGTTTGGTAGCGAAAAGGTGCACACAATGACTGAAGCGACGCGCAGAGGTGTGATTCGCGGAGTAGCGGGTGCCGTGGCGAGTGCGGCCATCGGAGGGCCTATTGCGGCTGTCTCGCAGGGTACGGGCACTCAACCGCGCCGTGGACGTATCCGGCAGTCCGTTTCGCAGTGGTGCTTCAAGCAGTGGCCGCTGCCGGTGCTGTGCGAGCATGCGGCGGCACTAGGCCTGGTCGGGGTCGACCTGCTGGAAGCGCCGGATTACGAAGTCCCGGCACGCTACGGCCTGCGCTGCACCATGGGTTATGCCGGCGGCGGCGAGATCGACCGGGGGCTGAACCGGGTCGAGCACCACGATGCGATCGTGGCCGGGCTGACCGCGGGCATCCCGGTCGCGGCGAAGGCGAATGTGCCCAACGTGATCACATTTTCCGGGCTGCGCGACGGTATCTCCGACGAAGAAGGCGCGCGGAATACGATTGCCGGGCTGAGGCGCATCGCTCCTATCGCCGAGGCGCACGGCGTCACCGTCTGCATGGAGCTGCTGAACTCAAAACGCGACCACCCGCACTACATGGCCGACCACACGGCCTGGGGCGCGGCGGTGGTGCGGGCCGTGGGTTCGCCGCGCGTCAAGCTGCTGTATGACGCGTACCACATGCAGATCATGGAGGGCGACCTGGTTGAGACGCTCCAGGCGTACCGGGATACCATCGCGCACATCCACACGGGCGGGGTCCCGGGCAGGCATGAGCTGGGCGGCCCGACGCAGGAGGTCGCCTGGCCCGGCCTGATGCGGGCGTTGCTCGCGATGGATTTCACGGGCTATGTCGCGCACGAGTTTGTGCCGGCGGGCGATCCACTGGCCGGCCTGGCGCAGGCAGCCGCCCTGTGCGATGTGTGACTTACGGTCTTTTTCCTGCGCGATCAAAGGCAATCCTCTGAACGGTATACTGCATCGCACGACACTGGCCGGGCATGGCAGGCAAGTGCCTGATGGAGGAAAGAAGCATGCGATACCGCAAGACAAGGGCGTGGCTGGGTTCGACGGCGATGACCGGAGCACTGCTAGCCGCGAGCGCGGTTCCATTCGCGGTGCCCGCGCAGGCGCAGCACGGGCGCGGCAACAGCAACTACTACAGCGGCATGCACGGCAGCGTGCAGCGCGGCGGGTACAACCAGCGTTACGGCAACGGCGGCAACTATCACGGCCGGGATGACCACGGCCGGGATGATCACCACAGCGGCGGCGGCATCGGCCCGGGCTACGGCGCACTGATCGGCGGCGGCGGCGGTGCTGCCCTGGGAGCGTTGTTCGGCGGCGGAATGAAGGGCACGCTCATCGGCGGGGCCGCGGGCGCAGGGCTTGGCGCGCTGGGCGGCAAGCTCGCGCAGGGCAACGATCACGACCACCACGACTACCACCACCGCTAAGGAGCGACCCGAATGATCATGAATAGGACACTCACATTGACCATGCTTGCCGCGTCGCTGCTTGCGCCGGCAGCTTTTTCACCCGCCGCCTTCGCGCAGGACGCCCAGGGCTCCCAGGGTGCTGCACAGGCCCAGCAATCGTATCCGCTTGATAAACTCGTGACGCTGACCTGCCGGCAGGCCTGGCAGATGGGCGGCAAAACGCAGGACGGCTTCTTCGCGATTGTGAAGCAGCTGGCCGAACTTTCCGCTCAGAACCGCGGCGTCACCCTGCCCGATGACAAGGCCGCCGGTGCCCGTGCCGGTGACTGGATCCGCACCCACGCCATCGCCGACCCTGACCAGCTGCTGTACGAGGTGGTGGATCACGCTGTTCAGTATTCGATCAAGAAGGGGACTGCGAAGCCTTCTTGAGGGTGGAGGGTCGAGGGTGAAGGGTGTAACAAACAGAGTCGCGCAGCATAGCGGCAAGCACGTTACAAAAGGGTCGAGGGTGAAGGGTGTAACGAACAAAGTTACGCCGCTTAGCAGCTAGTAGGGTTCGCTTGTGACACCCTCAACCCTGAGTCCCGCCAAATAGCAGCAAGCACGTTCGCTCGTTACACCCTACACCCTGCACCCTGCTACACTAACACTGTGCCGGGCCCTGCGCGGCGCAATCCCGCCAACCCCGCCAGGTCCGGAAGGAAGCAACGGCAACGGGCTCGTGCGTGCGCAGCAGGTACCCCGGTACTTGAGCTTCCGGGTAACACTCCCGTCATTCGACAGGTAACGCCCCCTCAGAGACAATCAATGCTGTTCGGTTGCCCGTTTTGCGGCGCGGCCTGTGATTGCCTGGAGAATGCCATTGAATCCCGAAGAAAACCGAAAGCTGCTACGACGCGCGAAGATCAGCGCGCTCGGCTGCTATGTTCCAGATCGCATCCTGACCAACGCCGATTTCGAGAAGATGGTCGACACCACCGATGAGTGGATCGTCGAACGAACAGGTATTCGCGAGCGCCATGTCGCTGAAAAAGGGCAGGCAACCAGCGACCTGGCGGCCGAAGCTGCGCGTCGGTGCCTGAAGGATCGCGGTATTTCCGCCGATCAGGTTGAGGTCATCATTGTCGCTACGGTAAGCCCGGATATGCCGTTCCCGGCGACGGCCTGCCTGGTGCAGGAGAAGATCGCGGCGCACCACGCCTGGGGTTTCGACCTGGGCGCGGCCTGTTCGGGTTTTCTGTACGCGCTGCAGGTGGGGGCCAAGCTGATTGAAAGCGGCGCCCAGCAGAACGTCATGGTGATCGGCGCCGATACCATGAGTTCCATGATCGACTACACCGACCGCAGCACCTGCATCCTGTTCGGCGACGGCGCGGGCGCAGTGCTGCTGGAGCCGGCGGCGCCGGGCGAGCAGGGAATCATCGACTTCGCGCACGAGATCGACGGCTCCGGCGCTTCAGCGCTGCACATGCCCGCGGGCGGCAGCCTGCTGCCGGCAAGCGCGGAGACGGTGGCCGCCAAGAAGCATTTCGTCCACCAGGACGGGCAGACCGTCTACAAGTTCGCCGTCCGCAAGATGGCCGAAATTTCGGAAAAGGTGCTGACGCGGAACGGCCTTACCGGACGGGACCTCGCCTGCCTCATCCCGCACCAGGCGAACCGGCGCATTATCGAGTCGACCGCGCAACGGCTCGGGATGCCGCTTGAGCGGGTCACCATCAACATTGACCGCTACGGCAACACGACAGCCGCCACGGTGCCGCTCGCGATGGGGACCGCGCGGGGCGAGGGCAAGATGAAACGGGGCGACATGATCCTGCTGGCCAGTGTGGGCGCCGGGTTTACCTCGGGCGCGACGCTGCTGCGGTGGGAAATGGACTAGGTTGCTGCGGGTTCGGCGGCGCCGGTGCTTCCGGATCCTCCAGCCTGCCAACTCCGGCTCTGCCGCCGATACTGCCAGAAGCCGAAGATCATCGCCGCAAGCAGCAGGGCGACGAACGTCCATAGGACCGGCGCCGACCACCGGGACAGGTACTTGTCCCAGATGCGCAGCACGTGGCGCCCGTAGGTCGCGCCCACCCAGGCGACCAGCCCGTAGCGGGCGCCGCGGGCCAGGCTGAACGCCGCGAAATACTGTCCCCGCGTCGCGCCGAACGCTCCGGCGCCCAGCAGCAGCGGCATCAGCGGAATAGGTGGAGGGGCGATCGCGCTTGCCGCGATGGTCAGGAAGCCGTGGCCGCGCATCCACTTGTTGACCAGCCGGATCATGCGTTTCGGCGCGAAGTGGTTCAGCATCGCCTCGCCACCCTTTTGCCCTGCCTTCCACGTGGTGTAGCCGCCGAGTACACTGGCCACGATCGCGAGCGCCGCAAGCAGCACCGGGTGCGAGCCGGTCTGGGCGCACAGCAGCAGCAGCAGCACGTCGCCGCTGCCCGGCAGGGGCAGCGGAATGATGGCGGCGTCGAGCAGCGATACCACGAAAAGCCCGGGCATGCCCAGGTGAATCAGCCACGGCGGCATATGGCCGCTGTGCGCCGAGTGGGTCGCGGACGATTTGAACCAGAAGAGCAGTGCGAGCAGGGTAGGCGGCATGGTTGGTGGTTCTCCTGTTTGGTTCATCCCCGGGGGACAAAGATGCTGCTTCAGTCCATTTACTCCATCCACTCGATCGGCGCGCTGGCAGGGATGAGCCCCAGCGATCGCGCTTCGGCGAAGAATCGCTCGATGCCGGCGATGGCCGGCTCGTCGAGCAGGTAGTGGATGTTGCGGGTGAGATAACGGGTGATGGTGGCGGGCGCGAGGCCGAGCCGGGGCGCCCACTCGGCGACCAGCTCGGGGATGTGGGCGAGGCCGGCATCTCGCGATGCCTGGAGGTCGTCGACAACCTGCCGGCGCTCCGCCCGGGTCAGTCCGTTGAGCGCGGCGGTGCGAACCGCCCAGAAGGCCGAAACCCAGGCTGTGCCAGTGGCCAGCTGCCACTGGTGGCCCAGGTCGAGGTAGCGCAGGCGCTCGCCGGTGCGGGCGCGGCGGGCGCTGCGGTTCTGGAGAGCGAACAGCGCCGGGTCGCCGATCAGCAGGGCGGCATCAGCTACTTGCAGCATGGCATCAAGGTCAGGTGCGTGCGGGACAAACGCCGGGGCAGCGCCCCAGAAGCGCCGGAATAGGATTTGCGTATACAGGGCCGAGGTGCGGGATGCGGTGTCGAGCGCGACGGTGCGTATCCCGGCGAGCTCGGACGCGGTGGGCGAGTCTAAATCCGGTTCTTCGCCTTCTTCCGCGTCCGGGCGGTCAGTGCGAATCACGAGCAGCAGGGAGCGGATGGCGCCGAACGAGGCGATCGCGCAACCCGGCACCACAGACAGGCCGGGGATGCCGGCATAGGCGCCGACGGGGATGAGGCCGAGGTCGGCGGAGCCGTCGGCGAGCGCCTGCGCGCAGGCCGCGGGGGTCATCTTCTCGATGGCGTACCGGCTGCCCAGAGTGTCCGACAGGGGCGGATGCTCGAAGTTCCACATCAGCGGCGCGGGGTTCAGGAAGTCGATAGCGGCGATGCGGAGCAGGGGCGTCATGCGGCGGTACGGCGCAGCGGCCGCAGCCAGACCGGCGCGAAGGTGCAGATGAGCGCCAGGAACTGCACCGAAAGCAGTGCGGTGCCGGGGGGCAGCGTCGAGAAAGCGCACCATGCCAGCGCGATCCAGAAAGCCATGTCAGCAGACGCGGCGAGATAGACCCAGTCTGGAAAACGGTGCTGATCGCCCATCACGCTCATCTGCTCGATCGGCGGGTACGGCGCCCCGGCACGCCAGCCGATGGCCCGCAATGCCGCAACCGGCATCAGATTGAGGCAGAGCACCAGCGCGATCCAGCACGGCAGGGCCCAAGGCAGGGCAGCGTAATGCGCGTATACGATTAGCGTAAAGGCGATGGTAAGCAGCACGTTGAGGGTGGCGCCGGCGTGCACCAGCGTCGGAAAACGGCCCATATCGGCGAGGCGGTTCATCTGGTCAAGCGATTTTGTGGGTGCGAGTAAAAAAGTGCGCGGCATGGCGGGTGTCCCTTGAGACACTGTAGCCGAGCGGAACCATCAGGAGGAGAAAAGCCATGGCAGTGAATCAAGCAGCACGCAACGTTCTGGGTGGGGCACTTGAAACCTGCGGCAAGGATCCGCTGACCGGGTTCTACCGGAACGGCTGTTGTGACACCGGTCGCGACGACACGGGGGTCCACGTCGTGTGCGCCGTCGTGACTGACGAGTTTCTAGAGTTTTCTAAGAGCCGGGGTAACGACCTCAGTACGCCGAGGCCGGGCTTTGCAGGGCTGCGCGGCGGCGACCCGTGGTGCCTGTGCGCTGCGCGCTGGGTCGAGGCCGAGCGGGCCGGCATGGCGCCGCCGATCGTGCTGGCGGCGACGCACGAGGCGTGCCTGCGGGTCGCGTCGCTTGAAACCCTGCTGCAGTATGCGCTGGACCGGGAGATGGTGCAGGGCTGAGGCATGTGCAGTACTTTGGGCACTTGCTGACGACCTCTGACCGGCGATAGGCTGCGGATAAATATCCTGCCGTTTATCTTTCCCGTCCGCCCGAGGTGCTCGCCTGCCCGTAAATATGCGTTTTTCCAAGCTGCCCGAGCCTGATCTCGTCCAGCAACCGCTGCAGGTATCCCCCGAGAACCCGGAGCGGCTTGGGTGGCTGGCGTTGACCCTGACACCGCAGCTTGGCCCCCGACGCATCCTGCAGGCGGTGGACCGTGTCGGCTCGGCGCAAAGGGTGGTGCAACTGCCGCTCACCGCGCTTGAAGCGCAGCGGTTCCCGGCGCCTGCCGTGCAGTTCATTGCGGAAGGCCATGCGTTGCGGGCCGCCGTTGAAGAAGCAAGGCGGCTGCGGGAGATGGGCGCCGGCTTCCTGTGCCACCCGGAAGAGCTGTACCCGGAGCGACTGCGCGAGATTTACGACGCCCCTCCGGTGCTGTGGTATCGCGGCGATGCCGCCCTGCTTTCAGCCCACGGCATAGCGGTGGTCGGCACCCGCAAGCCAAGCCCCTACGGCTCCGGCATGGCGGAGCTGCTCTCCCGTGACCTGGCCAGCCGCAACCTGGTCATCATGAGCGGCATGGCCCGGGGCATCGATACCTTTGCCCACCGGGGCGCGCTCGCGAGCGGCAAGCCGACGGTTGCCATCTGGGGAACGGGCATCGATGTGATCTACCCCAAGGAAAACAAGAGCCTGGCCGAACAGATTCTCGCGACCGGCGGTTGTATCGCAAGCGAGCAGCCCCTTGGCACTTACCCGGCACCGCCCAATTTTCCCAAGCGCAACCGGATTCTGAGCGCGATCAGCCAGGGCGTCCTGGTGGTGGAAGCGGCGGAGTACTCCGGCTCGCGCGTGACGGCCCGTTGTGCAGTCGAGCAGAACCGGGATGTGTATGCCGTGCCTGGGAACGTGACCAACCTGAACTCCTGGGGCCGAACTCCCTGATCAAGCAGGGAGCGAAGCTGGTGGCGACCTGGGAGGATGTGTGGGAGGACCTGACCACGCAGGTGCGGGTAGCGATTGAAGCCACGCTGCCCGGCTATGCGCCGGAACCGCCCGGGACCGCGGCCACCCTTTTCGAGGATGCAGGCCTGGGGCCTACCCAAACGCGGGTGCTCTCCGTCTTACGCCATGATGAGTCGCTGCAGCTGGACGAAATTATGGAGAAGCTCGAAGGCGAACTCGACTCGCCCGAGGTGTTTACGGCGTTGTTCGAGCTGGAGCTTGGGGGCAGGATCAAGCAGTTGCCGGGCAAGCATTACGTCCGCAGCTTTTAGGACTGCTTTCCAACCCCGCGCGACTTTTTCCCAGTTCCCGCATCCCTTCAGTATCCCGATGAGCGCCAATCCGGCGTCATCCGGCGTCCGGAATACGCTCTCGGGATCGATTTGCTGCCTCGTTGCATCGCATGGGATAGACCCGTGGACTCGTTTCAGAATGGCAGCTTCCAAATCCTCCGCTGGCCCCAATGGGGAGCCGCGTGGTAGGTTCCAATAGCTTTCGGTTGCGGCATTCCGTGCCGCTGATGTGTGCGCAGTAATTAAAGAAGGACCCAAATGAGCAGATCTCTCGTGATTGTCGAGTCGCCCGCCAAGGCCAAGACGATCAATAAATATCTCGGTAAGGATTATGTGGTTGAAGCCTCGCTGGGCCACATCATGGACCTGCCCAAGAGCAAGATCGGCGTGGAGTTGAGCGATGGCTCGTTCCATCCCGAGCTGATCGTCATCCCCGGCAAGGAAAAGGTCGTCGATCACCTGAAGAAGCTGGCCGGCAAGGCCGAGCATATCTACCTGGCGCCCGATCCTGACCGCGAGGGCGAGGCCATTGCCGCGCATCTTGAGGAATTGCTGCGCCCGGTGACCAAGAGCACGATCGAGCGCGTCACCTTCAACGAAATCACGCCCAAGGCCGTGCTGGCCGCCTTTGAGAACGCCCGTAAGGTGAATGCCAACCTCGTCGACGCGCAGCAGACCCGCCGTGTGCTCGACCGTATCGTGGGCTATCAAATTTCGCCACTGCTGTGGGACAAGGTCCGCCGCGGCCTCTCCGCTGGCCGCGTTCAGACTGTCGCGGTGCGCCTGATCGTTGAGCGCGAGCGAGAGATCAAGGCGTTTGTGCCGGTGGAGTACTGGCCCGTCGATGCTGTCTTGTCCGGCGACGCTGATAATGCTCTGTTTACCGCGCGGCTGGTCGCCATCGATGGTAACCGCGTCAGCGTGAACACCGTGAGCCAACCGGCGGTCGGCGACGGCTCCACGGCCCATGCGGTCGTTGCCGCTGCCACGGGCGCGAAGTGGAGCGTCCGCACAGTCGAAAAGAAGGAGCGCAAGCGGAACGCGCCTGCTCCGTTTACGACCAGCAAGCTGCAGCAGGATGCCGCGGGCAAGCTCGGCTTCGGCGTCAAGCAGACCATGGGCCTCGCCCAGCGGCTGTACGAGGGCGTCGAGGTCGGCGAACAGGGCCATATCGGCCTCATCACATACATGCGTACCGATTCCACCCGTGTTTCGCCCGATGCGATCACCGAAACGCGCGAGTGGATTGCGAAGCAGCTCGGCGAGCAGTACCTGCCGGCCAAGCCGAACGAGTTCAAGTCGAAGAAGGACGCGCAGGACGCGCACGAAGCGATTCGTCCCACGCATCCTGAACTCGGGCCCGAGGCGGTTCGCCAGTATCTGAGTGACGCGGAGCTACGCCTGTACCGCCTCATCTGGCAGCGTTTCATCGCCTCGCAGATGATGCCCGCGATATTCGACGTCACCACGGTCGAGATCGACGCCAGAGCAGACAAGACGTACAACTTCCGCCTGAGCGGTTCCGTTCTCAGGTTTGACGGCTTCCTGAAGGTGTACGAAGACGCTGACGGAGACGAAGAGGACGAGCAGAAGCTGCCTCCGCTTGAAGCAGGCCAGTCGCTGACGCTCGCGTCGTCCGCCGCCCTTGAAGCTGTGGCGAGGAAGCAGCAGGAGACTCGCCGCACCGAAGCGCGCCGCCAGTGGGAGCTAAAGCGCGCCCGCATTGAAGCCCGCAATGAGGAGATCACCGAGGAAGAGCTTTACGCTATGCTGCCGCCTCTGGTCGATGAGCCGGCGAGCGAGCTGAGGGTCCGTGCGGCGGTGGAAGCCGTGCAGAAGTTCACCGAGCCGGCGCCGCGCTACTCCGAGGCTTCGCTGGTCAAGGTGCTTGAGGAGCGTGGCATCGGTCGCCCGTCGACCTACGCCGCCATCATCAACACCATTCAGGAGCGCGAGTATGTTCAGAAAGTCGGCGGCAAGCGCAATGGAGGATTCATCCCGACCGAGATCGGCACGGTTGTGGCCGAGCTGCTGGTCAAGAATTTTCCCTACATCTTCGACACGCAGTACACCGCGAAGCTCGAAACGGAGCTCGACGACATAGAGGATGGCAAGGAGCAGTGGACCTCGCTGCTGGCGGGCTTCTACGGCCATCTGAAAAAAGAGCTGGTGCACGCAAGCGAGCACATGGAAGACCTGAAGCGGATGGAAGTCCCGACCGACCAGGTCTGCGATAACTGCGGCTCGCCGCTCGTGATGAAGTGGGGCAAATTCGGCACCTTTTACGCCTGCAGCGCCTATGACAAGAAGGTGAAAGGCAGCTGCACGTTTACCAAGGAGAACTTCGACACCAAGCCGAACCTGGTTGCCGCCGAAATGGACGCCGAGGACAAGGAAGAGTTCTGCGAAGCCTGCGGCCGTCCTATGGTGCTGCGCAACGGACGCTTTGGTCCCTTTATGGCCTGCACGGGTTATAACGAAGACCCGCCGTGCAAGACGGTTCGCCGGCTGACCTCGAAGCAGCAGCAGAAACCCGCTGTCCCGCTCGATGAAAACTGCCCCAAGTGCAATGCCCAGCTTGTCCTGCGCAGCGGACAGTACGGCGAGTTCGTCTCCTGCTCGGCCTATCCGAAGTGCAAGTACATCAAGCAGGACACGATCGGCATGGCCTGCCCGAAGTGCGCGGACGGTGAGATTGTCCAGAAGAAGTCGAAGTTCGGCTCGCTGTTCTACTCCTGCACGAACTACCCCAAGTGCGACTTTACCGCGAACAACCGGCCCATCGCGCAGGCCTGCCCGGAGTGCAACAGCCCCTACCTGATGGAGAAAGTGCTGAAGTCAGGCGTGTACCTGGTATGTCCGAACAACAAGAAGAGCCCGGCGGCTGAGGAAAAGGCGAAGAAAATCGGGAAAAAGAAAGGCGCCGAAGAGTCGACGGAGCCGATTGTGTGCAGCTTTACCGAGCGTATCGGCGATGCGCCTCAAGCCGGAGACGCAGCTGTTTCACCCGCGAACGGAGCGAAGCCTGCCGTGCCGGTGAAGGCCGCCGCAGTCGCAAAGCCGGCAAGGAGCAAGGGCGAAAGCAAAGCCGGAGTAAAACGGGAGAAAGTCGCTGTGTAGACTGACGTGAAATGCGGGAGTATTCAAAGTGCGACTGGTTCGATAAACTTGCTCGCGTGTTGTGAATTTATAAGGCGAGGTTTTTCTGCACGTCAGCAGCCGCAAGCAGCTCAGGGAAGCAGCAACAATCCATACTGCTCTTTCAGGGCCACTCGATATCTGGTATCGCATTGCGAAAAAAGAGAAATGGCAATCACTGGAAGACTTACGGCAGGTTTTTCCCTCTGCAGATCGTGTAGGTAAGTACACGGTTTTTAACATCAAGGGAATGCTTTTCGGCTTATCGCAGAGGTTAACTATAAGACCGGCAGGCTTTACATCCGATACGTACTGACACATGGGGAATATGACAGGGGGTCATGGAATTTATGAGCGCACTTCCAGTAAATCCCGGTTATGCGGCACTGCTGGCCAGGTTTCCCTTGCGAGTCATCCGGTCCGAGCAACAAAATGAAATCTACATCAAGGCGCTTTATGAACTTGAACAGCATCAGGATTGCTGGAGCGAGGAAGAGGAAGATCTCGCCGATCTGTTTACTCTTCTGATTGAAAATTACGAAGACAGGCACCACCAGCTGCCGAATGCTTCGCCCCTGGAAGTGCTTCAATTTCTGATGGAGCAACAGAACCTAGAGCGAAAGGATTTGACTGCTCTTGTTGGTGTACCGAGCATTGTTTCCGAAGTGATGAATGGCAAAAGGGAGCTGAACAAGGAGCAGATTCGGCGGCTTAGCAGGCACTTCCATGTTTCTCCGGAGCTGTTCTTCTGATGATTGTCACAGTTGGCGGTGGGGCCGAGTGTCGGCAAAACGCAGATTTTGTTTTGGGAAAATTTGATTGCACACTCTCGACAGGTGTAATCGCGCCACCGTATAGCATAGATACACGAAAGCGAAAGGCAAAACATATGGCACGGGCTACCTGGAACGGCAAGGTGATCGCAGAAGGCGATCAGTTCGAAACAGTTGAAGGCAATCTGTACTTTCCTGAGAGCTCGCTGAACCGCGAGTTCTTCCGCCCCAGCTCCACCACCTCGACCTGCCCCTGGAAGGGCCAGGCACGGTATTACTCACTGCTGATCGACGGGCAGGAGAACCAGGACGCCGCGTGGTACTACCCCGACCCGAAGCCCGCCGCGCACAACATTAAGAACCATGTCGCGTTCTGGCGCGGTGTCGAGGTCGAGAAGTAGCAGGGTGAAGGGATTAGGGTGTAGCGGGCTCAACTTGGAGGGTGAAGGGTGTAACAAGCGCTCGGGTCCAGGTTTTAAGCTCCCACATTGAGTTCGTTACACCATCTACGACAGTTGAACATATATGAAATCGTCCCTTTCGAAGTGACCGCTGCGAACGCCCTGGGGCTCGCCAGCCTTTCTGAGGAGCCTTTGAATGAGTCCAGCGACGAAGATTTCTCCTGTTTCAACGAAGCCCGCAGCTTCCGCCGACATCAATCGGGAAGAGACTCCTTTCGAGGCGCTGGCCAGCATCTGCTCAGTTCTGGTGGTGGGCCTGTTCATTCTGACCTTCTTAGCTCAGAACTACGTCATTCCGTCAGGTTCGATGGAGAACACGTTGCTTGTAGGCGATCACCTGGTCGTCGACCAGATCACGCTGATGCCGCCCGCTTCGTGGATGCCGCTAATTAGGTATCGCGAGCCGAGGCGCGGCGATATAGTGGTCTTCCACAAGCCCGTCAATCAGCCTGGTATTGATGCCACTGACGCCGACGGAACACCACAATACACTCCCCTGGTGAAGAGATTGATTGGTGTGCCCGGCGATCATATTCGTCTACGCAACGGCATTGTGTTTGTGAATGGTGTTGCACAGCCTGTGGGATTTGTGCAGCCGACGACGACGGATAACTTCAACGAGTTCCTCGACGATTTCCCCGCAGTACCTCCAGCCGAGGTGCCTGGGTCAACAGAGTCGTGGGCCGTGAACTTCTCGAGTTATATCCAGGACGGCGACCTGGTGGTTCCACCCGGCATGTATTTCATGATGGGCGACAACCGGCACAACAGCCTGGACTCGCGCTACTGGGGCTTTGTGCCGCGTGCCAACATACTTGGTCGTCCGCTGTTCAACTATTGGTCGTTCAAGGCACTAGACGGGCAACTTGAACAAACAGGATTCGGTCACAAGCTCGCGTGGATCGGCCACGTTCTGGTGCATTTTTTCCCAGACACGCGCTGGAAACGCACTTTCCACGTTGTCCGTTGAACCGAGATTGTAAGATCCCGACCTTCACCCTAGTAAGCTGAGCCTGTTATACCTTTCACCCTTCACCCTAGTAAGCCTGCAACTGCTCTACCGGCAGCCGCACCTGGAAGCAGGTAGCCTCCGGGGTGCTCTGAACCCGCACATAGCCCCTATGTTTGCGGACGATGCGCTGTACCATATCGAGCCCCAGCCCGAGGCCTTTGCCGGGCGCGCGTGTCGTAAAAAACGGTTCGAAGATGCGGTCGCGTAGCTCAGGCTCGATCCCCGGGCCGTTGTCCCAGACTTCGGTCAGCAGCAGCAAGGCCGAAACCGTCACGCTAATCGTGATTTTGCCGCCTTCGGTCCTGCTGCTCTGGATGGAGTCGATCGCATTCTCGAGCAGCGCCATCCACACCTGGTTCAGTTCTGACCCGTAGGCGGAAATCGTAGGCAGCCCCGCGTCGAACCGCCGCTCTACCTCGATGCCGTTCAACCGGGACTGCAGCATGGCCAGTGTGCTGTCGATGCCCTGCGGGATGCTGACCTCCTGGATGGGCGCCTGGTCCATGTAGGAGTAGTCCTTGATCGCGCCAATCAGGTCGAAGATCCGGGCCGTCGCATCGACCATCGCTTCGGTCATATGCTCGGCTCGCAGCGATGAGGCGAACTGGCGCAGCACGACGTCGACTCCGTGGCCTTCAAGCATGGCGTGCAGCCGGTCCAGGTCGGCTGCTTCCACCCCGCACTCGCCCAGCTCAGGCGTGGCCTGCCAGCTGCCTGCTTCCATGCCGTGGCTGCGGAACCAGACCACCAGCGCATCCTCGCGCCCGGAGATGTCGATCGACTCGCGTGAGGCTTTGCGCTCGCGCATCTCCTCCTGCCAGCCGCGAACCGCGACCAGCTTCGTTTTATCCAGGCAAATGGCGCCCAACTCGTACTTCTGCTGCCCGTACGTGCGCAGCTCCGATAACAGCCCCGAGGCCGCACGCTGCGCCGCCGAGGCTGGGTTGTTCAGCTCGTGGGCAAGATTGCCGGCCAGCTTACCCAGCGCGTTTAGTTTCTCCGTCTGCTGTTCAATGCGGGTCACCTCCCGCACGCGGTCCAGCAGGGTGTTGACCGAGCGCTGCGCCATCGAGGGCACGGCTTTCAGCATTGCGTCGAACAGCGAGCGGTCATAGGAAAGCGCGCGCAGGTCACCAACCGCATACCCCACCCCGCCATAGGTCTTCATACGCGAAAAAGGCAGCAACCCGGTCATGAGGCCCGAGCGACCGATAAACAGCGGGATCGAGCCCCCGTATTCGCGCCGTACATGGATCTCACCGGCGAGCAGGATCGTCATCTCATTCGCGGTCTGGCCTTCGCGAAACAGCACGGAGCCAGCGGGGCTGGTGTGCTCCTCGCCGTGGATCGCGAGCCACTCATATTCCTCATCCGTAAGGTTCTGCAGCGTCGCAACTTTTTTCAGCGCCGCAACGATCTCTTCCTGCGTGCTGCGCTGCTCAAGCGGCAGTGCCTCTGGCGTCGTGTCCGGATTGTGCGTCGTCGTGCTCATAAGTCCCTCGCCCATGGTACTCCCGGTTATCCATTGCGGTTTCCGGGTATTAGGTTTGGACGAGCCGCGCGCGCCGCTGGATGCCGGCGAATGTTTGATTCGTTGTAACGTTCCTCTCACGATCCGCTGTTACCGTTCGCAGCGTGCGTTGCCTCGCCGTTTTGAAGGACGCCAACCGGAGACTCGTAGATGAAAGCCCTGAACCAGAAGTATCGCCGCCCCATGACCATCGGCCTCGCGCTGGCCTCGACCGCAAGCCTGCCCGCGTTGGCGCAGAACGCTGCGGCCAGCCGGCCCCAGCTGTACCCCAACAACCTGGTGGTGAGCCGCAGCGTGTATGACAACAAGGCGGGCAACGTGAAGGTTGGCGCTATCTTGCCGCCAAACTGCGCCGTGACACAAGGCGGCTGCTCCGCTGCGACCGGCGCCCCGTACAACGGCACATATCCCTATGTTTTCAACAACGACCTCTACGACCCGAACTTCGGCATCAGCTCGCGCATTTACCTTGACCAGATCACGATTCTCGGCGCGCCGGTCAATTCGATCGAGGTGCCGAACAGCGACGAGCGCGGATCCGGCAAGCACCTGGTGACAAGCTTCAGCTCCAAATCAGAGCTCGGGCTGCACCTGTCGACCGATGGGCAGTTTCTGACGTTCATGGGCTATGTCGCGCCGGTCAACATCATCGATGTGTCGAACTCGAATACGCCGCTCGCGATCGACCCGACCAACCCTGATGGCCAGACGCCTTACTATCGCGCGATTGCGAAGATCGGGCAGAACGGCACGTTCCAGTTTACTGAGACGAATGCGTACAGCGGAAATAACGGCCGCTCTGCAATCCTGAACAATACCTCCGGCAACGAGGTGATCTACACGGCCGGCAACGCCGGCAACGGCGCAAGCCCGCAGCCGACGAACGTGGTGCTTGGCGCGGGTGCACAGATCGTGCCGCTGGCTACGCAGAGTGAGGCGTCGCAGGATCCGGCCCTGCCGACCCCGGTTGGCAGCTTCTCCGTAGCAAAGCTGGGCGACAAGGCAGATAAAGTCGGCAAGGATGACAATTATCGCGGTATGACCGTCTTCAACAACGTGCTGTATTACACGAAAGGTAGCGGCAGCAACGGCGTCAATACGGTTTACTTTGTCGATACCACCGGTAAAGCGTGCCCCAGTGGCATCGGCGTTCCAGTAGCCGGCGCGGCGGTGCCGACGCAGCCGCTTACCTACGATCCCTCTGCCGTGCAGACGAGCGGGCTGCCGAGCAATATGTGCATCCTGTCGGGCTTTCCTTCGGCGCCGGCAAAGAGCGCGAACCCGGTCGCGTACCCCTTCGGTTTGTGGTTTGCCGATGCCAACACACTGTATGTCGCTGACGAAGGCGACGGCTACACGGGCGGCGCGGACCTGTACACACATGCCGCTGCGCAAATGACAGCCGGACTGCAGAAGTGGGTTTACAACGCAGCTACCAAGAGCTGGAAGATGGCCTATGTCATCAAGAATGGCCTTGGCATTGGCACGCCCTACACCGTGGCCGGTTACCCGACCGGGAACAACGCTGCGACCAACCTGCCGTGGGCGCCTGCCGCGGATGGGCTGCGCAACATTACGGGCGTGGTCGGGCCCAACGGGGTGGTTGCGATCTGGGGTGTCACGTCCACTGTCAGCGGTGCCGGCGATGTGGGCGCCGACCCGAACCGGCTGTTCGTCGCGGTCGACCTGATCGCGAACACAAACGTCCAGCTTGGCTCCGACCTGCCGTTCGTAGAGGTGCGGGCGGCGAACTTCGGCGAGGTGCTTCGCGGCGTATCGTTCACACCGGGAACTGATTTCGACTTGTTTAAAAATCTGTAACTGTAACAATTGCTTAAAGAGGGAAAGCGCCGACGAGAGAAATCGCCGGCGCTTTCTTTTCATGCGTTGTTTGGGAATCAGCTTCTTTTTGCAGGCGCTACCGCAGGCTGCGGGGCGCCGTCCCTGACCACGACAGGATCGAGGAAAGGCATCGCCGCGCGCAGCTCCGCGCCGACTGTTTCGATCGGGTGCACAGCCTCCCTTGCGCGGATCGCGTTGAAGGTTTTGTTGCCGGCCTCGTTTTCCGCAATGAACTTTTTCGCGAACGTACCGTCCTGGATATCCGCGAGAATCTTCTTCATCTCCGCACGAACCGCAGGCGTCACCACGCGCTTGCCGGACTCGTAGTCGCCCCACTCCGCCGTGTTTGAAATGGAGTGCCGCATATAAGCGAGGCCGCCGCGATACATCAGGTCGACGATCAGTTTCAGCTCGTGCAGGCACTCGAAATATGCGATCTCCGGCTGGTAGCCTGCATCTACCAGCGTTTCGAAGCCGGCTTTGACCAGTTCCGCCGTGCCGCCGCACAGCACCGCCTGCTCGCCGAACAGGTCGGTCTCAGTCTCTTCCTTGAACGTTGTTTCAATCACGCCGGCGCGCGTGCAGCCGATGCCTTTCGCATACGACAGCGCGAGCGCGTGCGCGTTGCCGGTCGCGTCCTGCTCAATCGCGATAAGCCCGGGTGTGCCGCCGCCCTCGGTAAATACCTCGCGCACGCGATGGCCCGGAGCCTTGGGCGCGGCGAGGAAAACGTCCACGCCGGCTGGCGGCTGGATGGTTCCGTAGCGAATGTTAAAGCCATGCGCGAAGGCGAGCGCATCGCCGGGCTTCAGATTGTCCTTAATGTGCTCGGCGTAGATCGTACGCTGCAGCTCATCCGGCGCCAGGATCATGACGACGTCCGCCCACTTCGCCGCATCCACGACAGAGCTGACTTCAAGCCCGCTCCTGCGCGCCTTCTCGGTCGATCTGGAACCGTCACGGAGACCAATGCGCACCTCAACGCCCGAGTCCTTGAGGTTGAGCGCGTGCGCGTGACCCTGCGATCCGTAGCCGATAATGGCTACCTTTTTGCCCTGGATCAAGGAAAGGTCCGCGTCGTTGTCGTGGTATGTCTTCGCCATTCTGTTCTGTGTTCCTTTCAAGTGAGTGCTTCTGTTTGGAATCGTTCAATTGCTAGAAGTAAGTAGCCCGGCTGTCGACCTCGCGCGAGATCTGTCATGTAAGCCTGTTTGCCTCAAGCTTGTTACACCCTGAACCCTACTCCCTTAAAACTTGCTTCCTGCTTCCTGCTGCCCGTTACACCCTCAGCCCTCGTCAAACCGGTGCTCTCCCGTAACATCAGGCTCCAGCACTTCTGCTTCGTGTTCGTCTCCGGCAACGCCAGGCACCCGCATCGCGCCCAGTACGCGGGAGCCATGCTTGCCGCGACGCATGACCATGCGCCCGGTGCGCGCGACTTCCAGCACCGCGTCGCCGCTTTCTTCAAGCACCTGGATCAGCCCTTCAATCTTGCTCTCAACTCCCGTGATCTCGATCATTAACGACTCGGTCGCAAGGTCGACGATGCGCGCGCGGAACACCTCAACCAACTCGAAGATATGCGAGCGCGTCTGCGGCGTTGCCGCTACCTTGATCAGCGCAAGCTCGCGCGTTACCGTCGCATGCTGCCCCACATCCTCAACGCTGATCACATTTTCAAGCTTGTAGAGGCTCGCCGCGATGCGGTGCCCCGCAGTGGCCGAGGCTTCCGCGACGATGGTCATACGCGAGGTGCCGATACGCTCCGAGCGCCCAACGACCAGCGAGTAAATGTTGACATTAAGCCTGCGGAAGAGCAGCGAGACGCGGCTCAGCACGCCTGGCTTGTCTTCCACAAGTGCGACAAATGTGTGCAGCATTAAGACTCTACTTTCTTCTGGCAGTGCAGCGGTTACAGATCGTCAGGCGATTCAAGCAGCGGGTCCGGTCCACTCGCAACAGGCCGCAAAATCATCTCGTGCAGCGCCGCCCCCGCGGGAATCATCGGGTACACCGACTCTTCTTTCTCCACCAGAAAATTAATCAGAAATGGGCCGCGTGTCGAACGCGCCTGTGCCAGCGCCGCATCCACCTCGCCCCTCGTCCGCACCGTCGCACCCGGGATCCCGTGTGCGTCCGCGAGCTTGACGAAGTCCGGACTTAAGATCGGTGATGACGCATAGTTCTTGTCATAGAAGAACTCCTGCCACTGCCGCACCATGCCAAGGTAGCCGTTATTCACGATGGCGATGTTGATGTCGAGCTGCTCCTGCGCGATCGTCGAAAGCTCGCAAGCCGTCATCTGGAAACCGCCGTCGCCCGCTATCACCCACACCTCGCGGTCAGGGCACGCCACCTTCGCGCCAATGCCTGCGGGCAGCGCGAAGCCCATTGTGCCCAGACCGCCTGAGGTGATGAGTGTGCGCGGATGCTCGTGCTTGTAGTACTGCGCCTCCCACATCTGGTGTTGGCCAACATCCGTAGCGACGATTGCATTGCCCTCCGTCACTCGCCACAGATCGTGCATCACGTGCGCTGCGTACAGGTGGCCCAAGTCGGGCAGGTTGCGAATGTCGCGCACCGCGCTCTCGCCCTTGCTCGCGTTGATCTCGCGCACCCAATCGCTTTCATTGTTCTTTCCCGCAAGCCGGGGCAGCAACAACTCCAGCACTTCGCGCAGGTCGCCGATCAACGCTACGTCCGCCTTGACGTTCTTGTTGATCTCGGACGGATCGATCTCGATGTGGATTTTCTTTGCGTGCGGAGCATAGCTCGCGAGCGTACCGGTCACGCGGTCGTCAAAGCGCATGCCGCAGGCAATCAGCAGGTCCGCATTCTGGATCGCATCATTCACCCACGACTCGCCGTGCATGCCCATCATGCCCATGGCCAGCGGGTGCGAGGCAGGGAAGCCGCCCAGTCCCAGCAGCGTCGTCGCGACAGGAATCTGCAAACGCTCCGCGAGTGTAAGCAGTTGTTCTGTCGCTGTGGCCTTGATGACGCCATGACCCGCGAGAATCACCGGTCGCTTTGCTGCGCGGATCATTTCCGCCGCGTCTGAAACCGAGTCGTAGCCCGCGCTCAACATCGGGTGCGGCCTGCGCGCCGTCGGTGCCGCTGCGGCGAAGCTGAAGTTTGCCGTCGCCTGCTGCGCGTCTTTCGTAATGTCGACGAGCACCGGCCCCGGCCGCCCGGACTGTGCTATCGCAAACGCTTCACGCAGCACCGGTGCGATGTCATCGGCTCGCGTCACTAGGTAGTTATGCTTCGTCACCGGCAGCGTCGCGCCGGTAATGTCAACCTCCTGAAATGCATCCGACCCCAGCACCTTGCTCGACACCTGCCCCGTGATGCACACGATCGGAATCGAATCGAGCATCGCCGTCGCGAGGCCGGTCACCATGTTCGTCGCGCCGGGTCCCGAAGTCGCAATCGCCACGCCGACCCTGCCGGAAGCGCGCGCATAACCGTCGGCCATGTGCGTCGCGCCCTGCTCGTGCCGCACCAGAATGTGACGAATCGGAAACTTGCGAAGCGCGTCGTACACTGGCAGAATCGCGCCGCCGGGGTAACCGAATACTTCGCGCACACCCTCGCCCTCAAGCGTCGCCCACACGATCTCCGCACCCGTCAGCTCGGTCGTCGCGTTCGCACGGATCGACTGCTCGACCTCTGCCACCGTGTGCGCCGGCTGCTTGTACTGCGTCAGCGAATCGCCATGCGGGTCAAGCCCCATCTGCGGATCCTGATTCGGGTTCGGCAACTGATTCGGTGTGTTGCTCATGGCCTGCTCCTGTACATGCTTAGTTAGTCACCGCGCCGCGCGAGGCAGAGGAAACGGAGTCCGCGTACTTGCGGAACACGCCTCGCTTATATCTCGGCTCGGGTGCGATCCAGCTCTTCAATCGCGCATCTATCTCGCTTTGCGGCACGTCGACCGACAACGTGCGGTTCGGAATATCGAACGTGATCGTCTCACCCTCGTGAATCGCGGCGATCGGCCCACCTACAGCAGCCTCTGGAGCAACATGCCCGGCCATCAGCCCGCGCGTTGCGCCGGAGAACCGTCCATCCGTCAGCAGCGCCACTGTCTCACTCAGCTCCGGAATGCCTGCAATCGCCGCGGTTACAGAAAGCATCTCCTGCATGCCCGGGCCGCCGCGAGGGCCCTCGTAGCGAATCACCATCACATCGTTCGGCTTGATATGCCCATGCTCGACTGCCGCGAACGCCTCAGGCTCTGACTCAAACACCCTTGCGGGTCCCGAGTGCGTCAGGCGTTTATGCCCCGCGACCTTGATCACGCAACCTTCAGGGGCAATGTTGCCCTTCAGGATCACGAGGCCGCCAGTCGGCTTGATCGCCTGCGCGACAGGGAAGATCACCTGCTGCTCTGCGCTCTCCTGCGCCAGCGCGGCTTCCTCGGCTAGCGACTTCCCGGTGATGTTCGGCGCATCGCCGACGATCAGCCCACCTTCAAGCAAACGCTTCGCCAGCAGCCGCGAGCCGCCCGCCTTGTGGTAATCCGCCGCGACATATTTACCGCCCGGTTTAAGGTCGCACAGCAGGGGAGTCTTGTTGCTGATGCGATCAAAATCGTCTACCGTCAGCTCGATCCCTATCTCGTGCGCAATCGCCAGGAAGTGCAGCACCGCGTTTGTCGAACCGCCTGAAGCCGCGACACTCGCAATCGCATTCTCAAGCGAGGTCCGCGTGATCAGCTGCGACGGCTTCAACTGATTCTTCGTTGCTTCCATCACTAAGTGCCCAGCCTTGCGACACGCCTCCAGCTTCTCCGGCAAAAACGCCGGTACGCCCGAAAGTCCAATTGGAGAAATCCCTAAGAACTCGCAAGCCATCGCCATCGTGTTCGCCGTAAACTGACCGCCGCACGCACCAGCGCCCGGGCAGGCGTTTGCCTCGACCGCTTCCAATCCCGCATCGTCCAGGCGGCCCGCCGCATGCGAACCAATTGCCTCAAAGACATCCTGAACAGTTAAATCGCGGCCATCCAGATGACCCGGCTTGATCGAGCCGCCATAAAGCATCAGCGAAGGAATATCAAGCCGCGCCAGCGCCATTACGGTGCCCGGCATGTTCTTATCGCAGCCTGCGATCGCGACCAGCCCGTCGAACAGGTTCCCGCGCGCCACTAACTCGACTGAATCGGCAATGATCTCGCGCGAAACCAGCGAAGCCTTCATGCCCTCGGTGCCCATCGTGATGCCGTCTGAAATCGTGACGGTGTTGAACTCCATCGGCGTACCGCCCGCCTCGCGCACACCCTGCTTCACCGCCTCGGCCAATTCGCGCAGGTGATAGTTGCAGGGGCCAATCTCGGTCCACGTATTCGCGATGCCGATAATGGGCTTTCGCAGATCGTCGCGCGTAAACCCGACGGCGCGCAGCATTGCGCGCGCCGCCGCCCGGTTCGGGCCTTCGGTCAGCACCGCGCTGTTGGCTTTCGCGCTGCCGATCTGGTGTAGCTTGCTTCCGTTGTCCACTATGCTCTCTTTCATTTCTTAAGCGCGTGCGCGCAGCCAGGTTTCCGCATCGTGCCGCTGCTCATAAGCTGCAAGCGCGTCCGCATGCCGCAGCGTCAGTCCGATATCATCAAGTCCTTGCAACAGGCAGTCTCGGCGAAACGCATCAATGGCGAAGCTTTCGTGCAGGCCGCCTTCGCCGGTGATTGTGTTGTCTTCAAGCGAGACCGTCAGCGTATACCTGTCGGCGGCCTTTGCATGGAGCAGGATCTGCTCAATCTGCAACTCCGGCAGTGGCACAAGCAGGATCCCATTCTTGCCGGCGTTCGAGTGGAAGATGTCAGCAAAGCTCGGCGCCAGCACGCATCGAAAGCCGTACTGCGCGAGCGCCCAGGCGGCGTGTTCGCGCGAGGAGCCGCAGCCGAAGTTCTTGCCCGCCACCAGTATCTGCGAACCCCTGAACGCGGGATTATTCAACACAAACCCCGGGTTCTTGCGCCAGTCGTAGAAGAGAAAATCCTCGTACCCCGTGCGCTCGATCCGCTTCAGGAACTGCTTCGGAATAATCTGGTCCGTGTCGACGTTCGATAACTCGAGCGGCGTAACAATCGATGTAAGTGTCGTGAATGGTTGCACTATGCCGGCACCTCCGCCTGCTTATACTGCCATGTCCGAATATCCGTGAACCTGCCCATCACCGCTGCTGCTGCCGCCATCGCCGGACTTACCAGGTGCGTCCTGCTCCCGGCGCCCTGCCGTCCTTCAAAGTTGCGGTTTGAGGTCGAGGCGCACCGCTCGCCCGGTTGCAAAATGTCCGGGTTCATCCCCAGGCACATGGAGCAGCCCGGCTCTCGCCAGTCGAAGCCCGCTTCCTTGAAAATGTTATCGAGTCCCTCGCGCTCGGCCTGCGCCTTCACCTGTTGCGACCCAGGCACCACCATCGCGCTTACATTCGCGTGTACACGGTAGCCCGCGACCACCTTCGCCGCTGCGCGAAGATCCTCAATGCGCGCGTTCGTACATGACCCAATGAATACGCGATCAATTGCGATTTCTTCAATCGGCGTACCGGCCCGCAGGTCCATATACTCGAGCGCCCGCGTCAGCCCGTTGCGGTCTGCCTCGGTTTCACCTGATGAAGGATCAGGCACCGTGTCGGTGACAGAAACCACCATCCCCGGGCTCGTGCCCCAGGTCACATATGGTGTCAGCTCGTGCGCCTCGATCACCAGCTCGCGGTCAAACACCGCGCCCTCATCAGTAGGAAGTTTGCGCCACTCTTCCTTCGCGCGCTCCCAATCCGCGCCTTTCGGCGTAAAGCGTCGGCCTTTCAGGTAGGCAAACGTCGTCTCATCCGGCGCAATCATCCCGGCGCGCGCGCCCGCTTCAATACTCATGTTGCAGATCGTCATGCGGCCTTCCATCGAAAGCGCGCGAATCGCCGACCCCGCATACTCGACGGCACACCCGGTCGCACCGTCCGTGCCGATGCGGCCGATAATCCCGAGCACAATATCCTTCGCGGTCACGCCGTGCGGCAGCTCGCCTTCAACAGAAATGCGAAACGTTTTCGGTCGCGACTGCGGCAACGTCTGCGTGGCCAGCACGTGCTCCACCTCGCTGGTGCCGATGCCGAACGCCAGCGCGCCGAACGCGCCGTGCGTCGAGGTGTGCGAGTCGCCGCACACAATCGTCATGCCCGGCTTGGTCGCGCCAAGCTCCGGCCCAATCATGTGCACGATCCCCTGGTCTACTGAGTTCACGTCGAAGAGCTCGACGCCAAACTCAGCGCAGTTCTTCCGCAGCGCTTCGATCTGCTTCGCCGCGATCGGATCTTTGATGTTGATGCGGTCCTTGTCAGTCGGCACATTATGATCGACTGTCGCGAGGGTGCGGTCCGTGCGCGCCACCTTGCGTCCGGCGAGCCGCAGTCCTTCAAAAGCCTGCGGCGACGTCACCTCGTGCACCAGTTGCAGATCGACATACAGGATCGTCGGTTCGCCCGCAGGCTCGACAACCACGTGCTGCTCCCAAAGCTTTTCGAACAACGTTTTCGGTGTGCTCATACGTGCATCCTTGTAAACCGCCTACGCGGCTTGCGGCCACTTCTGGGGCATAGCCCTAACGTGGCGTGTTCTCGTTGGTTCTAGCGGGTCGCTCCGGCTACCCGTTCATTCTCGGTTACAGATCGCAACAAAAAAATCAGTGCATCGTTTACAAGCGTTCCCATCTCCTGCGTGCTGATCCCTTCTTCACCGCCGCGCGCCAGGTCTCTGGTGCGCGCGCCGTCTTCAAGCACTGTACGCACTGCCTGCTCAATCGCCAGCGCCTCCGCTTCCAGCCCGGCGGAATGCCGCAGCAGCATCGCCGCGGTCAGGATCGCGCCGATTGGGTTGGCAATGCCTTTGCCTGCGATATCGGGGGCAGAACCGTGCACCGGCTCATACAGGTTCACCTTGCCGCCAACAGTTGCTGAGGGCAGCACGCCCAGCGAGCCCGTAATCACACCGGCTTCATCTGAAAGTATGTCGCCGAACAGGTTTTCTGTCAGGATCACATCGAACCGCCCCGGCGTATTCATCAGGTGCATCGCGCACGCGTCCACATACTCGTGGTCCACCGTTACATCGGGGTAGTCCTTCGCGATCTCATTCACGGTTGCGCGCCACAGCTGCGACACTTCCAGCACATTCGCCTTATCGACTGACGTCAGCTTGCCGCGCCGTTTGCGCGCCAGCTCAAACGCGACCCGCGCGACGCGCTCAATCTCAGCGCGCGTGTAGCGCATCGTGTTCCACGCTTCATTTCCGGCGCGGTCCCACTCGCGCGGCTTGCCGAAATACAAACCGCCCAGCAGTTCGCGCACAAACAGTATGTCCGCGCCCTCGATCACCTCGGGCCGCAACGGTGAGTTCGCCGCCAGCGCCGCGTGGGCAAACGCAGGCCGCAGGTTGGCAAAGCCCCCCAAGGCCGCGCGTATCGCAAGCAGCCCGGCCTCAGGCCGCTCATGCGGCGGCAGCGCATTGAACTTGTTGTGCCCCACTGCTCCAAGAAACACCGCATCGCTCGCCAATGCGGCATCACGCGTTGAGTCCGGCAGCGGTGTACCCTGCGCATCGATGGCCGCGCCCCCGATCAGCGCGTCTTGAAACGTAAACGTGTGCTCGCCATGCGCCGCGACGGTGCGCAGTACCCGCATTGCCTGCTCCGTCACCTCGGGGCCAATTCCATCGCCGGCCAGTACCAGGACCTTCAACTGCATTTCTTTTCTCCTCGCGTCGTCGCTGCCAAAAGCTTAGACCTGCGCCACCTGCGCTGTCGCTTCCGCCGCGTGTTTCGCCAGGTAGAGAAGATCCTGGTCGTAAATCGACTTTTTGCGATCGGCCAGGGCGGTAAATGCGGCGTATGCCTTGTCAAGGTGCTCAGGCTGCAGCACGAAGCCCAGCTCAGCCAGACGCGAGCGCAGCGCCGCGCGCCCCGAGTGCTTGCCCAGCACCAGCTTGTTTGCCGGCTGGCCCACCGAGGCCGGTGTCATAATCTCGTAAGTCAGCGGATTAGCCAGCATGCCGTGCTGGTGGATGCCCGCCTCATGCGCGAAGGCGTTCTCGCCCACGATCGCCTTATTGGGCGCCGGGCGGAATGAGATCATCTCGCCCAGCAGCCTGCTCGTCGGGTACAGCTTTTCGAGCACGATATTGCTCGTCACTCCATAGCGATCGGCTCGCACCTTCAGCGCCGCCGCAATCTCTTCGAGCGCCGCATTGCCGGCACGCTCGCCGATGCCGTTAATGGTGCACTCCACCTGGCGCGCGCCGCCCTGTATCCCGGCCATCGTGTTCGCGACGGCAAGGCCAAGGTCGTCGTGGCAGTGTGTTGACAGCACCACCCGCCCCTCGTGCGGCGTACCGGCCAGCACACATGCGTGTACCGCTCGATACATCGCGGCGTAGTCCTCCGGGGTCGAGTAACCGGTTGTATCCGGCAGGTTGATTGTCGTCGCGCCCGCCTCGATCGCGATCCGCGACATCTCGCACAGGTAATCCATATCGGTGCGCGTCGCGTCTTCTGCTGAAAACTCCACGTCATCGACATAGCCGCGGGCCAGCGCTACCATTTCGCCCACCTGCGCCAGAGCCTTTTCGCGGCTCATTTTCAGCTTGAACTCAAGGTGAATGTCGGAGCTTGCCAGGAAGGTGTGGATGCGCGGCCGCCCGGCATTCTCAATCGAAGCCGCGGCACGTTCGATATCCTCACGCCGCGCGCGAGCAAGCGAAGCGATCACCGGCTTGCGAATCTCGGCTGCGATGTGGCGAATCGCCTGAAAGTCGCCGTCTGACGAGATCGCAAAGCCCGCTTCCAAGATGTCGACCCCCAGGTCTTCCAGCGCGTGCGCCATCCGTAGCTTTTCCGGTTCAGACATGCTGCACCCCGGGGACTGCTCGCCGTCCCGGAGAGTCGTGTCGAAGAAGAGCACCTTATTCTTGTCAGCGTTCTTGTCAGTGGTCGCCATGAGATTTGCCCCTGGTGTGTTTCGTCATGGACAGTCTTGCAGTGAAATGTCTATAAGTCCAACCTTTTGATTTACCATCTTGCATCAGTACAGCTAATAATTAGATTCAAGCCGTAGATTGATGAGCGTACACATTATGGATTTGGCTCAACTTGAGACTTTCATCGCCATTTATGAGCAGCGGGGTTTCTCGCGGGCAGCGACGCGGCTGCACCGCACTCAGTCCGCGGTCAGCCAGTCTATGCGGAAGCTCGAGGACGAGCTGGGCGAGCGGCTTTTTGAGCGGGGTACGCGCGATGGTACGCTGACTGCGGCTGGCGAGGTGCTGCGCGGCTATGCGGAGCGGCTGCTGCGGCTGCGCGGAGAAGCCGCGAGCGCGGTAGAAGAGCTGCGGTCGCTCGAGCGTGGACGGCTTACCGTGGCAGCGAACGAATACACCTCGCACCTGCTGCTGCCGGTGCTCGCCGCGTACCGGCAGAGCAGCCCGCAGATCAATATAGTGGTGCAGCGCGCCTTTGCCAGCCGTATTCCCGAGCAGGTGATCGAGCGTTCGGTGGAACTCGGCGTACTGTCCTACCTGCCCCAGCAGCAGGGGCTCGCGGCCACGGCTGTTTATGAGGATGATGTGGCGCTGGTCGTCGACCCCGCCCACCCGCTGGCTACCGCCGGCACGGTAGCGGTGCGCGACCTGGGCGCGCAGAACTTTATCGGTCACGCGGTCGCATCGCCGCTCCGCAAGGAGATAACGGACCTATTCGCGCGCATGAAGACCCCTCTCCACATGGGAGTCCAGCTGCCCAGTCTTGAAGCGGTCAAGCGTTTCGTCGCCCTCGGCGCGGGTGTTGCCATCCTGCCCGGACTGGCGGTGGTGCAGGAGTTGGCGCGGGGTGAGCTGGTGCGTGTGCCGGTGCCGGAGCTCGACTGGAAGCGCCGCCTGTGGATCGTGCAGCGTCGAAACAGCACGTTGTCGCACGCCGGGCTGGCGTTTCTACGGACCTTTCGCACCCTGGCGCACGAGCAGAGCGGCTCGCACAGGTTCATCTGGGAGCCGGAAGACTAGGCGCTACGCGCACCGGTGTGCATCGGCGCGACCAGGCTGCTTTTGGTGCCGCCGTGCTGCACACCTTCCCGGGGCCGGGCATTTGTAAGCAGCAGGAAGATCAAATAAATGGCCCCGCCGACCAACGCGCAGATCAGCAGGAAGCGGCAAACACGAAATGGCGTAAAGGGTTCAGACACCTGGATCACCTAGAATCACCACTAGGATGCGCGCAAGTCCGCCTCCGCGCAGGTACAATTGCGATTGACCGGGAAGATCGTTCAAGTGCTTGCATCACCCGGAACTTGGCAGAGCCCGCAGGGCATCGCTTCGCGCGGATCAGGATCGATCTCCGCGCCGGCAAGAGGTCTACACAAAGAATGAAGAAATGGATTCTGTTTCTGGCGTGCCTGCCCCTGGCAGGTGTCACAGTGGCGCATGCGCAGGAGAGCCGGCAGGACGCAAGCGTCAGCTACTCCGGGTTGTTTAATCCCTCGATCGTCGGCAATGCCGTCCACCAATCCGCCACCATCGGTGATACGGGTATCCTGGCGAGCTATCGCTACCTACTCACCCCGCGCGGCGCCGTCGAGGCGAACTACGGCTATAACCGCTATATCGCCAAGTTCGACATCCCGTCCGCCGGTAACTTGCGCGCGCATACGCAGTTCCAGGAGTTTTCGGCGGAGTATGTCTACAGCGCCTTCTCCTGGCACAACTTCTTCCCCTTCGTTGAAGGCGGCATCGGCGGCTACTTTTTCGGCATCATCAATGACAACAAGAGCAGCGTAGGCCCCAGCCTCTTCAAGAGCACGACCGCCATCGGCGTACCCTACGGCGGCGGTGTGGCGTACGAGCTCAGCCCTAGCTTCGACATTCGTGTCGAGTATCGTGGCATCATCGTCAAGGCGCCGGACTACGGCGCGCAGGAAAACATTACCCATACCGGCCGCTACGAGAACATCAGCGACCCGGTTATCGGTGTCGCGTACCACTTCTAAGATGCCCGATTAGAGACAGAAAATCCCGCCCGAGGCGGGGTTTTCTGTCGTTGCAACAAAGGAATTGTTAGTAGAGGCGGTACGAGATGCCGCCGCTGTACCCGCTCGGCGTCAGGCCGTTGCTCGGCATGTTCGGGAAGCCCGGAGCGCTTGGAAAGAATTCGTAGTCGTACTCGCCGCGCAGCGTAAAGCGGTCATTGAGCCGGTACTCAACCCCACCACCCGGCGCAAAGGCAAAGTAGCTTCCGTAGCCGATGCCGTTCGGATAATTGATAGTGCCCACTCCAGCCAGGATCTTTCCAAACGCGATAAACCGGTGATACCGATACGCATTGAAAATCGGACCCACCAGGAAAGTCTTCTGTGTCTGTCCGGCGGGTTTCTTGAGGTCCAGCAGGCGAATTTCACCTTCCGCGCCAAAATGCCGCGAGACCATGTAGTCGCCGAAAAATCCGATTCCTGCAAGGCGGCCGGCGATCGGATTGTAGTCCGACTTGAAGTCCGACCCTTCAACGCCCACGTAAAGATGACGGCCTGAGCCAACAGCGGCTTCGCTTACCTGGGCGTGGGCGCCGGCCAGCGAGGTAAACAGGGAAGAGGCGAGCAGAAGCAGGAAAATGTTAGGTGCGCGCATGCGTGGTCTCCAGAAAAATTACGAACCGAGCAGACAGGGTGTCCGGGGACGCAGGTGTGATGTCATCCGCGTCCCTCGGGCTGTGTTCTACTGTGGTGCATTCGCCGTGGGCGCCGCAGCACCTGTAGGCTGTGCGGTACCGTCGGCCGGTGCAGGCGCCGGGGCTGCCGCACCCGTTGCCGGAGCAGTGGCAGGCGCCGGGGCGGCTGCAGGTTCCTGGTAATACTGCAGACGCTGGTAGACCGGCGTTATCTCAAGCGGCAGCTTGTCTCCGGCGTTCGTGATCAGCGGTGTCGGCGCATTCAGCGCGATGATCTTGTCATCCCACGCGTCGATCCGCAGGTGACTGCCCAGCGGCAGCGCGGCCAGCTGCTTGATGTCTGCCGGCTGGAGCTTGGCCTGTCCCTTGCCCAACGCATCCAGCCACGGTACCCCGTTGGCCTGGATCAATGGGTCGCCCAGACGGGGCGAGAGCAGCGCGGTCAGGTTCTTTTCGCGGCTCTGCACCTCTGAAAGAAATAGTCCAACGCTCGCTGACTTGTCTTTGTAGACAGAGTTGTTGAACAGCTCGACCGCCTTTTTCGCCGCTGCCGTATTGTCCGCGTCGGTGTGGTTCATGTTGATGCGTTCAAATGCCGACTCATCCGGGAACAGCAGCCGGTCGTTGAATGCATAGCGCGTGTCGATGTGATGACCCAGCACAATATGGGCCAGCTCAAACGAGAGCACCGCCGCAAGATCTTCTTCGTTCGGGAGGGCATCGACAAGTCCCTTGCTCAGAAGGATCGTGTTGCCCACCGCCAGTGATTCCAGCGGCTGCGTGAGCATGATGCGGCAGTGAATATCGTTCGGCAGCTGCAGGTTATTGCCGATGATGATGTTGTTCGTCACCTGTTCGAGAATCTTGTCGTAAGGGCTTGCGGGCGCCAGCAGTCCGGCCTGCACCAGCCGGTCCAGCACGTTGTTTTCCGCCTGGGTCACGAACAGCCGCTGTGCCTGCAGCGGGCTAACATCCTGCGAATTCTGGCTCTGATCCTGCGCGTTCTCGATCTCCATCGACGAGTTATCCGTCGAGCTCTGCGGCAGCTTCAGCGAATAGCCCCAGAAATAGGTCTGCGCCTTGAAGCCCTTCGCGTGCGCCGCGGCTGCGTGGTCCGACTCTTCGACATAGATCACCGACGGCAGCCACTGGCCTTCCTGCAGGTTCGAGCGCCAGCTGTCGAAGTGATAGTAGTGCGTATCGATATTGTTCGGATCGCTCGTGTACGTGCCGTTGAAGCGGACGATGTTTCCATCGCGATCCTCGATCCAGATACGCCCGAAAAAACGCCCTGCGCCCGCCTTTTTGTTCGGCTTCACGTCGAACACCGTCGTTCGCACGTTCCCGATAAACTCGCGTCGGACGAAGTTGAAGTCGTAATGCTGGAAGTCGAAACCCGCCGGGTCGATGAACATCATGTCCATAAAGCCGGTCGGCGAGTAGCTCAGGTCAAATGCCTTGCTCAAGCCGGTGATGTAGCCGAGCGAGCCGTGCAGCAGGCCCTTTTTGGTCGCCTTGGCGTCATACTGGTCGTTCGAAAAGGTCTTCCCGAAGTCCACGCGGCCGATGATGTACTGGTCCGAAACGGGCACCTGGAACTCGATCGGGTCCGGGCGCATGTTCTGGATGTACGTCTGCACGACCGGAGTGTGCTTTGCGATCGACTTGACGATGGCTTTTTCCTGCGACATCGCCTTGGTGACCAGTTCCTTCTGATCCGCGCTGAGCGGGACCATCTGAAGCGGCTTCGGCTTTTTGGCAAAGCCCGGGACGACAGTAAGTGAGACTCCCAGGACCACTAGTCCCAGTTTTCGAGCAACCATGTGCAAACCCTCATATACCGGCCGAAACCGGTTGTATCGTTCGTTCAAACTTTTCGCCGCTCAGCGCATCTGAGCGGTGGACAGCCTACGCAAGCTGGAAGGCAACGTGGATGACAGAGACCTGGTCGATGGCCTTGCCATCGCGGGTCGCCGGCTTGAAGCGAATCCTGCCCGCTGCGAGCCTGGCCTGCTCATCCAGTCCGTGTCCCAGACCGCTTACAACCCTTAGTACCTCGACGCGCCCTTCAGCCGTAAACCGAACCTCCAGGGTCACATCGCCCTGGATATGTGCTTCGCGGGCGTCGGCAGTGTACTCCGGTAAAGGCTTGGTGAGTACAATAATCGGCGTCGTCACCGGCGTTTGCACCCGCGCGGCAGGCGCGCCGGAAGGGGCAGCACCCGCGCCGAACCCCGTGGAAGCCACCGTTCCATGGCCACCGGGCGTTCCGCCGGGGGATGAACCAGCGCCGAACCCGGTGGACGCGACCGTGCCGCGGCCGCCCGGCATCCCGGCCGGGTGTGAGCCCGCGCCGAACCCTGTCGAGGCGACTACCCCGTGGGCACTGCCGTTTGGCGAGCCGCTCGCAGCGCCGGAGCCGAACCCGGTTGAAGCAACCGCACCCTGGTGGGCTGCGGCGCCTTGGTTCGTATTAGCGGCAGCGCCGAATGCACCCACTGTCGCCAGCTGCGAAGGCTTGTTGGCGTCGGTCGCGTGGACACCGGTCGGCGCCCCGAAACCAGCGGCCTGCGCAGCCGCTACCCTGGGCGCCACAGCTGCGGGCGCCTGCGGAGACTTGAACGCGCCAAGTACCGGCTTGGGAGGTGTCACGACCGGGCGCGGAGCTGGCGCGGGCATGGCCGGAGCCTTGGCCGCGACCTTGATCGGTTCCACCTTGGGCGGTTCAATCACCGGCTTCGGCGGCACGATCTTCGGCTCTTCCTTCGGCAATGGAGGAATCGGAGGCATCTTTATCTTGGGCACAGGCGGCACATAGGGTTTGGGTGGGGGCGCTACATACACCAGCGTCTCCTGCCGGCGAACCTTCGCCTCATGCACCTGGTCGGCCGTTAGAATCAGAATGAGTGCGACGATCGCAATATTGACGCCGGCAGAGACATAAAAGGAAGTCGACCGACCTTTTTCCGAGGGCAGCAGGCCAAAGTTCGAGTGGTTCAGCACATCTCTCTGCACAGGCGCAAGGGCCGGGTCAGCCGGTATCCCCCTCCGCTCGTGCATGTCTCCGCCGGTTTCATCTGGTCTTTGAGGCATAAATCCTATCCCGGCAGGTGCGGCTTGCTGCCGCTCCTGCCATCGATCTCCTGTAGTGGCAGGGAGCTAGTCCCGGCTACTCTTTGCATTGCATGCGCACTCCGAGTGCTGCGCGTCCGGCTGATGACACCTGCACACCTACTCTCCTCCCAGTCCAGTCCGCTGTGGGAATACCACTGCTTACCCGACAGTACGGCTGGGGTGGAGGAAGGCTTTGCACTATTCTAGCGGTTAGCGGCATAGTCAAGACACGTGCAATCGTCACCTTCGGTTACCTTTGGAGAGGTGAGAGCGTATCAGGATTGTCACTACTGCCAGCGATCACGTCCGTTGCGTTGGACGAGAGTGCCGCTACTTTCGGTTGCTCAGCCCTGTGCAACCGGCTTTGAAGGGGAAGAGACTTGAAGATACTCGTGACAGGTGGGGCCGGCTACATCGGCGGTACGGTGGCAGACAAACTGCTGCAGGATGGGCATTCGGTGACCATTTTCGACAATCTCGCCCACGGGCACCGCTCGATGCTGCCTGCAGGCGCCGCGTTCGTCCACGGCGACCTGGCAGACCGTGAACTGGTCGAGCAGACGCTGAAGGCAGGAGTTTTTGACGGCGTGATGCACTTTGCCGCGCTGATTGAGGCCGGCGAAAGCATGCAGAAGCCTGAGATTTACTTCCGCAATAACAGCGCCACCACCCTTACCCTGCTTGAGGCGATGCTGGCCACCGGCGTCAAGCGCCTGGTCTTCTCCTCAACCGCCGCGCTGTACGGCGAGCCTGAAAGCACCCCTATCCGCGAGGACGCGCCGCTACGCCCCACCAATGCCTACGGGGAGTCCAAGCTGCTGGTCGAGCAGATGCTCCGCTGGTTCTACCAGGTTCACGGCTTTTCCTACGCCAGCCTGCGCTACTTCAACGTGGCCGGCGCAGCGCCGGGTCGCGGCGAGGCGCATGAGCCCGAGTCGCACCTTATCCCGCTGGTGCTCGACGTGGCTCTCGGCCGCCGCCAGTCCATCAAAATCTTTGGGCAGGACTATCCCACGCCCGACGGCACTGCCGTTCGGGACTATATCCATGTCAGCGATCTTGCCGGCGCTCACCAACTGGCAATGGCAGCCCTGATGGAGGCCGGCGAGCCGCGGCGCCTTATCTATAACCTTGGCAACGGCGTAGGTTTCAGTGTGCGGGAGATTATCGAGGCGGTTCGCCGGGTCACCGGTCATCCCGTCCCGGTTGTCGAAGAGCCACGCCGCCCCGGCGACCCCGCCGTGCTGATCGCCAGCTCCGATAAGATAGCCCGCGAACTCGGCTGGCACCCCGAGTACACCGACATGGACGGCATTGTGGCGAGCGCCTGGGAGTGGCATCAGCAGCGCTATGAGCGCACCGGCTTCTGAGGCACTGCTGAACCGCGTACAGCCCGCGGCACCGGCCGCGGGCATTTCTTCGTATGAAGTTACTTCGCCGGCAGGGGCGGCCGCACAATCAGCGGCAGCGCTGTTGAAACCAGCACGATACCGCTCAAAAGGTGCAGTCCGCTAGTGTAGTGCCCGGTTGCCTGGCGCATGTTCGCAATCAGCAGTGGTCCAAATGCGCTGGCAGCGCCCCATGCCGTCAGCATCAGCCCGTAGATCTGACCGACGTTCTTTGATCCGAAGTAGTCCGCCGCAAAGGCAGGCATGATGCCAAAGCCGCCCCCGTAGCACATCAGGATGATGAAGGCGACAAACGTCAGGACGCCTGCGGCACCGATGCTCGGCAGAAACCAGAACAGCGCAACCTGCAGCAGAAACATGACGACGAACGTGAACCGGCGCGTCAGCGTATCGGATACCCAGGCCCAGAACACACGGCCCAGGGCATTACCGATCGCCACGATGCCCACCATGCCCGCCGCAATTGCCGCGGTCACCTTCGCAAGCTCCTGGAACATAGGCGCTTCCTGCGAAATGATCGAAATGCCCGCCGATGTATTCAGGAACAACATGAACCAGAGCACCCACCACTGCCAGGTTTTCAATGCTTCGCCCAGTGTGTAGTCCCGGGCAGATCGCTGCGCGATTGTCGTCGCTGAGGGTTCCCATCCGGGCAGGGTCCAGCCCTGCGGCGGGTTCTGCATGAACCATGCCGACGCGATGCCGAGCACCGCGTACCCGATCCCGAGACGAAGGAACGTCGGCAGCACGCCGACACTGTGAATCAGGTAATTCGCGACTGGAGCCGTAATCAGCGCGCCCAGTCCAAAGCCGCCGACCGCGAGACCCGTGATGAATCCGCGGCGCTCAGGGAACCATTTCACCAGCACGGCGATTGGAATAATGTAAGCGAAGCCCAGGCCGATGCCGCTGATCAGACCGTAGGACGCATACAGCCACCATAGGCGACCGGCTGAAAGACTCGCCAGTATGGTGCCGAAGCCATAGAGAAAGGCTCCAGTCATGGCGACAACGCGCGGCCCGGAGCGCGAGTTCCACAACCCGCCGAAATATGCCGCGAACCCGAGAACGAAGATCGTGATCGTGAACGTCAACGTAATCTGCGGGTTAGTCCAATGAAATGCCTTGTTGAGAGGCGTTTTGAAGACACTCCACGCATATACCGAGCCGAGAACAATCTGCAGAACAACGCCTGCAACAGCAATACCCCAGCGGTTCGTTTTCAAAATCGTCGCTCCTGTGGAACGGCTCTTTGAGGGAACCGTTGTTGAATTTCCTGGTACAAACATCTCGTTTGCCCGTCTGCTCCAGCCGGGCAGCTATAGCGATGCGCTCCAAAGTGTGTCACGTTTTCCGGTTTCCATCTACCGGCGAACCAAAGTTTCTCAATCGAACCGCCCCCGGCGTTCTCGGATTGTGCCCACTCGCTTGCTTCTTGAGCGATTAGCCTTTTACTGTGAAGTTTCCGACCGTAGTCGCACCCGAAAGGCCTTCTGAAGACATGGCACCGACCCGCGAGACCAACGCGCCTAACATTACCTCCAGCCTGCGCGAGAACCGCGTGTTTCCGCCGCCCGCCGCCTTTGCTGAGAAAGCGCACATCCAAAGCCGCGAGCAGTACGATGCACTCTACCGCCGCTCTGTCGAGGCACCGGAGCAGTTCTGGGCCGAGATCGCGCGGGAGATCCACTGGTCCCGACAGCCGTCGCAGGTCTTAGATGGAGAAGGCGCGGAGGCCCGCTGGTTCGCCGACGGCACCCTCAATATGAGCGACAACTGCATCGATCGCCACGTTGCCGCAGGCCTCGGCGAGAAGATTGCGCTTATCTGGGAAGGCGAGCCCGGCGAAGTCCGCTCGCTCACCTTCACGCAGTTGCTTGCCGAGGTCGAGCGCTGCGCTGCCATGCTGCGCGCGCTCGGCGTGCAGAAAGGCGACCGCGTCGCCATCTACATGGGCATGACGCTGGAGGTGGCGGTCGCTATGCTGGCCTGCACTCGCATCGGCGCTGTCCACTCCGTCGTCTTCGCCGGCTTCGCCCCGCAGGCGCTCGCCGACCGCATCCTTGACGCCGACTGCCGCGTCGTCCTGACCCAGGACGGGACGTACCGGCGCGGCGCCGAAATCAAGCTCAAGGGCTGCGTTGATGAAGCCCTGAAGCAATGCCCCGGGGTCCACTCCGTCATTGTCCTCGCTCGCACCGGGTCGCCGGTACCCATGCAGGCCGGCCGCGACCGATTCTGGCACGAGGCCATGGCGGCCGCCCCGGCGAGGTGCCCGGCAGAAGAGCTCAACGCTGAAGACCCGCTCTTCATCCTCTATACCTCCGGCACTACCGGTAAACCCAAGGGGCTGGTCCACACCAACGGCGGCTATGCCGTGCAGACCTATCTCACGACGAAGCTCGTGTTTGATATGCATGCCGACGACATCTTCTGGTGTACCGCCGACGTCGGCTGGATCACCGGCCACTCCTACGTGCTTTACGGCGCGCTGCAGAACGGCATCACCACCCTGCTCTATGAAGGCGCCCCGAACACGCCCGACCCCGGACGCTTCTGGCAGGTGATCGATCGCCACCGTGTCACCGCTTTCTACACCGCGCCCACCGCCATCCGCGCGTTCATGAAGTGGGGCGAGCAGTTCCCGCGCGCCGCCTCGCTCGCAAGCCTCCGCGTCCTCGGCACCGTCGGCGAACCTATCAATCCCGAAGCCTGGATGTGGTATCACAACGAGATCGGCCGCGGACGCTGCCCCATTGCCGACACCTGGTGGCAGACTGAAACCGGCGCCCATATGCTCACGCCGCTGCCCGGCGCTATCGCTACCAAACCCGGCTCTGCTACGGTCCCGTTTTTCGGAATCGTGCCCGAGATCGTTACAAAGACCGGCGAGCCCGTTCCCATCGGACAGGGCGGCTTGCTCGTCATCCGCAAACCCTGGCCGTCGATGGCCCGCACCATCTGGAACGACCACGAGCGCTACCTCCAGACCTACTGGTCTGAAATCCCCGGCTGCTACTTTTCGGGCGACGGCGCCCGCAAGGACGAGGACGGCTACTACTGGCTGATGGGCCGCGTCGATGACGTTATCAATGTCAGCGGCCACCGGCTCGGCACCATGGAAATCGAGTCCGCGCTGGTCGCGCACAAGGCTGTCTCCGAGGCCGCTGCTGTCGGCAAGCCGCACGAGATGAAAGGGCAGGCCATCAGCGTTTTCGTCACACTCGAAACCGGCCGCCAGCCCAGCCCCGAGCTGCGCGAAGAGCTCCGCACCTGGGTTGCCAAAGAGATCGGCTCGCTCGCTCGCCCGGACGATGTGCGCTTCGTCGAAGCGCTCCCGAAAACCCGCTCCGGCAAAATCATGCGCCGCCTTCTCCGCGAGCTAGCAGAACACGGCGAAATCAAGGGCGATACGTCTACCCTCGAAGACTTCGCAGGCCTTGCGAAACTGAGAGAAGAAGACGAGTAACGAGCTCCAATCTCATCGTTTACCTCTAAGCTATAATCACGGCGAAGGGAGACCGGTCATGAACAACATGCAGTTTTACTTCGCCCTCGGCGTGCCGTTTTTTACTTTGGTCTTGATGTTCATCGCTACGATTATCTCGAACCGCGCTGCCCTTAATGATCTGCGCTCCGAAATGCGCGCCGGATTCTCTGACCTGCGCTCGGATTTAGGTGGCCGCATTGACCGCATAGAAAAACGACTCGACGTAATCGACACCGAGATCCGCATCAACCACGATCACCGTCTCGCTGTGCTCAAGCGCGTGTCCTCGGCCGCGTAAGCTAACCCAGCATGGCCGACTCAAACCAGCTCCAGATCCCCGGTGAAGCCCGCAATGACAGGAAATCTTTCGAGCTCCTGCGCGTCTGGATCGCCAACCAGGAGCAGCACATCAGCCTCCGCGCCGGCGTGTGGGACGACCCCGCAGCCTGGGGCATGATGCTTGCCGACCTCGCCGGCCATATCGCCAACTCCTTCGAGCAGGGCGCCGGCATGGACCGCGACGAAGCCCTTCACCACATCCGCGAAGGCTTCGACGCCGAGTTTGACTCGCCTACCGATGAGATCTCCGGCGAGCTCACCGAATAGAAGTATGCAGCGCCTAGTGCACAGACCTTCTATGCTTGTGCCGTGAGCGGCAGCAACGTAAGAACACATCAAAAGTGGATCGTCCCCGCAGCCCTCCTCTTTTGGGCGCTTGGTCTTGCCATTCCGCACACACCCGAGGCGCTCGCTTTTCGCCTCGTGGCGCTCGGCCTGCTTGCGCTGTGGACCATCCAGCGCCGCTCCCTTACCCCCTGGATCTTCTGGAGCATGCTCGCAGGCATCGAGTACGGCCTCGACCTACCGCACGCCGCCATCGCTTCCCGCGTCTTCTCCGACATCTTTCTCCGGCTTATCAAGTGCATCGTCGCCCCGCTCATCTTCGGCACCCTCGTTACCGGTATCGCGGGCCACGGCGAAAAGACCAATGTAGGACGCCTGGGGTGGCGCTCTCTCGTCTACTTCGAAGCCCTGACTACCATTGCCCTCGCCATCGGCCTCCTCGCCATTAACCTCTCGCACGCCGGCACAGGCGTTCACGCATCCGCTACCGTTGCCGCGGCTTCAGCCAGCCTCGGCACCTGGCAGCAGTTCCTCCTCCGCGTCTTTCCTGACAACATCGCCAAAGCTGTCGCTGACGGCCAGATCCTTGAAGTCGCCGTCTTCGCCCTTATCTTCGGCCTCGCGCTTCGCCGCGTTCCTGAAGTGCGCCGCGCGCCCATGCTTCGGCTCGTCGAGTCGCTGACTGAGACCATGTTTGCCTTTACCAACCTGGTCATGTACTTCGCGCCCATCGGCGTCGGCGCGGCGCTCGCCTACACAATCGCAACCGCGGGCTTCGGCGTCATGGCCAATCTCGGCAGCCTGCTGCTCACGCTTTATCTTGCGCTTGTCGCGTTTGTGCTGCTTGCCATGCTGCCGGTTGCGCTGATCGCGAAAGTCCCTGTTCGCGGGTTTCTGAAAGCCATCGCAGAGCCTGCCACCATCGCCTTTGCCACCAGCACCAGCGAGGCCGCGCTACCCCGCGCCATGGAAGCAATGGAAGCCTTCGGCGTCCCGCGCCGCATCACCGGTTTCGTTATCCCCGCGGGCTACAGTTTTAATCTCGCCGGCTCTGCTCTGTATCTCGCAATCGCCTCTATCTTCGTTGCGCAGGCCGCTGGCCAGCACCTCACCTGGCGCGCGCAGCTCGGTATGCTCCTCGTGCTGATGCTTACCAGCAAGGGGGTTGCCGGGGTTCCCCGCGCCGTGCTCGTGGTGCTGCTCGCCACAGCCGGCGCCTTTCACCTGCCGGAAGGCCCCATCTTTCTCATTCTCGGTGTCGACGCGCTCATGGACATGGGCCGCACCGTCATCAACGTGACCGGCAATTGCCTTGCCGCGGTCGTTATCGCAAAGTGGGAGGGCGCCTTCCGCACCGAAACTCCAGCCGTCGAAACAATCTCCGCCCTATGATTCACCCTTCGAGCAACGGAGGATCACAAAAGCTCGCCTCCTTACATCAAATGAGTACCCGCCACGAAGTGGCCGCAAGCCGCGCAGGCGGTCTACCAGGGAAATCAGGCTGGTATACTCCACTGTCATAGACAGCAGCAGGACCGCCCTGTTTTATCGGCGGTCCTGCTGATGCAAGAATCGCCAGGAGCAGCATGGGCACACGACTTGGCACCATTCAATCGCCGGCCGATATCAAGAAGCTCTCCGTGCCGGAGCTTGAAGCACTGGCGCAGGAGATCCGCGAGCGTCTCATCCTCGCCCTCTCGAAGAACGGCGGCCATCTTGGGCCGAACCTCGGCGTCGTCGAGCTCACGCTTGCCATGCACTACGTTTTTTCCACGCCTCAGGACAAGTTCGTCTTCGACGTCAGCCATCAGGCCTACATCCACAAGCTGCTTACCGGGCGTGAGCAGCGGTTCGACACCATCCGCCAGGGCGGCGGCCTTAACGGCTTCATGCTTAGGACAGAAAGCGAGCACGACAGCTACGGCGCAGGCCACGCCGGTACCGCGCTCTCGGCTGCGCTGGGCATGGCCGTCGCGCGCGACCTCGCCGGCGGTACTGAGCATGTGGTCGCCCTGGCCGGCGACGCGGCGTTTACGAACGGTATTTCGTTTGAAGCGCTGAACAATATCGCCGATCAGACAAAGCGCCTTATTGTCGTGCTGAACGATAACGAGTGGTCCATCGATCGCAATGTCGGCGCTATCGCGAAATACCTGCACAAAGTCGTGACCAACCACCATGTCACCCAGCTGCACGAAGGCGCTACACGTTTAGTCGAGCGTATCGGCGGCAAAACCGCGAAAAAAGCTGTACGCCGCGCAGAGGAAGCCGCCAAAGGCATGATGTTCCCTTCGAGCTTCTTCGAGGAGTTCGGCCTGGTTTACTACGGCCCGCTCGACGGCCACAACATCGGCCTGCTCATTGAGACATTCGAGTTCCTCAAGCAGCAGGACCGGCCCGTTCTGCTGCATGTAATCACCCAGAAAGGCCGCGGGTTCCAGCCCGCGCTTGACGGCCAGAAGAAGTTCCACGGTCTTGGTCCGTACGACCCGGAAACCGGCCACACCCACTCCGCCGGCCAGCAGACCTACTCGGAAGTTTTCGCCAACACACTCGTCAAGCTCGCCGATACGAATGAGAAAATAGTCGCGATCACGGCAGCCATGCCGAATGGCACAGCGCTTGATCTATATCGTCCCCACCACCCTTCGCGCTACTTCGACGTGGGCATCGCGGAGGAGCACGCGGTCATCTTCGCGGCGGGCATGGCCACGCGCGGCTTCAAACCTTTCTGCGCGATCTACTCCACTTTTCTTCAGCGCGCTTTTGACCCCATCGTGCACGATGTCTGCTTGCAGAACCTGCCCGTTGTCTTCTGCATGGACCGGGGATCGCTCAGCGGAGATGACGGCGCCACGCATCACGGTCTCTTCGACATCAGCTATCTCCGGTCTATTCCCAACATCATCCACATGGTCCCGGCCAGTGAAGACGAGCTGGCCGATATGCTCAAAACGGCGGAGCTCCACCCGGGTCCCAGCGCTATCCGCTACCCGCGCGGCATCGGCCCCGGCGTAGCCCTCAAGCCTCAGCCGCAGGCCATCCCTATCGGCAAGGCCAGAGTCATGCGCGAAGGAGACGAGGTCGCTATCTTCGGCCTGGGCGCCCTGCTGCCCATCGCCCAGCAGCTCGCCGAGCGCCTCGCCGACCGGGACTACTCAGCTGCGGTCATCAACCCGCGCTTCGTCAAGCCGCTCGACCGCGACACGCTCCTGCGCTACGCCGCAAATGCCGCAGCAATCGTTACATTTGAAGATCACGTGCTCTCCGGCGGCTTCGGCAGCGCCGTGCTTGAAGAGCTCGAGCTCGCGGGAATGGTTACACCCGTGATCCGCATCGGCTGGCCCGACCAATTCATCGAGCATGGAAAAGTCGACGAGCTCCGCGCCCGCTACGGCATCACTGCGGAAGCAGCACTCACCCGCCTCGAGCCGCTGCTCAAAACCCTCCCGCGCCGCCGGCCTAAAGTCGTTGCCGCCGGTTGATCTCCAGTTTTACCTGCGAGCGAGAACCTTCGGCAACAGCTTCATCAACTGCCGCTGCCGGTAGTGAAATAACGACTTCACCTGCAGCTCCCCACCCAGCAGGTTCGCCGCCTCTCCCAGCAATCCAAGCGGAAATGCATACGTCACATGGTCGGTGACAGATGTCCCGCGCACCTGCGCGCGCGTCTCTCCCCGCACGTGGTGGCAGTGCCGCCAGTACCCGAACGGTCCGCTCAGCTGTTCATCGCAGAAGTGGTCGTCCCAGGCGAACTCCGCGATGCGCGCGTCCCACTTCATACGGAACGGCGCCAGCGGAAAAGCGCGAAAGCTAATCAGCATCCGTGAGCCCACGCCGGCGGCCTTGTTCTCCGCACCAGGGCTCCTTCCAGCTGGCGCCTCGGCAGGGGGCACGAGTTGTGCCGAGTCAATGCGCGCCGCCTGCCATCTCGGCATCAGGGGCGGCAGATTGTCCGGGTTGGCAAAAAAGTCGAAGACATCGCCCACCTCGTATGGAACCCACTGCCGGAACTTGAGCGAATGCTTCATGCGCGATGGGATGCAGGCCAGCTCTTCCGCGCCTCTCTCTGTGCTTCTACCCAAACAAAAACGGACGCCCTGGTTGAGGCGTCCGCTCCGCCTGCCGCAAACAGCACGGCAGAATAGCACACTAGTTAGGCATCAAAACCGAGTCAACGACATGGATAACGCCGTTCGACTGGATAACGTTCGGGATCGTGACGGTCGAGGTGCCGCCCTTCTGGTCGGTCAGCACCAGCTTGCCGTCCTGCATAGTCGCGGTCAGCGTCTCGCCCTGCACGGTCTTCAGCTCGGCCTTGCCGTCGCCCTTCTTGATCATCTTCGCGATGTCCTTTGAGGTCAGCTTGCCCGGCACCACGTGGTAGGTCAGGATTTTGGTGAGCTGGTCCTTGTTCTCGGGCTTCAGCAGCGTGTCCACCGTGCCGCTCGGCAGCTTGTCGAACGCTTCGTTGGTCGGCGCGAAGACGGTGAATGGACCCGGACCCTCAAGCGTATCCACCAGGCCCGCGGCCTTCACGGCAGAGACCAGCGTCGTGTGGTCCTTCGAGTTGACCGCGTTCTCGACGATGTTCTTCGTCGGGTACATGGCCGCCCCACCTACCATTGGATCCTTTTCTGCTTGTACGGCAACTGCGGAAAATCCCATGGCAAGAGTAAGTGTTGCTGCAAGAATTGTGTTTGTCTTTATCATGTTCGGCCCTTTCATATCGGCCCTGCACCGGCGCCGTACGTCGTAAGTTTTTGACTGCCCGTTTCATTTCTGCCCGGCTGTTTCGCCCGGTACTGCTTTGCCGCCCGGGCACATCCGCAACCGGACTAGCTCGCATGGGAAACGCTGCCGGCTCCCCAATGGATTCACCTGTCCTTCAATATAGGTACGCTGCCGGTCGCAGGCCAACCTCCCTGGCAGTTCTGCCGTGGACAGGCGATTCGCCGCTTTCCGCATCACACGGCTATGCTTGAACTGAACGGGCCTGCTCGCCGGCCGCTCACATACCGCGCATGAACTCTCTTCAACATCGCCGCCCGCACTCACCCATGGACGGCAGCAACCGCTGGCTCATCCTGATCGGCGCAGGCAAGCTGCTCAAAGCCGCCTTTTTCATTGCGCTCGGGTTTGGAGCGCTGCGGCTGCTCCACAAGGACCTCGTCGCCGTCGTCACGCAGTGGGTCACCGACCTGCGCTTCGACCCGGAAAACCGCCTCATCAATTTCCTGCTCGATAAAATCTCCCTTATCAGCCCGCACCGGCTCAAGCAGATCTCTATCGGCATCTTCTGTCTTGCCTTACTCGACATCCTTGAGGGTCTCGGGCTGGTCCTCGGCAAATCCTGGGCCGAGTACCTCACGCTGCTCGTCACCGCTTCGTTCCTGCCGTGGGAGCTGTTTGAAATCCTCCGTAAGCCCAACTGGCCCAAAGCCATCTTCGCGCTCATCAACGTTGCCGTCGTCTGGTATCTCGCGGCCTACCTGCAGAAGCGCCTGCGCGAGCGTGCCGCCCGCTCCTCCTGAAACTATAAGGCCAAGCTGCAAATGGCCTCCTTCTTTCACCATTGCTCTTCCTCACTCGTTTTGCACAGACATGCTGCCGATATTCACAATCGGTAACGGGATTTAAGTAACGTATCCGTCAATTAAGGTAGCGGGGCGCTTCCCGCTTCGGTACTCTGTGGTCGGAAGTGGAGAAAAGTGGAGGAAAGATGTTGCATTCCTTCTAAAACGAAGCGCACAATCGTCCCGTTGCTGTTTCACCAGATCAAGCAGTCCTGAGGCTCCAAAGTGTTTCGCGGAAACCATCCAGCGCGTGTCGATGAGAAGGGCCGGCTCAAACTGCCGGCGGACTTCAAGCGCCTGATGGAAGAGAAATACCCGAACGAGCAGGGAATTGCGTTCTACATCACGAGCAAGGACGGCAACGTCGCCGAGATTCACCCGTTGCCGGAGTGGGAAAAATTTGAAGAAAAGCTTGCCGGTATTCCGAACTTCAACCCGGCAAAGAAGAAGCTGCTGGACCGTTTGAACTACTTCGGGCAGACGGCAAAGATGGACGACCAGGGAAGGGTGCTGCTGCCGCAGATTTTACGGGAGCGGGCCAGGCTGGCAGGGGATGTGGTGGTGTTCGGTGTGCAGACGTACCTCGAGGTGGCAAACCACGAGAGCTTCCGGCAGAACATGGAAGCGAATCCGCTGACAGATGAAGATCAGCAGGCGCTGGCAGGGTTTGGGTTGTAGGCGGGGCTAACAGGCAAGTGCAACAGGCAAGTGCAACAGGCAGCTTGTTGAAGATTGGTAGAGATCGGTGAGGACCGTTAAAAGGTCGGTAAACACAGGCTCTGAGGGGCCGGGCAGATGCAGACGCAGGGTGAGCGGCATGTGCCAGTTCTTTCAAACGAAGTGATTGAGTATTTAGCGGTGCGCCGGGGCGGCACGTACGTGGACTGCACCCTGGGCTATGCCGGCCATGCCGGCGCGATAGCGCGGGTGCTGGGCGGGGACGGGCGCCTGGTCGGTTTCGACCGGGACCCGGAAGCGCTTGAACTGGCAAGGACGCGGCTGGCGGCGCTGGGTGAGGAGCTGGGTGAAGCGATGCCGACCTGCACGCTGCACCATGCCGAGTTCAGCCGGATAGCGGAGTTTATTGAATCCGGCACGGTGGACGGGATACTGGCGGATTTCGGGACCAGTTCCATGCACCTTGACCAGGCGCATCGCGGATTCAGTTTTCAGGCGGACGGCCCCCTGGACATGCGGATGAACCCGCACGGGGCGCTGACTGCCGAACAAGTGGTAAATCAGGCGGACGAAAACGATCTCGCCAACCTGATTTACGAATTCGGAGAGGAAAGGAGGTCGCGGAGAATCGCCAGAGCCATTGTGAGGGCCCGGCCAATACATACGACGGCGCAGTTGGCCCAAGTAGTAAAGGTCGCGGCCCCAACAATGAAAGGCGACAGGATTCATCCGGCGACCAGGACGTTTCAAGCCCTCCGAATCCACGTAAATGCCGAGCTGGACGAGATCAAGGCGCTGCTCGGAAGCGCGCCCGCACTGTTGAAGCCGAAGGGTCGGCTGGTCGTGATCTCCTTCCACTCACTTGAAGACCGGCTGGCGAAAGATGCTTTTCGCGAAGCGAGAGACGCCGGGGTGTATGACGTGTTGACCAAGAAGCCGGTAACGGCCGGTGAGGATGAAGTGGAGCGCAATCCGCGCAGCCGCAGCGCCAAGCTCCGTGCGGCGGAAAAGATTGGAACGGCGCCGGGAAAGAGTCGGCGGTAGCAGAAAAGATCGGGCCAGGTTGTCCTGCCGAACACAAGGCGAAAGACAAACCCACGTAGGACCAACCACGCACCACCAACCTTCCATACACAGCGGCCTGGCCCGGTCGTTGGAAGGAAGCAGGAATCAGTTTAAGGAATCAGGCAGCAGACACGAGGGTGGAGTATGGCGACGCAGGCGTTGTCGGAGATGTTTGGAATAGCACGGGACGCAAGCAGCGCGGCTACCCGCGGCAGCAGGCACGAGTCACGCTGGGTCGCGGAACAGCGAGCCCGTCGCGGTCCGACGCCTGAGGTCTTCTTCACACGCCGCATGGACAACTCACGCTTGGTCAAGGCACAGTGCCCGGTACGCCGGCGCGAAATGCGGTCGTTCGCGGGCGCCATGGTTATGCTGTTTGCGCTGGTGATGTTTTACGGCTGGCAGCACTATCTTTCGATCCAGTCGGGCTACCATGTCGAGTCCGAAAAGCAGCAGGTTTCGCAGCTGCAGGAGCAGAATCGCGAGCTGCGCCTGAGCGAAGCGCAGCTGAGCGATCCGACCAGGATCGATCGGCTGGCACGCGGCATGGGCCTCGAGCAGCCTGCGCCGGGCCAGGTAGTGCGGCCGGACAATGTCGGCGAACCAGGCTCCCCGACGCTGGCTGAGGCGCGGCCGTTTCGGTTGGGTAGGTAGAGAGGGTCACGATCTCAGCGGTATGCTATTGCTACTCAGTCAAGCCAAGGAGATGCTATGTCAGACCGCAAGGGCACTATGGATTCGAAGGCTGGAAATACCATTTCCAAATCGGGAGTAGTCCCGTTCAGGTCGACAAAACCAGCAAACCTATCGCGCCCCCAAAACATCAAGGTTCCTCCACGGCCTCCGGCAAAGGGTTGAGCAAGGGTGCCTGAAAAAACCGAAGCGCTCGGAATCTTGTTGTTGCTTATACCAGGCTTTGTCTGTGCACTTCTGGTTCGACTTCTTGCGGTACGAGCGAAGCAGACTGAGTTCGAAAAAGTAGTAGAGGCTTTGCTCTTCAGCAGTATCCTTTATCTCTGCATCGGCCCATTTTTTCACAACACGCTTCCGGCTACCTGGCTCGCGCATAAAGCGGGTGACACGACAAGTTTTACTTTCGAATTCAATGCCGAATATCTAGCCTTCCTGGTGCTTGGCGTTGCCATTCTTTCGCTCGTGTACGGCACCGTGTTGAACCGTGACTGGCTCTATAAGCTACTTCGCTGGTTCAAGCTGACCGAAAAGACTTCTCGTCTTTCTGTGTGGAATGACGCGCTTCAAGACATACAAAGTAGATACCTGTTGGTAGAGCTTGGCGACCAGAGAACTGTAGTAGGGTTTCTCCGGTATTACTCAGATGATGTTGAGCAAGCCTCCATCTTCCTTCAGGATGCGGCGTGGCTTGCAGATGGTGTGCAGATTCCAATTGACGGACCTGGCATTTTGCTGACGAAGGAAGCTGAAATAATTTCGATCTCGTTTCTGGATCCTGTCGTGACGGACGCAATCCCTTGAGCTTCCTCCCATGAAGAAACTGTTCTCCTTCGCCCAGGCGCCGCGCACCGACTCGAAGATCGCGACGCCCATGCGGCGGGTGCGCGTGTTCTGGATCATTGCTATTTTCGTTTTCTGGTCGGCGTTGATCGCGGGGCGGCTGTTCTGGCTGCAGGTTATCCGGCATGGCGAGTGGGAGACCCGCGCAACCCTTCAGCAGCAGCGTACTTTTCAGGTCGCGCCGCGGCGCGGCATTCTGTACGACCGCGATCTGCACGAACTCGCGATGACTGTTTCGGTCGATTCAATCTATGCCGTCCCGGGCGAGATTCCGAACGAGCGTCGCGCAGCCATTGCCGATGCGCTCTCCGGCGTGCTGCACACTGACCCCGCGGACAAATTCACCACCTCGGGCGAGATCCTGAGGCGGATCAACAGCTCACGTTACTTCACCTGGATCGCCCGTAAGCAGGACCCTCGGGTCATCGCAGCGATCCGTGCTTTGCACCTTAAGGGCGTGTATTTCCAGAAAGAGTTTAAGCGGTTCTACCCGGAAAACGACATAGCCGCCCAGGTGCTGGGCTATGTCGGCACGGATGAGAACGGCTTGGGCGGGGTGGAGCAGAAGTACGACCGCCAGCTGCATGGCGAGCCGGGACGCATGCTAACCGCGCTCGATGCGCGGCGGCATGTGCTGGCCTCAAGCGAGCGAGACCCGGAGCCGGGGCAGAATTTGGTGCTGACGCTGGACGCGAATATCCAGTTCATGGCGGAGCGCGCGCTCGACCATGCGATGGAAAGAGAGAAGCCGCTCAGTGGCACCGTGGTGGTAGAAGACCCGCACACAGGCCAGATTCTGGCCCTTGCGATACGGCCAACCTTTGACCCCAATGACATTAAGCACACCTCGCCCGCGCTGCTGCGCGACCACGCGGTCAGCGACGTCTATGAGCCCGGCTCGGCGTTTAAGCTCGTCACCTACTCGGCCGCGCTCGATACGGGAGTAACCACGCCCCAGTCGAAGATTGACTGCGAGGGCGGCAAGATCGATGTGGCTGGACGCATTGTGCACGACGACCACTACAACGGCGTGCTCACCACCGAGCAGGCGCTCGCTGTTTCCAGTGACGTGGCAGCCATTAAGCTGGCTGAGCGCATGGGCAAGGATCGCTTCTACGATTACATCCGCGCGTTTGCATTTGGACAGCGCTCGGGCGTTGAGCTGCCGGGCGAAACACGCGGCCTGCTGAAGCCGCCGCAGCGCTGGCAGCCGACGACGATCGGCTCCGTGCCTATGGGGCATGAGATTGGCGTGACTCCCATCCAGATGATAAGTATGATCTCCGCCATTGTGAACGGAGGCGTCTACCTCCCGCCGCATATCATCCTTGAGGAAACGGACAAGTTGCCCGGCAGCACGGGGCTGCAGCCAAGCGCCTTTCACCCGGAGACGGAGCTCGCGGACCCGCTGCCGCCCGGCGCCCATCGCGTGATCAGCACGATGACCGCGGCGCAGATGCGTGCCTTAATGGAAAACGTGGTGGTGAATGGAACCGGCAAGTCTGCGCACCTCAATGGCTATAGCGCGGGCGGCAAAACCGGAACCGCGCAGAAAATCGATCCGGCCACGCATACCTATTCGCACACCAAGCATGTGGCCTCGTTTGTGGGCTTCGCGCCGGTGAACAATCCAGCGGTAACTATTGTCGTCATCATGGACTCGCCGAGCCAGGGGGGTGTTTTAGCTACCTATGGCACTACGGCCGCGGCGCCTGTATTTCGCGAGCTCGCGCAGCAGATACTCGAGTACCTGGGCGTGGCGCACGATCAGCCGCTGGAAACGCCAAAACAGATTGCCGAGGTGCAGACGCCTGCGGCGCATGAACAGGATCAGTCGCAAATGGACGACCTGGGTGCGTTGTTCTCTGACGTCAACGACCTGCCCGCGGACGACCCGCTGCGCAAACCGCCTGCGATGCCCGATGCGGGCGAGCCATCGACGACGGCGGAAGAAGCATCCGGCGCAGGCGTGCCGGCGGGCACAATCGCTGCCGGCCAGGGGCCTCCCACGCCAGAGTTGGTAAACACGGCTGCTCCCCCAGGCGCTCAAAAAAACGACAGGACGACGCCGGACCTGTTCGCACCCGTGCCCGTGATGAGGGGCAGCGTAACTGTCGCCGCGGGCAGAGATGTCGCCGTGCCGGACTTCACCGGATCGACGGTGCGCGCGGCGACCGAGCGGGCTGGGGCGTCGGGGCTGGGACTGCAGGTGATCGGCAGCGGGCTGGCGCGCGCGCAGGCGCCCGCGCCGAGATCGAAAGTCGCGGCGGGGACGGCAATTGTCGTGCGGTTTTCGCGGTAGTCCTGGCCGGACGGGCTGCGCGGCGCTTTGCGCCGATTGGTACACGAAGCAGGAGAAACAGCGCGAAGCGGAGAGCGTACTATGACAGCTATGGAGACGATCCACATCTCGGAAGCAGAGGCTGCCCGCGACCTGAGCGCGCTGTTAGAGCGTGTGAGAGCCGGCGTGGAGGTTGTGATTGAGGCTGAAGTCGCGTCGGCTGTCGTGCTGCGCGCGCTTACGGCGCGGCCAACGCGGCGCCTTGCGGAGTCACTCCGCATGGCCAGAGAATATAGTTCCCCTGCTACGCTCGACGGCGGCTTTGCCGCGGACCTGGGAGCCGTGATCAACAGCCACCGTGAGCCCCTCAACACCCCATGGGACTGACAGTGTGGGTTTGATTCTGGACTCGAGCGTTGTTATCGCTGCGGAACGCCGAGGCGATACGGTCGAGAAGCTGATTGAGCAGGTGATGCGCGCGACAGGCGATCAGGAGGCGGCGCTTTCATCGGTCGGCCTCACCGAGCTTGTACACGGTATCTATCGCGCACCAATGCGGGAGATACGGCTTCGGCGTCGGTCCTTCATCGAAGAGCTCCTCCGTGTTCTTGTCGTGTATCCCTACACTGCTGAAGCGGCGATGCTGGCCGGCAGAATCGATGGTGAGCAGCAGGCTCAGGGCGTAACTGTTCCGTTCAGTGACCTGCTGATTGGCGCCACAGCACTCGCCGTTGGCTTTTCCGTCGTGACTGGCAATCTCCGGCACTTCCGCCTTATCCCCGGCCTTGAAAGCATCTTGCTCTGACCTGAGTAGGATCGAAACAGAGAATTATGCGACTAGAACAGATTGCAAATGGTGTGGATTCGCTGAGCCGTTCGGGCCCGGCAAGTGTCGAGGTGCGCTCGGTCGAGTTCGACTCGCGGGCGGTGCGCAAAGGCTCGTTGTTTGTGGCGATGCGCGGTGGCTCGGCTGATGGCTCGCGGTTTGTGGATGCGGCGATCCAGGCCGGCGCGGTCGCGGTGGTGACGGATGCGGCGGAGGCGTTTGCTGCCCTGGTAGAGCGGCATCCGCGCGTGCCGCTTCTCCTGGTGCCGCATGGCCGGCGGGCGCTGGCACGGCTCGCGTCCAACCTGTACAACCACCCGGAAGAACAGCTTGCGCTGACCGGGGTGACCGGCACCAACGGTAAGACGACGACCGCGTTTCTACTCGATGCCATGCTGCGCGTCGGGGGCCGGACCACGGTGCTGGCGGGCACGATCGAGTACCACGTCGCGAGCGATGTTCGACCCTCGCCGCATACGACGCCTGAGAGCCGGGACCTGCTGCAGCTGTTCGCGGAGGGCGTAGCGCTGGGCGCGACCGAAGCGGTAATGGAGGTGAGCTCGCACGCACTAGAGCAGGGGCGGGTGCATGGGCTGCCGTTTGACGTTGCGATCTTTACGAACCTGACGCAGGACCACCTGGATTACCACGAAACGATGGCAAAGTATTTCGCCGCGAAGCGGGGGCTGTTCGACGGTTCCGCGACCGGTGACGCGCCGCCGAGGGTCGCGGTGATCAATGTCGAGGACGACCACGGGCTGGAGCTTGCCTTGCGTGCGCGCGAGGCGGGCGCGGAGCTGTTCTCGTACGGGCTGGGCGTGGGTGAGTTTCGCGCGGAAGACATTTCTGTGAACGCGAGAGGCATGCGCTTTACCCTGCAGACGCCGCTTGGCGCGCAGCCCATCGCGTCTCGGCTGACCGGTCGAGTCAACGTGCAGAACATGCTGGCCGCTGCTGCCGCCGGGCTTGCGCGTGGGCTTGCGCTGGGTGATGTTGCACGAGGCGCGGAGATGCTTGAGCATGTGCCGGGGCGCTTCCAGACGGTCAACCACGGGCAGCCGTTTACGGTGGTCGTGGACTACGCGCATACCGAGGACGCCCTGCGCAATCTGCTTTCCGTTGCGCGGGAGTTTGCCGCGCCGGAGAACGGCCGCGTGCTGACGCTGTTCGGCTGCGGCGGCGACCGTGACAAGGCAAAGCGCCCGCGCATGGGCAAGGCAGCGGGCGCGGCGAGCGATCTGTGCATGCTGACCAGCGACAACCCGCGCAGCGAAGACCCGCAGGCGATCCTCAACGATGTTTTGCCGGGCTTGCAGGAAAGCGGCGTGCGCTACCTGGTGGAGCCGGACCGGGCGCTCGCGATCCGCGCCCTGCTTGCCGAAGCGCGGGCGCATGACATCGTGCTGATCGCGGGCAAAGGGCATGAAAAGACGCAGACGATCGGCGCGGAGCAGCTGCCGTTCGACGATGCGGCGGTCGCGGCTGAGGCACTGGTCGCGCTGGGGTATGCACGATGAAGCTGACGCTGCAGCAGTGCGCGGAGTGGATGGGCGGCGAGTTGGCGGGGTCGGGTTCGCGAAACGGAGACGTGCCGGTAAGCGGGTACTCCATCGACTCGCGCACGGTGACTGCGAGCGAGCTGTTTTTCGCGGTTTCCGGGGAGCGCTATGACGCGCACCAGTTTGTCGGGGCAGCTGTGGCACGTGACGCCGTCGGCGTGGTCGTTGCTTGCTCAAAACTTGAAAACCCCACGCACGCAAATCTGCGCGCTTTGCCCTGCATCGCGGTTGACGACCCGCTCGCGGCGTTGCAGCGGCTGGGCGCGGCGGTCCGGCGGCACTGGGGCGGCACGCTGATCGGGCTGACCGGCAGCGCGGGCAAAACGACGACGAAGGAGATGGTCGCGTGCGTGCTCGGGGCAAAGCATACCGTGCTCAAGTCCGCGGGCAACCTGAACAATCATTTCGGCGTGCCGCTGCAACTGCTGCGGCTCGAGCTCGGGCATGCATACGCAGTGATAGAAATGGGCATGTCGAACGCCGGGGAGATCGCGCTGCTGGCCTCGCTCGCCGCGCCCGACTGGGCGGTCGTGACGAACGTCGGCGTGGCCCATGCGCAGAACTTCGCGAGCGGCATTGAGGGTATCGCCATGGCGAAACGCGAGCTGGTGGACGCGCTTGTGCCCGGCACCGGCATCGCCTTCCTCAACGCTGACGACCCGCGCGTGGCGGCGTTTGCCGCAAGCTTCGCGGGACGAACAGTGCTGGCCGGGCGCTCGGAGAAGGCCCGGGTTCGCGCGGTTTCTGTCGAAGAGCGCGGGGTCGAAGGGCTCTCGATGGAGGTGCGCGCCGACGGAAATCAGGCGCAGGTGCGTCTGCAGTTTCTCGGCGCGCACAATGCCAACAACGCGCTGCTGGCGCTGGCAGTCGGGCTGGAGGCGGGCGTTTCACTCGCGGAAGGCGCGGCGGCGCTTGCCTTGCTGCAGCCGGGTGACAAGCGCGGGGAGCGGCTGCAGGTGCGCGGCGCTCAAGTGATCAACGATTGTTACAATTCGAATCCCGCCGCGCTTTCGGCGATGATCGAGACGCTGGCGCAGCTACCGGCGCAGCGGCGAATCCTGGTCGCGGGCGAAATGCTGGAGCTTGGGGCGGAGTCGGGCGAGCTGCATGCGCGGTGCGGCGAACAGGCGGCGCAGGCCGGCATTGACTGGGTGATCGGGGTGCAGGGCGCGGCGCTGGCGCTGGCTGAGGCGGCCGCCAAGACAGGGACGCCGGCGCTTTTCCTTGAAAACGCTGATGAGGCCGGCGCATGGCTCGCGCGCGAGCTGCGCGCAGGCGACGCGGTGTTGCTGAAGGGGTCGCGCGGAGTGCGGCTGGAGCGCTCGCTCGCCGCGCTTGGCGGGGATTGACACTTACAGCACCAAGGTGATGCGCGGCGCATTTCCCCGCCTGCGAGCCGGGGCTGCGCCTGTAAGATTAGAGTCGCATCCTGCCTGGAGAACCCGTTGCTTTACTGGCTGCTTTATCAGAAACTTTTCCCTTACTTTTCGCCCTTTCGCATCTTTCGCTATCTGACGTTCCGGACCGCCTTCGCCTCGCTCACAGCGCTGCTGATCGCCCTGTTCATCGGCCCGTTCGTGATTGAGAAGCTGCGCGAGTTTCAGATCGGCCAGTACATCCGCGAGGACGGCCCGCAGGCGCACCAGAAGAAAGCCGGCACCCCCACCATGGGCGGTGTGCTCATCTGTATCGCCATCCTGCTGCCGACCCTGCTCTGGGCCGACCTGTCGAACCCCTTCATCTGGCTCGTCATGCTGTCGACCCTGGGGTTCGGCGCAATCGGCTTTGCGGACGACTACATCAAGGTCGTTCACCGTCGCAATCTCGGGCTCACCTCCCGCGCCAAGATGGGCTACCAGATCCTCGTCAGCAGCGGCGTCGCCATCGCACTCGTCTCGATGCAGACGCAGGGCAGTTACTCGACGCAGCTCGTGGTGCCGTTCCTCAAGCGCTTCCACCCGGCGCTCAGTATTCCTGCGCTTGCCGGGTTGCCGCACCTGCACCTGCTGGCGTTTCTGCCGTTCATCCTGTTCGTCGTGGTGGTCGTTGTCGGCTCCAGCAATGCGGTCAACCTGACCGACGGCCTCGACGGCCTGGCGATCGGCTGCACCATCATCTCCGCCGCGGCGCTTACCGTGCTTACCTATGTCAGCGGCCACGTCGTGTTCGCGGACTATCTCGAACTGCAGCGCATGCCGCTGGTAAGCGAGCTGACCATTTTCTGCGGGGCCATGGTCGGGGCCAGCATCGGGTTTCTCTGGTACAACGCGCACCCGGCCGAGGTGTTCATGGGCGATGTGGGTTCGCTTGCGCTCGGCGGCGCCATCGGCACCGTCGCGGTCGCCATCAAGCAGGAGCTGCTACTGCCGTTCATCGGCGGCATTTTCGTGCTTGAGGCGGTGTCGGTCATCCTGCAGGTGGGTTCATACAAACTGCGGAAAAAGCGAATCTTCAAGATGGCGCCCCTGCACCATCACTTTGAACTGCAGGGCTGGTCGGAGTCGAAGGTCATTGCGCGGTTCTGGATCGGGGCGCTGGTATTTGCGCTGTTCGCGTTGACAACGTTGAAGCTGCGATAGTCCGCCTGCGTCGCGGGCGGACCTACTGCGCAGGCGTTTGTGTTCTTCCTCTCCCAGGCTCTGTCATGGGAGAATCGAAGCGAGGTGAGGGTGTGGGCGTCGTCGCAGACACAAGGCAAGTCATTCAGGACATTGTTTCCCCGGATCTAAAGCGTATCGATGAAGCAGTGCAGACGATCAAGAAAGCTCTTCCTGAGATGGAGACTCGCTTGCTCGCAGCTATTAAAGCCTTAGAGGATCACCTGAGCCTGAAAATAGACTTTGCAATGCTCCAGCAGAAGTATGAGGACCTGCAGCGCAAGCAGGGAGAAAGTCAGAAGGCGCAGTAACAACGGAAGGCGGGATTTTCCTTTGTGCTTCTCCCGACAGGGCAAGTCGCAGGAGCGGAAAGCGGTGTATGGAACTTAAGGGCAAACGCGTGCTGGTGGTAGGCCTTGGCCGGTCGGGGCTGGCAGCGGCGCTATTTCTACGCCGGCACGGCGCACAGGTTACCGTCTCCGACGTCCGCAGCGCGCAGGCGCTGGAGCACGAAATCCCGATGCTGCTTGAAGAAGGAATCGCGGTCGAGGCAGGCGGCCACGGGCTGCTCACCTTCCGGCGACAGGACCTGCTTGTCCTAAGCCCCGGCGTCCCACTCGACACACCGGAGATTCGGCAGGTGCGCGCGTTCGGGCAGGCCATCATCGGTGAGGTGGAGCTGGCCTCGCGCTTCCTCAAAGGTAAAACGCTCGCGATCACCGGCTCGAACGGCAAGACGACGACGACAACACTGTGCGGGGCGATCCTCAAGGCTTCCGGCGTGCCCACGTTTGTCGGCGGCAACATCGGGGTGCCGGTCGTGGCGCTGACAGACGAGTCGCGCGATGACGGCTGGAATGTGCTGGAAATCTCGTCGTTTCAGCTGGAAAGCATCGACACGTTCCGGCCTGAAATTGCCGTCCTGCTCAACATCACGCCCGACCACCTCGACCGGCACGGCTCGTTCGAGAGATATCGGGACGCGAAGGAGCGGATTTTCGCGAACCAGTCCGCCGGGGACTACCTAGTCCTGAACGCGGACGACGAGGTAGCGTCACGGGCAGCCGCGCGAGCGCATTCGCAGGTGTTCTGGTTCAGCCGGACGCGGGTGGTGCGGCAGGGCGCTTTTGTTCTGAACGGGGTGGTGATGTTCCGGTCTTCAGAGCAGTCGGCGGCCGAACCGGTGCTGCCGGTTAGCGCGATCCCGCTCAGGGGTGTGCACAATCTCGAGAACGTGCTGGCTGCCGTGGTCGCCTCGCGGCTGGCCGGGGTGCCGGCTGAGGTGATTGAAGCCTCGGTCACGGGTTTCCAGGCGGTCGAGCACCGGCTGGAGTTCGTCGCGCAGGTACGCGGCGTCGACTACTACAACGACTCGAAAGCAACCAACGTCGACGCGGCATCGAAAGCCATTGCCTCCTTCGACGGAGGCGTCCACCTCATTCTCGGCGGCAAGGACAAGGATTCGGACTACCGGGTGCTGCGGCCGCTGCTGGCTGAGCGGGTACGCGCGGTGTACACCATCGGTGCGGCGGCGGAGAAGATCGAGATGCACCTGGCAGGGTCTGTGTCGGTGCGGCGCGCCCGGACGCTCGAAGCCGCGATTGAGCAGGCCTCGGCAGCGGCGGTGGCCGGGGAAACGGTCCTGCTGGCGCCGGCCTGCTCGTCCTTCGACCAGTTTCGCAGCTATGAGGACCGAGGCGAGCAGTTTAAACAGATGGTGCATGCGCGCGAGCAGCAGGGCGCCTGGCAAAGCGCGTAGGCGATGGCGAAGCGGGTCGGCGTCGACAAGTGGATCTTTTGCATCACGCTGCTGCTGGTCGTCGCCGGCCTGCTCATGATTTTCAGCGCGTCGGCGGTAATGGCGAGCGCGCGCTACGGCTCACCCTACGACTTTGTGGCGCGGCAGGCGATCTGGGCGGCGCTGGGGCTGCTGGGCATGTGGGTGCTGATGCACCTGGACTACCGCAAGCTCAATAGCCCTGCGGTCGTATTTCCCGCTGTCGCCATCACCATCATTCTGCTGGTCGCAGCGTTCTTCGGGCATGACTCCCATGGAGCGCACCGGTGGATCAAGCTGGGACCTATGACGTTCCAGCCGTCCGAGCTGGCCAAGCCTGCGCTGGTGCTCTTCCTGGCCTGGTGGCTGCAGGATCGCATGAGCCGCATGGAAGACTGGCGCGAAACTCTGCTGCCCGCGGCCATTCCGAGCCTGTTGTTTATCCTGCTTATCGTCAAGGAGCCTGACCTCGGCACCGCCATGGTCTGCGCGGCTGTCACGGCACTGCTGCTGTATCTCGCCGGCATGAACTTCAAGTTTCTCTGGTATGCGGCGCTCGCATCTGTCGTACCGCTCTACTTCCTGCTGTTCCGGGTCAAATTCCGTCGGGAGCGTATCCTGGCCTTCCTGAACCCGGACGCGGACCCGCTCGGCAAGGGCTTCCACATCATCCAGTCGCTCATCGCGGTCGGTACCGGCGGGTTCCACGGCGTGGGATACATGGAGGGGCGGCAAAAGCTGTTCTACCTGCCGGAGCCGCATACCGACTACATCTTCGCCAACATCGCGGAGGAACTGGGCCTGATCGGCGCCATCCTGATCCTCTCGTTGTTCATCGTTTTCGGATATCGGGGCATCCGGGCCGCTATCCTCTCGACCGACCCATTCGCCAGGCTGCTCGCCTTCGGCATCACCACCACCATCCTGATCCAGGCTTTTTTCAATATCAGCGTGGTGGTTGCCCTGGTGCCTACCAAGGGCATCACCCTGCCGTTCATCTCATACGGAGGCACATCGCTGTTTATCACGCTGATTTCGGTAGGCGTGCTGCTCAATATCACGCGGGAGATCGAGTGACGCTGAAGGTCCTGATCGCGGGCGGCGGCACCGGCGGTCACATCATTCCGGCACTTGCGATTGCTGACGCGCTGCGCGAAGGGCCGGGCGGGGCAGAGCTGCTGTTCCTGGGCACCCCGCGCGGGCTGGAAGCGCGGCTGGTCCCGCAGGCCGGCTACCGTCTGGAGCTGATCAGAGTAGGCCAGCTAAAGAATGTAAGCCTGTTGACCCGGGCGCGTACGCTGCTCGACCTGCCGCGCGCGGTACTGCGTGCCCGGGCGCTGCTGCACAGCTTTCGCCCGGATGTCGTCGTCGGCGTGGGCGGCTACGCTTCCGGTCCCGCCATGGCCGCGGCAATCCTCGCGGGCATTCCCACGCTGGCATTCGAGCCCAACGCGGCCCCGGGGCTTGCGAACCGCCTGGTGGGTGGGCGCGTTTCCGCAGCCGCGGTCAACTTCGCTCCGGCGGCAAGGTTTTTTCGTAACGCCCAGGTCACCGGCATCCCGGTTCGCGAGGCGTTCTTCCATCTGGCGCCCCGGGCAGCAGGCGCCGCGCCGCACCTGCTCGTTTTCGGCGGGAGCCAGGGCGCGCGCGTGCTCAATCGCATGGTGCCGCAGGTTCTACCCGCGCTGCTCGAGGCGGTACCGGGATTGACGGTGCTGCACCAGTCCGGCGCGCGGATGTTCGAAGACGCGCAGGCTGCCTTTCTCGCCAGCGGCGCCGACCCGGCGCGGTGGACCGTCACGGCGTTTCTCGACGACATGCCCGCGCGCTTCGGCGCTGCGGACCTGGTGCTCGCCCGGTCCGGCGCCAGCACCGTTGCGGAGTTGTGTGCTGCCGGTAAGCCGTCGCTGCTGGTGCCGTTTCCGCTCGCGGCCGACGACCACCAGCGCCGCAATGCCGAGGTGCTGGCGGCGGATGGAGCTGCCGCGGTGCTGGTCGAAGCTGAGCTAACCTCGGAGCGGCTGCTGGCGCAGCTCATGGCAATGCTCGGGGACCAGGCGGCTCTTCGTGAAATGGGTGAGCGCGCGCGCACCCACGCCCGGGCGGATGCCGGTCAGACGATCGCTTCCATGGTGCGGATGCTCGCCGGCGTGTAGACGCAAAAAGAGGCTGCACAGGTTCGCGCAGCCTCTTTACTCGGAAAACTAATTTCTCTAACGGTGCCCACCGCCACCACCGTGTCCGCCGCCCCCACCGTGGAAGCCACCCCCACCCCCGCCGCTATGGAACCCACCGCCACCACCACCGCCGTGGAACCCGCCACCACCGCCGCCTCCATGAAAGCCGCCACCACCTACAGACCCGCCATGGAAGCCGCCTCCGCCGATCGATCCGCCATGATAGCCGCCACCGCCCACCGCTCCACCATGGTAGCCGCCGCCGGAGAAGCCATTGCCGTGGTATCCACCACCGTTGTAGCCGCCGTGGTTGTACCCGCCGTACCCTCCGTGATAGCCGCCTCCATAGCCGCCGCCGTGATAACCGCCGTAGCCGCCATGGTAGCCACCATAACCGCCGCGGTACCCTCCGTAGCCGCCATATCCACCGTGGAAGCCCCAGCCGCCGCGGTATCCGCCCCAGCCGCCCCAGCCGTAGCCCACGCGTCCAAACCCATGTCCCCAGCCGTAGCCGCCGTATCCGCGATACCAGGGGCCTGCGCCGATAAACAGGCCGCTCGCGAACCAGTCCGCGCCATAGTAGCCGTAGGGGGCGCAGGAGTAGGGAGCGTAGCCGTAGTAGCCGTACTCGCAGCTTGGCGCATAACCGTCATAGCCGCCGTAAGCCGGGTAGTCGACGACCGGGCCGATCCCGATGCCAACTGCAATCTGGGCGTCCGCGGCGGGAGCCGTCATGGCCAGCGGAACAGCGAGACATGCAGAGAGTCCAAGAACACGAAGTATGTTTTTCACGATTTCCTCCTCATCCGGGAGAGGACCTAACGTGCGCCTCAGGTGCGGATGCCGCCGATGTCGCGCTTGTGCGACGGACTTGTTTGTTAGAACACAGCATGCCCGTTGAAGTTGCGCCTGATTTTCGCTGTTCATTTGCCGCACACCTCGCCCATCTACATGCTGAGAAAGAGCCAGCCCCAAGCAACCTTTCTTCTCCCGTCTGGCGCCTCGCTGCCTCACCCCTCGGCAGGTGAGATAAGCTGCTTGGAGTTACCCAAATGTTTGCCAAGGCACAACGCGTTCACTTTATCGGCATTGGCGGCATCGGCATGAGCGGCATTGCTGAGATCCTGCTCACCATGCGCTATGCCGTCTCCGGCTCTGACCTACGGCAGACCGCGGTGACCGAGCGTCTGCGGACGCTCGGCGCCAGCGTCTTCGAGGGTCATGCCGCCGCCAACGTCGTCGGCTCCGGCGTCGTCGTGGCCAGCTCCGCGATCGATGACCGCAACCCCGAGATCGCTGAGGCCCGCAGACGCAAGATTCCTGTGATTCCGCGCGCCGAGATGCTGGCCGAGCTGATGCGGCTGAAGTACGGCATCGCAATCGCGGGCATGCACGGCAAAACCACCACCACCTCCATGATCGCGAGCGTCCTCGGCGCCGGCGGCCTTGACCCGACTCTGGTCGTGGGCGGACGGGTCGACACCCTCGGCACTAATGCCCGGCTGGGCAAAAGCCAGTACCTGGTGGCGGAGGCCGACGAAAGCGACCGCTCCTTCCTCAAGCTGTCCCCCATCCTCGCCGTCGTGACCAATCTGGACCGCGAGCACATGGACTGCTATCGCGACATGGCCGATATCGAGGATGCCTTTGTCGACTTTATGGATCGGGTGCCTTTCTACGGCGCCGTGATCGCCTGCTGCGACGATGCCCGCCTGAGCGCGCTGCTGCCGCGTGTGCGCCGCCGCGTGTTTACCTACGGCACCAGCCCGCAGTCTGACTACATCGTGCGCTCCCTGCCGGCGCCGCTTGCGCCGGAAGCAACACAGCAGCCGGCAGACGCGATGCCGGTGCGCTCCCGCTTCGAGATCATCGCCGAAGGCACGGTGTTCGGCCCGTTCGACCTGCTCGTTCCCGGGCGACACAATGTGCTGAACGCGACAGCGGCCATCGCCATCGCCCACCAGCTCGAGATTGCGCCCGATGCCATGATTACCGGGCTGCGCCAGTTCCGAGGGGTCGACCGCCGCTTCCAGAACAAGGGATGTATCCGGGGCGTGACCGTGGTCGACGACTACGGGCACCACCCGACCGAGATAGAAGCCACCATCCGCGCTGCCCGTGACTGCCAGTACCGGCAGATTCATGTGATTTTTCAGCCCCACCGCTACACCCGCACCCGCGACCTGATGCAGGAGTTCGCCCGCGCCTTCGACGGCGCCTCCTCGGTCGAGGTGCTGGACATTTACCCGGCCAGCGAGCAGCCTATCGAGGGGATTGACACCCACGCGCTTGTAGCCATCGCTGCCCACCCCGGCATGCGCTACGCCGAGGGCTTCGCCCAGGCCGCGGAGCGGCTGGCTGCCCGGGCCGAGGAAGGCGATGTCATCCTGACGCTCGGCGCCGGCAATGTGTCGCAGGCCGCCGGGCTGGTGCTTGAAGCGCTCGGCGCCGTGCAGGCCGTGGTCCGGGTTTGAGGCGGAGATGACTGTTACCACGGTGGGTCCTCGGCATAACTATTTCAACCAACGGCCCCCCGGGGCGGCCATCGGGACGGGCTATAGTCATGGTGGCGACTCTCACGACCTGGCTCGGGCGTGGCAAAACTGAATGCATGGACAAGCCGGCAGGCAACCGCGCTGGCTGACGACCTCTCCCCGGACGACGATGACGCGTTCCTTCGCCCAATCGCGCCCGCGTCTCCGCAGCGGCGCAAACCGCGGGTCGTGGGCGCGGCCGGTGATCCGTCAGAACAGGCGGAAGCATTCCTGCGGACCCGGCGCCGCGTGCCCCCGCGCAAGGGAGGCCGCTGGCGCGTCTTGCTGTGTACCCGCGCCGGCCGCATCCTGCTCGGGCTCGTCCTGCTTGCCGTTCTGGCAGCTGCGGCGCTTGTCGCCTGGCAGGTGCGCTCCTTCCTACAGCACGATCCGCACTTCCGCATCGACTCCTCCAGCTCGATTGAGGCTTCAGGCATTACGGAGCTGAGCCGTCCGGAGCTGCTCAGGGCCTTCGGCTCAGACATCGGCCGCAACGTCTTTTTCGTCCCGCTCAAGGCCCGCGAAGCGGCTCTCGAAGCCCAGCCATGGGTGCGCCATGCCACCGTAATGCGCCTGCTCCCGAACGTGCTGCGCGTCACCATCGTCGAGCGCGTACCTGTCGCCTTTGCCCGCATCGGCCACGGCATCCAGCTGGTCGACGCCGAGGGCGTCCTGCTGCCGATGGGCCCGGCGACCCTGGCCGCGCGGCACTACTCGTTCCCGGTGGTGACCGGGCTCGACCCGAACGGCGACCCGGCGGCTCGGGCGGCCCGCATGCGATTGTTCGGCAGCTTCGTCGCGGCGCTCGATGCGGACGGAGCGAAAGTCTCGTCGCAGCTCAGCGAAGTAGACCTGGGCGACCTCGACGATGTGCGCGCGGTGGTTCCGGCGCAGGGAACCGACATCCTGCTGCACTTCGGCAACAGCGACTTTCTCGAGCGCTACCACGCTTACCAGGCGCACCTGGCCGAGTGGCGCCAGCAATATCCCAACTTGAGCGCGGTCGATCTGCGATATGACCGCCAGGTCGTGCTGAAAATGGCCGACGCTGCCCAGGCAGACGAAGCCGCGGAAACGAAGCCGGTCTCCGCGAGCACCGCCAAAGCGCCCGCACCGCGCGCCAGGCTGAAGGCAGTCGCCGCCCGCAGCACCCGGACCCGCAGCGTATCTTCCAGGATCCCTGCCGCGCACAGCGCCTCTGCCGCCCGTAAACCCGGCGCGCGCACCTGGTACACCCGCAGCCCTGCCAACCGGCATCACCCCGACCGCTGGGTGCCGCACTACATCCCACAGGCAGGGAGGGCGAAATGACCAATACGCTCGAAGGGGTGCTCGCGGTGCTCGACATGGGCAGCTCCCACACCCGCATGCTGGTAGCCGAGCTGCATGACGGCTCCCTGCGGTATCGCGGTCACGGCATCGTAAAGAGCAGCGGCATCCGGCGCGGCATCATCGCCGACCTCACCCCGGCCGCCGAGTCCATCAGCCAGGCGTCGGTTGCCGCGGAAGCCTCGGCCCAGGCCGTGCTTGAGCAGTGTGTCGCCGGTGTCGGCGGCGCCCACGTGCGGGGTGTCAACTCGCAGGGCGGCATCGCGCTCGGCTCGAAAATGCGCGAGATCACCCGCGAAGACGTGCGCGCCGCCGCTGACCGTGCCCGCGCCATCTCCCTGCCCGGCGATCGCGAGGTGCTGCACCTGCTCCCCCGGCATTTCCTGCTTGACGAGGTACCCGGCATCCATGACCCCGTCGGCATGGTGGGGCATCAACTTGAAGTATCACTTCACCTTTTGACCTGTTCCAGCTCAGCACATCAGAGTTTAGTCACGTGCGCCAACAAGGCGGGACTCTCCGTAACGGAAACGGTGTACGAGGCGCTGGCCGCTGCGGAAAGCTCGACCGCGCCCGATGAGCGCGAGCTGGGCTGCTGTCTCATCGATATCGGCGCCGGTTCGACCGAGCTGATCGTTTACTTTGAAGGCGCGGTGGTCTACACGGCGGTGATTCCGGTGGGGGGTGACCACTTCACTAATGATCTCGCAACCGGCCTGCACCTCGGCATTCCGGAAGCCGAATACCTGAAATGCGAGTACGGGCATGCGGTCGTGACCGCGGTTTCCGAATCCAACGAGATTGAGTGGCAGCCAGAAGAGAGCGGCGCCTCGCGCGGCAGCATCCGCCAGCGATCGCTGGCAGAGATTCTCGAACCGCGTGCGCGCGAGCTGTTCGGGCTTATTCGCGAGACCCTTCGCACCGGCGCCGTGCTCGAGGCGCTGGGCTCGGGATGCATCCTGGTCGGCGGCGGCGCCAGGCTGCCCGGGCTGCTCGATACGGCGGAAAGCGTGCTGCGGGTTCCCGCGCGCGTGGGCAAGCCGGTGCCCTTGTCGCGTATGCCGGCAGAGCTGCAGCAGCCGGAATATGCCGTGCTGGTCGGGCTAATGCTCTACGCCCATCGCACCGGGACCATGCGGGCGGAGCAGGAAGGCTCCTTTCGCGCCCGCCTGCGGTCAATGTTCGCGGGAAGTATTTAAGGTAGAGGGTAGAGGGTGTACCAGGCGCAGGGCAGGGTTTAACGAGCGGGCAGCGTTTAACAAACAGAGCCGGGGCGCAGGATTGTTGGTTTTAACTGTTGATCTTGTCTGTTAAACCCTCCACTGAGGTAAAGGGTGTATCAGGCGTAGAGGCAGGTTAACGAGCAGGGCAGCGGTGCGGGATCGTTGGTTTTGCCTGTTGATCCTGTCTGTTAAACCCTCCACCCTCCACCCTCAAGACTTTGAGCAGGAAAAGGAGACACATGAGCCAAGGGGAAGAGATGCGGATCCAGTATCAGGACGATAAGCCAAGCGGGGCCAAGATCAAGGTGATGGGCGTGGGCGGCGGCGGCGGTAACGCCGTAAACCGGATGATCGCGGCCAAGGTTGAGGGTGTGGAGTTCATCGTGGCCAACACTGACGTGCAGGCGTTGCAGCTTTGCGCCGCGCCGGTCAAGCTGCAGCTTGGCGTCAAACTCACCAGCGGTTTGGGCGCGGGCGCGAACCCCGACGTGGGCCGCCGCGCCGCGCTTGAGGACTCGGAGAAGATCATCGAAGCGCTCGAGGGCGCGGATATGGTTTTCGTAACGGCGGGCATGGGCGGAGGCACCGGCACCGGCGCCGCCCCGGTTATCGCTTCACTTGCTAGCGAAATGGGCGCTCTCACCGTCGCGGTCATCACCCGTCCGTTCGGTTTCGAGGGCAAGCGCCGCATGGCGCAGGCTGAGCGCGGCATGCAGGAGCTGCTGGATGCGGTCGATACCATGATCGTCATCCCGAATGAAAAACTGCTCGCCGTGGCCCAGGATGCCGGCTTTTTCGAGAGCTTCCGGGTGGCTGACGATGTGCTGCGGCAAGGCGTGCAGGGTATCTCCGACATCATCACCATCCCCGGCATCATCAACCGCGACTTTGCTGACGTAAAGACAACGATGGCCGGCATGGGCTATGCCGTCATGGGGACAGCCATGCGCTCGGGCGAGAACCGGGCGATCGCTGCGGCGCAGGCTGCGATGGCGTCGCCGCTGCTCGAAGATGGGGCGATCGACGGCGCGCGGGGCATCCTGATCAATATTTCCGGCTCGTCGACGCTCAAGCTCAGCGAGGTCAACGCCGCCTCCACCCTGATCCAAAGCGCCGCGCATGAGGATGCCAACATCATCTTCGGCGCCGTACTCGATGAAACGATGGGGGACGACGTGAAGATTACGGTGATCGCCACGGGCTTCCGCCAGAGCACCGCCGGCGATCGCAGCCGGGCCGCGGCAGCGCCCCAGGTCGCTCCGGCACCCAAGGGGCCGATCAGCCCCTCCGCTCCGCCGTCCAAGCCGCGGTTCGCAAGCGAGGCGGACGACGAAATCCCCCAGAGCCACGCGCGGGAAAGCGCCCTACTGGCCGACCAGGAGATTTTCATCCCGCGCCCACCGTCAGCCCCGGGGCCGCACGCGGTCGAGGATCGGCACGAGCCCGTAGCATCCCAACCGGACAGCGGGAGGGAAGACGAGCTGGAAATTCCCGCTTATCTGCGACGCGGAGGTAACTAGACGGGCACTGTTTCTCTTGCCACGAGGGTCGCCTTTGCTAGAGTGAGTGCATCGCTTGTCAATCTACCGTGGGTATGCCGATTGCGGATTGCCGTTCCTGAATAGCCATTGTTCAGGGCGCATCTTCAACCGGCCGCCCACATTCATACGCCCGGCTTTCGGTGGAAACCGCCCCACCTCAGACTTGAGAGTTCATTCGATGAAGCGTTTTCTGCCATTGCTCGCGGCATTTGTATTACTTTTGCTGCCTTTCAGCAGCTCAGCCACAGCGACGACCGCCCGGCGTCACCATGTTCGGGCGACCCGCGTGCATGAGAGCCCGCGGGCCAGGCGACACCTCGCCTCCCTCCAGCAAAGCCGTCGCTCTGTCGGCGGTCACGGGCACCATGCGGTCGCAGCGGTTACGACGCGGCTGGTGCGCGGCCGCAACGGCCGTCTGCGCCGGGTCACGGTGCGGCACCATTACGGAGAGGTGTTTACCGCGGACTCGTTCACCACGTCGAATGTAGGGCAGGGTGACATCACAACGGGCGAAGACCCCGTGGTGCGCCAAGCCGCCATCGATGCGCTCGGTAATATGTACGGAACCGTGGTCGCGATCAATCCCGATAACGGCCGCATCCTCGCCATGGTCAACCAGAAGCTCGCGTTGTCGAGCGGCGCCGAGCCCTGCTCCACCATCAAGGTTTCGGTCGCGCTGGCGGCGCTCTCCGAGGGCATTATTACCAAGGACACGCCGGTCAACCTGGGCGGCCACTACTCGCTCAACCTGACGGAAGCGCTGGCCCGCTCGGTCAATCCGTACTTCGAGGTACTGGGGCGCCGGCTTGGCTTTGACCGTGTGCGGCACTATGCCAATATGTTCGGTCTGGGTGAGCTCGCGGGCTATGACATCCCGAACGAGCAGCTCGGCGTGTATCCCACGCAGCCTCTGCCGGACAGCAAGGGCGGTGTGGGCCGCATGTGCTCCTTCGGCGAGGGCGTTTCGATGACGCCGCTGCAGCTGGGCGCGCTGGTTTCGGCCATTGCCAATGGCGGCACGCTCTACTATCTGCAGCACCCGACCACCCCGCAGCAGATCGCAAACTACCAGCCGCGGATCAAGCGCACGCTGAACATCAAGAACATCATCCCGGAGATCGAGCCGGGTATGGCCGGCGCTGTCGGCTGGGGAACGGCGCGCTCGCTCAAAGCCTCGTTCAACCAGTTTCCGGTGATGGGCAAAACCGGCACCTGCTCGGATAACGGCACCCGCTTCGGCTGGTTCGCCAGCTTCTCTGACACGCAGCAGTACGGCCGCATTGTCACAGTCTTCTTTCTCGAGGGCGGCCGCCCCACCTTCGGCCCGAAAGCCGCCGAGCTCACCGGCTACTTCTACAAAAACCTGTGGGACCGGAGCTACTTCGCGTCGAAAGAGAATGCCAACCTGCCGCTGGCTGGAGGCGTCACCCGGTAAAGGCAAGACCCCCTGCGCGGGAGGCGGTCCCTTCGGGACGTGTGCTCGTGAATGCTTGCGATGCTTACTATTGTGGCCCTCACGTTGTTCGGGATGGATGATCCCGAACAACGTAAGGGTCACAACTATTAGCGGCATCACATACACGAGCACACGCCACGCCGGTTTATCGAAGGCGCTACGAAGTGGCCGCAGGCGGTTCTGCCAAGGGGCGCAATGAAGATCCAGACAGCTGCTGAAATGCGCGAGACCGACCGCGTGACTACGGAGAACCATGGTGTTTCATCGGACGCGCTGATGACGCATGCCGGGCGAGCCGTGGCCCGGTTCATCCTGAAGCAGTATCCGGACGCGCAGAAGATTGTCGTGATCTGCGGCATGGGGAACAATGGCGGCGACGGGCTGATGGCCGCGAGTGAGCTGGCGGCGGCCGGGCGTAAGCCGAACATTCTGCTGCTGGGGCTGCAGGACGACCTCAAGGGCGACCCGCTGGCCATGCAGCGGCGGTCCCAGTCCGTGGCGCCGTTGACAGAGGTGCCGGGCGAGGCGGAGCTGCACACGGCGGAGATCGCGGAGCTGTTCGCCGGGGCCGACCTGATCGTGGATGCGATGGTGGGCACCGGGTTCAAGCCGCCGCTGCGCGGAGTTGCCGGCGCGGTCCGCGCGCTGGTGCAGCCGATGCCGACGCCGGTGGTCGCAATCGATCTGCCGTCGGGCTGGGATGCGGACTCGATCGAGTACGAGCAGCCGGGCGCGCTGCGGGCAAACGCGGTTATCACGTTCACGTCGCCGAAGCCGGCGCACGCGTTCGGCAACCTGACGGGTTCGGCGAGCGGGCCTGTCGTGATCGCGGCGATCGGTTCGCCGGACGAAGCGATCGTTTCAACCCAGCAGCTGCGCTGGACCGGGACGTCGAAGCGCATCAGCGAAAAGCCCCGGCAGGCCGACGACAACAAGGGCAGGCACGGGCACGTGGTGCTGTTTGCCGGCAGCCACGGCAAGTCCGGCGCACCGTCGATGGCGTCGCTTGCCGGGCTGCGCGCCGGGGCCGGGCTGGTTACCACCGCGGTGCCGGCATCCATCCTCAACAACGTAGCGCTGACAGCGCCTGAGCTGATGACGACGCCGATGCCGGAAGACACGCAGGGCCAGCTCGACCGGAGTTTCCTGGGCGACCCGCTAACGGAGCTGCTGACGAAGAAGACCGTGATTGCCTGCGGGCCCGGGCTGGGCGAAAGCGAAGGCGCGGCAGCGCTGGTGTATGCGCTGGTCGAACGGGCGCAGGTTCCCCTGGTGCTTGATGCGGACGCGCTCAATATCCTGTCGAAGGACATGGGCCGCCTGCGGGACCGGCCGGGCCGAGGCGCCGGCTACCCGGTCGTGCTGACGCCGCACCCGGGCGAGATGGCGCGGCTCGCCGGCCTCTCGATTCCGGATGTGCAGAAAGACCGGGTCGGCCTGGCGCGGCGCTTCGCGGCAGAGTACGGCGTGACGCTGGTGCTCAAAGGCTGGCGCACCCTGGTCGCGCACCCCGGCGGCATGGTCGCGGTCAACACGACCGGCAACCCGGGCCTCGCGAAGGGCGGCTCCGGCGACATGCTCACTGGTGTCGTGGCGGCGCTGGTGGCGCAGTATCCGAAGCAGTTTGCGGAGGCGGTGGAAGCCGCGGTGTACCTGCACGGCCTGGCGGCGGACTTCGCCGTGCGCGACCAGGATGAGCACACGCTGCTGGTGACCGATGTCCTGTCAAATCTCTGGAAGGCTTTTCGTTACCGCTCCGCCTCGAAAGACGGTTATGTTTGGTGGGAGGGATTGCCGACATGACCGAGGAAGTGGCGACGCGCAAGCTGGAGTTCAACACGACGGGCGCCGAGGAAACGATCAACGCCGGCGCCCAGATTCTCGCGTCGCTGACCCCGCCGGTCCTGCTCATCCTGACCGGCACGCTCGGCGCAGGCAAAACCACCTTGGTCAAAGGCATCGCCGAGGCGCTGGGCGCGGCTGAGCGCGACGAGGTAACCAGCCCCACCTTCACGCTGGTCCATGAGTACGAAGGCGAGCGCGACGGCAAGGCCATTTCCCTGTATCACCTGGATCTGTACCGGCTCGAAAGCGAGCGCCAGGTGGAGCAACTGGGGATTGATGAGCTAATGGAAGAGGACTCGATCGTACTGGTGGAGTGGGGAGAGAAGTTCCCGTCCATCCAGCGCCGCGCCACGGGTGAAATCATGATGGAATCAACCGGCGGCGACCAGCGCAAGATCACGGTCACGCTGCGGTAAGCTCTGCCTCCGGGCCGGTAACCTGCCGGTTTTCATACGCCGGGCGGAGTCGCCAATATTCAGCGCCAGCCCTGCTGTATGAATATTTCGTGACATGCCTGCGATCGCAGTTCATCCAACAGGGCGGCGTCCCGTGCCTTGTATTGCGACCTCTGGGCAATCGCGATCGGCGTGCCGCGATAGAGGCGTTGTCCGGGTGGCAGGCGAACCAGCGTCGTTGTCCCCGGCAGCCGGTTATGCCATGACTCGTAGGTAATCCACGCATCCAGGTCGGGTCGCGCACTCCATTGCTTCATGGCCTTCGCGCTGCTGTCGACGGAGAGCGCGATATTCCGCTGCAGGCCCTCAATCAAGCCGAAACCCCCGGCAAGGTCTTCCCACAGACCCAGCTGGCCTGCCCCGTTTACGTCGAGCAGATGAATGCCCGGCCTGGCAAGGTCAGCCAGGGAGTGGATTCGCTTAGGATTGCCCGTGCGCACCAGGATCCCGACGGAGCGGGAGTAGAGTTCCGTGCGGCTGCCGGCCAGCAGAAAGCCTGGATGGTCCAGGCTGAACTGCGTCAGCATGTACTCCGCGCCGCCGTAGATCAGGTCGGCATTCGTCTGGGCCGCCGCAAACCACTGCTTTTCCGGTCCCGCAGTGGCGATCACCGGAATATGAGTTCTGGCGGTAAAACGAGCCGCACACTCCCGCAGGGGAGCGATGGGACCGCCTGGTCCGTAAACATGCAGGGTCTGTGCCGAGACTGCAGTACCGCAGGCGAACGCGAGGAACAGGACCGCCGATTTCATAACGTCTTCCGCCTGTGCCGACCCTATGTCACATTGCCTGAGCTGTCGGTGGTCCAGACCTCATCCTGAAACGCGACATAAATCGCCACCCACTGCGGGGAGCTTGGCATCGAGAAGACCAGCAGGCCATCCTGCCAGATGCCGTTATCACCCGCGTGGTCGTTGGCCGGGTTTCCCTGGTTCATATGGATATCATGGATGCCGTTGCTGCTGGTGTAGAGCGCGCCGAAGGCGTAGATCACGCCGTCCTTGTCGGCGATGGCCTTATCGAGGTACTGCACCACCGCGTTCTTCAGGTTCTCGTCGGTGGTCTGGCCCGGCAGCGGCAAATCGGTCATCTGCGCGCGCGTAATCAGCGGCTGCCCGTCCACCTGGCTGCGAACGTAATCGATCGCCGGCGAAGCATCCTTGCCGGCCAGTGCGGTAACGCCCATGGGGAGGGCGGTAAGCGCAGCCGGGTCGGGCGCCGTCCAGTTCTCGTCGATCCTGTACAGCACCTCGGCATTCACTCCGGAGCCGGTGTCCGACTCGACATTTACCGCGATTTGCCACTGCGTTCCGTTGGCGGTCAGCTCGATCAGGTAGTGCGGGCGCGAGTCCTTTGAAAGTGCGCCGGAAACCGGGGTGCCCTTCAGGACGCTGTACTTGTTAATCGGCATTGGCTCTCCTGTGCATGTGTAGACGGAGCGGCGCGGGCGAGGGTGGCTTCACGATCGAGAAAAGCTCGTGAATTCACGAGCCTCGCAGCTGCAACAGAAGGCTAAAATCCCATGACGTTATAGCCTGCGTCGACATAGGTGACCTCGCCGGTAACGCCGCTTGACAGGTCGGATGCGAGGTACACCGCCGCGCCCGCGACCTCGGCCTGTTCCACGTTGCGGCCAAGCGGGGCGCGCTCTGCATGGCCTTTCAGCATGGTACTCAGGTCACCGATGCCGCGCGCGGCGAGGGTCTTGATGGGACCTGCGGAGATGGCGTTGACGCGGATGTTCCGCTTGCCGAGGCTGGCCGAAAGATAACGAACCGTCGCCTCCAGCGCCGCCTTCGCCACGCCCATCACGTTGTAGTTCGGAAACACCTTTTCAGAGCCGTAGTACGACAGCGTCATGATGGAGCCGCCTTCTGTCATCAGCGGGGCAGCCGCGCGGGCCAGCGCGATCAGCGAGTACACGCTGATGTCGTGCGCCATGCGAAACCCGTCCCGCGTGGTTTCCAGAAAATCGTTCTTCATCGCCTCCGCGGGCGCGAAAGCCACCGAGTGCACCAGCACGTGCAGGGTGACGTAGCGGCCCTTCAACTCGGCGAAGCTGCGGTCGATGTCCGCATCGCTGGTCACGTCGCACTGGAAGGTCGAAGCGTTCGGCAGGCCTTCGATCAGGCTGTCGGCCTCCCCTTTCAGCCGCTCGCTCTGGTAGCCGACAGCAAGCGTGCAGCCCGCCTCGGCCAGCTTCTGAGCTATGGCGTACGCAATCGATCGCTTGTTGGCAACTCCGAAAACAACCGCAACGCGCCCCTGGAGATTCAGCATGGACATGGTCCTTTCGTTCGCTTCTCTTCTGCTTGCAGGCAGCAAGATGGGCAAACGAAAGAATAGCAGCCACGGAAAGCGGCTGCGCGGTTGCCGAACAGAAGTCGCGCCCGGCAGGCCTGCCCCGGGTGCAATCAGCCCCCGAGATCGATCAGTTGAACCTGCTCGATAGGCTCGTTGAGAAACCGGCTGCCGAGTGTACGGAAGCGTTCGGCGCCGTCGGTGGCGTAAAAGCGGATCGGCGAGGGCTGGGCGTTCGATGCGTGAGAGTGCCCGAGTGCATGGGCGACCACCTCCGCGGTCACCTCGGCAGAGTCGATGACCGAGGTGCCCGGCGGGGCGAGTGCCTCGATCTCCGCACGCAGCAGCGGGTAATGGGTGCAGCCCAGCACCAGCGCATCCGGCTTCAGCCCCTCCGCGGCAGCAGCTTCGGCGGCCTCAGCGAGGTAGATCGACAGCACCTGCCGGGTCACCGCATGACCGGTCCAGCCCTCTTCAACCAGCGGAACCAGCAGCGGACAGGCTTTTTCAAGGGCGCGCAGGCCCCGCTGCTCGCAGGCGGCGGAGTAGGCGTGGCTGGCGACCGTAGCTGCGGTCGCCAGCACGCAGACATCTCCACTTCTGGAGTGGGCGCGCGCGGCATCGGCTCCGGTTTCTATTACGCCGAGCACCGGAACATCGACCGCGGCGCGGAGCTCGGGCAGGGCAAGGGCCGAGGCGGTATTGCACGCGATCACCAGGTACTGCGCTCCCTGTTCCACGAGGTACAGGGCGCTCTCGACCGCATAGCGCGCGACCGTGGCCTGGGACTTTGAACCGTACGGCAGCCGCGCGGTATCGCCCAGGTACAGGTAGTCGGCCGCGGGCAGGCGCGTGCGTAGAGCGCGGAGCACGGTAAGTCCTCCGACACCTGAGTCGAAGACGCCGATGTTCTGGATGGTCCGGGTCGCTGCGGGCATCATGCTTTCAGTATGCCGCTGCCGGTGTATCCATGGGTGCGCCGAACCAGCCGGAATGCCGGTGGTCGCGAATCGGGAAAAAAGAAACTATCGTTTGCGCACTGAGGCCTGCGGGCCGGCTGCTGATGCGAAAGCCCGTAGGCTGACAGGATGTACTTTCAAAGGGGCTCTCAAGATGTGCGACTGGACAGCAGGGGCAAAACCGAGGTTGCCAAAAGCAACACGGCCCTGCAGGAACAGGGCCGTCATCTCTCGTTGAAAGGAGGGAAGAAGCAATGTTACGAATCAACATGCGCTTCAACCTTGCAGTCCACTTGCCCTTGCGGTGGATTGCTGCCCTGCTCTGTCTTTTCAGGTAGAGCAGGCTTAACAACTTCCGGTGGTTTGGAGCCCACCGGGAGCCACGAAAAGTATAGCGCAGCTCCTCACAATCGACCAACATTTTTATGGCTGCATCGCCCGGCTGGTAAAAGCCTCGGACGGTGCGATCTGCGTGGCCCCGGCGAGATAGGTCCGGGTCAGGTCGGCATGGCCTGCGAGGGTGGGGCGCGGTTCGCCATCGACCAGGAAGCGGACCTGGGCGACGGACGGCAGGTTGGCGTGCAGTGTCGCGATCATTGAGAGCAGGGTCAGCGTCTCCGGTTCAATGCCGGAGGGGTGCCGATGCACGAAAGCGGGCGTCAGGTCCACAACGGCAAGCTGACCGCGGCCTCCGGGAACCGGGGAAAGGTAGACCTCATCGACGTTTTCGACGCCGGGAGCCGCGGGTTGCAGGGGGTGGGGGGAGTCGGGCGCGGCATACTCGGCCAGCAGTTTCTCGAGCACGACGCGTGCGCGGGTGTTCGCGTCCTCCGGCACGGGGAAAGATAAGGGCCGCTCCACCAGGGCGCCCGTGTCGTCATTCGCCAGGTAGAGCAGCAGCGGCGCGTGGCTCGCCGTGGCTCCGGCAGCGTCGAGCGGCACAGCCATGGCGCGAGCCTGAAAGTGGGCATCGACGCGTGCGCGATAGCGGGCAAGAAAGATGCTCATCGCGAGGACCGCGGCGAGCAGCGTCCAGAACAGGGCGCGCTCACCTTTCGAGATGAGCGCTGGCCCGCGCCTGCCGCCGGGCGCGCGAAAACTTCCGCGTACCCGGCTCGTCGCGCGGGCGGGGCTTGCAGGCGGCATCGTCGGTACGCGCGCCGCAGCCGGGCGGGCTGCCCGCTTCGCATTCACGTTGCCTGCTGAGCCGACCGAGGCACGCGCAGGTGGTTTCGGCGGCGGCGCCTTGGCGGACAGCGGCGACGGCGCCGATGCGGGCGGTTGCCATGCACGGCGGCGCGGAGGGTCGTTCGCGTCAAATGGCGGCTCCGGCGGCGGCTTCGGGGGCGGCGTCATCCGGCACCGCCCGCCGGGTGCTCCATCCGCCACTGCACCAGCGCCGCCGCCAGCGCTTCCAGAACGCGCTGCTGGTAGTCCGCGTCGGAGATTTTGGCTTCGGTCTTCTGGTTGGCAGACATCGCGTGGAGCGGTGCGATCTCGACTGCTACAACCGGGCAGCGCATCGAGTCGAGCGGCTGCAGACGCACGCGGCCCAGCGTGAACGGAATACCGGCGCTCTGCAGGCTCGTACTGATCCCGGAAGCAAGCTCAAGGCTCTGCGTGGCGAAGGGCGCCTCCGCCATCGACCAGGGCTCAAGCCGTCCGTCTGTGCGAGCCTCAGCAGGGGACTGCTGGGCTAAGGACGAGGTGTACAGGTGGACGCCGGAACCGCTGGCCGTCGCATGCAGCACCAGGCAGGCGCCCGCACGGGCATGGTTCGCCTCGGCGGAGCGTGTCTCAAAGGCAGGGTCCTCATCCTTTTCGCGGGTGGTCACGACAGTAATGCCGCGCGCCGTGAGCGCGGAGCGGAGCCGAATCGAGAGAGACAGAACAAGGTCCTTCTCAAGCACCTGCGGCGCGAGGGTGGTACCAGTGTCAGCGCCACCGTGCGCCGCGTCCAGAAGGACCGTAAACGACTGCGTGACCGCTGCTGTCGGGGGGGCAGCGCTTTGGGCCGCAGCACCGGCTGCCCAGCAGAGGCTGAGCGCGGCTGCCATTGCCCCTGTAAACGCCGCGCAAGGCTGCCCGTGCCGCCGGGCAGGCGCGGGTAGCGAGACCGATTTCGACGCTGGGATCCGTTCAAGCACTGGGGTTAGTCTCCTGCTTCCGCGGTTTCCGATCAACCCGAGTCGCCCGCCAGCCCTACCCGCGAACCCGCTCGGATTCCGTTTTATCAAGCGCGTACACGACAAGCCCGCTCAGCAGTTTCGGGTAAAAGTCAGTGGACTTCTGCGGCATCACCTCGCCGGCGAAGGTATTCTCCCGCAGCTGCTCCAGCGTCACCGGGTTCACCAGAAACGCGACCTGGGCCTCGCCCCGCAGCACCGGGGCCACGGCCTCCCCAACTTCGCGCGCATACCGCACGTACTCGCCCGCTCGCACGGCTTCCTGGTCGATGCCCAGCATGTTCGCCAGTACCGCCTCGTGCAGCACCACCATATCGAGCTGGCGCCGCCGCTCCGGCAGCTCCGGCAGCGCGCGCATCCGGCCTGCCGCATCCATGATGAGCACAAGCACCTGCCCGCGGGTCACGGCGAGCATCACCGTGGCGCCCGCGCCGGCATCGCGGGTCGCGGCTGCGAGCGCTTCGGTCAGCTCTCCGGCATTGCGCGGGTCAATCGTAAGCGTCTGTACCGCGGTAAACAGACCGGCGGCCTTCGTAGTAAAGCTGTCGGCGCTAAAGGTGTCGAGCCCGGAGATGACGCGGTGGGTCGGCAGAATGTTCAGGCCTTCACCATCCATGTTCACCAGGGTCATCATTACCGCCGCCTCGGGGTAAGGCGGCTGGCTGCGGTTGCCGAGTTTGCCGAGCTTGTAGAGCGGCGCAGCCGGGGCGTTCTCCTCCGCGTAGGCCAGCGCGGTCTCATAGCGGTGGTGGCCGTCGGCGATGATCAGCTTCTTGTCGCCGAGCGCTCCCTGCACCACGTTGATGGTGGCCGGGTCGCTGATCTTCCACACGCGGTGCAGCACGCCCAGGTCGTCCTCTACCTCGATATCCGGAACCGAGCTCGAAAAGACGAGCGACTCAACCGTCTTCGCCGGGTCGGAGTAGAGCATGAAGATCTGTCCGAAGTGGGCCCGCGTCGCGCGCAGCAGGCTCAAACGGTCTGCCCTTGCGCGTATATGGGTCTGCTCATGGCGAAACACCACGCCGTCAGCGTAGGGCGAAACCGCGCCGAGCGCGATCAGCCCCCGCCGCTCCGCCTGCTCCCCTGTGCCGGGCACGGTAAAGCGCTGGGAGTACGCGAACAGGCAGGGCTCGGACTCCTGCGCGAGAATGCCGGTGGCTCGCCAGTCGTTGAAGTCGCGCGCAGCGCGTGTGTACACGTCGTTCGTGCCGGGCTCGTCGAACAGCTCGGGCAGCCCCAGGATGATGCGGACAAGGTTGTAGCGGCTGCGGGCGTAGTAGCCGGCCTGCATGGACGGCGTGATCTTGTCGTAAGGCTGCGTCACGCAGTCCTCCACGCGGACCAGCGAAGGGTTATAGCGGAGTGCGCGGAAAGGGTAAATGCGTGCCATTGCCTGGGCTTTCCTCTGAACGGGTACGGCTCGGTCGATTGTACCGACTCGCTGTCGGGCGCGGCCCGTAGCTGCAAAGGGGGCAATTTTTGATGGAGAGGATGCGGATATCCAGCCCGCTGATGCGAGAGGCTTGCAAGTAGCACCGCCGTGCTTCAAGATAAAGGCCCGATGCGTGCTCCGGGCGAGCACGCGGAACTGTCTACAGGAGGGCGCAAGTGTGCGTGGTTCCTTATCTGCGAGCACGAAGAGCGGTGCTGGTGTGCCTTGGCGCGGCGCTGCTGTGCCTGGCGGCGCGGGCGCAGACTGCCGATCCGCTCAACCAGGTACATGTGGAGCCGCCCCCGGCCCACGGGACTGGGCCCAGCCCCGCGCCCAGTTCCGCGCCTAATGAAAAGGCTGAAAAGGGTGAGAAGACAGTGTCGGGCCCGGCGGCGCTCAAGGCGCACGCCAATGAGACGATCCGCGTCGACGTCAACCTGACCCTGATCCCGCTGACCGTGACCGACCCCATGAACCGGCTGGTCACAGGCCTTGAGAAGAACAACTTCTACCTCTACGAAAAAGGCAGCGTCGGGCCGGAGCAGCTGCAGACCATCAAAACTTTCTCCACCGAGGATGCGCCGGTCACCATCGGCATCGTCCTCGACCTGAGCGGCTCCATGACGGGCAAGTTCAACCGGTCACGCCAGTCGCTGCACGCCTTCCTCAAGACCGCCAATCCACAGGACGAGTTCTTCGTCGTCGGCTTCAACGACCGTCCGGAGCTGATGGAGGACTTCACCTCGTCGGTTGACGATATCGACGCGCGGCTTATGCTCGCCAAGCCGGCGAAGCGAACCGCCCTGCTCGACGCGATTTATTTCGCGATCAACAAGATGAAGGACGCAAAGTACCAGCGCAAGGCGCTGCTCGTCATTTCCGACGGCGGCGATAACCGCTCGCGCTACACCGAAAATGAAGTGCGGGCGATCGTGCGGGAGTCGGATGTGCAGATCTATTCGATCGGGATCTTCGACCTGTTCGCGCCCACGGAAGAGGAGCGCCTGGGGCCGCTGCTGCTCAACGACCTGTGTGAAGACACGGGCGGAAGGCTATTCAAAGTCGACGACATGAGCGATATGACCGATGTTGCGGAGAAAATCTCTGACCAGATTCGGGAAGAGTACGTGCTCGGGTATCGCTCGGCCGATCTCAGGAAAGACGGCAAGTGGCGTAAAGTGAAGGTGCGGCTTGATCCACCGTCCGGCCTGCCGCAGATGACCGTGCACGCCCGCTCCGGCTACTATGCGCCTTCCCAGTGACAAACTCGCTCTCGTTGTTGCCGCCGGGTTGCTGCTCGCGCCCTTCAGCCTGCTCCACGCCCAGCAAGCGCAGCAGGCCGCGCCGGTCGCACCGGCTGAAACTCAGCAGTCACTCGATGTGGAGCACGACCCTGTCGTTTCGCCGGACGCTGCGGACAACGCGCCCATCAAGCCCGGCACGGGCATCGAAACCACGCCTGAGGGCAGCCAGACCGGCGACATCGGCAAGCAGGACGGGCGATACACCCTGCGGCGCGACGTCCAGGAGGTTGTGCTGAGCGCGACGGTGCTCGACGACCAGGGCCGCCTTATGAACGATCTCTCGAAGGCCGACTTTCATGTCTTCGAGGATGGCGTCGAGCAGGCCATCGCCGCATTTCAGCACTCTGACGTGCCGGTCTCGATGGGTATCCTCGTCGACAACTCAGGGTCCATGCGCTCGAAGCGCGGCGCGGTCAACGCGGCGGCGCTCGACCTGGTGCGGGCCTCAAACCCGCAGGATGAAGCCTTTATCGTCAATTTTTCAGACGAAGCGTTCATCGACCAGGACTTTACCGCGGATCTGAATAAGCTGCGCGACGGCCTCGCCCATTACGACTCAAAGGGCGGCACGGCTTTGTACGATGCGACCGTCGCCTCTGCGGACGAGCTGAGCAAAGGCGCCAAGCGTCCCAAGCAGGTACTGCTCATCATTACCGACGGCGAGGACAACGCCTCCGGCCTCACACTTGAGCAAACGATCCGCCGTGTGCAGGACCTCGGCGGCCCCATCGTGTACTGCATCGGCCTGCTGTTCGGTGAGGACGGCGGCGCGCACGAGTCGCGCCAGGCCAAGCGCGCCCTGCAGCTGTTGTCAGAGGAAACAGGCGGCATCGCCTACTTTCCGCGCTCACTCAACGATGTCGACGCGATCGCCGGCGAGGTTGCCGCGGATATCCGCTCGCAGTACACCATCGGCTACCACTCGACCAAGCCTGCGAGCCTGGGCGGCTATCGGGCTGTCAAGGTGCTGGCCCACGCGACCGGCAGCAAAAAGAACCTGAACGTGCGGACGCGCAGCGGCTATTTTCCGAAATCGGCGGCCGCAAAGGGCGCGCCGCAGATTTCGAAGGAATCCAACTAGTTCAACCACAGGAGGAATGGCAAAGCATGGCAGAGTGTCAGGAACAGGGTTTCAGCGGCGTCACCGGCGAGCACTTCAATATGTTTCTTGCTAAAGCCGAGCAGCTCGGCATCCCCGGGCTCGCCAACGGCGGCCCCAGCGGGCAGGCCTCGCACAGCGGCGTCACCATCCGGTGGAACTACAACGCCGAAGCAAAAACCCTGAGCGTGCAGTGTACGGAGTCGCCCATGCTGCTGCCCTGCGCGCTTATCAACAACAAGATTCAGGCGGCGGTTGCCTCCGTACTGGGCACAGCCGGCGCGGGCGACATTAAGGCGCAGGCCTGACCCATGCAGGCTGTCGCTGAAGCAAGCATGTTACGCGTGGCCGACAGCATCCTGGCGCTGATCGGCTCAACGCCCATGCTTGAAATGCGTCGGCTCGCTCCTTCACCGGAGGACGCACCCGGACGTGCGGCGCTGTTCGCAAAACTCGAGTTCCTCAATCCCGGTGGCAGCGTCAAGGACCGCGCCGCGCTTGGGATCGTTCTCGACGGGGAACGCCGCGGGGCGCTTCGCCCCGGCATGACCATCGTCGAGGCAACGGCCGGCAATACCGGCGTGGGCCTCGCGCTCGCAGGCATCAACCGCGGCTACAAGGTCGTACTTTACGTTCCGGAGGGCTTTGCCGAGGAGAAATGCACGCTGATGCGCGCATTCGGCGCGACCGTCGTGCGTACGCCGGAGTCTGAAGGTATCCGCGGCGCCATTCGCGAAGCGCGCGCGCTGGCCGAAGGCGACCCCGGCTGCTTTACCGCGATGCAGTTCAGTAACCAGGCGAACCCCGCGTTTCACCACCAGACCACGGCACGCGAGCTGTGGGAGCAGATGGCGGGCCGGGTCGATGCCTTTGTCGCCGGGGTCGGTACCGGCGGCACGTTCAGCGGCGTGGCGCGCTTCCTTAAGGAGCAGGACGCGCGGGTGCTCACCGTCGCGGTCGAGACCGAAGGCTCGGTGCTGCAGGGCGGCACCCCGGGTCCCCATCGCGTCGAGGGGATCGGCGTCTCGTTCGTGCCGGAAACCTTCGACCCCGCCGCCGCGGACGAGATCATGCGCATTACCGACGTCGACGCTTTCCGCATGGTGCAGCGCCTGGCCCGCGAGGAAGGTGTCCTGGCCGGTTCGAGCGCAGGAGCGGCCGTTGCCGCAGCCATGGCCGTCGCTCAGCGCCTCGGCCCCGGCAAGCGAGTCGCCACCATCATCCCCGACTCAGCGGAACGTTACCTGTCGAAGGATGTCTACGGCGAACGCTCCTGAGGCATTCCCGGCGCCGGAACACATTATGACGTGACCCACACCAGCGTCGAGTAAAACGTCGGTCCGCCCCCCAGGTCCGTCAACCGTTGCGAGGTCAGCTGGTTGACCCCCGCGGCACCCCAGGCCATCGTTCCTGCGACTACCCCGGGCTGCACCCGCCGGCTTACCAGCAGCCGCAGTCGCATCGCCCCACGCTCGTTCCGCACTAATACCTCATCTCCATCAGCCAGACCGCGCGCTTCCGAGTCTTCCGGGTGCATCTCCAGCCGATCCAGCGTCTCGGCCTGCATCTTCCGGTGTGCCGCGTGGTTCGCGAAGGTCGAGTTCATGAAGTGCCCACCCTTTCTCGGCAGAAACTCCAGCATTCCCGGAGCCGCATTTTCGCGCGACTCCGCTGGCGCCCTGAACGTCGGCATCGCATCCATCCCCCGCTTTGCCAGCGTCTCCGAGTAAAACTCCACCTTGCCGGAAGCGGTCGGGAACACCCCGTCCGCGAACGGGCGAAATGGCTCGCCGGACGCAATCTCCGAGGGAAACTTCAGCCGCTCCCACCCGCCGTGCGCCCGCAGCGAAGCACGCGTGATGCCGCGCATCCATGCATTTGCTGCATCCGCTTCGTCCTTCGAACCCTCCCGGAGCGCCTGCGCCATCAGCGTTTCCGCATCCTCCCCGAAGCACTCCTCGTCGAACCCCATCCGCCCCGCCAGCTCTCCAAACAGTTCCACGTTCGTGCGCGCCTCGCCCACCGGCGCAATCGCCTGCTCGCTGATCTGCACCGAGTGGTGCCCATACGCGCCCTGCACGTCCGTATGCTCCAGAAACGTCGTCGCCGGCAGCACAAAGTCCGCGTAATCGCACGTATCGGTAAAGCACTGTTCATGCACCACCGTAAACAGATCGGGGCGCCGCAACCCGGCGAGCACCTTCCGCTGGTCCGGCGCGATCACCGCGGGGTTCGAGTTGTAGACGAACAGCGCCATCACGCGCGGTGCGTCCAGCACGGTCAACGCCTCGCCCAGCAGCGTCATGTTGACCACCCGCGACGGGCGCCCCAGCGCGCTGGCATACATCAGTTCCGGCTTCTCCAGCGCCTGCTTATCGAAGCTGAACGCACCGCTCGTCGAAAGCTGCAGCCCGCCGCCCAGCGCCTGCCATGCGCCGGTCAGCGCCGGCAGCATGGCGATTGCCCGCGCCGCCGCGCCGCCGTTCTCGCTGCGCTGCACGCCGTAGTTCATGCGGATCACCGCCGGCCGCGTCGTCGCATACGTTTGCGCCAATTCCTCGATTACTTCCGCATCGATCCCGGTCCAGGCCGCCACGCGCTCCGGCGTGTATCCCCGCACATGCTCCCGCAGCTGCGGCAGCCCATGCGTGTGCTGCGACGTCCATTCCGGATCTTCGAGCTCATCGCGCAGAATGACGTGCATCAGCCCCAGCGCCAGCGCGGTGTCTGTGCCGGGGTTGATGGCCAGGTGCTGGTCCGCGAGGGCGGCGGTTCGCGTTCGATACGGGTCAATCACCACCAGGCGCGCGCCGTTCCGCCGGGCCTGTTCAATCTGCGGCCACAGGTGGATGTTGTTGCTCTGCACATTCGCGCCCCATGCAATGATGAGCCGCGCGTAGTGAAAGTGCTCGGTGTCGGTTCCGAGCTTCCTGCCGTACACCGACAGCAGCGCCTCGCCGCCGGCTGTCGCGCAGATGGTGCGGTCCAGCTGCGACGCGCCCAGCCGATGGAAAAACCGCCGATCCATCGACCCGTATCCCAGCTGCCCGATGGTGCCCGCGTAGGAATAGGGCAGCACCGCCTCTGGCCCATGCTCTCGCGCAATCCCGTCCAGCCGCGCCGCAATCCCGTTCAGCGCCTCATCCCAGCTCACGCGCTCAAACGCAGCCTGTTCTTTGCCGCGCTCAAGCGGCCCCTTCGGCGCCCCGTCCTTCCGGCGCATGGGGTGCAGCACCCGGTCCGGCGCGTACACATGGTCCAGGTACTTCGCGACTTTGCCGCACAAAAATCCATGGGTCACCGGGTGTTGCGGGTCACCTGCCACGCTCACCGCGCGCCCGGTCAGCGAGTCAACCGTGACCATCACCCCGCACGAGTCCGGGCAATCGAGCGAGCAGACCGTCCGCCGGACATGCGTGTTGCGAGTCTCCATGCGCCCATTCTAGGCCTCGGCCTGCCGGTACTGAGCCGGTCAGCATCCTAACCGTGCAACCAGCAACGGAGGCCGTCCCATGGTCAAGCAGATAAGCCACTCCGACCCAAACCGCTACACCAAGCCCGAGCTTCGCGACAAGATCAAGAAACAGGTCACCGAAGGCGACAAGGGCGGCAAGCCCGACCAGTGGAGCGCCCGTAAAGCGCAGCTTGTCGCACACGAGTACGAGGCCGCCGGCGGCGATTACAAGCAGGAAAAAAGCGCCCCGCAAAAAAGCCTCGAAGCCTGGAGCGACGAGAAATGGCGAACCGCGGACGGCAAGCCGGCTGAGCGCAAAGGAGGAACCACCCGGTATCTGCCCGACGCCGCATGGGAAAAGCTAACGCCGGAAGAACGCGCTGCCACCAACAAGAAAAAGCAGCAAGGTTCAAAGGAAGGGAAGCAGTTCGTCGCCAACACCCCGAAAGCTGCGATTAACCGCAAACGCGTCGCGGTGAAAAAAGAAGCAGGCAGGTCGCCCGGAAAGGAAACCGCTGCGAAACGAACGGCAACACGCCGCGCAGCCAAGAAAGCAACGAAGAAGTCTTCAACGAAGAAGTAGCGCCGAGGCACACAACGACATATCCACAAAGACACGCCACGAAGTGGCCGCCAGCCGCGCAGGCGGGTCTTAAGTCTTACCCACCAACACCGCCCGTAGCACGTCCCGCGCTTCGTCCGCCGCAACTCGCGTAAATACGCCTTTTCCCTTCTTCTTGACTTTGGGCGGCTTCCGTCCGACTCCTGCCACCATGACCGGCCCCTGCTTGCACAGCCCGAGGCACCCGCAAGCCCTCGGCAGCAACTCTTCCTCCGCGATGCCTTCGCGTTGCAGCATCGCGCGCATTTCTTTCAGCAGGGCGCGCGAGCCGCTTCCCGCGCAGCTCGCCCCCTTGCCGTGCCGGTCGCGGACACAGACGAACAACGTGCGCTCCGCGGGGGTCACTGCTTCCCGCGCAGCACATTCTCAAGCGCAGTCGTGCCGCGCCTGTGCTCTGTCCTGTCCCCCCCTTCGAAATCAACCAGTCCGCTGTTGAACCCGTTCGCCATCTCCACCATCGTGGCCGATGCACCCGGCGTCATCCCGAACTGCTCGAACATCGCCTGCCGCCCGGCCGCGGGCACCAGCATTGCCTCCACACTACGGCCCAGCACCTCGCTGTACGCCTTTGCCGCGTCGGCCATGGAGTATCGCCGCGGCCCTTCAAGCTCCACAATCCTTCGACCGCTCCACCGCTCCGCAAGCAGGTCCGCAGCCACCTGTCCAATGTCCGGAGTCGCAACCATCGGGAACGTCTTGTCCATCGGTTCGAGCACCACCGGCAGCTGCCCGCTTTCCTTCACGTGCGCGGCCAGCGGCAGCAGGTTTTCCATAAAATACGCCGCGCGAACCGATGCCGCATCGATCGATAGTCCAAACAGCGTCTCTTCCATGTCATGCGTCTTCAGGATCGCGCCGGTCCCCTCCGCGTGCTGCGAGCCTACCGACGAAAGAAACACGACTTTCGGTGTGTGCGAAGCCTGCAGCGCATGGGCTATCGCGGCCAGCGCCAGCCTGTGCTCCTCGCGCGGGTTGACCGACTGCAACAGCGGCGGCGTCATCACGAACACGCCTTCCGTGCCGTCGAAGGCCGCCTCCATCTGGCTGCCGTCCTCGACGGACGCCACGAACAGCTCCGCCCCCATCTCCGCAAGTGCTTTACCTTTGGCCTCGTCCCGCACCAGCGCCCGCACCTGCCTGCCCTTCGCCAGCAGCGCGCGTACCACCGCGCCCCCGACATTCCCGGTACTTCCCGTCACTGCAATCATCGTTACTACCTCTCAGTTCTGGTTGGATGTCGCTTTCCCCGGGTCGGATTCCAGGCGTACGCGGCCCCGCGCATCCAATCCTTTAACAGCTCTCGTGTACTACGAAAGGAAACTCCATAATGAGCCTTATGGAAACACTCGGTCTCGGCACTGACCGCAAAATTCGCTACGCCATCGTCGGTCTCGGCTCCATCTCGCAGGAAGCCATGATGCCCGGCGTCGAGCATACCGGCAATTCGACTATCACGGCGCTCGTTACCGGCGATCCGACCAAGGCAGCCGACCTCGCGAAGATGTACAAGGTCGAGCACACCTACAGCTACGACCAGTTTCCGCAGCTGCTCGCTTCCGGTGAAATTGACGCCATTTATCTCGCTACACCTAACTGGAAGCACGAGGAGTTCGCAGTGCCCGCCCTGAAGGCCGGTATCCACGTTCTGCTCGAGAAGCCGATAGAAGTCTCCGTCGAGCAAAGTCGCAAAATCATCGACGCGCAGAAAGAGTCGGGCGCCAGGCTCATGGTCGCCTACCGGCTCCACTTCGAGCCCGCGACCATTGCCGCTATCGAAAAAATCCGCGCTGGCGACATCGGTGAGCTCACCGTTTTCAGCTCCACCTTCTGCCAGATGGTCGACCCCGATAACGAGCGCGCGAAAAACGGCTGGGCCGCCGGTCCTGTCCTCGACATGGGACCCTATCCCATCAACGCCGTGCGCAACCTGTTTGAAGACGAACCTTCGGAGGCTTTCGCCACCGGCACCCGCCATCCCGAGGCCGGGCTGGGCGACTTCGACGACACGGTCAGCGTCATCCTCAAGTTCCCGAAAGGCCGCCTCGCGCAGTTCACCGTCTCCTATTACGGCAACACGCTCGATTCCTATGTCGTTGTCGGCACCAAGGGCTCCATTGAGCTCAACCCCGGCTATATGTACGGCAAGTCGCTTGAGCTCTACTCCGTTATCGGCAAAAAGGAAGATCATAAGAGCTTCAAAAACACCGACCACTTCGGCGGCGAGATGAAGTACTTCTCTGAGTGCATCCTCAACAACACCCACCCTGAGCCCGACGGGCTCGAAGGCCTCGCCGACGTTGCCGTGATCGAAGCCATCTACCGCAGCCTGGCAAGCAGCCAGTGGGAAAAGGTCGAGCGCGTAGAAGTCACCCGCCGCATCTCCCCCGACCAGGTTGAGGAGCTGAGCGCTGTAAGCTCGCCGAAGATGATCAACACCAGCTCGCCCGGCAAAGGCCAGGAGAAAACCCCCAAAAACTAGGCAAGAGCGGGAGGCATCGCCCTCCCGCGCTCTCCCAGATTGAACGGTCGGCTGATACCTTTTAGGCATGGCAGGCTTTTCGACACGCGCGATCCACGACGGGCAGGCGCCCGATCCACTCACCGGCGCCGTCAACGTTCCGGTCTATCTCTCCTCGACTTACGCGCAGCAGGAGATCGGCAAACATAAGGGGTGGGAGTACTCGCGCGTTTCAAACCCCACGCGCGACGCGCTCGAAACCAGCCTTGCCTCGCTCGAGGGCGGCAGCTCCGCTCACACGTTCGCGAGCGGCATGGCGGCCATTTCGGCGCTCGTAACGCTGCTGAAAACCGGCGACCACGTGCTGTGCGGCGAGAACGTCTACGGTGGAACCCCTCGCCTGTTCAACCAGATCGTCGCGGGCTACGGCATCGAGTTCACCTATGTCGACACGGCCAAGCCCGAAGCCCTCAAGGCAGCGCTCCGTCCGAATACCCGGCTCGTCCACATTGAAACGCCCACCAATCCGCTGATGACGCTGACCGATATTCGTGCCGTCGCCGACATCTGCCACCAACACGGTTGCGAATTGTCTGTCGATAACACGTTCATGTCCCCGTACTTCCAGCAGCCCATCGCGCTCGGCGCCGACCTGGTAATGCATTCTACGACCAAGTACCTGAACGGCCACTCCGACGGACTGGGCGGCGTGCTGGTCGGCACCACGGCAAAACACAGGGAGCAGTTCGCGTTTATCCAGAAGTGCACCGGCGGCATCCTGTCGCCGTTCGAGGCATGGCTGGTGCTGCGTGGGGTAAAAACGCTGGCGGTACGCATGCGCGCGCACGATGCCAATGGCCGCGCCATCGCGGCGCTGCTCGACGCGCACCCCGCGGTTGAAAATGTCTGGTACCCGGGGCTTGCCTCGCACCCGCAGCATGCGCTCGCGCGCGCGCAGATGTCGGGCTTTGGCGGCATGATTGCCTTTGAGATGGGCTCGCTTGAAAAGGCAAATGCCTTCCTGAAGCGGCTGAAGCTGTGCACGATTGCCGAGTCGCTCGGCGGGGTCGAAACCCTCATCTCGCATCCCGCTACCATGACCCATGCCGCGGTCGGCGAGGCCGAGCGCGCGCGGCTCGGCATCACGGACGGCATGGTACGCATCTCGGTCGGCATCGAGGATCTCGCCGACCTTGAAGCCGATCTGCAACAGGCGCTGAACGGATAGGGGCTGCGATGACGGAACAGCCGAAGCGCCGCAAGATTCTATATGTCGGCCCACTCGCGCCGGGCAATACCTCGCTCTACCGCCTGGAGGCGTTTCGCCGGCTCGGGCAGGCCATGGTGCCGTTCGCGGTCGACGACTACGAGCCGCAAAACCGCTACATCAACGCGCTCCGCTACCGCTACCCCGTGGGGCCGCTGGTCGCGCGTGTGAACGACGCCTTGCAAGAGGTCGCGCGTGCTGAGCGGCCTGACGTCGTATGGTTCGACAAGCCGGTACACTTCCACGCGGGCACCGTCGAGCTGGTCAAATCGCTCGGTGCGACCACCGTTTGCTACAACCAGGACAACCCGTTCGGCCCGCGCAACGACGGCTGCTGGCGCCAGTTCTATAAGGTGTACCGGCTATTCGATTTGCACTGCCTGTTCCGCAACATCGATGTCGCCCGCTACGCCGAGTGGGGCCTGCCGGCCATCAAGATAGCGCTGTCATACGATCCGCTGCAGCACTTTCCGCCGCCCTCCGGCTGGAGCGATGCCGACCGCGATCGCGAGCTCGCCTATACCGGCTCGCCCCTCGAGCACCGTCCGGAGTTTCTGCAGTCTCTCGGCGAAAAGTTCGGGCTGCCGGTCTCGGTCGCCGGCCCCCGTTGGGACACCGCATGGCCTGAGGAGATACGAAGGAAGTTCCTGTTTGGCGGCATGATGAAAGGCGAGGAGTATCGCAAAGCCATGTGGCGCTCGAAGATCAACATGGCCTTCGTCACGAAGCAAAACGAGGAAGATGTCGCGCACAAATCCTTCGAGATCACGGCGTGCGCGCAGTTCCTGCTGGCTGAGCGCTCGCCCGGCCACCAGGATGCCTTTGAGGAGGATCGCGAGGCAGTGTTCTACAGCTCGGCGGAAGAGTGCGCGGAGAAAGCGCGCTGGTATCTCGACCACCCGGAGGAGCGTGCCCGCATCGCCGCTGCCGGCCGTGCCCGGGCCGAGCGCTCCGGCTACAGCAACGACGCGCAGCTGGCGAAAGTGCTCGCGCACCTCGATGGCAGGGCATAAGCGAGCCTATGTGTCACCGCGACGGACCTGTTCTGGCACTCGATACCTGCGGGGCGGAGGCGACGCTGGCGCTCGCAGGCTTTTCCGCCGGGCAGGCCACGCTGCTGCGCGAAGACCGCCTGCGCGCGAAGACCGCCGGATCGCTGCTCACCGGGGCAATGCGTGACCTGCTCGGCGAGCTCGCGCCGGCTCGACTGCGCGCCATTGTCGTCGTACGTGGACCGGGCAGCTTTACAGGCATGCGCATCGGTTTCAGCGCGGCCAAGGCATTGTCTGAGGCTTCGGCGGTCCCGCTCATCGGCGTGTCGCGCCTTGCGGTCCTCGCGCAGGCGAGTAGCGCAAATTACGTCGCGCTTGATGCCGGCCGTGGCAGCGTTTACCTCGCAGCTTTCGATGAAACCCGATCCACGGGCGAGCCTGAGCTGCTCACCGCCGAGGAGGTTCGGGCGCGACTGCCTGAGGGCCCGGTGATCTGCGAGGACAAGCTGCAGCCCCTCTTCCCCCAGGCGCGGCGGGTCGCCGAGCCCACCGCCTGGGAGGCGCTGCTCCATGCCCGTGCGCGCATGGCGGCGGCCGACTGGGACGACGCGGCAACGCTCGAGCCGCTGTACCTCTGGCGGCCGGAGCAGATGCTTCGCAGCGGGGCCGGGCGCTTGTGAGCGGCGCGCGGCACCACCCGGCCCCACACACCGTGCGCGCTATGCGCGAGGCGGATGTGCCGGAGGTGATCGCGATCGCAGCCGCCGTGCCCACCGCTCCACACTGGCCGCCGGGTGAGTTCTACCGCATGTTGCAGGTCATTGCGGCCCAGCCCGCTCGGCGCGGCGCCTGGGTGGCCCTCGCCGGAGATGCAGTCAGCGGTTTCGCCATGGCAAGCCACATCGCCGGCACCGCGGAGCTCGAAGCGGTCGTCACGGCAGCCGGTCACCGGCAGCGCGGCACGGGCGGAGCGCTCGTCGCCTGCGTCGTCGAGTGGGCCCGCGCGCTCCGTGCCGAGCGCCTGATGCTGGAAGTGCGCGCCTCGAACGAAAGCGCCCTGCGGCTCTACACGCGGCATGGCTTTCTGCAGGATGGCGTGCGGCCCGGGTACTACCGTAATCCCGACGAGGATGCAATTCTGCTTAGCCTTCAGCTTTAAGTTAGGCACGGTCCGCCCGGGTTCCCATGAGCCGGGGAAACGCCACTATAATCGTCGGGATGGTTCGCGACGGGTATTTGTACGGTATCTCGCTGATTTTGGTAGCCGTAGTGGTTGCCGCGCTCACGCACACGTGGTGGTGGGCGGTGCTTCCGCTCGCGCTTGCCGCGTTCTTTTTGTGGTTTTTTCGCGACCCCGAGCGGGCCATTCCGCAGGGGCCGGGGCTCGTCGTCTCCCCGGCCGACGGCAAGGTCACTAGCATTGAAACGATTGCCACCCCGTTCGGGCCGCGAACGCGTATCTCCATCTTTCTCAACGTCTTCAACGTCCACGTCAACCGCGCGCCCACGGCCGGTGTCGTGCGCGAGGTTCGCTACCAAAAAGGCGCTTTCGTCAACGCGATGGACGCGGCATCCGCCGATCGCAACGAGCAGAACATCTGCGTGATGCAGGCCGATGACGGCTACGAGCTGATTTTCAAGCAGATTGCCGGACTGCTAGCGCGGCGTATCGTCTTCCGCCACAAGGCGGGCGACCGGCTCGCGCGCGGTCAGCGCGTCGGCCTCATCAAATTCGGCTCGCGGACTGACCTGGTCATGCCGGCCGGCGCTGAAGTTCGCGTCGCTTTGGGCGAGATCGTAAAGGGTGGCAGCACGGTACTCGCGTTCATAGCCCCCTCTGCGGGCAGCCCGGGCTATGACGGGACGGCGGCAACAGCTGAGCCTGTGCCGGAGCCAGTACTGGAGACGACCCGGTGAGTGAGCCGACGCGGCTCGTGTCTGTGGGGTTTGACGATCCCGAGCATGGCGGGCCCACGGTCAGGATCAGGGGTCCGCGCCGCAGGCGTCGCGGCGCCTATCTGCTGCCTTCGCTGTTTACCGCCGGCAACATTGCTGCGGGCTACTTCGCCATCATGCAGAGCCTGCAGGGTTCCACCATCGAGCCCCAGCACTTCGACTACGCCGCGCTCGCGATCGGCTTCGCGATCCCGTTTGACACCATCGACGGGCGCATCGCGCGCATGACCAATACCACCAGCGACTTCGGCAAGGAGCTCGACTCGCTCGCCGACGTCATCACGTTCGGCGTCGCGCCCTCGCTGCTGGCCTACTGCTGGGGCTTCCACATGCTGCCGCTCGCACTGCGCGTCAGCATGCGCCACACCCTGGTTGAACTGGGCGCGCTGCTGTGTTTTCTCTTCCTGCTCTGCGGCGCGGCGCGGCTCGCGCGGTTCAATAGCACAGGTACGCCCACCCCGAAAAACCCCGGCCGTCCCGGGCGCAAGTACTTTGTCGGCATGCCCATTCCGGCCGCCGCAGGCGCCATCGCGGCGGTCGTCCATTTTTTCAGCGGCGTCCCGGTGGCGGTGCCCTGGGTCGCTCTGCTGTGGGGCGCGTATGTCGGCGCTATCGGTTTTCTCATGGTCAGCACCTGGCGCTTCTGGAGCGGCAAGGAGATCAATCTCGCGCGTACCCACCCGTTCCGGTGGATCGTGCTGCTGGGCGTGTTTCTCTATGCGCTCGTGTTCTTCTCGCAATATGTGCTCGCGGCGATTGCACTTGTCTATATGTTCTCCGGGGTACTGGCGCGGCTGCTCTACTCATGGCAGCGAAAAAGCGCGCGACCGCGCAGCGCCTGAAGGCCTCGCGCGAGCGGCAGAAAAAAAGGAAGCTATGCGGGAAAGATTGAAGATTGCAGTTGTCGGAGCGGCTTCTTTGCACGGCAAGGAACTGGCCGAAGCGCTGGAAGACAGCCTGCTGGCCGCAGCCGAGTTCGTGCTGATGGACGATGAGGAAGGCCTCGGGCAGATCGAGTCCATCGGCGACGAAGTCACGATCGTGCAGAAGATCGACGCCGATTCGTTTCGCCACGTCGACTACGTTTTTTTCGCGGGCACCGCCGCGCAGACCAGCATGCATTGGAAGGCTGCCGCGGCCGCGCACGCCAGCATCATTGATCTTTCAGGCGTGCTTGAAGCAGAGCCCGGTGTGCTGGTGGCCGCGCCCTGGGTGCGCGATGCGATTGAGAACCCGACGACCCCCTCGCCCGACCTGCACACGCCCGCACTGGTGCCCGCGCACATCGCCGCCACTACGCTCGGCCTGCTGCTGGCGCGACTGCAGGACCTTGGCGCCGTGCGCAGCGCGTGGGCGACCGTGTGCGAGCCCGCATCCGAACACGGCCGCGCTGCCGTCGACGAGCTGCACCAGCAGACCGTCACGCTGCTCAACTTCCAGAACATGCCGAAGGACGTTTTCGATATGCAGGTGGCCTTCAACGTAACGCCAACGCTGGGCGAAGCGGCGAAGATCGATCTTGTTGCGACCGAGGCGCGCATCCGCCGCCACTACGCGCTGCTCTCCGGCGGCCGCCTCCCGCAGGTCGGCGTCCAGCTGCTGCAAGTCCCGGCCTTCCATGGCTACGGCATTTCGCTGGGCGTTGAGCTGGAGCGGGCCGTTGCGCTTGAGCACCTCGAAGCGGCCCTCGCCGGCAACCACATCGATGTTGTCATCGGCGATGGCGACCCGCCCAGCAACCTGAGCTGCGCCGGCCAGGAAGATATACTGCTGCGCATCCGGCAGACAGATGCGAACGAGGCATCGTCGACGCGCTTCTGGATCTGGGCCGCGTTCGACAACCTCAAGCTCGCATCGTTGAACGCAATCGCCTGCGCCGGCGAGCTCGGACGCCTGCGTCCCCAGGGCAAGGTGCAGTAAAGACATCCTACATCTCGCTTCTGAAATGTGGGAGTCACAGCCTCTTCATCAACGCGTATTGCTGCAGCGCAAATGTGTCGGTCATGCCGGCGATATAGTCCGCCACGACCCGCGCCCCGCGCTCTTCACCGCCAAAGCCTTCAATCCGCGCCGAGTAGCTGCCGGGTAGCAGCTCCGGGTTCGCGACCCACGCAGCGAACAGCGCGCGGACCACGCCTTCAGCCATGGCGTGGTCCCGCTTCAGCTCGGGTGAGCCGTACAGATGCGCGTACAGGTAGCGCTTCGCTTCCATCCGCGCCGCCTCCATCGCAGGCGAAAAACCGACCAGCCGCTCACCGGCGCGGCGAATATCATCGATTGTTCGAACACCCGCGGCTTGCACCCGGCGTACGGTTTCTTCAAGCAGGTCGCCCACCAGAGCGTTCAGCATGCGCTTGTTGGCTTCGTTAAAGATCAGCTGCTCGCTCGCCTCCGCATGCTCCCGCGCCATCGGTGCGTAAAAGCGCTCGAACAACTCCAAATGTGCGCGTAATTGTTGCAAATTGAGCAGTCCTGCTTCCATGCCGTCGTCGAGATCGGCCGTCAGCCACGCGATCTCGTCCGCCAGGTCGATCAGCTGGGCCTCGAGCGGCGGAAGCCGGTCCAGCAGGTAAGCCGCAAGCTGCGGCTGCTCAGCCACTGTGTAATCGTGCGAGTGCTTGATGATCCCCTCGCGCACGGCGAAGGTCAGGTTCAGCCCGCGGAAACCCGCATAGCGCTGCTCGAAGTGCTCGACGATGCGCAGCGCATGGAGATTATGGTCGAAGCGAAGACCGTGCTCGCGCAGGCAGGCGTTCAACGCACGTTCGCCCGCGTGGCCGAACGGCGGGTGCCCGATGTCATGCACCAGCGCAAGCGCCTCGGTCAGGTTGTGGTTCAGCCCGAGCGTGTTTGCGACGGTGCGCGCAATCTGCGCCACCTCCATGGTGTGCGTCAGCCGCGAGCGAAAATGATCGGAGGGCTCGCCTGCGGCGCCTTCCGCCGAGAACACTTGCGTCTTGCCCGCCAGCCGCCGAAACGCCCGCGCATGGATAATCCGGGCCCGGTCCCGCTCGAACGGCGAGCGATACGCGTGGACAGGTTCCTCGTGCTCGCGCGACGCAAGCAGGTCGTCAACAGCTTCCGGTACAGCACAAAAAGCGAGCGGAGGCACCATGCACATTAGACTAACGCGGCAGCAGAACGAACGCGGTCTAGGGATGCTGCTGCTTGCTCTTATCCGTATTCAACGGCCCCGGCGTTTCCCGCGCAAGCCGCACACGCGCCGAGTCCAACTTCTTCTGCAGGCGCTGTCCCTCGCCCGGCTCGGTGTCGCCGCTGTCGGTTTTTGCAACCAGACGCAGCGACTCCTCCCACTGCGAAGCTGCCTGTTTCAGACGGTCGGTCTTCTCATACAGATCGCCCAGGTGCTCGTGTACGGTAGGATCCTGGGGGCTGCGCTGGCTCGCTTTCGTCAGGTTGTTTTCCGCCAGCGCATACTGGCCCATTTTGAAGTATGTCCAGCCCAGCGAATCGAGGTTCGCATAGTTCTGCGGGTCCAGCTTGATCGCCTTTTGAATCATCGAAAGCGCTTCATTCAGGCGGGTGCCGCGGTCGGCGAGCATGTACCCGTAATCGTTCAGCACCACGCTGTTCGCGGGGTCCAGCGCGAGCGCCTTTTTATACTCATCGTCCGCCGTATCGAAATGCTTCTGCCGGTCTTCGAGCACTGCCCGCTGCAGGTAAACAGCCAGCTTATCGGGATTGTTCGTGCTGTACTGTTCGGCCCTATCGAGCGCCTCGCCCGCGTCCTTCCACTTTTTCACGCTCATGTCCAACTGTGACAGTGTCAGGTACACATCGCGGTCCTGCGGCGTGTTGGTCAGCAGGCTCTTCGCCGTGCTTACCCCTTCGTCGTACTTGCCGGCCACGCCCAGCTGGCTTGCCAGCGCCAGCTTCAGGTTGCGGTTCTTCGGGAAGCTCGTCACCGCCTGCTGTAGCGTCGCCGTCGCCTTGTCGTACTGGTGCGCCTCGCGGTACGTATCGGCCTGTGCGCCCAGCGCGTTCAACGTGTAATCGCCGCCCAGCGGAATCAGTTTGCCGTAGGTCGCGACTGCTTCGTCCGTGCGATTTTCATCGCCGTACACATTCGCAAGGTGATCCACAAAGAGCGCGTAATTATTCTTCTCCGCAGGAGAGTAGTCGCCGGTCGAGTGCTCGGCATCGGCGACCATCTTTGTCAGCAGCCGCTCGGCATCGCTGTACTGGCCCAGCTGCTCATACACAATCGCTTCATTGTACCGGATCTCAAGCGAGTCGGAGGCCAGCGGCGAGGCTTTTTTCAGGTTCGCCAGTGCTTCGTCCAGCCGACCTTCGTTGCGCTCGATCTCCGACGCGTGCAGGTACGCCGAGGCGTCCGTCGGGTCGCCGTCGATCACATCGTTGTAGGCCGCAAGCGCCGCTTTGTCCTGTCCATCGCGGTGCAGCGCGTCGGCCAGCGCACGCTCCACGTCCAGGTTATCGGGCTCCAGCGCCAGCGACTTCTGGTACGCGGTAATCGCTTTTTTGGTGTCGTGCACCTGGTCGTAGCTCGCACCCAACGCATACTCGGTCTTCGCCGTCTGGTTTGCTTCGGGCATGCTGCTCAACACCTGAATCGCGCCGTGAACGTTGTTCTGCTCCGTATCGATGCGCGCCATGTTCAGCACCACTTCTTCGGAGTTAGGGTCAATCTTCTGCGCGGCGGCAAACTGCGCCTGCGCCTGCGCCGGGTTCTTCGCAAAAGAGTAAAGCTGCCCCAGCAGCAGGTGGTCCTCGATATTGTTCGGCTCGAGCGCGACAATTCGCGTGTACTCCGCAATCGCCAGCTGTAGCATCTGGCTCTGGCCGCCGCTCTGCCCATCGCCAAGCGAGCGCAGGTAAATGCGCCCCAGCAGCTTGTGTGCCGGCAGGGAATTGGGGTCTCGCGCGATCTCGGCCTGCGCGGCCTCGATGGCATCCTTCACGCGGCCGGTGCGGAAGTACAGCTCCGCCAGCGCATTGCCCAGTTCGGGCGAGTCGGGGTGGTCGGCAAGCGCCAGCTTGTACTCGTCGATCGCCTTGGTCGCCATTTCCGGCTGGCCGCCTGCTATCGCCTGCTCTTCATAGCCGTGCGCCAGCATGGAGTGGTAGTAGGCATCGGCAGTGGGGTCACCCGGGGCGGTCGTCGCTGCCGGTGCCTGTGCAGTGGGTTTGGCTTGGGGCGCAGGTTTCGCTTGTGCGTGGGCAGCAGGCGGGGCCATCAACAGCGCGGTCAACGCCAGCGGCAAAACCTGACATGCCTTACGGCGGGCGCGTAGAGCAAATGGGCGGGCGAAAGTTTTTCTCGGGGTCATGGGCGTGCGGCGCCTGGGCTGCCTTTCAGCCGACCAAATGGCAGCCAGCTTGCTGTACAGACGATTGTAACCGCCGGAAGGATGCGTGTATCGAAGCAGGACGTTACATCCGGGTCATCCCGAGGCGCAGCCGCGCACAAACCCGGGAGGAGGCATGACAATGGCCGCCCATCAATGCCGGAAGTGCCGCACTCCGGTAAACACCATCGCCAGCCCCAGGCGGTCCGCCGCCGCAATCACTTCGGCATCGCGTACCGAGCCCCCGGGCTGAATCACCGCCGTCGCCCCCGCCTCGGCTACAACCTCCAGCCCGTCGGCAAACGGAAAAAACGCATCCGAGGCCGCGACGGAACCGGCAAGCGACAGAGTAGCCTTCTGCGCCCCGAACCGCGCCGCGTCCACCCGGCTCATCTGGCCCGCGCCGATACCCACCGTCTGCCCGTCCCGGGCGTACACAATGGCGTTCGACTTCACATGCTTGCAGACCTTCCAGGCAAACAGCAGGCTACGCTCTTCCTCCTCGGTCGGCTGCCGTGCCGTCACTGCTTTCAGGTCGCCGGGGCTGGCCGAGGCACGATCCGCGTCCTGCACCAGCAGTCCGCCGGAGATGTGCCGGATCACCTGGGCGCCCCCGCTATGCTCAATCTCCAGCAGCCGCAGGTTCTTTTTCGCGGCAAAGCGGGTGCGCGCGCCCGGCGTGTAGGCCGGCGCCACGATCGCCTCCACGAAGAGTTTGGCGATCTCCTCGGCCGCCGCTTCGTCGATCTCGGTATTTACCCCGATCACCCCGCCGAACGCCGAAACCGGGTCGCAGGCCAGCGCCCTGGCAAAAGCGTCAAGCACCGTGGCGCCGGTCGCCGCGCCGCAGGGGTTGGTGTGCTTAATGATCGCGACCATCGCTGCAGACTGAGGGCCGCGCGGCGTGTGCGCGAACTCCTGCGCCAGCTCCCAGCAGGCGTCCAGGTCCACCAGGTTGTTGTACGAGAGCTCCTTGCCCTGCAGCTGCAGCGCCCCCGCGACCCCGCGCTTGCTGCCGTCGGCATACAGGGCGGCGCGCTGGTGCGGATTTTCCCCGTACCGCAGCGCGGCAGTTCGCGGCAGCACCAGCCGCAAGGTCTCCGGCAGCGCCGCTTCCGACTTCTCCGGCATCGCGGGGGCCTCAACCGCCGGCGGCTCATCGCTGTAAATGCGCTCAAGCGCATTCGCAATCGCGACGTCGTAAGCGGCAGTCGTGGCGAAAGCCTGCTTCGCCAGGCGCCAGCGCGTCGCGCGCGACAGTTGCCCTGCGTTGCCGGCCAGCTCATCCACGATCGCTTCGTAGTCCAGCGGGCTGGTGACGACCGCGACATCCTCAAAGTTTTTCGCGGCGGAGCGCAGCATCGAGGGGCCGCCGATATCGATATTTTCGACCAGGTGGCCGAATGGAACGCCCGCCCGCGCCGCCGTTTTCTCAAACGCGTACAGGTTCACAACCACCATGTCGATCGGCTCGATGCCGTGAGCAGTCATCGCGGCCTGGTGCTCCGGGTTCGAGCGGATGTGCAGGATGCCGCCATGCACTTTCGGGTGCAGGGTCTTCACGCGCCCGTCCAGCATCTCCGGAAAACCGGTCAGGTCGTCGATATCCCGGACCGCCAGGCCTGCTTCCCGCAGCGTCCGCGCGGTGCCGCCGGTCGAAACCAGCTCGACCCCATGCGCGGCCAGCCCTCGGGCAAAGGGCACAAGGCCGCCTTTATCGGTAACACTTAGTAGCGCGCGTCGTACGGGCTTCAGGCCGTTCAAGGTAGTGTCTGTCTCCAGTGGTCCTATTGATTGTACGAAGCGCTCCCGCGGCTTGTCACACTACGGTCATTTGCAGCGGGCGGGTGCAGCCGCTACCGTAGAAGCCATGACCGACAAGCACGAGCGCGGCCCGATCACCGGCGAATCGCCGGAAGCTCCCCGCTTCGGTCCTTCCGCAGGCGCCTTTTCCCAGACCGGCCCATCCTATCCACAGGGCGAGATCCTGCCGCCTGTGCCATCCGCGCCGATGCGGAGTCAACCCACGCGCAACCCTGCTCGTCGGGGATGGGCGGCCTCGCCGGCGACCTATGTGCTGCTCGGCGTCAACTGCGCCGTCTACCTGGCCATGGCGCTCTCCGGGGTTTCGCCCGTCTCGCCCCAGCCCAGCCAGCTCGTGCACTGGGGAGCCACCTACGGCGAATTCGTGCTGGTCTACGGGCAGTGGTGGCGCCTGGTCACCGCCATGTTCGTTCACATCGGATTCCTTCACCTGGCTACCAATATGTGGTGCCTCTGGAATCTCGGTCTGCTGGGCGAGCCGCTGCTCGGCTTCGCGGGCCTGGTCTGGGCCTACCTGCTCACGGGCTTCGCCGGAAACCTGCTCAGCGTGGCGCTGCGCCCCGGCCTCACCGATGGCGGCTCCGTCGGCGCGGGCGCATCCGGAGCCATCTTCGGCCTCGCCGGTGTTCTGATCGTGTTGCTCAGTTTTGACCGGCTGCCGATCCCGCCGGCTGACCGCAAAGCCCTGCGCAAAAGCGTGGTCTGGTTCGCGGTGCTCAATTTTGTGCTGGCTGCCGGCATCGATGTCAGCCACTTATCGCTGCGTATCGACAACTCGGCCCACTTGGGGGGCTTCCTCGCCGGCCTGCTGCTGGCCTGGCCCATGATTCCCCGCATCGGCGCGCCGCCGGCCTTGTTCGCCCGCCGCCGCAACCTTGCCGTCATCGGCGGAACACTGCTGCTTCTCTTACTCTGCGTCGGGGTCCGCGCGTTTTACCTGGCCGGTGCCCCCGGCAACTGAACCGCCGGCGCTCCTGAACAGGCTACGCGCTGGCCTGCGTCGTCGAAGATGTCGCGAACTTTTTCACCATCGCCAGCAGCAGCTTCTTGTCGCTGTCGTTCAGGCTCGACGAGTAGCGGCGAATCTGCGTCAAAAACCGCAGTTCGTCATCCGATACCTTGGGCGCCGGCGCCTCCTGCTGTTCCGGCGACTCGGCAAAAAATTGCGCCAGCGGAATCTCAAGCGCCTGCGCGATCTTCGATAACGTCTCGAGCGACGGCACCGTGTGACCGTTCTCGACGCGGGACAGGTAGCACCGGAGCAGCCCCGTGCGCTTCTCGATATCGCCCTGCGAGTGGCCGCGCTGCAGGCGGAGCGCACGGATTGTTGCACCTATCTTCATCGCTTCGAAAGGTCTCATCTCTTCAGGATTTCCAGGGCTTTGCTCATTACTCGAACAGTGACTGTACAGTTAACACAGCGAACGATACCACGTCGACCCGAAAACACGCGTGAGCTGCCGCTTCAGGTTACTGAAGCGTAAGCAGACAGAGCCGCAGACTTAAATGCCCCGGAACCGGAATTGTTCAGAAAAATCCGCCGCACCGGTGGCACATCAGTCACCCTTCCCATCCTTTGCGGGCTTTCATCCGCTCAAGAAATCACACCTTCCGGCATCCGGCGTATCGTTCCGTTACGGGACAATGGCATCCTAGAAGGGCGATTGGGGTCGCTCGGCAATACTCCCTCGAACCGTCCCCTCAAGAAAGAATGAGTGAGATCAAGATGGCAGAAGGCGCAGCGGATCAGCTCAAGAAGATCGTCGAAGAGTGCGAGAAGATACCGCACCTCTCGGCCGTAGTTTTTAAGGAAGTCATGCGGACCAGGGTCCTGACGATCGGCGCGGCCGTCGCTTTTTTCCTGCTTATGTCCCTGGTGCCGCTCATGATGGTCGCCTCTGCGCTGCTCAGCGCGCTGCCCATCCCCAATCTTTTTCAGCAACTGCTTGACCTGATGGCGCTGCTGGTTCCCCCGGACGCGATGTCGCTGGTCAAGACGGTGCTCACCTCGATCCTCACCGCGCACCCCGCGCGTATCCTGTCTATCGGCATTCTCAGCTACCTGTGGGCCGCGACCGGCTCGTTCTCCTCCATCATCGAGGCGCTCAACATCGCTTATGACGTCAAGGTGGAGCGCTCCTGGTGGCGCGACCGGCTGCAGTCCATTCTGCTCACGTTTATCTGCGGCGGCCTTGCCCTCGTATCCCTGCTCTGCGTTCTGGCCGGCCCCAAGTTCATCCAGTTCATGTCTTATGTCGTACCCATTCCGGCCTTGTTTGCCGCGATATGGCCGCCGCTGCGTCTCGCGCTCATCTTTATCACCTTTGTCGCGAACGTCATGCTGCTCTACCGCTACGCGCCCAACCGCAAGGTCAGCCTGCGTACCTGCCTGCCGGGCGCGGCCGTCGCTGTCACCTTTTGGTTCCTGGGCTCGCTGATCCTTGACATCTACATCGCTCATTTCGCTAACTACAATGCGACCTACGGCTCACTCGGCGCCATCATCATCCTCATGTTGTGGCTTTATATGACTTCGGTGTCGGTCCTTGTCGGCGCCGAGCTCAACGCGGAGCTCTGGAAGCAGAATCACCGCCGCCAGGCCAACCCCGCCATGGCGACTCCGTCACAGGAATCCCCGCGTCTCGCCTCCAAGCCCCACGCCCCCGGCGCTGCTTGAGGGCTACTGCATGTGCAGCCCGCCATTGATGTCCAGCGTGTGCCCGGTGATGTATCCGGCTCCGGGCGAGCACAGGAACGCCACCGCCTGAGCCACCTCGTCCTCAGTCCCAGCGCGCCCCAGCGGCACATGCTCCAGCATGCCCTGCTTCTGAGCGTCGGTCAGCACCTCGGTCATCGCGGTCTCGATATAGCCCGGAGCCACCGCATTCACCGTAATGGACCGCGACGCCACCTCCCGTGCCAGCGAGCGCGTAAACCCCAGCAGGGCAGCCTTGCTGGCTGAATAGTTCACCTGCCCCGCCTGCCCGGTCTGCCCCACAATGCTGCTTACATTCACGATGCGGCCCCATCGCGCCTTGGTCATTGCGGGTAGAAGCGCCTGCGTCAGCAGAAAAGTTCCGGTCAGGTTTGTGTCCAGCACCGCATCCCAGTCGGCGCGTTTCATGCGCATCAGCAGCCCGTCCCGGGTAATGCCGGCATTGTTCACCAGGATTTCGACCGGGCCGTGGCTCGCGAGCACCAGCTTCGCCGCTTCCTTGATCGAGCTTTCGCTGCTCACATCAAGCGCCACAGCGAACGCCTCGCCTCCGGCCGCGGCAATCTCCCTCGCCACCGCGTCCAGCTTCTCCGTATTGCGCGCAGCCACCACGACACGCGCGCCGGCAGAGGCCAGCGCAAGCGCCACCGCGCGGCCAATTCCTTGCGAAGCGCCGGTAACCAGGGCGAGTTTGCCGCTTAGGGACGAAGCAGCGTCAGGGGACAGGGCAGGGTTCTGGGGCAAGATGGCTCGCTTTCAAGAGTAGAGATTCGGCGCAGGCAGCCGCCGGGTAAAAGTATAGGGTCCACCGTCCTCGCGGATGCTGCGACCGCTTCGCAGCCTCAGCGGTGATCGGTTAACGTAACCGGGCTGCCCACCGGTGCGGCCTGCGGCTGGGTTTGCGCGGCTCGCGCCAGACCTGTCGGCTCCAGCGTCCACACGTATACCAGCAGTTCGCGCGAGTAGTGCAGCACCGGCGCGCAGTCGGGCAGGGTAAAGCCGTGCGCCGCCGGCAGCTCGTTCAACGTAAACTTGGCCTCCGCGCGCTCCAGCGGCCACGGTAGGTGGTGGATATCGCCCCGCAGCAGCGTGCCGTCCCGTCGCGTCGTGTACAGCGCATAGCGCGCGGTCAGGAACTGCTCGATCGGCCCCTGCGCCATGACCCCCAGCCCGCGATAACTTGCGCGAAAGCCTGCCGGATGCCCGGCAAGCAGCCGCCGGCTGCGGTAGCGGATCTCACGCGAGCGCCCCATCTCCGGCCCGTACTCCAGCCCCATGGCCGCCCAGTAGTACGGCAGGTGGAATACCGAGCGCGCAATCGCGACGGCCAGCGGATTCGACGCGTCGAGCGAATAAAAATACACCCCAGTGCGATTGGTGCCGCGCTCGCGCACATAGGTCCGCAGGTTCAGCTCTGGAAATGCGCGTGCGCCGGGTACCGCCGGCAACCCGTTCAGCCGGATCCGGTCCATCGCGAAAGGCACCACGCCCAGCCACGCCGAGCCGTCAAAAGTATCGGCGACCAGGCCCGCGGGCAATGTTCGCTGGATCGCCGCCGCCGGCATCGGCCAGTGCGCGAACAGCAGGTCATTCCAGCGCTGCTGCATCGCCCACGCCCGGCCGGGCATCGGCTGCGTCCGGTGCGTCGTGGCGCGCAGAACGGCGGACGCGTCGGGAGCCGGTCCTGAAACGGCTGGTTGGTCGTGCTGGGCCGCCACGGCGGTCTCGTTCGGCATAACACTGCTATTTTCTCCTAACCGAAGGGGAAAGCGGGCGACAATTGCGATAGGACGGTATTCTGGTTCGCGATGGAGCTTCCAATCGAACCTGCCGACATGCCCACCGGTACCGACGTGTACGCGGTCCACGGCGCCGACCCTGAGGTCCTGGCCTATGCCATGGCGAAGTACTCCCGCTCGGCCCTTTCGCTCAAGGAGTCTCTACGGGAGATCAGCGCCCAGCGCGCCGAGCAGTTCCTCAACACCTTCTACTTCCAGTACGGCCATCGCTCCATCGCCGACCTCGCCCATCTCGCCTTTGCGGTCGAGCGCCTGTCCCTACTCGCCGCCATCGTGCTCGTCGACGAGCAGCGCTGGGACGGCCAGGAGCGCTCCACCCGCTACCAGGACTTTGAAAAAAGCGGCTGGTTTACGCCTGCTTTTTCGTCAGGCGCGGACCGCGCGACCTACACCTCCGCCATCCAGTCCCTGTTCGCGAAGTACCGCGAGGTGTCCGATGGCGTCTTCGCCTCGCTGAAGGACTCGACCGCGCGCCCGCCCGAGATGAAGCCCGAGGCGTTCGACCGCACCCTTCGCGCCCGCGCCTTTGACGTCGCGCGCTACCTGCTCCCCCTCGCGGCCAATACCTCGCTCGGCCAGATCGTCAACGCCCGCACCCTCGAAACCCAGGTCTCGCGCCTGCTGTCGAGCCCCCTTTCCGAGGTCCGCGCCCTCGGCGAGCAGCTCCGCACCGCGGCCAGCGGCACCGCCTGGAACCCGCTGGACCCCGAAGGAAACCGCCCGGTTCGCGTCGCGCCCACGCTCGTGAAATACGCTGAGCCCAGCCGCTATGCGATCGAGACCCGCTCCCTGATGGCCGAGGCCGCTGCCTCGCTCATGGGCAGCACCCCGGTCGCCGCCGCTCCGCTTGTCGACCTGGTCGGCGATAGCGATTCGCTTGAGGTCGACCTCGCGGCCAGCCTCCTGTACCCGGCCTGCCACTACCCTTTCCGCCAGCTCCGCGACGCGGTAGCGGCCCTCTCTGACAAGCAGCGCAACGAGCTGATCGACTTTGGCCTGCGGGAGCGCGGCCGCCATGACGAGCTGTTGCGCGAGTTCACCGCCGGACAGCGCCTCCGCTTCGACATCCTGATGGACATCGGCGGCTTCCGCGACATGCATCGCCACCGTCGCTGCATCCAGCTGCTGCAGGGTTTTACCGGCCGGCATGGCTGGGAAACCCCGGAGGGCCTCGGTTCCCTCGAGCCTGTGTTCACCGGGGCCATGCAGGCTGCCGCCTCCGTTGCCGGCTCCTTTGCGTCGGCCGCTCACTCGGCCGCTACCCAGCCGCCGGAGTGGGCCGCGACCCCTGCCGTCGAAGCGCGCCAGTACCTGCTTCCGCTCGCGACCCGCACCCGCGCGCTGTTCCGCATGGACTTCGCCGAAGCCCTCTATATCGCAGAGCTGCGCTCGACACCCCAGGGCCACTTCTCCTACCGAAGGGTCGCATGGGAGATGTATCAGGCCGTCGCAAGGCAACATCCCGCGCTGGCGAGGCATTTCCGGGTCACCGATATCGATGCTCCCGTGGACATCCTGAAGCGCTGAAGACCGTACCTAGCCGAAAAGCAAGAATGCCCAAAATGGAACTCCAGCCCGTGACCTTAGTGTTTGCATTTTGTTCGCCTTTCCGGGAAGGCAGGTGTAGTCTTTCCGTAGCCTCTGTATCGATTCAGGACACCATCCGCAGCTCTCGCCAACCGCGAAGCTGCCACGGCGATATATGCGTATTCTTTGGGGGAAACTAGCGTGGCGGAAGATCGGTCCCGGGCAATCGAAGCGGCACTTTCTCAGTTGGACAAGCAGTTTGGCAAGGGCTCTGTCATGCGTCTCGGCAGCAAGGAGGTGCTGGCCATCGCCTCGATTTCGACTGGCTCCATCTCCTTCGACGCCGCGCTCGGCATAGGCGGCGTTCCGCGTGGCCGCGTCATTGAAATCTTCGGCCCGGAGTCCTCCGGCAAGACGACGATCACGCTGCAGATCATCGCCGAAGCGCAAAAAGCCGGCGGTCTCGCGGCATTCGTCGACGCCGAGCACGCGCTCGACCCCGCCTATGCGAAAAAGCTGGGCGTCGACATCGATAACCTGCTTGTCTCGCAGCCGGATTATGGCGAACAGGCGCTCGAAATCGTCGAAGCCCTCGTCCGCTCGAACGCTGTTGACGTGCTCGTCGTTGACTCCGTAGCGGCGCTCGTGCCGAAGGCCGAGCTCGACGGCGAAATGGGCGACTCGCACATGGGCCTGCAGGCACGGCTTATGTCCCAGGCCCTCCGCAAACTCACCGGCACCGTCTCGAAATCGCGCACCTGCCTCATCTTCATTAATCAGATCCGCGAAAAGATCGGCGTCATGTTCGGCAACCCGGAAACGACCACCGGCGGCCGCGCGCTCAAGTTCTACTCCTCGGTTCGCGTCGATATTCGCCGGATCGCCGCCGTCAAAGAAGGCGACCAGGTGGTCGGCTCGCGCACCAAGGTCAAGATCGTAAAGAACAAGGTCGCCGCGCCGTTCCGCGAGGCCGAGTTCGACATTCTTTACGGCGAGGGCATCTCGCGCGAAGGCGATGTGCTCGACCTCGCCGTTACCCATAATGTCGTCGATAAGTCCGGAGCCTGGTACAGCTACTCCGGCGAACGCATCGGCCAGGGCCGCGAAAACGTCCGCCAGTTCCTCAAGGACAACAAGGATACTTTCGGACGGATTGATGCCCAGGTACGCCAGAAGCTCGGCATCGCCGGCGCGGCGCACGCGGCGGAGATTCCACCGGTCCCGGTCGACGGCCCTATCCTCGCCCAGGAAGTCGTCAAGCCCGGTCGCCGGCAGTAGCTCGCAGGCAGCGCAACGGGGGAGCAGGGTGAGCCAAAGCTCGCCCCGCTACTCCGCCTCGTCGCGGCCCGGCGCATCCTCAGCGGTTGTCACCGCTATGGCTATGATGGAGAAGCCATGAGGCCCCTTTTTCACCCTTCGGTTGAAGACGTTACGGTCGAGGCCATCCTCCACGCGCTGTCTGACCCTTTGCGCGTGGCCATCTATGCTGAAATTGTCGGCTCGGACTGCACGCAAAACTGCTCAAGCCTGCTCAGCGTCCGCGACAAGGCCATCCCGAAGTCGACCCTTTCGCAGCATTTCAAGGTGCTCAGGGAGGCAGGCCTGATTCGCGGCGAACGTCGCGGCGTCGAAATGCACAACACCTCCCGCTGCACGGAGATCGACCAACGCTTCCCAGGGCTGATCGGTGCCATCGCCAACGCCCACTCCATCCAGCTGCAGCGCAAGTCCCGCCCTACCCGACGCAAATCCGCCGCACAAGGCTGACCGGCCCGCCTGCTACACTCAACGCCGTGCACACCGTCACCGCGATCTATCCCGGCTCCTTTGATCCCGTCACCAACGGCCACCTGGACCTGGTCGCGCGCGGCTCCAAGCTGTTCGACCGGCTGATCGTCGGGGTCCTGCGAAACTCCGCGAAAAACCCACTTTTTTCTGTAGCCGAGCGTGTCGATATGCTGCGCGAAGGCACCCGCGCGTTCGGCAACGTCGAGGTCGCGACCTTTGAAGGCCTCCTCGTCGACTTTGCGCGCGCCCAGGACGCCCACGCCATCCTCCGCGGCATTCGCGCCATTTCCGACTACGAATACGAGCTCCAGATGGCCCACATGAACCGCCGCCTCAACCCCGGCGTCGAAACGATCTTCCTCATGCCCGACGCCCAGTACTCCTACGTCAGCTCCCGCCTCGTCAAAGAAGTCTTCCGCGTGGGCGGCTCGGTCGACGGGCTGGTCCCCCAACTCGTCATCGACCGCCTGAAACAAAGGGCCGCGCAAGGGTAGATCTACGTGGAGTTACTCACGCAGCTTGGATCGAGACTCCGAGCAACGCGAGGACCGCAACAGCTCTTACTCATCACACAAGCAAGGACACGCCACGAAGTGGCCGCCAGCCGCGCAGGCGGTCTACGCAACTCAGCTTCTACGCGACCTGCGTCTTGATCGTCCCGCGAATGCCCAGCAGGTTCAGCATGGGTGTCGTACACATTGTCGTTACCAGCGCCATCACGACCAGCATGGTAAACAGCGTGGGCGAAAAGACGCCAAAGTTGTACGCGATATTCAGCACGACCAGCTCCACCAGCCCGCGTGTATTCAGCAGCGCGCCCAGCGCTGCGGCCGTCTTCCAGCTCTGGCCCGACCATCGTGCCGCCAGCACCGCGCCGCCGACCTTGCCGCCCAACGCCGCTAGCAGCACGACCCCCGCCCACAGCCACATGGTGCTGTCGTTCAGCAGGTCGAGCCGGGTGCGTAGCCCGGTCAGCGCGAAAAATAGCGGCAGCAGCAGTACGGACGTGATCATATCCAGGCGCATGCGGATCGCATGCTGCCAGTGCGGGACGCGCGGGAAGCAGATGCCGGCGATAAACGCGCCGAACAGCGGGTGTACGCCCGCCCACTCCGTCGCGGCGGCCGAAAAGAACAGGAAGGCGATCGTAACGCCCAGCAGGCTCAGGCTCAGTTCGGGATTATTGCGGCGGTTCACCAGCCGCGTCGCCAGCGGCCGCACGATGCCCAGCATAAACAGCAGGTAACCCGCCAGCAGGCCGAAGTGCAGCAGGAGCGTACCCGCAGTTCCATGCGTATCGATCAGCGTAAGCGCGACCGCAAGCAGCAGCCAGGCCACCACGTCATCGACCGCCGCGCACAGGATGGCGGTCGTGCCGAGCGGCGTATTCATCAGCCCGCGCTCTTCGAGGATCCGGGCCAGCACCGGGAAGGCCGTGATGCTCATGCTGATGCCCAGGAACATCACAAACGGCACACTGCCGATGCCGTGCGGCGCAAAGCGGATACGCAGCGAGTGCGCCAGCAGAATCGCCGCGAGAAACGGCACGACGATACTGGTCCCGCTCGCCGCCAGTGCCGTAAACCGCTGCCTGCGCAGCTGGGAGTCGTCCAGCTCCATGCCCACCACAAACAGGAACAGCACCAGCCCCACCGTCGAAAGCTCTTCCATCGCGCCCAGCGAGGCTTTCGGGAACAGGTGCTGGCCGAGCGAAGGTGAAATGCGCCCCAACACCGACGGACCCAGCAGAATGCCGCCGATAATCTCGCCCACCACGCGGGCTTGCCCAAGCCTGCTCGCCACCCAGGCGCACGCGAGCGTAACCAGGATCACGACGGCAATCTGCGTCAAAAGCAGGGTCAAATGGGGTCCTTTCTCGGTCCAAAAATGGCTACTTTGTGTGTACCACACAGTGATTTATCGCCCGAGAAACCAGCGTGGGCCGGTCTACCTCATCAGGACGAGCCGCCGAGCTTCCACAGCATTTGCCGAAGAAAGCCGGTCAGCAGGACGGCGTCGCGCTCCGAAACGCGGAGCCGCCGCAGCAGGGTGCGCAGCTGGCGCTCGCGGGCGTCCGTGCCCATGCCTGGATACTCGCTGGTTGTCAGCGATTTTTCAAGAAGACCCGTCAGCCGTTCCATTGCTTCGGCGCTGGCCGGGCCGCTTGCCCCGGCATCGCGCGGAAAGCTCTGCGGCAGCTCGAAAGCAGCTTTCCCGGGTGTCGATTCCTGCGCTTCGGCGGTGGTCCCATCCATGCGCGCCAGCTCGTACAAGCATAGCGCCGCGGCCTGCCCCAGGTTCATGGAGGGGTGCTGTTCGCGGGTCGGGATACGCATCAGCAGGTGGCAGTGGCTCATATCGTCGTTCGACAGCCCGAACTTTTCCGATCCGAACAGCAGGGCGACCCGCTGACCACGGTCGAGCGCCGCGCGCATCCGCTTCGCCCCAACCTCCAGACGCTCCAGCGGCTGCAGAAACGGCCTGTCCGGCGCCCCGGTTGTGCCCACCACGAGCTGCGCATCCTCGACCGCCTCGGCCACTGTGTCGAGCTCGCGCGCCTCGCGTAGCAGCTCGGCTGAGGGTCCTACGGCCGAGCTAGCCGCGCGGAAATTTTTATAAAATATGTTGGCCACGCGCAGGTCAAGCGCGCCGAAATTGCTCATGGCCCGGGCCACAGCGCCGATGTTCAGCGTGTTGCGCGGAGAAACGAGCACGACCGAAAGCCGGTCCAGGGGACGCGTCTCAAGCATAGGCGGCGGCTGCAGCGTAACCAGTGGATAAGGCAAGTCCGTAGTGTATCGGACGCGCTCGAGAGTTCTGTTCGGGCCGCTTTAATTTGCCGAAGGCATCGCGACGCTGTCGATGACAAGCACGGGGACGGCTCCCTTTTTCGATTCGAGCTTGAGCCCAAGCTGCTCTTGGATGGCGGTAAAGATGCCGGGTGGGGCGTCGGGAGAGGGGGGATACGAGGCAGCGGCACCGTCCGGGGTCCACCGCAGGCTGAGGTCGTAACGACCGCTGAATCCGGTCTGGTTCAGCACCACGCGGCCCAGCATCCGCGCCAGCTCTCGCGCGAGAATGCTCAGGGTGTCGTCGCTGCCCGCGATGTGCAGGTGATTCCAGCCGGTATCGATGGTGGTGCCGTTAACCTGCGACGGCTTGAACTTAGGGCCGTCTTTCGCAACGATAAGCGCATAGACGGGGAGCTGGCGCGTCTCCTGGTGGGCCTTGAGCTGGAACCTGTCGGCGAGCAGCGTCTGTACCATCAGCTGCTTCCGGTGCCGCGCCTGTTCCGTTGGCAGTGCGTGGAACTGTGCATCAATTACGGGGTCGGACTTTGCGTCGATGTCAAACATGATGGAGTCCAGCCACGCGGGACCGCCGAGAATCTGCGAGTCGGGCAGCCCGTATGCATACTGAATGAGGTCGCGAAGTGCAAGATTGACGGTGCGGAAATGGCTTTCGGCCGGGTCGTTGAAGATGTGATGACGTCCGTCAGTTTCCGTGTTGTTGACGTGGATCGAGGCAACGTCGAAGGGCGGCGGCGCCGCTGCGCTCTGGGCCGGGGCACGCGCGCAAAGGACGGCAACAGCCAGGATTGCAGCGGCGAGAAGCAGGAAAGCTCGGCGAACGGCCATCGGGATGCGCCTCTTCACTGAAGATAAAGATGAGACTGATGGAGCAGGAAGATTGTATGCAGGAGAACGACCCGCCCGCCTCCTGTGGGTAAAACGAGGACACGCCACGAAGTGGCCGCTAGCCGCGCAGGCGGTTTTAGCCTACCCGTCGGCAAGGAAATCTGAAAAACTAGCAGTATGAGCGCAACCGCAACTGACCGGAAGCTGTTTACCGACCGTATCAACCGTATCGAAGTCTCGGCGACGATGGCCGTGACTGCCGAAGCTGGCCGCCTGAAGGCCGAGGGCGTGGACCTGGTGGACTTCGGTGCCGGCGAGCCGCACTTCGCGACGCCGCGCCATATCAAGGACGCGGCGATCGAGGCGATTGAGAAGAACTTTACCCGCTACACTGCGGTCCCCGGCCTGCCGGATGTGCGGAAGGCGATCGTTGAGCGTCACGCGGCGGACTTCGGCACAGCTTACGCGCCGGACGAGGCCGTGTTTACCACCGGCGGCAAGCTCGCCATCTTCAATCTGGTCCAGGTGCTCATCGAGCATGGCGACGAGGTCATCGTGCCCGTCCCCTACTGGGTTTCGTACAAGGATATCGTGCAGTATGCCGGCGGCGTCCCTGTCTTTCTCGAGACCGAGGAAAGCGACAATTTTCGCGTGACCGCCAAAGCGATTGAGGCGCTGATCACCCCGCGCACCAAGGCCATCATGCTCAACACGCCGTCGAACCCCTCGGGCGCGGTCATCGCGAATGACGACCTGTTCGAGATCGTCAGGATGGCGCATGAGCGGGGCGTGTATCTGTTTATCGATGAATGCTACATCTACCTGCAGTTCGAAGGCGAGATGGTTTCGGGCGCGTCGATCAAGGAAGCGAAGGAGCACATCGTCGTGCTCGGCTCCTTGTCGAAAACCTACGCCATGACCGGCTGGCGCGCCGGGTTCGCGCTCGGCCCCAAGCCGATCATCGCCGCCATGGGCAAGCTGCAGTCGCAGTCCACCTCGAATGCCGCGACGTTTGTGCAGAAGGCCTCGGCAGCCGCGCTGACGAGTTCGCAGGCCTGCGTCGCCGAGATGCGCGCGGACTATATCAAGCTTCGCGACCGCATCCTCGGGCGCCTCGCCGAGATTCCGGGCATCACCTGCACCAGGCCGCAGGGCGCGTTCTACGTCTACCCCAATATCGCGAGATACCTCGGCAAGCCGGGTGGGCCGGCAACCGCCATGGAACTCTCGAAGCGCCTGCTGAATGAGGCGCGCGTGGTCGCCGTCCCGGGCGAGGCCTTCGGCACACAGCACCACATCCGCCTGTCCTACGCCGTCTCGCATGAGGCTGTCGAAGAAGGCACCAAGCGCATGAAGGAATACTTTGCCAGCCTGGGATAACTCGTCTGCCAGCTTGTTCGCACCGATGCCACCAGTGAAAGGCTCAACAGGTAAGCAGATGAAGCTTTTAGCACAAGGCATTCTCTTCGATATGGACGGCATCCTCGTCTCGTCGCTCGGCTCGGTCGAGCGATCCTGGGCAAAATGGGGCGAGATGCGCGGAGTCGACGGCGCCAAAGCCATCCAGACAGCCCACGGCCAGCGCGCCATTGAAACAATCCGATTCCTCCGCCCGGACCTGGACGATGAGCAGGAACTGCTGATCATCGAGCAGATCGAGATCGACGACACAGAAGGTCTCCAGGTCCTGCCCGGTGTGCAGGCCCTGCTCGCAAGCCTGCCGCCCGGCAGCTGGACCGTCTGCACCTCCGCGACCAAACGCCTGGCCCGTGTGCGCATGGAACACGCCGGCCTTACTCCGCCCTTGCATTTCATCTCCGCCGACATGGTCGCCCACGGTAAGCCGCACCCCGAGCCCTACCAGCGAGGCGCCGAACTGCTCGGCTTTTCCCCCGAAAACTGCGTCGTTTTCGAGGACGCCCCCGCGGGCTGCGCGGCAGGCAAGGCAGCCGGCTGTACGGTCGTGGCTACCCTCTTTTCGCACACCCGCGAGCAGCTTACGGCGGCGGATTACATCGTGGGGTCGCTCGAAGGTGTGCGGGTGACGGGAAAAGCCGGGGCGCTCGAGATCAGCTTCGAGCCAATCTGATTAAACTAAGTCTGGTAGACTAAGTCAGGAGGCGAGCAGAGATGCATATGATCAATCTTCATGAGGCAAAGACGCAGCTCTCGCGGCTGGTCGCGGGCGCGGTGAACGGCGAGCCGTTCATTATCGCGAAGGCCGGTAAGCCGCTGGTCCGGGTGGCGTCGCTTGATGCGCCGAAGAGTATACGGCGGCTGGGGTTTATGGCGGGGGAGATGCAGATCCCGGAGGACTTCGACCGGATGGGTGATGCGGAGATCGAGCGGCAGTTCGGCCTGCATGAGTGAAGTGGCTGCTCGATACGCATGTGCTGCTGTGGGCAGCGAATGATCCTGCCCGGCTGTCGAATCGTGCCCGCGAGGTGATTGCGAACTTGGAAAACGAGCTGCTGTTCAGCGCTGCGAGTATGTGGGAGATTGCGATCAAGCGCGGACTGGACAGGCCCGACTTTCGCGTGGAGCCGAGACTGCTGCGGCGCGGGCTGGTCGACAACGGGTACGTAGAGTTGGCCATTACGAGCGAGCATGCGCTGATGACGGAGAGTCTGCCGCCGCTCCAGCGGGACCCGTTCGACCGGCTGCTGGTGGCGCAGGCCATGGTCGAGGGTTTCCGGCTCCTGACGATGGACTCCACGGTAGCCCGGTACCCGGGGCCGGTGGAGCTGGCTTAACACCGGCTAGCGAGCGCCGGTCGGGCTTTCGAGCGTGGCGCGGAAGTAATCCAGGCAAAGTCGCAGGCCGGTTTCAAGGTCGATCTTCGGCTCCCAGCCAAGCATCCGCCTGGCCTTCGCGATGTCCGGTTTGCGCTGTGTTGGATCGTCCTGCGGAAGCTCACGATGCACAATCGCCGAGCTCGAACCTGTCACGCGAAGCACGGTTTCAGCGCACTCCAGGATTGTGAACTCGGTGGGATTGCCGATATTCACAGGGGTCGACTCGTCGCTGGCCGCTAGGCGCACAATGCCGTCAATCTCGTCGGAGACGTAGCAGAATGAGCGCGTCTGCTCGCCATCGCCATACACTGTCAGCGGCTCGCCCCGCAGCGCCTGCACCATCAGGTTTGAGATGACGCGGCCGTCGTCGCGCCCCAGGCGAGGTCCGTAGGTGTTGAAGATCCGTACCAGATGCGTATCGACCGCGTAGTAGCGTTGGTACGCCGTCACGAGCGCCTCTGAGAAGCGCTTGGCTTCGTCATACACCGATCGCGGACCGACCGGGTTTACATGGCCCCAGTACTCCTCGGTCTGCGGATGCACCTGCGGATCGCCGTAGCACTCCGAGGTCGATGCGTGCAGAAATCCCGCGCTGTAACGCTTTGCAATCTCGAGTGCGTTCCGCGTGCCGGCCGACCCGACCGCGAGTGTCTCCACGCCCAGCCGGTGATAATCTACCGGGCTTGCGGGCGAAGCGAAGTTATACACATAATTAACCCGCCCAAAATCAAACGGCTGCGTGATGTCGTGCTCCTCGAATGAAAAACGCGATTCCCGGGCCAGATGCTTGATGTTGGCAAGGCTGCCCGTACACAGGTTGTCAATACCAAGGACGCTGTGCCCGTCCGCCAAGAGACGGTCCGCCAGGTGCGATCCGAGAAAACCGGCGGCGCCGGTGAGGAGTATGTGCATTGTGCTTTCCATGGAAGTATCCGCCGTCCCGCTCTGGTCGAGAGGCACTTCAACGACCGTAACACGCCGAAAACGGCGAATGCTCAGCTGTCACGCTTGGTGGGTTTACGCCGGCGAACATGCTTGCTCTGGACCACGGCCTGGGCTGTTGTCGACGCCGAAGCGTCGTCGATTTCGACGGTCGCGGGGGCCTGGGCAGCGGTAAGAGGGGGCGCCAGCAAAGCCACATTGGTGCGTGGAATCGACTCCGACGAAGCGCGGCCTTCGGCAACGCTCATCAGGAAGTCCTGCACATTGAAGCGGGGCATCGCCTTGCCTTCGACCGTGTCGCTCAGCTTGCCGTAAGTGCCGTCCGGGCGCAGCAGGCGCGTCTTCGCTGTATCAGCCAGGTAGGCGCTCAGTATCTCGGAGCGAAGCCGGTTGCGCAGCGCCTGGTCTTTGATGGGGAACGCAACCTCGCAGCGCTCGAACAGGTTGCGGGGCATCCAGTCCGCGGACCCGCAGTAGATCTCCTCGCTTCCGCCATTCGCGAAATAAAAGATGCGGGAGTGCTCAAGATAGCGCCCCACGACAGACCGCACCCGTATCCGCTCACTCACCCCCGGCACCCCGGGGCGCAGCGAGCAGATGCCGCGCACGATCAGGTCAATTTCGACGCCCGCCTGCGAGGCCTCGTACAGCGCCTCGATAAAGCTCTGCTCCAGCAGCGAGTTCATTTTGGCAACGATGCGCGCCGGGCGACCGGCGCGGGCGTGCTCGGTTTCGCGGCGTATCAGCTGGATGGTTTCCTGCGCGAGCGTAATGGGCGCTACCAGCAGCGGGGCATAATCGTCCGATTCGGCGTGGGCAGTCAGATAATTAAAGACCGAGTGGACGCTCGCGGTAATCGCCGGGTCCGAGGTCAGGAAGCTGATGTCGGTGTAGAAGCGCGAAGTTACGGGGTTGTAGTTCCCGGTGCCGAGGTGCGCGTAGCGGCGGATGGTGCCGTCGTCGTCGCGGCGGACCAGCAGGGCCAGCTTGCAGTGGGTCTTCAGGCCCACGATGCCGTGGAAGACCTGAACGCCCGCGTCTTCAAGGTTGCGCGCCCAGCGAATGTTCGAGGCTTCGTCGAAGCGAGCCGTGAGTTCGACGACGACCGTGACCTCCTTCGACTGGGCCGCCTCTGTAAGGGCGCGGAAAATCGGCGAATCGTCCGACGTGCGGTAGAGCGTCTGTTTCATTGACACAACGGCCGGGTCCGCCGCGGCCGCTTCGATAAAGCCGACCACGGCGTCGTAGGAGTCGTAGGGGTGGTGCAGCAGGACGTCATGGTGGCGCAGCTCGTCGAACAGGTCGAGCGACTTGCGGTGCAGCCGCAGCTCGCGCCCGGCGAAGGGCTGGAACTTTAGGTCGGGCCGGTCGATCTCGCCGTACAGGGTCATCAGGCGCGACAGGTTGACGGGGCCGTCCGTGCGGTAAACCTGTGCGTCGTCCAGCTCGAAGTTAGAGCGGAGCCGCTCGACGATTTCAGGGTGGGCATCCTGCTCGATCTCGAGACGGACTGCATCGCCCTTGCGTCGGTTGTGCAGCTCGGAGCGGATGGCCTCGAGCAGGGAGCGGGACTCTTCTTCCTCGAAATAGAGATTGCTGTTGCGGGTCACGCGAAAGGCAGCCGCGGAGACGATCTCATAGCCCCGGTACATGCCGCCGGCATGGTGCTCAATCAGGTCGTGGAGAAACAGGAAGTCGGTGGTGGTGCTGTCCTGTGCGCGGGGCAGCCGGACAAAGCGCGGCAGCGTGCGCGGAACCGTGACCACCCCCAGCACCGCAGCGTTTGCCCCTTTGCGCTTGCGCTTCAGCAGCAGCGCCAGGCACAGCGCCTTGTTCAGCACCCGTGGAAACGGATGGCGCGGGTCGATCGTGATCGGGGTAAGCAGCGGGTCCACATCGCGCGCATACAGCACGCCGGCAGCCTTGCGAGCGTCGTCGGTAAGCTCGGCCCACTGCAGCACACGGATGCCCTCGGCGCAGAGCGCGGGGTGCAGTTCGCCGTTCCAGCAGGCGTACTGCTCGGCGACGAAGCTGTGCATGTCGGCGGTGATCTGGTCGAGAAGGCTCTGCGCCGTCATGCCGTCCGGGCCGGGCTCGCCCAGGCCTTCCTCGATGCGCTGCAGCATGCCGGCCACCCGTACCTCGATGAACTCATCGAGATTCGAGGCGGTGATAGCGAGAAACTTGATGCGCTCAAGCAGCGGGTTGGTCGGGTCCTGCGCTTCTTCAAGGACGCGCCTGTTGAAGTTGAGCCAGGAGGCATCGCGAGAAATAAAAAGATTACGCTGTTTTTCGTTCATGGAAGTCTGTCGTCCCTGGACAGGCGCGCAACTCCACATCCTATAGTGCCGCCGGGTGGGCCTGATGAAGAGAGTTTTGCAGGGACCGGGCGGTAGATGCGGGTGCGGCTGGGCTGTCACTTTTTGGATGCAGCAACAGGGAGGTTGACCCGCGGTTAGCCTCGGCAGAAGATGGAAGTGAGAGCAGGCGGGATAGCTGCCGGCAGGAGACGAGATGGCGAGCGACGGATGCGGTGACGCGGGTGCGGTGCAGGGTATGGCGGCGGAGTTGTTCCAGCTGGCTTCGCTGCTGGTTGGGGATGAGGGCCGGGCGCTACAGCTGATTGAGGGATCGGTAGCGACAATGGAGATTGACCCCTGCCTCAACCCGGAGGCGGCCAAGGCCCAGGCGCGGACACAGGTGGTACGCGACGCGGTGGCCCAGCTGGTAGCAGCGCAGCCGGCCATGTTCGCCCAGGGCGCGCAGGCCTTCGCGGGGCACGACCCTTGTATCCAGGATGACGATCTGCAAGCTGCCGGCGTTACACCGGCGCAGCTGCGCGCGTGGGTCGACCAGCAGGGCAAGCCCGAGCTGCAGCGCGGACTGCGGGAGTGGCTCGAGGGCTTGCCAGTGGCGCAGCGGGCGATCTTTGTGCAGCGCGCGGTGCTGGGCCAGGGCAATGAGGCAGCGGCGCAGCTGCTGCACGAGGCGGGCGGCGAGCAGGGGATGAGCTGGACACCGCAGGGCGTCAGCGATGTGTTCCGCCAGGCGCTGTGCTCGCTGGCGAACTCGCTCGCGCACGCACCCGCGTTTGAGGTCATGCCCGAAGCGTTGCCTGCCTGATTGAAACTTTCGCAAGAATCCTCCATCTTTCGACGGAGCGGTGCATCCAATACCCGCGGACAGGAATGGACCGCCCAGAAACCAAGATGTGGAGTGTGTGTGCAGCAGGGAGCAAGAGGCCGTCGATTGGCCGCATCATTATGGTGGATGGCTGGCGGGTTGCTTCTAGCGCCGGGTATCCTGCACGCGCAGCTGGGCTCGGTTAACGCGGGTACCGTAGGTACGCTGCCGAGTCCGGTTCAGATCAATCCCGCGCAGGTTTCGGCCGACAACTACCAGGGTAGCGTTGCGGACGAACGCCTGGTGCCGGGTACTCTGCCCCTGTCACTCGACGATGCGGTGGCCCGCGGACTGCACCATAATCTTGGGCTGATCCTGACGGCAAACAACATTACCTCGGCGCGTTCTACTGAGCTGGGTCAGTTGCAGAGCCTGCTCCCGACCATCAGCGCTAGCATCAAGCAGGCCGATCAGCAGACCGATCTCCAGGCGGAAGGTCTTCGGATCAGCGGCTTCCCGACGATCATCGGACCGTACGGCTACCAGGATTTTCGCGCGACATTGAACTGGACGTTAATCAGCGTCGCCTCGCTGCGCAACTACATAGCGGCAAAGCATAACTTCATCGGCTCGAAGCTGTCGCTCGACGATGCCCGCAACGAAGTGGTGCTGAGCGTCGGCAATGCTTATCTTCTCGTCGTGGCCGACCAGTCGCGGGTGCAGTCGACCCAGGCGCAGGTCGATACCTCGAAGGTCTCCTTCGACCAGGCCCGCCAGCAGCATATCGCCGGCACTTCGCCGCTGCTCGATGAGCTGCGCGCGCATGTGGATTACCAGACCCAGCAGCAGAATCTTATCCAGGCGCAGGCGACGCTCGAAAGGGACAAGCTCGCGCTGGCCCGGGTTATCGGGCTGAATGTGGCGCAGCAGTTCGCATTGACTGACATGGCGCCCTATAAGCAGCTGGACGGGGTGGATACCGACGCCGCTGTCAATCAGGCGCTGGGGAATCGCAAGGACCTGCAGAGTTTCGGAGAGCAGCTGATTGGCGCGAATGCTGCCAAGGGCGCCGCCAAGGCGGAGCGCTATCCCACGGTTTCCTTTACCGGCGACTTCGGGGACATCGGACCGAACTTCCGGACATCGCACAGCACGGGCGATGCGACCGGGTCGATCGATATCCCGGTACTTGAAGAAGCCAGGATCCGCGGAGACGAAGCGCAGGCGCAGGAGCAGCTGGAGCAGAAGCGGGCGCAACTGGGCAATCTGCGCGGTCAGATCGCGCAGGATGTGCGGGACAGTATTCTGGATATCCAGGCGGCGCAGAAGCAGGTTTCTGTAGCGGAGAGCAACAGGCAGCTGGCCACCGAAGCGCTCAGCGAAGCGCAGCAGAGATACGCGGCCGGCATATCGGACAACCTGTCGGTATCGCAGGCGCAGCAGCAGGTTGCGCAAGCAGACGATCAGTACATTGCAAGCCTTTATCAGCATAACGTCGCCAAGCTTTCTCTGGCGCGGGCGCTGGGCGTTGCGAGCACCAACCTGAAGCAGTACGTGGGAGGCAAGTAAGTGGCAGAGCAGACACCGGATACAGAAACAGCCCGGAAGCAGAACGCAGAGGATGGCAGCGACAAGGAGCAGGTGAAGGACAATCCACGCCAGAAGTCGCGCCGCCGCTTCATCATCATCCTCGTGGTTGCGATCATTATCGTAGGCGTGCTGTTGTTCTACTGGCACTCCACGTTTTTCGAGGACACGGATGACGCCCAGATCAACGGCCACCTCATCCAGGTTTCCTCGCGCATCAACGGCACGGTCGTTAGTGTGCCAGTTGATGAGAACCAGCTAGTGAAAGCCGGCGACACGATCGTCGAGCTGGACCCCCGCGACTACCAGACAGCGGTACAGCAGGATGAAGCGAACCTGGCGGCCGCTGTGGCAAACCTGCAGTCAAACACGGTCAACATTCCGGTGACGGCAACCAGTGTGAACACTAATCTCGCCGCGATCGCCGCGACTCTATCGCAGTCGGACCAGGCCGTGATCCAGGCCGAGCACCAGCTGGATGCGAATCGCTCCGCGATTGCACAGGCGGATGCGAACTACGTCAAAGCGAAGTTAGATGTTGAGCGATACACTCCGCTTGTGCAGCGGGATGTGATCTCAAAGCAGCAGTTCGATCAGGCAGTCGCAACGGCGAAGGCCGATGAGGCGGCCCTGAACCAGTCGCAATCGACAGCCACGGCATCCGAGGCGGCAGTCCGCATGGCCCAGGACCGGGTGGTGCAGACCAAGGCGCAGCTGCAGAATGCAAAAACCGCTCCGCAACAGATCAGGATTCAGAAGTCCAGGACCGAGCAGGCGGCTGCCCAGGCCGACCAGGCGCGGGCCGCTCTCGACCAGGCGAAGCTCAACCTGAGCTATTGCAAGATCGTCGCCCCTGTGGACGGAATCATCACCCGCAAGAGCGTGGAGGTGGGGCAGAATGTCTCCATCGGTCAGAACATGACGACACTCGTTTCGCTGAACGATATCTGGATTACGGCCAACTTCAAGGAGACCCAGCTTGACCACATGCGCTCCGGCCAGCCAGTAACCTTCAGCGTGGACGCCTACGGCGGCAGGAAGTATGACGGAGTCGTCACGCAGATCGGCGGCGCGACCGGTTCCGTCCTGAGCCTGTTTCCGCCGGAGAACGCGACGGGGAACTACGTCAAGGTGGTGCAGCGTGTACCGGTGCGTATCGATCTGAAAGGCAAGGACGAAAACCAGGACCACCTGCTGCGTCCCGGGCTTTCAGTCGAGCCGAAGGTACGCGTCAAGAGCTGATATACCTGCTACAACGGCAAGACGGCTCCGCTCCGGCGGGGCCGTTTTTCTTTGACACACAGGTTTGCACAAGGCGAGGCTGCTCTTTTCGCGTCATTCGCGTGGGCGCAGGCATCTATACTGCTGCCAGCATTTCTGCTGGTTCTGTCAGCGATTCTCGCTGCGGCAAGCCCGAAAGAGTTCAGATCGCCATGCCGTTTGCCCATATTTTCCTCGCTCACGCCTACCTGGTGCTTTGCCTGTGGGTGCTGGTCGAGCAGATCGGTATCCCCATCCCGTCGGCGCCGCTGCTGCTGATGGCCGGTACCCTTACGGCGACGCACAGGCTGCACCTGACGCCGGTGCTTGGGTCGATCCTGGCGGGGTCGATGATCAGCGACATCACCTGGTATTTCCTGGGCAAACGCTACGGAAATGTCGTGGTGCGGCTGCTATGCCGGTTCGCCCCGGGTCGCGACACCTGCGTGCAGCGTACCGAAGGCTATTTCGGCAAGCATGGGGCCAGTACTTTACTAATCAGTAAATTTTTACCGGCGCTTAACACCATGGCCGGGGCGATCGCCGGTCAGACGGGCATGGATTTCCGCCTGTTTCTGCTGTGCGATGCGGGCGGTGTGCTGCTATGGGCGCTGGCGTTCGTGGTCGGAGGGCGGTTTTTCGGCGACTTCCTGAAGCTGCACCCGCATGCGCTGGCATGGACCGCGCACTTTGCCGTGGGGCTGTTCGTGCTGCTGTTCCTCGCCTTCGTGGTAAGCCGTATCGTCCGGCGGCAGCGCTCGCTCAAGGAGATTCGCACGGACCGGCTCTCGCCGGAGGCGCTGTTCGAAATGCTGGAGCGCGACGAGCCGCTGTACCTGGTTGACCTGCGCCACCCGCTGGATTACCTGCCCGATCCCCGTACGCTCCCCGGTGCGGTGGTGATGACGCCGGACCGGCTGGTGGAGATGAATAAGAGCATCCCGAAGGACCGGGACGTGGTGCTGTTCTGCACCTGCCCGAACGAAGAGACAGCGGTCCACATGGCGCTGACGATCCGCAAGATGGGCGTCTCGCGCGTACGGCCGCTGCTGGGCGGGTTTGACGGATGGAAGAACCTCGGCTATCCGCTGGTAGCAATCCACGGCGTGGAGACGCCGCTGGCGAACGTGGAAGCAAGCTGAGGCGGAAAACTTTCGGGTCTGCCGGTTGGCGCGGGATTATGCTAACGTGCGACAAGAAGCCGGGCAGCCGCCTGATGAGAGCCCCCTCCCCATGAGCTGGACCGAGACCTACCACTGCGATGTGTGCAACAAGGCCAAGAGCGAGCGCGGCGGCGACTGGTGGCTTGCCTGGATGGGAACGACCGCGGGCGAACCGGGCTCGCAGGACGAACCGATGTTGAAGATGACCGGCTGGAACAGTGCGCTGTCGCACGCGGCGGAGGTACGCCACCTGTGCGGGGCACGTTGTGCGCAGACACTGCTGGATCGCTGGATGAGCGGGCAGGTTTAACAGATAATTACGGCCGTAGAGGTGCTCCCGGTGACGCCTGAAAGCGTCAAATAACGAGTGCGGGCGGATATGCACAGCACGAACGAGGGCGCCGCCACGAGCCCTGCCCTATGTGATAAAACTTATTAAAGAGGAGCTTTTGAATGGCAAAAGAAAATGGAAATCACGGTGCAGGACAGGTAGATGCGGGTGCGTCCAAGCCGAGCCCGGTGCTCACGCTGAACAATGGCCGCCCGGTCGGTGACAACCAGAACTCCATTTCAGCCGGCCGTCGCGGCCCCCTGCTGATGGAGGACTATCTTCTGTTCGAGAAGATGGCGCAGTTCAACCGGGAGCGCGTACCGGAGCGCGTGGTACACGCCAAAGGTTCGGGCGCTTTCGGCAAGTTCACCGTCACCCACGACATCTCGAAGTACACGAAGGCGAAGCTGTTCTCAAAGGTCGGCAATGAGTGCGAGACATTCGCGCGTTTCTCGACCGTGGGCGGCGAGAGGGGTTCGGCCGATACGGCGCGTGACCCGCGCGGCTTCTCAGTCAAGTTTTACACCGAAGAGGGCAACTGGGATATGACCGGCAACAACACGCCGATCTTTTTTGTCCGCGATCCGCTCAAGTTCGGTGATTTTATCCACACGCAGAAGCGCGAGCCGCAGACGAACCTGAAGTCGGCGACGATGATGTGGGATTTCTGGTCGCTGTCGCCGGAGTCGCTGCACCAGGTCACGATCCTGTTCTCCGACCGCGGGATCCCAGATGGCTATCGCCACATGAACGGTTACGCAAGCCACACGTTCTCGCTCATCAATGCACAAGACGAACTGGTGTACGTGAAGTGGCACTTCAAGACGAAGCAGGGCAACAAGACACTCGATCCGAAGCGCGCCGAAGAGCTTGCCGGGTCCGATCCGGATTACGCGCAGCGCGATCTGTTTCATGCGATTGAAGAGGGCGACTTCCCCAAGTGGACGGCATACATCCAGGTCATGGGTGAGGACGAGGCGTTCGCCTACACCAAGTTCAACCCGTTCGACCTAACCAAGGTGTGGCCGCATGGTGAGTTTCCGCTGATTGAGGTTGGCGAGTTCGAGCTGAACCGCAACCCGCTGAACTACCACCAGGATGTGGAGCAGGCTGCGTTCAACCCCGTCAACGTGGTGCCGGGCATGAGCTTCTCGCCTGACAAGATGCTGCAGGCGCGGTTGGTAAGCTACCCGGATGCACACCGCTACCGGATCGGCACCAACTACGAGACGCTGCCGGTGAATGCGGCGAAGTGCCCGATGAATAACTACAATCGGGACGGCGCGATGCGCTTTGATGGCAATATGGGCAGCGCACCGAACTACGAGCCGAACAGCTTTGGCGGTCCGAAGGAAGATGCGAAGTACCGCGATCATCCGATCAAGTTGTCAGGCGAGCCGGCCGCGCGCTACAACCATCGCGAAGATAACGATGACTACACCCAGGCAGGCGACCTGTTCCGCTTGATGAACGAGGACCAGAAAAACCTGCTGTGCCATAGCATCGCGCAGAGCCTGGGCCAGACCCCGGTACGTATCCAGGAGCTGCAGCTCTCGCACTTCGAGAAGGCGGATCAGGATTACGCGAAGCGTGTGCAGAAATTTCTGGTGGAGAACGAGCATCCGGAGTTTGCACATGGGCCGACAGAAGCCGAGTACGCGACACGTTTGTCGGAGAAGTAGACTACTGTGAAGCAAGAAAAAGCCACCTTCGGGTGGCTTTTTCTTGCTCTGGGTAATAACTGAAAGGGCAAGACCGCCTGCAGCGCCTTCGATAAACCGGCGAGCGGCTGGCGGCTACTTCGTGGCGTGTTCTTGTTGGTGCGCTGGTGCTTGCTTCTGTGGTCCTCGCGATGCTCGGGGCTGAGAAACGCGCTTGCGCCGTAGAATCGAGCAGGCACGTTGCATGCCTGAGGAGATGAAAACGTGGCGTACAACGACCTTCGCGAGTGGATCAAGGCACTGGACCGGGCGGGTGAACTGAAGCGCGTGCGCGAGGAGGTTGACCCTATTCTGGAGATCGCGGAGATTACGGATCGCGCGTCGAAAGCGGGCAAACGCGGGGCGAAGGCGGGTGGGCCGGCGCTGCTGTTTGAGAAAGTCAAAGGCTACCCGGGTTCGCGGGTGCTGATGAACCAGTTCGGGTCAGAGTCGCGGATGAAGCTGGCGCTGAACGTGGACTCGCTGGATGAGGTGGCGGGGCGCATACGGGCGCTGCTGGAGATGAAGTCGCCGGAAGGCGTTGTGGAGAAGCTGAAGTTGCTGCCGGTGCTTGCCGGCGTGGGGAAGTTCTTTCCGAAGACCGTGAGCGCCAAGGACGCGCCGTGCAAGGAAGTGGTGAAGGTCGGCAAGCGCGGGGACCGGATCAACGTGCTGGAGTTTCCGGTGCTTCAGTGCTGGCCGATGGATGGCGGGCGGTACATCACGCTGCCGTGCGTCGTGACGCGCGACCCCAGGACGGGCAAGCGCAATGTAGGGATGTACCGGATCCAGGTATACGACGGGCAGACGACGGGGATGCACTGGCAGCGGCAGAAGAACGCTGCCGAGCAGCTGCGGGACAAGATGCGCGCGCAGAGCGGGAGCGCGTCGGAGCGCGTCGCGCGGATGGCTCGGACCGCAGGCGGTACAGTGGCAGGCGACAAGGGCGCGGCTTCTGCTACCGGTTCGGTTACATATACGAAGCAGCTCCCGGATCGGCTGGAGGTTGCGGTCGCGATCGGCACTGACCCGGCGACGACGTTTGCGGCGATTGTGCCGGCGCCGCCCGAGGTGGAGGAGTACATCATCGCCGGTTTTCTGCGGCAAAAGCCCGTGGAGCTGGTGAAGTGCGAGACGGTGGACCTGGAGGTGCCCGCCCATGCCGAGATTATTCTCGAGGGCTTTGTGAAGCTGGATGAGCTCCGCACGGAAGGTCCGTTCGGCGACCACACCGGCTTCTACACCATGGAAGACGAATACCCGGTGTTCCACATCACGGCGATCACGCACCGCAGGAATCCCATCTACGCGGCGACGATCGTGGGCAAGCCGCCGATGGAGGATGCATGGATGGGCAAGGCGGTCGAGAGAATCTTTCTGCCGCTCATGAAGCTGACGCTGCCGGAGATTGTGGACATCAACCTGCCGGTCGAAGGCGTGTTCCATAACATCCTGGTGGTCTCAATCCGCAAGAGCTACGCCGGTCATGCCCGCAAGGTAATGAACGGTATCTGGGCACTGGGGCAGGCGATGTTTACGAAGTGCATCGTGGTGGTGGACGAGGACTGCGATGTGCAGGATCTGGGCGAGGTGGTATTGCGGGCTGCAAACAACATCGATCCGGAGCGCGACATCCAGTTCACGCTGGGGCCGGTGGACTCGCTGGACCACGCGTCGCGGTTGCCTAACTTCGGATCGAAGATGGGGATCGACGCCACGCAGAAGTGGCCCGCGGAGGGGTTCAACCGGATGTGGCCGCCGATGATCGAGATGGACGCCGGCACAAAGGCGCGGGTGGACGCGATCTGGGGAAAGCTTGGGATTGACTAAGCCGCCTGCTATTCCGCGCTCTTCAGTTCCAGCCTGACCAGGTTGTGCACCGAGCGCGCGGGCTTTAGGTCTTCCTCCACGACGAGTTTCAGCGGGCCTTGCTGGGTGTCGATCGGCTTGCCGCCGAGTGAGTCGGCGACGAGCACTTTGCCGGGATGAAAACTGGGCTCTACTTCCGCAAGAGAGAGCACGGCATGGTAGTTGTCGCTGCCGATGGCGACGATGTATTGCGACAGGACCTTGCCGCGAATGGCTGACGATTCAGGCGCGCCGACCTTGAGCAGAAGCGTTGCGAGCGGTACGCCGGAGTAAGTTTCCTGCTGATGCGTATGGCCGTTGGTGATGGTGACCGTCTCATGCGGCATGGCTTTGAGCGCATCGGCAGTGATGGTGGTTTGCTGACCCGGGCCGGCAAGCGAGAGGGTGCCGGGCTGCTGCGCGAAGCCGATGCATGGTATGCACAGAGTGAGTGCGAAGAGCAGTAACGGTCATGAAAATCCCTCCTGTGTATCAGCCTGGTGGCGCGCTGAAAACCGCGCCGGGGCAGCAGGCCTGCATCGGTATAATAGCGTTATGTCGATTGTGCGCAACATCGCAGGCGTGGCGAAGGGCATGAGCATCACCTTCGGGGAAATGTTCAAGCCGACCGAGGTGGAGAACTATCCTGACGGCGAAGGCCCAAACCGCGGCGCCGTGCTGCAGGAACGCTTTCGCGGCGCGCACGTGCTGCAGCGAGATGAGAACGGCCTGGAAAAGTGTGTCGCATGTTTTTTATGCGCGGCGGCCTGCCCGGCGAACTGTATCTACATTGAAGCTGCCGAGAATACTGAAGAGAAGCGTATCTCAAGCGCGGAGCGGTACGCGAAGGTCTACAACATCGATTACAACCGCTGCATCTTCTGCGGCTACTGTGTCGAGGCCTGCCCGACCGACGCCATTACACACGGGCATGGGTTTGAGCTGGCCAGCCTGAACGCTGGAACGCTGGTAATGCGGAAGGAAGACATGCTGGTGCCGAACCTCGGCATGCCGGGCGCCATTGCAGACGGGGCCGATTCGGTCAAGTAACATGATCCTGAAAGTGACAAACGGCGGCCCTTCCGGGTCGCCGTTTTCGCGTTTGCGGCGCATCCAAATGCTGTAGGGGGATAAACCTATGGCGGAAGTACGGGTATTTGCGCGGGTCAAGTCAAAGGCCGGCAGGGAGCAGGAGCTTCGCGAGCAACTGCTGGAACTGGTGAAGGCGAGCCGTGTTGAGGATGGGGTCGACTTTTACGAGCTGTTTGAAACGAGCGACGGTGGGGAGTTCCTGTTCAGCGAGCAGTATGCGAGCCCGGAAGAGTTCGAGGCGCACAAGAGCTCTGATCATTTCAAGAAAGCCGGTGAGGCCATGGAGTCGCTGAAGGAGGGCGAGTTGACGATCTGGGTCGTCGATCCGGTTGAGCCGGTGCTGTAAAGCGTTGCAGCTAAAGCTCCAGAGCAGGCTGGGCGAGGGATTGTGCACGCTGTGCGGCTACAATGAAGGATGGCGCCGCAGGCTTGTGCCCACCCTTACCTATGTCTGAATTTTTGAAGCTGCTTGAAGAACGTGTGTTAGTGTACGACGGCGCGATGGGCACCAGTATCCAGGTGCATGCGCCGACGGTCGACGACTATTGGGGCAAGGAAGGCTGCAACGAGCTGCTGACGTTGTCACGCCCCGATATCATCCGCAGCATCCACGCGAGTTTCTTCGAGGTGGGCTGCGATGTCGTCGAGACAAACAGTTTCGGCTCGACGCGCGTGGTGCTGGACGAGTACGAGATTGGCGACCGTACGCGCGAGTTGAACGTTGCGTCAGCGCGACTTGCGAAAGATGTAGCGCGCCAATATTCCACTCCCGAAAAGCCGCGCTTTGTCGCCGGCTCGATCGGCCCCACGACGAAGCTGCCGTCGCTCGCGCACATTGGATATGACGCGATGGCCGCTATGTATCGTGAGCAGGCAGAGGCCCTGCTTGAGGGCGGCGTCGACATCCTGCTGATTGAGACGAGCCAGGATCTGCTACAGGCGAAGATCGCGCTGGCAGCCTGCACAGACGCGATGCAGGCTGCCGGACGACGGGTGCCGTTGCAGATGCAGGTGACCCTTGAAGCCACGGGCACTATGCTGCTCGGCTCGGAGATCGGCGCGGCGCTTGCGGTGGTCGAGTGCTTCAACCCGGACATCATCGGGCTGAACTGCGCGACCGGACCTGCGGAAATGAACGACGCGGTCCGCTTCCTGTGCCAGAACTCCACACGCGCGATTAGTGTTTTACCCAATGCCGGGCTGCCGCAGAACGAAGGCGGCATTGCCGTGTACAAGCTGACGCCTGCGGAGCTTGCGACTTATCAACGCCGATTTGTAACAGAGTATGGAGTACAAGTGGTGGGCGGCTGCTGCGGGACTACACCGGAGCACCTTCGTGCCGTGGTTGAAGCTGTGAAGGACGCGGTACCGGCGAAGCGTGCGGTGAAGCCGCAGGGAGTCGCCGCGAGCGCGTTTGCGGCGACCCCGCTTGAGGTTGACGGCCAGCCGGTGATTGTTGCCGAGGAGATGAACACAACCACACGCGTCGCAGCGTTCCGCGATATGGTGCGTGCGGGCGACTACGACGGCATTCTGGCAATGGCCAAGCGGCTGGCGAGCGAGGGCTCGCAGATGCTGGACCTTTGCTGCGCGATCGTCGGTGAAGACGAAAAGTTATACATGAACAGCGTGCTTGAGAAGATCGCGACGCGGGTGACGGCGCCGATCCTGATCGACTCGACCGAAGCGGACGTGATTGAGGAAGCGTTAAAGCGTGTGCCGGGCAAGCCGGTCATCAACTCCATCAATCTTGAAGATGGCGAAAAGCGCACGAGCTTGGTGCTGCCGATGGCACGGCGGTACGGCGCGGCAGTAATCGCGCTGACGATTGATGAAGAAGGCATGGCGCTGACCGCGGACCGAAAGGTCGCGATCGCGAAGCGAATCTATGAGATGGCGACGGAGCGCTACGGCATGCGAGGCGAAGATATTATCTTCGACGCGTTGACGCTGCCGATTTCGACCGGGCAGGAGGATTACCGTACCGCCGGGATGGAGACGCTCGAAGCGGTGCGGCGCATCAAGCAGGAGCTGCCGAAAGCGAAGACGATCCTCGGTGTGAGCAATATTTCATTCGGTTTGAACGCGTATGCGCGGCGCGTGCTGAACAGCGTCTTCCTGAAGGAAGCAGTGGACCGTGGCCTGGACGCGGCGATTGTGAACTACTCGAAGATTTACCCGCTGTACAAGATTCCGGAGCGCGAGGTGGAGCTGGCGCGCAAGCTGATCTTCCGCGATACGAGCGAGGGCGACCCGCTGCAAAGCTACATGGGTCACTTTGACGGGTTGGATCCGAATGCGAAGCAGGAAGAGCTGGTCCCGGAAGACCTTTCGACAGAGGAGAAGCTGAAGCAGCTGATCATTCGCGGCGAGCGATCGCTGGGGCAGGGCGCGGAAAAGCAGTCGCTGGAGCAGGTAATTGACACAGCACTGGCGACATATACGCCTCTGCAGCTGATCAACACGGTACTGCTGGACGGGATGAAGACAGTCGGCGAGCTGTTCGGCGCGCGCAAGATGCAGCTTCCGTCGGTGCTCGACTCAGCCGCGGTAATGAAAGCGGCGGTCGCTTACCTTGAGCCGAAGATGGAGAAGGTGGAAGGCACGCAGAAGGGAACGATTGTGCTGGCGACGGTGAAGGGTGATGTGCACGACATAGGCAAAAATCTCGTCGACATCATTCTGTCGAATAACGGCTACAAGGTCGTAAACCTGGGCATCAAGCAGCCTGCGGATGTCATTATCAAGGCCGCGCAGGAGCATAAGGCCGATGCGATTGGGTTGAGCGGGCTGCTGGTGAAGTCGACCCTCGAGATGAAGTATGTAATCCAGGACCTGCAGCGGCTCGAGATGAGGACGCCCGTGATTTGCGGCGGGGCCGCGCTGACACGCAAGTATGTGGAGCAGGACCTGCGACAGGAGTACGCGTCGGCGGTGTTTTACGCGGAGGATGCATTTGCCGGGCTGCACGTGATGAGCGACCTGACGAGCCTGGAGGATGCGCGAGGGCATCGGCTGAAAGAGGGCAGCACTGTAAAGCTGTACCCGATGGCCGCGCATGTGCTCGCGGCGCAGGCAGCCGCGCCTGCCGAGGCGCCCAGGGTGCGCTCAAGCTGGGTGACACCTGAGGAGCAAACGCCGGTGCCTGCGTTCTTCGGCAACCGGGTAAAGAAGGACTTCGACCTCGACCTGATCTTTTCGTACATCAACGAGACAGCGCTATTCAAAAACCAGTGGCAGTTGAAGACAGCGTCTGCGACGGATTATCTACGCTTAGTCGAGGAGAAGTACCGGCCGATTCTACAGGATTTGAAAGAGGAGATTAAGCAAAAGGACTGGTTCTGGCCGAAGCTGGTGTACGGCTTCTACCCCGCGCAGGCGGATGGAAACGATGTCGTGGTCTACGAGCCGGAATCGACACAGGAGCGGTTACGGATCAACTTCCCGCGGCAGAGGGACGGACGCAAGCTGTCGATCGCGGACTTCTTCCACCCGAAGAGCTCAGGGAAGATGGATGTGATCGGCTTCTCGGTCGTGACGATCGGTGACCGAGCGAGTGAGGAAACGAAGAAGCTCTTCGACGCGGGGGATTTTACTCGATATCTCTACGTGCATGGACTTGGGGTCGAAACGGCAGAGGCGCTGGCGGAGTACGCGCACAAACTCATCCGGCAGGAACTTGGTATCGACAGCGAGGATGCGGGCGAGGTGCGCGATCTGTTTCACCAGAAGTATCGCGGCTCGCGCTACTCCTTCGGTTATCCCGCGTGCCCGAACCTTGAGGACCAGACGAAGATATTCGAGTTGTTGAAGCCCGAGGAAAACATCGGTGTGCGGCTTACGGAAGGTTTCCATCTTGAACCGGAGCAGAGCACCAATGCGCTGGTCGTACACCATCCGCAGGCGAAATACTTCGTCGTGTAATTACTCCAGATCTGGCCGTTAATTAAAAGACTAACTGGAATACTGAAAGAAGGCGCGACTCAGAAACTCTGGGTCGCGCCTTTCTGTTCCAGGAGGTAATTCCAATGGCACCAGCAGATTTTCTCGTGAAGGCAACTGCGGCAGCTCGCGCTGCCCATCATATTTTTCCGGAGCACGCCGCGTGTGAGGCAGCGCTCGAGTCCGGGTGGGGCAGCTCAGAGCTCGCCGTGCGAGCGAATAACCTGTTCGGGCAAAAGCAGTCGCACCCTGCGCGCGGGGCCTCGCTTATGCTGCCTACGCGCGAGTTTCTGCACGGCGCGTGGGTCACCGTGAGCGCGAACTGGATCGCATTTACCGACTGGGGCGACTGCTTCGCGCATCGCATGATTGTTCTGCGAGAGCTTGCGGCGGCGTATCCGCACTATGGGGCTGCGCTGGTCGCGAAGAGTGGAGACGAATTCATTGAGCAGGTTTCAAAAAGCTGGTCGACAGATCCTGAACGCGCGAACAAAGTGCTTGCTGTGTATCGCAAGCACTTTGCCGTAACGGCGCTGCCGCTGCTTCAGGTTTCCTAAAGCGGGTTCGCTCATGCTGTTAACAGCGGAGTTCCCTTTTTTTATGTGTAAGCGCGATTACTTACCGTGGGAGCGGTTGGAGGTGAAAACGCCGACACAGCCGGGCAGTCCATTGCAGAGGGGGTTGGGATCGACGAGAGGAACATAGATGGAGTTGTTCAGCAGGTTAGCGGCGACGCTGTGGGAGTTTGTTCCGGTTGGGACGTTCTCGATGAACTTATTGGTTACAGCATCAATAACGCCAAGAACCGGAGTTGCCGTCGTTGCGGAGGGGCTGGTGAAGTAGTCACGCGAGGCGGTGTAGTAGCGGCGATCGCCGGCATTGTAGGCGACCTCATCGGCTCCGCCGGTTTGGGTAATGTTAGCGACAATGGCCCCGGTCCGTGCGTTGAAGATATAGGTACGCGGCGTGAACACAACCGGGTCGGGAGCTGGAAAACCGGGGTCGCAGGCAAGGATTACGTTGTCATTGGGACCTTGCGCCATTGTCGCGGCTTCACAGTCATTGAAGCCGGAAATAACTCGCGTCACGGCGCCGGTGGATGGGTTAAGGACAGCGACGGCACTTTTGGTTGGGTCGGTGCCAATCTGCGTAAGGCTGACCAGGAAAGCGTTAATGCTGGAGTTATACAGAACGCCGCCTATTCCGCCAATCGAGGCATCAGGCGTACCCTTGGTCCCATCGAAGGTGATGCGATGGGTAACTTGGCGGGTGCTGGTGGAAATCAATGTAACAAAGGATGGGTTGGTATCTCCATTGCCGACGATGATAGTCCGGTTGCGCCAGTCGTAATCGATACCGTCGGCACGCATAGCTCCGCCCGTATCGATGGTGGCGACTTGAGAAGGGTGGGCGGGATCGGGGAGAAGGTCAAAGACGCGAACGAGGCTGGGGTAATCCGTGGCCCAGAGCTGAAGGCCGGCAACAACGACGCCATTCGGGCCGGATAGGTCATCCGTGCGTCCAACTCCGGCGAAGACAGCCGGCGTTTCACCAAAGGGCTGGCCGGTGTAGGCGTTAAACAGCGTAATGGCTTTGGAAGACCGACTGGCGAGGGCGCCTAACTGCAGGAGTGGGTCGACGTAGATTACGTCAAAAGAGCGGAAGGGATTGGTGGTGGAGGTGCCGGGTACGGTGGACGCTCCGGCGGCGTGGACCGGAGAAGGCGAACCATCCCTGGAATCTGCTTGCGGAGAAGCGGTTTGATTCAGAGCAGGACTTACGAGCAGGGAGGCGCCGGCGGCGGCGACTGTGAGCGCTTTCAAAAAGCTTTTCATTTGGATTCCTTGAGGGCACGGGGTTGTGATTGGCGTTCAGAGCGCCGGGATGGAGAGCCTCGACTACTCGCGAAATCGTACTACCCTGAGTAAGTGTGTGGGAATGAGTAAAAAAATACTTTGATCGAACCACTTATTCTCAGTAACTCAGTTGCGAATGCCCTTTGAGGCGCCTTGGCAAAAGGCCATTAACCTGTGCCGCAGTGTTGTCTATGCAACAGATGAAACCGCTCAGGCCGGCTGCGGCGCTGTTTTACGCGTGGCCTGGTCCTTGACTTCGGCGCGCAAAGCGGCCTCTCGGATGGGCTTCTCATGCAGCAGCAGCTCTGTCGCCTGCAGGTGCGGGTTCGCGTGGAACCAGCGTTTGCAGGCGTCATTGTGCAGCAGATTGAGCAGCGCCATCAGCGACATTCCCTGGTGGTGGGCCATCCACTCGCGCACCAGGCGCGGACGCTCCTTGCCCTGCACATAATCCACTGCTTCATACAGACCGTAAGCGCCGGACCAGCCTGCCTTGGTCATGGCGCGCAGGTTGCGCAGCGCTTCTTCGCGTTCGATGCCCAGCGCGAGGAAGCTGGCATAAGGCGCGACGACCGGGCCGGCGGTCGCGTCCCACTTGAGCGCGATCTGCGGGATACCGAAGGCCTGATAATGATAGTGGCCGGCGTCATCGAGCTCCGCATAGCCTGACTCTGAAATGCCCCACGGAACGCCGAGCTTGCGACTGAACGCGCGCTGCACGGCAACAACGCCTGAGAGCGTGCGCGCCATCAGAGTGTCCGGGTAGGAGCTCATCCAGAGCGATGGCATCAGGTACTCGAACATGGTGCCGGTCCAGGAGAGCAGCACCGCGTGGCCAAAGGCGAGCGTGTGCGTGCGGCCCAGCTTGAACCAGCTCTCCTGTTCAAGGTCACCCTTGGCAATGGAGATGAACGCGGCGACGCGCGCCTCGGATGCCAGCATGTCGTAGCAGGCTGAGTGCAGCTCTTTGCCCGGCACGTCATAGCCGATAGAGAGCATCTGCCGGTCGCGCTGCACCAGGAAAGCGAAGTCCATGTTCGTGGCAAGTTGAAACGCCTGCCCGGAGCAGCGCGTCATAGCCGCTGCGAGTGAGTGCAGCTTTTGTATCGCGGCAGGCAGCAGCGCGCGCAGCTGCTCCGCGAGGACGAACTGGGCGGAGTCGCCTTCCGGTTCGCGCGTGGCCCAGAAGCGTTGAAGGCGCGTATCAAGCTGTTGCGCGAAACCATCCGCATCCGATAGCGCGGGGTGCGCGGCGTTCTCACTCAATCCCAGTTGAGCGATCGAGCGCAGCGGGGTGAACCGGGGCAGCAGCCACGGCTGGTACTCAGTCACAAGCGTACCGATCGCACGGATACGGCGCGTATACTCGGCCTTCCACCACGCGGCTTCGCTCGCTACCGATGTGCTGCTGTCCGCATCCACGGCATGCATAGCAGGCAGCAGGTCCGCACGCTCGAGCGCCCAGCGCAGCATGGTTTCAATCGAGGCGTCAGCAGCGGGAAGCCCCGTATCAGAAGACTGCGTGAGGGTAGCCTGCGCCTGCAGCCCGGTAAACAGGCGCATGTCGACGAGTCGGCGTCCCAGCAGTTCGGCAGCGCCCATGCGCAGCGTGTAGAGCGATGCAGCAAAGTTGCCGCTGTCGACGGATGAAACAGTGATGGGCAGCAGCGGCTCAAGCGTCTGCGTGTTGTACCAGTTGTAGAGGTGCCCGCGAAATTTCGGCAGCTTTTCGAATGTGGCGAGCGTTGCGGTCGTAAGCTCCGCGAACTCGGGCGCCGTCAGCCAGCCGAACTCGACCGCCGCCTGTCGCGCATTCAGCAGCAGTCCCAGATTGGTGGGCGAAACACGCGCTGCTTCAAACAGGTTTGCCTCTTCCACATTGTCGGGGATGAGGTAATTATGCTGTGCGCCGCCGAACTCGTAAAAGTAGCGCCAGATGCGGAGCGCGTGCTCGCGCAGAAACACACAGTCTTTCTCGCCGAGCGCGGCTGTCTCCTCCCGCGCGGGCTTGTTGAGCCACGCGGTGATGAGGCTCGCGCAGCCCCACAGCAACAGCACCGGAAGCGCGATGAAAAAGGCATGTTTCCCGTGCCAGTAGACCAGTCCGCCGATCACCAGCGCGAACAGCGGGGAGGCGGTCAGGTAGCGATCGACCGGTGTAACGCGCTTGCCGGCTTCGGCCTCCGCGGCGGTCTCCCACTCCAGCAGCCGCTGGCCCGTGATGAAGCGGCGAATCAGCGCGCGAAGAATCGCATCGAGCGAAAGGAACGTGGAGTGCGGCAGAAAGACAACGTTGAGCAGGGTGATAAACGCCGACTGCGCGCCGCCATGAAGCGCCTCGCCCACGGCGCCGGTCTGGTCTGAGACTGAGCCGCGCCCAACTGAAAACACCAGCTGCACGATCGACGGCAGAAACATCAGCAGCAGCGTGATCAGTGTCCAGTACAGCGGGCCGCCCTCGAGTCCGAACCAGCCTGCGATCAGCAACAGCATCGTGAACGGCTCGACCAGTGAGCGGCGCAGGTTATCGAGTATCTTCCATCGGGAGATAGTCGAAATCGGGTTGCGTACCTTGTTACGCGTTTCATCCGGAACAGACTTGAACAGCCATTGCGCGATCTGCCAGTCGCCGCGCACCCAGCGATGCTTGCGACGCGTGTAGGCGGAGTAGTGCGAGGGGTAGTCGTCGATGACTTCGATGTCGGTCGCGAGTCCTGCGCGCGCATAAGCGCCTTCAATCAGGTCATGCGACAGCAGCGCATTGCGCGGGAAGCGGCGGTCGAGCACAGCGTGCAGGGTTGAGACCTCGTAGATACCCTTGCCGGTAAAGATGCCCTCGCCGTACAGGTCCTGGTACACGTCAGAAACAGCGCGTGTGTAGATATCGAAACCGGTTTGTCCGGAGAAAAGACTGGCGAGCCTGGAACGCGAAGCAGACTGCACGCTGACGCCGACCCGCGGCTGCAGGATGCCGTATCCCGCGGTGACGATGCGGCGGTCGGGATCGATCACGGCGCGGTTGAGCGGGTGCGCCATGGCGCCGACCATTGCGGCGGCGGTGCCGCGCGGCAGCTGCGTGTCAGAGTCGAGCGTGATGATGTAGCGCACGTCGCGCACCGCATCGAGCGCGCCGGCCTTGACTGGAAACGCATCGAAGACGCCTACGAGGTATTTGTTCAGATCCAGCAGCTTGCCGCGCTTGCGCTCCCAGCCCATCCATACGCCCTGGCGCGCGTTAAAGATGCGGTGGCGATGGAAGAGTAGAAAGCCGCCGCCGCGTTCGCCCCGGTAGCGAAGGTTGAGGTCGCTGATGAGCTTGACGGCAAGATCGACCAGCGCGTCGGAATCGTTTTCACGCGGACGGGTCACGGCGTCCGGTAGATCGGTAATCAACGCGAAGTGCAGGTTCTGGTCCTGGTTGGCGAGGTAGCGCACCTCAAGCTCTGCAACCAACTCGCGCAGCTGCGATTCGCTGATCAGCAGGGTCGGCACCGCAACGAGCGTTGCACAGTCCGCGGGGATGCCGAACTTTTTGAAGTTCAGCTTCGGCAGTCCCTTCGCTTCAAACAGCGCGGTCACCGTGTTGTTGACCAGGTCGACGATGCCCTGTGTCACGGGCAGGATGAGCAGTAAGAACGCGAGCGCCAGCGTCGTCACGTCATGAACTCTGGGCACCATGGGCAGTATTAGTGCCGCGATCAGCAGCACTGAGAGAATCTCGATCGGCGCGATGTAGAACAGGTCTGCGTCGTGCCGCGCGGCCATGCGGATACGCTCGGGCACCGGCGGCCGATAGCCGATCGCGTGCGCCAGGTCATCCATGCCGCCATCCACCAGGTAGTAGCCCACGTGCGACTGGCGGGCATAGATGCGCGGGTCTTCCACAGTGCGGGCGTGCGCTTCCCGCGCGAAGCGAAGCGCTTCCCGCGCGACTTCAATCTCGGTCAGGTCGGCATACCGCGACAGCTTGGCGATGCGCTTGCGGTAGGCTTCGCGGCTTTCGAAATCCATGCGCAGGTAGGCGCCCACGGGGTCCTGCTGCAGGACGCGGTCGAACTCGATGAGCGGCTCGCCGACGATGGTCCAGTCGGCGTAGCCCAGTTCGCGAAGGCTCTTGATGCAGGTCTGGATCACGGGGTTGAGGCCCGGCGGAATGCCAGCGGCAAGCACCGCCACGCCTTCACTCACGGCCTGCTCCATCAGGTGGAATTTCATGATGGAGGACAGCGACCACAGCTCCTGCAGTTCGAGCGGCTCGCGCTTCTGCAGCTCTTCAATGTAGATGGGGAAAGCTTTCGCGTCCCACGCGTACCCGGTGGCCTGGAAGTAGCCGGCGGCAACCGCGTTGATCCGCAGCAGCCCATCGTTCTCGGCATCGCCTTCGGCAGGGGCCAGGCGCGGCAGTTTTTCGAGCACACGCCTGCCGCCGGCGACCTCATTCAACGCGGAGCGAAGCAGGCGCGGGTTCTCGCGCAGCACCAGCAGCGGGTCGCCCACCTGTGAGGTGTAGTCAGGCTCGGGCAGCGCATCGAGCCGCTGCACCAGCCCGTCGAGCGCCTCGCGGGCAGCAGCGATGCGGGCCGGCAGTCCGCCGCGTCCGCGCGGGTGGCGCGTGGCATGCCAGCTTGCCGCGTCGGTGCGGGCCTGCGCGCGTACCTGCTCTTCCTGCCAGGGCGAAGAACCGGCAACCGCGGCGGCGTTGGCCTGGTTCGAGGTGTCCTGCGAATTCGTCTCAGTCACGCAACGGCTCCAATGTCAGATCCAATATGAGTTACGGTTTCGATGCTCAGCGATAACTTGCCGCCTGCATTTCAAACATTTCCGCATAGCGACCGCCCAGCGCGATCAGGCTGGCGTGGTCGCCTTCCTCTACCAGCTGTCCGCCGGCCAGTACGACGATCCGGTCGGCCATGCGTACGGTTGAGAAGCGATGCGAGATCAGCAGCGCCATCTTGCCCTGCGTCAGCTCGGCGAAACGCTGGAACACCTCAAGCTCTGACTTCGCATCGAGCGCCGCGGTCGGCTCGTCGAGGATGAGCAGCTGCGCGTCACGCAGGTACGCGCGGGCGAGCGCGATGCGCTGCCACTCACCCCCCGAGAGGTCGACGCCGGTCTCGAAGCGGCGGCCCAGCATCTGGTCATACCCGTCGCCCAGCTTGGCCACGACGCTCGCGGCGAGGCTCTTTTCCGCGGCAAGCTCGATATCCGCCTCGGTGTGTTCGACCTCGACATGGCCGACGGCAATGTTCTCCCGGGCGGTCATTTCATAGCGCATAAAGTCCTGAAAAATGACGCCCATCTCCTGATGCAGGGCGTCGAGGTCGTACTCGCGCAGATCGACGCCGTCGAGCATGATCTGGCCTTCGGTCGGGTCGTAGAGCCGGGTGATGAGCTTGACGACGGTCGTCTTGCCCTGGCCGTTTTCCCCGATCAACGCAATGCGCTCGCCGGGGCGCAGGGTCAGGTTGAAGTCCTTGAGCACGCGGCGCGTGGTGCCCGGGTAGGCGAAGCTGACATTGCGAAACTCGAAACCCTGTCGTATAGGCTTGGGAAGGGGCAGGCTGTCGGGCTTTGACGTGACGGTCGGCTTCATGTCGAAGAAGGCGATCAGGTCAGTGAGAAACAGCGCCTGGTCGGCCATGCCGGATGCAGTAGAGAAGGCCTGCTGAAAGTTGGACTGCGCCTGCTGAATCGCGACCGTGACCAGCGAGAAAACACCGATCGACGGGTAGCGGCCTGTGACGGCCTCGTATACGGCGTAGACATAAGCGCCGTAATAGCCGAGGGTGCTGATGAGCGAAAGCAGGCCGCCCCACACCAATTTTCTGCGGGAAAGCGCGACGTCTTCGTCGTAAATCTTCTTCGAGAGCGCCCGAAACCTGTCCGTGAGGTAGCGGCTCAGGTTGAAGAGCTTGAGCTCCTTGGCGGCTTCCTTGCTGCCGCCCACCTGCCGCAGGTAGTCCATCTGGCGCTTTGCCGGGGTCTGGCGAAAGTTCTTGGCATAGCCCAGGAAGGCGAAATGGGTCTCACCGAAGAAAGCCGGCAGCACCCCGGCAATGAGCAGCAGAATCAGCCACGGTGAGCGATAGATAAGCAGGACGCTCCACTGCAGGGTGAGGATCACCTGCTGTACTAACCGGCCCATCTGCTGAATCAGCGCCAGCCTATCTGTGGCCTGGACGCGCGCACGCTCCAGCCGGTCGTAGAAGACCGGGTCCTCGTAGGTTGTCAGGTCGAGCCGCGCCGCCTGATCCATCACCTGCACGCTGACGTGATAGGTGTAGCGGTCGGCGAGCAGCTGGTCCCCGTAGTCGGTTGCGCGGGTCAGGATGCCGACAAACAGCGCCAGCACGACTTCACCGGCCACCCACCACCAGAAATGGGCAAACAGCGGTTGATGGCGCAGGCCCAGTGCCACGCCGTTGAGGATGTGCGCCGCCACGGCTGCGGTCGCGAGCTGGACCAGGGGTACCAGGACGCGGAGAATCAGCCCCCACGTGACGACCATCGGGCCCGACTCCCAGAGAATTTTGAGAACTGGCGGGACGTTCTTGAGCGCCTGGATACGCTCGCTCCAGGCGTTCCTGGTTTTCCCCTCTGCTGCTTCGGCCATCCGGTTTGCTTTCCTGATTGCAAAGAGATTGCCGCGCGACCCCGGAAACCGCAGCCGCGAAAGCTGCACGCTCGGATGCGCGGCGGTGCACCTGTGTTGTCGCGGTGCGGCATGCTTCGGCGCCTGGACGACCCGCTCTCCTGAGCCAATATCCTCATGATAGAGCCAGCCGGGAGTTCACGCGAGTGGAACAGACCGCGTCGGCGATGCTTTCGGCAGACCCGCAGGCCCCGTGCCGCATCTACTCGAAACAGATCGGGAAGCAAAAACCAACCGCATTGGAGGAGCACGCATGCACATCCTTCTCACCACCGATTCGGTCGGGGGTGTCTGGACCTACACTGAAGAGCTCAGCGCCGGGCTCGTCGAGCGCGGGCACAGGGTCACGCTCGTCACCCTGGGGCATGCGCTCGACGCCGGGCAGCGCAGCTGGGTTGACGCCATGGTGTCGCCGCTGTTCCGGTGCGTGGAAACGACCTTTCGCCTGGAGTGGATGGAGGACTCGACCGAGGACCTGGAGCGGTCGGCTGCGTTGCTGCGCTGGCTGGTCGGCGAGCTGCAGCCTGACGTGCTGCATGTCAACCAGTTTGCCTACGGCGAGCTTTCAGATACTGTGCCCGTGCTGTTGACCGGCCACAGCGACATGCTGAGCTGGTGGGAGGCGGTCCACGGGGAACGCCTGCCGGATACCGGACGCATGCGCGCCTACACGTCCCTGGTGCGCGCAGGTCTTGAAGCCGCGACATGCCTGGCCGCACCGACGGCCTGGATGGCCCGGGAGCTGCGCGAGCAGTATGCCATCGACCGGACCATCGACGTGCTGCCGAATGGCCGCTCGCCGGAGCTGTTCCGGCCCGACCAGCCGAAGCTGCTGCAGGCGCTGACCGTCGGACGCGCGTGGGATGCCGGCAAGCACGTGGGCCTGCTCGAAGAGCTCGACGCGCCCATGCCTCTGCTGATCGCGGGGCCGGCTAGCCTCGAAAACTCGCCCGCCGGGCAGTCTGAAGCAGGCGCCGGGCAAGCCGCGCCGGGCGGCGTCCGTTATCTCGGCAAGCTGAACGCCGGGGAGCTGCGTGAGCTGTACAGCCAGACCGCTCTCTACATCGCGACCTCAACCTATGAGCCTTTCGGCCTGGCCCCGCTTGAAGCGGCGATGAGCGGCTGCGCGCTGGTGTTGAGCGACCTACCGAGCCTGCGTGAAATCTGGGACAATGCCGCTGTCTTTTACCCGGCGCGCGACGCCCGCGTGCTTGAAGCGGTGCTGCGCGACCTGGCAAATGCGCCCGAGCAGGTGCACGATCTGGGCGCGCGCGCACTCGCCCGGGCCCGCACCCGCTACACCGCCAGTGGCATGGTAACGCGGCATGAGCGCCTGTACGCGGCGATGGCCCCGGTAGCGGCCGCCGGGTGAGCGTCGGCAGTATGACCGTTCAACCGCTGGACTTCGACGTGATTGTGCTTGGAGCCGGAATTGCCGGGCTCTCGGCAGCCCGTGCCCTCGCGGAGGCCAGCCAGAGGGTTCTCATCCTCGAGGCGCAGGATCAGGTGGGCGGACGTATGCGTACCCTGCACGTCCCGGGCCTGGCGCAGCCGGTGGAGCTGGGCGCCGAGTTCATCCACGGCCGCCCTCCGGAGCTGCTCGCGCTGCTCGAAGAAGCCGGTTTGCCCATCGTGGAAACAGCGGGCCGGCAGCTTTGCCATGGACCCGACGGCCTGGGCGACTGCCCCGAGGAAGACGCCTCATGGGAGCTGCTGGAGGGCATGGGTGACGCGGCTGCGACCCATGGAGACATGAGCTTCAACACCTATCTCGCGCGGCTGCACCCACGCGCAGGCATCGCGGCTACGGCCCGCGCGCGTGGGTATGTCGAAGGCTTCAACGCAGCGGATGCGGACGAGATCGGCATTGCGCGTCTGGCCCGTCAGCAGGAGGCGGAGGACGCGATCGAGGGTGAGCGTGCGGCGCGTGTTGTCGCCGGATACCAGGCGCTGGCGGAGTATGTGCGCGACCGCGCGATGGCCGCCGGAGCCACGCTGTTGCTGCACACACCCGCCGCGCATGTTGACTGGCGCTCGGGCTCGGTTCGAGTTGCGGCGGCGGATGGCCGGGCCTGGACAGCGTCGAAGCTGGTCTGCGCGCTGCCGCTCGGGGTGCTGCAGTCCTCTTCCATCACCTTCGCGCCGCGACCGGACGACCCTCTGCGCGCGGCCGGCTCGCTGGCTGCTGGCGCGGCGCAACGGCTGGTGCTGCAGTTCAGCGAGCGCTGGTGGGCTGCCGCGCAGCCCGGGATGCGCTTTCTTTTCGCGCCTGCGCTATTGCCGCCCACATGGTGGACGACCGAGCCGCAGCAGAGTCCGCTGCTGACCGGCTGGGCCGGCGGTCCGCAGGCCCGGCGCTTCGCCGACAAGGAAGGTTTCACCCGGGATGCGCTGGCAACGCTTGCAACTCTCTTCAACCGCCCGGTTGGGCCTCTGCTGTTGGCGGCCCACCACCACGACTGGCTGACCGACCCCTGGTGCCGGGGTGCCTACAGCTATGTGCCCGCAGGCTCTGCCGAGGCGCCCGCCTGGCTGGCCGCGCCCGTCGAGCAGACCCTGTTCTTCGCGGGCGAGCACACCGACATCACCGGTCATCCCGGCACGGTCCACGGCGCATTCCGCTCAGGGCTGCGCGCCGTCCGGCAGGTGCTTACCTACCGGTAACAGTTTTTGAAGCCGGCATCGCTTGCTGCTGCTCGACGCTCACCCGGGGCGGCCCGCTGAAGCCGTTATGCCAGATGCTCACCATCTTGCGCGTGCCCGTGATGTTGACCGCAGGGTCCGCGTCAAGCAGCAGAAAATCCGCCTTCATCCCCGGGGCGAGCGTACCGGTCTGGTGATCGATGCCGAGCAGCTTCGCGTTCGTTGCCGTGGCGCACTCGATTGCCTGCATCGGCGTTAGTCCCGCATCGACCATCAACTGCAGTTCGCGATGCTCGGCATAGCCGGGTATCCGCAACGGGTTGGCGCCGGAGTCCGTGCCGAAGCCGACGCGGACCCCCGCCGCGTACATCAGCTTCAGGTTGGTCTTCGCCATGGCGAAATCTTTACGGTGCTGCTCTGTCTGCGGGTCTGCCTCGACGCTCCGGCGATACTCCGCGCCTCGCAGTTTTGCGAGTTCCGCCGCGGTCGTCGCCCGGATCAGGAACGGGTCGTTCAGCAGCTCCGGATGGTCTGCAAATACAAAGAAAGACTCATCCACCGTTAACGTCGGGATATAGAACGTCCCGTGCTGCTTCATCGCGATGATCAGCGCCCGGTCTACCCGCTGGTCGCGTACCGAGTGGGCCAGCACATCCACGCCGGCCGCCACCAGCGCTTTGGCATCGGCCAGCGTATACATATGGGCTGCTACCGGGATTTGATTTTTGTGTGCCTCGTCAATCACCGCGGTGTAGATCTCGGGCGACATTTTCGGGAGCTTGCCGTGGTCGTCGTCCACCCACACCTTGATGAAGTTGGTGTGGCGCTGCGCTGCCGCATCGACATCCCGGCGCGCTTCGTCCGGCGTCGCGGGCTGGTAAAGCTGGTCGCCGGCATGGGGAACAGCCGGTGCGCCCTTCGGGACGCCGATGCCCCGGTCCGCCACGAACACGGTCGCACCGTCGAGATTGCCCGCCGCCTGCTGCGCGCGAATGGCATACACCAGGTCGCGGTTGATCCCGAGCGACAGCATGTCGAGCACGCCGTAATGCTCATACTGGCGCAGCTCCGCCATCACGTGCGGCTCCGTGTAGTAGCTGCCGCTGTTCGCCGTGCCATTCTCGAGCGCCAGGTGTCCATGCGCGTTGATCAGCCCCGGCATCATGGTCTCGCCATGGGCGTCCACCACTTTGGCGCCAAGCGGCAGCGTCTTCTGGTCCGGCGTTGCGTTTCGTATGGACTGGATGAGCAATCCCTGCACCACGACCGTTACATCGGTCCGCGCCGGCCTCCCCGTCCCGTCGATCAGGCGCACATGCTCGATCGCCGTGGCCGGAGGCTGGGACTGTGCATGAGCCGGCATTGCCGCGCCGCAAAGCGCGCCCGTTACGATCGCCGTTGCGAGCAGCGCGTTCCTCTTCGTTTGCATAGGCGCTTGAACGCTCCTCCGAGTACGAACAGCATCATCGTTGCTGCCGCATAACCCGCATCTTACCGAGTAAGTTCCCCGATCTACCCCATTTATCCCAATATCCCAAGGACAGGTTCCCCGCATGATACAAGCCGATGTAAAAACGCACCTTGACGCGCGGACTCAGCTCGACGCCCCACAGCGCCAACCCGACGGCTCCGCGCAAAAGTCTCCTGCCGGCCCGTTTCTCTATGCCGCCGCCATCGCAGCGGTTTACCTGCTGCGCCGGCAGTTGTTCAGCTCCGGTGCTCTGCTGTTCGCCGCCGGCTTTTACACCGCGAAGAAAGTAAAGACGAAGCAGGTCACCACAGCCTTTCAGGGACTGGTGCAGGTGCAGGAAACCATGACCATCAACCGTTCGGCTGAAGACCTGTACGCGATGTGGCACGACATCGAGTCCGCGCCGAAGTTCATGGAGGGTGTTCGCCAGGTAACAAAGACCGGCGACACCACCTCGCACTGGGTCATGAGCATGCGCGGCGGCCGCACGCTCGAGTGGGACTCCGAAGTTACGGCGCGCGAGCCCGGCAAGCGCCTGGCCTGGCGCACCATCGGTGACCCGGTCGTACCCTCCGCCGGGCAGATCGCCTTTGAGCCCGCGGCAAGCGGGCGCGGCACCGTCGTCCGCATCAACCAGGAGTTTCTGCTGCCGGGCGGCAGGCTGGCGGCAGCGCTGGGCGGCGTCTTTTCACGCACCCCGGGCGGCTACGTTCGTGAGAACCTCCGCCATTTCAAGCAGCTCGCCGAAGCAGGCGAGATCGCCACAACCCGGGGCCAGTCGCATGGCACACGCAGCGCGGGCGCCCGCGTCCAGCAGGCAGCGACCGGCGACCGTGAGCAGCAGGCAACCGTGCCGCAAACCGGCGCCATTGCACATCAGGAGGTGGCACAGTGAAGGCTCTCTGCTGGATGGGGAAACAACAGCTTGAAGTGCAGGATGTTCCGGACCCGAAGATCCTGAACCCGGGCGACGCCATCATCAAGATCACGCGGACCGCCATCTGCGGCTCTGACCTGCACCTCTACGACGGCTACATCCCGACGCTGCAGCCCGGCGATATCCTCGGGCACGAGTTTATGGGCATCGTTGAAGAAACAGGCGCGAATGTGAAGAAGCTGAAGCGCGGCGACCGCGTCGTGGTCCCCTTTACCATCGCCTGCGGCAACTGCTTCTTCTGCCAGAGCACCCTGTGGGGACTCTGCGACAACTCGAACCCGAACGCGGCGCTGGCCGAAACCATGTACGGCTACTCCGGCTCGGCACTCTACGGCTACTCGCACATCTACGGCGGATACGCCGGCGGCCAAGCGCAGTATGCGCGTGTTCCGTTCGCCGATGTCGGCCCGATCAAGATTGAGAACGACCTGCCGGATGACAAGCTGCTGTTCCTGACCGATATTTTTCCAACCGGTTACATGGCCGCGGAGAATGCCGACATCAAGGAAGGCGACACGGTTGCCGTATGGGGCGCCGGGCCGGTAGGCCTGTTCGCTGCTCGAAGCGCTTTCATGTTCGGCGCCAAGCGCGTCATCGTAATCGACCGCTTTCCGGAGCGGCTGGCGCTCGCGCAGCAGCTCGGCGCGGAAACGCTCGATTACTCGAAGCACGAGGTGCTCTCAAGCCTGCGCGAGCTGACCGGCGGACAGGGCCCGGATGGCGCCATCGATGCGGTCGGCCTCGAGGCGCACGGCACGGGGCCGGGCGGCGTCTACGACCGCACCAAGCAGTCGCTGAAGCTGTCCTTCGACCGGCCTACGGTCATGCGGCAGGCGATCCTGGCGGTCCGCAAGGGCGGCACGGTATCGTTTCCGGGCGTGTACGGCGGCCTGCTCGACAAGGTGCCGTTCGGCGCCGCATTTGGCAAAGGCATCGTGATGAAAATGGGGCAGACGCACATGCAGCGCTACCTCAAGCCGCTGCTCGAGCGGATTGAGCGCAACGAGCTGGACCCGAGCGTCATCATCTCGAACCGTATCGGCATGCAGGAGATTCCTGAGGCCTACCGCATCTTCCGTGACAAGGATTACAGCTGCACCAAGGTCGTCATCGACCCGTGGGTTGAGGGTGGCCGCACCGGTGGACTGAAACCCGCGGCCTGACCTCCGTCCCTTAACCCCGATGAGGGCGCGCAAGCGCCCTCATTTTCCGTGCAGCTCGTTCCAGCGGCGCTCCGCCGCCCGTCCGCTGCCGGTCAGCGGGCGAATGTCCCTTTTTGTCGAGCTCGAACCCGGTCGCGGCTGCTTTTGCCCGGGCCGGGCGCCCGGCAAAGACTCGTTTACGAGCGAAAGCACCGCTGCCGTGATCGCCGGCGCGAGCGGCGCGACACGCGCGGCAAGCGCCGCCTGCGGCGTGATGCTGAACTCCGTTTCACCTGTCTCTGTCGCCCGCAGAATACGCCCCGCCGCCGCATAGGCATCGCGCGACACCCCCGGAAGCGACGCCCCCAGGTTGAACCAGCGGAACTCCCGCTCGCGGTCGCCGACAAACAACGCATGCACGTGGGAACCGGTCCGCAGCAGCCCGGGCGTCACCGTCGTAACCCGTACCCCCTTCGAGCGCACCTCCGCATGTAGACCCTCAGAGAAGCCGACTGCCGCGAACTTGCTCGCCGAGTAGGGGAGCAGGTGGGGCACCGCGACCTTGCCGCCGATCGAGGTGATGTTCACGATAGAACCGTGGCCCCTGGCCAGCATGGCCGGCAGCACGGCCAGGGTGGTGTGGAGCATGCTGAAGAAGTTGCTCTCCATCGAATCCCTGTAGGCCTCAAGCGGCTGTGACTCGACCGGGCCGACCGAGATAACGCCTGCGTTGTTCACCAGAACGTCAATGTCACCCCAGTGGCGGCTGATCTCCCCCATCAGGTGCCGCACTTCTTCCTGGTCGCGCAGGTCGCAGGGAATGGTGAGCAGGCTTCCCGGTGCAGTCGCGCCCCGTTCCACCAGCAGGTGTTTAGCCTGCTGTAGTTCGCTTGCGTCGCGCGCCGTAAGCACCACGCAGGCGCCGGCGCGGGCATACCGCTCCGCGAGCGCAAGGCCCAGGCCGCGGGACGAACCAGTGACCAGGACCACCTTGCCGCGGACCGGAAAACGGCGCCGGTTCGCGCGGATTATCTGTGCCGCGGCCAGGGCCCCGGCCGCTATCGTCAACGTCCATACATTCTTCTTTGCCATGTGCATCCCTGCTTCGATGCATCCTGGCGGGCCGGTTGCCAATCCGGGGAACCGGGCTTATCGTCAGCAGGGAAGGAGCTACCCCCTTGCCGAGCCGCTGCTGCTATCGTGCCACCCTGCCCGTCGTTGCCGCTTTATTCTGTTCAGCCTCGCTGCCTGCCCAGTCGGCCGCGCCTGCCGATGCGACCCTGGCCGCGACTCCCCCCATGGGCTGGAACAGCTGGAATCACTTCGCCGGCAGGGTCACGGATGCCGATGTGCGTGCCGCCGCCGATGCGCTGGTCTCAACCGGGATGCGCGATGCCGGCTATGTTTACGTGAACATCGACGACACCTGGCAGGGCAAGCGGGATCGCCACGGCTATCTGCAGCCCAACAGCAAGTTCCCGGACATGAAGGCGCTGGCCGACTACGTACACTCGAAAGGGCTGAAGCTCGGGATCTACTCCTCGCCCGGCCCGTACACCTGCGCCCACTACGCGGGCAGCTACAAGCACGAGAAAAAAGACGCCGCTGAGTATGCCAGGTGGGGCATCGACTATCTGAAGTACGATATGTGCTCCTACGGCAACATCATGGATAAAAAGTACGGCAAGCCTTCGCCCGCGAACGCTGACAAGCGCCTCGCGGCCGACGAAGCGGTCTACGAGAAAATGCACAAAGCCCTGCTCGCGACCGGGCGGCCCATCCTGCTTTCCATGTGCCAGTACGGCTGGGACGACGTGTGGAAATGGGGTACGACCGTCGGGGGCAACTCCTGGCGCACGACCGGCGACATCAACGACACCTACAAGCGCATGGCGGAGATTGGCTTCAACCAGGCCGGGCTGGCAAAATACGCGGGCCCGGGCCACTGGAACGACCCTGACATGCTGGAGGTCGGCAACGGCGGCATGACGGAGGATGAGTACCGGACGCACATGAGCCTGTGGGCGCTGCTGGCCTCGCCGCTGCTGGCCGGCAACGACCTGAGCGCCATGACGCCCGCGACCCTGTCGATGCTGACGAACAGGGACGTGATTGCCATTGACCAAGACGCGCTTGGGCGGCAGGGCGACCGGGTCTCGCAGGAAGGCCTGCAGGAGATCTGGTCAAAGCCGCTGGGCGGCGGCGCAGTTGCGGTCGGTCTGTTCAATCGCACGGAGAACCCGCAGCAGATAACGCTTGCGCTCTCTGCCGTACACATGGGCGATAACGCGAAGCTGCACGATATCTGGGGCGGGCAGGATGTTTCCGCAAGCGGCGGCAGCTACACGGCTTCCGTACCTGGGCACGGCGTCGTTCTGCTGCGGATCACGCCGTAGAAATCGCCCCATCACTACGGTACCGAAAGAGTCCACAGGGTTTGCCTGCACGGACTGGGCGTCGGCGCGTAGAATGAAGGCCGGACCTCCTGCCATCGGCATTTACATCCGGAAAGTTTTTGAGCAAGGCCGGTCCTTCTTCAAACCATGAGTGCAACCCACCTGGAACCCGCGCAACTCTCCGCCGCCTCTATTCGCGACCTGGTCTTCAACAGCTTTCGCCGCTGGGGCTATCTGCAGGCACAGCTTGATCCGCTTGGGCAGGAGCTTGACGCGCTGCCCTTGCCCGAAGACCTGCCGCCCGGCGCCGCCGAAGAAGACATAGCCGCGGCCAAACGGATTTACTGCGGTACGGTTGGCGCGGAGTTTATGCATATCGCCGACCGCTCGCGCCGCGAGTGGGTTGCCGCGCGCCTGGAAAAGACTCCGCGCAAGCTCTCCCAGAAGGAGCAGCGCGCGGTCCTTTCGCAGCTGATCCGCGCCGACCTCTTCGAGCAGGTCATCCAGTCCCGCTATCTCGGCACCAAACGCTTTTCGCTCGAAGGCGTAACGGCGCTTATCCCGTTTCTCGACGAGGTGTTCCAGCATTCGGCGGAACTCGGCGCTAAAAAGGTCGTGCTGGGTATGAGCCATCGCGGGCGCCTCAGCGTCATGGTCAACACCTTTCGTAAGGCCGCCGCTGACATCTTCTCGAAGTTTGAAGACGTGAACCCGCGCTCCTTTCTGGGCGGCGGCGATGTGAAATACCACGTGGGCGCCACCGGCGAGTACCCCACCCGCTTCGGTACGAATCTCGCGCTGCACCTGGTCTCAAACCCGAGCCACCTTGAGAACGTCAACCCGGTTGCGATGGGCCGCGCCCGCGCCAAGCAGACCCGCATCGGCAGTGAAGGCCGGCGGCAGATCCTGCCGATAGTCATCCACGGAGACGCGGCGTTCGCCGGGCAGGGGATCACCGCGGAAACGCTGAATCTCGGCAATATTCCCGGCTACACCGTTGGCGGAACACTCCATATCCTGGTCAACAACCTCATCGGTTTCACCGCTGAGACCAGCGAGTCGAGCTCGACTCGCTTCGCATCGGACGCAGCCAAGCGGCTGCCCATCCCGATCTTTCACGTGAACGCTGAAGACCCGGACGCCGTGCTGCGGATCGCCGCGCTGGCGATCGACTACCGCTACGAGTTCGGTTCCGACATTGTGGTGGACCTGATCGGCTACCGGCGCCACGGCCACTCCGAGGTCGATGACCCGACCATCACGCAGCCCCTGCGCTACGCGCGCATCAAGAATCACCCTCCGCTTTCCGAGCTGTATGCCAAGCGTCTGGGCGTCGATGCCGGCGATGAAATCCACCTGGTGCAGGAACAACTAACCGAAGCGCAGCGCGCCGCAACCGAGATCCAGCAGATCGCGGTGCTTGCGACACTGCCGGAGTACTGGTCGCCCTACAAGGGCGGCGCGTACAAGCCGGAGTACGAGCGGGAAACAGGCCTGTCCCAGGCAGATGTGACCCGCCTGGGGCAAGCCCTCTGCAGCTATCCGAAGGACTTCCACATCCATGCCAAGCTGCGCAAGCTGCTGGAACAGCGGCGCGAAATGGCCGATGGCAAGCGGCCGTTCGACTACGGCATGGCCGAGGCGGTCGCGCTGGCCTCGCTGCTTGAAAAAGGCACCGCGGTCCGGCTAAGCGGGCAGGACTCCGAGCGCGGCACCTTCAACCAGCGCCACTCCGTGCTGATCGATACCGAAAACGAACAACCCTGGATTCCGCTCGAACACATCGCTGGGAAGCAGGGGCTGTTCGAGGTTTACAACTCCGCTTTGTCCGAGGCAGGCGTACTTGGTTTTGAGTACGGCTACAGCCGCGACTACCCGGAAACCCTAGTGCTGTGGGAGGCCCAGTTCGGCGACTTTGCTAATGGCGCGCAGACCATCATCGACCAGTTCATTACCTCGGGTGAAGACAAATGGGGCCTGCTCGCGCATGTCACCCTCCTGCTGCCGCACGGTTATGAAGGACAAGGCCCGGAGCACTCAAGCGCGCGCATGGAGCGGTACCTGCAGCTTGCCGCGCACGACAATGTGCAGATCTGCCAGCCCTCGACGGCCGCGCAATACTTCCACCTGCTGCGCCGACAGATGGTCCGTCCATGGCGCAAGCCGCTGATCGTCTTTACGCCGAAAAGCATGCTGCGGCACCCGGACGCGCTTTCGCCGATCGAGGAGTTCAGCCGTCCTGCCTTCCAGAACGTGCTGCCGGATACCACCGTCAGCGATGCCAAACGGGTGCTGGTGTGTACCGGCAAAATCGGACACGACCTGCGGGTCGAGCGCGAAAAGCGCGGGCACACCGGCGCTGCGATCGTCATGCTTGAGCAGCTTTACCCCTGGCCCGAGCAGGAGATCGCCGATGCCATCGAAGCACACCCTGAAGCGCGTGAGATCGTCTGGGTGCAGGAAGAGCCGGAGAATATGGGAGCGCTCTCCTTCGTGATGCCCCGGCTTCGGCGGACCGTACGCGACGGGCGCCAGGTACTCTCGATTAAACGCTCGGCGGCGGCAAGCCCCGCGACCGGCAGCGCCAAGGCGCACGAGCTTGAGCAGCGCACCCTTATCGACCTGGCCCTGACAACCGTTTTCGACGAGAAAACGAGCTAGTAGAGCATTTTCCGCACCGGGCCTGGGCCTCATTGCTGCCTGATGCACATGAGTTTTGCCCGGTAACAGGCCTGCGCGCATCCCTACCCAGGCCCTGAGTCTCCAACCTGTATGCAGACTCTGTCTCCTGCTGCATCAGCGTCGGTTGCGGAGCCTGAGCAGGCCATTCCCGGCAGGCTGTGGCGTCCGCGCCGGGTGCTCATCACCCCGGATGCCTATGCGCTGCCCCATGGCCGGGCCATGCTGGACCGCGCCGCAGGCTACGGGGCGGAGGTCGTGCGGCTGTCGGTGAATCGCATGCCTTCCATGCAATCCGGCCATGCAGGCAAGGACTATGCGCTTGCCAAAACGACATTTGCCATCGTGGTTTCGCCGCCCGGACAGCGAAAACTGCAGCCGATTCCTCCCTCGGCCGACTGGCAGTTCCACGTCGCCCAGGGCTGCCCCGCGCACTGCCAGTATTGCTATCTCGCCGGCTCGCTAAGCGGGCCGCCGATCACCCGCGCTTACGCGAACCTACCGGAGATCCTGGAAGGTCTTCGCCCCTATGCCGGCAGGGGGCAGGTCACCTCACGCTCGCGGAGCCGCGCAGAAGAGGGCACCACCTTTGAGGCCTCCTGCTACACAGACCCGCTCGGTATTGAGCACCTGACCGGCGCGCTTGATGCCTCAATCCGCTTTTTCGGCTCGTGGGATGCGCCGGTACAGCTGCGCTGGACGACGAAGTTCGACGCGGTAGAGCCTCTGCTGTCGCTCGCGCACCGGCGCCGCACACGGGTGCGCTTCTCCGTCAATGCCGCGGGTGTTACGCGCAACCTTGAGGGCGGCACGGCAGGCGTCCCGCAGCGTGTGCATGCCCTGCGGCGGATGGCGCTGGCCGGCTACCCGGTCGGGCTTACCATCGCGCCCATCATGCACATTGAGCACTGGCGGGCCGAGTACACCGCGCTGCTTGCAGCCGTGGCAGAGCAGGTCGCGGGCATCGACGGCCTGGACCTGACGGCAGAGCTCATCACGCACCGCTTCACGCCCGGATCGAAAGAGGTCCTGCTGGGCTGGTACCCGAAGACGACGCTCGATATGCGGGAGGATGCCCGCAGCGAGAAGCGGACAAAGTTCGGCGGCTTCAAGTACGTGTATCCAAAGGACGAAATGGGCGAAATGCGCGCCTTTTTCGAGCAGAAAATGGCTGAATTGCTGCCGACAGCCCGTATTCTCTACTGGACGTGAAGGAAGACCCCCTACGCGGGAGGCGGTCACTTCTGGGGCATAGCCTAACGTGACGTGTATTCACTTTCGACCACAGAAGCTAACAAAGACCCGCCACGAAGTGGCCGCAAGCCGCGCAGTCGGTCTTAGTCTTCCACCGCCCCGTGGTGGTGCATCTGCCATCCAAGGTACTTGGTCGCAGCCTCGTAAACCGGCGCGGCGACGTTTGAGAAATTGGCCGCAACGTGGTGTTCGTAGGCGTTTTCGCAGATAAATCGCAGCAGTTTCTGCATTTTTGGGATGCGGACGACGCCGGCGCCGCCGAAGGTTTCAAGCGGATCGTTGGTGAACTCGCCCTCCCCGACATAGCCGCGCATCTTGCCGGTCAGGTCGTCGGTCGAGAAGCGCAGGTAGCTCATCGCGCCGGCCTTGACCCGGCCCACGCAGGTTCCAAAGGTGTTCTCCTTGCCGACGGTCCCGGCGATGATCGCCTGGAAATCCATCACGACGGACTCAAAGAAGTGCTTCGGCAGGTTGGAGCAGTGGAAGCACACAGCCTTGTCGTCGTCCTCGCCGTAGTTGTTGTTCCAGTCGAGCAACGCGCTGGGGGTCTCGCTCGCGAGCGCCAGGCCGTACATGCTCAGCACACCGGCGACGTCGGTTTCGCAGGCGGATGAGAACAGGTTCTCGCTCATCATGCTCATCACGGTGCAGGGCACCACGCCGAAGAACTCTTCCATCGCGGTCCAGCACTGGATGGCGGAGATGGTGCAGTAGGTTTCTTTCATCCAGCTGTCGATCACTGCGCCGAGCTTCGCCATCTTCATCAACGCTTCGGGCGGAATGCCGGAGGTCGGCACATAGGCCTGGATCGCCGCGAGCTTGGCCTGCGCCGCGTCGTCGAAGTCCTTCATGCGGTTGATGCGGCCGATGACCTCCGACAGGTCGAGCGTTTCAACCGAAATGCCGTTGTGCTCGAGGATTTTCTCGGAGTAGCGCACGGTGTTGAACGCCGCAGGCCGAGCGCCGAGCGCGCCGATACGCAGGTTCCTGAAGCCGTTGACCACGCGGCAGGTCGCGGCGAAGTTCGCCAGGTCGTTCGCGAACAGCTCTGAACCCGGAGCGACGGTGTGCTTTTTCGTCAGCGAGTAGGGAATGTTGTATTGCTGCAGGTTGTTGCAGGCCGACATTTTGCCGCAAAAGCTGTCGCGCCGATGCGAAATCTTCATCGTCTCGGTGCGGTCGGGCGTGGCCTGCACCAGCACCGGGACTTTAAGGCCGCTCAGCCGGATGGCATCGACGATCGCGCGCTCTTCGCCGAAGTTCGGCAGCGTTACGATGATGCCGTCGATTGTGTCGGCATGTTTTTTGAAGAGCTCGGCGCAGCGGCGCGCATCGTCCGGGGTCTGCACGGCGCCGTGCTGGGTCTGCTCAGGCGACAGCACCACCGAGTTGTAGCCCAGCTTTGAGAGCACTGCGATCATGTCCTCGCGGCCCTCCTTCGCCAGGTGGTGCGGAAAAAAACCGCGGGAGCCGACAATCACGCCAAACGTAAGCTGCTTCTTCATGAATCCTCAGAAAAACAGGGTGCAGGGTGGAGGGTGCAGGGTTTACCAGGCACGGCATTCGCTGCGCGACGGCTGGAACTTGCATTAACAGACTAGTCCCGCTCGACCATTAGGGCAATTCGTAGGACTCGCAAACAAATCTGCTTGCTCTATGCCAGTTTTAATTAACGAGCGGCCTTCTTTTACTGTGGTTGTTCTACAGCATTCCCTGATTTGCCGTCCAATGCAGCGCTTTGATTTGTCGTGCAAGCGACAAACGCGCACTCGCATCTGTATGCTGGGCAACATAAGTCTTGCGGGACAGACCCCGCGACCGGCCGCTTGTCACAGAAAACATCGTGAACAGCCCCCGCTCGTGACGCCACTCTCCTAAGCAACCGCACTCGCATGAGGAAAGGTTGGATTGGATGAGGGTTCATCTTGTGAATCCCAGCGATAACTCTTTTGGGACAGCAGTCATTACTCCCCGCTGGATGTTTGTACTGGCAGCAGCTACCCCGCGTTCGGCCGGCGACCCGATCCTGGTCGATGAGTCGCTCGAGCAGATCGAGCCGGAAACGATTGAGCCGGGCGACATCGTCGGCATCAGCGTGCATACCGGCAACGCCCTGCGCGGCTATGCCGTCGGCCGCATGGCCCGTGCCCGCGGCGCATGGGTGGTCTACGGCGGAATTCATGCGACGTTATTTCCGGAAGAGTCGCTGGGGCTGGGTGAAGCGCATGCCGTCGTCAAGGGCGATGGCGACGTGGCATGGGGCAAGGTGGTGGCCGACTGCATGGCAGGCGCGCCGGGCCGCATCTACGAGGGCGGACGCATCGAGGGTAAGGAGTTTCTGGCGGCGCGCTGGGACCTGATGCCGCGCGACAAATATATGTGGGCGTCGGTGCAGACCATCCGCGGATGCCCCAAGCATTGCTCGTTCTGCAGCGTATGGCGGACCGACGGTCAGCAGCCCCGGCAAAGGCGCTACCAGAGCGTGATCGACGAGATTATCGACCTGCGCCGCATCGGGTTCCGCTTCATCGCGCTGGCCGACGACAATTTCTACCCGGTCACACTGACCGACCTGCGCCTAGCGCGCGAACAAAACAACCTGGCCAAGGTGGCGGAGCTGACAGCGATCCGCGAAGAGCGGTTCTCGCTGATGGCGGAGCTCGCCAAGCTGCCGAAGGACATGGTTTTCTTCACGCAGATCACCATGGAAGCCGCCGAGGACGGCGAGTACCTCGACGCCATGCGCAAGGCCAACATCAAGGGCGCGCTGGTCGGGGTGGAGGCGGTGACGCCCGAGGGCCTCAAAGCCGTATTCAAGGACTTCAACTACTCGGGTGAAGCACTGGCGAACCAGCTCCAGACCTTTAAAAAACACGGCGTTCACGTGCTCGGCTCGTTTATCTTCGGCCTGCCTACGGATAAGCCCGCGACCTTTGATGCGACCGTGGCGATGGCGTTGAAAGCCGGTGTCACCTTCGCGCAGTTCGTTATGATGACCCCGTTCCCGGGAACGGTGGACTTCGCGCGCTGGGAAAAGGAGCAGGCCAAGGATCCGACGATGGTCGGGGATATACCCATCACGCGTTACTGGCTTATCCCGACCGAGGTGCGCCCGAAGATGTTTACGCCGCACCCTTCGATGAGCTCGGCTGAAATCAGCGACCGTACTCAGAAGGTCTGGGACACGTTCTACGGCTGGAAAGCTGTGTGGGAGCGCTCAGACTGCACGCCGAACCTGCGCGCTCGGATCGCGTTCATGTTCCTGTCGAAGCTGTACCGGCAGATGTATGCGGGTACCGGGATCTCGACCGATAGTGCCCGGCGGAAGAAGTCGAAAAAGTGGGCGCGCTTTATGGCAGCGCAGACCCGCAAGCTGTTCCAGTCCAAACCTATGCCGGAGCTGAGCTCGCCGTCATGGGAGATCGAACTGCCGTCGATCCTGGCCGCGGGCGCCATGCACCAGTCCAGGGACAACAAGCAGGCTCAAAGCCCGCTGGTTGTGCTACCGAAAGGCTAACTCAGCGGCGGCTACTGCCCGTAGGTAGCCGCTGCGCCGTGCTTGCGGAAGTAGTGGCGGTCGAGCAGCGCCTGCGATACCTGCCGCGCGTTCGGGTTGACCTGCAGCGTGACCCAGGCCATTTTGGCCACTGCCTCAAGCACCACCGCGTTATGCGCGGCCTCGCGCACAGTGCCGCCCCAGGCGAAAGGCGCGTGTCCGGCGACCAGCACGCCGGGAATCGCTTCCGGGTCGAGTGAGCGGAAGCGCCGCGTGATTGCCAGGCCCGTGTTCAGCACATAGTTGCCCTTGATCTCGAACGGCGTCAGCTCCTCCGTGACCGGGATGGGGCCGTAGAAATAATCGGCATGGGTGGTCCCGAGCGGCGGAATCGGACGCGCGGCCTGCGCCCAGGCCGTCGCGTACTCAGAGTGCGTGTGCACGACCCCGCCGATCTCCTCAAATGTCGAGTAAAGATGGATGTGGGTGGCGAGGTCGGAGCTTGGCTTCAGAGATCCCTCGACAACATCTCCATCCATGTCCGCCACAACCATGTCCTCAGACCGCATGGTGTCGTACGGAACGCCGCTGGGCTTGATAACCACCAGCCCCTGCGCGCGATCAATCCCGCTGGCATTGCCCCAGGTGTGGATGACCAGGCCGCGCCGCACCAACTCCAGGTTGGCTTCGAGTACTTCAGCTTTCAGCTGTTCAAGCATGGGGACATGGTAAACCGTCTACGGCCACTTCGTAGCGCCTTCGATGAACCGGCGTGGCGGGTTCTCGTTTCTGCGTAACTGCTGACACTTGTGCTCGTCGCGATGCTCCGGGCGATAATCCCGACCAAAGGGAGGGCCACGAAGGCTGATACTCATCACCAAACGAGTACACGCCACGCCGGTTCATCGAAGGCGCTACGAAGTGACCGCCAGCCGCAAAGGCGGTTTACCTCAAGCTAACGAGTGCCCTTGACCGGCGCGGTCTGCGCCACGCGGTTATGCCCGGTCGCGATCTCGAGAAAAGCGTGGGCGGCGCGGGACAGAGTCTTCTCTTTACGGAAGATCAACGCGAGCTCGCGGGAGATCCGCAGGCCCTCGACCTTGAGAATCAGCAGCGTGCCGGCGGCGGCTTCCGCCGTAACCACGGCGCGCGGCAGAAAGCCCATGCCGAGCCCAGCGCCGATCAGCCGCTTCAACAGTTCGCTCGATTCGACTTCCATCGCAATGCGCGGCTGCACGTCTTCCGTGCGGAAGAAATCGTCAAGCTGGTCGCGCTGGCGACCGCTCTTGGCCAGCAGCAGGGGATGCTCCAGCAGCTCGGCCAGGGTCACCGACTCGCGCCCTGCGAGCGGGTGCGCGGGGCCGGTCACGAGCACGATCTCGTCCTTGTGAATGCGCTCGATGGTAAGCCGCGCGTCCTTGATCGGCAGGCTCACGATCCCGAAATCCACCTCCCGGTTCAGCACGTCTTCAACGATCCGGGCACGGTCGGCGCGTACCACCTTGAGCGCGACCCGTGTGTACTGCTTCTTGAACGAGGCGAAGACCAGCGGCAGCACGTACAGGCTTGTCGCCTCGTTGGCGCTGATCGAAACTTCGCCGCGAGGCGAGCGATGCAGCTCCGCGATCGTGATGCCGATGTGGGCATGGCATGACAGGACGTGCTCCGCGAAGGGCTCGAAGACGCGACCGGCCGCAGTGAACGTTACTTTGCCTCCATCGCGGTCAAACAGGCGCGCGCCGACTTCGGTTTCAAGCGAGCGGATCTGCGCGGAGATTGCCGGCTGGGTCACGCTGAGCTTCTCGGCGGCGCGGGAGAACGAACGCAGACGGCTTACCTCGAGAAACGTGCGAAGCTGTTCAAAATCCATTGGCCCCGCTTCCTGTCCTCGCAAGGCTTACAACCATGCGGCACTTACTATCTTAGCCGTCATGGTTTGAGGCCGCGATACGAGCGCTATTGCTGCTGTTCGCGTGCGTGCTGCAGCAGCAGGACCTCTGCGGCGGCCAGGTCTTCCTCGGTATCCACCCCGCGTGTATCGAAGGGCGTACGCGCGACCCAGATATCGATTCCATTCTCGAGCAGGCGCAGCTGTTCGAGTTTTTCCGTCGCTTCCAGCCTGCTGGCCGGCAGGGTTGGAAAGCGTTCCAGCGCATCGCGTCGAAACGCATAAATGCCGAGGTGCTTGAGCGGCTCCAGCCCGTCACTCGTGCCGTCCCGGTTGAACGGGATCGCAGCGCGTGAAAAATACAGCGCGCGGCCGTCGTGCGCGCACACCACCTTGACCGTGCTGGGCGAGTGAATCTGGTCGGGGGGGCAGGGCGTGGCCAGCGTCGTGACCTCCACCATCCGGCCTGACGGGTTATTACCGGGGCGGGGAGAAAGCATCGGGGCCAGCAGCACCTCGAGATGCTCGGGGCGCAGCATCGGCTCGTCGCCCTGGATGTTGACGTAGATATCGGCCGGAATCGCCTGTGCGACGGCGTGGACGCGATCGGTGCCGCTGGCGCAGTCCTCCGGCGTAAACACCGCAGGAAAACCGTATCGCTGCGCAAGGTCCATGATTTCCGAAGAGTCGGTCGCGATCATGACCCGGTCGAGCGACGGGCAGGCCCGGGCCGCGCGGTACACCCAGGCCAGCATCGGCTCGCCGGCAAGCTCGCGCAGCATTTTGCGGGGTAGCCGTGTGGAGCCAAGCCGTGCCGGGATGACGCCAAGGACGTGTGGTGCCGCGGGCTGCGTGGTCAAAGTGAAAGGTACCTCCAAGAGCACGCCGTTCACGGACGCCTGCTCACCATGTTAAGCAATGTGCCCGCGTTGCGCCGCAAAGGCTTCGCTTGTACGATGGCATTTGGGCGGCGGCGTAGCTCAGATGGTTAGAGCGACGGACTCATAACCCGTAGGTCGACGGTTCGATTCCGTCCGCCGCCACCAAAACCATCCTCCTCCAACTCAATCCGCCGTCACACCGATGGTAGGCTCAACGCAACGCGCGCTCCCTGCTGCAAAGCAGCGCGTGCACGTTGGAGGGCACGATGCGTTTGCGTCAAGCGATTTTTCTTCTGGGTACGGGTGCGGCGGTGGCCTATGCGCAGCCGAACCCCTCTCCCGGCCTCGTGAATGTGACGGACGCGCGTTTCGCTTCAGGCTGCCCCGGCGCGGCCGACCCGACCGGTCATGCGGATTCAACCTGCGCGGTGCGCGCGGCGCTCGCCTTTGCCGAGGGTTCGGGCATGCCCCGGGCAGGCTTCCCGGTGCTTTACTTTCCCCACGGTATTTACAAGGTTGCCGGCGAGGGATACATCTCGGCGCTCACGCTCACCAAGGCGGTCAGCATCCAGGGCGACGGCGCGCCCAACACCGTGATCCTGAACACCAGCCCGCACGCGGCGACCCTTACCTACCGTTCCGCGCAGGAGTGCAGCGGCAAGCCGGGCATGTGCCCGGTCACGGTGCAGGGCCTCACTTTTGCCGGCCAGGGGCACGCTACTGCCGGCGGGCTGATCGAGATCGACAGCACCAATACCGGCTCCATGCGCAACGTCGTGCTCGCGAGTACAGGCGGCATCGCGCTCAACCTCCAGGGTTCGAGCGAGCGCTGGTACTTCTCCGACATGGAGATCCAGCAGGCGCGCTGGCCGGTTGTGACCGAAGGCGATACCAACGAGAACTACTTCAACCGGGTCAATGTCATCGAGGGCGGAAGCGCCGGCGATTACTGCTACAGCGTGAACTGCCCCGGCGGGAAGCTGATGAGCTCCGGCGTATGGCGCCCCGACTCTCATTCGTCCGTCTACCTGGACGGCGACAACGTGCACTGGATGAACTCGTCCATCAAGAGCACGATGGAGATCGGCGGGATCCGCCTGGCCTCGACGACCTCTTCGGTTTCTCACACGTACATCGAGGGGTTTCCGTGGGGCGGCCAGCCTCGCGCCAACCATGCCGTTGCCGCGCCGGGCAAGTCTGAGCTCGGCCACCTGACCCACGCCGTAAGCGCTACAGAAATGGACTTCCCGGTGGACGATGCCGGCTGGCAGCCGCTGTACATCAACAACCCTGCGCAGGCCCGCACCAACGGGCGGCCCAGCTACGTTTTTTCCTACGGCATCTTTCCGGCGGATTACCAGCACAACAGCCATGAGCCAAGCCGCGCCGTTCCGGGCATCACGCGCGGCGACATGGAGTTCGTCGAGGTTGGCGCCTTTTCCGGAGACGGACAGGCGCACTTGGTCAAACGCGGCAAGAATGCCGTTGCCTGGCCGGCCGGCAGCATCATGGAGCAGGCCACGCCCAACGGCTACGGCGTGCTACGGATGGAGGAAAACCACTTCAACTCCCTGGGCGCCGGCTTTACCCAGCGTTATACCTCCGGCTGCAGCGATACGGCGCAGCGCAAGGACTGGACCAGCTCCCCGTCAGAGCTTTGCGCAGAGGTGATCGCCGGGCTGGTGCCGGATGGCTTCATGGTGCCGTTTCCCACCGACGATTACGTGCACCAGGGCTTTACGCTGCACCTGGTGGATAACTCGATCTACACCGGCGGGGCCGAGCAGGAAGGCGAAGGCTGGGTCAAGATTCCCGGCAATGCCACGGTCGAGCTGGACCAGGGAAACCCGCCTTTGAGGAGCTTTGTGGACGCGGGCACGGCCCTGCACAGCTACAGCAATGGCACCTCGCGGGTGCAGGTCGTGACCTACGGCGGCGGCGCGAAACCGGCCTCGGCGCTTGCCTATGTCGTCGACCAGTCCGCCGGTGTGCGGTTCTCGCCGCAGGAGAACTTTTACGAGGCCGACGTAATGCGGGACGGCGCGCTCGCGCACCAGTACCTCCACTCGCAATGCTGGTACGACACAGCCGGCGGCACCGCCGCGCCCGGGCAGCGAACCTGCACGGCCGGCGCTTCCGTCCCGGCTGCTGTCGGCGGCAGCCGTGCCCCCGTCCGGTTCGCCCTGCGCGACTGGCAGGTGAACCTGCTGGCCGTCAGGGGTCAGCAGGGCGACTGCCAAAGCCGCGAGGCGTCTACCGGGAGTGTGCACTTCATCCCCGCAGGCGATGCGGCGGTGCTGGTCAATGTTTCGCCTAATCCGTCTGCCCAGGTAACGGCTACCGGTGTGGTGGAGGGCGACGGGACCCGCGTCGCGGTTCGCCTGTGCAACACAGGATCGAACCCGGTCCGGTGGGAACAGGCGCCGATCGTCACGATCACCGAGTTACCGTAACCCGTTTACCTTCTTCTGCATACCTTTCACACCTGCTATTGCGCCGTTTGCCGCAATAGCGGTGGAATGGCGACCCAATCTGTCGTAGTTTCTAAGCAGAAGGCGACCGAAGTTGTCGCCATTGCGCGTGGAAGCGTACAGGAGCAGAAAGGGCCGGAGACGATCCCGGTCGGGGCAGGGAATGCAGTTGGTACGAGGCGGGGCCGGGTGGTTGAGGCGGGCAGCGGTTTTGTCGTTCATGGGTGTAGCGGCGTGGGGCAGCGGAGCATGGGCTGAGAGCGATGCCTCTCCCGCGCCGCCGGTATGCCGGGTAGTCAGCGGTACGCAGCAGGTAGTTTCCGGGACGATTCTCGATCCTTCCGGCCGCCCGGTCACGGACGCCACGGTGTCGGCAGCCTGCGGATCGTACCAGCGGCAGACCGTGACAGACAACACGGGGCGCTACCAGTTCAGGCTGCCGGTCGGCGCGTTCACCATAACGGCAGAGCAGACCGGTTTTTCCCCGACCACGATCGGCCTGCCGGCAGCCCCGGTAACGGAAAGTACGGACCTGGTGCTCAGCATGGCGAGCAGCAGCAACTCGGTCACCGTCAAAGCCGGCCCGGAGTTCGTGGCCGGCGACACCGCCGCCGGCACCAAAACCAGTACGCCGCTGATCGATACGCCGCAAAACATCAGCGTGGTGACGCTCGCACAGATGAAGGCCCGGGATGTGCAGACGATTGCCGATGCGCTGCGATACTCCGGCGGCGTGAGTGCCGAACCCTACGGAACCGACACCCGCGTGGACTGGTTTTTTATCCGGGGTTTTTCTGAGACCTTCGATGGCCTGTTCCTGGATGGGCTGGCACTGCCGAAGATCTCGGGCGCCGATGCGGCCTGGACGGCGAACCCCTTCTCGCTCGATCGCGTGGACATCATCAAGGGACCGGCCTCCGTGCTCTACGGACAGGCGGAGCCCGGCGGACTGGTGAACCTTGAAAGTCGCCGACCGCCGCTGACACCGGAGGGCACCCTGCGGTTCGAGGGCGGCAACTATGACCGGTACCAGGGATTCGCCGACTTTGGCGGCCCCCTCGGCACCGGAGGGAAGCTGTTCTACCGCATTAACGGGCTTGCGAGGGCCAGCGGTACGCAGGTCCGGTTCACGCGGGACGACGAGGATTACATTGCGCCGAGCCTCACGTGGACCCCCGACAGCCGTACCTCCCTCACCTTCCTGAACAACTATCTCGACCTCCGCACCGGCTCAACCGGCGGCTTTTTGCCCGCGCAGGGCATGCTGCTCGATGGCGGCCGGGTTGCGTCGAACGCCAACGGGAACATCCCGGTAAGTTTTTTCGACAGCGATCCGTCCTACGATGATTTTCACAAGATCGAGTACTTCAGCGGATACCAGTTCCAGCGCCAGCTCGGCAGCCGCTGGACCGCGCGGCAGAACTTTCGCTTCGCCCGGCTGGAACTGCCCGCGTACACCGGCCTGTACGGCACCGGTTTTATCGCGCCGGCAGCCGATACAGATGTGTGTTCCGCGAACCCGAATGCGGCGGAATGTACGCGGCTGCTTTCGCGTTCCGCCATCAACGGCAACCAGAATAACGCGCAGTACGCGGTCGACAACCAGCTGCAGGGCAGCCTGCGCTGGGGCAGTTGGAGCCACACAGTGCTGGCCGGCTACAACTACCAGCACCAGGGCACGCGCTCGCAGCTGGGCTACGGGCCGTCTGCTGCCTACAGCGCGCCCGACACGCCGGGCATCGCGCCGAACATCGACGTGTTCGCGCCGGTGTACCACCAGGCCGTGCCCGTTCCGGGGTTTGTGACCACGAACACGAACGGTACCCTGGCGCAGCACGGCGTGTACCTGCAGGACCAGGCCGGCTACAAAAAGCTGTCGGTGATTCTAAGCGGGCGGGAAGACTGGGCGCTTGAGAACACGCGGGACCTGGTAAACCTCGACACGATCCACCAGGATGCGAGCAAATTTACCGGGCGGGCGGGGGTGCTGTACCACACCAGCTTTGGGTTGGCGCCGTACTTCAGCTACGCCACCAGCTTCAACCCGGTTCCAGGGGTGTACCCCTCGGCGCCGGGGCAGCCCGATGCCGGCAAAGCCTTTGTGCCGGATACGGGCAGCCAGTACGAAGTGGGCGCGAAATACCAGCCGCGCGGCCTGAATGCGTTCGTAACGGCATCGCTGTTCCAGGTGACCGAGAACAACGTGCTGACCACCGACCCGACCGGCATTTTTACGACGCAGGGCGCGCAGGAGCGCTCGCGCGGCGTCGAGATCGAAGGGCAGGCTTCGCTCGGCCACAACGTCAACCTGCTGGCCTCGACTACGCACGAGCAGGTGCTGTACACCAGGCCCTACTACGGGGTCGAGGACGTGCGGCCGCCCACGGTCCCCGAGAACCTCGCTTCCATGTGGACCGAGTACCGGCCGGTAAACGGTTTCGGCGCGGGCGCGGGGCTGCGGTTCACCGGCGTGACGGCGGGAGCGGCCGACAACAGCTTCTTCGTCCCCGGGCACCAGCTGCTGGATGGCGAGGTGCACTACACCACGGGGCCGCTGCGCGTGGGGATGAACGGCCAGAACCTGCTGAACAAAACCTACGTTTCCTACTGCTACGGCGCCACGGACTGCAACTACGGGTACCAGCGCGCCTTCAACGGCAATATGACGTTCAGCTTCAGCTCGCTGCGCCACCCCTGGAAGCAGGAGTAGTGCAGCGCCGATTCTCATGGCGTCAGGCTGCCGCGCGACGTGCGGTGTTCCAGGTACACCTGTGGCTTGGCGTGCTGCTGGGGCTGTACACGGTCGTGGTCGGCGTCACGGGCTCAGCGCTGGTGTTTCTGCCGGAGCTCACCGCGATTCACTCTCGCTCGGCAGCAGTCGCGGGCGCCGGGCAGCAGCACTCGATGCTTGCGCCCGCGCTCGCCCGCATCGCCCGGGCGCACCCGCGCGAGCAGATCATGGGTATCGACGATCTGGACCGCCCGGGACAGGCGGCAATCGTGTATCTCGATGCGCCGCACGCCGACAGCATTCGCGGCGAGCAGCGCCTGGTCTCGGTCGACCAGCGCACCGGCGAGGTCCTGGGCGAGCGGCTGCGATATGCCGGCTTTCTGGGGACCTGCGCCAACCTGCACATCTACCTGCTCGGCGGCAATGTCGGCTATGTCGTCAATGGCCTCTGCGCCTGCGCCTTTCTGCTGCTGTGCCTCACCGGCTGGCTGCTGTGGTGGCCGGGCCCGCGCAGCGTGGGGCGCGGCCTGCGGGTGCACTGGCGAGCGCGCTGGAAGCGCCTCAACTGGGACCTGCACGCGGTCGGCGGCTTCTGGTCGAACCCGCTGCTGATCGCGGTCATCGCGACCGGCATCCTGTTCGTCTTTCCCAGGCCGGTGCTGGTCGGGCTCTCGGTGCTCACCGGCGGCAGCGTGGGCGCGGTCGATACCTGGCTGGGCGCGCCCCTGTCGCCTGCCGCGCGCGCGGGAACTGCTCCTATCGGCCCGGACACAGCGCTGGCACAGGCGCGCAAAACGCTTGCGGCAGAAGCGCCCGGATACTCGGTGCGCTACCTCGCGCTGCCGGGGCCTGGGAGCTCCAGCTACAACGCCATTGCCTACCCGGCAGGCGGCGCGGAGTACGCCATGGCCGTCGACGTTTATCTCAACGCGTACAGCGGCGCCGTTCTGGCCATTCACGATGCGAGAAAACTGCCGCCGGGCATGCGTTGGGCCACCTATGCCTACGCGGTACACTTCGGCACCTTCGCCGGGCTCGCGTCGCGGATCATCTGGGTCCTGCTCGGTCTGCTGCCCGCGGGTTTGTGGACGACGGGCCTGCTGTTGTGGTGGAACCGGGGACTGCGGCGCCTGCGCGATAGCATCAATCGAGAAGGGTTGGGTGCTTGATGAAGAGAGTGCAGGGTCCGGGCATATTTCTGGCGCAGTTTCTGGGGGACGAGCCGCCATTCGACACACTGGACGGCATCTGCGGGTGGGCTGCCGGTCTGGGCTTCAAAGCCGTGCAGATGCCCACGACCGACCGGCGCTTTTTCAATTTGGAGCTGGCTGCGGAGAGCCACGCCTACTGCGATGAGCTTCGCGGCGCCCTCGACCGGCACGGGCTGTTGATTTCAGAGCTTTCCACCCACTTGCAGGGCCAGCTCATAGCCGTGCACCCGGCCTACGACACCCTGTTTGCCGGGTTCGCGCCGGCAGAGTTCAAAGGTGACGAGCCTGCGCGTCGCGCCTGGGCGGTCGACCAGTTGAAGCTCGCGGCGCGGGCGAGCCAAAACCTCGGCCTCACCGCCCATGCGACATTCTCAGGCGCGCTCGCGTGGCCGTACTTCTATCCCTGGCCGCAGCGTCCGCAGGGGCTCGTGGAGGAGGCGTTTCGCGAGCTGGGCGCACGGTGGCAGCCCATTCTCGACGCCTTCGACGAAGCCGGCGTCGATCTCTGCTTCGAGCTGCACCCGGGCGAGGACCTGCACGACGGCGCCACGTTCGATCGCTTTCTCGAGGTCACCAACCATCATCCCCGGGCGAAGATCCTGTTCGACCCAAGCCACATGCTGCTGCAGCAGATGGACTACCTGGCATTCCTCGACCTGTACCACCCGTATGTCCGCGCGTTCCACGTCAAGGATGCGGAGTATCGCGCGAGCGGACGCTCAGGCGTGTACGGGGGGTACCAGGGCTGGGTCGAGCGCCCGGGGCGTTTTCGTACAGCGGGCATGGGGCAGGTGGACTTCGGCGCGATCTTCGCGAAGCTCGCGCAATACGACTACCCGGGCTGGGCGGTGCTGGAGTGGGAAGACCCGTTGCAGTGCGCTGAGGACGGCGCCCGGCTTGGCGCCGGGTTCATCGAGCGTCAGATCATCCACGTGACCGGCAGGGCCTTCGACGACTTCGCGGCAGCCTCGAGCGAACGCGGCGATGTTCGACGGGTACTTGGGTTACAAGGGGACGCGCCCGCGCAGGGAGTATGATCTCCTGAGATTCCTGCTCCGTAAGGCGCCCTTTTGTCCATGTCGAAAAACCTGCAGCGTTCTGTTTTCGCCCTCTCGGTCGTGGTTGCGCTGGTCGTGCTGCTGGGTGGCTTTTTGCCGCCGAGCGTGCGGGCCGGCGGTTTTGCCGTAACGGACGGCGCCTACACCCAGATGGGCGTGTATGAAGAGGTGCTGCGCAAGATCCAGAGCTTCTACGTGGTCGAGCCGAACCTTCCCGCCGTTACGGAAGGCGCGCTCCATGGAATGCTCGAGTCGCTCGATGCCGATTCAAGCTACCTGACCCCGACGGAGTACAAGGCGTACAAGGCGAAGCTCGCGGCCGGCAGCGCGGCAGGGGCCTCTGAGCAGGTCGGCCTGCAGGTCAGCAAGCGCTTCGGCTACGCGACCATCGTTTCCGTCATGCCCGGCAGCCCGGCGGACAAGCAGCAGATTGAAGAAGGCGATGTGATCGAGGCGATCGACGGCAAGTCGACGCACTCCATGGCGCTGCAGATGATCCGCATGGCGCTTGAAGGCCGCACCGGCACCAGTGTCTCGATGGATGTCATCGTGCCGGGCAAGGACGATCCGGTCACCAAAACGCTGCAGCGCGGCCCGGTCGCGACGCCCGCACTGGCGCAGCAGCAGTACGACGGCGCATCGATCCTGTACCTCAAGCCGCTGGTGCTGACCAAAGAGCGGGTCACCGAGCTGGAAGCCCAGCTAAAAGGGATGACCAAGGCTGGCAACAAGAAAGTGCTGCTCGACCTGCGCGATGTCTCGATAGGCGATGAACTGCAGGGGGTCCGGCTGGCGAATGCCTTTGTGCAGAACGGTACGCTGGCCAGCCTGAGCGGGCAGAAGTACCCGACCCAGACCTTTATCGCGGACCCCTCTAAGTTCATCACCGGCGCTCCGCTCGTCGTGCTCGTCAACCACGGCACCGCCGGCGCGGCGGAGATCGTTGCCGCATCGGTGCTCGCGGCCAAACGCGGTGATGTGCTCGGCGATAAGACATTCGGCGCGGGGTCGATTGAGAAGACCATCGACCTGCCCGACGGTTCGGCCCTGCTGCTCACGGTTGCCAAATACAACGCGCCCGACGGCAAGCCGATCGAGGACAATTCGGTGAGGCCGAACATCCCGTACAGCCTAAGTATCGACCAGTTCCTGGCGCTCGAAGACACGACCGCGGCAGCCGTCTCTCACCCGCGTGTCGACGACCAGCTCAACAAGGGGCTCGACGTGCTGAAGGCAAAGCAGAGCTGAACGCCGCGTGAGCGCAAGGCTTGCGACCGGACGCAGCAGCGGTTCCCGGGAAGCCGAGGAAGCGCCTGTTGCCGCGACCACGATCGCGGCGCGGCGTCGGGCTGAGCGTCGCGAGCGGGAGCGCCGCCGCAAACTGCGCCGGGCTGTCATCATCGTGCTGTGCGTGCTGGCGGCGCTGTTCGGCTCGCTCGGCGGCCTGGTCCTAGTCGATTCGGTCGACCTGCCCGAGGTCACGGAGCTCGAGCACTACAAGCCTTCCACCGTCACTGACCTGTACGACGTGCATGGCGAGCCCATCGGCTCTTTCGCGCTTGAGCGCCGCATCGCCATTCCTTACGATTCATTCGCGCCGGTTCTGCGCAATGCCGTGATTTCGATCGAGGACAAGGGATTCGAGCGGCACTTCGGCGTCAACGTGTTTCGCGTCATCGGCGCCGCCTGGCACGATCTACGCTCGAAAGGCCGGGCGCAGGGCGCCTCCACGCTGACCATGCAGCTGGCCCGCAATCTCTTCCTGTCTGACGAGCGCACCGCCGGCCGCAAACTCGAAGAGACGCTGCTGTCGATCCAGATCGAACGCACCTTCACCAAGCCGCAGATCTTCACCATGTACGGCAACCAGATCTACCTGGGGCACGGCGTGTACGGGTTTGAGGCGGGGGCGGAGTTTTACTTCAGCAAGCATGCGAGTGCGCTCACCCTGCCCGAAGCCGCGCTGCTGGCCGGGCTGCCCAAGGGTCCGGAGGAGTTTTCGCCGACCATGCACCCTGCCCGCGCGCTGCGCCGTAGAAACCAGGTGCTGGCCGCGCTTGAAAGCGACGGCAAAGTTCCGCGGACTGACGCTGAAGCCGCCGAGGCCGAGCCGCTCGGGCTAAAACTCGAGGCTCCCCCGAATACCGAGGCGCCCTGGTTTGTCGAGGAAGTGCGGCGTGAGCTGGAGCGGCAGCTGGGGACCGACACGGTACACGAAGCCGGGCTACGGGTGTACACGACGCTCGATATGACGCTGCAGCGGGCCGCCAACCGTGCTGTTGAGGATGGCTTGGCGGCGTATGAGCGGCGGCAGGGGTGGCGTGGCCATCTGGTAAACCTTATCGCGGCGCATGTTGACCCGGCCCGGTTCCGGCATCCCGACTGGACGATTCCCCCGGCTGCCGGCGCTTATGTGCACGCGGTGGTTGAAAGCGTGAGCGCGGGCGAAGTGCTGGCCCGGTTAGGTCCGGCTGATGTTCGATTGCAGCCGTCGGACTGGGCCTGGACCGGGCGCGGATCAGCGACCGGGTTTTTACGGGTCGGCGATGTCATTTACGTCAAACTTGAGGCGCCTGCCGCAACCGGCTGGCGCGCGAGCCTTGAAGAGGATACTGGCGCGCAGGGTGCGTTGCTGGCCATGGATAACGCGACGGGCGACGTGCTCGCGATGGTCGGCGGACGGGACTTCGCGCTGTCCCAGTACAACCGCGCGATGGATGCCGAGCGGCAGGTCGGCTCCTCCTTCAAGCCCTACGTGTACACCGCCGCTATCGAGGCGGGGGCCACGCCGGACCAGATGATCCTCGATGCGCCGACCTCCTTCGGCGGCTACACCCCGCGCGATTACGAGGGCAACACCCTGGGCGAGATCACGCTTGAGAAGGCGTTTGCCGACTCGCGCAACATCCCGGCCGTCAAGCTGGCGTCCGAAGTCGGCATGGCAAAGGTCGCGGCCACCGCCCACCGATTCGGCGTGACCAGCAAAATCCCCGAGTACCTGCCGATCGCGCTGGGCGCGGTCGAGATCAGCCTGGTCCAGCAGGTGGCGGCCTACTCGGTCTTTCCGAACGACGGCATGCGGGTGAGCCCGCGGCTCATTCGACGGGTCACCGATGCCGACGGCCTGCCGCTCGGCGACCCGGCAGCCGGCGGCGCCACCGCCGTCACCAGCCTGCGTACAGCCCGAACCATGGTGCGCCTGATGCGCGCCGTCACAGCCGTGGGCGGCACCGGGGCGGCTGCGGCGGCGCTCGACCACCCGGTCGCCGGCAAGACGGGAACGACCAGCAGCTTTACCGATGCCTGGTTCCTGGGCTACTCGCCTTCGGTGACCTGCGGCGCGTGGGTCGGCTATGACAACCGTACCCCGCTCGGCGAAGGAGAAACCGGCGGCAAAACCGCGCTGCCCCTGTGGATGGACGTGCTCCGCGTAGCCGACGCGCAGCATCCCGGGGAAGCCTTTCCCGGCAGCTGACCGGCTCTTGGTACTCTCAAAGTATGAGTGATAACCCTGAGAAGCCGGACGTCGTGCTGTACAGCCAGCCGGGCTGTGCCCCGTGTTTTGCCGCACGTACTTTCCTCGCCAGCCGAGGCATCGCGTTTGAGTACAAGGATGTGCAAGCCGACCCGCAGGCGCTCCGCGAGTTAATGGACCTCGGCAGCCGCTCCACGCCGACGCTGCGCGTGGGGAGCGAGGTCATGATCGGCTTCGACCCTGAAAAGCTGACCGCGATGCTGGCGGCCCGGTGACCACCTTCCCTGAAAGGGTCGATATACCTGCGGGCCGTTCAGACAACGGCAAACCCCGGGCGATGGCGTGATCTCCCGGGGTGAGGTGCAGTGGCTGCTGCTCGGCCTGATCGCCCTGATGGCCGTCGTCGCGGCGGACTACGGCGTGTTTGTGTACCGCCAGCGGCAGGGAGACGTGCTCTCATACGTCACGGTGCGCGAGTATCTCCCCGTCCCCGGCAGTGGCGGAAATTACAGCTACCAGTACGCCGGCGTCACGGATATCTCCTGCGTGGAGGCGATGCTGCCGCATGAGCGCATGAGCCCCTGCTGGTGGGTAGAGCTGCACCACGGCCACTGGCAGTAGCGCGGGCGTCAGGTGTTTCGCGAGGAATAACCTACTTGCGGGCGGCCAGCTCTTCCTCGCGAGTTTGCGGTGGCTGTTCACTCCCGTCGCCCTTCTTCTCGTGGTACTCCTGCTCGGTGTTAATCTCCCACAGGTTCGACTTATCCATGTTGCCTGCCAGGATGTTATCGACCGAGGTCATGGCGGTCAGCATGGAGTGGTCCTGGTTGTTGTACTTGTGCATGCCGTTGCGGCCTACCAGGAAGAGGTTCTCAAACCGGTCCATGTAGCGGATAATCTCGTCGAAACGGTCATAGGTGCCAAAGTACGCGGGGTAAGTCTTGGGCACGCGGAAGACACAGCTGTCGCGCACCTCCGCAGCATTCAGGATGCCGATCTTCGCAATCTCCGCGATGGCGAACTGCGCGATCTCGGCATCGGTCTTGTTCCAGATCGGGTCCGTGTCGTAGCAGAAGTATTCGAGGCCGATCCACATCTTGGACGGGTCGGCGACCAGGTACGGGCTCCAGTTATTAAAGATCTGCAGACGCCCGACCAGCACATCCGGCTCCTGGATGTATATCCACGTGTCCTTGAGCGGGGAGCCGTCGGGTTCGGTCACCAGCAGTCGATCGACAAGCAGGCCTACCGTGATGAAGTCGCGGTAAACTAGGCCGTCTGAAATGGCCTGGATACCTGCCGGGATAGGCGTGTCGATCACGCGGAGCAGCTCGCGGATGGGCATGGTTGAGAAAAAATAGTCGCCCCGCAGCGTGACGGTTTCGCTGGTCGAGGTAAGCGCTTCAACAGACGTGATGCGATCCACGCCGTCGGCGCCGGTTTCGACGTTGAGCCTGCTCGCGCGCCAGCCCAGGTGCAACTCGCCGCCGCCCTGTTGCACCAGGCTGGCGACATGCTCCCACAACTGGCCGGGGCCGAACTTCGGGTATAGGAACTGCTCAATCAACGAGGTCTCGGTGCCCTTCTGCGCTATATCCTGCGGATTGCGCTTACTTCGGCTGAATGCTTTCTTGAAGAAGTGGACGATGGCTGTTCGCAACGACAGGCCCTTGATGCGCTGGGCGCCCCAGTCCGCGGAAATCTGCTCGCACGGCACCCCCCAGACCTTCTCGGTGTAGCTCTTGAAAAAGGTAAGGTACAGCTCCCGTCCGAAACGATTCACGAGAAAGTCTTCGAGCGTTTTCTCCGGCTTGCGCTGGAACAGGTGGGCCTTGATGTAGCTGAGGCCGATCCGCAGGGTGCGCAGCGCGCCCAGCCGGCCCAGGGTCGCGCCGGAGAGCGAGAGCGGGTAGTCAAAGAACGAGCGCAGGAAGTAGATGCGGCTTTTGCGCGGGCGCACCAGCATGACACAGTCAGGGTCGGCGGTTCCCGGGGCAGAGTCCGTGCTGGCCGGCGACAGGGCAGCTGAGCGGATGGTGCGTTGCTGGTTCTGATAGCGAATGGCGAACGCGCCGTCGGCATTTTCGCCGGCGATCGGCATCAGCGAGGTCCACCAGTCCATGACCCGGTCGGATTTCGAGAAGAAGCGGTGGCCGCCGATGTCGATGCGGTTGCCGTTGTAGCGGATAGTGCAGGAGATGCCGCCGATCCGGTCGCTCGACTCAAGCACAATGGGCTGGATCGAGGAGCGGCGGCAGAACTCGAGCGCCGCCGTCAACCCGGCGGGGCCAGCTCCAATGATGATTGCGACTTGTTTTTCTGCAGCCAGAAAGCACCTTTACGCCTATCGCGAATGACGAGCAGTTTCGGAGGAAAGACGCAGCTCACCCAGTCAGTAAAGTCTGGAACGTGCGTCAAGAGAGGTGAGCTCGCCTCATGACATTATAGGTGTCGGCGGACATGCGGAGGCCTCAATGCGCCCCGGCAGCGGCCTTGTTCGGCTTGACTTTTTTGAATAGCCACACCACCCCGACATTTACAAAACAGATGATCGCCAGCCAGCGGAACACGTCTACAAACGCCCACAGCAGCGCCTGGCTGCCGAGCTGGCTGTAAAGCTGCCCCTGGGCAGCGCCGGCGGCGTTTGCAGGGTGGGTCTGGTGCCCGAGGTAGCCCTGGACAGACTGCATGCTTTGCTGAAACTGCGCGCCCGACTGCGGGACGTAGTTCTCAATCTCGTTCTGGTGCGCGTCCTGCCGCCGCGTCAGCAGCGTCTGCGCGAGCGATATGCCGATGGAGCCGCCGACATTGCGCAGCAGGTTGAAGATGCCGCTGGCGTTGCCGATCTCGCTGTTCGGCAGGGTGCCGTAGGACACCGTGGTGATGGGCACAAAGACGAACGACAAAGCAAAGCCAGTGATGACGATCGGCCAGGTCAGCGTCCAGGGCCCGATCGCAAGGGTGACATTGCCGAATTCGAGCGCGGTTACGCCGTAAACGAAGAAGCCGAATGTCAGCAGCACCCGGGGGTCAAACCTGCTGCCGAGAAAGGCGATTGCCGGCATGCCGAGAATGGAGCCGACGCCGCGCGGGAAGACCGCAAGCCCGGCTGTGAAGGCCGTGTAGCCGAGCAGTTCCTGGTAAAACAGCGGCAGCACGGTGACGAGCGAATACAGCGAAATACCGAACAGGAAGATCAGCGTGCAGCCGACGGAGAAATTGCGGTCGCGAAAGCTGCGGAGATTGACCAGCGGATGCTTCGCGGTAAAGCTCCGCACCAGGAAGAGAATAAAGCCGACGATGAAGAAAAACAGTAGCCACCGCAGCCAGATGGCGCCCATCCAGCCGTCCTCCTGGCCTTTGTCGAGCAGCACCTGCAGGCAGCCGACCCACACCGCGAGCAGGCCGAAGCCGATGTTGTCAAAGGGACCAGGCTTGGCATTCTTTATGAAGGGCGGGTCGTGGACGAAGCGGCTGATCATGAAGAACGCGAGCGCGCCGACCGGCACGTTGATGTAAAAAGCCCATCGCCAGCTGTAGCTGTCGGTAAGCCAGCCGCCCAGGGTCGGGCCAATGACCGGCGCTACGACGACGCCGAAGGCAAACAACGCCATGGCCGCGCCGCGCTTGGCCGGGGGGAAGCTCTCAAGCAGAATGGACTGCGAGAGCGGCTGCAACGCGCCCCCGCCCGCGCCCTGGATGATGCGGGCTAGCAGCATAAAGGCAAGCGATGGCGCCGCGCCGACAAACACAGAGGATACGGTGAAAATCGTGACGCAGGTAAGCAGGAAGCGCTTGCGCCCGAAGCGCAGCGAAAACCAATTGCTGGCCGGCAGAATGGCCGCGTTCGCGACCAGGTAGCTGGTCAGCACCCAGGTCGCTTCATCGTTCGAAGCAGAGAGCGAACCGGCGATATACGGAAGCGCCACCGAGGCGATGGCGGTGTCGAGCACCTCCATAAAGGTGGCGAGCATGACCGAGATGGCGATCAGCCACGGGTTGACGCCGAAGGTCAGCGCGTGTTGCTGGTCAGACTCGGGCACGTTCCCTGTGTATCTGATTGGGGGGTGCGAAGCAAACGCTCACTGCGTGAGACGAACGAAAGCTAGGCGGCGGTGTGCTGCTTCGTTTTTCTGGGCCGGCCGCCTTTAGCGCCGTTCGCGCGCGAGGCTTTCTGCTTGGCCTCGGTTTTGGCCGCGCCGCCCTTCCGGCCAAGCTGGGCCATCCAGCGGCGATTGCCGTACACGCCTTCGATCAGCGCCGGAACGTAGAAGTCCGCATCGAGATCCGGGAACCCGAAGCCAAAGCCAAGCCCGTGCAGCTCAGGACGGCGCAGCTGCTCCGGGGTGGCTTTCTCAAGACCCTGCAGGTTTTCAACCGGCAGCGCCAGACGCAGTCCGTTGCTGAGGTGGACGATCAGCAGGTGCAGGTCTTCGGCGTACTCTACGGAGACGGCGTGGGGGTTTGTCTCCACAAACTTCTTGCCGCGTGCGAGCGCGGCGTCGATTTCGGCATCGGTCGTGAGCACTGCGACTTCGTGCGTCATTTCACTTCTACTCTCGTCTCTAATCTCGTCCATGATGCATCTCCCAAAGTGCTTTCAGTTCCCGGTGGTGTTTTGCGGCTACCTGCAATACATGCCTTACGTCGGCGCGGCTGGCGTTTGCTGGAAGCGCTGCGTCGTCGCGGTTCGATAGGGTGACAGCATTCTCCAGAAGCTCAACGATGACCTGCACCTCGGCATAGAAAGCGTGGACATGCGGAGGTCGGTGGTCGTCGGGGAAGCAACGGAACTGGATACCCTGCAGTCGCACGCTGCTCATCGCTCGAGTTTACCTCAAGCCGCTTGGGTTATTTCGTCAGTATCGAATCAGATCAGAGACAAGACTTTCTTCATATGCCTGCAACTTTTACCTGCTCAGACCATCAGATAAGTTGACAGTAAGCCACTCAAGTGAGATTCTGACGTGGCAGTCAATCGACAGGTGAGGGCAAAAGCGATGGCAAAGATTATCGGGATCGATCTCGGCACGACGAACTCCGTTGTTGCGGTGATGGAAGGCGGAGAAGCAAAGGTAATTGCGAATGAAGAGGGTGGCCGCACGACCCCTTCAGTAGTTGGATTCACTAAGAGTGGTGAGCGACTGGTTGGGCAGGTGGCGAAGCGCCAGGCCATCACAAACCCTGAGAACACTATTTACTCGATCAAGCGCTTCATGGGTCGCCGCGGCAATGAAGTGAACGACGAGATGAAGATGGTGCCGTACAAGGTGAAGCAGCAGGGCGATCACCTGGTGGTCGAGGCGCAGGGCAAGGACTACACCCCGCCCGAAGTTTCGGCGATGATCCTGCAGAAGCTCAAAAAGGCGGCGGAAGACTACCTGGGCCAGAGCGTGACCGAGGCGGTCATTACCGTGCCGGCGTACTTCAACGACGCGCAGCGCCAGGCGACGAAAGATGCCGGGCGGATTGCCGGTCTCGATGTAAAGCGCATCGTGAACGAGCCGACCGCGGCAGCGCTCGCGTACGGGCTCGACAAGCAGAAGGATGAAACGATCGCGGTGTATGACTTCGGCGGCGGCACGTTCGACGTGTCGATCCTCGAAGTGGGCGATGGCGTCATTGAGGTCAAGGCGACCAACGGCGACACCCACCTGGGCGGCGACAACATCGACCAGAAGATCGTGGACTGGCTGATCGACGAGTTCAAGAAGAAGGAAGGCCTCGACCTTCGCGCCAAGGGCAATGAAATGGCCCTGCAGCGTCTGAAGGACGCAGCCGAGCGCGCGAAAATCGAGCTCTCGACCGCAATGGAGACCGAGATCAACCTGCCGTTCGTCACGGCGGATGCCTCGGGTCCGAAGCACCTGGTCGAGAAGCTGACCCGCGCCAAGCTCGAGCAGCTGGTCGACGACATCCTGCAGCGTTCGCTTGAGCCCTGCAAAAAGGCGATGGCCGACGCCGGCGTGGACGCGAGCAAGATCGACGAAGTCGTGCTGGTCGGCGGACAGACCCGCATGCCGCGTATCCAGGAGCTGGTCAAGCAGCTGTTCGGCAAGGAGCCGCATCGTGGTGTGAATCCTGACGAAGTAGTTGCGATCGGCGCCGCGGTACAGGCCGGTGTGCTGTCGGGCGATGTGAAGGACCTGCTGCTGCTCGACGTAACCCCGCTGACGCTTGCGATTGAGACGATGGGCGGCGTGGCGACCGGTATGATCGCGCGCAACACGACCATCCCGACCAAGAAGACGGAGACCTTCTCGACGGCTTCCGACTCGCAGACCGAGGTCGAGGTGCACGTGCTGCAGGGCGAGCGCCCCATGGCCGCGCAGAACCGGACTTTGGCCAAGTTCAAACTCTCCGGGATTCCTCCGGCTCCAAGGGGCGTGCCGCAGGTCGAGGTGACGTTCGATATTGACGCGAACGGCATCCTGAATGTGACGGCGAAGGACAACGCGACGGGCAAGGACCAGAAGGTGACCATCACCTCCTCGTCCGGGCTGAGCAAGGAAGAGGTCGAGCGGATGGCCAAGGAAGCCGAGGCGCATGCGTCGGAAGACGCGGCGGCACGCGAGGAGATCGAGGCGCGCAATGGGCTGGACTCGCTGGTCTACAACATCGAGAAGATGCTGAAGGACTCGGGCGACAAGGTGCAGGGCGCGGAAAAGGCCGATGTGGAATCGGCTCTCGCCTCCGCCAAGACCGTTCTGACCGGGACGCCGAGCGTGGCCGAGCTGAAGAGCGAGCACGAGAAGCTCACGGCTGCCTCGCACAAGCTGGCCGAAGCGATGTACAAGGCGGCTCCGGCTGCCGGGGCGCCCACCGATGGTGAAACTGCCAGCGCGGGTACCGCGGACTCCGAAGCGCACGCGAAGCAGGACGAAGGCGTGATCGATGCCGAGTATGTTGACGCCGAGCCCAAGCAGCGCTAGGGTCCTGGCCGGACGGGCGGTGACGCCTTCGGCGTGAAAAGAACTGCAAGCGGGGCTCCTTGAAGATGAGAAGCCCCGCGGCTTTCCCAGCGAGAACGGGTTGAAGTAAGCAACGCGAGACATTGACCGCAAACGTAAACGGGCGTGGAAGGTGGAAGAGATGACGAGTACTTTATGGCAGTGTGAGCAGTTGCGAGCAGGGCAGGTGTACAACAAGCTGCTGTTCGGCTCGCGTGGAGAAGCGGAACAGTTTATGCGGCAGATGGTCCAGGCGCAGCCTGACATTTTCTGGCGGCTTCAGGCGGTCGCGGCGAATGCGATCTGGAACTAATCCCTAGGCAGCACGCGAGGGTACGAAGGTAAGTCGTTCTTTGAGGCGAAGAAAAGGCCGTTCGAAATAGCGGTAACTGCAGGCGCTCAGCGCGACCGTGACCGCCAGGACGAGCACATAAAGTTCCGGCATCACGGTCCGCAGCGATAAGTGGAGCTCGCGGGTCACGACAGCCGCGAGTCCGATCCAGATGGTGTAGTGGAAGACGTACATGCCGTAGGAGATTTTGCCGAGGTAGCGCAGAGGATTGGTCCAGCGCGGCATTCTGGCTCCGACGGTAGCGATCAGCAGAAGGGCGCAGGCGGCATCGTTGCAGAGATACCCGGCCAGAACGGACAACGGGTGTTCCGGCTGCACGTCGAAGAGGAAATGGAACGGCTCGGCGGCTAGGGCAAGCGACAGCCCGGAAAGCGCGAGCAGCGCGACCCGGCTTCTCCACCCGAGCACGAGCGGGCGCCGGTGTAGGACAAGCGCAATCAGGGCGCCCAGGGCGAAATACTGGTACTGGCTCAGACTATTGGTCCACAGATTGGGGTCGCGCATGCCTCCGGTAAGTGGAATCAGGAGATCGACACACCAGGCAACCGGAAAGATAACGGCGAGCGCGATCTTGATTCCCTTGCGGCCGCCCCAGAACAGAAGCAGCGGCCATAGCAGGTAGAACTGCTCTTCGACGGAGATGCTCCACAGCGGCCCGAGAAGTCCGTTGCGCGGATAGGCTCCTAACACGGAGGTAGCGACGTTGCCCGAAAGCAGCAGGTAGGGGATCACGAACCGGGGTTGCGCTGCCCAGCGGTGATACACCAAGGCCGCGCCGATGGAAACGAGAACGGCGAGGAAGTAGAGCGGCCAGATACGGAGAATGCGGCGAAGAAGAAACGCGAGCCTGTGGATGGTGCCCGTTTCCTCTTTCTCTCGCAACAGCAGTTCAGTGATGAGGAAAGCGCTGAGAGAAAAGAAGACGCACACCCCCGCCGCGCCGCTCTCCTCAATGGTGGAAAGGATCGAAAAGCCGTGCCGGTAAGGAGTGATGTCGGGGATATGACTGGTGAAAACCATGAGGAACGCAAAGCAGCGAAGCACATCGAGTTCCGGACGGTAGTAGCGAGGGGGCTTGCCTGTTGAAACGGGCTCGACTGTGACGGCGGGGCGACCCGCGTCCGATTGCCGAAGAGGAATCGGGATGCGGGCAGCGTGAGCCATGTGTGCGGCTTTCCGGTCGTTGTGCAGCCAGTGTAGACCTACAAATTAGCGGCGCGCTCACGTTTTATATCTATGTTTGAAGATTGGTAAAGAGGAGATCGTTCGCATGCCTGAAGGTCATGAGATACACCGGTTCGCCGAGCGGCAGGCACGCGCATTCGCGGGCAAAAAAGTGCATGTCGACTCGCCGAACGGCGGCTTCCCGGAGGCCGGGGTGCTCGACGGCCGCAAGCTGCTTGAGGTGAAGGCGCTGGGCAAACACCTGGGGTATCGCTTCGGGCGCGACCTGACGCTGCACGTGCACCTAGGGCAGTATGGCGACTTCTGGGAAGGCGAGCAGCCGATGCCCGAGCCGAAGGGAGCGCTTCGGTTCAGGATGTGGACTAAGGCTGAATGGCTGGAGCTGCGCGGGCCGACGGACTGCCGCATTTTTTCAGACGAGGAGTGGCAGGCGCTCGAAGCAAGAATCGGACCGGACCCACTGGTGCAGGGAACCGACCCGAAAGCGATGTTCGCGCTGATGCAGACGAAGAAAACGCCGATAGGAGTCCTATTGATGGACCAGTCGGTCGTGAGCGGGATCGGCAACATCTACCGGGCGGAGTTTCTGTACCGCGCGCGCATCTGCCCGGACCGTCCGGGGACCAGGGTGACCACGCCGGAGCTGAAGGCGATCTGGAAGGACGCGGTGTCGCTGATGCGCGACGGCATGGAAGATCGGCGAATGGTGACGACGCGGCCAAAGGATCGGCCGCACCCGCGCGGCAAGGCATTGAAGGAAGAAGTGCATTACGTGTACCGGCGGCAGGGGAAGCCGTGCCGGGTGTGCGAAACGGAAATCGAGAGCAAGCCCATGGTGGGACGGACCGTATACTGGTGCCCATTCTGCCAGAAAGACTGAACCGATGCCAGCAGGACCACAACAGAAGGACTACTACGGCGCGCTCGGCGTCAAGAAGACAGCGACGCCGGATGAGGTTCGGAAAGCGTTCCGGAAGCTCGCGCGCAAGTATCACCCGGACGTGAACCCGAATGACAAGAAGGCCGAGGAGAAGTTTAAGGACATCTCCGAGGCCAACGAGGTTTTGAGCGACGAAAAGAAGCGCAAGGTCTATGACCAGCTCGGCTTCTACACGGATGGGATCGACCCGGCGCAGGCCGAAGCGGCTGCGCGCGGAGGCTACGGGGCTGGCCAAGGCTCGGGGGGCAGCGGTCGCGGCGGTCAGCAGCCGGGGGTGCCGTTCGACTTCGGCGGGTTCGACTTCTCTGATTTCGAGAGTGCGCCGGGAGGGCGGCGGCGCTCTGCCGGCCCCGCGACCGGCGGTGCCGGCGCAGGCGGCGCAGGCGGCGCGGGCTGGCGCGATATTTTCTCCGGAATGTTCTCAGGCGCAGCCCGTCAGCAGCAGCCGGCTGAGGCGGGAACGGACCTCGAGTACCAGGTCCAGGTGGACTTCTGGACGGCGATCCGCGGCGGCACAATGCGGCTCGAAGTGAACCGGCTCGATATCTGCCCGACCTGCAAGGGACGTTCTCACGCGGGCGGCGCGCATACCTGCCCTGAGTGCAAGGGCACGGGGCAGGTAACGCAGATGCACGGCCAGATGAAGTTCAACGTGCAGTGCAAAATGTGCGGCGGTTCGGGGCGGGTCGAGAATGCGTGTGCGACCTGCGGCGGAGAGGGCCGGGTTCGCCGGGCCGAGACGGTCGATTTCCGTATCAAGGCCGGCACCCGCGACGGGCAGCGCATCCGTTTGGCGGGCAAGGGCAATGCCGGAACCGGCGGGGCGCCGGCAGGCGACCTGTACCTGGTGATGAAGGTAGGGGCTCACGCGGTGTTCACGCGGCAGGGCGATGACATCACCCTGCGCGTCCCGGTCAATATGGTCGAGGCGGCGCTCGGCGCGAAGATCGACGTGCCGACGATCGATGGACGGACCCAGCTTAAAATTCCGCCGGGAACGCAGGGCGGCCAGAAGCTGCGGATGCGCGAGCGCGGGGTCGCCTCGGCCTCGGTTGAGGGCAAGCGCGGCGACCAGATCGTGACCATCGAGATCGCCGTACCGCAGCTGCGGGATGAGCGCTCGAAGGAGATTCTGCGCGAGCTGGCGAGGCTGAACCCGGACGATCCGCGGGAAGCGGTCTGGGCGAAGATCGAGTAATTTTCGCCCGGCGAGTGCTATCATCCCGTTGCAATCGACGCGCGCATAACGACAGGGAAGGGAGCGGCGCAATGCCAACGAAACGCAAGACAAAAGGCGCGTACATGATCTCCTCTGTCGCGGAGATGTACGAGATTCACCCGCAGACTCTGCGGCTCTACGAGCGGGAAGGCCTGCTGAAACCCTCGCGGACCGAGGGCAACACGCGGTTGTACACCGACGAGGATCTCGAGCGGCTGGAGTTCATCCTGAACCTCGCGCGGGAGCTCGGCGTCAACATCTCCGGCATCGCCATTATTCTGCAGATGCGCGAGCGTATGGAGGAGATGAACAGGCAGATGCAGGGTTTTGTCGACTACGTGCGCACCGAAATGTTATCCCGGATGCAGGGAGACGCGGCAGGACCGGCAGCAATCGTGCCTCTGCGACGTCCAAGTATTGTTCCTCCGGCGCGCAACCGTCGTTAGCAGCTTGTCGTTGCGCAGCTTCTGTGTGGGCTGGTGATATTGAAACTGCTTCTGATCTTGGGCATTCTGGGGCTGCTTACCTCCACCGTCTTTAGCGCGATGGTGGCAGCGGGCGCTCTTCGCTTTTTGCGCGAGCGGCGGCGCGCAGAGGTCGCGCGCCGCGTGGTGTATGCACCGCCCGTTTCGCTGTTCAAGCCGCTTCACGGCGTCGAACCCGGTCTCGGCGCGCACCTGGCGACATTTTTCGAGCAGGATTACCCCGGGCCGTATGAAATCCTGTTCTGCGCCCGTCACCTGCATGATCCGGGCCTCGCCGTCGCGCGTGAAGTCGCCGCCCGCTATCCCGAAATCCCGGTGCGTTTCCTCGCGGTTGAAGGGGTGCCATTCGTCAACGCCAAGGTAAGTTCGCTTGAACGCATGGAAGCGTTTGCCGCGCACGACGTCTTCATCATCAGCGACAGCGATGTCCGCGTTACCCCTGAGTATGTACGCGAGGTCATGGCGGACTTCCGCGACCCGGACGTGGGGGCGGTGACCTGCCTGTACCGCGGCATCGCGGAGCAGGGCGTGTGGGCCAGGCTCGAAGCGTGCGGCATGTCGGTCGAAATGACATCCGGGGTGCTTGCGGCCAACCTGCTCGAGGGCATGCAGTTCCTGCTGGGACCGACAATGGCGGTTCGCCGGGCCGCGGTTGAGCGCATGGGAGGCTTCGCCAAGCTGGGGCCGTACTGTTCCGATGACTTTTTGCTCGGGAACTGGGTGGCCGCCCTAGGCTACAAGGTGGTGTTGTCGCGCCACGTCATCGACCACATCGTGCTTAACGTCACTTTCCTGACGAGCATGAAGCACCAGATTCGCTGGATGAAATCGACCCGCTTTTCGCGACCGAAGGGCCACTTTGGGACGGGGCTTACGTTCAGCGTTCCATACGGCCTTGCCGGGGGAGCCGCCGCGCTGCTGCTGCACCATCCCCTGCTCGCGTGCATCGTGGCGGTGTATGCGATTGTGAGCCGCATGGTGCTGGCTGGACTGGTGGCAGGCAGCGTGGTGCATGACAGATCGCTGGCGCGGACGGTGCTGCTGTACCCGCTACGTGACCTGATGGGCTTTATTTTCTGGGCGGCGAGCTACACCAGCGGCAAGATCCTGTGGCGCGGCCAGCAGTACCGCCTGGGCGAGCACGGCCTGATGCACAGTTCGCAGGATTGAAATTAGAGTATTTTCACTCTTGGTGTAGAGGCCCGGATACTCGCTCCAGTGGCTTTTCCCGACGGAAAATCCACGCACACATCTGCCGGCCCATCTACGTGTGGAGTGAAAATGCTCCATGCGCTTACATCGGCAGCGGCCGGTCGGTGTAAAGCGTCCGCTGCGAGGCTTCCTGGTCAGACAACTGCTTCAGCATGTACAGGTGCTTCGCCCCGAGCAGAGCTTCCACATCCCCTTCAAATCTCGGCGACACGACCATGAACAGGCGGTGCTGCGAGTGCGTCGGTCCCCACATGGCCTTGAGGTCGGAGCCGTTCAGAAAAATGTGAGGCACGTCCGGGTAAAACGATCCCCAGATCATGGAGGAGGTGCGGCCATCGACCAGCTGCGCCTGCATGTGGGTGTAGAAGATGACCGAGGACGCATCGGCCTGGTCGCCAAAAACCAGCAGCTTGTCGCCGGGCTGCCGGATGCTGTTGACGACGTCCGCCATGGAGCGCGACGAGAGCAGCGGCTGAAAGCGCACGAGCGCGATGTGCGCCGCTACCAGGAAGACGGCCATCGTAAGCGCGACCGACGTGGTGGCCTCAAAGCTGTGCCCGCGCCGTCGCAGGCCAAGCGCCAGTGCCGGCCCGCACAACAGCGCGAGCGCCGCGAGGCTAGCCGGGAGCCGGAGCGCGGCAAATGACGGACCGGTGAGGTCAAAGAAGTGCGACATGGAGAGCGAGTAGTTGCCCACTCCTCGATGGGCAAGCAGGGCGCCGATATCGTGCACGTACGGTAGGCGCCGCGATTCCCAGAGTCCGTAGAGCAGCGCCAGGGCCGAGACTGAGCCGACGATCGCGAGCAGCCAGTGCGCGCCCATCAGCCACCGTCCCCGGGTGGCGAGGCTGGTTTCCTGCAGTGAGAGCGACCCGGCGGTCAGCAGCAGCAACGCGAAATAGGCTGGCCAGGTATAGTACTCCTGGTTGGTCGAGAGCGAGAAGAACAGCAGGATAAAGCCCGCGTAGATGCCGAGCAGCAGGGTCGTGCGCGCGCGGAAACGCAGCGTCCGTGCGGTTGCGGCGGCATCATGGGCGGTCGCATGGGTGTCGAGAAAGGTCAGCGTATTGACGGTCGCGGGGCTCAGGGCGTTTAGAAACTCGTGGCGGCGGCGCCACAGGCGGCGCAGGGCTGCCGGGAAGAACAGGCACCAGGGAAAAAGCCAGGCCAGGTGGCCGACCCAGAATACCCAGCCGGGCTGCTTGTTGTAATCGTGCGGATAGCGCTTGCCGAGGAAGCGAAGGAAGTGCTCGTTGACGAAGTAGAAGTAGAGAAAGCCATGCTCGCTGGCGGCGGTCGGGATGTTGCCGACCGGATGGCCGCGATCCGGGTTGCGGATCGCCGCCAAAACATGCCAGGGCGCGCCGATCACCAGGAACAGCAGGATGCCGGTCGGCAGGCGGAACTCGCGCCAGCGGCGCCAGTCGCCGGTGATCAGCAGGTAAGGCACCGCCGCCGCGATAAAGAACACCGGCGCGATGAGCCCTTTGGCCAGCAGCGCGACCGCGAGCGAGGCATAGGTGACGTAGAAGAGGTTCGGTCTGCGGTCTTCAAGCCCGGTCAGGAACGCCCAGAGCGCCAGCGCGAGAAAGAAGCAGAAGATCGCCTCGGGGATGAAAATGCGCGTGAACAGGAACACGCCAATCGTCGTCAGGATGAAAAGCGCCGTGTAAAAAGCTGCCCTGTCGTTGAAGGCGCGGTGCGCCCAGATCCAGCCGAGAATCGCATTCGCCAGCACCGCGAGCGTCATGGGCAGGTGCGTGGAGAAGACGTTGTAGCCGAACAGGTGGTAGTCGATCGCGGCGAACCAGTACGGCAGCGGCGGCTTTTCAAGGTAGCGCACGCCATCGACGTACAGGGTGACCCAGTCGCCGGTGCGCGCCATGTGCTGCGCAGCATTGGCATGGGTGGCATCGGCATCATCGAGCAGCGAGGGCGAGAACAGCGCCGCGAAGTGAACGGCGAGGAACAGCAGCAGGAGCAGCGTCCAGGCCTTGCGCGGGGAGCGAAGCAGCGGCGGTTCAGGCGCGGTGACAGGAGGTACGGTATGCGTAGGCAAGCGGATCAGTTCCGGAAAGTCTGATTTGAAGTCGGGGAAAACCCGAGACCAGGAGCAGGCCCGGACCGAACCTAAGAATAACAGGGGAATAGCAGGGCCAAACGTGGCACCCGACTGCCAGTGCAAATGCTTAGCTGGGCAGCTTTTTCGACTTTCCGCCGGGAGCAGCCTTGAGCGCGCGCCGGCGAACTGTTTTCGTGGCATTGCCGTAGACGCCCCGCAGGATGCGCGGATCGACCAACCAGTGGAGCATCCCCGGACGGCGCGTCAGGTCGATCCGGGCAATCGCGCCCTTGCGCAACCGAATTGCTGAACGCCCCGGCGCGCTGCCATTCATCAGCAGGGAAGCGAGGAAGAACGGCAGGTTCGGGTTATGCCCGACCAGCAGAACATTCTCATACCCCTGAAGTTCATTGATAAAGGTATGGAACGCGGCGACGTTCGCCTCGGGCGCAAGTGCGGGGGTGACCTTGATGCCGCCGTCGAAGCCGACCTCGGTGCCGACCAGCGAAGCGGTCTGGAGCGCACGTTTCAGCGGGCTTGAAGCAACCAAATCAAAGTGGACCTTAAGAGCGTTCAGGTAGCTGCCGATTAGCATGCATTGCCCTTTGCCTTCTTTGTCCAGTGGTCGCTTGAGGTCAATGACAGGGTTGGCGCGGCGCGTGCCGGCGGAGGCATGGCGCAGGATGTAGAGGTTCATGCTGAAACGAATCCTTTGCTGCGCGAAACGATCGCGTATTCACAGGATTGTAACAATACCCAGCATGGCCATCCTGCGCGCACGTCACTGGTCATTCTTAGTTAAAGACAGGCGACGGCCCACCGGGACTGGGCGCGGGGAAGCCGGGGTCGGGGCTGCCTGTGCCGGGGCCGAGCGGATCCGGGTCGGGGTCCGGAGCGGGATTGGGGTCGAAATCGGGTTCAGTTCCCGGCGCGCCGGGTTCGAATGGCCCCGGGTCAATGCCTGGGATGGTGTCGAGGAAGAGCGGGCGGGTTGCCGTTGTGGAAGTCATGCTGGTGGGAGACGCTGCCGTGCCGCGAGGTTGCTTTTGCCGGTTTCCCTGCAACCAATCCCACCGCTCGTCCGTATCTCTTCCCATGAGGTGTGAAGTTTTTGCCTATCCATGGGCTTTCGCTGCACCAAAATGCGCTCTACTCGCCGCGACCCTGGGTTAGGATGGGAGGCAACCAGCTTTGATGCTTTTCTGATCGCCGCCGGCGCAAAGCTGCCGATGTAACAACAGCTATACACCTGGATCTCGTTCAGCGCTTCAATCGTTGCGCTCCCCATGTAATTTGCTCTCGCCGCCGCCGGCGAGGCACACTCCAGAGCTTTGGAGCACGACACTCTCGATGGAACAGCAACCACCCGCGACACCGCTCCTAGCCGGCACCAGAGCGGCAGCCGACCAGCAGACCACGCACCGGGAACCCGCGCCGGAGCGCCCACGCAAGCGGCGCCAATGGGTCTGGGTCGTGCTGCTGACTATTTTTGCCCTTGCCTTTGTTCTCATCCTGAAGCACAAGCCGGGCGAGTCGGAGTCCGCGGCAGGGCAGCGTCATGCCGGCGGCACCGTGACCCTGAACGCCGCGCAGGCGCACATGGGCACCATGGCCGAAAAACTGCTGTCGATCGGCACCGTGACCCCGACCTACACGGCCTCGATCACCGCCCAGGTCACCGGGCAGATCATGGCGGTGCACTACCGGGAAGGGCAGACGGTAACGAAAGGCACGCCGCTGATCGATATCGACTCCCGCCCGTATCAGGCCGCGCTCGATACCGCGCAGGGCACCCTGCTCCGCGACCAGGGGGTATTGTCGCAGGCGCAGATGGACCTGGAACGCTACCAGGCCGCATGGGCGCGCAACGCCATCGCCAAGCAGCAGCTCGATGACCAGGCCAAGCTGGTGGAGCAGGACCAGGGGCTGGTCCGCAGCGACCAGGGCACCGTCGAAGCAGACCAGGTCAACGTGGCGTACTGTCACATCGTGTCGCCCATCAGCGGCAAGGTTGGGCTCCGGCTGGTCGACCCCGGCAATATCGTGCAGGCGAATGGAACGGCGGCAACGGCGCTGGTCGTGGTGGCGCAGGTACAGCCGATTACGGTCGTCTTCACTATTCCGGAGGACGATCTGCCGCAGGTGCAGCAGGCGATGCGGAAACACCGTCTGCAGGTCCAGGCGCTGGACCGCGAACAGAAGAAAGTCCTCGCGACCGGTTACCTGAACACGACAGACAACCTGATCGACACGACCACCGGAACGCTGAAGCTTCGCGCCACGTTTACGAACGCGACGATGTCGCTGTTTCCGAACCAGTTCGTCAATACAGAGCTGCTCGTGAACCTGCTTCCCAACCAGGTGCTCATCCCTAACTCTTCAATCCAGCGCAACGGCACGCAGGCCTACGTGTACCTGCTGCGGGACAATGCCGCGAGCATCACGAACGTTACGATCGTCGCGACCGACGGCGTGAACTCGGCCGTTACCGGGATCCAGAACGGCGACATGCTGGCCAACAGCTCGTTTGAGAAGCTGCAGGACAAGAGCAAGGTGCGGGTCGTGACGCAGAAGCTGGCCGCCAGTGACAACGCGGAGAGCAATACCCCGTGAGTATTTCCCGCCCGTTCATCCTGCGGCCGGTGGCGACCTCGCTGCTGATGGTCGCGATCCTGCTCGTCGGGATCGTGGCCTACACGCAGCTGCCGATCTCGGCGCTGCCGCAGGTCGACTATCCGACCATCCAGGTGCTGACGTTTTATCCGGGGGCTGCGCCCGATGTGACCTCCACCACGGTGACGGCGCCGCTCGAGCGACAGTTCGGCGAGATGCAGGGGCTGAGCCAGATGACCTCGACCTCCGCGGGCGGCGTCTCGGTGGTAGTGCTGCAGTTCGACCTGAGCCTTAACATCGACGTGGCCGAGCAGGAAGTGCAGGCGGCCATCAATGCCGCGCAAAGCCTGCTGCCGTCTGACCTGCCGGTTCCGCCGACTTACTCGAAGACCAACCCCGCCGACGCGCCCGTGCTGACCATGGCGATCACCTCGAAGACCATCGCGCTGCCGCAGGTTGAGGACATGGTCGATACGCGCATGGCTCCAAAGATTTCGCAGCTTTCGGGCGTGGGCCTTGTCTCCATCTCCGGCGGCCAGAAACCCGCGGTACGGATCCAGGTCAATCCCACACAGCTTGCTTCCTACGGGCTGAATCTTGAGGACGTGCGCACCGCGCTCACCCAGACCAGCGTCAACTCGGCCAAGGGCTCGTTTGACGGGCCGCACCAGGACTGGCAAATCGACGCCAACGACCAGCTCAACAGCAGCAGCGAATACGAGAACGTGGTGGTGGCCTACCGGAACAGCGCGCCGATCCTGCTGAAGAATGTCGCGCACGTGGTCGACGGCGTCGAGAACGTCGACCAAAAGGCGTGGATGGACCAGACGCCGGCGGTCATCCTAAATGTGCAGCGGCAGCCCGGCGCCAACACCATCTCGGTTGTCAAGAGCATCAAGACGCTGCTGCCGCAGCTGCAGGCGACCCTGCCCGCGGGCCTGCAGATCACCATGCTGACCGATCTCACCACCAGCATCCAGGCATCGGTAGACGACGTCGAGTTCGAGCTGATGCTGACGATCGTGCTGGTCGTCCTGGTGATCTTCCTGTTTCTGCGCTCGCTTTCCGCGACGATCATTCCGAGTGTCGCGGTACCGCTGTCGCTGGTCGGCACCTTCGGCGCGATGTACGGGCTGGGCTACTCGCTCGACAACCTGTCGCTGATGGCGCTTACGATTTCGACGGGTTTCGTGGTCGATGACGCGATCGTCATGATCGAGAACATCTCCCGCTATCTCGAAGAAGGCGACCCGCCGATGCAGGCCGCGCTCAAGGGCGCCGGGCAGATCGGCTTCACCATCCTGTCGCTGACCGTCTCGCTGATCGCCGTGCTGATCCCGCTGCTGTTCATGGGGGACGTGGTCGGGCGGCTGTTCCGGGAGTTCGCCGTTACCCTCGCGGTCACGATCATCATCTCGGCGGTCGTGTCGCTTACCCTGACGCCGATGATGTGCGCGCGCATCCTGCGGCACAATCCCGCGGCCCAGCAGGGGCGCCTGTACCGCGCGTCAGAGCGTGTGTTCGAGAGCATGATTTCGTTTTACGGGCGGACGCTCAAGTTCGTGCTTCGCTTCCAGTTCATTACATTAATGGTCGCCGTCGCTACCCTTGCGCTGACGATATTTCTCTATATCGTCATCCCAAAGGGCTTCTTCCCCGTGCAGGACACCGGGGTCATCCAGGGTATTTCACAGGCATCGCAGTCGATCTCGTTCGAGGCCATGGCGCAGCGCCAGCAGCAGCTGGCGAAGGTCATCCTCGCCGATCCGGCGGTTGAAAGCCTAAGCTCGTTTATCGGGGCCGACGGCACCAATACCACGCTCAACAGCGGGCGTTTCTCCATCAACCTCAAGCCGCTGGCGCAGCGCGACCTTAGCGCTGCGGACGTGATCCGCAGGCTGCAGGGTAAGCTCGCGCAGGTCGACGGGATCCAGTTGTTCATGCAGCCGGTGCAGAACATCAGCGTGGACGACCGGGTGACGCGCACCCAGTACCAGTACACGCTTGAGGACCCGAGCCAGGCCGAGCTGGACCTGTGGACCAACCGCTTCGTCGCCAAGCTAAAGCAGCTGCCGGACCTCGAAGACGTGGCGACCGATCAACAATCCGGCGGGATGGCCGCGAACATCAATGTCGACCGGGTCACCGCATCGAGGCTGGGCATCGCCCCGACCACGATCGACAACACCCTGTATGACGCCTACGGCCAGCGGCAGATTGCCACGCTGTACACGGCACTGAACCAGTACCACATCATCCTTGAGACGCAACCGCAGTTTCAGCGCAATCCCAATAATCTGAACGACATTTACCTGCAGGCGAATGCGTCGTCCGGGGTGAGCGGTGACACCGCCGCTCAGTCGTTTTCAACGTCGAGCTCAGCGTCCGCCGGGTCGAACGCGACCACTACCGGCGTGCTGTACACGCCCAGCTCCGGCATCCTGACCCCGCCCGGCAACGCGCTCTCAACCGCCGCGGCGACGGCTGCCAGCAGCCCCAACACGACCAACGGCGCGGTGACGCAGAACCAGATTCCCCTTAGCGCCTTCTCGACCATTTCACCGGTGAGCGAAGCGCTGTCGATCGAGCACCAGGGCCAGTTTCCTGCGGTGACGGTCTCGTTCAACCTGGGACCGCAGGCCGCGCTGGGCAATGCCATCGAAGAGATCGACAAAGTCGCGCAGCAGCTCCATTTCCCCGCAAGTATCCAGGCGGACTTCCAGGGTACCGCCGCGTCCTTCCGCAACTCGCTCGCGAACGAAGGTCTGCTGATCCTCGCCGCGCTCGTGGTCGTCTACATCGTGCTCGGCATTCTTTACGAGAGCTTCATCCACCCCATTACGATCCTTTCCACGCTGCCTTCCGCCGGTGTGGGCGCGCTGCTGGCGCTCATGCTCTTCCATGAGACGCTTTCGGTCGTCGCGATCATCGGCATCATCCTGCTGATCGGCATCGTTAAGAAGAACGGCATCATGATCGTCGATTTCGCGCTCGAAGCAGAGCGCGAACACGGCAAGAGCTCGACCGAGGCGATTTACGAGGCGAGCCTGCTGCGCTTCCGGCCTATCGTGATGACGACCATGGCGGCGCTGCTCGCCGGCATCCCGCTCGCGTTCGGGCACGGCATCGGTTCAGAGCTGCGCCGGCCGCTCGGTATCGTCATGGTCGGCGGCCTGCTCGTCTCGCAGTTCCTCACGCTGTACACCACGCCGGTCATTTACATCTTTTTCGACAACCTTGCCCAGCGCTTTAAAAAGAAGCCGGCGCATCGGCCCACGGGCAACGAGCCCCAGACCAGCTCACCCGCGCCCCAGGTTTCGGGCCGCGTATGAGTCTTTCCCGCCCATTCATCGACCGGCCGGTCGCCACCACGCTGCTCACGGTCGCCATCGCGATCGCCGGCATCGTAGGCTACTCCGTGCTACCGGTGGCGCCGCTGCCGCAGGTCGATTTCCCGACGATCCAGGTACAGTCGTCGCTGCCCGGCGCAAGCGCGCAGATCATGGCTTCATCGATCGCGACGCCGCTCGAAAGGCAGTTCTCGCACATCGCCGGCGTTACGGAGATGACCTCTTCCAGCTCGCTCGGCTCGGTCAATGTGACGCTGCAGTTCGACCTGAACCGCGACATCAACGGCGCGGCGCGCGACGTGCAGGCCGCCATCAATGCCGCGCGTACGTACCTGCCCGCGAATCTGCCCGGCGACCCGAGTTACCGCAAGTCGAACCCGGCCGACTCGCCCATCATGATCCTGGGGCTGGTGTCGAAAAAATACGACACGGCCAAGCTGTACGACATCGCGTCCACGATCATGCAGCAGCGCGTCTCGCAGATCCAGGGTGTCGGCCAGGTTGACGTTGGCGGCGGCGCGTTGCCTTCGGTGCGTGTCGAAGCAAATCCGATGCAGCTTGAAAGCTACGGGCTGACCCTGTCGAGCATCCAGTCCACGCTATCCGCGCAGAACACCGATGTAGCCCGCGGATCATTCCAGGACGGCAGTACCAAGATCGACCTTGTCACCAATGGGCAGATCTCCCATGCCGAGCAGTATCGGCCTCTCGTCGTCGGCTATCACAACGGGTTGGCGGTGCACCTGAGCGACGTGGCCGATGTCGAGGATGCCACGCAGAACGTGCGCGCTGCCGGCTATCTGGACGGCATACCGTCGGTGACCATGATCGTTCGACGGCAGCCAGGCGCCAACATCATCCAGACGAACGAGCGTATCCGGGCGGCTCTGCCGTCGCTGCAGGCCTCGATCCCCCAGGGTATCGACGCGACCATCGTGCTCGACCGCACGACCACCATCCGTGCCTCGGTGCAGAATGTCGAGTCGACGCTGATCTTCTCGATCTTCCTCGTCATCGGCGTGGTTTTCGTTTTTCTGCGGAACCCGCGCGCAACACTGATTCCAGCGGTCGCTGTACCGGTCTCGCTCATCGGGACCTTCGCGGTGATGTACCTGATGGACTATTCGATCGACAACCTGTCGCTTATGGCGTTGACCATCGCAACGGGCTTCGTCGTCGACGACGCGATCGTCGTCATGGAAAACATCTCGCGGTTCCTCGAGCAGGGGTACACCCCGCGGGAAGCGGCGCTCAAGGGCGCGAGCGAGATCGGCTACACGGTGCTGACCATCTCGATCTCGCTGATCGCCGTGTTCATTCCGATCCTGCTGATGGGCGGCATCGTGGGCCGGCTGTTTCGCGAGTTCGCGGTTACGCTGTCCACCGCGATCCTGGTCTCGATGGTCGTCTCCCTCACGACGACGCCGACCATGTGCGCGTACCTGCTCAAGCACAATCCGAAAGAGGAGCAGCACAACTGGCTTTACCGTGCAAGCGAGCGCGGGTTCGATTTCATCCTGAAGATCTACCGCGTTTCCCTTACCTGGGTGCTTGAAAATCCGGGAATCACGATTGTGGTTCTCCTGCTTACGCTCGCGCTCAACGTGCTGCTGTTCATCCGCATCCCGAAAGGTTTCTTCCCGGAGCAGGACAACGGCTTGGTGTTCGGCGGCCTGCAGGGGCCATACGATGCCTCGTTCACGTTTATGAACAAGTCCGTCAAGCAGATCGTCAAGATCATTCAGGCCGATCCGGCGGTAGCGCACGTCAATGCCTACACAGGCGGACAGGGATCAACGAATGGAGGCTTCGTTTTTCTGGCGCTGAAGCCGATTGGGAAAGGCAAAGACGACCGCACGGCGACCGCCATGCAAGTGGTGGCACGGCTGCGCCCCAAGTTCGACCGGCTGCCGATCGCCTCGGTCTACCTGCGCCCAGGGCAGGACATTCGCGTCGGCGGCCGCAGCGGCAACGCCCTCTATCAGTACACGATCGTTGCCGACAGCCAGGCGCTGCTTGACCACTGGGCGCCGATCCTGCTCAAGAACATGAAGAAGCTGCCGAACCTGGCGGATGTGAACTCGGACGCGGAGCAGGGCGGCCTGTCCTCTTTTGTGGACTACGACCGCACCACGGCCGCGCGTCTCGGGCTCACGCCGCAGGCCATCGACTCCGGGCTGTATGCCGCTTTCGGCCAGTCGGAGGTGTCGCTCATCCGCACCCAGCTCAACCAGTACTACGTCATCCTTGAGGTGGCGCCGCAGTTCTGGCAGTCTCCCGAGGGCCTCAACACCCTCAATTTCGTCAATGCCGGCGCGCACGGTCCCATTCCGCTCAATGCGTTCTCAAAGACGCATACCACCACGACCTCGCTTACTCTGAACCACACGGGCCTGTTCCCCTCGACGACCATCTCCTTCAACCTGGCCAAGAACATTTCGCTGTCGCAGGGGATGCAGTCCGTAACCCAGATGCAGGATGACCTGGGAATGCCGGCCAGCGTGCGCGGTTCTGCTTCCGGCACGCTCCAGGCGTTTCAGCAGTCGCTCAAGACGGAGCCGATCCTGATCCTCACCGCGCTGCTCGCGGTCTACATCGTGCTGGGCGTGCTGTATGAAAGCCTGGTACACCCCATCACCATCATCTCCACGCTGCCTTCGGCCAGCGTGGGCGCGCTGATCGCGCTCGAGCTTACCAATACCGACCTGAGCGTCATCGCCATCATCGGCATCGTCCTGCTGATCGGCATCGTGAAAAAGAACGCCATCATGATGATTGATTTTGCGCTGATGGCGGAGCGGGAAGGCGGCATGTCCACCTCTGACGCGATCTTCGAGGCCTGCATGCTGCGTTTCCGTCCGATCATGATGACGACCATGGCCGCCATGTTCGGCGCGCTGCCGCTGGCGTTCGGCACGGGCACCGGGTCTGAGCTTCGTCGGCCGCTCGGTATCTCGATTGTGGGCGGCCTGCTGGTATCGCAGGCGCTCACGCTGTACACGACCCCTGTCATCTATCTCTACCTGGACCGTTGGCGTCTGAGCTTCGCGCGCAGGCGCAGGCGCGGTTCAGCGCAGCTTCCGCCCACCCAGGCGGAGCGTGCGCTTTGAGGACCCCCTCCATGACGACTACCACGCACAACCTTAAGCCCGCCGTGCTGCTCGCCGCTGCTGCCGTCTCGCTCAGCGGCTGCTCGGTCGGGCCCAGATATCACCCGCCCGCAGCCATTGCGCCCACCGCTACCAGCTACCAAAGCACGACCGCGCAGAACGCGGCCAATGTCGCCGACGATGGCAGCACCTGGAAGGCAGCCGCGCCGAGCGATGCCATGCTCCGCGGCAAGTGGTGGGAGGTCTTCAACAACCCTGAGCTGAACGGGCTTGAAGAGCAGCTCGACGTCAACAACCAGAACATCAAGCAGGCGTTTCAGCAGTTCATGGAGGCGCGGACGCTGATCCGCGAAGCTCGCGGGCAGTTGTTCCCCACTGTGTCGATCGGGCCGTCGTTCAAGCGCTCGCGCGCCTCGGGCAACATCAAGGGTTCGACGTTTACCTCGAGTTCCACCGGCACCACCGGCGGAGGCACCGGTACGGGTGGCACGGGGGGTACCGGCACCAGCACCACCGGCGAGGCGACCAATAGCGGGCAGCAGAGCACCATCTGGTCCGCGCCGCTCGATATCAGCTGGGAGCCCGACCTGTGGGGCCGCATCCGCAACACCATCCATGAGAATGAGTACACGGCGCAGGTCAGCGCGGCCGACCTTGAAAACGAGCGTCTGACCGAGCAGGCCGCGCTCGCCGAGGCGTTCTTCGAGCTGCGCGGCGAAGATGCCCTGCAGGCAACGCTGAACGGGCTGGTCGAAGCCGACCGCGCCTCGCTCAAGATCACGCAGGGACTGTATGAGACGGGCGTCGACACCCAGATCTCCGTGGTCCAGGCCCAGACCACGCTGCGGACCGCCGAAGCCCAGGCCATCGCCGTAGGGGCGGCGCGCGCCCAATATGAGCATGCCATCGCCATGCTGACCGGACGGCCCGCGACCGGCTTTCACCTCCCGGTGCGGGGCAGCCTCATGGCGCCTCCGCCGATTCCGGTCGGTGTGCCCTCCGTGCTGATCGAGCGTCGGCCGGACGTAGCCGCGGCCGAGCGCACCATGGCTGCCGCGAATGCAGCCATCGGGATCGAGACCGCGGCATACCTGCCCGCGATCACCCTCACCGCGCAGGGCGGCTTCGAGAGCTCGACCTTTAAGCACTGGTTCGACTGGCCCAGCCGCTTCTGGACGGTCGGGCCATCCATTTCCCAGCCGATCTACCAGGCGGGGCTGCGCGACTACACGCACCAGTACATCGCTACGTACAACGCCGATGTCGCGGCCTACCAGCAGACGGTCCTGACCGCATTCCAGCAGGTCGAGGATTATCTGGCCGACGTCCGCATTTACTCGCAGCAGGTGGAAAAGGAGCGGCAGGCCGCTGACTCCGCGCAGATTTATGTCAACCTTGCGCTCGATCGCTACCGGACCGGTCTGGATCCGTACCTCAATGTGATCACCGCGCAGAACACCCTGCTGGCCGACCAGCAGACGCTGTACACCACGCAAATCCAGGAGATGACCTCCGCGGTGCAACTGGTGCAGGCGCTCGGCGGCGGCTGGAACGTTGCCGACATGCCGACCCCGCACCAGGTGGAGGCCACGGCCCCCAAAGGCACCTACACCAAGGCGCAATAGCCGCAGTTCTCTCGAACGCAGCAAGAAGGACACCCATGTCGGGTGTCCTTTTGTTTTGCAGAGGCTGCCGTTACGGCAGGTAGTACCGCATCGAGGTTTCAAACACATTGTCGATCGCGGTCGGCGTGATGTTGTTCAGGCCGGTGTACGTGTTGCGCTCCACCCAGCTGTACTGGAACCCTTCGCGGAAGCGCCCGCCCGCACCTTTATAAAAGTCGTACCAGAAGCCGGCCGTCGCTTCGCGCGTGTCCTTTGTGTTCACCGCACAGCTGCCGGCCGAGGTTGGAGAGAAGCCATTGATCGCACCCGAGCTGGCGGCGCCCGAGGTCGTGGTGCCTGCCGCAAGCTCCGTACCGCAGCCTGAGGTCGCCAGCCGGTGCGAGCCGTAGCCGACCTGCCCGGTGCCTTGTGCGAACACGTCGTGGCCCACGTAGTCCGTACCGTAGTAGCCGTACATGGCCAGGCGCGGGGTCACGTTAACATCGGCAAAGCCCATGGCGGAGAAGTTATGCAGCAGCGCGAACTGTCCGTCCGGGCGAACCGTCAGGTCGGGTAGCTGCGTGGTGGCGTAGCGGCTGGTGCCGTCGCCGTACTGGCCCTTGACACCGAAGGCATACCGCTTCTGCCCGAGGAAGATACGAGCGCTGCCGCCGATGCCGCCGCCGACCAGCGAATCGTTGTAGGCTCCGGCCCCGGAGGCGAGCGCCGCATTCACGACTTTGCCGGTCTGCGGATTCTCGTTCGGGTACACGCGGTTGCGGAAGTTGCGCTCAATGCCGAACACCTCGAAGTGACCCATTTTCGGGTCGAAGGAGACCTTCGCGAGCAGGTCGGGCGCTTCGTTGTACGAGTAGGTGGTGAGCGCGCCCGAGCTGGTCGCGCCCGGTGTGCCGCCGCCGTTGTAAAGGCCGCCGCCCGTGCCGGTTGCGCCGGTCAGGTAGTTGATGGCACAGGCAGCGCCCGTGGACGCCGAGCACGACGGTGTAAGCGTCTGCGCCTGCTCGGCCGAGATGCCGAACGTCAGCAGCGGCGAAGCCCTGTAGGTGACGCGAATGCCCGGCTGCCGGGCCCACACATAGCCGATCTGGTAGTTCGGGTCGATGGTCTGCGGCAGCACCTCGGTCCGGTTGTCGATCGCGTGGCCGTCTTCGGCCGCGAGCGTCCACATCTGGCCGCCCGTAATGGTTAGGCCGCTGCGGAACGCGGCCTGCGCCCACAACTGGCGCTCACGCAGCACATAGCTGTTGGACTGGTTGTTGTTCGAGGTGACGCCGGTGCCGAGCCAGTCCATCTCGTAGTAAGCGCTCAGGGCGGTATTGGCGAGACGGGTGTTCGCATACAGCGCCAGGCGGGACTGGCGGCCGGTGGCGTAGAACTCGCTGAGCTGCCCGGCGTCGGACGCGGTGAAGGGGATAGATGAGAACGGCGTCGGAATATCGGAGGCCGTCGCGCGCGTCCGGTCCACGGTAGCGAACTCGATAAAAGAGCCGGTCGGCGAGAGCGTCACGTTCTTGAAACGGATGGAGTCAGGGTGCTCGATGGCCTTGGTCGTCGCGATCTTGTCAGTCTTGACGGCGCTCGCGAGCTCAGTATGCTTCGCCTGCAGGTCGCTGACCGAGCTCTGCAGCCCGGCGACCGCCGTTGCGTTCTGCGTGGTGACCGCCTGTTGGGCGGTAACCGCATCCTGCGCCTGCTGGGTGGCCTGCTGTGCGGCCATCTGCGACTGCTGCTGTACCTGCTGCAGCTGGGAGTCACGCGCGGAAAGCTGCTGCTGCAGGTTCTGGATCTGCGCGTTCTGCGCTTCCATGCCCTGCTTCAGCTGCTCGATCTCGGACTGGATACTCGGCCTGGCCTTGTGAACGGTGCGGACATGATGCCCGGCAGTGGTGCCTTTGTGAGCAGTCTGGGCAGGAGTGGATTGCGCTTGGCCGGCAACGGCTGAGGCCAGGACGAGCCCGGCCAGAGCCTTCAGATTTGTGTGCATGATTCCTCTCGGTCGATTGCGGCGGGTCCGCGCTTCCGTGTTTCCGGAAGCTGTGGAAGGCATTTGGCCCGCCGTGCGACTCAAGAGTCCCAGAACTGTGTGACAACCCGGAGAATGCAATGTTGCAATTGCATGAATGCATGGCGCCCTGAGCGCATTTCTCCCGGACGTGGAGAAATCCCGCTTTATCGAGCCGGGGCTGCCGCGCCTGCCAGGTTCGCCAGCAGCCGGTACGCCCCCGGCACGCCTTCCGGAAGCTGCCGGTATAACGCCAGCGCCGCATACACGTAGCGCCCGCGACCGACCGACGCCACCAGCAGACCGCCCTGCTGCCGCGCCTGGTCCGGGTCCGCCATCGCCGTCAGCGGCAGCCACTGCGGCGCCCAGGAGGCCGCGAAGCCGTGGCCCCGCTCTTCCACCCAGCCGTCGAAATCCGCCTGCGTGATGCGGTTCGGGGTCGTCAGCAGGGCATTGCCGGGCGCCGAAAGCGTAACGGCCGCATGTTCGTCGACGACCTTGGCCGGGGTGTTGCCGAGGTGGATCGCAAAGGGCAGACCGGGAAAGTCGCTGCTCTGGTACTGCACGACCACCGTACCCCCGGCCTCGGCAAAGTGCTGCAGGGCAGCCGACGCCTGCGCGAGCGAGGGGTAGGCCGTGTAGGTGCGCACCCCCAGCATGATGGTGGTATACGCGGAAAGGTCGTGGGTCAGCAGGTCTGCCGGGCTCAGCAGGTCGACCGGAATGCCCATCGCGCGCAGGGCGCTCGGCACCCCATCGCCGGTACCCATCACGTAGCCCACGCGGACGCCCGGGGTAACGCGCACCTCGATCGGCCGCACCTCCAGCGTCGCGGCCCGGTACAGATTGTACGGGCGCAGGCCCGGGTAGCCGGCCGTCGCAAAACCGCTCGTGTAAAGGCTGTTGCCGGAGCGCACCGTGGCATGCAGGCTCGACTCCGCGGCGCCTGTCGCCGGCGCAGTCACGCTGAAGCTGCGCGTGACCCGCTCGCCCGGCGCCAGCGTTTCGGCCGCCGTGGCGGGCTCCACCTGCCAGCCGGCAGGGGCATTCAGCGCCAGGGTCGCATTGGCAGCTTCGTCCTGTTCGTTTTCAGCGGAGACCTCGACCGAAAGGGTGCGCTTGCCCGTGGGCAGGATCGCGATGGCCTGCGGCACCGTTACGGAGATACCGGGCGTCACGGCAAGTGGAGTCTTGAAGTCTCCGGTGCCGCGCTCGCGCTGAAGGGTCTGCACCACCTCGGCCACCCGCAGGGGCACGCCGTCGTAGCTGAACTCGGCAAAACCGGAGACCGGGTAGGGGGCGAAGCTGTCGCCTGCCAGTGCCGGGTCTGACAGGTCGTAGTACGGCTGCGCGATGGAGGGCCGGGTAAAGTAGGGCGCGGTCGGCGCGGCGTCACGCGGCACCGTGACCTGAAAGATGCCGTCGCCGACGCTCGACTGCGCGGTGTTCAGCCCCGGCGCTTCGGTCCGGTCGACCTCCCAGTGCTCGCCCGCCGGCGTCACCAGGCCGGTCCGCAGCAGCGAGAGCCCTCCGGTCGCGGTCGAGCTCCAGGGCGTCCCGGAGGATATGTGCAGCCGCACCTCGAATGCTTCGCCCGGGGTCACGTGCGGGCGGGTCAGCTCCGGGTACAGGCCCAGCACCCGGGCTTTCGCGCCGTTCACGTCACGGGCCGGCGTGGGGGTCACCAGCGCATCGATATGCAGGCCCAGCGCCGCGACCAGGGCGGTGTTGAACTGCACCAGCTTGATCCTGAGCTCGTGTTCCAGGTTAGCCTTGCTGTCCGGGGTCAGGCTGCTCGCCTGCACAGCCGTCAGCAGGCTTTGCGTCGCCAAGTAGCCCTCGCGCAGGTCAGGCACGACCCGTGCAGGCACGGCAGGCGTGTACCCCCAGAAGGCGTGCGTCACCGCGCGCTCCATGTGCAGAAGCCCCGCTGTGACGAAAGCCGTGTCCCCGCCCTGCGCCAGCATCGCCATGCCGGGCAGCGAGGTGTCGATGCCGGAGAAGAAGCCCGGCTGGTCCGTTTTTCCTGCGACACGCGAGCCGTAGCGGTGGTACGTCACCGCGTCCGGGCCTGCCAGCGGAGGGTTGCCGCCGCCGTTCTGCGACTTCTGCAACCCCCAGCCTTCGCGCGCCATCTGCAGGTACGATCGCCCCAGCACCGGGTCCCACTGGCCTTCGGGGATCGTCACATCGGCCGACGGTGGGGTCGTCGAGTGCTCGCCGGTAACGTAGTTGGTGAAGGACGGCGGCGCCCAGGTGTCGGTCGCATAGTCGTACATGCCTTTCGCGGTGACGGGCGCGAAAGGCGTCCGTGCGAACACCGCCAGCGGCTTCCACGGGCGCAGGCCGGCGGCGATCTGGTCAGGGAAGACGCTCGGGTCGCCCGCGGCGTTGAACGCCTCCTGGGCCAGCTCGCCCGCGACCTGGTGATGGCCGTGGCCGTCGGTGATTTCGCCGATAAAGACCGAGGTCAGCACCAGCGGCCGCTGTTCGCGCACTGCGCGCACCACGTCGCGCAGCACGCGGTCGTGCCCCCACTGCGAGAAGGCTTCCTGCTTCGTTTTCGAGAAACCGTAATCGGCCTCCGTACCCCACATCTGCTCCGTGCCGGAGTAGCGGTCGGCCGCCAGCAGCTCGTTGGTGCGCATCACCCCCAGCGCATCGTAGGCGTCGCCGGTCATCGCGTTCTGGCCGCCTTCGCCGCGTGTCAGCGTCAGCAGCGCGGTGCGGATCCCCGCGCCGCGCGACTCATAGGCCATCATGCCGCCGTCCTCATCATCAGGGTGCGCGACGATCATCAGCAGGCTGCCCCAGGTACGCAGCTTGTTCAGCGTCTGCGCCAGCCCGTCGGCCCCGCGGTCTTCCGGAAGCGGGGTCGCGTCCACCGCCGGTGCAAGCGTGGTGGCCCAGGGAACACTTTGCGCCAGGCTTGCGGAGGCGGTGAGCAGCAGCAGTGCCAAGGCGCCCGCGCGGCGCGGCAGATGGGGAGGGAAGCAGGTGAGCGGCACACCTGAAGTGTACAATCCGCAGACCATGCAGACCCACGAGACACCGCGAAACGAGCCGCCGGCACAGGGTCTCGAGCGCCGCGTTACGCTCGGCGGAGCGGTCTCGCTCAACCTGATGAACATGATCGGCGTGGGGCCGTTCATCACGCTGCCGCTGGTGGTCGCGGCGCTCGGGCCCGGCGCGTGGCTCGGCTGGCTGCTGGGCGCGCTGCTCGCAGTGTGCGACGGCCTGGTGTGGGCGGAGCTGGGCGCGGCGCTGCCGCGCGCGGGCGGCTCGTATGCGTTTCTGCGCGAGATCTACAAGCCTGGTCTTGACTCAGGCACACACCGCTTCGACGCCGGCCGTTTTCTCGGCTTTTTGTACGTATGGCAGTTGCTGTTTACCGCGCCGCTTTCGATCGCCTCCGGCGCGCTTGGCCTGGCGCAGTATGCGGCGTTTCTGCTGCCGGGGCTGCGCCATACCTACGTGCTTGGGCCGGTCAATGTGCGGGCCACCAGCCTGCTCGCGGCGGGCGTGTGCGTGCTGGTCGTGCTGCTGCTGTATCGCGGACTCGGCACCATCGTGCGCACGGCCGGCGTGCTTTCAATTGGCGTGCTGCTGACCCTGCTGGCGGTGATCGTGACCGGAGCCACCCACCTGCGCGCGCCGCTGGTTGCTGCGCAGCTGCACTGGCCGCACGGTCCGGGATTGCTTGAGGCGCTGGGCGCCGCGACGCTTATCACCACCTACGATTACTGGGGCTACTACAATGTGTGTTTCCTGGGCGCGGAGGTGCGCGAGCCGGGCCGCACCATTCCCCGCGCGGTGCTCGCGTCCATTGCGATCGTCGCCGTGCTCTACCTGCTGATGAACTTCGCGGTCGTCGGCGCGCTGCCCCTCTCAGCCCTCGCCGGAAAAGCCCACAGCGTCGAGCCGGTGGCCGCCGTGCTGATGCGTACCGCTCTGCCCGGCACCTTCGGTCACGCGGCTTCTGTAACCATTGCGGTGCTCATTATCTGGACGGCGTTCGCCTCGGTCGTCGCGCTGCTGCTCGGCTACTCCCGCGCGCCGTTCGCCGCCGCGCAGGAGGGCAACTTCTTCGCGCCGTTCGCGCGTCTGCACCCCACCCGCGGCTTCCCACAGTTCGCCCTGCTGGCGCTGGGGGCGCTCGCGACGCTGTTCTGCTTTTTCGATCTGCGCACGGTCATCTCCGCGCTGGTCGCGGTACGCATCGTGCTGCAGTACGGCATGCAGCAGACCGGTGTCATGGTTCTGCGGGTCCGGCAGCCGGGGCTGTTGCGGCCATTTCGGATGTGGTTGTACCCGCTGCCGGCGCTGCTGGCGCTGGCCGGCTTCGCCTTCCTGCTGCTGGCGAGGAAGGGCGCTGGGCGCGAGCTGCTGTTCGCGCTCGCGCTCGGCGTCTCCGGTGCGTTGCTCTTCCTGTGGCGCGAGCGGCGTCAGACTCTGTAGCTATATCGCTACTTCGCGAATGAAAACGCGACCGAGCCAAAGTTCGCGAAGCGTACATCGACCGAGGAGCGCCCATGGGCCAGCAGCTTGCCCATCCAGCTTCCGGTTGTGATCCACTGCCCGGCCTGCAGGCCCCCGGTGCGAAACTGCCCTTCGTTCACCAGGTACTCCACCAGCCGCAGCAGGTCGGGTCCATTCGTGTTTTTACCGACCGCATCCCAGCGCACCACGCCGTCGATCACGATCTCCAGGTGCTCATTCTCTTTGTCGATCGACTGCCAGTCCCTGAGCGCCGGCCCGTGCACAAAGCCGCCGTTCATCTGGAGGTCGGCGACCATGGCCAGGTGCGAGGCCTCATCCGGCACGATGAACGCCGACTCAAGCACCTCGATGACAGGGTGGGCGCTTGCAATTGCTTCCAGAATCTCCTCGCGGCTGTAGCGCTCCTCGCGCAGGGGCAGGTCTTTGCGGAGCAGGAAGCCGATCTCTGCCTCAATGCCGCGCAACCGGCTCGCGGCGCCGGGCATCTCCTCGCCGCTGCGGATAAAGCCGAGGCGCTGCGGCATGGGTCCGTACATCGGGACGGCATCGGGCCGCGGCGCGCCTACCTTCCATCCGCCGACCGGGCCCAGCCGCGAGGCCATCGCGTTCTGGATGGCGTACGCCTCCTGCAGGGTCGCCGGCTGCAGTGCCGGGTCCAGGTCGGCGATCGGCCGGCACGTTTCGCGGGCATGCAGCAGCACCCCGGCCGTTTCCACGGTGCGATCACTCTCCACCAGTGACTCAAATGCTTTTCCCGCCCAGCCTGCTTCCATTCGCCTGCTTCCTCCGTTCAGCGTTCCATCCATCGTAACCGTGGGATCGTTGATTTGATTTGATGACATCTGAACGCGCGTCGCGTCGCGTTACCCTTATAGCTGGTGGTTCGCGTCCAAATAGAGGACACCACCGGCACAGAATGGAGCAGGAATGCTGATCCGCAAGTCGAGCGATATTGCCTCATCTGACATCACCCCGAAGAGCGTGTACGCCAACCGTCGGCAGTTTATGGCAGCGGCCGCCGCGACCGCCGGCGTGGCCGCGTTTGTCGGCGAGCGCCTGCTGCACCCGTCATCGAGGGTCGAGGCAGCCACCAAACTCACGACCGTCAAGAGCCCGCTCTCCACCCCGGGACTTACGCCGACATCCCTCAAGGACATCAGCAGCTACAACAACTACTACGAGTTCGGCACCGGCAAGAGCGATCCGTCGCAGAACGCGCAGAGGTTCAAAACTTACCCGTGGAGCGTCAAGGTCGAAGGCCTGGTGCAGAAGCCCAGGACCTTCTCGGTCGACGAGCTCGCGAAGCTGCGGCCGCTCGAAGACCGCACCTACCGTTTCCGCTGCGTAGAAGCCTGGAGCATGGTGATTCCCTGGGTCGGCTACTCGCTGGCCGAGCTGATCAAGGAGTGCCAGCCGCTTCCCTCGGCGAAATACGTGCAGTTCCTTACCTTCTACAGCGCCTCCGAGATGCCCGAATCATCGGGCGCAGGCATCAACTGGCCTTACTCCGAAGGCCTTCGGATGGACGAGGCGATGCACCCGCTTACCCTTCTGACCTTCGGATTGTACGGCGAAACCCTGCCGAACCAGGACGGCGCCCCGGTCCGGATCGTCGTGCCGTGGAAGTACGGCTTCAAGTCAGCCAAGGCGCTCGCGACTATTCGCTTTGTCGCGAAGCAACCGCACACCACCTGGAACGATCTGGCCTCGAACGAGTACGGCTTTTACTCAAACGTGAACCCGCAGGTCGACCACCCCCGCTGGTCGCAGGCGAGTGAACGGGTCATCGGCGCGCCGATCTGGAAGCAGCGCCAGCCCACCTTGATGTTCAACGGCTATGGCGACCAGGTGGCCGGCCTGTACAAAGGGATGGACCTGAAAAAGTACTACTGACCTTCTGTTCGACTGGAGAGCCGCCGCGTGCCGAACCGCTGGATCGTTACCCTGAAAGTGCTGGTACACGCGGCGTGTCTCGGGCCGCTGGTCTACCTGCTGTGGCACCTATACCAGAGCGCGACCACAAACCCCTCGGCCCTGGGGCCGGACCCGACCGCTACCGTCACCTTCTTCACCGGGTTCGCCACGCTGCGGATCCTGGTCATCTCGCTGGCCATCACGCCGCTGCGGCGGCTGGTGACGAACCTCAGCTGGCTCATCCGGTTTCGCCGCATGCTGGGGCTGTACGCCTTTTTCTGGGGCACGCTGCACCTGCTTACTTACCTGTGGCTGTACGCGGCGTGGAGCTGGCCGGCGACAGAGGGCGACATCGTCCGGCGCCCGTACATCTGGGCGGGGCTCACCGCGTGGAGCCTCATGGTGCCGCTCGTGCTTACTTCGACCACCTGGTCCATCCGCAAGCTCGGCGGCAAGCGCTGGAACCTGCTCCACCGGCTGGTCTACATCTCGGCCATCGCGGGCGTCGTGCACTACTGGTGGATCGTAAAGACGGGCGTCTATGCGCCGCTCGAGATCACGATCGTGCTGGGCGTCCTGCTGGCGCTTCGGCCCGCGCTCAGCTGGTGGCGTCGCAAGGCAGCCCCACCGCGAACGCCCGCCGCGGCCTGATTGCGCCTGGCGCCGCCTGATTGCTTGGCCGCCGCGACTTTCCTTGAGCGCGCCGGTTCATACAGGCAGCCCTACCATTTGCGGGCTGGAGTTTTCAGCCGATGCGTTTTAGAATCCGCTTTGCCCTGTCCACGGCCGCGCTTCTGCTGCCTGCCCTGATTTCGTCCGCGGCGGTCGCGCACTCCACTGCGAGCCACAGTCGCTCCGCTCCGCTTACGAGCAGGGAACAGGCAGCACAGGTCGTCTCCCGGTTCACCTTCGGGCCGACACCCGGAATGATCGAGACCGTGGCAGCCGAAGGTTGGCAGCAGTGGTTCGATCGCCAGCTCCAGCCCGACGCTATCCCTGACCCGGTGCTGGCGCAGCGCCTCGCCGCCTACCCCTCGCTCACGATGACGCCCCCGGTGATGGCGGTCGACTTCCCGGACGGCCAGAAAATCCGGCGCATCGCCAACGGCAAGGAAGCCATGCCGACAGACCCGCAGCTTGCCGCTGTGTACCAGGTACTGCTGGCGCGCTACCAGGAAAAGAAGGCAAAAGACCAGACCGACACGAGCGTCGCGAGCAAGCCGGGCAAAGCTCCCCCGCCTGAAGCGCAGCAGGCCCACGCCGCCGCGCTGGCCGGCCCCGTGCTGGCGCTTGCGCCCGCCGACCGCCTGCACGCGGTACTCACGCTGCCGGTGCCCGATCGCGTGGCGATTACCCGGGGACTGGGCGAACCGCTCAAATCGCAGCTGCTCGCAGGCGTTTCCCCGCGCGACCGCGAGTTGTGGAACATGATGGCCGGCGGCTATCGCGCGAGCGGCGTCGTCGCCGGCGAGCTACAGCAGGCCAAGGTGCTGCGCGCCGTGCTGTCGCAGCGGCAGCTGCAGGAGGTCATGACGGACTTCTGGATCAACCACTTCAACATCGACCTGGGTAAGAAAGGCGAAGAGCTCGACTACGCCGGCCAGTACGAGCAGACCGCCATTCGCGCCCATGCGCTTGGCCGGTTCAGCGACCTGCTGCTGGCAACCGCGCAGAGCCCCGCGATGATGATCTATCTCGACAACCTGACCAGCATCGGGCCCGACTCGCCCGCTGCCGCCCGACAGAAAAAGAAGAGCGCCGGCCTCAACGAGAACTACGGCCGCGAGGTGATGGAGCTGCACACCCTCGGTGTCGACGGCGGCTACACGCAGGCCGATGTGACCGCGCTCGCGAGCATCCTGACCGGCTGGGGTGTCGATCACCCGCAGCAGGGCGGCCCCTTCGTCTTTGAGCAGCGCAGGCATGAGCCGGGCGCCAAGCAGTGGCTAAATCATGCCGTGCCGGAGAACGGACAGCAGGAAGGCATCGACGCGCTGACCTACCTGGCGAACCAGCCCGCGACTGCGCGGCATATCTCCTACGAGCTGGCCCAGCGCTTCGTGGCCGACACGCCCCCGCCCGCGCTGGTCGATCGCATGGTGAAGGCCTGGACCGCGAGCGGCGGCGATATCGCGTCTGTGCTGCAGGCCATGGTGCACTCGCCGCAGTTCTTCGACCGCGCGAATTTCCACAGTAAGGTAAAGATGCCGCTCGAGTATGTCGCCTCGGCCCTGCGCGCGACCGACACCGCCCCCACCAATCCCGCTGCGCTCATCAACCAGCTTCGCGCCATGGGCGAGCCGCTCTACCGCTGCCAGCCGCCGACCGGCTATCCCGCGACTGGCGCCCAGTGGATGAACTCGTCCGCGCTCGTCGATCGGCTTAACTTCGCGCTCGCGCTCTCTGAAGGGAAACTGGGCGGCATGCACCTGGATGCGCCGCTGCTGGTGGCGAGCGGGCTGATGCGCGAGCCGCAGGCGACCGTCCACGCCGCGCGCGCGCACACCGTCGCACTGACAACGATGCCGGCGCGCCAGACCGGTGAGGACCGCGCGCTCAGGCTGATGGAAGCCGCAATGATCGACGGCCGGGTGTCCGCGCAAACCAACCGGGTGATCGACGCGCAGCTTGCCGGGCGTGACGCCATGGCGGACGCGGCGAACCCTTCGGGCGCGCTCGATACAATGGCCGCCATGATCCTCGGTTCACCGGAGTTCCAGGTGCACTGAGCGCTACAGCTTACGGCTGCGCGGGCGCGCCGGCAGCCGGCACCACCACCCGGTTAGCCGCGCGCAGCTTCACCGCACCGTTGTCAGTCTTCACTCTCAGGTCATCAAACCCGGCCTTCTTCGACGGGGTGACCGGCACACCCAGCTCGTACTGGTTTTCAAGCCGGCGCGTCAGGTCGCCGAGGAACGGCTGGAACGACACCGGGTTCGTCAGTCCCTCGTAATACACGTTGCCGCCCGTCGCGTCCGCCACCTGAAACAGGTAGTTCTGCCCGGCGTTCGTCTCGTAAAAGTTCCGGCTTAGGCGGCCCTGGTCGCGATAGTAGATCGAGAACAGTACAAGCCCCGCGCGATTGGACGCATTGATGGCCGCGAGCACGTAGGGGTCTTCCGGGTCGTAGCGCAGGTTGTACTCATCCACACCGTCCGTGATCATCAACACCTCGCGCCGCGCGGCGGATGGCGGCGCAGGCCAGCGCTTGGCCAGGTCCTGCAGGCAGAAGTACGGGCTGGCATTCGACCCTGGCGAACCGCCCGGCAGGTGGATCATCTTCGCGATCTCCGCATGGTTGTTCGACATGGGGCCGGAAAACAACGCTGCGCCGTTCTGCATATACGCGATGCCGACCACGACGTTCGGCGGAAGCCCCTGGATGAACTGCGAAAGGTCGTCCAGGTTGCGTCCGAACGACGTGCGGGCCGAGTCATCGATCAGCAGCACCAGCTGTACCTGGCCCTGTCCATAAGGCCGCCATTGGGTGGGGGTAATCTTTTTGCCATCCACCTTTACCTCGAGCGAGCTCGCCGGGATCGCCGCAACCGCGTCGCCTTTCTTCGGCAGAACGGTAACGATCGTGGTGGCGCTGGGCGATGCGGACTCGTCCTGCGCAAAGGAGCTTGTGGCGCAAAGGGTCGCCGCCAGACCAAGGCTCAGCGAAGCAGCTGCTGCTGTAAAGCGTTTCATGTGTCTTCCTTTCGGCGCGTGTGCCCATATTTTGATGCACGACGGACATACAAGCGTTTAGACGCTTGCAAGCCGTCGCAGGCTCCAGGGCCGTGCGCTTCCGTTTGGATCGTATGCCTGTGGGCTATGCTTTGAGCAGCATGAAGAGAATTCTTACCGCAGCGGTGCTGGTGCCGCTGGTCCTGGCCCTTGTGTTCTGGAATTCCCTACCGGCGTTGACGATCGCCTCAGCGGTGGTCGCGGGGCTTGCCACCTGGGAGTTTCTCGGGCTCGCTGCCGCGGGTGGAGCGCCCGGCGCGCCGCGGATCGCGGTCCTGTGCGGCGTCGCCCTTCTCTTCGTCTGCACCGCTACACGTCCGGAATATGTGGCGCCCGCGCTCGGCGGGCTCTCCTTCCTGATGCTGGCAATCTGCGCGTTCCGGCTCCCGCTGCCGCAGGTGCTGCCCGCCGCGTCCGCCTCGGTCTTCGCGCTGCTGTATACAGGCTGGTCGCTCACCACGCTGCCCCTGCTTTCGACTGAAGGCAATGGGCCTTCGCTGCTCGTGTTCCTGTTCCTCTCGGTCTGGTCGGGCGATATCGCCGCGCTGTACATCGGCCGTAACTTCGGCAAACACAAACTATCGCGGCTTAGCCCGGGTAAAACCTGGGAGGGCACCATCGCCTCGCTCATCGGGACCGTGCTCGTGGTCGCCCTGCTGTTGCTGCTCGCAACCGAACTCAACCGCCGGGGCATCGACGTCCTCAGCTACCCCTGGCCGGTCGCGCGAACCCTGCTGCTGGCCGTGTTGCTGAACGTGGCCGCCCAGCTCGGCGACCTGCTTGAGTCGGCGCTCAAGCGCGGGGCCGGCGTCAAGGACTCCGGCACGCTGCTGCCGGGTCATGGCGGCGTGCTCGATCGCGTCGATGCCCTGCTTCTGGCAGCGCCGGTGCTGTGGTACGCTCTTCTAGCGCAGCAGGCGCTCTAGGGTAAGCCGTAGACTTAGGTAGGAAGTCACGGTGCCGGCACATCGATCCCGAAAACCCCGCGCCGGCTTTTCACACCGCCCGTGCGGCCAGTACCGAGCACCCGGCACAGAGGCTTGAGCTTTGAAACAGATCTGCATCCTGGGCTCGACCGGGTCCATCGGCCAAAGCACGCTTTCCATCCTTGAAAAATACCCGGAACGCTTCGGCGTCGCCTCCCTTGCCGCTGGCCGTAATGTCGAGGCAGCGCTGGAGCAGTGCCTGCGCTGGCGCCCGAGCGTCGTTTCGCTCGCTACGGAAGAGCTGGCCGCGGAGCTGCGGACCAGGCTCAAATCCGCCGGTTTGAGCGGTACAGAAGTGGTGTACGGCACCGAGGGCACCGTCCTCGCGGCGACGCTGCCGCAGGTGGATTTCGTCGTCTCCGCCATCGTCGGCGTCGCCGGGCTTGAGGCAACTTACGCCGCCGTGCTCGCCGGCAAACCCATCGGCCTCGCCAACAAGGAAGCCATGGTCGCTGCCGGCGACCTGCTGACCCGCGCCGCCCGCGAGCGCAACGTTCCGCTGCTGCCCATCGACTCCGAACACAACGCCGTGCACCAGTGCATGCGCGCCGGGCGCCTGCAGGAGGTCAAAAACGTCTGGCTGACCGCGTCCGGCGGCCCGTTCCGCACACTGCCGCTCGACCAGTTTGCCGGCATCACGGTCGCGCAGGCCCTCAAGCACCCCACCTGGGTCATGGGTCAACGCATCACCATCGACTCGGCGACCATGCTCAACAAGGGCCTCGAAATTATCGAGGCCTGCCGATTGTTTGACTTGCCCCCGGCCCAGGTCAAGGTCACCATCCACCCGCAATCGACGGTCCACTCGCTGGTCGAGTACATCGACGGCTCTATCCTCGCGCAGATCTCCGTAACGGACATGCGCCTGCCCATCCTCTACGCTCTCAGCTACCCGGAGCGGGTCGAGTCCGACCTGACCTTCGACATGCGGGCGCTGGCGGACCTGCACTTCGAGCAGCCCGACTTCGCGCGCTTCCCCTGCCTGCGCCTGGCCTACGAGGCAGCCGAAGCCGGCGGCGCGCACCCTATCGCCCTCAATGCGGCGGATGAAATCGCGGTCGAAGCGTTCCTCGCTGGTAACATAGGCTTTCTCGATATCCCGGGTACAATCGATCAGGTGCTGGCCGAAACGCCGGGCGTCAAGCCGGACTCCATCGCCGAGGTGCTGGAGCAGGACCGGCAGGCACGCGCCCGCGCTCGGAGAGTCGTTCTCTCAAAGACCCCGGCACGCTAAAGACCTTTTACTGTGCTCTGCGCCTTCGGTGCGCGCACTTCCAACTGGAGCAGATACCTCTTTCCTATGTCGTTTGCCCTTGTCTCCATCCTTTCCATGCTCGTGGTCCTCGGGATCATGGTGCTGGTCCATGAAACCGGCCATTTTGTAACCGCGAAGCTCTGCGGGGTGCGTGTCGAGGTGTTCTCGATCGGCTTCGGCAAGCGGCTGTTCGGCTTCAGGCGCGGCGATACGGACTACCGCATCTGCCTGCTGCCCCTGGGCGGCTACGTCAAGATGGCAGGGGAGTACTCAGGCGAGGAAGCCAAAGGCGAGCCCGGGGAGTTCACATCCCGCCCCCGCTGGCAGCGCATCCTCATCGGGCTTTCCGGCCCGCTTTCAAACTTCCTGCTGGCCTTCGCGCTCATGACCGGCCTGTACATGATGCACAACGAGATCGACCAGTACCTCGACGGGCCTGCGATCGTTGACTTCGTGCCCCAGCACAGCGCCGCCGCAGCGGCAGGTATCCAGGCCGGCGACCGCATCGTGCAGTTTGACAAGGACCGCAACCCGGACTGGCAGCACATCGGTATTCGCATCGGCATCGACGGCAACGCGACCGTCCCGGTGACCGTGGCCCGCAACGGGAACGGCGGTACGCAGAACGTGACGCTTCAGCTGCCGCTCGCCGGCGCGATGAGCAAGGATGGTCCCGACCCGACGGCGCTGGGGCTCGAGCCGCGCATGCAGGCTGGTCCATTAACCGTCCGCGAGGTCGAGCCGGGCTATCCGCTCGTCAAAGCCGGAGTCCGCGCCGGCGATGTGCTGCTTGCCATCAACGGAGCCGCGCTGCACTCAACCAACGCGGTCGCCGCGTATTTGCAGTCCAACGGGACCCACCCGGTGGAGCTCACGGTGCAGCGCGGGGCTCAGCTATTGCATCCCTCCGTCACCCCCGTGCTCGGCGACGACAGCAAAGGCAAAAACGTCTACCACCTCGGCTTCTACGCGCAGCCGCCGCCGTACACCGTGGTGCAGCAGCCCTTCGTGGCGGCGGCCGCGCACTCCATCCATTACAACGTTCAGAGCTCCGGCGAGATCTTCGAGGTGTTGCGCCGCCTGTTTTCAGGCCGCGCCAGCGTCAAGCAGATGAGCGGCCCGGTCGGCATCGCGCGCGCCACCGGCGAGGCCGCGCTGATGCCCGGCTGGCAGCCCATCATCAACCTGATGGCCGTCATCAGCCTCAACCTGGGCATCTTCAACCTGCTGCCGTTCCCGATCCTCGACGGCGGCATGATCCTGCTGCTGCTGATCGAGTCCGTCATGCGTCACGACCTCAATCCGCAAGTCAAGGAGCGCATTTACCAGGTGGCGTTCGTGATTATTGTGCTGTTTTTCGTGTTCGTCACGTTTAACGACGTGTCGCGGATCGCCGGATTCTCAAAGCTGTAAGCCGGCCGGGTCAGACCCACTCGCCCCGGCGCAGCAACGGCTCGCGCCCGCCCGTGGCCGTCACGCCGTCGATATCCAACTCGCCCGAGCCGATCATCCAGTCCACGTGGATCAGGCTTTCGTTGGCGCCTCGGGCTTCTAGCTCTTGCGGGGTCAGGGTGTCGCCGTTTTTCACGCAGGTGCTGTAGGACTGGCCCATCGCGATGTGACAGGCCGCGTTTTCATCGAAAAGCGTGTTTGAAAACAGCAGTCCGCTGGCTGAAATGGGCGACGAATGCGGTACCAGCGCCACCTCGCCCAGCCGCCCGGCGCCCTCGTCGGTCGAGAGCATGCGTTCGAGCACTTCCTGCCCGGTCCGGGCGCGCGCGTCCACAACTTTGCCATTCTCAAAGCGCACCGCAATCTCGTCGATCAGCGTTCCCTGGTAGGAGAGCGGCTTGGTGGAGCGCACCGTGCCATGCACCCGCTCGCGGTGCGGCGTTGTGAACACCTCTTCGGTCGGAATATTCGGCAGGCAGGCGATCCCGTTGAGCGCCGTGGCCCCGCCGCCCAGCCACAGGTGGTCGTCCGCCAGGCCGATTTCAAGCTCCGTGCCCGGGCCGGCGTACCGCAGAGCCGAGTAGCGCTTCGCATTCAGCAGCGCGGCCCGCTTCTGTAGATTGGCGCTGTGCGCCTTCCAGTCGGCGACCGGGTCGTCGCCATCCACGCGCGACGCGGCAAAAATCGCGCTCCACAGCTTCTCGACGGCGACCTCCTCCGGTTCGCCCGGAAACACAACCTTCGCCCAGGCCGGGGTCGCGCACGCGACAATCGACCAGTTGATCTCGTGCCGGGTAATCAGCTCCATCGCCGGGCGGCTGGCTTTCGAAAGTGCGACATTCGCGCGCGATACTTTTTTGGCGTCCTGCCCGGCCAGCAGCGCGGGGTCGGCGCCCGTGATGCCCAGCCGCGCCGCGCCCGAGCGGTACGCCGTCGCGATCCCGTCATACAGCCAGCCCGGCGCGGTCTCAAAGCTCGTATCAGGCGCGAAACGATACCGCGCCAGCGACGTCTCGTCGTCGGTATACATTGTCGTGACCAGCGAGGCGCCCGCTTTGTAGGCATGCTCGGTGATGCGGCGCACCAGCGGCAGCGCTTCTGTCGGCGCGGTAATCAGCAGTTCCTGGCCTTCGCGGAGCCCCAGGCCGGCGTGCACGGCGACCCGCGCGAAGCTATCGATGCGTTGTGCCAGGGACGTAATTGTGGGCTGGGCGGTAGCAGTGGCCATGGGTCTACTTTACGCCTTGACCGCGGGCGAAATGCGCTCAGTGCCCCGCGAGCGCGCCCCTTCGCAGCTGCGTACCAGCGGCGCCGCAAGCGAGAGCATGGCGCTGAGCGCAAGCAGGACCCAGAAGATGCTGGGGTAACCGGCAGCGCGCGCCAGGATCCCGAGCAGCGGCGGCCCGACCAGCAGCCCGGCGTACCCGACACCGACCGCGGTCGACAGGCCCTCCCCCGGCGCAAACCCGGGCAGGGTCGCGGCCGTGCGATACATCACCGGTGATGCGTTCGCAAGACCGGCGCCGGTAAGCGCGAACCCCAGCAGCACCCACCCGAGCGGGTGCAGGAACAGCACCATCGCGAGCCCCGCGACGCTCAGCATGCCGCCGTAGCGCAGGGTACGCAGCTCGCCGAGGCGCGCGACCACCGGGTCTCCGGTGAAGCGGCCCAGCACCATGAGCCCGGCGAAGCAGGTGTATCCGTAGCCCGAGGTGCCATTAGGCAGATGGTGGACAACGCGCAGGAACAAGGCGCTCCAGTCGCCCATCGCGCCCTCGCTCACCATGGTTGAGAAGCAAAGCAGCCCCAGCAGCAGCAGGCTGGGGTGAGGCAGGTGCGTCGGCAGCAGGCCCTTCCATCCCTTGCGGTTGCCCGGTGCAGCCGGAGCGACGCTGCGCTCCGCCGCGTGCTGCGCATCTTCGACCCGCTGCGGAAGCAGCAGCGGGATGACCGCCAGCACCATGGCAAGCAGCGCCGCCCCGAAAACCGGCACAATGATCGAGTTGCGGAAGTGCTGCTCCATGAGAAAGCTCTGGATACCCGCGCCCGCGAAGCAGCCCACGCTGAAAATGGCATGGAAAAGTGAGATCGTCCGGCGGCCCAGCAGCGACTCGACCAGCACCCCATGCGCGTTCATCGAGACATCCATCGCCGCGGCGTTAAACCCGGTCAGGAAGAGCACCGCGACCAGCAGCCGCACCGAAGGGAGAAGGATCGCCAGCGTCAGCAGCGCCGGGAACAGCAACCCCGCGACCGCTGAAACCTGCCGTGAGCCGAATCGCCGCAGCAGGGCGCCGGAAAACGGCATCGCGCACAAAGCGCCGATGCCCCCCGCGAGCAGGACCAGCCCGAGCGCCTCGGCGTCAAGGCCCAGCGCCAGGGCGCGCTCCGGGATGTGCGGCACCCAGGAGCCGATGGCAGCCCCATTCACCAGGAAAAGAATGCCCACGGCGAGCCGCGCCCGGTGAACCTTCCCAGGCGCGACCGCCGGCACGGAAACGCTGCCGGGTGAAGGTGAAGGCAGCACCGGCTCCAGGATTTCTTCAAGCATCGCTTTAAGTCTTTCGTCGGCAGAGATAATCAAAGAGGGGCATACGCCGGATACTATCGGCTGTCAGTCCCAGGGGCTCGCGCTACGGCACAAAGTACACTGGCTTGCATGAAGTTTACGACGAGCCTCCGCGTGCGGTATTCGGAGACGGACCAGATGGGCGTGGTTTACCACGGAAACTACTTTGCCTGGTTCGAAGTAGGCCGGGTTGAGCTAATGCGAAGCCTCGGCTTCTCCTACCAGGCGCTCGAGGCCGAGGAGGACTGTGTTCTACCCGTCGTGGAAGCGACCTGCCGTTACCGCCGCCCGGCCCGTTACGACGACCTGCTGGACCTGGAGACACGGGTGAAAGTGATGCGTGGACCGCTGTTGGTCTTCGCTTACACGCTGCGCCTTGCCGATTCGGTGCTTGCCGAGGCGGAAACCAAGCACGTGGTGGTAAACCGTGCGATGCAGCGCAGGAACCTGCCGGAGCCGCACCGCGCCGCCCTGCTGCGGATCATGGGTGGAGAAGACGGGCAGTCGCTTATCAAAGAGACCGCCCCGGACGCATAAAACGCCCTAGTACTCGTTCGTACGCGGCGTGGCCGGAGGTACGGCAATCGTCCCGCGCGTTCCCGGCAGCATGTTTTTCTGCAAGTCGTGGTGTAGGGAGTAGAGCGCCAGTTCCAGCCGGTCGGAAACACCGAGCTTGTCATAGATCTTGCGAAGATAGTTCTTCACCACCTGCTCGCTCGTACCGATGTGGTGCGCGATCTCCTTGTTTCGCTTGCCTTGGCTGATGTAAGTGATGATCGTGATCTCCTTTGGCGACAGCCTCGGCGCGACCTTGTTGCTCAGGCCCTGGGTCGCCTGCAGGCGATAGGCTTCAATCAGCAGGGTCAGCGACTGGTTGTCGATCCAGGTCTCACCGGAGGCGACCTTGCGCACACAGCGCAGCAGCAAGTCGGGGGAGATCGCTCGCGAAATGGTGCCGCGCACCCCGTTCCGGTAAAGCTCGATCATGCGGGTCTCATCCGCGATCACGCCCTGCACGATCATCTTGACCGGCGACGGGCCGGCCTTGATCAGCTCCGGAACAAACTCCGTATGGCCGCCCAGGATGTTCCAGTCCAGCAGCAGAACGTCGGCTTGGTGCTGCTTCAGGGTGGAGCGTAGGCTGGCGAGGTTCTCCGCCTGGGCAATGACGTGGATATCGGGTTCGGCGGCGAAAACCTTGCTCATGCCGACCCGGAAGATCGCCTGGCCATCGGCAAGGATGACGCGCACCGGGTTCTCCCGATGGGCCACCATGGTATTGCCGGGCTGGGTCGCGTTGTTGGCCGGACCGGTCGAATGATTCGTCGGCTGACCGGTCAGATTGTTCTGACTGTTCAGATTGTTCAGAGGATTTGTGGGCGGGGTCGAGTGGCTCCCGGGTTGTGCCGATGAAATCGGCATCGTCGAGCCGGGGACATTCGGCGGTCGCGTGTAGAAAGGCTGGCTACCCGGTGCCGGAGCACCGTTGAATCGATATTTATCGTTGACCGGGTTCATGGCGATAGGGGGCCCTGGTCCTTTCCTGCTGCTTACTGAAATCGGTAATCATCAATCACCGCGGCGATGTAGCAGGCACCGTTCTCCTGGTAGCAGCGGATCACGTGGCCCGCGCAATGGATGGCCGCCGTGGACTCGTCCAATGTAACTTCTTTCGGCACTTCCAGCAGAAACTCTAGCGCGGCATCGGCTGAAATCGCCTCGGGAACCTGCAGAAGGACCCCATTGTGCGAAATATTGATGGTGACTGCACTGACCTGTTCCCCATTAACCATCAGGGTGACAGGCAGATGCACCGGAAAACGGACCGCTGTGCGAAGTTCTTCCCAAACCATGGCTAAAGCTCGCCTTCACGCAAAAAGTGCAGACCTGCATGGCCCAATCGTCCGTCTAAAACCCGTTCACCTGCTTCCGGGCCGCGCAGACTCTTTGGGAGACAGACCGCTTCGATCGCGGGCAGCCGCCATGATTCAACACAGTCTACACTGCGGTTACATCAATTTACGTACACTAACGAGCACGATTCGACATCATCCTGTGCCTTCGGTAAGGTAAGAGCGGTAAATAGGGTGCCCACGCAGCCTTTTCAAGGGTTGCAGCAAACCGAACGCTCCGTGCACACTCAGTGTGTCTGCCCCATCGGTAACCGGAGCAGCGCTGGAGGTTTCTCGAGTGCCCCAATGGCTGCGGGTGTCCGGTGCAAGATGGCGTGGGCTTTCAGGCAGCCAGCGCCACGCGTTTTCAGCCTGTTTTCTCGGCTGGACCCTCGATGCCTTCGACTACTTCCTGCTCGTCTTCTGTATTCCCGCGATCTCGGGCGAGTTCCACGCGAGTACGGCAGCGGTCGCCGAGGCCATCGCACTCACGCTCGCGATGCGGCCGGTCGGGGCGTTCCTGTTCGGCTTGCTGGCAGAGCGCTACGGGCGCCGCCCGACGCTGATCGTCAATATCGCGTGCTACTCCCTGCTGGAGCTGGCCTGCGCCTTCGCCCCGTCGCTGCCCGTCCTGCTGGTGCTCCGCGCGCTGTTCGGCATCGCCATGGGCGGCGAGTGGGGCGTCGGGGCTGCGCTCGTCTTTGAAACGCTACCGGCGGAAGGGCGTGGCTTCTTCTCAGGCCTGCTGCAGGAGGGCTACGCCTTCGGTTACCTGCTGGCCTCGGCTGCGTTCGGGACTTTATATGGCCCGTTCTCGGCCATGCACCTGGGCGGCCATGTCGTCGGCTGGCGCGGGTTGTTTGTCGTGGGCGCCCTGCCCGGGCTCCTGACGCTCTACATCGGCGCCAAAGTCGAGGAGTCGCCGGCCTGGAAAGCAGGCGTCCGGCGAGGCCGGACCGGGGATGGCTGGGCATCCTTTGTCACGGGGGTGCGGCAGCATGGCGGCACCTTCCTGTTTCTCATCCTGCTCATGGCCGGCTTCAACGCTTTTTCCCATGGTACGCAGGACCTTTACCCCACGTTCCTGATCAAGACCCACCATGCGACCCCGCACCAGGTGGGCGCGATCGGCATCGTCTACAACATCGGCGCGATCCTGGGCGGCATCCTGTTCGGCGCGTTGTCCGAGACCTGGGGCCGCAAGCGCACGATCGTCACGGCGGCGCTGCTGGCGCTGCCGTGCATCCCGCTGTATGCGCTGGCCCCCTCGCTGCCGCTGCTGGCGCTGGGCGCCTTCCTGATGCAGTTTATGGTGCAGGGTGCGTGGGGCGTGGTGCCGGCTTACCTCAGCGAGTTGTCGCCGGGTCCGGTCCGCGCCACGTTCCCGGGGCTCGCCTATCAGTTGGGCAACCTGCTCACCTCGCGCAACAGCGTGCTTCAGGCTAGGGTCGCGACCCGGTACGGCGGCCTTGGGCCGGTGCTGGCGGTTACCGTCCTGCTGGTTTCGCTCTTTCTTGCAGGCGTCGCCTCCCTCGGGCGCGAGTCCAAGGGCGAGGTACTCCGGTAACCGCGCGTCCCGCCGTTTCAGGCACAATGAGAGTACGCGGGCCGTTCCGATCCGCGATCTTTTCCGAGGGAGGCGCCCATGCCCCGCGTCCACTTCCATCAGCAGCTGGCGCAGCTCAAGGACAAGCTGCTGGCCATGGCTGCGCTGTCGCAGCAGGCGCTTGAATACGCCATCGACGCCTACGTGTCGCGGGACGAGTCGCTGTGCCAGTACGTGCGGGAAAACGAGACCGCCATCAATATGGCGCAGCGCGAAGTCGATGAGATGAGCTACGAGCTGCTGGCGCAGGAGCAGCCCATGGCGATCGACCTGCGCTTCATCCTCGCGGTCATTAAGATCAATGGCAACCTGGAGCGGATCGGCGACCAGGCCATGAGCATCGCCCAGCGCACCCTTGAGCTGATCGCGCTGCCTGCCGTCGAGATACCCGCCGACATCGAAGGCATGCGCGACATCGCGCGCGACATGATCCGCGGAGCGCTGCAGGCCCTGCTCGAAGGTGACTGCGGGCTCGCGAATTCGGTCATCGCGATGGATGACGAGATCGACCACCTGAACCGCGAGACCCACGAGCGCCTCATCGGCATCATCTCCGGCAATGCGGCGGTAGCCGAGCAGACGCTGCACGCCATCATTATCTCGCGCAACCTTGAGCGCATCGCCGACCACGCCGCCAATATCGCGAGCGACGTCATCTTCTGGATCGAGGGCGCGGACATCCGTCATCAGCAGACAGCCGCCGCCGGCGCCTGACGCCCTTTACACTTATTCCCATGGCAGCAATTGTTCTGGATGGAAAGACGCTCGCGGGCGAGCTGGAATTAGAGCTGAGGGAGCGTGTGGCGCGTCTGCGCGAGCACACCGCCGGGGGGCCGCCGCCGGTGCTCGCGACGATCCTGGTGGGCGACGACCCGGCCTCCGCAACCTATGTCCGCATGAAAGGCAATGCCTGCCGGCGGGTCGGCATGGAGTCGCTGCTGGTGAACCTGCCGGCCGAGACCACGACGGGCGAGCTGCTGGCCGTCATCGACGAGCTGAATGCCGATGCGCGGGTGCGCGGCATCCTGCTGCAGCACCCGGTGCCGGAGCAGATCAACGAGCGGGAGTGCTTTGACCGGATCGCGCTCGATAAGGACGTGGACGGGGTCACGAGCCTGGGGTTCGGGCGCATGTCGATGAAGGAATCGGCGTTCGGCGCGGCGACCCCGGCGGGCATCATGCGTCTGCTGCGCCACTACCGAGTCCCTCTGCACGGCAGGCGCGCGACGGTGATTGGCCGCAGCGCGATCCTGGGCAGGCCCATGGCGACGATGCTCGATCATGCCAACTGCACCGTGACCCTGTGCCACCGGTACACGCTCGACCTGGAGCGCCATCTGCGCGATGCCGAGGTGATCGTGGCGGCGTTGGGGAAGCGCGAGTACATCCGCGAGGCCTGGCTCGGGGATGGCGTGGTCGTCATCGACGCCGGTTACCACCCGGCAGGCGGGGGCTTGCCGGCTGCAGGCGATGTGGAGCTCTCGAAGAGACTGAGGGAGCGGGCCGCGGCGTACACGCCGGTGCCGGGCGGGGTCGGCCCCATGACGATCGCCACCCTGATGGCGCAGACGGTCGAGTCGGCCGAGCGCGCGGCAGCGCTTGAACCGGCGCTAACGATGTAGAGAGCGGACGCCCTCCAGTTCGTGGTAACGTCCGAAGGAACAGACACGGAAGCGGCAGGGAAGAAAACCATTTTGAGACATCGCAAGGCAGTGTTTTACCGCGCAGCTTCAGCCATCGCGTGCGCGGCCATGGCGACAGCGGCAGGCGCGCAGCAGAAGGCGCCCACGGCATCGATCCACCTGGATCCCGCGAAGACTACGGTCGCTTTCAGCGCGGGTACTTTGCGCCATGTGCGTGGCACCTTCCAGCTCAAGGGCGGCGTGTTCGCGGTCGACAGCAAGACCGGCGTGGCCCAGGGCGAAATCCTGGTGGATGCGGCGTCAGAGAAGAGCAATGACGCCGGTACCGACCGCAAACTGCGCGACCAGACGCTCGAAACCGGCAAGTATCCGGGCATCTTCTTCCATCCGGAAAAAGTGGCGGGCAGCCTGCCCGAGCATGACGGCGAGCAGCAGATGCAGCTGATCGGTTCGCTCAACATCCACGGCGAGGACCACCCGCTGACGGTGACCGTGGATGCGGTGAAAAAAGGCGAGGATTACTTCTTCAAAACGACCTTCGACGTTCCCTACGTCAAGTGGGGCATGAAGGATGCGAGCACCTTTTTGATGCGGGACCGGAACGTCAAGATCACGGTGGAAAGCCATGGCACGGTGGAAGAAGCAGTTGCGGGAAGCTAGGTTTGTGGCGGCTTGCGGGCTGCTGCTGCTGACGGGTTGCACGACCCGTCCGGCGCAGACGCCCGACGAGCGCATCAAGCAGCAGGCTGCGGAGAGCGCGCAGCAGATGCGCCACGACATGCGGGACGCTGGCAAGGAGACCAGGCGGGCGCTGGCCGAGGCAGGCCGCGAAACCAGGGCTGCTGTCGCCGGCGCGCGGGAAGGCTGGAAGGCTGGCGCGCCGACGCATGACGCGCGCACAGCGGTGGACCTGAATCATGCCTCGGTGATTGAACTTGAGGCGCTGCCCGGGGTGCATGCGGCGACCGCTCGCAGGATCGTCGCGGGACGACCGTATCGAAATGTGTCGGATCTTGAGAAGCGCGGGATTGTAAGCCGGGATGAGTACGCGCGGATCGAGGACCGGGTCAGCACTGAATAGGTTGTTTACTGCATCTTCATGGTTTGCGCGGTCATCCCATAGGTGCGCTACACTTGAGGGAACACGTGGGCCCGGCCCCGGCCCCAATGGAGAAGAGAACTATGGCGACAGCAATGGCGGCAACAGTAGAGACTGCAGCACCGGTAGAGTTCAAGACCCCGACGGCGGTGATTTTGACGCCCTCTGCGAATGCAAAGGTACGCGAGATCATGGCTACCCAGGACCCGCTTCCGGCAGGGTTGCGGATCGGTGTCGTAGGCGGTGGATGCTCGGGCTTTCAGTACTCCATGTCGTTTGAAAACCAGGCCGGCATGATGGACAAAGTCATTCATTTTGATGACCTTAAGGTCTTTGTCGACGCGACTTCGATGATGTATCTGAATGGTTGCGTGGTGGACTATGTGGAGACGCTCGAAGCAGCTGGATTCAAGTTTGAGAACCCCGCGGTGAAGAGCACCTGCGGCTGCGGATCGTCTTTCAGCGTCTAGAAAATAGCACAAATTGGTACAAAAAAGCCGCCTGGAAAGGCGGCTTTTTGCGTTATTTTCACGTGTTTTCGCGATAGAAAGTGCACCAGAAACAGGTCAGTTTGGATTGCCGAAGCCGCCGCCCGAGGTCGACCCGGATGAGCCGAAGCCGCCTGATGAGCCGAAGCCGCCGCCGAAGCCGGACCCGCTGCTGCCGCCCGAGCCGCCGAAGCCGGAGCTAGACCCGCCACCAAAGCCGGAGCTGGACCCACTGCCAAAGCCGGAGCTCGATCCTCCACCGAAGCCGGAGCTGGACCCGCCGCCGAGGCCGGTGGTGCCGGAGGTGCTGGTGCTGGTACTGGAGCCGTTGACGCTGCCGCTGCCGCCGACGAGGCTGGCGCCGGCCATCTCCTGCTCTTCGACCGGATCGTAGACGAACTCCCAGCGGTTGTAATGGCTCTGGAGACGAAAGGCCACGGTCGAGGTCTTGTCGGAGGGGAGCGTAAAGCCGATGATGGGGGCGCCCGCGCCGAGGGTGGTGCTCGGAGTGAAGCCGAGGGCGCTGGTTCCGCTGGCGTTGCCGTTGGTGCCCAGGCCAGTGAGACCGCCGCCCGCGGCGCCTGAGCCCGAGCTGCTGCCGCCAAAGCCGGTGCCGCCGAAGCCGGAACTGCCCGATCCTGAGCTGCCGATGCCGGAGCCGCTGCCCATACCGGAACTCCCGAAGCCGGAGCTGCTGCTGCTGGAACTGCCGAAGCTGGAGCTCCCGAAGCCTGAACCGCTGCTGCCGGAAGAGCCTGAGCCGCCGGGATTGCCGAAGGAACCGGATGATGAGGAGCCTGAGCTCGAGCTGCTGTCGTCGTTAGCGTATAGGCCCGCTGTGCCGGCGCCTATGTTTGAGTTGTTGGTCGTGGAGGGATCGCCGGAGATGCTGCCCGAGCCCATGCCGGAGCTACCCCCGAAGCCGGAGCTTCCCGAGGCCCCAAAGCCGCCGCTGGATGAACCGAAGCCGCCGCTGGACGACCCGAAGCCGCCGCCTGATGAGCCCAGGCCGCCGGAGGAACCGAAGCCTGAGCTGCCGGAAGAGCCGAAACCACCCGGCGAGGCGTTTGAGCCGAAGGTCGAGCCGCCGGTGCCGGCGCCGACCGGAGTTGCGCCTGCGATGCTGCTGCCGGTGCCGCCGATGGTGAGGGGCTGGCCGAAGAAGCCGAGCGGCCGCACGTGCGCTTCACCCATATGGATGAGCTTCCAGTCATCCTTGCCGGTGAGCGGGTCGAGGTAGCGCCGGCGCAGGAAGCGTATGTCGTTCGTTTTGACCAGCTGATCAATCGAGGTGGGATAGCTGCCGATTTTTTTGTAGTAGAGCCGGATGGCGCGCTTGTACTGGAGGCCTCGCTGCACGGCCTCTTCCTCGTGGTCGCGCTGGATGGAGGCAGCGATGCGCGGCGCCGCCACGGCGAGCGAGAGCGTGACGAGAGCCACGAAAAAGATCACGGCCAGGAGGACGTAGCCGTCCTCGGGTGAGACCGCCTGCGCGGCCGGCGGCCACTTCGTGGCGTGTTCTTGTTGTCCGGGTTCGGGCTGTCGTGGCCCTCGCGTTGCTCGGAGTCTGGCGATGCTGCGGGCTGGGGTGAGGGTCGGCATGGGTTAAGGTCGGTTCCGGTGTTTGCTTGTTGGTTCTTGCCTGTTCTCCTGCTTGTTTAGTCGTCTGTTGCTAATTCTGCACTAAAGGCAGGGTCTGGGTGTCGTGATACGGGAGGTCTTCGACGTCAATCGAGAACGGGGCGATACGAACGACGCGATAGCGATGGCTGACGACGTCGCCTTCGGCTGCGACGAAGACATCGTCGCCGTGCATGAGGAAGGCGCGACGTGTGCCGCTTTTCCGCACGGTGTAGCCGAAGAACTTGAGGTCGATGGTGGGCGGCGGCGGGGGGCCGGTGTTGACGGCGGCGGTCTGCATGGATGGGCGGATGGCGCCCTTGACCTTCTCGATGGGCGTGAGGGCCGCCGGGCCGGAGGTCTGCGAGAAGATGTTACGGCCATTGCCGGCGTAGAGATAGTTTTCGTTCTCGGCCATCAGCTCAGGGTGCAACCTGGGGTCCATGGAAGCGTTGACGGACGGGGGCGCGGCGCCGGCGGCCTCTTCGGTCCGGGCCTGCTCGAGATCGGCGGCACGGCTGCCGGCGTGCCGTTCAGACGCAGACGGGGTGCGGGCGTGGAGAGGGGAAGGCGCGGCGATGGACGAGGCCGATGGGGCAGGCACATCGGAGCCGCCGAAGATGGTGTGGATGGCGAGCAGGAGCACCACGATGCCGAGCGCGCCGGCGATGGCGACTTTCTTCCTGTCTTCTGTGCCGAGTCCTCTGAGGCTTGCCATTTACTGTGTCTCTCCCCCGGTTTCACTACCGGAAGCGCGGCTGCCGGCCTGCAGCGACGCGGCGTCGGCGGCGCTGGGATGGAGATAGGTGGTCATAACGAGGCGCAGGTTGACGAGGCCGCCCTGCTGCCCGGTAAGCGCGACGGTGCGGATAGTGAAGAAGGAGTGGTTCTTGTCGCGCTCGATGTCGTTGATGAAGTGCATAATGGCGGGGTACTCGCCTGAGATGTTGCCGTCGATGCGCACCTCGACGAGGCCGGGAATGGCGGCGCGCGTGGGGTAGGCAGCGCGGGTAAGGCGCACGTGGTCGCGGTTGGCGAGGTCGCCGAGCTCCGCGACCACCTGGCTGAAGTTTGACGGGACGCGCGCGGCGAAGAAGGCGTCGGCCTGCCTGCCGGAGGCGCTGAGCTGGGCGGGCAGCGCGCGAATTCTGCCGGACTGCGCCTGCAGCTGCGCGTAGGCGGCTGAGTCGGCGTCGAACTGGGCCGAGCGGTCGCTATGGCTGTCGTGCCAGGCAACGGCGAGGCGGGTCATGAGCACGAGGTCGACAACGAGCAGCAGCACGACGGCGGCGACGTGCAGGTTGAGCTGCGTGAACACGGAGGCGGCAAGGAGGCGGCGGCGCATCAGCGGGGACCTCCCAATGGAATCTGCGGCAGCCCGGCGGAAGGCTTGTGGGCCGCTCGGCGGCGGTGCGGCGGGGCGCCCGCGCCGGCAACAGCACCGGCAGGCCGGGTCAGCTGGGCCTGCCGGCCGGCTGCGTGGCGGGTTTCGGCGGCTTCAGCTTTCCGGATTTGGACGCTGCGGGCCTGGACGCCTGCCCTGTCATGCGAGTCGGGCAGCGGGCGGTAGTCGGCGATGATGTCGAAGCTGACATCGGACGGTGACGTGCTGGTGGCAGCGACGTTGCGTGCCTGGCCATTCTGACCGCGGTTCGAGAGGGCCTCGACCACGAGGCGCGGCGCGACGAAGTGGCGCGAGTGCTCGAGGCCGCGGATGACCTCGACGGCGCGCTCGCGCGCGCCGGTGACCCGGATGCGGATGGTGACGTGTCCGTCGGGGGCGACGAGCGGATCGATCAGCGCGACCTGGACACCGTAGGGCAGCGTCTGCTCGAGGTCGCTCATGGTGGCGGTCCAGGAGAAGGCCTTGCGGCGGAAGGCGTCGTTGAGAAAGGCGGCCTGGGTGAGCACGTTGGCGTTGGGACCCTCAATCGCGAGTGCGCGAGCGCTCTCCTGCTGCTGCCGCAGGCGGGCGATGTTGGCGGCGAGCGCGTTGACGCGGGCCTGGGCACGGCGCGCGCCGGTCTCTTCGACATGCACGAGCAGGAGCAGGGGAAAGGCGAGCACGGCGAGCACGACGCCGAGCACGCGGAGCCGCGCATAGACGGGGCGCAGCTCGATGTAGGGCCGGGTCGCTAGATTGAGGTTGATGTTCATGCGTTGAGCAGTGCTCCGGTAACGGGCGCGAGCAGCGAGCGGGGCACGGTGCGCGAGGGCAGGTCGGGCAGGTCGCCGAGGTCGCGCACGGAGATGACCGGCTCACCCAGAAGGGTCTGGAAGGCGGCGGGCGAGCCTGCGCCGATGTAGAAGATTTCCTCGGCCGGGGTGGAGAGGGTGTCCTCAAAGTAAGCGAGGGCGACGGAAACGCCCTGGCGGATGTCGTCCTCTTCTTCGCGTTCGCGCGATTCGGCGCTGCGGGGCAGGCGGGGCGGCGCGTCGGGCGGCAGTTCCTCATTGCCGCTGAAGTCGAGTGAGCGGTGGAGCAGAAGGTCCTGCCCGCGCACGATGGTGGTGGTGAGGCTGGTGGCGTTGTGGTTGACGAGCAGGACGGGCTGCGCGCCGAGCAGCGGCATGGCGGCGATGGTGCTGGGGAGCACGACGCCGGGCACGAAGCCTGCCTCACGGATGGCGCTTTCATACTCAAGCAGCACGTCACGGGGGATAACGATGACGAGGACGCGGATGCCTTCGGCGCCCGAGCCCATGGATTGCCAGGTAATGGCGGCGTCTTCGGTCTCAAACGGCACCAGCTTGCGGAGGCGGAAGCGCAGGATGGCGAGGGCGTCGGCGCGTTTGGACGGCAGGGCGTCGAAGTCGAGCAGGAGCACGCGGACCGAGGCATCGGGCACAATGACGGTAAGCGCGCGGTTGGCGCGGAGATTGCGGCCGCCGGGTAGGGGACGTCCGCGCTCGGCGACGGATTTGAGCGCCTGGCGCAGGGCCTCGACGATGGGCTTGCGCGCGAGAAGGTTGGGCGCCTTGAGGCCGGGCTGCAGGGCGCCGGGCGCGAGGGCTATGAACTGCGTGAGCAGGCCGCTGGTCGAGTCGTGCCGGGCCGCGAGCACGCCGTGGGAGGTGATTTCGCAGGCGAGCGCGGGCCGCAGGGAGATGCCGGGGAAGAGCAGGGGCAGCTTTTCAAGCATGGACGTCCCCCCTGGTTGTTTGTAGCAGGCGCACTAGCGATTTGCCTCGATGAAGGTGACTTTGTTGATCTCTTTAAGTGTGGTGAGGCCGCGACGGACGCGGTCGAGCGCGGACTCGCGGAGGAACTGCATGCCCTCGGCCTGTGCGAGCTTGCGGACTTCAGACGCGGGCTTCTTCTCGAGGATCATTTCACGGATCGGGTCGGTAAGGTCGAGCAGCTCATGAATGGCGGTACGGCCGCGGTACCCGGTGCCGCCGCACTCGACGCAGCCGCGACCCTCCTGGAACTCGAAGCCGCGCCAATCGGCGGGGTTGAGGCCGGAGAGGTCGAGCTCCGCGTCAGAGTAGGTGACGGATTGGACGCAGTGCTCGCAGATCATGCGGACGAGCCGCTGGGCGAGGATGCAGTTGAGCGCGGAAACGAAGTTGTACGCCTCGACGCCCATGTTGAGGAAGCGCCCGAGCACGTCGACGACGTTGTTGGCGTGGACCGTCGTGAAGACGAGGTGGCCGGTGAGCGCGGAGTTGATGGCGATCTGCGCGGTTTCCTGGTCACGGATTTCGCCGACCAGGATCTTGTCGGGGTCGTGGCGAAGGATGGAGCGCAGGCCGCGGGCGAAGGTGAGGCCTTTTTTCTCGTTGACCGGGATCTGGGTGATGCCGCGGATCTGGTACTCGACCGGATCTTCAATGGTGATGATCTTGTCTTCGTCGGACTTGATTTCGTTGAGCGCGGCGTAAAGGGTGGTGGTTTTGCCGGAGCCGGTCGGTCCGGTGACAAGCACCATGCCGTAGGGCTCGCGGATGTAGCGACGGAAGCGGCGGAGGTCGTCCTCGCCGAAGCCGACGACGTCGAGGGTGAGCGACTTGAACTTCTCGCTCATCGACTCTTTGTCGAGCACGCGGAGCACGGCGTTTTCGCCGTGGACGGTGGGCATGATGGAGACGCGGAAGTCGATGAGGCGTCCCTTGTAGCGGACGCGGAAACGGCCGTCCTGCGGGACGCGGCGCTCGGCGATGTCGAGCTCGCTCATGACCTTGATACGCGACAGGATGGTTTGGTGGTGCTCACGCGCGATGGGGGCCATGGCGGGGTGCAGCACGCCGTCGATGCGGTACTTGACCAGCAGCTGGTCGTCGTAGGTTTCGATGTGGACGTCGGAGGCGCGGCGCTCGAGCGCGGTGAAGATGGTGGTATCGACGAGCCGGATGATGGGGCTGATGTCCTCTTCAGACGTCAGCTTCTCGATGGTGATGGACTCGTCGTCCTGGTCGTTGACGGAGATGACGTCGAAGGTGAGGCCTTCGGTGGCTTCGTCGAGCACGCGCTGGGACTGCTCGGTCTTCTTGAGCAGGTCGTTGATCTGCGAGAGGGTGGCGACGCGGGTGAGCAGGCGCTGGCCGAGGAGGCTTGAGATCTCGTCGAGGACCATGAGGCGGCTGGGGTCGGCGACGGCGATGACGAGGCGATCTTCAAGCTGCTCGATCGGCACGAAGTTGTAGCGGAACATCATGTCGACGGGCACGGCGCGGAACAGGTCGTGCTGGATGCGGAAGTTTTTGAGGTCGACAAACTCGCAGCGGTAGCGGCGGGCGAGCATCTGCGCGTGCGCGATCTCGTCGAGCTCGATCGGGAGGGGCATCGTGAGGACAGGAGCTTCAGCCATTGGAGTGATTATCCGGGTTGGTTAGTGTTGCTGGAAGTTACTTGCGTTTCCGAGCGAGAAGATCGGGAGGTACAGAGCGATGAGGATGACGACGACGACGACACCCATCACGATGAGGATGGCGGGCTCGATGAGCGCGAGTGAGGCGGTAAGCGCGGTCTGGACGTCTTCCTCGAAGAACTCCGCGACGGAGTTGAGCATTTGCGGGAGGGCGCCGGTAGACTCGCCGACCTCGATCATTTCTGTCGAGAGGGCGGGGAAGATGCCGGTTTTGTTGAGGCTGACGGAGAGCCCCTTGCCTTCGCGGACGCTGGTGACGGAGGCGAAGACGGAGCGCGAGATGCGGCTGGAGGAGATGGAGCGGGCCGCGGTTTCGAGCGAGGGAACGAGCGGCAGGCCGCCGGTGAGCAGCGTCGAAAGGGTGCGGGCGAAGAGGGCGACCTGGTATTTGAGCCAGATGGAGCCGAAAACGGGCATTTTGATGCGAATGGCGTCGACGGTATCGGCGCCGCGAGTCGTCTTGCTCCAGCGGAAAAGACCGTAGCCGAGGGCGAGCGCGACCGGAAGCACGTAGAAGAAGTAGTGCTGGGCGGCTTTGCCGAAGGCGAGCAGGTCAAGCGTGAGCGCGGGCAGCTTGCTGCCGACCTGGTCATACAACGTGGCGAACTGGGGTACGACGAAGGTGATGAGGAAGACGAAGAGGCCGGCAACCAGGGTGATGAGCAGCGCCGGGTAGATGAGCGAGGCCTGGAGCTTTTTGCGGAAGGTGAGCGAGATGCGCTGAAAAGCAAGATAGCGGCCGAGGACTTCTTCAAGGTTGCCGGAGCGCTCGCCGGCCAGCAGGGTGACGGTGTAGATGAGCGGAAAGCCGCCCTGGGCCTCGAAGGCGGCGGAGATGGACTCGCCCTGTCGGACGCGCTCGGAGACGTTCTCAAGCTGAGCGGCGAAGGCCGGGTTTTTCTGGCTTTTGGCCAGCATGTCGAGCGAGCCGAGGATGGGCAGGCCGGCGCGGACGAGGGTGAGGAACTGCTGGTTGAAGATGAGGAAGGTTTCGAGCTTGGCCTTGCGGCGGCCGCTGCCGAGGCCGCCCTTGGCCTTGATGGAGAGCACGTTGTAGCCGGCCTGGGCGTAGCGCAGGCGCAGTTCATCGGCCGAGGCGGCGGCCTGGGTCTGCTCCTGCATGCGGCCGCGCTCGTCGGCCAGTTTGACGAGAAACTCTGCCATCGCTTGTGAGCCCTTGCCAGGTGCGGCAAAGGGTGTCTCCTGTTCTGCTGCTTCTGCTGCGAATTGTCGCTAGGGTATCAGCTTCCTGCTGCTTTATAGACGTGCCGCAGAGCATTCCGGCTTTAGTCATGGAACAAAGAGGCGCGTCCGCAGTGAAGGGCCGCGTTCGCGGTTACGGGAGTACCGTAAGGGGTCGGCTTGCGGCAAAAGCTTCTGCCGGTAAGCTGCGGAAGGTGGCCTGAAGGTCCACTCGCACGAAAGCCCACGTCTGGAAACGTGGGCCAGTGCAGAAAGGGGATTCAAGCATGAACAAGATGCAGGAATTCTTATGGCACAAAGTAGACCTTTGTGCTCGTGTGGTTGCTACTTTCCTGCGGCTTGTGATCGAGGTACTGATCCTCGAACACATGGATCGCATATAGGAACAAACCACGTTTAACCCCAGAGGCGCGGTGCGCAACACTGCGCCTTTGGTTTGGTACTTGCTTAGTGTCATGCGGAAGCGGTGTGTTCGTCAATAACAAATCATTTAGGGGTTGATTCCCAGCTACGGCAAAGCGGAAGCATTGAGCTTGCCGATGCGTCCGTGGGGACCGACGGCCCAGGGAAGGCTGAGGGCGTTCCATTCGCCGCCTTTGGGGACGTCAGAGGGGGCGTGTTCGAGCGGTTTCCAGGTGCGGCCGTCGTCGCGGGAGATATCGGAGCCGTTGGAGCCGACGGTGATCCAGACTTTCAGGGATGGGTCGAAGGCTACCGCGGAGCGGTAGCCGTTGGGCAGGGTGGTGGCGGGATGCCAAGCGCCGGACCCGGAATCACTCCGCCAGTAGGCTGCGGTGCCGGTGCGGTCGCCGGGCTTGCTGTAGTCGCCGCCGACTGCGATTGCGCCTGTTATCTCATGGAGGTCGCCAGTGAGCACGGCCAGCGAAAAGACGCCCTGACTGGAAGTTGCGCCCGCAATCGGTACGGAATGGTTTTCAAACTGAAAATGTTTCAGGCATTCTTCCGGATTGCTACGGGCGATCCCCATCGTGCACTCTATACCGCCTTGCAATACGATTGCTTCCCCGGGGCCGCCGGTGCCGATCCATGGAATGTTCATAGGGCCTGGCTTTGGTCCAACAATTGCGAGAGAGGTATTGCTGGCCGCGAATGCGCCGCGCGAACCGACTTTCAGGCCGTCGGCATGGATGCGGGTCCAGCTTCGGCCGCCGTCCTCGGTGCGTTCAAGCGAAAGTTCACCCCCGACCGGGTCGCCAAGCAGAAAGCCATTCCTGCGGTCGGAGAAGGCGATGCCGTCCCAAAAGCCTTTTGGCTCCGCGTTCGTGCGAAGCAAAATCCAGTGGGCGCAGCCGTCGGTGGTCTTGTAGAGCCTGGACTGCGAGCCGGGGCCGCTGGACATTACGATGGCGGTCTGGTCGTCCCAGGCCCAGATGGCGCGGAAGTCGAGCTTTTCCGCTCCGGGCGGGGTGGCGCACTGCTGCCATTCGAAGCCGGAGTCCTGCGAGCGCAACACCGTTCCTCCGGTGCCGGAAGCCCAGGCGACGCCCCCGCCGACAGCGTGAATGCCGCGGAGGTCCGCCGTGGTTTCGCTGGGCTCGAGTTGCCAGACGGACGGGGCTTGCGCGCTTGCGACGACGGGGATGGCGAAGAGGAGCAGGCAGGCCAGGCGCATGGGATTAAGGATAGCGCCTGTCGGTGAAGGTGCGGGTCCCGCATTCAGAAGGCGAGATGCGGGACCCGGGTTTTAGTTGAGGGGTTAGAACTCGTAGCGGAGGCTGAACTGCAGCTGCCGCGACGAGGCGTAGGTCTGGCCCTTGGTGGTGACTTCGCCGAAAGTCGTGGCACGCGGGTTGGTGTTCGGGGTGTCGAGGTTGGGGTGGTTGGTGAAGTTGAAGGCTTCGGCGCGGAAGGTGACCACGTGATTTTCAAGGGCCGGGATCACGTGGACATTCTTCTGCAGGGCGATGTTCCAGCTCTGGAAGCCGGGTGAGTAGTACTCGTTGCGCGTGCCGCGTGGAGCGAACGTTCCGGCGGCCGGCTGGACGAAGACGGTCGGGTCAAACCAGTCGGCTGTGCCGGAGCCGTTGTTGCCGGCAAAGTGCTTGCCGACGGTGGGCTTGCTTGCGATGGCCCAGCGCTGATTCCCGGAGCCGGGGCCGACGCCGGCAAAATCGTCGCTGGTGGTGACGGTAAACGGCTCGCCGGTCTGGGCCTGCGTGGTTCCGGAGACCTGCCAGTTGCCGAGGGTGTGGCGAACCAGCGCGTTCTGGGTGTCCTTGCCATACGGGATGTCCCACACGTAGTTGACGATCAGCGTGTTGCGGATATCGAAGTCGCTGGGTCCCCAGTTCCCGGATGGGTCATAGTAGTTCGGCAGCAGGTAACCCTGGTCGGAGCCGGAGTCCATGCTCTTGGACCAGGTATAGGCGACGCCGAACAGGAAACCGTGCTCAAGCCGGCGCTTCAGGTTGATCTGCAGGGCGTTGTAGATGGAGCTGCCCTTGTCCGGATCCTGCAGGATGATGGAGTAGCCGCGATAGGGCCGGAGTGCGTCGACCTCGGTGACCGTTGGATTGGCCTGCGTGGTGCCGGGCTGTAGCTGGTTGATGTTCTCAAGCTGCTGCAGGTGGATCCCTTTGCGGCCCACATACGCCATGGTGAGCGTGGCGAAGGTGGGGATGTCCTGCTCGACGGTGAAGTTCCACGCGTAGGCTTCGGGGCTGGGGAGATTGCGGGGCTGGCTGGAGAGCTGGAGCGGAAACGCCTCGGTACCGCTGCCTGCCGGATTGTCGACCGAACCGCCGGTCGTCGAGGAGGAGAGCTGGAAGGGCGCGTTGCCGCCCAGCTGCACCTGGTCGGTGATGGGGAGTCGCTGTACGAAGCGCCCCACGCCGCCGCGAACGACGGTGCTGGGCGCCACCTGGTAGGTAAAGCCGATGCGTGGCTGGAAATCGGTGTAGACGGTCTTCGAGTAGTTGCGCCCGTAGCCGCGGAACAACCGGTTGTACTGGCCGTTGAGGATTGCGGCCGGGACATGGCCCTGGGCCGAGCTGGGAAAGTGGCTGCCCGGGATGACGACGCCGTTGAGCGGGTCACCGCCGGAGATGGTGCCGTTGGTTGGGTTGACCGCCGGGGCGAGCGCCGGGTTCCACGAGGTGGGATCAAACATGGACTGGTTGCCCCAGGACGCATAGTAAGGCGGGTTGACGGCGTAGTTCAGGCCGTACTCAAGCAGCAGCTTGGAGGTTGCGCGCCAGGAGTCCTCGCCGAATACCTCGTAGCTGTTGGTGCGGAACAGCGTGTAGCTCTTCTGCCCGATTTCGCCATAGGTATAGAACTGGCCGAGCGCGGCATTGGCCACGGCAGAGCCGCTGGTGGGTACGCCGGCCACCGCGGTGTCCTCGAACTGGAACTGGCCGTTCTGGTTGCTGGTGGAGCCGGGCGTGGTGCTGCCGACGGTGATCTGGTCGAAGTCGTTCTCGCCGTCACGTTCCCACGAGCCGCCGAACTTGACGGTGTGGCTGCCGAGCACCTTGGTGAGGCTGTCGGAGCCCCGGGTGATGACGCCGCCCGAGTGCGAGGGGTACGGCTGACCGTCGAGCGTGGTGAAGTCGGAGATATCGATGCTGGGGATCTTGTTCGGGGTGAGCTTTTGCGCTGCCGGGTAGATGTAGGGGAAGTTGATCCCGTATTGCGAGCGGTCGAGCAGGGTGTCCGAGGCGTAGTTAATGGTGATGTGGTCAGCGGAGGCGGAGAAGACCGCTTCGTTGATGAGGGTGGGGCTGATGGTCCAGGTGTAGTTCAGGACGCCGACCTGGTCGGGCCAGTGCCAGTTCTCAGGCGTGCGATTGAAGTTGCCGGCAAAGGGCGTGGTGTAGTCGTACTCGTTATTCAGCAGGGTAAAGCGGATGTGGTTTGCCTCGTTCGGCACGTAGTCAATGACGAGCGTGTCCTTGCGCTGGTTCTGCGGGTATGGCGCCGATGCGAGCCAGTTGTAGTTGCTGTTGTTCGAGTTGGGCAGCGGATAGGCGTTGAGCAGGGCCAGGCCGTTGGCGCTGAGGCGGCCCAGCGGGATGACGTTGTTGGGGAAGGGCGTGCCGGTCTGCGGATCGACGAGCTGGATCGGCTTGCTGTAGAAGATGTTGTTCCCGAGCAGCTCACTGAAGTTGCCCTGCCGCATGAGCGCGGTCGGGACTTTGTTGTTGCCGGAGGTGATGTTTTCGCGGTAGCGGACGAACTCCTGTCCGGCAAGGAAGAACAGCTTCTGCCGGCTGGCGTTGAAGTGGCCGGGGATGTAGACGGGCCCGTTCAGGTTCCAGCCGAACTGGTTAAAGCGGAACGGGGAGGGATGGCCGCTGATGGTGGGGTCCGCGTTCTGGTTGCGAATCCAGTCGTTGGCGTTGAGGAAGGAGTTGCGAAGGTATTCGTATGCGGCGCCGTGGAAGTGGTCGCTGCCGCTTTTGGGCACCATGCGGATGAGCCCGGAGTCGGAGCGTCCGTACTCGGCGGGATAGTCGGTGCTGAGGATCTGGATCTGCGAGGTGGCGTCGACGTCGGCGACACCGATTGAGTATGTGGAGCCGCGGGTACGGACCTGGGGCGCGCCGTCGAGGGTGGTCAGGGTGTCCTGGGCACGGGCCCCGTCAATATGGAAGCTGTTGTCAGGTGCGAAGTTGAAGTTGGAGATGGAGGCATTGCGCATGACGCCGGGCTCGAGCTGCGCGAGGTACTGCGGGTTGCGGCCGTTAAGCTGGATGCTCTTGACCTGGTCGTGGGTGACGAGCTGGCCGACGGAGGCGGACTCAGTCTGTAGGGCATTGGCGTTGGCCTGCACGGTGACGGATGTGCTGGCCTCACCGGTCTTGAGCTGGGTGTCGTAGCGTGCGCCGATATTGGGGTCGACGTGCGTGTTCTGCTGGACGGCGGTGCTGAATCCCTTCGCTTCCACCTTGATGGTGTAAATGCCGGTCGGCAGGTTGGGGATGGTGTAGGCGCCGGACTGGCTGGTGACGACGCTGCGGTCCTGCCCGGTGGCATCGTTGTGCGCGGTGACCTTCGCGTTGGGCACGAGCGCGCCGCTGGCGTCGGTGATGGTGCCTGAGAGCGAGGACGAGTCAGACTGCGCGTACGCCATGGGGGCGGCGAACAGCAGGCACGGGACGAGCGGTGCGAGCAGCGGGAGGCGATGCCGGCGGAAGAGCAGGATGGCCGGGGATACGGGAGAGCTAAAAGATTTTTTCAGGATGGTCCGCATGAACATCTCCGGGGTCCCCGAGAGCAGGGACGAGCACGGTGAGGGCCGGCGCGAAGGCCGCGCAGGCTGGGGAAAGATGGCAGAGCAGGCTGCGCGTGTTCCGCAGAGAGGCTTGCCGCGTCAGCAATGGCCAAAGGAGCCCTGGAGCCCTGCTTGAGACAGATCGCCGCGTTTGGTGCGGGCCTGCTTCTTCGAGGTGTGTGTGCGCCAGGCAAATTGAACGTGCCAGATGGAGCAGTGAAACTGGTAGCGTTTCCAACCGTGCCATTCTATGAACCGCGCAAAAACACTGTCAAGGGGTGGAGCAGCACTGAGCGCATTTTTGCGGTGACATTTCCGGTGCGGGGGAGCAGGACCACAGGCGCCGGTTTTTCCTGCCCGTGCTAAAAATGGACGGAAGAGGGATTGTGCAAAGAAGAGTAGCAGCGTAGGCTTCTTTTTCGAGATCAACCCGAGGCGGCGCAACCGGCGACCATGAAGAGCGGCTCCCAATCGACACTGTCCGATGTCGCCCATGCAGCAGGTGTTGGGCTGGCGACTGCTTCGCGCGTTATCAACGGCGGCGAGAACGTAAGCGCGGCCACGATGAAAAGGGTGCAGGCCGCGGTGCGTCAGCTGGGCTACCAGCCGAACCACGCAGCACGCATCCTGAAGGGCGGCCGCACCAAGACGGTGGGGCTGCTGGTGCCGAGCATCGCGGACTCCTTCTTTTCAAGCTGCGCGGAGGCTGCCGAAGAGGTGGCGCGGCGGCATGACTCGCTGCTGATCTTCGCGGTGAGCAACAACGATCCCAGGGTGGAGCTGGAGAAGCTGGCGGTGCTGATGCGGCATCGTCCGGACGGACTGCTGATTGTGCCGTCGGATGCCGGTGGGAAGCGTTTCCAGGCGTTTATCCGGCAGAGCGGGGTGCCGATCGTGACGTTCGACCGGCCGATGTCGGGGCACGCGAGCGTGCTGACGGATAATTACGAAGGCGCGCGCAAAGCGACGCTGCACCTGGTTGAGCACGGCTACAAAAGGATACTGTGCTTCGGCGGCGAGACCAACCTGTACACGATCCAGGAGCGGCTGCGCGGCTACCGTGACGCGATGAAGAGCGCGGGTCTGACGGCGCGGGTCGATACATCGTTCAACGGAGACCTGGAGGACGGGGAGCCGGTGCTGACGAAGCATCTGAGCGGGCCTGCCGCGCCCGAGGCGATCTTTACGCTGAAGAACAGCACGACGATTGCGACGTTTCAGCTACTGCAGCGATTGCGGATCGCGATGCCGGCAAAGGTGGCGCTGCTGGGCTTTGACGATTTTACGCTGGCCAGCACGCTGCGGCCCTCGGTCAGCGTGGTGCAGCAGCCGGTCGGCGAGGTAGGGCGCAAGGCGGCGGAACTGCTGTATGCACGGCTGGAAAACGGCGCGGCCGGGGCAGGAACACGCCGCAAGGCGGTGGAGCCGGTGGTGGTGGCGAGCAGACTGGTGCTGCGCGGCTCCTGCGGGTGCCGGGGGAAGGGCGCACCGGCGGAGTAGAGGCAAGACCGCCTACGCTGGGGCGGAGCCCTATTGGCTGGCGGCCTCTTCGTGGCATGTTCTCGTTGATGCTTGCGGTGCGGGGCGTTGTGGCCCTCGCGTTGCTCGGGGCTTACGGCTACTGGGCTGATGCGGTGCTGGTGGCGGCGTCGATCTGTGCGCGGGTCTTGGCGGCGTGGTCGAGCTCGCGGTAGATCTGCTCGTTGCGTATGAGCGCCTGGACATAATCGCGCGTCTGGGTAAAGGGGATGGATTCCACCCACTCATCGATTCCCGTGTAGTCGTTGTTGGCTTTCCAGTCGTCGACGCGGGACTCGCCGGCGTTGTAGGAGGCGAATGTGTACTCCTGCTGGCCGTTGTAGCGGTCGAGGGTCTGCTTGAGATAGACGCAGCCGAGTTTGATATTGATCTCGGGGTCGAGCAGCGCATTGGGGTCAAGGTGACTGCTCATACCGGTTTTGCGTGCCATGTCGCGGCCCGTCGAGGGCTCGATCTGCATCAGGCCGTAGGCATTGGCGTAGGAGATGACGCGGGGGTTGAATTCGGATTCCTGCCGGATGAGCGAAGCGACCATGTAGGGATCGAGGCCGTTAGCGGCGGCTTCTCGCTGGATGATCGGCCAGTAGTTTTGCGGGAAGAGGATGCGCCAGTAGTCGAGGGGCAGCTCGTCGATCGGGGCCGAGGTGTAGAAGGGGATGGCGCGCTTGAGCGAGCGCATGGCGCGGTAGGCTTCGCCGTAGCTGGCGTAAAGCTTCGCTTCGGCGAGCGAGCCCCACTCGTCGGAGCCCTCGGCGGCATGGATTTCCGGCGCGAGGTAGTCATTGAGCCCGGCATTGGCCAGCAGGCTCGCCTTGGCGAGGTGCGGATCGTTTTGAGGGACATCTTCGGTGAGCTGGGGGATCTGCTCGGGCTGCATGGCGTCGAGCATGGGGACGGACGCCGGCGTTACGGAACTGCCGATGGACTCGAGGCGCTGCTGCGCGATAGCGGCGTAGTAGTAGTGCTGGTACACGCGGGTCAGCGTGGTAAAGTAGGCGGCGGCCGTGGCGGGGTCGTGCTGCTGGTCGAGGTACAGCCGGCCTCGCCAGTACAGGGCGGCGGGGATGTTCTTGCCGTCGCGGTACTGCGTCAGCTGCTCATCGATCAGGCGCTCGGCCTCGGGGTAGTTGCGCGCGCGATAGCTGAGCCACGCGGCGCGCCAGTGAGCGTTGTCAGCATCCTTGGAGTTGGGAAAGCGGCGCGCGAGCTCAGCGTAGTAAGGAACGGCGGTTGGATAATCGCGGCGCAGCATGTAGAGGTTGGCGCTTGAGAACAGGGCCTCGGCGAACCAGTCGCTGTTCGGGAAGCGGGTGCGGAGCTGGTTGACGAGGTCCTGCTGGGTGGAAAGGTCGGTAGCGGATCGGGCGATCTCCATCAGCAGGTAAAGGCGGTGGGCGCCGTTGTCGTCGGGCGAGTCGGGGATGCCGGAGAGCGAGGCGGCGGAGAGGCGCTTGAGTTTGAGGTCGCAGGTAGCCGCGGAGAGCAGGAGTCCGTTGCGGTCGGACTGGGTCATGGACGGGTCGGCGGCGAGGGTGCGGAACTCGATGGCGGCCTCGTTGAAGCGGCCCCCCGAGAGCAGCGCGTCGGCGTGCCGGCGGCGCTCGGCGGCGGGCAGGGCGAGCCACTGGCCGGAGGACTGCAGCTGCTGCTGGACGGTGGAGGCTTCGGGGCTGAGGGGGTGCTCGGAGAGCAGGCGGCGCTCGAGGGCGAGCGCATCGGCGGTCGCGCCGGTCTGCTGCTCGGCTTTCGAGAGGGCGAGCTGGTAGTCGGGCTTGGCGGCGAGCGGCTCGGCTGCGTGGGCGCGGAGGGTGGCGAGCGCCTGCGCGGGCTGGTTCTGCTGCAGCTGCAGATTGGCCTCGAGCACCGGGATCTGCGGGGTGAAGATGCTGTCGGGGTACTTCGTCGCAAAGGTGGTCAGGATGAGGTTAGCCGAGGGCAGCAGCCTGGACTGGAGATCGGCCTGGGCGGAGAAGTAGTCGGCGTAGTCGTCGAGCGTGTTGCCCTGGGCGTTGGCGTAGGAGAGCGCAGTGAGCGCGTCAGGGAAGCGACGATCGAGCAGGTAGGCGTGGCCGAGCGCGAGGTACGCGGCCGCCGCGGCGGCGCCGGTGTGGGAGTGCGCGTAGGCCTCGACCCCCGCGTAGGCAGCGGAGCTGCGATAGTTGCCGAGCTGCTGGGCCATGGGGCGGAGCTGGGTGGAGGCGATAAAGGCGTGCTGGAGCTGGGCGGTTTTCGCGAGCTGCCGGGAGGAGAGGGCGCGGTGGCGGCCGCGGCGCTTGACAATGACGACGCGATGGATGCGGCCGTGGCGGTCGCGCGTGTACCGCGCAGAGGCGTGCCGGGCGACGGCATAGCCATGGGCCGCGTGCAGCGGGACAGCATGGCCGTGGGCAGTATGGGTGCTTTTTGCCGCGGGCTTGTGCGTGGCGTGGTGCTTCGCTGTTGCGTGCTGTGCGGCGAGCAGGGTGAGGGGGCTCAGGATCGACGAGGCGAACAGGAGCAGCGCGGCGGCGCGGCGCATGGGTCTGAATTGGGGAGTGCGGCTCACGATGATGGCTGGTCCTCTGCGTATCAGAGTAAGCGAGTGCGCGTGGAGATGGCGGGGGAAAGCCGCGCAAGACGACACCTTTGTACCGGGAAGGGTAATGTGGGTGAGGGAGAGTTGTTCAGCGGGCTGGCGCCTGGTGAGCTCAGATGCTCGCGAACACCCGCTGGAATGGAGTATGCATTGGAGAAGATAATCCGCAAATTTGCCAGTCACAAGGAAATGAAGGCTGAGGAGTACCGGTACTGGCAGAGCCGTCCTGCGCATGAGCGGATGGACGCCGTAGCTGAGATCACACTTGCTGCTTATGCGTTAAAGGGGATGGCTCCGGATGTACCAAGACTTCAAGGACCTGTTGTCCGTCTTCCACGCCCACAGCGTTAAATACTTGATCGTTGGCGGCTACGCCGTGTCGTTTCATTCTCAGCCACGAGCCACCAAAGACCTTGATCTCTTTATCCAAGCAGACCCCGCGAATGCGAGAGCAACGTATGCGGCGCTTTCGAGTTTTGGCGCACCGCTTGAGAATATAAGCATGGAAGATCTTGCTGATCCTCGCAGCTTCCTGCGCTTTGGGCTTGAGCCGGTTGCGGTGGATATCCTGCCGGCAATCGATGGCGTGGATTCGCTGAGGCATGGGAAAGGCGGGTCGAACGGTTGATCGACAGTCAAAGCGGCAGCACTGCATTTTTCATAGGATGGGACGATCTGATCGTGTCAAAGCTGGCGGCCGGCCGGGCTCGGGACCTTGCGGATGTTGAAGATATTCGTGAGGCCATGGGAAGCCATGAACAGGAGGATTAGATCGTTTTCCGTGCTCTCTGGATTGAGGCAGTTTCCGCGCCTGCTGAAATACCCGGGCATTCCCTTGGGTTGACTCCGGGCCTTTGCGGCGCGGGTAGTAGCATCGAAGGTGAGCAGGGTGTTGACGCTAGGGTAGACGGCGGCGGCATCCGACTGAAGGAAAGGTGCGAAAAGCTGAAACCCCCCACGATGCCACCCATCCAATTAGAGAGACAAGAGCCGGAAGACGGCCGACACGGGAATGCTCCACCGGTAGCTACTGCAGGCGCAGGGCTGCTGAACGGTGCGGTGCCCCTGGAAGAGCATCCTGACGTACGCCTGGTGAACCTGGCCAAGGGCGGTGACGTTCAGGCGTTCGAAACTCTGGTGAAGCAGTATGACCGGCAGGTGTTCCGAATCGCGCAGCACATTACGCAAAACCGCGAAGACGCGGAAGATGTGGTGCAGGATGCGTTTCTGAAGGCTTACGAAAAGCTGAACCAGTTCCAGGGAAACTCAAAGTTTTACACCTGGCTGGTGCGGATCGCGGTGAATGAAAGCCTGATGCGGCTGCGGAAGCGGCGCACGGGGCGCATGGTGTCGATTGACGAGGATGTCGAGACAGAAGAAGGCTCGATGCCCCGGGAGCTGGCGGACTGGGGACCGAGCCCGGAGCAGCAGTACGGGCAGAGCGAGCTGGCGGAGATCCTGAAGAAGACGGTGAACGGGTTGCCGCCGGGCTTCCGAGTCGTGTTTGTGTTGCGGGATGTGGAAGGGCTGTCGACAGAAGAGACGGCGGAGACACTGGGGCTGAGCGTTCCAGCCGTGAAGTCGAGATTGCTGCGGGCCCGCCTGCAGCTGCGCGAGCGGCTCAACCGGTACTTCGGCAGGAAGAATGGGGATGGTGGCGCAAAGTGATCTGCTCTGAGTTTCTGGTACACCTGGATGACCTGCTCGATGGCTCGATTGACCTAACGCTGCGAAATGCGCTGGAAGCGCACCTTGTGACCTGCGAACACTGCACCATTACCGTGAGCACAACCCGAAAGACGATCGAGGTCTACCGCTCAAACGTGCTGTACGACCTGCCGGATACGCTGCGCGATCGATTGCAGACGGCGATCCTGGCGAAGTGCCGCAAATGCTGAGAATACTGATCGTGGGGCTGGTGCTCGTGGTGATTCTGCGCATGGTGAGCCGACCCCGGCGATAAGCCTGGCCCGTTTTTACGGGCCAAGCTTATCTCTATTTAAGACCGCCTGCGCGGCTGGCGGCCCCTTCGGGGCGTGTGCTCGTTGAGGTGTCGGGTGCGGGCTGTTGTGATCCTCGCGTTGCTCGGGGCGAGCGATTTTTAGTTGCTGCTGCTGTCGTCGCGTTTGTGCAGCGTGGGGCGATCGTTCGGGTCGGCATTGGGGTCCGTGGTGCTGGGCGTCTGGGCCCCGGTTTTGCGGAGTGTCGGCTTCCCGGTGTTGTTTTTGTCCAGGAGCCTGCGCTTGTTCGAGATGCGGGCGAGGCGGGCTTTGACATCGTTGAACTCGGACGTGGTCTCCAGGTATTCGTTCCGCGGGGGGAGCAGGGTGGCAATCTCCTCCTGGGTCTGGCCGATGCGGTCGCCAGTGGCGGGGTGGGTTTCAAACGCCTTGGCGACGAGGCCGGGCTTCTTCTTTTCCAGATTTTCAATCTTTTCAAAGAAGTTGACGAGCGCCTGCGGGTCGTAACCGGCGCGGTAAAGGTACTGGGTGCCGAGGAAGTCGGCCTGCGCCTCGAAGTCGCGGGAGAACTGCAGGAAGGTAAGCGGAATGCCGATGTTTGCCGCCTCGTACAGGCCGTAGCCGAGGCCGCCGCCGACGAAGATCAGCGGTACAGTGCCGATCTGGGCGTAGTTCATGCGGGTCTGCTCGCGCATCGCATGGTGGGCGGCGACGTGCGCGATCTCATGCGCCATCACGCCGGCAACCTCGGCCTCAGTATCGGCGTTGAGGATAAGACCGGAGTTGACGTAAAAGAAGCCGCCGGGCAGGGCCATGGCATTGACTTCGTCGGAGTCGATGACTTTGACGGTGAAGGGAACGCGCGCGTCGGAGTTTTTGACGATGTTCTGCGCGATGCGGTTCACGTACTCGGTTACAACGGGATCGTTGATGAACTTGGTGCTCTTTTCGAGCTCCATCGAGTACTGCTTGCCCATGCCGATCTCAGTATTGGTGGAGTACCAGTTGCCGAGGCCGCGGCCGCCGATGTTGCGATTGCCGACCGCGTTGACGTCGTAGTCGCTGCCCGGCTTGACGCCCTTGACGACGCCGTCCGGGCCGACCTGGGCTTCGAGCGGGACCGGTTTGTTCTCGTCCACCTTGGCGGGCGGCTTGGCGTTTTTATCGGTCTTCCCTGGCTTATCGGGGGCTTTCGTGTCGGGTACCGTGGGCACAGTGGTGGGCGTCGAGGTGCCGGTTGGAGCAGGGGCCTGCGATGGGGTCTGGGGCGTACTCTGCGGCGCGTTCTGTGCGCCTGCGGAGACCGTGACGGCGAGCAGAAAAGCGGCAGCCAGGGGAAGAGGGCGTGGCGTCATAAGGGGTACCTCAACAAAAGGAGAGGGACGGCGAATTCGGCCTCTCACCCCTAGTATGAACCCTGCGCGGGCAACCCGGCGCGCTAGTTTTGCCCGGGCAAAGCGGAATGAGTACCGGCGACGGTTGGCCGGGTAAGTATTTGCCGATGACGACGCGGCGCATGGGAGCTTCCACCATCTACACTGATACCCGTATGGACTTCATGGCGGAAGCACAACCCGGCACCACCTCCCAGGCAGCACCCACCCACCCTGTCACCCTGGCCATCGATATTGGCGGGACCGGGCTGAAAATGATGGCGCTCGACAACGATGCGAAGCCGATGACCGAGCGGGTGCGCACGGAGACTCCGCTGAAGCCGACCCCGGCGCGCGTGCTGGACGACCTGGAAAAGCTGAAGAAGCAGATTCCGCCGTTCGACCGCGTTTCCGTCGGGTTCCCGGGTGTGATCAAGAGCGGGCGCACCCTGACCGCGGCAAACCTGCACCCGGAGTGGATCGGCTTCAACATGCAGGGCGAGCTTGAAAAGCGCTGGGGCAAGCCGGTGCGCGTGGCGAACGATGCGGCCGTGCAGGGGTTCGGCGCAATCAAGGGCGAGGGCGTGGAACTGGTGATTACGCTGGGAACCGGGATGGGATCGGCCCTGTTTACACGCGGGCACCTGTGCCCGGGGCTCGAGCTGGGGCACCACCCCTTCCGCAAAGGCAAGACCTACGAGGACTACCTGGGGCGGCAGGGACTGAAAGAGATTGGCCACAAGAAGTGGAACAAGCTGCTGCGGAAGGCGATCGAACAGACAGCGCACACGTTCAACTGGGACACGCTATATATCGGCGGCGGCAATGCCAAGCTGGTGGACTTTACCCTGCCCGACCACGTAAGCCTGGTGTCAAACCAGGACGGCCTGCTGGGCGGCATCAAACTGTGGGCTGACCTGGCTTGATACGAAACAGAAATACCTCCGTCTCAAGAGCGAGACGGGGGTATTTCTGTTTCGTGCAAGGCGAGACCCCCTGCGCGGGAGGCGGCCACTTCGTGGCGTGTCTTTGTTGAGGTGATGAGTATGGGCTGCTGTGGCCCTCGCGTTGCTCGGGGATAAACGCCCTGAGCAACGCGAGTACCGCGATCGTCTGCACTGCTAAGACGAGCACCCGCCACGAAGTGGCCGCCAGCCGCGCAGGCGGTTTTCATAAGCAAAGAAGTCCCCCTGTTTTTTAAGGGGGACTTCTTTGCTTATGGGTAGAGTCTTGTGGGCTGCCAGGCGCTGCCATGTTGGGTAAAGAGGAAGCGGTCGTGGAGACGGTCGGGGCCGTCTTGCCAGAGTTCGATTTGGGACGGCTGGATGCGGTAGCCGCGCCAGTAGCCGGGGCGGGGGATTTCGTCGGGGTGTTCGGCTTCGAAGTTGCGGACTTCCTGCTCGAGGATGGCGCGGCTGGTGAGCGGGCGGCTTTGGGACGATACGGCGGCGCCGATCTGGCTGCGGCGCGAGCGGCTGTGGAAGTACTCGTCGACTTCGTCTGCTTCGAGCTGGGTGACGGCGCCGGCGACGCGGACCTGGCGGCGCAGGGACTTCCAGTGAAAGCAGAGGGCGGCGCGCGGGTTGGTAGCGAGGTCGTTGCCTTTGCGACTTTCGGCGTTTGAAAAGAAGCAGAAGCCGCGCTCGTCGACGCGCTTGACCAGGACCATACGGACGCTGGGCTCGCCTGTGGCGCTGCAGGTGGCTAGGGCGGCGGCATTGGGGTCGTTGGGCTCGGAGGTTTCCGCTTCGTGCAGCCAGGTATTGAAGGTGGCGATGGGGTTGCCGGTGGTCCAATCGGGTTCGTCGCTCATGGGCTGATGTTGGTCTCCTCGGGTCGATAGGATGCCGGTGCGGGGTGTGCGATGATGAAGTCGTTCGATTCTCCGGCGTGACTTTTGCGAAAGATTTTTTCCATCCTGTTGAGCATGGTGTTTCTGCTCCCGCTGTTCACGCCGCTGCTTGCAAGCGCAGCGGGCGATGAGGCAAGCCTGCCGGCATGCTGCCGCAGGAACGGGGCTCACCACTGCGCGATGTCGATGGCCATGGCAACGCAGGCGGAGGGCAGGGGGCGCAGTGTGTATGCGCCGTTTACGCCGTGCCCGTACTGTCCGCACGGGTTCGGGGTATTGCACCTGGACCACTCCGCTTCGGGTAAGGCTTCGACTTTGCTGGCGGGGCTTGTCGGTGAGCCCTCGGCGGCGGCACGGGCGGAATGCCTGCGCCGTATTTCGTTCGACCGATCGCGCCAGAAGCGCGGCCCTCCTGTTCTGTTCGCATAACCCCACTCATTTTTGAGGTCGCGATGCTTTGCCGGTGACGCCGGCGCAGCGGCCTGCTGTTCAGCGAACAGACTTATCTGCCACTGATGTTGTGGCAGATGGAGATTCCTGGTATGCGTCGATGTTTTTGGTGTGTCGTTTTAGTGGTTTTTTCGTGCCTGCACGGGTATGGCTCGGTGTTCGGGCGGGTGCAGGGTGTTGTTCATGACGCGCAGCACAGGCCTGTTGCGGGCGTGGAGATTACGCTGCGCGCGCTGCACTCGGACTTCCTGGTAACAGCGCGTACCGATGCGAATGGGGCGTTTCAGTTTTCGGCTGTGACGCTGGGTGAGTACAGCGTGACAGCGGCGCAGGGCGGGTTCGAGGATGTGCGGGAGACGTTTACGCTGGCGTCGGATACGTCTCCGGTGCTGCACCTGCAGCTGCGTGTCGCTACGGTGAAGCAGTCGGTGACGACGAGCACGGAGCTGGGGCGGGCCAATGTGAACTCGGTGACCCCGACGACGCTGGTGGATCGCAGGCAGATCGAGCGGACGCCGGGGGCGGACCGTACGAGCAGCCTGGCAATGATCACGGATTTTGTGCCGGGCGCATACATCACGCACGACATGCTGCACATGCGCGGCGGCCACCAGGTGAGCTGGCTGATCGACGGCGTGGAGATCCCGAACACGAATATCGCGAGCAACCTTGGGGCGCAGATCGATCCGAAAGACATTGACTACCTTGAGGTGCAGCGCGGGAGCTACACGGCGGACGTGGGCGACCGGACGTACGGCGCGTTCAACGTGGTGCCGAAGAGCGGGTTCGACGGCACGCGGGAAGGCGAGGCGGTGCTGAGCCTGGGCAGCTTTTTCGAGACGAACGACCAGGTGAGCGTGGGGAGCCACACGGAGCGCTTCGCGTACTACGCGAGCCTGAACGGTAACCGCAGCGATTACGGATTGTCGCCGCCGACGGGAGTGACGGTACACGATGCGGCGAATGGGTATGGCGGGCTGGGATCGCTGATTTACAACCGCACGCCGAAGGACCAGCTGCGACTGGTGACGCAGCTGCGGACGGATTTTTTTGAGATACCGTACGACCCGGACTCCGGCAGCGTGGAAAACCAGGAGTACGACTCGAGCGGGCTGCGGGATGCACAGCATGAGACGGACGGGCTGGTGGCGTTTACGTGGGCGCACAGCTTCAGCCCGTCGACACTGCTGCAGGTTTCGCCGTTTTACCACTACAACAGCGCCGATTACGAGCCGAAGGCCACGGATACTCCAGTGGCGACGACGTCGGACAGGGCCTCGCACTACGCAGGGCTACAGGCTTCGGTGACGGGTGAGGTTGCGCGCAACTCTCTGCAGGCCGGGGTATACAGCTTTGGGCAGCATGACAGCGATACGTTCGGGTCGGTGTTCAACGATGGGAGCTTTGCGAACTTCTCGATCGGCGATGCGGCTGCGGGCGGCGTGGTGGAGGAGTTTGTCTCGGACAACTACAAGGCGGCGCCGTGGCTGACGCTGATTGCGGGGCTGCGGGGGGCGCAGTTCCGGGGACCGGTCAATGAGAACGCGGCGGATCCGCGGTTCGGCGTGGCGGTCGAGGTGCCGAAGCTGCACTGGGTGTTTCGCGCGTTTTATGGGCGGTTTTACCAGCCGCCGCCGCTGCTGACGGCTTCCGGGCCGATTGTGAACTACGCGAACAGCCAGAATACGGCGTTTGCGCCGCTGTACGGCGAGCGGGATGAGGAGCACCAGTTCGGGGTGCAGATCCCGTGGAAGGGCTGGCTGCTGGATGCGGACACGTTTCAAACGCGGGCGAACAACTTTCTGGATCACTCGAATGTAGGCGAGTCGAGCATCTACTACCCGGTCACGATCGACGGCGCGCTGGTACAGGCGTGGGAGTTGACGCTGCGCTCGCCGGCGCTGTGGGAGGGTGGGCGCGCGCACCTGGCGTACTCGAACCAGCTCGCGCGGCAGCGGGGCGCGATCACGGGCGGCCTGGTGTGTTTCCCGGTGACGTCGCCTGAGTGCGACGTGGAGCCGGGCTACACACCGGTGGACCATGACCAGCGCAACACGCTGAACGTGGGCTATGACACGGCGCTGCCGTGGCGTGCCTATGCATCGGGCAACGTCTATTATGGCTCGGGGTTTACGAACGGCTCGCCGAATGCGGAGTACCCGGGGGATTATCTGCCGCAGCATACGACGTTCGATCTCTCGGTCGGGAAAACTGTCGGGGAGAGGACGACCGTGTCTGTGAGCGCGGTGAATGTGGCGAACCGGAGGGTGTTGCTGGACAACAGCCTGACGTTCGGCGGGTTCCATTACAACGATCCGCGGCAGATTTACGGAGAGGTGCGATACCGGTTTCACTACTGAAGGATGGCCCGGTGGTGCTCCACATATCGGAAGCGAGATTTGGGGCACCCGCTTTTTGGGGATTGTGCATCTCAGCGGCTGAAGAGCCCGTCGGGGCCACCTGGAAGGAAGAACCATGTCAAAGCTCACCCGGATTGTGCTGGTCTCTATCGTCGCTGTAATCGTTCTGGTTGTGATCGCGGGGCTTGCCCTGCCGCTGTTCCTGAACGCGGACAGTTTTCGCAACCGTATTGAAGCGAACCTGACGCAGTCGCTTGGGCGCAAAGTGTCGATGAGCAAGCTGAACCTGTCGGTGTGGTCGGGCGGCCTGGTGGCGCAGAACGTCACGATCGCCGACGACCCGCGGTTCAGCACGCAGCCGTTTCTGCAGGCGGACAGCGTGAAGATTCGGGTGGAGCTGTTTCCGCTGCTGCTGCACCGCGAGGTCCGCATCAAGGGCTTCGCCCTGGACTCGCCCAAGGTAGACCTGTTGCGCGGGGCGAGCGGTACGTGGAACTACTCGACTATCGGGAGCACGGCGAACAAGCCGGCTGCTGCGCCGGCGAACTCGAACGGGCCGCTCGGTGGTTTGACGGCCGGTCATATCGAAATTACGAACGGAAGCATTACGGTTGGCGACCAGGGCAATGGCGGGGCGGCGGCGCAGGAGCGCAATTATCAGCAGGTGAGTCTCGACATCAAGGACTTCGGCTCGGCGAAGGCGTTTCCGTTTGAACTGTCGGCCCACCTGCCCGGCGAGGGTACCATTACCGCGAAGGGTACGGCGGGGCCGATCAACGAGCGCGACTCGTCAAACACGCCGTTTACGGTGCACATGGAGGCGAAGCACATTGACCCGCTGGCGGCCGGGCTGGTGGATGCATCGGCCGGGATCTCAGGGCTGGTGGACAGCATTACCGTGGATGCGGCGTGGACAGGCGAGCAGCTGCACGTGGCCAAGGTGCTGGTGGGCAGCCCGCACATGACGCTGGTGCAGACAGCGAAGCCGAAGCAGCCTACGGCACAGCCGGCGAAGAAGTCGACTTTTCTGGAGAACCTGTCGGTGGATGACGGGGAGATCAGCAATGGATCGGTGACGCTGACGACGCCGGGCAAAGCGGGCGCGCCGGTGGTGTACCAGCAGATTTCCGCGAAGCTGAGCAACCTGACGCCGACCACGTCGTCACCCTTCACCCTGAGCGCGCAGCTGCCGGGCGGCGGCAGCCTTTCCGCCAATGGGAAGGCCGGGCCATTCAACCAGGCGAACAACGCGGCGACTCCGCTGGATGCGCAGGTAGCGCTCAAGCGGATCCAGCTGGGCACGGCCGGCATACTGCCGCCCGATGCCGGGATCAATGGCGTAATGGACCTGCAGGCTCAGGTGCAGTCGAACGGGCAGACGCTGCAGGCGAACGGCAAGGCGCAGGTGGATGGGATCAAGCTGGCGCGCAATGCAAGCCCCTCGCCTAAGCCGCTGGATGTGCAGTTCGCGGTGACCAAGAACGAGCAGGCGAACAACGGTGTGATTCAGCACGCGGTCGTCTCAGTGGGCGCGGTGGCGCTGAACATCGCGGGGACTTTCGAGTCGACCGGGCCGAGCACGGCGGTGAACCTGAAGGTGGTGGGCAACGGGCTTTCGATCGACGCGATCGAGGCGTTTCTGCCGGCGATCGGGGTGCGTCTGCCGCAGGGCTCGCAGCTGCGCGGGGGTACGCTGACCACCTCCCTGGCGGTGACCGGCTCAACGGCGGCCCCGACCATTGCCGGGCCGGTGCGGCTGGATAATACGGAGCTGGCCGGGTTTAACCTGGGGGCGAAGCTGGGACCGCTGCAACAGCTGACCGGGGGGAAGATTGGCGCGGCCACGGGGAATGGAACACCGGTACGCCTGCTGAGCATGGATCTGCGCGAGGCCGGCGGGAACATCCGGACTGACAAGGTGAACCTGGAGGTGACAGGCATCGGAACCGCGACGGGTAACGGCACGGTAAGTGAGAGCGGCGCGCTGGACTACGCCATGCTGCTGAAGCTGACGGGTTTGAGCGGCGGCGGCCATGCAGCGCCGGCGGCCGGCCAGAGCAGTGGCGGCCTGGGCGGGCTGGCCGGTGGCCTGGGAGGGTTAATCCCGGGTGGCGCGGGCAAGGCGCTGGGGGGCGCCGGTGGGATTGGCAGCGCACTGCTGAGCCGGGGGATTCCGGTGCAGATTGGCGGCACCACGAGCAATCCGACGTTCGCACCGAACCTCAAGGGGCTGGTGGGCGGGATCGGCGCGGGCGCCCTGCAGCAAGCAATGCCGGGCAAACAGGGGAATGCCCCGACGACCAAGAACCCGGGCGACCAGTTGAAGAAGTCGCTCGGCGGGTTCCTGGGGCACTGATCGCCGGGAGGCGGGCTACCTGGCTGACTGGCGCGTGATGACGGCGGAGAAGGCTTCGCCGGCGGGCAGGTAATCGATGTGCATGCCGGGCAGCACACCGTGGAGCCATTCGGCGCAGTACTGCATGCCGGCTTCCTCGGACGCGTTGTGGCCGAGCAGGATGAGGGCCTTGCCTCGGCCCTGGGCGGCTGTGTCACGAGCATACGGAATGGCTTCCCATTCGGTGGCTTCGCCGATGATGAGGACCTGCACATCGGGCCGATTGAGGAACTGCACCTGCTTCTGGAGGCCGGATGCGCCGGGGAGCAGGCCCAGTTTCGTCGCCCGCATGCTCGGGTCGCCGACGATGCGGACGGCCACGGCGTCGGTCTTCTTTTCAAGCATGGCGGCGATGGCTTCGACCGTCATGGGCTGCGGAAGCGTAAACAGGTGCGAGTCAGGGCCGCCGGTTTGCGCGGAGGCGAGGCCGAGTTGCCGGACCATTCCGGTGAGGATGCCGTCAGGGATGTGTCGGTGCCAGCCGTCGTGAAAGCGCCAGACGACCAGGTGATTGTCGGCGATGTACTTGAGCTTTTCGGCGACGACCGGGTCGTTCGGCAGGGCGGCGAGGTCGTCGGGGTGGTTGTAGAACGTCGGCTCGTGAGTAACGACGAAGTTGTCGCCGTGCGCGACGGCTTGGCGCAGGACATCCATCGTGTCCATGAAGGTAGTGGCGACGCCGGTGACTGGCGTGGACGGGTCGCCGGCTTTGATGGTGTCGACCGTGTTGGGAACGGGCGCGGCGCCGTTGGCGGCGGTTATTTTCGCGATGATCTGCTGCGCGGTCTGCTGCGCGGGCGCCGCCGAGGGAAGGGCGAGAAGCGGCGCGAGAGCGACGATTCGAAGGATGCTGTGCACGGGCACCTCTTGAAAATGAGAAAGCGGCGAGCCCTGGGGCGCGCCGCTTTTTTGTGGAAACGGGCCGAGCGTTACTCGTAGTACTCGAGCCCGAGATGGGTGATGAGCTCTTCGCCCATGATGTGGCGGAGGGTGTTTTTGAGCTTCATGAGCTGGATGAAGAGGTCGTGCTCGGGGTAGAGGCCGTCGGCGGTCTGGGGGGCCTTGAAGTAGAAGCTGAGCCACTCCTGGATGCCGCTGGCGGCGAGCTGCGGGGTGCGCTTGGCGAGGTCCATGAAGAGGATGAGATCAAGCGCGAGGGGGGCGGCGAGGATGGAGTCGCGGCACAGGAAATCGACCTTGATCTGCATCGGGTAGCCGAGCCAGCCGAAGATGTCGATGTTGTCCCAGCCCTCCTTGTTATCGCCGCGCGGAGGGTAATAGTTGATGCGGACTTTGTGGTACATATCCGCGTACAGGTCGGGATAGAGCTCGGGCTGGAGGATGTGTTCGAGGGCGCCGAGCTTCGACTCTTCCTTGGTTTTGAAGGACTCGGGGTCGTCGAGGACCTCGCCGTCGCGGTTGCCCAGAATGTTGGTCGAGTACCAGCCGGCCACGCCGAGCATGCGGGCCTTAAACGCGGGCGCCAGCACGGTCTTGAGGAAGGTCTGGCCGGTCTTGAAGTCCTTGCCGCAGATAGGCGTTTTGGTCTTCTTCGCGAGCTCGACCATGCAGGGCAGGTCGACCGTGAGGTTCGGCGCGCCGTTGGCGAAGGGGACGCCCTCCATCAGCGCAGCATAGGCGTAGAGCTGCGACGGGGCGATGGCGGGGTCGTCGTTGTTGAGGCCTTCTTCAAACGCGGCGAGGGTGGCGTGGACAGCGGTGGGTTCGATGAAAATCTCGGTCGAGCCGCACCAGATGACGACGACGCGATCGACGGTGGCGGAGAAGGCCTGGATATCAGAGCGGAGCTGCTGGGCGAGGTCGCACTTCGAGCGGCCCTTCTTCACATGCGTACCGCTGAGGCGCTTGACGTAGTGCTGGTCAAAGACGGCGGGCATGGGCTTGATGGCTTCAAGAAATGGCCGGATGGTTTCGAGATGGTGGCGCTCAAGCACGTTCGCGGTGCCGGCGGCCTGGTACATATTTTCGTCGTAGATGTCCCAGCCGGTGAAGACGATGTCGTCGAGCTCGGCGAGCGGGGCGAAGTCCTTGATGAGGGGCGAGTTGTCCTCTGTGCGTTTGCCGAGGCGAATATGGCCCATCTGGGTGGTGGAGCCGATGGGCTTGGAGAGGCCTTTGCGGACGGCCTCAACGCCGGCAATCAGGGTGGTGGCGACGGCGCCCATGCCGACGGTCATAACGCCGAGCTTGCCGATCGGCTTCGTGGGCTTATCTGTTGCGGTGTTGCCTGTTTCCATTGCGTGTGTTCCTGTCCTCTCGGTGCGGGTTCTGTGCCGGGCGGGTGCCGCGCGAAAGCATACAGCCGGGCCTCGCCGCCAAACAGGTTAGTGTCTCTCCTGCGGGAGAGCTTTTGCAAATGGGATTTAAAGCCATATCACAGTTGCTGTGAGGCGCCGGGATTTGCGAGATGCAGCTTTTCTTGACGGAAAAGCTGCGCGGGACTTGGTGCTTTACCTTACACCTACTGTGATATTGCTTTACGCGGGCGCGGCTGCGGAGCGGTTGCGGCGGATGTGTGTCCACAGGAACCAGACGATGCCTGCGAGCAGCACGACTTCCACACCGAGGTGGAAGCGGTGGAAGATGGCCTTGAAGCGGGGATCGGTGTCCCAGTGCTGGCCGAGCTTCATGCCGATATAGGCAAGCACGAAGCACCAGGGCCACGAGCCGAGGAACGTGTAGATGTGGAAGCGCAGCTGGGGCATGCGGGCGATCCCGGCCGGCAGCGCGATGAAGGTGCGGACGACCGGCAGCAGGCGGCCGATGAGCACCGTGATGGAGCCGTATTTCTCGAAGAAGCGGGTGGTGCGGTCCAGGTCGTGGCGGCTGAGCAGGACGTAGCGGCCGAAGCGCTCGACGAGCGGCCGGCCGCCCCAGGCGCCGACCCAGTAGGCGACCGCGGAACCGATGTTGCAGCCGAGCGCGCCCGCGGTGGCGACGCCCCAAAGGGTGAGGTGGCCGAGGTAGACCTGGTAGCCCGCGAAGGGCATGATGATTTCGGACGGGAGCGGGATACAGGCTGACTCGGCGCCCATGAGGAAGGCGACGCCGAGATAGCCGGTGGCTCCGATGACGGCCGTGATGAACCCGGCCAGGGCTGCGATGATCTTCTCTGACATGCTGCGGCAGTATACCGTGCGTGGATTGTCCGCGAACGGCGTTCCGGCCTAAACGTTTTAGCCAAGCCGCTCGAGCATGTCCTCCGGAGTCATGCGGATGCAGGTGAAAATCGGCGTGTCCCGCAGCGTGTAGGGGCTGGCTTCGGTCTCGCGCAGCTGCTGCACCAGGTCGAGAAAATCCTCTGGGTAGTTGGTCTCGAACGCTACTACGAATTCCTGGTCGTCGATGCCGAAGGAGTAGGTGGTGTTGAGCTTGACGCGTGGATACAGGTGGCCGACCCGGATGTGCTCGTTCATCAGGCGCTGACGCTCTTCGAGCGGCAGCAGGTACCACGCGCGCGTCTTCCAGAACGGGTAGATGAAGATGTACTTCTGGCCGCCCGGACGCAGGAACCCGCGGGAATCGGCCTGCCCTTCATGCTCATGGTCAATCAGATACTGGGACCGCTTGGTCATGGACAGGTAGCTGTACGGCGTTTCAAGGTACCCGCCCATGGGGGTCGCAAGCAGCTCCGCCCGCATCCGGTTCAGGTCGTCGACCGTGTAGCAGATGGTCCAGAGGACCATGTCGCAGTCGCCGCGCAGCCCGACCGTCGAGTAGGACAGGTTGAGCATCCGGCTCGGCTGGTTCCAGCGGGCGACTACCTCGGCAAACTGCCGCTTGTGTGCCGCGCGCTCGGCCAGCGGCAGGCGGCGCCACTCCGGCTGCACCTTATAGAAGGTGAACCCGATAATCTGTCGCTTGAGCGGCTTTTCGCCGCCCCGGGCAGGCTGTTTGTTCTCGGATGTGCCCGCGATTACTTCAGGCGTCGCCACTGCGTCTGCCATGGTTTCTGCTCCTTTTTCCATTAGGCCTAGTTTATCGCAGCGCTGCCGGCGGGGTTTTCGCCGGGGCAACGCGGCTGTTGCGCGTCAGGGCGCGGTATGGGAACCGAATCGGTAGGTGAGGTTCAGGCTGGCGTAGGAGGGGATGCGCACGCCCACGACCTCCGAGAGGTCGGAAGGGTAGAAGTTCTCGGTGGTTTGGCCGGTGTATCCGCTTGCGACCAGGAAGTTGACGCCGACATCGACACGGCCGTCCATGAAGGGCCGCACCACTGCCGCTCGAAACTCGCGGACCGGCACGCCCACGCACTGGGCGCCGGGGTTGGGCAGGCAGCCGGTACCCAGGGGCTTACGGCCGACATACTCGAACTCACCACGCGCCTCCAGTTGCAGCGGCAGCCGGTTGACCGTGCCCAGCAGGTCGCCGATGGTGCGCGGCGCCTCCGGCGTGGGCTCGCCGGAGTTCAGGTCGCGCGCATCCGCCTTTGAGAAGGTGGCCAGCAGCGATCCGTGCGAAAAACTCTGCCGCACTACGCCGGTGACGAACAGCAGCCGGCTCGGCCCCAGATCGAGCTGCAGGCCGGTATCGGCGTCGATCTTGGCCAGCTCCGCGCTGCTCGTGGTGTGGCCGAGGGTCAGTTTGAGGTCGGTGCGATGGATGGTTTTGTTAGCCACCAGCTGGTAGGAGTGCGAGGTGGCTACGGGGGTGCCTGAGCCTGTTCCGGTCCCGATCCTGGGGTCTTCTGTAAAAAACGACTGCCCATAGCTGAGCGACAGCGTCGGGACAAACCAGGCCGGGCGAGGAATGAAGGCCAGCGTCGCTTTCGGGGAGTTGACGCCGACCCACTTTTGGAAGGAGTTTGCCGGGTGCAGCAGGTCTTCGTTGTCGAAGTCGATCTGGTCGCGCCGCCAGCCGGCATAGTAGCGAATAAAGCTGACGGGCGCGCCGGCGACCGCGGCATACGGGGTCACCGGGGTGATGGTGACGTTATTCGCAGACACGGGGGTGAAGGGTCCATAGCTTCTGTCGCCGGGCGTGTAGAAGTTGTAATGGTCGAGGTTATCGCGCCTCGGCGCCTCCCGCTCCACGTCGAGCCCGGCAAGCAGCGAGGCTGCCTCCGCGAACCTGTCGGTGTAGTACGCGCTCGCCCCGCCCACGGTGCGGAACTCGCTTTGCCGGATCAGGCCCTGGCCGAAGTCCGAGAGCAGTGCAAGATTGTACGTTCTGAAGAAGCCGGAGAAGTCCAGCTGCTGGCTGCCCGTCAATCGCCAGATATCGTTCACCGCCACGAGCGCGGTATGTGTCTGGTCGCGCTGCCGCGGATCGATCGTGTCGCCCACGTTCGGGAAACCGGGGTCGCCCGCATCACGCGGATAGAGCGGAACCAGGCCCGGCACGTAGGAAAAGCCGTAATAGCCGATGCCAAGCAGCGTCAGGCGGTGCTTGCCGGGGGTAAAGACCTGCTCGCCATTGAGCTTGTACTGCTGGCGATGCTCCAACCGCTCGAGAAACCCATTGCCGTAGGAAGCCGCGAGCGCGACCCACGATGTCGTGCTCGGGTTGAAACCCGTGACCAGGTCGAGGTCCTTGTCGTCGCCCGTGAGGGTCACGAACGGCTCAAGGTGCGAGCGAAGCCCGTAGATGGCGGAGAGGTTTACCGAGTGATTGCCCTCGCGCACGTTGTATGCGCCGCCATCCACCTGCACGCTTTCAATCACCTCGGGAATAAAGATGTTGGGGTCGGCATACCCGTTGCCGTGGGCGTTGGCCGAGAGGTTGTTAGGGACCAGGTAGCTGCCGACGGCAATGAACTGCGCGACCGGCTCGCCGTGGTCCCCTGCTACGCCCGGCGCAAAGTACTGCGGGGCCTTGATGCCGCTCGATGCTGTTTCAATCGGATAGCCGGGGATGGAAACCGGCGCCCCGGGGCGGCCGGGATTGGCGTCGAGCAGGTCCTGCCGGACGAAGACTTTCTCCGCCGGATCGGGCGAGATGATGTCCACATCGTTAATGTCTGCCGTGACGGTTACAGACTCGTTGCGTGTGAGCTGCGGGGTGAGCTGGAGCTCGTACTCGGCGCCATGCGGCAGCACATGGATCGTCTCGGCGAGCGGCTGAAAGGTGGGGGCGCCCACCTTGAGGAGGTACACCCCGGCCCGGCTGACAGAGAACTGAAAGGCGCCGTCGCTATCGGTCGTAGCCTGGTGCGGAGCGCCTGCATGGCCTTCGACAAGCTGTATCTCTGCGCCCGCGACCGGGGCGCCGTGTGCATCGACCACCCTGCCGTGAACGGATAAGCTGTCGGCCCAGGCTGCCAGCGAAAACCCGAGGAACGCGAGACATGCCAGCACGATGTTCCGAATTCTCATCGTGCTGACTCCCGTTTTTCGAAGATGCAATCGGGAGGATTGCCCCTCGATTTGACTGACTTGTGCCCCGGCATGACGCGTCGCTTGTGAGAGGGACTCACGTTACCTATACGAGCGGGATGGTAGCACGGATGCACGATTCTGCGTGTCCTGGTAGACAAGGGCATTCCCTGGGCAGGACCAGCCTCCCTTCGAGAATTAGAGACCTCTTTGCCAGCTCATCTTACTGCCTGAGAACTGAGCAGTTTTTGTCAAAATCTCACCAGAAAGTAACTTCCAGACGGGTGGTAACTACCCCTTCGCGTAAGCAGGTAATGCTTTTTGCAAGAAATGCTAGTTAGTTATGAATCCGATGGTTCTCTCGGCACGTTATGCAGTTTTTCAGCCAGAAATTAAGTTGGAAATTAAACTTACGATTTTCATTTTTATATGTCGCAGTTTCATTCCGTAACGGTATTATCAGCCCGTACAAATTCGGGACATGGCAAGCTTCTCCCCTGACTTGTTTGCCTGGGTTTGTGGCAAGAGTCATTGTTTTTCCCGGGAGATAGCCATGTTGAAACGCTCCACTTCGCTTGCCTTGGCGATGAGCATGATGCTGATGACGCCGATTGCGTCCTTTGCATCAAGTCACCGCGAAGCGCCTATTACGGCGCTCGACCATCCAGCCGACATCACCGACTTTTACTCGTTCGTCAGTTACGACCATCCGGACAGGGTGACGTTCGTGATGAATGTCGATCCGTTCCTCGAACCGAGCAATGGTCCGAATTATTTCCCATTCGACCCCAATGTTCTGTACGAGATCAAGGTCGACAACAGCTTTACCGCAACTGCGAACGTCACATTCCAGTTCCGCTTTACCACTGAGTACCGCGCGCCTACCCTGTTTACCTCTGCCGCGGGCGCGGGATCCGGTCTGCCGGCGCCTGCTAACTCGCCGGCACCGGTTGCCCCGGGTACGGCGGTCGTACCCCCTGCCATTACTTCGCTTACCGGCGCCGGTTCAGCCGGGCTCGGGGTGCGGCAGAGCTACACCGTAACCATGGTGAAGAACGGTAAGGCGACCCAGCTGCAGGGCAGCAATGCGCTGTACGCGGTGCCGAGCAACGTCGGTCCGCGCACGATGCCCAACTATGACGCACTGGCACAGCAGGGTATCTACAGCCTGAGCGGCGCAAACAGCGCCGGCGGGATGCGCGTCTTCGCCGGTACGGTTGCCGACCCATTCTTCATCGATCTGGGCGCGGCCTTCGACAGCTTCAACTTCCGCGCCAATCCCGGCTCGGGCGTTGCCGGCGTGTTGAGCGCATCGCAGGATGCGGACGACCACACCAACATCGCGCCGGACTCGCTCTCGGGTTTCAATGTCAATACCATCGTCATTGAAGTGCCGATCGCGATGCTGACCAGCGATGGCCAGAAGCACCCCGCCACGGACCCCAAGGCCACCATCGGCTCATGGGCGACAACCTCACGCCCGGAGGTCACAATCCACCGTGCGCCGCAGGCTGACCTGGCTGAAGGCAACTTCTACCAGATCCAGCGCCTTGCCAACCCATTGATCAATGAGCTCGTCATCGGCACCGGGTACAAGGATTTCTGGAGCATGGCGCAGCCGTCGAACGACGCGATCTTCCTGCCGTTCTATGGTGATCCGACGCTCGCGCGGATCCTCAATGCGGTCTATGGCATCAACATCCCCGCGCCGCCACGGACGGACCTCGCGGTCCTTCTGAGCTACGCTCCGCCGATCGCCGCTCCCGGCACACCGGCCGGCCCGCCGGCTGATCTGCTGCGCCTCAACACCGGCGTACCGCCGACAGCACTCAACCAGCGCAAGCGGATGGGTGTCCTGGCCGGCGATATGGCGGGTTACCCCAATGGCCGTCGTCTTACCGATGACGTCACAGATATCGCAGCCCGGGTTGTGGGGGGCGGCGTCCTGAATGCCAAGTTCAACGTGTTCCCGAACAGCTCGATCGGTGATGGAGTGAATGCACCGGACGTCGCGACGCAGGAAACCTTCCCATACGTGCACTATGCTTATAGTGGCCGCGACAGCCGCCATATCGACGCGTCTGAAGCCGGCTGCGGTGTGCAGCCTTCGCAGCAGAGCGGCAACGCCAACGCAACAGCACCGGAAGACCAGGGCGGCACCACGACCTGCCCTGTGCAGTAACCACGCCACTGCACCACTTGCATGCTCTTCGCGATCGCGCTTACCCGCCGTTCGCGAAGAGCCATGCGGCCCTACATTCAGCTACAAGCGCTGTTGCCTAAGGTTGACCGATGCACAAGTTTCCTGTTCTCGCTTTGCTTTTCAGCGCAGCCCTGCAGGCCGCGCCTGCCCTGCAACTTGCTCCCGCGGCGGCTTCGGCAGCATCGCCCAGCCCGGCCGAGCAGCACATGGCTGCCGCGCAGCAGCAGATCGCTTCCGACCCGAAACGTGCCCAGCCGTACAACGACCTGGCGCTGGCCTGTATCCGGCGTGCGCGTGAAACATCAGACCCAGCCACGCTTGCCGATGCTGAGCGCGCCCTGACCAAACGGCTGCAGCTCGCGCCCGGCGACTTTCAGCTTCAAAAAACGGGCGTCGCCCTTCTGCTTGGTCGCCATGACTATACCCAGGCGCTCGCAAAGGCGCGGCAGCTCAATAAGCAGGTGCCGGACGACGTGACCGTTTACGGTTACATGGCCGAAGCGGATATCGCGCTCGGCAACTACCCGGAGGCCGATACCTCGGCGCAGTGGATGCTCAACATGCGTCCGAATAACGTGCCCGGCCTGCTGATCGGCGCGGAGCTGCGCGTGCTGTACGGCGACGCAGCCGGGGCGCTCGATTTCCTGAACCAGGCGTATGGGGAGACCCCGCAGATTGAGCCGGAAGAGCTTGCCTGGATCGCGAACCGTATCGCCGCCGTAGAGCTCGGCTCCGGACAGGCGGATGGGGCTGCGAAGGTGCTCGCGCGCGCCGAACAGATCTTTCCGAACGACCCGGTGACGCAGCTCAACCTGGCTCGCGTTCTGATCCAGCAGCGAAAACTACCGCAGGCCATTGCGCTGCTCGAGCAGCGGCTGACGCAGGAGCAGGCGAAGCACCTGTCGCAATCCACGACCCTCTTCCTGCTGGCCGGCGCGCAGAAGCAGGCGTCGCAGCCCTCCGCGGCAGCGACGTTCGCGCGTTTTGAGGAGAGCGCGAAGGCGGAGTCCGCAAAGCCCTGGAACGATAACACGGAGCTGATTTTGTACGAGGCCGGACTGCCCAGCGAGCAGCCCGCGGACGCGCAGGCCGCTTTGACCCTCGCCGAACGCGAGACAGCCTACCGCCACGATGTCGGCACGCTTGATGCCTACGCATGGGCGCTTTATGCCAACGGAAAGTACCCCGAAGCAGACGCCCAGCTGCAGAAAGCGCTTGCCGTGGGGGTGCACAGCGCGCAGCTTGACGAGCATGCGGGAGAGATCGCGCAGAAGCTGAACAAGCCGGAGCAGGCTTCGGAGAGCTTTGCCGCGGCGCTGCAGGCTGACCCTGGTTCTCTCTATGCTGAACAGGCCCGCCAGCGGCTCGGCGGCCGCCAGCCCGTTACGGCTGCCCTGGCGCCTGCGATTCAAGACAAGCCGGTTGCCGCGCCGGTCGCGACTGCCGCGATCCCGGTCCAGGAGCTCAGGGACAATGGCGGGGTACCCACAGCGCTGCTGATTCCGCGCCCGACGGAAACCGAGCACATGGTTCGCAAGATGCAGGCGCTGGTCGCGGCGCGTCCTGCCGAGGCGTCCGCCTACTCGGGGCTGGGCGCGGCGTTCTTCCAGCGCGCGCGAGAGACCGGCGACGTGGAGGACTACCAGCTCGCCGAGCAGGCGCTGACCAAATCGCTCAGCCTGGTCAGCAGCGATCTGACCGCGACCGCTCCGCTTGAAACCATGGCGGAGGTCTGCATGGGCGAGCACCGCTTTACCGACGCGCTGAGTTACGCGCAAAAGGCGCTGGCGCTTGGCTCAGGCGACCTTTCGCCCTTCGCGACCGTTGGCGATGCCTACGCGGATATGGGCGAGTATGAGAAGGCGAGCATCGCGTACTCCCGGCTACAGCCCGTAGCCGGCGGCATACCGGCTGAGGCGAGCGAGGTGTACGCGCAGACGACCCGGACCGCCTACCTGAAGTTTGTCTCTGGAGACACGCCCGGCGCGATCGCCGAGATGCGGACAGCTATCGGCGAAGGCCTGCAGGTACACCTGCCGAGTGAAAACCTGGCGTGGCTCTACTTCGAGCTGGGCGAGTTCTCCTACCAGGCCGGGCAGATTCAGCCTGCTGCTGATGCCTATCTCACCGCGCTGACCATCTACCCCGGCGACTACCGCGCGCTTGCGGGCCTGGGCAAGGTAAGGGCAAGCCAGGGCAAGTACGACGAAGCGATTACACTGTACCAAAGCGCGATCGCGGTGGTGCCCATGCCGATCTACGTAGCTGAACTCGGCGATATTTACGAGAAGGTCGGCAAGCCGGCGGAAGCTGAAAAGCAGTACAAGCTGGTGCAGTACATCGGGCTGCTGGGCCATATCAACCAGGTGCTGCACAACCGCGACCTGGCGTTGTTTTACGCCGACCACGACCAGCACCTGCCCGAGGCGCTCACACTGGCCCGCAAAGAGTTCGAGGTGCGCAGCGATATTTACACCTGGGATGCGCTGGCCTGGGCTCTCTACAAGAACGGCAAGTTTCAAGAGGCGAATGAGGCCATGTCGCATGCCCTGCGACTCGGCACCCGGGACCCGATGCTGCTTTTCCACGCAGGGATGATCGCGGCGAAGCTCGACCACCAGGACCAGGCCGAGGCACAGCTCGGCGAGGCCATCCGGATTAACCCGCACTTCAACGTGCTCTACGCCGGGATGGCGACTCAGCAGCTGCATGATCTGCACAAGCAGGCGACGCTTTCGGCGACCGCGCTGCCCGCGAAGAAAGGCAGCGATGCGCGGTAGGCGCCTGCTATTTATGCTGCTCCTGCTGCTTGCGTTACTGCCCGTGCGGGTGTGCCTTGCACACCCGATGGGCAACTTCAGCGTGAACCACTATTCAAAGATCACGCTTGAGAAAGACGGTATCCGGCTGCAGTACTTTATCGATCTGGCCGAGATTCCGACATACCAGGAGATGCAGCAGGCCGAGATCGCCCCCGGCGATACGGCGAAGCTCGCGCACTATCTCGTAACCCACGGCGCTGAGCTGCAGCGTGGCCTTACGCTGCGTATCGACGGCGTCGCGCTGCCGTTACAGATCGTTTCAAAAGGCGTCATCTTCCCGCCGGGCGCAGGTGGGCTGCCCACCATGAAGGTTGGGTATGTGTTTCGCGCGGCATACCCGCGGAACGCGAGCGCAGCGACCGCGAAGCTCGACTACACCGATAACAACTACTCCGGGCACGCCGGATGGAAAGAAATTATTGTCACAGGCGCGCCCAGCCTGCTGCTGCACAGCTCAGTACCGGCGACAGACCGCAGCGCCGGACTTACCGACTATCCGACCGATATGCTCAACAGCCCGCCACAGGATCTAAGCGCGACCGCCCAGGTTTCGCTGCCGGTCGCGGCTGTTCCGACAGCCCGGGCTGTGCCGGCTGTCGCGGCGCAGCATGCTCTGGTTGCGGCTGTCCCGGCAGTGCATAGGCAGCTACGTCCGTCGACGCTGCGGCAAGCCGCCCCGGCAGCCGTGGTCCAGAATCACGCGGCGATGCACCCGGCGCCTGCCCTCAAGACAGCGCCGCCTGAAGCGATGCATCTTGAGGCCAACCGGCAGGGAACGGCGCGCAATGCCTTTACCCAGCTGGTCACGACGCAGCGGCTCAGCCTGTGGTTCCTGTTTACGGCCGCGTTTATTTCAATGGGCCTAGGGGCGCTTCACGCGCTCGAGCCGGGGCACGGCAAAACCATCGTCGCCGCCTACCTGGTGGGCTCCCGGGGCACCGCGCGCCACGCGGCGCTGCTTGGCATCATCGTCACCGTGGCGCATACCGCAAGCGTGTTCGCGCTGGGCGCCGTTACGCTGTATGCCTCGCGCTACATTCTTCCTGAGCAGCTGTATCCGTGGCTCGGCGTGCTCTCCGGGCTCACCATCGCCGGTCTCGGCAGTTACATTTTTCTGCGCCGCTGGACCGGCCAGGAGATGGAGCACTCCCACGCCGCAGGGCAGATGCATGGCCACTGGTTCTCCTCTCGCAAGGCGCAAGCCACGGATTGGACCGAGGACGAAGTCGCTGCGAGTACCGGCCCGGCGAAGGCCGTCTCGCTCACGCAGCTTTTCACGCTCGGTATCACAGGCGGCATCATTCCATGTCCCGCGGCGCTGGTCGTGCTGCTCAGCGCTTTCGCGCTGCACCGTGTCGGGCTCGGCTTCTTCCTTATCACGGCGTTCAGCATCGGCCTGGCAGGCGTGCTCATCGGCTTTGGGCTGCTGATGGTGTATGCGCGACGCTTTATGAGCCGCCTGCAGGTCGACGGGCCGCTTACCAAGCGCTGGCTCCCGGTCGCCTCCGCGGCCTGCATGACCATTCTCGGTTTGGCGATCGCTATACGCGCGTTTGCGACGACGGGGATCACGGTGCACAGCTTCTCGCAGCAGAAGCTCGGGCCCGCGCTCTTCATCGCGGGCCTCGGCTTGATCCTGGGTATCCGCCACTCGACCGACACCGATCACGTCGTGGCTATTTCGACGATCGTGAGCAGGCAGCGCAGTATCCGCGGCGCCGCATTGATCGGCACACTCTGGGGGCTCGGTCACACGCTCACGATCTTCATCGTCGGGTGCTTCATCATTCTTGGCGGGGTCGTGATTCCTCCGCGGATAGGCCTTTCGATGGAGTTCAGCGTTGCGCTCATGCTGATTCTGCTCGGCGTGCTGAACCTTACGGGCGCCATGCAGTCTATTGTTGCGCGCTTTACGCCGCGCCGAAGCGCCACGGACGAAGCTCTTATGCTGTGCGCTGTCCCGGTCCAGTCTTTACCGCAGGCGGCTGGTAAAAGGAGCTTAAGCGGCACATTTCAGAGGTACGGCGCTTACCAGTGTGTACGCCCGTTGGCGATCGGCCTGGTGCACGGGCTTGCCGGGTCAGCCGCCGTAGCGCTGCTAGTTCTATCGAGCATTCACAACCCGCTGTGGGCAGTCGTGTACCTGGTGATTTTCGGCGCCGGCACCATGCTCGGCATGATGTGCATGACGGCCGCGATGTCTCTGCCGCTGGTGTATGCCGGGGACAAGCTGCCGAAGCTCAGCCGATATCTCACTGTGGCGTCCGGCCTGGTCAGTGTCTGCTTTGGAATCTTTCTCGTGTACCAGCTCGGCTACCTGGGGGGGCTGTTTAGCAGCCACCCCCACTGGACGCCGCAGTAAAAGGCCCGAGTGAGTTAGTGACCATGGTACCCGCCATGGTCGCCGCCGCCGATGTGTCCGTGGCCATCCCGCATCTCATTGCCGTGGAAACCTTGGGGTCCGCCATGGAAGTCGCCGCGCGGGTGCTCGCCGCGGTTTGGGTAGCCGCCGTGATAGCCGTAGTGCGGGTCGTAGTGGTTATCCACATGGCCGTAAAAGCCGCGCCGACCGTGAAACCAGGGGCCGGCGCCGATGAACGCGCCGCCGTTGAACCACTCGGACCCGTAATAGCCGTAGGGCGCGCAGCTATAGGGCTCCGTATCGTAGTACCCGTACGGGCAGGCAGGCGCGGGACCGATGTTGATCGAGACCTGGGCGCCAGCCAGTGGAACGACTCCGGTCAGGCCGGTTGCTACTACCGCTGCTGCGAAAAGCTTTGGAAAACGCATGGTTTTCTCCCTCACGTATTGGAAGTGCCACATGGTGTTGGAGTTGCGTTATCGTCCGGTGGAAAAGTCCGCATCTTCCCATTTCGGGAAAGAACGACCGTACCCTGCCCGTTCCGGGGCGTCCCTACTTATTCTGGTGTGTGGGTGAGCACAGCTGCCCCAGCTGAAATGCGAGAATGGCAGGGTGAGCGAACAGACGAAAACTCCGTTGCCCTTCATCGATCTGCAGGCCCAGTACCGCGAACTGAAGCACTCGATCGACGCGCGCATCCATGCGGTGCTCGACCACGGCCAGTACATCCTGGGCCCTGAAGTGAAGGAACTGGAAGACCGGCTGGCGAAGCGGGTTGGGGTGCGGCACTGCGTGTCGTGCTCAAGCGGAACGGATGCGCTGCTGCTGGCGCTGATGGCGGTAGGGGTGGGTCCGGGCGATGAGGTGATTACCTCGCCGTTCACGTTTTTCGCGACCGGCGAGATGATTGCGCTGCTGGGCGCGGTGCCGGTCATGGTCGATATCGAGCCGGAAACGTACAACATTGACCCCGCGCTGATCGAGGCGGCGATTACGCCGAAGACCCGGGCGATCATGCCTGTCTCCCTGTACGGGCAGCCGGCGGATATGGACGAGATCAACGCGATTGCCGCGCGGCACGGGCTTCCGGTGATCGAGGATGCCGCGCAGAGCTTCGGCGGGACCTATAAAGGCCGGCCCTCAGGCGGGCTGAGCACGGTGGGGTGCACGAGCTTTTTCCCGTCGAAGCCGCTGGGTGCGTATGGCGATGGCGGCGCGTGTTTTACAGACGACGACGCGATCGCGCTGAAAATGCAGCAGCTGCGGAACCACGGGCAGGAGGCGCGCTACCGGCACTCGGCCATCGGCATCAACGGGCGGCTGGACACGCTGCAGGCGGCGGTGCTGTTGGCGAAGCTGGATGTATTTGACCGCGAGCTAATTGCGCGCGGGGAGATTGCGAATGCGTACAACGGGATGCTGCTGGGGCTGAAGAAGGCAGGGAAGCTGCTGCGGCTCCCGGAGTTGCGCGGCGCAAAGACCAGCCCATATGCGCAGTACACGATCGAGGTGGAAAACCGCGATGCGGTGGCGAAGGCGATGGGCGATGCCGGGGTGCCGACCGCTGTGCACTACCCGGTGCCGATGCATCGGCAGCCTGTGTTTGCGGGTGGGTCAGGACATGCGGCTCGTGTGGTTGGGGAGTTGCGACATGCGGAGCTGGCGGCGGAGCGCGTGTTGAGTTTGCCGATGCATCCTTATCTGGGGAAACCTGAGATTGGGCGGATTGTGAGGGCATTGGAGGGGGCGCTGGGGTAGGAGACATGGAGTTGCTTGTCAACCCTTCCTTGGAGCGAGCCGTACGCGAGAATAACTAAACGCTTTTATCTGCTATTTACTTTATAAAAGATGAAAAGCGCAGCCTAATAGCAAACTTTTGAGACAATTAAACCCCATGAATCTACAGGCGAATGAATGCAGCTGATTCCGGAAAAAGCGGTTGAGCGGCGCCAATTCTGGATAGCCGAAATCAAGAAACTCAGTGGCAAGTTTAGTGATGACTTCGCAAAGCTGACTGTTGAGCTAAAGGCGGAATTTGTGGCAGGCGGATCACCCGCGATGCGCAGCCAGCTTCGTCTTTGTGGATCCATTCCTGAAAACTATGGACACGACTCAAGCGAAGAAAAGCTGTACTCGAAATACACAGATTTTCTCGTCGCCGAAGCATTTAATTCAATCGGCATTAAGTCACTTGTCCTTACCGAACGTGCGGATGCTGCCGATGTGGAGTGTGTAGCGGGAGATTACGGATTCGTGGCGGATGCGAAGGCATTCAGGTTAAGTAGGACTGCGAAAAATGCGAAAGATTTCAGAGTTCAGGCTATGCATGGTTGGAAGCGAGGAAATGAGTTTGCAATGATAGTCTGCCCCTTATACCAAATGCCAGCTAGGAGCAGCCAGATATACAAGCAGGCTATCGATAGAAACGTTTGCCTTTTCTCTTTTTCACACCTTTCTTTGCTTAGCGCGTTTGCTGAACTAACGTCGCCTGACAAGGCAAGAGCTCTCCTTGAGAAGGAATTTAACGTAGTTTCTACACTGCATCCTTCGAAAGACTCAAGCGCTTACTGGCAGGCAATCAATCGAACTATAGTAGAGTTTCACCCTGACGTGAGAGGACTTTGGCATGAGGAAAAAGTAGCAGCTTCCGAGGCGCTAATATATGCAAAAGAAGAAGGCTTATCCTTCCTAGCGCAGGAGCGTCGTCGTTTGCTACATATGAGTCATGACGAAGCACTTAAAGAACTGCTTGTCGTTCATAAACTTGAAAGCAGAGCTAAAGTTATTGAGAATTTGCTCGATAACGGCCTTATGGGTGTTGTATGACCGTGGAGCCAAACTTTATAGACAAAGTTTACGAAGGGGACTGCTTAGAAGTTCTTGCTCAAATGCCGGACTCAAGTGTGCACTTGATTCTTAGTGACATACCTTATGGAATTGGCGCAGCTGACTGGGACGTCTTGCATACTAACAGGAACTCAGCATATTTGGGTTCGAGTCCCGCTCAGAGTCGAGCAGGAGCAGTGTTTAAGAGCCGGGGTAAGCCACTAAATGGTTGGTCTGAATCTGATCGCCAAATACCTCGACAATATTACGAGTGGTGTTTGACGTGGTCTAAGGAGTGGCTCCGCGTTCTGAAGCCAGGTGGTTCTGCGATTATTTTTGCCGGTAGAAGACTCTCACACCGTTGCACCTCTGCAATGGAAGATACAGGGTTTACATACAAAGATTCCTTAGCTTGGCTGCGCGATCGTGCCCCACACCGAGCACAACGGCTTAGTGTTGTTTATTCTAAACGTGGCGATGAGGCAAATGAACGTAGCTGGGAGGGTTGGCGGGTAGGAAACCTTAGGCCTACATTTGAGCCAATACTCTGGTTTACAAAGCCTTATCCAATCGGGACGACTATCGCGGACAATGTTCTATCGTACGGAGTGGGAGCATTCAATGAAGATGCATTAGGTAGATATCAGAGCGAGCCAGAGAACGTGTTTTCAGTCGGTATGGCAAAAGGAGAGGGAGGGTATCACCCAACACAAAAGCCGGTCAGGCTGATGAAGTTGCTCATCGAGCTATCTACTAAGGAAAGTCAATTGGTGTTGGATCCATTTTGTGGCAGTGGTTCTACGCTGGTTGCTGCTCAAGAAACGAAGCGGCGATACTGCGGAATCGAAAAGTGTAGACAATATGTAGAAATCGCGGAAAAGCGTCTAATAGCCCCTCAAATGCTTTTGCATGGCCACTAAAGCTCCGTTACAGCAAGCTTGTGATCCTAATCTGGTATGCAATGTGTAAACCTGAATGTACATAAGTGTTTGGAAGCAGCTATTAACTCTATCGCTATGCTGTTCATTGGAGTGGCTTGCCAGAGTCCTACCTGGAGGTTTATAAACTTGGTCGACTAGGGCTTCTCTTGCTCAGTTGAAAGCAGGGCTATGTCGGCTTCAGGATCACTCGATGAGTTGAACCATCATGCTTTGGATCGCCGTGTCTTTCTCGCGATCTCCGGGAAGGCTACCGCTCTGGCTGCGCTTTCTGGATCGACCGCACCGTTACGAGCTTTGGCTGCAGAGCCGGTGAGCTCGGACGCGCGGTTCCCAAAAGACTTCGCCTGGGGCGCGGCCACCTCCGCGATGCAGGTGGAGGGCTACCCCTACGCCGATGGCGGCGGCAAATCCGTCTGGTCCGTCCTCGATACCGACACTGCCAAGGTAAAGGACGGCAGCACTATGCTCGTCACCGACGATACCTATCATCGGTGGGCCGGGGATATTCCGCTGATGCGGCAGATCGGGCTGAACAGTTACCGGCTTTCGATCGGGTGGCCGCGGGTGTTGCCGGAGGGGCGCGGGACGCCGAATGCGAAGGGGCTGGACTACTACGACCGGCTGCTCGACGGGCTGCTGAAGGCGGGGATTGCGCCGTGGGTGACGGTGCATCACTTCGACTATCCGCAGGCGCTGGAGGCTGAGGGCGGATGGCTGAACCCCGACTCGCCGAAGTGGATGGCGGATTATGCGCACCTGCTGGCCGCGCGGTATGGCGACCGCGTGAGCCACTGGCTGACGATCAATGAGCCGAACATCTTCTGGACCTTTTCGAGCGAGGCGGGGCTGATGCCGCCGTTTCAGAAGCTGGACAGGGAGAAGCTGGCGACAGGGGCGCACCATCTTCTGCTGGGGCACGGGCTTGCGGTGCAGGCGATTCGCGCGGCGGCTAAAAAGCGGGTGGAGGTGGGCCTGCCGTTTGCCGGGCAGCTAAGCCTGCCGGCGAGTGAAAGCGCTGCGGATGTGGCGGCGGCGCGGGCCGCCTCGTTCACCGTGCACGAGCAGACGATTATGCCGACGGCGCCCCCGCTGCTGTTTCTCAGCAATGCGTGGTGGCTTGACCCGATCTACCTGGGCAAGTACCCGGAGGCGTGCTTTCAAATGGCGCCGGGGCTTGAAAAGCTGGCGACCCCCGAGGCGATGAAGACCATTCATCAGCCGCTGGACTACTGCGCGATCAACCTTTATTTTGCGTCGCACGTGAAGGCCGGGGCGGATGGAAAGCCGGAAGTTGTGCCGGATCCGCCCGACATGCCGCGCAGCCATTACGGTTGGGCCATCACCCCGGAGCTGCTGTACTGGGCGCCGAAGTTTCTGCACGAGCGGTACGGCAGGCCGATCGTGATTACCGAGAATGGCATGTCGCGGGTCGATAAGCCGGAGCCGGACGGAAAAATCCATGACGAAGAGCGCTCAAAGTTTATCCGCGATTACCTGCGGAACTACCTGAAGGCAAGCCGCGAGGGGGTGCCGCTGAAGGGGTATTTCCACTGGTCGCTGCTGGACAACTGGGAGTTTACCTCGGGATTTACAGAGCAGTTCGGGCTGGTGTGGGTGGATCACCAGACGCAGCAGCGGATCGTCAAGGACTCGGCTGCGACGTATGCGGAGATCATCCGGTCGCAGGGCGCGGTGCTGGACCGCGGGTAGAGGTCGCCCGTGCCACTTCTACCAGAAGCTAGCGGCGATGACCTTCGGCGGCCCGGAGCGGCCGCCGACGACCTCGGTTTCGAGCACGGCCTCAACATTGCGCTTCGCCCACTTGCCGCCCGGGGCAAAGTGGTCGAGCTGCGCCAGGTAGTGGCCGTTGGTGAGGAACTCACTCGCCGCGGTCGTGCCGTTTTCGCCGAGACCGGCGGCCAGCACGACTTCCTGCTCGGTTTCCGGGTCGAAGTAGCGCGCAACGATCGCGTAATCGCGGGTCATGCTGAGCATCGGCTGGTCCCAGTGGACGGACCACTGCCGTGCAGGATTGGTGGTGTCCTCTATCCAGCCGATCCGGTCTTTCTGGGGCTGATCGCTGAAGCGAAGCCGAAAGCGCAGGGTGTCTGTCGCGCGAAGCGTCCAGCTGTTGTTGAAGGCGCCGAACAGGACAGAGGGATGGGCGCGCAGATCTTCAAGGCTGGTTTGCGCGGAGCTTGCCGCGGTGTACCGGTGGCCCCTGCGGCTGAGAAAGCTCGCAACCCGGGCAAAGGACAGCGCGTCGCCGACTGAGATGGTGTTGACGCGCTCGGCGGGATTGGTCGAGAGGGCCTGCGCGTTCGGGCCCGGCGCGGCGGAAGGGTCCGCGGTGAGGTAGACAGCCCAGCGACCGCCGAGAATGAACCCAGGTTCGGCCGGGGTGGTCGTTACCGGGGCCCAGAAGTCGTGCAGGGCGGCTTCAGACCGGCTGCGATGGAGAAGCAGCGCGCCCGTTACGATCAGGCAGAGAACCAGACCCGCCAGCAGGAGAACGCGCCGGTAGTTTCGCTCGAGGCGCTCGGGCGGAGTTGCCTCGACGGCCACCGGCAAAGCCGCTTCTGCCGCCAATGGAGGCGCCTGTTCCACCTGGCTGCCCAGGTGGAAGTACGGCACGTAGGAACCGGCGGGAAGGTCGATGCGCAGCTCGGAGGCGTGGTCCTGATAGTACTGGGCCAGGCGCTTGCGCACTTCGCCCGCGGTGACACGAACGACCGGGTCGGCGCTGGTGTCATAGTCCGGCGCGCGATGAAAGACTGTGATGCCGAGGGTCCGCTCCTTGAGCTGGTCGGCATTGCCGGCGAGTGTTTCCTCGATCACGTAGCGGAGTAAGGCCGGGTAACGCTGGCTGTTGCGGAAGACAGGGCTGGCAAGCAGGTTCTGCAACTGTGCCTGGATCAGTTCCTTCTGCTGCGCCGTCAGGGAAACTTCCAGTACGTCCGGTGTCGTAGCCACAGCTCCCTTTCTCACAAGCTCAACCCTTATACGCGTACAACGTAGGAGAAGTCCATGCCGGTCAAACGTTTGTCTGATACGTATCATACGTATAACGGTGCACTGGCTGTGAAAGTGCAGAGTATTGATAAGAAAGCACTTAGAAGCTCACTGGCGAGTAGGGGCAGGTAAGCTACCGTAGCAGGCTTGCCAATTTGCCATTACGCAGGTACTTTCATTCCGCGACAGGAGAAAAGTCTCGATGAAGACGCCTGTGCAGAGGACTGACACAAAAATGGCACATAGACCAAAGAGTATTTGCATTTTTTCAGAGGCAGCAGAACGACGCATCCGCTTCGCAGCAGGGGTAGCAATGATGACCGGGTGCTTGCTGCTCCCGGCGGCTCCCTTCGCGACGGCACAGAGCACGACGGGGGACATTACAGGCACAGTTACAGACAGCTCAGGGGCGACGCTTCCGCATGCGAAAGTGACGCTGACCAACGTGGGTACGCAGGAAAAGCGGACCGCGGAAACGACGGATGCCGGCGATTACACGTTTACGCAGCTGGGACCGGGCACTTACTCAGTCAAGGTAGAGAACCCCGGTTTCAAGGGCTTTGAAGTTGGATCAATCAATCTTGCCGCCTCGGACCGTGTCCGTGAGGATGCAAAGCTTGAAGTGGGCGCGGCGGGAGAGACCGTGCAGGTGACCGGTCAGGCTCCTGCGTTGCAGACCGATAGCTCAGTCCTGACTTCAACTATTACGGAAAAGTCAGTGCAGGACCTTCCGCTGAATGGCCGGAATTATGTGAATCTGGCGCAGATTTCGCCTGGAGCGAATGCTGGTCCGCCAAACGGATTGTCCAGCGGCGCGCGCCCGGATGACCGGCGACAGACGTCGTCTATCTCGGTGAACGGGCAGTCGGACATCATCAACAACTACCTCATCGACGGCTTGGATAATAATGAGCGAATTATCGCGACGTCCGGTATTCAGCCATCTATCGAGGCGATCCGCGAAGTCAATATCCAGACCAATACCTACACGGCAGAGGTCGGGCGCACGGCGGGCGGCGTAATCAACGTGATTACCAAGTCCGGTTCAAATGCCTTCCACGGCGATGCGTTTGAGTTTTTTCGCAATGACGTGCTTGACGCGAGTCCTTTTCAGTTCGGCAACAACAACCCGAAGCCGAAAGTGCGGCAGAACCAGTTCGGCGCATCGATCGGCGGTCCGATCATTAGGGACAAGACCTTCTTTTTCGGAGATTACGAAGGTTTTCGGCAGATTCAGGGTGCCAATCCTGTCGTGAGCCAGGTTCCAACGCTTCAGCAGTACAATACGCTTCGCACCGATCCGGCATCGCTGGCAGATGGCGGCGCCGTAGACCCGGTGGGACTGCAGTACGCGTTACTTTACCCGGCCCCGAACGCGCTCAATGGAAACATCACAACGGCAGGCGCTTATGTGAGTTCGCCGGTCGTGGTACGAAACTACGACAAGTTTGACGTGCGCGTAGATGAGCAGTTCAGCCAAAAGGACCTGATATTTGGCCGTTACAGCTACAACCGCGTTCCAGTCACTTTTCCTGGCCTGCTCCCATCCGTGAACGAGGCTGGCCTGAATATCGCTCCAGGTGGTGCAAACTACAACTTCTACGGTGCTGCCCAGGACAATGCACAGAACGCGCAAATCAACTACATCCACACCTTCAGCTCGAACTTGCTGCTGCAGTTGGGCTTTGGATACACCCGGATCAACAATCAGTCGTTTCCTTTGAACTACGGCGAAGCCGTGAACGCGGCGTTTAAGCAGCCCAACGTGAACCTGGATCCGTTGACCTCTGGCCTTACCCCGGTTGGCGTGAGCGGTCTTGCCGACCTTGGGGATGGAAGCTACATCCCGATTCAGGATGTAGACAACACCTTCCAGGAGCAGGGCACACTTACCATTAATCGGGGCGCGCACAATATCAAAATTGGCGCGGCTTTGATTCGCCGACAGGCGCTCAACTTCCAGAACAACCAGGGTATTGGAAACTGGGGCTTCAATCCCCTGGGAAGTGACGCGACCGGCCTGGGTGCACTGCTGCAAGGCAATTACCAGAACGTACAGCGATCAAACAGTTTGAACCCGCCGCACTATCGTGTGTGGGAGCCGAGCGGTTTTGTGCAGGATGACTGGCACGCGGCCAGCAACCTGACCCTGAACCTTGGCGTCCGTTATGACGTGTTCACCCCATTTACGGAAGCGCACAACGCAATCTCTAACTTTAATCCAGCAACCGCCAGCATTGATGTCGCCGGGGTAAACGGGGTGAACGACTACGCCGGTTTGCACACCACCTTCAGCAACGTCGCACCTCGTATCGGATTCGCTCTTACGGCGAAGCCGGGGCTGGTGCTGCGCGGCGGCTTTGGTATCTCGTACTTCCCGGAAAACTACACGTCGAATGCTTCATTGAAAAACCAGCCTTTCGTCTCCAGCTATCAGTGCAATAACGGTGCATGCCCGGCCCCTACGGCTACTTCTGGCGGACCCGGCAATGGTGCGGACCAGTTCCAATTAGGATTGCCGCTTCCGGCACCGGCGAGTGCAACAAGCCCGACGGGACAGATCGCGGATGTTGTCGATCCTAACTTCCGCTCTTCGTACCTTGAGCAGTTCAACCTGACGATGGAGAAGGACCTGGGCGGCAATGTAGTGCAGTTGACGTACGTTGGAATGCTCGGACGTCACCTAGCGCAGATCTATAACGATCAGAATACGCCGGCTCTCATATCTAATGAGTCTTTGAATGCACTCGCAGAGGCTCAACACACTACCCCTAGTTCCGCTTTTAACACCCTGCGGCCTTTTTACAGCGCACTACCAAACGTAACCAACATCGGCGGTTACAACAGCCGAGGTGCGTCCAGTTATCATGCGATGGAGGTGGTGTTTACCCGGCGTACACGCGCTGGATTGACGCTGAATGCGAACTACACCCTGGCACACGGCCTGGATAATGTTCTTGGTCTCAGCAATGAAATCAACGACGGATACGGCGCGGTTCCTTCTCAGATCAGCACAGTGGAATATGGCAACAGTGACGTTGACATTCGGCAGCGCGGCGTTTTCAGTGCTAACTACGAGTTGCCATTTGGTAAGAACCTGACCGGCATTGCTGGAGCATTAGGCAAAGGCTGGCAGGCGAATACTATTCTTCAATGGCAGACGGGTGAACCGTACACTGTCGTGCTGTCGCAGAGTGTCGCGAGCACGACCACTGCTGCAACAGCTGGACGACCGAACCAGTTGCGAAGCGCCAAGATCAGCAATCCGTCAATCTCCGAGTTCTTCGATTACAAAGCGTTCGCACCGCAAGCATCAGGCACTTTGGGATCAGAAGCGAAAAACCCGCTGTATGGACCACATTTCCGTGATGTTGATCTCTCGGTGTTCAAGTCGTTTCCCGTGTATCGTGAATCGACGATCGAATTCCGCGCTGAGTGCTTCAACATCGTCAACACTACGAACTTCGCCAATCCGAACTCAGGATTATCTGTGACGCCGGTCCTGGACGCAGCTACTTTTTATCCTGGCGATGGTGCTGCCCCCGGTAAGACTGTGCAGCTTCCGTCGAATAACTATCAGATACAATCGAACAATATCGGCACGATCAGCGGTACATCCGGTAACTACAACCCGCGCGAATTCCAGTTCGCGCTGAAGTATCAGTTCTAAACGCTGTCACAAACACAAACGCGCCCGGCGATCACTCGCCGGGCGCGTTTGTGTTTGCCTTGGAAAAGTATTTACCGCATGCCGTTCAGGATCGACCCAACGATCCCACCAACCACCCCGCCCTCCGCGGTTTGCGGTGCGGTACCGCCCATGTACTGCTGCAGTTTGTGGGCGAGCTGCGGCAGCGGGAGGGTCTGCAGCCAGACACGGCCGGGACCGGTGAGCGCGGCGAGGAAGATGCCGTCGCCGCCGAAGATCATGTTGCGGATGCCGGTAATGCGGGTGATGCCAAAGTTGACCGAGGCCTGGAACGCGCCGACATGGCCCGGGTGGACTCGGAGGGTTTCGCCCGGCCGCAGGTCGCGGACGACCAGCTCGCCCGAGAGCTCGAGCCACGCGACGCCTGACCCGGTGATGCGCTGCAGCAGGAAGCCGTCGCCGCCGAAAATGCCGGCGCCGAGCGACTGCTGGAAGCCGACGCCGACATTGACCGCGGGCGTAGCGCAGAGGAAACCGTGGCGGTGCACGAAGTACTCGTTGCCCGGAGCGACCTCGACCGGGACGATGTGGCCGGGCATCTTCGCGGCGAAGGCGACCTCGCCGGGCGAGCCGATGGCGCGGTACTCCGTCATGAAAAAGCTGCCGCCGCCGGCGACGCGCTTGATGGCGCCGAAGAACCCGCCGCCCCCGCCGAACTGGGTGTGCGTGGTCAGCTGGATGGACGATGACATCCAGCTGAGCTCGCCGGCTTCGGAGATAACAGAGTCGTTGGGGTCGAGGAGGAACTCGAGAACCGGCATGGTCGTGCCGAGAATACGACTTTGCATGGGCTAGCCTTCCTACTTTGCGCTTTAAGCGCACAGCAGGAAGGCTAGCACCGGTGATTACTCACGTACAGGGGCAAAACCGCCTGCTCGGCTTGAGGCCACTTCGTGGCGGGTGCTCGTTTCGTTGAGACTGCGGGCGGCGCTGGTCCTCGCGTTGCTCGGGGATGGAGCTATGCGAAGCCCAGGACGGGGTGAGGGATGTAATCGGCTTCTAGCTGCTTGATTTCGTCGGGCGTGAGCTTGATTTCGAGGGCCTTGACGGCATCATCGAGGTGCTGGGGCTTGGTCGCGCCGACGATGGGGCTGTCGATGTACGGCTTGGTCAGCATCCAGGCCAGCGCGATGGAAGCCTGAGGCTGATTCTTCTGTTTCGCGATTTCGGTCGTTTTGTCGATGACTTTGCGATCGGCGTCTTCTGTGGCGGCATACATTTTCTTACCGAACTGGTCGGTTTCAAGCCGCTTGGTGCTTTCACCGTTGGAAGGGCGCGCGAGGCGTCCGCGGGCCAGTGGACTCCAGGGGATAACGCCGATGCCCTCGGCCTGGCAGAGGCCCATCATTTCGCGTTCCTCTTCGCGGTACAGCAGGTTGTAGTGGTTCTGCATGGAAACGAAGCGGGTCCAGCCGTTGAGGTCGGCCAGGTAAAGCGCCTTGGCGAACTGCCAGGAGTACATGGACGATGCGCCGATGTAGCGGGCTTTGCCGGCCTTGACCACGTCGTGCAGAGCCTCAAGCGTCTCTTCGATCGGGGTTTCCGGGTCCCAGCGGTGGATCTGGTAAAGATCCACGTAGTCGGTTTGGAGGCGACGGAGACTGGCGTCGATCTCGTTCAGGATGGCCTTGCGGGAGAGGCCGGCGCCGTTCGGCTCTTCGCGCATCGGGCTGTGGACTTTGGTGGCGATTACGGTGGCCTCGCGCCGGGTATTGCCTTTCAGGAACTTGCCCAGAACCTCTTCGCTCGCACCGCGCGAGTAGACGTTGGCGGTGTCGAAGAAGTTGATGCCGAGGTCGAGCGCCTGCTTGAGGAACGGCTGGGAATCGGCTTCGTTGAGGGTCCAGGCATGGCTGCCGGGGGTTAGTGTGCCTTTGGCCGGCTCCCCGTAGGACATGCAGCCGAGACAGATGCGGGATACCTTGAGGCCGGTCTTGCCAAGTCGGGTGTACTCCATTGCTGATGTTCGCTCCTGTGTTTTCTTCTAGCTGGGTGAGATGCCGTACTTTTCGGCGAGGAACTGCTGGAGCCGGTGAGGAAGGCTGGCGGACAGCTCCTGCCAGGTAAGCAGCACAAGTCGGCAGCGAAGAGCGCTGGAGCGGACAGCGCAGAGGATGGCTTGCCAGGCCAGGATGAGATCGAAGCGGCGCGCATCGAGAAAGACGCAGAAGCGGTTGCCGGTGTTTTCCGCTGCGAGCGCGCCCCGAATGAGCTGGTAGCCGGCGTAGGCGCCGGTGGGGGTGCGGGGCAGTGCGTCGGGGTCGAAGTGACTGCGCCAGCCGGAAAAGCGGTCGAGCAGGGCGGGTGAGGCGCTCTGGAAGTTGGATTCCGTCAGCTTTGCTTCGACGAACAGCCCGTCGAGGTCCATGTCAATCTCAGTGGTGTCAATCAGGCCGCGTTCGCGGGCGAGGCGTGGGTGTACCCCGAAACGCGGCATGCCGAGCCGGGAGATGCCGAGCAGTGCGGCAGCCGAGCCCTCGAAGATATCCGGGTGGCAGAAGATGTTCATCAGCAAAGCATCAGAGCTGCCGGCACAGTCGAGCTCGCGCCAGTGCCAGTCGGCACGTGGTTGTGCTCGGCGGCCCGCGGTGTGGGCCTTGAGGAGGCGCGCTGCCCAGGTCGGATTACCCTGAATGGCGCGGTAGCTTGCCGGGTGAAAGTTGCCATGGCGGCCATGGGCGTCCTCTCCGAACAGAACGCTGGAGCTGCGTCCGCTGGAGAGCTCGTGCAGCAGACCGTGGCGCTGGGCATAAAGGGCGGCACGTGCGTTCAGGTCGCGGCGCAGGGTGCCGGCTGAGCAGGCGAGAATATGTGGGGAAAGAGGCACATCTGGATAGTAGGAGAAGAAAAGGAGAAAACGCAAGGGCAGTGTTACCGCCGCGAGGTGCGCGGAGGGTCGCGTGGAGTGGCGGTCGACCGCTAAGATGTGGAGGGCAACAGGTTGCCGCAGAAAGGGAGCGGGCACATGCTCTCAGTCGAAGATTCAAAGCGCAAGGCTGCGGAACGCAGCATGGAATACGTAAAAGACGGGATGCGGGTCGGCCTGGGTACAGGCTCGACTTCAAAGTTCGTGGTGGAGTTGCTGGGCGAGCGGGTGCGGGCGGGGCTCAGGATCGTTGGCGTGCCGACCTCGCAGGCTTCGGCAGAGCTGGCGGCTTCGGTCGGGATCAGGTTGGCGACGTTTGCTGAAGTGGGCGAGCTGGATATCGCAATCGATGGGGCGGATGAGGTCGGACCGGACCTTTCGCTGATCAAGGGCGGCGGGGGCGCGCTGCTGCACGAGAAGATCGTCGCGACGGCGGCGAAAGAGTTCATCGTCGTGGTAGGCGAGGGCAAGGTAGTGCCCATGCTGGGGCGTTTTCCGCTGCCGGTGGAGGTGGTTCCGTTTGCCGGGGCGCTGGTGGAGTCGAAGCTGGCACTGCTGGGCGCCGCGCCGGTCCTGCGGATGAAGGGCGATGCGCCTTACCTGACGGACGAGGGGAACTGGATTTACGACTGCCACTTTGGCGCGATTCCGGAGCCGGTGCAGACTGCGTCCGAGCTGCGCGCGATTGTGGGCGTGGTGGAGCACGGGTTATTCCTGAACACGGCAACACGGGTGATCGTGGCCGACGGACAGGGGATCAGCGTGCTGGAGCGATAGGTTTGGAACGCGCACGTCACACGCCGGCCTGCCGCATCGAATACCATGAAGACGAATGAACGTGCTGGGCAGACGAACTGTGCGGCCGTAAGAAATGAAGGAGAAAAGCATGCAGATTGGTTTGGTAGGCCTGGGCCGCATGGGCGCGAACATGGTAAAGCGCTTGATCAAGGGCGGTCACGACGTTGTGGTATCCGACCTGAGCGAGAAGGCAGTCAAGGACGTGGAGAGTGCGGGCGCGAAGGGATCAAGCTCTCTTGAGGATTTTTTGGGTAAGCTGCAGAAGCCGCGCGTGGTGTGGCTGATGGTACCGGCCGGCGCTGTCGACAGCATGATCGAAAAGATCGTGCCGCACCTTGAGAGCGGCGACATCCTGATCGACGGCGGCAACTCGTACTACATCGATGACATTCGCCGTTCGAAGGACCTGGAGCCGAAGGGCATCAAGTACATCGACGTGGGTGTGAGCGGCGGCGTTTGGGGGCTGGAGCGCGGGTACTGCATGATGATCGGCGGCCCGGACAAGGAAGTGCAATTCCTGGACCCGATCTTCTCGACGCTGGCGCCGGGCTGCGGCGACGTGCCGCGCACCAAGGGCCGCGAAGACGGCAAGGACTCCACTGCTGAAAACGGCTACCTGCACTGCGGACAGACCGGCGGCGGCCACTTCGTCAAAATGGTCCACAACGGCATCGAGTACGGCATCATGGCCGCCTATGCTGAAGGCTTCAACATCCTGAAGAACGCGAACATCGGCAACGAGCAGGCGCAGGAGCACAGTGCCGAACTGACGCCATTGCGGACGCCCGACCACTATAAGTACGACTTCGAGCTTGAGAATGTGGCGGAAGTCTGGCGTCGCGGTTCGGTGATCTCGTCGTGGCTGCTGGACCTGACGGCTGCGGCCCTGCTGCAGCAGCCGGACCTCGCCAACTACGGCGGCGAAGTCTCCGACTCCGGCGAAGGCCGCTGGACCACCATCGCCGCCATCGACGAAGGTGTTCCGGTCGACGTGCTGAGCGCCGCACTGTTCTCGCGCTTTTCGTCGCGTAATAACGGCGAGTTCGCAAATAAGATCCTGTCAGCGATGCGGTTCGGTTTCGGCGGGCATCTGGAAGTGAAACCCAAATAACCCCCTGCGCGGGTAGCGGTCACTTCGTGACGTGTTCTCGTCGTGAGGGCCACAATTGTGTGCGTTGCCGCACGAACAAAGACACGCCACGAAGTGGCCGCCAGCCGCGTAGGCGGTCTTGTTTGTCAGACCCGAATTATTTTTATATTTTTATCTGCAAGCGGCGCTACCTGCTCCTCGGTAGCGCCGGTGTCGGTGACGAGGGTGTGGATGTCGGTGACGGGGCAGATCAGCGATGAGGAGATGCGGCCCAGCTTCGAGGAGTCGGCAACGACGATGACTTCGCGCGACTGGCGGACCATGGCGCGAAAGGTTAGCGCCTCGTCCTGTTCGAGCGTGGTGCAGCCGCGTTCGGGGTGCAGGCCGACGACGTTGAGGAAGAGTTTGTCGAGGTAGACGTCGTCCATGAAGCGGATGGCGGCGGGGCCGGTGAGTGAGAAGCTCCAGGCGTAGGGCAGCACGCCGCCGGTGATGGAGGTCCTCATGCCGGGCTGGTTGCACAGCTCCATGCCGATATTGATGGCGTTGGTGACGACCTTGATATTGGCGCGATGGCGCAGCGCGCGGCCGACCTGCGTGGTGGTGGTGCCGGCGGTGATGCCGATGGTTTCGTTGAGCTGGATGAGGTCAGCGGCGGCGAGCGCGATGCGGCGCTTCTCGTCGGCGGCGCGCTGTTCGCGCGCCTGGAAGCTGGTGTCGTAGCGAAACGGCTCGTAGAGCAGCGGCTCGACCAGCATGGCGCCGCCGTGGGTGCGGCGGACGAGTCCGCGATTTTCAAGCCGGGTCAGGTCGCGCCGGATGGAGGGCGCCGAGGTGCCGATCGAGGCGAGCAGTTCCTCGATGGTGGCCGAGCCCCTGCGCAGGAGCAGGCGCATGATCTGTTCTTCGCGTGTATCTGTTTTAGCCGACATGGTCCCTGTGCAACCGCTGGATGGTACCGGGGTGTTCTTCGCGAGGATAACTGTTGCCGAGGCGTCCTGCGAGCAGGGTTGGGGGTAATTTCCCCCTGTGGTATTTCGATCGCTGCGTTCTCTTGTGAAAGTAGCGAAGCAGCCGGGCAAGTCAGCAGCTCCGCATTACCTACCCGGCCATTGCGCCAGCGCAAGCGTTACCACTTGGTTCAACTGTTCTGGAGTCGAGCCGCCAGCTGCCTGCACCGACAACCCCACGACCAATGATGTGAAGTAGTCTGCCAGGACCGCTGCATCCGCTGTCTCCGGCAGGTCGCCCTCGCGCTGTGCCCGCTCCAGACGCATCTGCAGCTGCTCCGTAGCCTGCCGCCGCAGCGCGGTCAGTTCGTCGCGGAGCACCTGTGTACCGGCGCTGCCCGTGAGCGCGCCCTGCACCAGGAAACATACGATCGGCTCTCCCGGCTTTGGATCCAGCCCCCGGGCCAGCCGCAGACAGGCCTCGACTGCTTCACGTGCTGTCGGCCGGTTCAGCGCCTCTTCGTAAGCCTTCGCAGCCAACGCTGAATACGCGACCACGGCCTCGCGGAACAGGTCCACCTTGTCCCCAAATGTCGCGTAAAGCGTCGGCTTACTCATGCCGGTCGCTTCGGTCAGATCGGTGAACGACGTCCCATCAAAGCCGTGCTTCCAGAAGACAAGCATTGCAGCGTGCAGAGCGGTCGAGCGATCAAAGCCGCGGGGCCGCCCCGGTCCGCGCCGCTCCTCCACTGCTGCTGGTGTCTCGCTCTTCATCGCAACCTTTCGATGTCCCATCGTACTCGCCGGTCGCATTTCCTACCGGTAGGGAAATAAATGCATCTCCGCATCTTGGCGCTTCATCTTTACCGTGCGGTAGGAAATGCCGCTAAATCCCGTTTGAGGAGCAATCTTGAGCAACGCAAACCCCAGCACACTCGGTACCGCCGTTATTACCGGCGCGTCTTCCGGCATCGGCAAGGTCTATGCCGACCGTCTCGCCGCCCGCGGCTATGACCTTCTCCTCGTCGCCCGCCGGGCCGACCGCCTGCAGGCCATCGGCGACGATCTTCAGGCTCGCTTTCCGATTCGTGTTCAGTCCCTGGTGGCCGATCTCGCCGAACCCGGCGGCCTTGCGAATGTCGTGCAAAAGATCACTGCCGACGCGTCCATCACGCTGCTGGTGAACAATGCCGGGACTTCCGTGGTCGGTCCCCTCGCCGAAACCTCTCCGCAGACGCTCACCAACATGGTCGCGCTCAACATTACCGCGCTCTCGGCTCTCACGATAGCGGTTCTTCCCGGCTTCCTTGGGCGAGGCTCAGGAACGATCATTAACATCGGGTCGGTCGTCGGCTTCGGCGGATTTCCTTACGTGCCTATTTACGGCCCAACTAAAGCCTACGTGCTGAACTTTACGCAGGCTGTCCAGAAACAGCTCGCGGATACAGGCATCCGCGTTCAGCTTGTCACCCCGGCGGCCACGGTCTCTGAGATCTGGGACGTCGCCGGACTTCCTCTCTCCAACCTCGATCCAGCCACCGTTATGACCACCGAGGACTGCGTGGACGCCGCTCTGCGAGGCCTCGACGATGGCGAACTGATCACCTCGCCATCCCTGCAGGATGACAGCCTTCTGCGGAGCTTTGAGGCTGCCTCTGAGGCGCTGTTGCAGGCCACGCAGATCACCGGACAACCTGCGCCGCGCTATGGTCTTCACCGGTAACGTCGCTCTAACTGGCTGGCCCGGCCGCAACGGAGAGCGCATCCGTGCTCGCGGGCGCGTCCAGCAGAGGCGCAGCGTGGCCTTGCACGCTGCGCCCGGGCTTGGCATCGAGGTCGAAGATAACCAGGTCGTTGGTACCGGATTTGAGCCAGGGCCCGGGGAGAAAGAGGGTCTTTTGCGGGCCGATGTTCCAGAATCGCCCGAGCGGGTGGCCGTTGATCCACACCATGCCCTTGGTGAGCCGGCTGGTGTCGAGCCAGGTGTCTGCCGGGGATTTGACCGTAAACTGCGCGCGGTAGAAGCAGGCGCCGGTGCAGGCTTTGTCGCCATAGGCAAGGGACTGCGGCTGCAGCATGGGGAGCGGGTAGTTATCCCAGCCGGTGATGGGCGCTCCATTGAGGGTAGCGGGTGCGAGAATACCGACGCGCTCGCGCACGATGCCGGGGCCGTAGTTGACGCGGCCTGTGTTCTCGACCAGGATGTCGAGGCGGGCGTGGGCGGAGGCCGGGTGGATGGGCAGGGTGGACTGCGCGAGGCGGCGGTCGATCGCGCCCTGGAAGATGCCGTCGAGGTACACCATGGCGTAGTCGTGCAGGATGGGCAGCTTGAGGGTGCCGGGCCGGGCGGAGTTGAGCGTGGCGCGGTAGAGGATGTAGCCGTAGGACTGGCCGAGCTCTTCCATGGATCGCGGTTGCGTGCTGTGGACCGGCGCTGGAAGGTTGGCCCAGAGGCTAGCCGCGCTGGTAAGCGGAATGAGCGCGGTAGAGATGGCTTTGGGCAGCGGCGGCGGCATGGCCGGCGGAGTTTTGTGGGTGACCTGGGTGATGAGGTCGCGGAAGGCGAAGAACTTGGCGCGCGGCTCGCCGGTTTCTGCGATGGGCACGTCGTAGTCGTAACTGGTGACGTCAGGCTCGTAGTTGGCGGTTTTGCTGGTGGTGCCGTCGGCGTTCGCGCCGTTCGAGTTGGAGCCATTCATCCAGCCGAAGCTGGTGCCACCGTCGAACATGTACAGGTTGACGGAGTAGCCGCGCGAGAGCATCCACTTGAGGTCGGCAAGCTGCTGGGCGGTGGGGCGGGTTTCGTGCTTCGCGCCCCAGTGATCGAACCAGCCGTCCCAGTACTCGCTGTTGAAGTGGATGCTGCCGGGGCGGAGCTTGTCATAGAGACCGAAGGAGCGCTCGGCGTCGCCGGGGCCGAAGTTGACCGCGGCGGGCAGCTCCGGCAGAGAACCTTTCCCGAGCACGTCGGCACCGTCGGCGGTGTAGAGCAGGGACCTGGTGAAGCCCGCAGCGAGGACGGCGCGGTGGACCTGCTCCATGTAAGCGTGGGCGTCGGCATCCGATTCTTTGGTCTGTTTGGCGTAGGAGCCGTACTCGTTTTCAACCTGCACGGCGAGGATGGGGCCGCCGCTGCCGATCTGTAACGGTGCCAGTTGCTGACCGAGCGCTTTGAGGTACTGGTTTGCGGCTGCCATGTAGGGCGCGTAGGTGGAGCGCACGACCATGTGGGGGTCCTTGAGCAGCCAGGCGGGATAGCCGCCGAACTCCCACTCCGCGCAGGCATAGGGGCCGGGGCGCAGGATGACGTAGAGGCCTTCCTGCTGTGCCTCGCGGACGAACTCGGCGATATCGTTCTGACCGGTGAAGTCGAAGCGGCCGGGCGCAGGCTCGTGCGCGTTCCAGAAGGCGTAGGTCTCAATGGTGTTGAGGCCCATGGCGCGGGCCTTCTTGAGCCGGTCGCGCCAGTACGCGCGCGGGATGCGCGTGTAATGGATGGAGCCGGAGATGACCTGGAAGGGCTTGCCGTCAAGCGTGAAGTGGTCGCCCTGGACAGCAAAAGAGTGCGGCTGCTGAGCGACCGCGCCCGGAACGGTGAGTGCTGTTGCGAGTGCAAAGGCGGCGAGGGCAGAGCGCATGGTCGTTCCTTGTGTAGCTGTGCTGTTACGTATAGGACTGCTGCAGCAGTGCGGGGTTTTTCTGCGCGAGCGTGAGGATGAGCTCGCCGAAGAGAGTGTTGGCCCAGGCGAACCAGGGGCGCGTGTACTTCGCGGGGTCGTCCTTCCAGAAGGACTCGTGTATGAAGCGCGTCCCGGCGGTGGTGTTGCACAGAGTACGCAGGCAGGCTGCTGCTTCCTGCGGGCTGGTGCTTGAGAAGGCGCGCATCATGATGGACATGGGCCAGATATAGCCGAGGCCGATGTGCGGACCGCCGATGCCTTCGGCTGCCGTGCCCTTGAAGAAGTAGGGGTTGGCAGGCGAGAGCGCGAAGGCGCGGGTGCGGGCGTAGAGTGCGCGGTCAGCGGGGGCGACGCAGCCGAGGTACTCGAGTGACAGCAGGCCGGGCGCGTTGGCGTCGTCCATGCGGTGCGTGTTGCCGTAGCCGTCGACTTCGTAGGCCCAGATACGTCCATAGTCGGGCGCATCGATCTGGCCGTACTGCGCGAGTGCGGCAGAGACTTCCCGCGCGAGCGCGGCGGCCTCGTTGGCGAGTGTTGCGTCGTGCACGGCATTGGCCAGTTCGGCGAGAGAGTGCAGGCTTTGCACCGCGAACAGGTTGGCAGGGATGAAGAAAGGGAAGATGCAGGCATCGTCGCTGGGGCGAAAGCCGGAGTGGATAAGCCCGACCGGGCGCGCGGGGTTGCCGTAGCCGGCGAGCATCTGCGATTCGCTCGGGATGAGCGAGCTGCGCTGGAAGTGGTAGGGGCCGGGCGAGCTTTTGCGCTGCTGCTCGCGGAAGGTGCGAACGATGGCGTGTGCGGCGTCGCGCCACTGCGCGTCAAACGGGGCGGTGCTGCCGGTGGCGCGCCAGTAGCCGTGCGCCAGGCGCACGGTGTAGCAGAGGGAGTCGATCTCCCACTTGCGCTCGCCCACGCCGGGCTTCATGGTCGTTTTATCGTGCACAGACCAGGAGAGCGGGGTGCTGGACGGGGTCGGCAGGAAGGCGTTGGCGTAGGGATCAAGCAGGATGCAGCGCGCCTGGCGGTGGATGACGCCCTCGATCAGGGTCGCGAGCTTTGCGTCTTGCCGGCAGAAGGGAAGATAGGGCCACACCTGCGCGGACGAGTCGCGGAGCCACATGGCGTCGATGTCGCCGGTGATGACGAAGGTATCGGGCTTGCCTTCAAAGGTGCCGGGCGAAACGGTGGTATCGAGTGTGTTGGGAAGGCAGTTCGCAAAGATAAGCGCGAGCTGGGGGTCGGTGATTTTTTTAGAGATGTCGGTGATGGCCTGCTCGACCGCGGGGCTTGTAAAGCGGCGGTCGGCAGGCGCTGGGCGTTTGTTAAGGACCGGCGTTGCGGGCTGGTCCTGTGAGGCGAGAGACTGCGGCTGTGCCTCGGCCTGCTGCGCGGGCGAGCTGCCCCGGCCGAGAGTCGCGGTCGCGCCGAGGGCGAGGCCGGTGCGTAGAAGACCGCGCCGGGTAAGCGGCGCGGTCGGTTGGCGTGGAGTGCTCATACGGTCAGCGAGGGTGGGGCGAGCTCAGGCGCGGTGCCTAGCGTCTGGTTGGGGGTTGTGCCCAGCTCGAAGACGATGCGGCCGCCGTGCGCGATGTCCTCATGCCGGACCCACAGCTTGTCCGACTTCTTTCCATTGATCGTGACGGACTGGATGTACATGGCGTCCGGCGAGGTGCGCTTGGCCTCGATGACGAGCTCCTTGCCGCCGCTTACCTGGATGGTGGCCTTGTCGAGGATGGGCGAGGTGAGCACGTAGTTGGCGCTGACGGGATCGACCGCGTACAGGCCCATGGCGCTCATGACATACCAGGCGGACATCTGGCCGCAATCCTCGTTGCCCTGCAGCCCGTCGGGCTTATCGCTGTACATGGTTTTCAGCAGGGAGGTGACGCGCGATTGTGTCTTCCACGGCTGGCCTGCGTAGACATACAGGAAAGCGATGTGGTGGCTGGGCTCGTTGCCGTGCGCATACTGGCCGACCAGTCCGGCGATGTCGGGCGGCGCGTCCTTGGGCAGCGTGGAGGGTACGGTGAACAGCGCGTCGAGCTTCTTGATGAACGGCTCGCGGCCGCCCCACAGCTCGATGTAGTTCCTGTTGTCGTGCATGATGCCAAAGGTGGTCTGCCAGGCGTTGGATTCGGTGTAGTCGCGGTACTGCTCCGTGTGACCCATGTCGATCGGGTCGAACGGCTCGGTAAACTTGCCGTCAGAAAGTTTAGCGCGAATAAACTCCGTCCCCGGGTCGAAGAGGTGCTTGTAGTTCTCCGAGCGTTTGCGCTGGATCTCCGCGTCGTCATGCTCGCCGAGCGCGTCGGCGACGTGCGAGACGGCCCAGTCGTTGTAGCAGTACTCCAGGCATTTCGAGACGTTCTCATCTTCCTTGTCGGCGGGGATGTAGCCGAGTTTGCGGTAGTATTCGAGGCCGCGCCAGGCGTCGTCCATGTTGCGCTTGCGCATGGGCCCGTAGGCGCGTTTGTAGTCGATGCCGGGAAATTTTTTGGCGCAGGCTTCGGCGATGACAGACGCCGAGTGATAGCCGGTCATGGTGCCGGTTTCCTTGCCCTGGAGCGGCCACACAGGCATGCCCTGCGGGCTCTGCTCTGACATCTCGATAAGGCTATTAACAAGTAACGGCACGCGCTCGGACTGGAAAAGCGTGAAGGACGGGTGCAGCGCGCGGAAGGTGTCCCACAGCGAGTAGGAGCTGTAGTTGTGCTGGCCGGGTCCAACCGTGTGCACCTGGCCGTCCATGCCGTAGTATTCGCCGTTGGCGTCGTCAAACAGGGTAGGGGCAACCATCATGTGGTATAGCGAGGAGTAGAAGATGCGCCGCGTGGTGTCGTCGGTGGTTTCGATGCGGATGCGGCTGAGTTCCTTCTGCCACTGCTGCTTCGCTTTCGCGCGGGTTTCGTCGAACGCGTAATCGGGCATTTCTGCTTTCAGGTTCGCGAGCGCGTTCGCGGTGGAGACGCCTGAGATACCGACACGGACGTGGATTTGTTCGCCGGGCTGGACGTTGTAGTGCAGCGCTGTTTTAAGCGCAAAGCCGGAGGCTTTGGTGGCGCCGGCGGGAAGCATGGCGCCGTCCTGCCGGACCTGAGCCGTGGTGAAGGGTTTGGAGAACTGGGCGGCGAAGTAGATGCGGCGGCCATTGCCCCAGTCGTGCACGCTGCGTCCGCCGGTTACGGTGTCGCTTCCGACGATCTCAAGGGTGGAATCGTAGGCGGGCGTTACGGGAGGTGGAGTGGGATCGGAGACAGGCGTAGCGTAATCGGTCGAGCCATGCGCGAAGTCGATGAGGACGTGGCTGTCGCCGCCTTTCTGGAAGGTGTAGCGATGCAGCCCGGTGCGCTCCGTCGCGGTGAGCTCGACCAGGACGCCGCGATCTTTCAGCGGAACGGAGTAGAAGCCGGGCTCCATGACTTCGTCGCTGTGCGAGAAGGGCGCGCGGTAGCCTTCGCTCGGATTCTCACGCGAGCCGGGAACCCACTTCACCTCGCCCACGTTCGGGATGAGCAGGATATCGAGCAGGCCCGCCGCCCCGGTCCCGCTCAGGTGCGTGTGGCTAAAGCCCATGAGCGAGGTGTCGGTGTCATGGTAGCCGGAGCACCAATCCCATCCCGCGGTGTAGGTGTCCGGGCTAAGCTGCACGGCGCCGAACGGTACGGTTGCGCCGGGGTAGGTGTGTCCATGGCCGCCGGTGCCCACGTGGATATCGACATACTGCGTCAGGTCGTCGCTGCCTGCGGGCGCACCGCCGGAAGCAAGCGCGGCAAGTGCGGGGCGGGTACGGAGAAGCGGCAGGCAGGAAGCGGCGGAAGCGGTCTGGAGAAACGTGCGGCGCGTAAACATCGTGAGCGGATAGGCCTTTCAGGAGGAGGTGAAATGCGAGAGTTCTCGGTTGTTTGACGCAGCTTCCAGCCAGTTCTCTTCTTCTGCCTCGCTTACTGCTCTCGAGCGCAGCAAAAGAGACGCTGTATCGATCATAAGCTCGCGAAACAGTAGAAATCCGGGCGGTCCGAGTATTCTTTCATGTAGCCTGACGTTTCCGATGGAGCTCCCGTGTTCACGGGAGCGTTTCCACGTGGGCGGGTTCCTGGGAATGCGCCGGACCGGTTGGCAAGGAGTAGTGGATGAAGCTTCGACTGTTCGCAACGTTCGTTCTGGCCTGCGTGGGCGCGGGTGTTTCAGGCGCGCAGAAGGTCGCGCTGATGCCGATGCCTGCCTCGGCGCAGCGGGCGGACGGGGTGCTGACGGTGACGCCGGCGCATGGCGAGTCGAGCTTTACGATGAGCTACGGCGCGACCCACGACGCGAGGCTTGAGGCCGCGGCAATGCGGATGGTGGACCGGCTGGACCGCACGTGCGGCGGGGAGGTGCGGAAATCCGTGCTGACAGCCCAGCCCGGAGCGGGCGCGACGCTCCAGATCAGCGTGAACGGCCCGGGTGAGGCGGTGCAGGGCATTGACGAAGACGAAAGCTACTCGTTGAAAGTTACGCCCGAAGGCGCAAAGCTGAACGCCGCAACTGACGTCGGCGCGATGCGCGGCATGGAGACCCTGCTGCAGTTGGCAAGTGACGCGAACGGCGCGTGCGTGATGCCCGCGATCACGATTGAGGATAGCCCGAGGTTTCGCTGGCGCGGGTTGTCGCTCGATACCAGCCGCCACTTCGAGCCGATCGATGCGGTCAAGCGCACGATCGACGGCATGGCCATTGCGAAGCTGAACGTCTTTCACTGGCACCTTTCGGACGACCAGGGTTTTCGGGCCGAGAGCAAAAAGTTTCCAAAGCTGACGGAGATTGGCTCCGGAGGCCTGTTCTACACGCAGGACCAGATGCGGGATGTCGTGGCGTATGCGCGGGCGCGCGGCATTCGGGTCATCCCGGAGTTCGATATGCCGGGGCACACCTCGAGCTGGATCCTGGCCTACCCGGAGCTTGGCTCGGGTGAGGATATCAAGGCGCTGCCTATTGTGTTCGGCACGCCGCAGGCGGAGCTCGACCCATCGCGTGAAAGTACGTACAAGTTTATCGATGCGTTTGTCGGCGAGATGAGTACGATCTTCCCGGACGCTTACTTCCACATCGGCGGCGATGAAACCGCGGGCACGGGGTGGATGGCGAACCCGAAGATTCGCGCCTTTATGCAGAAGAAAGGGTTTGCCGGCCCGCCTGAGCTGCAGGCCTATTTCAACCAGCGCCTGTTACCGATCCTCAAGAAGCACGGTAAGCAGATGATCGGCTGGGATGAAATCCTGAACCCGGCGCTCCCGAAGGACATCGTGATCCAGAGCTGGCGCGGCGAGGCCTCTCTGGCGGCAAGCGCGAAGCAGGGGTATGAAGGCATCCTTTCGGCGCCGTATTACCTGGATGCCGAGAAGACCTCGGCGCAGATGTTCCTGGCAGACCCGGTGCCCGCGGACACGACGCTCGACGCAGGCCAGCAGAAGCTGATCCTGGGCGGCGAAGTTTGCATGTGGGCTGAGCAGCTCGACGCGGAAACACTGGACAGCCGCGTGTGGCCGCGTACACTCGCGATCGCGGAGCGGTTCTGGTCTCCGCAGAATGATCGCGATGTGTCCTATATGTATGAGCGTCTGCGGAAAGTCTCGCTGGAGCTTGAAGATGTGGGCCTGACGCACATCTCAGGCCCGGAAAAACTGCGGCGCAGCCTCGCGGGCAACCGCGACCCGGAGGCGCTCGACCTGCTGGCGTCCGTCACCGAGCCCTACTCCTTTAGCGACCGATACGACAATCAGCACACCAACGGTTACACATCGCTCGACAGGCTGGTGGATGCGGTCGCGGCGGACCCACCCTCGCGGCAGGAGATTGCGGGCGATGTGGATGCTATTGCCGGCAAGGCTGAGCTGCCGCCGCGGAAAGGCGTGGACAGAAGTGGAGATGTGGCGGCGGGTTTCGTGCCGCAGCGCAGGGATGCAATGGCCGATCTGCGCCGGCAGTTCCTTGCCTGGCAGCGGGAAACGCCGTTTTTGCTGGAGCAGGCCGCGCGAACACCGAGGCTGCAGGATACAGCGCCGCTGGCGCTGCAGTTGAGCGCGCTTGGCTCAGTCGGCATGGAAGCGCTGGGCTACATTGACGCGCACCTTGCGCCGCCGCAGGGCTGGGCTGAGCATGCCGGCTCTGTGATCGACAGCGCGGAGCATGGCGCCGCGCTCGTACACTTCACGTTTCTCGAATCGCTGCGCAAGCTGGTCGCGGCGGCTTCGGCGCAGAAGGGGTCATAACCCTGCACCGAGGCTAGCCCGCGCATGCTTCGCGAACCGGTGTCAGCATCGCGAGGACGGCGCGCACATCTTCTTCGCGCACAGTGTACAGGTCTTCCTCGTCGCGTGATCCCATGTTGGCCGCATGCAGCCCGCTGTGCGCGGCTTCGCGCCAGGGGCTCCGTAGAGAGGTGTGCAGCGTCGTGACCGGCACCGTGCGCCATAGCTCTCCGGCATTCTTGAGCCGCACCCCGGCGCCGCCCATAATCTCAATGCGTCCCGCGGCCTGCCGGGTGAGCCGCGTAACCTCCGCCGCGCCGGCGGAGAGGCTTACCGCGCCGCCCGAGGTGAGCAGCACTTCCGCCCCGCAGCGGATCACGTCTTCAAGCGCCTGCACCAGGTCGGCGGCCAGGTCGAAAGCGCGATGAAAGCAGAGGCGCATGGGCCGGGCGACCTCGGCCATATGCCGCATGGCAGCGATATCGACGCGATGGTCAGGCGTAAGAATGCCGAGGACGATACCCTGCACGCCTGCCGTGCGCATGCGGCAGATGTCGCGCTCGATGACGGAAAGTTCCTGGCTGGAGTAGACGAAGTTGCCGGCGCGAGGGCGGATGAGCGTGTGCACCGGGATGGAAACCGAGGCGAGCGTCCATTCGACGAAGCCGAGCGACGGTGTGAGCCCGCCATCGGCGAGGGAGGAGCACAGCTCAAGCCGTTCAGCGCCTCCGTTGGCAGCGGCGAGTACGGCTTGCGGGTTGTCGACGGCTAGTTCCAGGCGTACGTTCGGCATGTTCGTTCGAGCTACTCTGCTTTCTCTCTGGCTGTGGCTGCATCGTCCCGGTACACGCCGAAATCGCGGATCTCGACCGGCCCGTTTGCGGAGAGTACGCGCAGGCGGACCGCATTCGCGGTGACGGGTGTGGGCAGCAGGTCAATCTTCTTGTGCCCGATGACATGGGCGTGCACGACTTCGCGCCAGGCGCTACCCGACCTGATGTCGATGGCGTATTCCTCAATGTGCTGTCCATCCTGCAGCCGTTCCATGGTCATAAAGCGGTCAAAGCGGACAGGCGTGCCAAGCGTCACGGTCAGCGATGCGGGAAGCGTGGCGCCAACGCTCCACCAGGTGTCCAGGTCTCCGTCGACAGCGCGTTGCTCGTTGGCGTTGAGCGCGATATGGTGCAGCAGCAGGTTGTTGCCGTAGATCGCATGAAGACGCGCGCCGAACTCCGCCAGACGCTTCACATCGGCAGCGGGCAGTACGCCCGTGCGATTGGGCGCAAGCCCCAGCATGAGCTGCGCGCCCCGGCCTACCGTGGCGTTGTACTCGCTCATCAGCTCATCGAGCGACTTGAGGGTACTGTCACTGTTTGGGTGCCAGAACCACTGGCCGCGGTGCAGCGGAGTATCGGCCTCGACAGGGCGCCAGCGAAGCGTGCCGGTGCGATCGACAGTATTCCAAACGTCGAAGTCGACATTGCCGCTCTCCGTGCCGACCCAGCGAATATCGCCGAACTTATACAGATCGACATCGCCGAAAACGAGCGTGTTGGACTGGTAGGTTCGCAGATGTTGAATGATCTTGTCGAAGTCGTAGCTGCGGCCCTGCGAGCCGGCGCCGTCGAGCCAGAACTCTTCAAGCTGACCGTAGTTGCCGGCGAGCTCGACCAGCTCGGCGAGGTAAAAGGCATCGTAGGCCGCGGGGTCTTTGTAGCGCGGGTCGTGGCGGTCCCACGGCGACTCATACGCGCCGAACAGCAGGCCGGCCTTGCGGGCGGAGTTAGAGGCCATGCGGATGAGGTCGCCCTTGCCGTTGAGCCAGGGACTTGCCTTGACGCTGTAGTCTGTCTGCGCGGTAGGCCACAGGGCAAAGCCGTCGTGGTGCTTCGCGACCTGCACAACGTAGCGTATGCCCGCGCTTTTTGCCGCCTCCATCCATTGGTCGGTGTCCACGTGGCTCGGGTTAAAGACGGAAGGCGAGGCTGTGCCGTCGCCCCACTCCCGATCGAGGAAAGTGTTAGTGCCGAAGTGGATGATGGCGCCCATCTCGAGATCCTGCCACCGGTCCTGTTGCGGCGATGGGCGCACGTCCGCGAAGTTTTGCGAGGACGCCGCGGCGCAGCAGCACAGGCCCAGCAGGGGTGCGGCAAGCAGCCGCATGAGATGGAGCAAAGCCATTTCTCTCGATTCTGGGTGGGCTCGGGGCAGCGGTAAACTCTTCACAGCAATTCAGTCTGGTCATGCCGCACGTTCGGCGGACCCTCAAACAAAGCAATCGGCTGTAGACTGCCCGTTCGGAACGGCATTGTCAATGAAAATGATCGTTTGTACCTATAGTGATCGATAACGGCTTAGTATGCGGGAGAGGGACCTCAGGATGCGGGGGCGACGGGAGAGAGTGAAGCGATGAGCCAGCCTACGAGGAACTTTCAACATGCGATGCTGCGCGAGATTTTCGAGCAGCCCGACGCGCTGCGCAAGCTGCTGGAGACGGTCGTGACGGATGGCGACCCGGCACTGAAGGCGGATGTGTTCGCGCCGGTGCGCTTGCTGCTCAAGGGGGCTTCGTCGCTGGTGATTATCGCGAGCGGGTCGAGCCGCCACGCGGGCCTGATGGCGGAGGTAACGTTTGAAGACCTGAGCGGCCTGCCGATCGATGTGGAGTACGCCAGCGAATACTCATACCGTACGAGCAACACGACGCCCGACGCGGTGGTGCTGGTGATTTCGCAGTCAGGCGAAACGGGCGATACGCTGGCTGCGTTGCGCGAAGCGAAGGCGCGCGGGCAGAAGACGATTGCGGTGACGAACGTGCCGGGCTCGACCATGATGCGCGAAGCGGATGTGGCGCTGTGCACCGAGGCGGGCAGGGAGCTGGCGATCCCGGCGACAAAGAGCTTTACCAATCAGCTGGCGCTGCTGCACCTGTTGGCGCTGGCCGCGGGCGAGGCGCGCGGCCGTTTAGGGCCGGAGGCTGTCGCGAAGCGGCTTCGTGAGCTCGCGGAGATTCCGGAGAAGATTGAGAGCAGCCTGCCTGCGTGGGAAGCCCGCGCCGAGGCCTGCGCCCGAGTTTTCGCGGACGCGAAGAGCTATCTTTTTCTGGGGCGGGGCGTGCATTACCCGCTGGCCCGGGAGGGCGCGCTGAAGCTGAAGGAAAGCTCGTATGTGCATGCCGAGGGGTACCCTTCAGGCGAGGTGCTGCACGGGCCTAATGCGCTGGTGAGCGAAGAGGTGCCGCTGTTGGTGCTGGCCGCGCGGGACCCGGAGGACGCCGATTCCGTGCGCCGGTACGAGCGCACGGTCAACCTGCTTGAGATCCTGAAGCAGCAGGGTGCGCGCGTGCTGGCGGTCGTCAACGAGGGTGACAGGCAGGTGCCGTCGCTGGTGCTCGAGACCATCGAGATCCCCGCCGCGCCGGAACACCTGCTGCCGCTGCTGGAGGTGGTCCCTCTGCAGCTGTTTGCTTATTTTGTCGCGCTCACGCATGGGGTGGACGTGGACCGGCCGCGCAACCTGGTCAAGTCCGTGCCGGTGCTCTGATTACTGCTTCTTCAAGGTAAAAGCGGTGCTGTCGTAGTCGCCGCGCAGGGTGGGCTGCAGGCCCGCGCCCATCAGTTCGGCGCCGGTGGCGGTTTGCGGCAGCATGTGGCTTTTGGCCGGGTCGCGTGGCGTCACGGTGTAGGTTGCGGCGGGGTCGAGGCCTTCGAGGTGGATCGCTGGGAATGGTGTGCCGTACTGCTGGGAGTGCAGGAAGGCAAAAACCACGGCTTCGGACTTGTCCGGCGCGACGTACTCACTGGCCCACTCGCCTGGTGTGGCGAGCGCGGGTGTCAGCCGGTACAGCGAGCCCTGCTGCACCAGCGCGCGTATCGATTTGTAAAACGCGACCTGCGTTGTGGCGAGCTGCATTTCGGCGTCGGTCCAGTGGTTCAGATTGCCGCCGATGCCGAGCGAGCCGGTCATCGCGACATCGAAGCGGAACCCAAGCGGGATGGTCCGGTTATCGAGGAAGTTCGGCACATCCGTGACCCAGGCCATCATGATGCCGGGCGAGTAGGCGTGGGTAAAGCCGTCCTGAATGGTGAGGCGATCGAGCGCATCAGTGTTGTCCGATGGCCAGACCTCGTCGGTGTACCGCAGGATGCCATCATCGACGCGGCCGCCGCCGCCGGAGCAGGACTCGATTTCAAGTCCCGGATGCTTGCGGCGCAGCTCGGCCAGGATGCTGTAGAGATTCTCAACATATTTCACGTAAATCGTCTGCTGTTCAGCGAGCGGCACAGCGTCCCAGCCCGGCTCTGACCAGTTGCGGTTGTAGTCCCACTTGAGAAAGCTGATCTGGTTGTCAGATACGAGTTTGTCGAGGAAACCGAAGACGTAGGCGCGCACGTCAGGCCGTGCCAGGTTGAGCACCAGTTGATTGCGGGCCTCGGTGCGCGGGCGCCCGGGGAAGTTCATGGCCCAATCGGGATGTTTGCGGTAGAGGTCGCTGTCGGGGTTGACCATTTCAGGCTCGACCCAGATGCCGAAGTCCATGCCGAGTGCGTGTACGTGGTCAATGATGGGCTTGAGCCCGTGCGGAAACTTCTGCTGGTTGACATACCAGTCGCCCAGCCCGGCGTGGTCGGTTTTGCGCTGGCCGAACCAGCCGTCGTCGATGACGAAGCGCTCGACGCCGAGCTTCGCGGCGCGGTCGGCGAGCGCAAGCTGTCCGGCTTCATCCACGTCAAAGCCCGTGGCCTCCCACGAGTTGAACAGCACCGGCCGCAGTTTGGGGTGCGGCGCCTGGGGCAGAATGACCTGCTCCTGCAGGCGATGGAGCACCCGCGAGGCCTCGCCCTGCCCGCCGGCGGTGTAGCCGGCGTAGAAGTGGGGCGTCGCGAGCGAAGCACCGGGGGCGAGCGGGTAGCTGAAGTCGAACGGATTGTAGCCGCCGGTGATGCGGACCTGCCGCGTCTCGTTTTCCTCGATCGAGATGCGCCAGCTGCCGCTCCAGGCCAGCTCGCCGAACCAGACGGGGCCCGCGCTCTCGCTGGTCACGCCGTCTTTGCCGACAGCAAACCACGGGTTCGCCTGGTGGCCGGTGCTGCCGCGGCGACTTTCAAGGATGCGGGTGCCATGGTGGATGCCCTCGTGCTGCAGCTGCCACTCACCGCCCCATCGGCCGGTGAGCCAGGAGAGTTGATAGCGCGGGTCGGGAGGCAGGTTCCAGGTGCTGCTGTTGGCGTTGGCGAGCATTACCGTGCTCTTCGTGCGGTTCTCAATCTCTGACCAGCGGGCGAGGACGCCCTGGGGATAGACACGATAGAAAAGGTGAACGAAAACCGGCTCGACCGTGTCCCGCAGCGTGAGCTCAAGCGTGTCGGGCGCGGGCTGTTCCGCCTTGTTGAAGATGAGGGTGAGCTCCCGGTTGCCGTTTGGAAAAGCCGCCTTGAGTGCCGGTTCATAGTCGAGGCCGCCGCCCCAGCCGGGGTACTCAAGCGGCGTAGTGGAGATGGGTGACTCGAACGCAGCGAGCTCCGGCTGCATTTTCGCGGGGCGAAGCCCATCCATGCTTGCCAGGTGCGGACCCCAGTAGACGGTCTGGGGCATTTTGGCGTCGTTGATCGCAACCACGTAGCTCATTTCGCCCGCGGAGAGCAGCCAGGCATTTCCTGAAGGGCTGGCCTGCACAGCCGTCTGCTGGGCGACGCCTGCGGAGAGCGAAAGGGCAAAAAGTGCAAGCGTCGTGCCGGGCATCCGGTGCATGGCGTGGGTCTCCTTCAAAGCAAGCGTGCAGAGCACAGGGAAGCACAGGCGGTGCGCCGGTTGCAATCGCATCGGCAAATGCGGGATGCTGAGTTGAGGCAGCGATCTGCCACCGCCGCTGCTGATCGGTCATTTTTCAGCGAGTCAGCCTGCCCGAACCCGATCAGGCGTTTACCGGCCGTTCACACTGGTCCATTACCGTAGGGGTGCGTTTGCGCGCATAGACTACTCTATTTGAGTGCTGCTGAGTAGCGAATCCAGGAAGGTCTACGACCGTATGTTCCGTTCATTACTTCTCATTGCCTCTCTCTCTGCCACATCCGGCTTTGCCATGGCTCAGCAGGTGACGCTCACGGGTGCGGGTTCCACGTTTGCCTACCCGCTGTATTCAACGTGGAGCAGCGAGTTCCACAAGCTGCACCCGAACGTCCAGGTGAACTATCAGTCGATCGGTTCGGGCGGCGGCATTCGCCAGGTGACGGCCGGCACAGTGGACTTTGGCGGAACCGACGGGCCGATGACCGACGAGCAGCTGGAGGCGGCGAAGAGCCAGCGCCACGCAGAGATCCTGCACTTTCCCGTGGCCCTGGGCGCCGATGTGCCGACCTACAACATCCCCGGGGTGAGTGCCGCGCTGAACTTTACGCAGGATGCGCTGGCCGGCATCTTCCTCGGCAAGATCACCAAGTGGAACGATCCGTATATTCAAAAGGCGAACCCCGGCGTAAAGCTGCCGAATAGCGATATCGTCGTGATTCACCGTTCGGACGGCAGCGGAACGACCTACGTCTGGGTTGATTACCTGTCGAAGGTAAGCCCGGAGTGGAAGAGCAAGGTTGGCGTCGGCACGTCGGTGAACTGGCCGGTCGGCCTCGGCGGCAAGGGGAACGAGGGCGTGGCGGGGCTGGTGAAGCAGACGCCGAACTCGATCGGCTATGTGGAGCTGACCTACGCGATCCAGACGCACACGGCTTACGGGCAGGTCCGCAACTCGACCGGCGCCTTCGTAAAGGCAGATCTTCAATCCGTGACAGCCGCTGCCGCGGGTGCTGCGAAGAGCATGCCTGCTGACTTCCGCGTTTCGATCACCAATGCACCGGGCAATGCTGCCTACCCCATTTCGAGCTTTACCTGGATGCTGGTTCCAACGGTGATGCAGGACAAGACCAAGGGAGAAGCGCTGAAGTCGTTCCTGAGCTGGGGTCTGACGGATGGGCAGGCGATGATCGGCTCGCTTTCGTACGCCACCGTTCCGAAGAATGTTGTCGCCCAGGAAAAACTGGCGATGAAGAAGCTGCAGTACTAAGGAGATTGCATGGCGAGTTCTACCGTGGCGCCGCAGCCTCTTCGTACCGGCGGGCCTGACGCTCCGGCGCGTCCTTCGCTCCGGCAACGGCTCAAAAAAGGTGATGAGATTGCCTATCTCATCACCCTGGCCGCAGCGCTCAGCATCATTCTCATCACCGTACTGCTGGTGCTGCAGCTGTGGCATACGTCCAGGCTGCCGCGCCATGCGTTTGGCTTCCATTTTCTTACGACCAGCGTGTGGGACCCGATCTCCGGCGTTTTCGGAGCCCTGCCGTTTATTTACGGGACCGTCCTGACCTCCGCGCTCGGTCTGCTGATCGCGGTACCGCTGGGGCTTGGCTCCGCGGTGTTCCTGGCGGAACTGGCGCCGCGGCGTATCTCGAACATTCTTACATTTCTGATTGAACTGCTGGCCGCGGTGCCGAGCGTGATCTTCGGGCTTATCGGCATCTTCGTGCTGATCCCGCTGCTGAGCACTTATGTCGTGCCGGTTATCAAGAGCGTTCTGGGTTTCCTGCCGATCTTCAAAGGCGTGTTTTACGGGGTAAGTTATTTTTCCGCGGGGGTCATTCTCGCGCTGATGGTCGTGCCGTTTATCGTCTCGATCTCGCGTGAGGTGTTGATCGCCGTACCGCAGTCGCAGCGCGAGGCAATGCTTGCCCTGGGCGCGACGAAGTGGGACGTGGTGTGGCGCGCGGTCCTGCCGTTTGCGCGACGCGGCATCTTCGGCTCAATCTTTCTGGCCATGGCGCGGGCGCTGGGCGAAACGATGGCGGTCACGATGGTCATCGGCAATGTTCCGCAGATCAAGACGAGCCTGTTCGCGCCTGGGTACACCATCGCCGCCGTGATCGCGAACGAGTTTACCGAGGCGACCGGAGACTTGTACCTGCAGTCGCTGATCGAGCTTGGGCTTGTGCTCTTTCTGGTGACCATGATCCTCAACGCACTGGCCCGCATCATGATGCTGACCATGGGCTCGCACGAGGTAAGTGAATGAGCCGCCGCTACCCGCCGCTTCGCAAGCGGATCACAAGCGTCGTTATGCTCTCGATCACGGGTTTGTGCGCACTGTTTACGGTTTCCGTGCTGTTTTTTATCCTCGGCTACTTGCTGTATTACGGCGGTCGTTCGCTGAACTTAAACTTCTTCACGCATCTGCCGGCCCCCGTGGGTCAGACCGGCGGCGGCATGGCAAACGCTATTGTGGGCACGGGTAAACTGCTGCTGCTGGCCTCTGCGATCGGCATTCCCATCGGCTGCCTCGGGGGCGTGTACCTGGCGGAGTTCGGGACCGGCTGGTTTGCCTTCCTGGTGCGGTATACGACAGACCTGCTGAACGGCGTGCCGTCGATCGTGGTGGGTATTTTTGTGTATGCGCTGGTGGTCTTGCCGCTTCACCACTTCTCGACGCTTGCCGGGGGCATCGCGCTCGGCATCATGATGATCCCGATCGCGGTGCGCAGCACGGAGGAGTTTTTGCGAGCGGTGCCGCGCAGCCTGCGCGAAAGCGGAATGGCGCTTGGCGCAAGCAAGTCCGAAACAATCCGCACCATCGTGATTCCGGCAGCGCTCAACGGCATCATTACCGGCATCATGCTTGACGTGGCCAGGGTCGCGGGCGAAACGGCGCCGCTGCTGTTTACCGCATTCGGCAACCAGTACTGGAGCCACGGATGGATGCAGCCCACCGCTTCGCTGCCGGTGATGATCTTCACCTATGCGATCGCTCCCTATGACGACTGGCATCGGCAGGCCTGGGCCGCCGGTTTCGTTCTGCTGAGTGGCGTGCTGCTGGTGAATGTGTTTGCCCGATTTGTTCTTGCGACGCGGGGACGTGTCGCGCGGAGGTAAGTTTGTCGACTTCGTTAAAGCCGTTCGACCTGAACCAGCTGGCCTCAGCACGAGAGGTGCGCTTTGGGCAGACGGAGCCGGCGCCTGCGCGGCAGGAGGCGCCGCACCTTGCGGTCTCGAACCTGAACTTCTTCTACGGCAAGTTCCAGGCGCTGCACGACATCGATATCGTTGTGCCGAAGAACCGAATCACCGCGCTCATCGGCCCTTCCGGTTGCGGCAAGAGTACGTTTCTTCGCACGCTGAACCGGATGTATGAGACGGTGCCGCATACGCGGCTGACCGGTTCGATTCGCCTGGGCAACGCAGATCTGCTGGAGTTTATGCCGACAGACCTGCGTCGGCGTGTGGGCATGGTCTTCCAGAAGCCTTCGCCGTTCCCCAAGAGCATTTTCGACAACATCGCGTACGGGCTGCGCATCAACGATCTCGCCGGTTCGTCACTGGCCGAACAGGTCGAGCAGAGCCTGCGGCGGGCGGCGCTGTGGGACGAGGTTAAGGACAAGCTGCGCGAGTCGGCGCTCGGGCTTTCCGGCGGGCAGCAGCAGCGGCTTTGCATCGCGCGCGCGCTCGCGGTCAACCCGGAGGTACTGCTTCTGGATGAACCGTGCTCGGCGCTCGACCCGATCTCGACCTCGAAGATTGAGGACCTGCTCTTCGATCTGAAATCGTCGTGCACCCTGGTCATCGTGACGCACAACATGCTGCAGGCGGCGCGCATCGCGGACTACGTCGGCTTCTTTCTCGCGGGCAGACTGATCGAGTTCGACGATGCGAAAGCGATCTATAAGAACCCGAAGAAGAAGGAAACCGAGGATTACATCACAGGCCGGTTCGGCTGATCGAGCTGCTGCCTTGCAGGGCAGCGCAACCACTTGCATGGCGAGGATTTCATGGCGAACACACGCATCCAGTTTCACGAAGCGCTCGAAGAATTGAAGTCGCTGCTCATGACGATGGGCGACACCGCGGACAGGATCGTCGACCTGGCGGTGCAGGGCTACGCCATGCGCGACGCCGATATGTGCGCTGAAGTGTTCGAGATGGAGAAGAGCATCAACAGCTACGAGCGGCGGATCGACGACCTGTCGATCGAACTTCTGGCCAAGCAGCAGCCCATGGCCGTGGACCTGCGCCTGATCACCGCCTGCATGAAGATCAATTCAGACCTGGAGCGCATCGGCGACCAGGCCTGCAACATCGCAGAGCGCGGCCTTGCCGATTTGCGACGGCCTAAGACCGAGCTGCCGGTGGATATTCCGCGCATCGCCGCGGCTGCTGCCGGTATGATTCGCCGGGCGCTCAACGCATTTATCGATAAGGATGCCGACCTTGCCGATGCGGTGCTGCGCATGGACGATATCGTGGACCGCATGGACGACGATGCCTGGATTCTGCTGGTCGAAAAGATGCACAGCTCGCCCGAGGTGCTGGAGCAGGCGCTGGACGCACTGATCGTCGTCCGCAACCTGGAGCGCGTCGCGGACCATGCGACCAATATCGCGGAAGACGTCATCTACTGGGTGCGCGGGACCGATGTTCGCCATCGCGCGGGCGTGCTGAAGGCGGAAGAGGTTTAGGTTCTCTTCGCAGACGGTGCGGCCCCCGGGCTAGAATCACTGCGGCATATCATCGCCGCTGACTGGAGAGCCGCGTGAAGAATCCGTTCGTCATCGCCACCGCATGTGCCGTGATGTTGGCGGCCCTTCTCTGCACAGCGCCGATCGCCGTGGCACAGCGGCCGCCCCAGACAATCACCATCGATGCGAAAGCGCCGACGACGCCGTTTCCACACTTTTGGGAGCAGATGTTCGGCTCCGGCCGGGCCATCCTGACGCTGCGTGAGAGCTACCGCAACGACCTGGACGCCGTGCATGCGATCACCGGTTTTCGCTACGTCCGCTTTCATGCGATTCTGCACGATGAGGTCGGCGTCTACAACGAGGATGAGCATGGCAACCCTGTGTACAATTTCGCGTATGTCGACCAGATTTACGACGGACTGCTGAAGCGCGGGGTGCGGCCTGTTGTCGAGATCAGCTTCATGCCGAAGAAGCTGGCGTTTAACCCTGACGCGCTCCATCCGTTCTGGTACAAGCAGAATGTTTCGCCGCCCCGGTCGCTCGCAGCATGGGACAAGCTGATCGCGGCATTCGCACAGCACCTGGTGGCGCGCTACGGCGTCGACGAGGTGTCGCAATGGTACTTCGAAGTATGGAACGAACCGAATATCGACTTCTGGAACGGAATCCCCCGGCAGCAGTCCTACTTCGAGCTGTATGCCCACACCGCCCGCTCGCTCAAGTCCGTCAGCCCGCGCCTTCGCGTCGGCGGCCCGGCGACAGCGGCAGCGCAGTGGATTCCGCAGTTTCTCGCTTATGCCGCGAAGGAGCACGTGCCGGTCGACTTTGTGTCCACCCACGGGTACGCCGACGATACGGTTGAAAACCTCTTCCATACTGATGAGTTCATCCCGATGGACGACCGCGTATGCCGTGCGGTGAGCAGTGTTCGCGCACAGATTGACCACTCCGCGATGCCGCGTACGCCGCTGTTCTGGACGGAGTGGAACGTGCAGGGGGAGAACCAATCGCGCGATACGCCGTTTGTCGGGCCGGCGCTGGCGAATACGATCCGGGAGTGCGCCGGCAAGGTGGACCTGATGTCGTTCTGGACGTTCTCCGATGTCTTTGAGGAGGGTGGTCCCATGGCGCGGCCGTTTGTCGGTGCTTTCGGGCTGCGCGCGGAAGGCGGGATCAATAAGCCCTCGTTTTACGACTTTGCGCTGCTGCATCAGCTAGGCGATCGCCGCATCGCGTCGAGCGCGGACGATGTCCTGGTGACCGAGCGTGCCGACGGAAAACTGGCAATCGCGGTGTGGAACATCGTCGATCCATCCATAGGAGGAGACAGTCCGCAGCGTGCAGCCCGTACGGTGACACTCAGCCTGAAAGGGGTCCCGCCGAGTGCAGCCGTGATGACGTCTCAGGTAGATGAGGAGCACGGAAATTCGTTGCCGCTGTATCGCAAACTCGGGAGCCCCGAATACCCGAGCCCGGCTCAGGTAGAAGCGATGAACCAGGCGAGCAGGCTGCCAGCCCCTGTGTCCACGCACCTGGATCACGGTTCACTGACACTGACGGTGCCGGTAAATGGGCTGGTGCTGGTCGTAATCGAAGGGAATTAAAACTCGCGCAGGCGCTTGACGAGCTCTCTGGGATGGATTGGCTTGGACCACAGCTCGAAGCCGTGCCCATCCTGCCGTACATTTTCAATCAGCTCGTTCGCGCTCGCCTGGCCGGAGAAAAGGACAACGCGCGTATGCGGGCAGCGTTTCCGGATCTCTATCCCGGTGGCGATCCCGTCCTTGCCTGGCATCCGTACATCGGTAAGCACGATATCGGGGCAGAGCGACGGAAGTATTTCCAATGCGGCCTCGCCGCTGTAAACGGCCTGCGCGACAAAGTCGCTGAGGTTTAGAATGTGTGCGAGCGTGTCGGCGATGAGCCGCTCGTCATCTACGACGAGAATCCTTGACCTCCGCGAACCTTTGTCGCTGGCGGAGGCGAACGCCTGCCAGTTGTCGACCGGCTTCAGCACCGGGTTGTTGCCGGAGGCCTCCTGCAATTGCCATGGAATGGCAGAAGCTGCAGGCTGTTGCTGAATGTTATCCGGGTAATGCCTCATTTCAGAGTGACTCCTGAATATCTCTGTTAGAAGCACATCATAAAACACGCGTGATGACGTTCGTCTGTTCGATTCCCACCGGAGCAAAAATGTAACTGGCGGCCACCGAATTGGCAGCCGCCAACCGATGAGGAACGGGAGCTACTGCTTCCGGAAAATCAGGGCAGTCGGGAAGCCGCCGAGCAGCGCCCAGTGCGCGCCCTGGTACTCCGGATCGGGGGTGAGGGTGGTTGAGGAAGGAGCGAAGTAGCTGACGTTCCAGGAGCCCGGCATCTTCACCTGCACATATTGCGGGTTCACGTAGAGCAGCCCGTCAGAGGCTGCGTTCCAGACCGGTTGCTCGTTCCACATGAAGATGGTAACGGAACCGTCGGAGCCGGTCAGTGCCAGGGTGTGCGCCGTGCTGGGCAGCCCGGTGATCGTTGCCTGCACGGTTTGCTGCGAGGACGGCTTATCCGGCGGCAGGATCTGCGCGATGTTATGCAGCACCTGGGCGATGGCCTTCGGAGAGCCGTCGTTGTAATTGAAGAAACCGAACGCCGTATCGCTGCTGGTTGCGTAGTTCGGATAGGCCTCGAGCAGCTGGTAGAGATAGGTGTGCGTATTGCCCTGGAGCGCCGCGTCGAAGTACAGGTTCAGGATCAGCTCGCCCTGCGCCAGTGGGTCGACACCGTCCGGATCACTCGGGTTTGGAATTGTTGCGTAGCCTGTCTCCGTGATCTGGTGCGGGTCGGACTGTGTGTAGCCGTTGAAGTAGCTGTTGAAGTCAGACTGGAGCCGCGCAAAAGGCTGCACGCCCTTGTACGGGTAGGGATGCGTGTTCGCCACGTTGGCGAAGCCGCCCTGATTATGCAGGTTGATAGGAGCCGCGCCCGTCATGTACAGGACGGGGAAGTTCTTCGGGAAGTGCGAGTCATTCTGGATATGCGAGTAGAGCGCTTTTTGAAAGTTCTCGCCATTCTGCTCGTTGTTCCCTGAACCTGTCCGGCATGGAAAATTGTTGATCTCGTTCGGGCCTTCGACGGAGACGGCGATGCCGGGGTACTGCTGGATAAGCGAGTCGAGAGACGCCATCGAAGTGTCGAGGTTCAGGTTGCACTCGGTCACGAAGTCGAAATGTACGCCGTTCTGCGCCAGGAGCTTGAGCCCGTTCAGGCCCTGCCCCGCGGGCAGCCAGCCGGAGTTTGGAATGCCGTCCCGCACGTTGTGGATGCCGAGGTATTGCAGATCCTTGAGCACCTGGTTGGCATCGGCATATTTGCCGTCGGTGTACTCGATATGAATGTCGACGCCGAGACTATCCTGAAACGTGGCAAGCGGCATAGAGGGAATGGTCTGGAGCGTGGCTGACTGCGCGCCTGCCTGGAGGGCGCCGTAAGTGCTCATGAGGGAAGTAGCGACGAGAAAGCCGGAGGCTTTCAGGAATCGAACACGCAAAATAGATTTCCTCAAGTGGAGCACGAGAGAGCAAAAAAAGATTGTCTCGTTGTGCAGAGTTGTGACACTTGTACGCATCCTAGCGCAGTACTGTGTCTGTCCCTACTCACCCTAAAGCGCATTTACCGCTGTTTCTGTTACTTAGGTGAGTCTGTAGCAGGCTTGCTGAATGGGGTCGGGTTTGTGCCTACGTATAACTTCGCCGCTCTTGCCGGCAGCTTTGACACTCAATATGGGAAGGCTTACGCAGCGAGCAGCCGGATTGTGCAGGTGCAAGGTAGAAGTTGCACCGCGCAATCCGCTGCCCGGCGGCTCTGGTTTGCTGTTGAAAATATTTTCTCAGGCCTGCTGACTTTGTCAGACCTGCTGACGAGGTACCAGCGAAGGGCGGCCTATAGGGCGGTTGTAGTCTGGAAGCTGTTCAGGCTGGGCCGCGAATACCTTTCGCGGTTTGGAAGCAGTTGCCACGGCAAATAAGACCCAGATCACAGGCATGACCGGGTCCGAGCCTGCCACTACCAGCCCCAGGAGCATGACAGCCATTCCGAACAGCGCGCGCTCAAACAGTTCAAAGCGCGCGTACCGCTTCGGCGAAAACATGGGACGTATGATCTGCGACAGGAAGAGAAGGAAAAGCGCCACGCCGGGGATCCCAACGTTGCCCATCAGCGAACAGGCAAAGCTCGAGGCACGTACGCTGCCCCAGCCCGCGCCCAGATAGTAGGAGTCGTGCGAGCTCTGGAGCGCGAGCGTGTTCCACAGACTGCGCTCGCGGTAGGAATCGCTGTCGACCTTGTTGACGAACACGTTCATCAGCACCTTGGTGATGGTGTGACCCGCGTCCGTCAGAAAGAGGACGGGCACGGCAGTGACGAGGATGCCAAGGATGAGGAGCATCTTGACCGGCGCCACGCCGCCCCGGTGAAAGGTATGGCGAAGATAGTACAGGATGCTGCCGATGATGACCGCGGCCAGGCAGGCATAGCCCAGTGTCGAAACTGTGAGTACAAGGGCAACCAGCATCAGCAGAAAGCTGCCGGCAGACTGCCAGCGAAGGCGGTGCGTCATGAGGTGCCAGCCCTGGAGCGCGAGTCCGGTACCCAGGTAGAACGCTGCTGCAGAAGCCTCGGAGAAAGTGGAGTTGAGCCGCCACACACCGCTTACCTTGTAGGCGTCGTAGAGCACGTGCGTGGTGTTGGTGTACAGGATCGCCGAAGGGAACGGGACGTGAACGACCGCGTTCGCCAGCTGGTACATGGAGATGAAGGCGATGCAGATGCATGCGCGCACGTACCAGGTGACCGCGAGGCGAAGCTGCTCGCGACTGCTGTGAATGCCGATCAGGTATACAGTAAACGCGGCGAGCAGGTACCCGACCTGCGAAAAGTTGCTCATCGTCCAGGTGAGGCGCCCGTTGAGGCCGTTGCGCGCATTGCTGACCTGGATACCGTGAAACAGGAACGGAAAGCTGAAGGAGGAGAACACCCCGTAGGCCACGAAGAGGGCAAGCACCACGAATGCGGGCCGGTTCAACCCCGGAATCGGCTTCCACCGCAGGGTGCGCGTCATCACCTTGATGGGCAGGCAGATGGCGAGCGCGAGCAGCCAAGGGGAGACCGGCGAGCCGGCAATATTCAGGACGGAAGCGGCGTCGAAAATGGAGGTAAACAGGATGATGGGAAGCAGTTCACCCTTGGTTCGCCACCAGAGGAAAGCAATCAGAAGCAGGACGGGAAGCGTTGAAGCAGTCATAGCTGGCTTTCTTGTTTTTTAGAGTGAGAGCCGGTGCGCCCGGAGCAGTTTTCGTACACAAGTGAAGGGTCTAACGACACTCAATGTGGTTTTTCCTTCAGAAAAAGCCACATCTTGCAGTTTCTTCCCTATACCGATATGAAAACTGCTCTAGTAGGCGCCCTCGGTAAACAGAACAGTTTTGATCGTCCGGTACAGGATATAGAGGTCCATCGCCACGGACCAGTTACGGACGTAGTATTCGTCGATCTCCGTGCGGCGCTCGTATGTCGTGTTGTTGCGGCCGGAGATCTGCCACAATCCCGTGATACCCGGGGTAACGCGGCGGTAGTGCTGGTAGCGGCGGCCGTAGCGGTCCACCTCGGCCATAACGATAGGCCGGGGGCCGACCAGGCTCATCTGCCCTGAGAGGACGTTCCAGAGCTGCGGCAGCTCGTCGAGGCTGGTCTTGCGCATGATGCGCCCGATGGCGGTGACGCGCGGGTCGCGCTTGAGCTTGCGATCGCGCTCCCACTCGGCGCGCAGGGCGGGGTCGCGTTCCAGGTGAGCTTCCAGCACTTCATCCGCGTTCATGACCATGGAGCGGAACTTCCAGGCGGTAAACAGCAAGTGGCCCCGGCCGACACGGCGCTGCCCGTAAAAGATGGGCCCACGCGAGCTGAGGCGGACGCCGAGGATCAGCGCCAGGAACAGGGGCAGGAAGCAGAGCGCGACAGCGGAGGCGACCAGCAGATCAAAGCTGCGCTTGATGAGCCGCGGGATGGTCTGCGACAGGCGCTGCCGGACCTCGAGCCCGAGAATACCGCCCAGGTCCTTGGCCGAGACCCACAGGCTCGACATGCCGGAAACATCGGGCAGGACGAGCACGTGGTGGAAGTATTGCGAGTACTCGTTCAGCACCTCTTCAAGCTCGATGGCACGCAGGTGCGGCATGGCGACGATGGCATAGCAGCCGCGATTGCGGCCGGCCAGCTGCGCTGCCTGCTTGAAATCTCCCGTAAAGAGGCCGGCGGAGGCCTCGGAGCGCTGCGCGGGTACGTGCTGGTTGAGCAGCGCGATGGGCCGCAGACCGAGCGTAGGCTGCTCGGCGAGGATCTTGAGGATGGCCTCGCCCGTCTGGTTGGCGCCGAGGATCACGGTCGGCACGCCCCACCAGGACTGCTTCGCGCCGAAGGAGCGGACAGCGCGGCGGCTCATGGGGACAAGCGCCAGCGTGAGGGCCCAGGCCAGCACGAAGGCAATACGCGAGTAGTGGCCATCGACCTTGATCAGGAAAGTGGACACCACGATCAACAGGTAGCTGAGCGTGACCGCATGGAGCATTTTGCGGAACTCTTCGATGGTGTTGGCCGCGATGCCGGGGTACAGGTCAAGCGCGGAAAAGACCAGGAAGAAGAGAGGCAGCGCAGGCAGCAGGGTGGCATACGCAGCCGGGTGAAAGTCGCCGTGGAACGCCAGGCGCACCGAGATGGAAATGACCCCGGCGATCAGCACGGCGAGCATGTCGGCGCCGACCAGCGCGGCGATCGTCAGCGTTCGATTGTAGGCGATCGCCGGTATGTCGGCGTTTGCCGTGTACGGGGTCGCTAGGGTAGACACAGTGCTCATGGGCTCGGCCTCTTGCCTTTCGGCTCTGATGGTGCGAACGCCTGGGCTTGGGGAACCAGGACTGCAAGCGGAAGCTCTCGGCTTTCCGCAGGAGGTGCGGCAGTGTTACAGAAGCGCAGCAACGGTCTGCGCCTGGTGCTCCTCACCGCTCTGTTGGCTGGCCTGTGGAGCGGGCGCAGTCCGGCGGTTGAGGCTGGTGCGTGTGGCAACGGCTTTGCTGTACGTTTCGGTGAGAATCTCGGTAAAGCGGTGGATGAAGTGCGCCTCGGAGAACACGGCTGCCCGGGCGCGCAGTGCTTCGGGTTTGAAATCGGCGGAGCGCGCTTCGAAGGCAAGCATGGCGCGCTCGAGCGCTTCCGGGGTCTGCTCGTGAAAAAAGACCGCGGTATCGGGAGTCATAGAGTCGAGCACGCCGCCCTCGGCGAGCGCGATTACCGGGCAGCCGCAGGCGATGGCCTCGACCGGAACAATGCCGAAGTCCTCGACGCCCGGGAAGAGCAGCGCGCGCGCCTTGCGGTAGTACCCGGCGAGCAGGTCATCGCTGGCGAAGCCGGTGAACTCGACATCGGCGCCAAGCTCGGCAGCCAGGCTTCGCAGCCGGGCGTCTTCCGGTCCGCGACCCACGATCGTGAGCCTGCGACCCAGGTGGGCGCAGGCCCGGATGGCGTGGTCGACACGTTTGTAGGGCACCAGAGCCGAAACCACCAGGTATTCGTCGCCGGCTTCGCGGACCGCGGCGCTGTAGCGCTCAACGTCCACCGGCGGCGGCAGCACCCGGGCATGGCGGCCGTAGATGCGCAGCACCCGCTCAGCGACGTAGGAGGAGTTGGCGACGAACAGGTCAACGCGCCCGCTGGTGCGTTTGTCATAGGAGCGAAGCGCCGCGGCGATCGGTGCGAAGACGAAGCGTGAGGCGAACCTGCCAACCCGCTCCGGACCGAAATACTCGTCAAACAGGTCCCACACGTAGCGCATGGGGGTATGGATATAGCAGATGTGCAGCGGTCTGCGCGCTCCATGGCGGCGGACCATCGCCTTCGCGACCGCGTGCGAGGTCGAGATGACGACCTCCGCGCCATTCGCCTTGCAGGTCTCGGCGAAGAACGGGAAAAATGGCAGATACGAGCGGTATTGCTTTGCCGCCTGCGGCATACGCTGCAGCAGGCTGGTGTGGATGGGGCGGTTCTCGATCATTGGCGACACCGAGCCCTGGTTGTGCAGCAGGGTCCAGAGAGGCGCCTCGGGAAAGAGCCGGCAGAACACTTCAAGAACCTTTTCGCCGCCGCGCATGCCGGTAAGCCAGTCGTGTACGAGAGCGACGCGGATATTCGGCAACAGCTTCTGTGTCTGTTTGTGCGTCATGCCATGCTCCAGCGGCGCGAGCTTGCGTGCGCCGTAATACGGCGGGCAGCCAGCGCCCGCTCCAGGACATCCTCGGTACGCCGCGCGCTCTCGCACCAGGAAAAGCGTCCGGCCTGCTCGATCGCGGGCAGAAACGGGGCCGCTGCCGCGTTCTTCTTCGGCATGTGGCGCAGAATGGCAGCGGCAATCTCGCGCACATTGCGCGGATCGATATAAATCGCGGCATCGCCGCCCACCTCGGGCAGCGAGCTATTACCGGAGGTGATGGTGCGCAGACCGCAGTTCATCGCCTCGAGCAGCGGCAGCCCGAAACCCTCGGCGAGCGAGGGAAACAGGAACAGTGAAGCGCCGGAGTAGAGCCCGGCCAGGTGCTCTTCCGGCACGTACCCGGTAAAGTGCACGCGCGCCGGAATGGCCCCGAGCTGCTGCCTGCCGAAGACCGCCGCGCTGGCCTGCTGGCCTGCCAGCACCAGCCACACGTCGTCCGGCAGGGAGCGTTGCGCGACCCGCCAGCTGTCGAGAATGGCCGGCAGGTTCTTGCGGGCTTCAAGCGAGCTGAGGCTCAGGATATAGCGGCGCGAAGGCAGCGCCAGTGCCGCGCAGGCCTTCGCGGCTTCGACCGTGCCGGTAAGTCGTGTGGAGGCGGCAGGGCCGTTGTGGACGACCGTGATCTCGTTCGGGTCGCGGCCCAGCACCTTGACGATGCGGCCCTTGGTGTACTCGGAGATAGCGATCAGGTGTACGGCGCGGGTAGCCAGGCGGCGGAACATGAAGTCGTACCAGCGCGCATACGCCTTCGAGTACCACTCCGGGTGCTCGATCGGAAACAGGTCGTGAAAGGTAACGACCTGCCGCTCGTAGGAGAGCGGGCCTGCCCCGCAGGGACTCCAGAGCAGGCGTCCGGCGGCCTGCCGGGGAAGCATGGTCTGCTCCCATAGGTGGCCGCGTACGCCCTTGCCGTCGACGGGTGCCAGCATCTGCGGGGAACCGCTCAGCCGCGAAGCAATCTCGCGTGCGTAGCGCTGGATCCCCGTGACGCGATGCGCGAGGAACCGCGCATTCACCACGTAATTCGAGTTGTGCTGATGGTCTGTCATGATTGCCTGCATGTCCCTGTTGTGTCGTCTTTGTCGCCTGGGTCGGCCGCTCTGGGGGTGCTGCTCTAGCTCGCGTGCAGTACGGTTTCGCTGTCATACCGGCCATACACGCCGTAGTGCTGGTAGCTGGAGCTCATCTCACGGCGCACCTTGTTCAGCACCAGGCCGAGGACCTTCACATCCAGGCGGTTCAGCGTGCCCAGCGTAGCGGCGACCGCTTCCTGGTTGGTCTGGCCGGCCTGCGTGATCAGGATCACGCCGTCAGCCGCGCAGGCGATCTGGATCGGCTCCGCCAGCCCGAGCATCGGGGGCGCGTCGATCAGGACGAGGTCATAGTCCTGGACTGCCTCGGCGAGCAGGCCGGACATCTTGGTGCCTACCAGGTGTGCGGCCCGCTGTGACAGTTGGCCGGAGGTAATGATGTCGAGGTTCTCGACGCCCTGGACCTTCTGGCGTACATCGCTGATGCTGCGTCCGTCGAGGATGAGCTCGGCCAGGCCTATCTTATTAGCGACGGCAAAGTGGTTGTGCTGCGAAGGTCGGCGCAGGTCGGCGTCGATCAGCAGCGTCTTGCGACCCTGCAGGGCATGCGCGATCGCCATATGCGCCGTGCAGGTGCTCTTGCCTTCGCCGGCTACGGCGCTGGTCACAAGCAGCGAGCGAAGGTTCTCCCGACTGCGCTCAAGCAGCACGAGTGAGCGCATGGTGCGGATTGCCTCGATGTAGGCATCCTGGGTGCGGCTCCAGTCGAGCGGCGTTTTCTGTTCCGCGACCAGGGCCGCGTCGCCGCTCTCAAGCAGCAGCTGGCGGCCTGCCGGCTTCAGGTACTGCACGTCCGGGAGCACACCCAGCACCTCGATGTTGAGGGTGCGGCGGGCCTGGTCAGGGTCGCGCACACTCTTGTCAAGCATGTCCGAGATGAGGACTGCCGCAATCGAGAGGATGAGCGAGACAAAGAAGCCGATGAAGGTAAAAATGCTCTTCTTCGGGAAAACCGGCGACAGCTGCGGCCGGGCTTCATCAGCAATGCGGATGTTGCTGTTCTGGAAGCCGGAATTTATGCCTGCTTCCTTGATCTTCTGGAACAGTTCGTTGTACAGCGTCTTATTCGCATCCGCGTCGCGCTTGAGCTGCTGATACTGGATCGAGCTAACGTTCAGCTTGTCGGACTGCGCCTTGGCCTGCGCCAGCGCATCGCGCAGCATCGCCTCGTGGCTCGCGGCCTGCGAATACTCCGTCTCGATACGGCTGCCGATATCGGTGCGCGCGGCCTGGTACTGCCGCGTGATCTCGTTCAGGTTATTCTCGGCTTCCTTGTACGGCGCGTAGTTCGCGGCGTAGTGCGTCTTGACCACGGCCATGCGTTGCTGCGCGTCCTGCATTTGCTGCTGCAGCTTGTTCAGCTGATCGGCCTGCGTGGAAACCTCGAGCGCCGCGGTGTTCCCGGACTGCACACCCTTGAACGCGGTCTGCTTGCGGATGCGTTCATTCTCGGCATCGGTGTAGTCGGTGTTGAGCTGCAGGATGCGGGCAGCCAGTACGCTGGTCTGCTGCTCGGGGTCAATCACGCCAAGCTGACGCTCGTAGGCGGCGAGCGCTTCGGCGCTCTTGTTCATGTTCAGCTTCAGGTCGGTCAGCTGCTTTTCCATGAAGCCGCTGACGTCCATCGTGCTGCGCACACGGGTCTCATACACCTGGTCGATATAGGAGTGGGCCACGGCATTGGCCACGTCCGCGGCGACCTGCGCGTTCTTCGAGCGATAGGTGATCTTGAGCAGCAGGCTGTTCGCGGGATGGGTCACCGCGAGATTCTTGAGCGACACCGGACCCTTGGGCAGCGCGGGCGTACCGGCCGCCGAGGCAGGCAGCAGGTGATACTTCTGGGCGACGGGACGCAGCACGTCATCGGACTGGATCAGGTCCATCTCGGTATTGAGAAACTGCTCGACATCGCTGGTGCTTTGTTCGGAAGCCTCAGAGCTGAGCACGCTTGAGGGCACCTTGTTATCGACGGCGATCAGCGTGGTCGCTTCAAAGACAGGCGTGATGAGATAGCAGCCGATGATGGTCAAAGCGGTGCAGACAAAAACCGTGAGGGCGATCTTCCACCAGGCGCGGCGCAGCAGCCACAGGTAGTGATGCATGGGCAGCAGTTCTTCAGACTCCGCATGGGCCGGTGCGGAGGTGTAGGTGAGCATGGGCGCATTGTTCGCGGGAAGGATCTTCGGCTTGTTGTAATTGGTCGGAGCCATCGTGTTTCCTCTTGGTGAACTCGTACTTGTCTGGTTGGGCAGAAGAAAGAGCGAAAAAGTAAAGCTCCTTCTGAAGGTGAAGCAGTAAAGAATGTAAAAACCGTTGGCGCGCCGCCTGCTCTAGCGATAGATCAGCATGCCGGTCGCGGTACTGGCGCCAAAGCCCGCAAGCTGTGCAAGAACCTTTGCAGTCAGCTTCTGGGTGCCGTTTTCCGGGATATATAAGATATCGTCCGGCTGCAGCACAACATCAGGTGATTTGCGCTTCATAATCTGCGAAAGCTGCACAACAATCTGCTCGCGGGGTTTGCCGGGAGCTGCCTCGCGGTAGATGTAGGCTTCCTTCGAGCTGTAGGCCTCCAGACCCTCGCTCAGCGCGAGCGCCTTTACGACAGTCGTGTCGGAGTTCTCCTGCATCGCGAAGCTGCCGGGCCTCTTGACGTTGCCCGCAACGAAGATGTGCCCTGCCTCCGGCACCCGTACTTCTTCACCGCCGACCAGCTTGACATTGAGCCGGGGATCGGCCTGGTCCATGAGACCGCGCACCGGGATCGACTGCACGCTGACGTGCATGGTGCCATCAGGGGATTGTGTGTGACGCGTCACCGTTATCGTCGACCCGACTGTCGTGGTGAGGCCGCCCGCCTTGGCGATTGCGTCAATCAGGGTCGTGTCGCCGCCGGCCTGGAAGGTGATGGGACGATTGACGGCGCCGACCACGTTCACCGGCTTCGAGCGATATTCTAGGACAGAGACGTTGACGACAGGATCGATAAGCACCTGCTCGGAAACAAGCGCGGCGGCAATCTTCTGTTCGACCTGCGTCGGTTCAAGACCGGCCACCTCGATGCGCTGCTTCAGAAGCGGCAATGAAAGCGATCCATCCGCGCTGATGCGGAAGGATCGCGAAAGCTCCGGGCAGTACGGCACCATGATCTGCAGCAGATCATCCGCGCCGAGTGCCTGGGAGGGAAGGACATCAGTATTGGTGGGAAGAGCCGCGACAGAGGCCACAGTGTTCCCTGTGTTGTCCGTTTGCTGCGCCGTTATAGAACCGGGGAGAGCCAAGGAGGAAAGCACGAGTGCAAGGGCAGAGAACGGTACACGCTTCTTGTAAGTGGCTGTGCGTGCTGCGTGCTGCTGGGGAACGAGTTGAAGCAAATGAATCAGGGTCATGGTTGTGTCCAGACGAGGTTCGGCTGTGCCGCTGCGATGCCTGGCTTACTCATCGCAAAGGAATTGGTGTTCAGCAGCCTGCCTCTCGGAAAGCCACTATGCAGATTTGACGCTCTTGCTATCGCTTGCCCGGGAGAACTAGGTAATTCCTCCCGATTGCTTCGATCTACCCGGACTCTACCATTGGCCCCGACCGGTAACTCAAGCAATCTTGAGTCACTACTTATGTCGCGAAACGCTACGGTAGTAACTATGGAACTGCAGTTTCCATTCCGGAACAAACTTACTTTTATTTGCAGGAACGTGAATCCAGGGCGTAAACACTGGGAGAAGCGGTGCTACAGCAGAGAGGTTACCTGGAGCACCAGCGGAACCGCTTCGAGGCGATTTCCTCGCAAGACGACTAAGAAAGTTTTTCGCTGTGCCGCCGCCCTGTTCCATCCTTCAGGGCGGAGAGCGCCCGCAGGCCCGAATTTACTGCAGACGCAGGATGCGGTCGGGATGGATCTCGCCGCGGATAAGGTCGCGCAACCCGAGGAGATTGCCCGCGAGCCTTCCACGTCGATCCACGTAAGACTCCGGCGCCAGGCTCCGCACCAGGTTGGCGAGCAGGTTGCGCGAGATGCTCTGCACGGTGTTCAGCCAGGGATAAGTGCCTTTGCGCGCGAGATAGATGGGATTGGCTATCTGCGAATAGCCGAAACGCTTTCCCGAGGTCTTGCCGACCTTCGCACCCAGGTGGATACCCTGCGTGCACGGCACCATGAGGATGCTGCCGAACGGCAGCAGCCGGCGTGAGAAGTCGATGTCCTCATACCAGGCATAGCCGGGCATCTGTTCATCGAAGCGAACATTTTCCCGCCGTACCACACGCAGCCGAAAGGCCATGTTGCAGCCATCGGTGTTGAAGTGCGGAAACGGCGGCTCCTGCTCAAGAGACGGCGCCGCGGGAATGTTGCTGAGCCGCGAACGCGCGTAGGCAACGGAGTGACCCGGGCCGACTGCCCCGTTGGCTAGGATGCGTCCGGTCAGGGCGACAGCCTGCGGATAAGCCGCGAACACCTCTTCGACACGCAGAAGGTAGTCGCGCTGTGCGAAGAAGTCATCGTCCTGGATAAAGATGATGTCGAAGTCGTCGCCGGCGGCATCGAGCAGGCGGTTGCGCTGCGCGCAGGAGCCACCCGAACCGCCGCTTGCACCCCTGATGAAGCGGACCTGCGGGAACAGTTCAGGCGCATCCTCGATGTCGGAGCCATCTATATAGGTGACAAAGATGCGGTCCGCGGGACGGCTCTGGCGGCCGAGGTCGCTGAGTGTCTCCTTGAGGATGGCCGGGCGTCCGCGGGTCGGGATTCCCACTGCCAGCGAAACCCTGGAACTCGGTGCATGTGCGGACAACGGAACGGGCAGCTCGGAGTCGCCGGGAAGAGTCATTGAAGTACCTTCATGCAGAGAAATCACGCACCGTGCGAACCGAAGCGAACGAGTACCGACTGATACCGCGCTCGGAACGCCGCACCTGATCTTCCCACCGCAACGGCGAAAAGGGAAGCGGGATGCCGGCGGCGGCCTCGTCGGCTATTGCATGTGCAGGATGCGTCGCGGGTCCATCCTGCCTCGCAGCAGATCGATGACCGCGAGCAGGTTTCCATACAGGCGTCCGTGGCGATCAACGTAAGACTCCGGGACGAGGCTGCGGAAGAGGTTGGCGAGGAAGTTCCGCCCGATGCTCCGCATGGTGTTGTTCCAAGGGAAAGAACCCTTGCGCGACAGGTAAATGCAGTTGGCGATCTGCGAATACCCGAGCCTGCGTCCTGAAACGCGTCCGACCTTGGCGCCGAGGTGTACACCCTGCGCGCCTGCGAGCAGCACCATCGAACCGTACCGCGCGATCCTGCGTGAAAAGTCGATGTCCTCATACCAGGCGTAGGCCGGCAGGTTCTCGTCGAAGCGCAGCTTGTGTTCACGCGCAGTTGAAAGACGAAATGCCATATTGCAGCCGTAGGTGTTGAAGATCGGCAGTGGACGCTCGTCGACCGCACGGCTTGCTCCAGCCGATTCGAGCAGAAACTGGGCTTCCTCCGATGTCATGCCCGGCCCCCTGGCGCCATCCGCGATCACCTTGCCGCTGGATGCGACGAGATTGTTATCCCGCCGGAAAGCTTCTTCTGTCACGCGGAGGTATTCGGGATCCAGGTAGAAGTCGTCATCCATGAAGAAGATGAGGTCGAAGTCGTCGGAGGTCGCATCCATGATGCGGTTCCGCTTTTCACACAAGCCGCCGGTCGCCTGGGCGAAGACATAATCCGGGAATGAGCTTGCGAGCTCCCCGATATCCTCCTGCTTGCCGTAGAGCACGAAGACCTGCGCCGGTTGAAGGCTCTGCCGTGCGAGATCGGCAAGGGTTTCGGCCAGAATAGCCGGGCGGCCGCTCGTTGCGATGCCGACAGCGATCGCCAGGTATCCGTTTTCCGGATCAAGGCTGGAGGAGCGGGAAGGTACTGCAAGAATCGTGGGTGAAGCAGGCATGCCAGCTCTCTCTCAATCAAATAGATGCAAGCGAAACAGGTAAAACTGGAAAATGAAAGTCTCGCCCCGCGAACAATACCTATACAGACCGTCCTTTTATGGACCATTCCTGCGGGCAGACCGGGCTCCTCACCATTAGATCTTGCCATTGTCAGCACGAAAGTGAGGAGCGCGGTCCAACTTTTCTTTGCATCGGTAACGTGAAGGTGCGAAGGTTATCAAGGTTCGTACAGACTGCACTGCTTGTGGTATCGGCCCGCTGAATGATCTGCGTCCGGGCCGGATCTTCTGCGCTGCGCCTTGAGGAAAACATGCAAAAAACAGGGGATAAGCCTGTCGGTGAGGATGGGGCGGCAGCGATTCGTTCCCTGAGCAGCACAAAAACCGTCGCAACCAGCGCGATGTGGAACCTGATCGGCCGGGCCGGCCCGCTGATCGTGGCCGTGCTGGTCACCCCTCACCTGGTCCGCGACCTTGGCCCCAGCCGCTGGGGCGTGTTCACCATTGCACTCAGCCTGGTCGGCATCTTCAGCATCTTCGACTTCGGCATCGGGCGGTCTCTGACCCGTACCATTTCGGAACTGCTGACCGAGGGACGCGCGCCGGAGGCTGCCAGCCTCGCCCGCAGCGGTATGGCTGCCCTTGTCGTGATGGGCACCATCGGCGGCATCATCATGGCGGCGCTCGCGAACGTGTGGGTAGGGGTGGGGCTCCACATGCCGGCGGAGCTGCACCAGGAGGTGCTGAACTCCCTCTACGTGCTGTGCTTCTCCGCGCCGCTCGTGATCCTCAGCTCTGCGCTCTGGGGCGTGATCGCGGCGTACCAGGAGTTTCGCGCGGCCAACCTGGTCAACGTCCCGATCATGGCGATGTACTATATCGGGCCATTGATCGTGCTGCACTTCTACAACAGCCTGGTCGGCGTGCTCGCGGTCCTGGTGTTTTTCCGGGTCGTGATGGTGGTCTGCTACTGGCGTATCTGTGTGCGCGCCATGCCGGAGCTGAAAACCGCGCGGGTTGACTTGGCGAAGCTAAAACCGGTGCTTCGCATGGGTGGCTGGATGACCGCCTCGAACATCACCTGGCCCATCCTGACCTATGTCGACCGCTTCATCATCGCCTCCGTGCTTTCCGCCGCGGCGACCGGCTACTACTCCACGCCGTTCGACCTGGTGTGGCGGTTCAACCTGGTCCCGATCGCGATTATGAACACCGCGTATCCGGCCATGGCGGCCTCGTACCGGCACGACCCGGAGAATACTCAGGCGCTGTTTCGGCGGAGCCTGGTTTCGGTTGCCGGCGCCCTGTTTCCGGTCTGCCTGCTCTGTGTCGCGCTCAGCCACTGGGTGCTCACCGTCTGGCTTGGGGCGGAGTTCGCTAGCCACGCGACGGTGGTGCTTCGCTGGCTCGGCGTCGGCATCCTGCTGAGCAGCATCGACAACGTCGTTTCAGGCTTGCTGGACGGGATCGGCAAGGCCAGCATCAACGCCAAATTCTCCTTTGTGGAGCTGGCGCTTTACGTGCCTGTCCTGATCGTCCTGGTGCGCCTTACGGGCATTGAAGGCGCGGCCATCGCCTGGGCGCTTCGCTGCCTGGTGGACCTGGCTGCGCGGCTCTGGATCGCCCAGAAGATGTATCAGCCAGTGCGACCGGTCGCCATCGCGTTGCTGCCGATGCTCCTTGGCGCCACCGCGACCCTGTTCGCCACCGCGCTGGTGGAGGGAACGATCTTTACCCCGATTGTCGCGGGCGTAGGCGCTGTGCTCGTGTTTGTCCTGCTGTGGCGCTCGCTGACGCACACGGAGCGTACGCACGTGACAGCGATGCTGGGCCGCTACCTGCCGATGCTGCGTGGCGCAGAGCGATAGCCGCTGCTGGTTTGTAGATAAAAGGCGAGGCTGGTTGGCCTCGCCCTTTGGTATTTTTCTATGCTGGTGGTTCAGCGCGCGGGTGCTGCCATGTAGCCGAACAGTCGTCCGCGAAAGGTCTGCCAGTAGTAGCGTACGTGCGAGCGCCGCACCCGGACCATGCTCAGCAGCATGCCGCCGAGCGGACGGATAAAGTAGGGAATCGCGATCCATGCGGCGATCGAGTGCTTGCGCAGGACGCGGCCCATGCCGGAGCCGTAAAGGAAAGCGCGATTGATGGCGTGCGGCGTCAGCGTTTTGTCCGGATGGGAGACGCCGATCGAGACATCGTAGAAGCCCTTGCCTCCGCGCCTCAGCAGGCGCAGCGCAAGATCCGGTTCTTCGCCGGAGCCCCATGGTGTGCCGGGTCCGATCGCCGGGTCAAAGCCGCCCACCTGGCGCGCCGCTTCTGTCCGCATCCACATGGCGAAACCGATGATGGTGGTCCAGACGGTACGGTCGTCGATCGCGCAGGAGACAGGGGTCCAGCGGCCGTTGATCAGCCTGCCATCAGATGAAACACAGTTGCCCGCCAGCAGAGTCAGCCTGGGATCCTCGGTGAAGTGCTTCACGATTCGGAGCATGGTGTCAGGGTGATACAGGCAATCGTCATCCGGAAAGCCGACCACGTCTCCTGTTGCGGCGGCGAGGCCCAGGTTGCGAGCGTTCGAGCAGTTGCGCACGTCCGTGCGGATGTGGGTGAGTGAAAAGCGCGGCGAAAACTTTTCAACGATCGCGGCGAGCCGGTCGTCCTTGTTCTGGTCCACGATCACTACTTCAAAGTTCCGGAAAGGCTGCGTGGCAAAGCCCTGCAGCAAGTCATGCAACTCCTGGGTGCGGTCAACCGATGCCACCACGAGAGAAAGTTTCATAAGTGCGTCCTCGGTCTAAGTCTGCCATAGGAAACGCATTTTCTACCTGCCCTGTCCACATGAGAGGCACTAATTGCGTGGTAACTTTCCTCAAGTTACAGCCTGTATAAGTTACTACGCGGAAAGTCGCAATCTGTAACTGGTTACGAACCGGGTAGCAGGCCCGAGAGGGCGCGTTTCTCGGCAGTGACGACTTCCCGAACCCGGGACAGAGTGACGCATGCTAGCATCCTGCCATGAACCGGGTTTTCCGCGCGCGCGTCCTCCCGTTTGTCGTCACGCTGCTGTTCCCGCTTGCGCCGTTGGCGCAACAGCAAGTGCCTGCTCGTGCGACGGTGCTGCATGCAGCCCACCTGCTCGACGTGGAGCGCGGGGTGCTGGTCTCCCCGGGCGAAGTGCTGGTTGAGGGCAACCGCATCCGGGCGGCGGGGCAGAGCGTCGAGCGGCCGGCCGGCGCGGCTGTGCTCGACCTGGGTCAGACCACGCTGATGCCCGGGCTGATCGATGCGCATGTTCACCTGTTTCTGCATCCCGGCGCGGAGGACCTGCAGACAGTGCTCGAGTCCGTGCCGCAGCGCACTATCCTGGCGGAGCTGGCTGCGCGCGCTGACCTGATGGCGGGTTTTACCGCCGAGCGGGACATGGGAACCGAGGGAGCCGGCTCGGCCGATACCGCTGTGCGCAACGCGATCAACCAGGGCCTGATCGAGGGACCGCGAATGCGGATCAGCGGCAACGCCATCAGCATTACCGGCGGCCACGAGGATGCCATCGCCTTCAACCCGGCCGAGCATATTTCGTCGAATGCAACCTACGCCGACGATACGGAAACTCTGCTGAAGGTGATGCGGACACAGTACAAGGAAGGGGCTGACTTTACCAAGATGTACGAGACGGGAGCGGACCACTTCGCTGACGGCAAGCTGACGGCTCCGTACCAGTTTACCGAGGCTCAGCTGGCAGCGGCCGTCGCGGAAGCGGCGCGAGTCGGTTCGCGGGTAGGTGTGCACTGCACTACAGAACCGGGCGCGCTGTATGCCGCGGAAGCAGGCGTCGCCTCGATTGACCACGCGTATCAGCTGAGCGATCAGACCATGCGGCTGATGAAGGAAAAGCAGATTTACGCGGTCCCGACGTTCACCATCTCAGAGTATTTCGCCGACCATGCGGCGACGCCGGAGACTGCGGCGAAAGAACGGGCGCTGCTCGCGTTTCACGTGACGCAGTTTAAGCAGCAGCTGGCGGCCGGCGTGCCGATGGCCGTGGGTTCAGATGTCGGACCTTTCCCGCATGGTACGCAGGCCCGCGAGCTGGTGCTGATGGTGCAGTACGGCATGGCCGCGCCTGACGTGCTGCGGGCGGACCTGCTGCACGGCGCGCGGCTGCTGGGCTGGCAGGATGCTATAGGGCAGCTCAAGCCGGGCTTCTACGCGGATGTGATCGCGGTCGCCGGCGACCCGCTGACAGATATATCGGCGGTCCAGCAGGTGCGTTTCGTGATGAAGGACGGCAACGTGGTGCGAAACAGTGTTGCCGAAGCCGCAGGAAAGAATGAGGAGAGCCGGTGAGATTGCTTCGAGGTTTGGCGGCACTGTTCGCGATGGGAGTTACCTTTGCCGCAGGGGCGCAGGCGCCCGCGCCGCACCACTGGTCTGTCGTGCTGCACGGCGGCGCGGGGGTGATTGAGAGAAGCTCCATGACGCCGGAAGCCGAGCGGCATTACCGTGCCGGGCTGAATGAGGCGATTACGGCTGCCGGTGCCGTGCTCGACAAGGGCGGCTCGGCCGTGGATGCGGTGCAGGCGGCTATCGAGCTGCTGGAGGACAATCCGCTGTTCAACGCGGGTCGCGGGGCCGTGTTCGCAGCCGATGGAACCAACCAGATGGATGCCGCGGTGATGGACGGCGCCACCATGAAAGCCGGCGCAGTGGCGGATGTGCAACACACGCGCCACCCGATCGCGCTGGCACGCGCAGTGATGGACAAAAGCCAGAATGTGATGATGATCGGCGCCGGAGCCGATGCCTTCAGCGTGCATGTGGGCCTGGAGCAGGAGCCGCGGAGCTTCTTTTTTACGGAGCGGCGCTGGGAGGCGCTCGAAAAAGAGCTGAAGGCCAAGGGCGAACCGGTGCCGTCGCGTCCGGTGGGCGCGTCTGCTCCAGACGGCCCACTCAGCTTTTTCGAGCAGCCGGACGCCCATAAGTATGGAACCGTCGGCGTGGCCGCGCTCGACGAAAAGGGCAATGTGGCCGCAGGTACTTCAACCGGCGGCGTTACAGCGAAGCGCTGGGATCGGGTGGGAGACACGCCTGTCATCGGCGCCGGTACCTATGCGTCGAACGCCTCCTGCGCGGTTTCGGCCACCGGGACCGGCGAGTACTTCATCCGGCTGACCGTCGCCCGCACCATCTGCGCGCTGGTGCAGTACAAAGGCATGCGCCTGCAGCAGGCCGCGGATGATGTGGTGCAGCGGCAGCTTGGCGCGATTCACGGCGATGGTGGCGTCATCGCCATTACTCCGGACGGGCAGATCGCCTGGAGCTTCAACACCCCCGGCATGTTTCGCGCCCGTTTGGTCGCGGGCGGCAAGCCGCAGATCGGCATCTACCACGATGAACCGTGAGGAGCGTTTTTAGCGCCGCAGTAGTTACAGATGCGGAGGCGCGAGCCATGCCGCGCGACCCGGCGGCATGTAGGCTGGAAGCGATGGATTTCGCGGACCACAGGGGAAACTCAGGAGAGATCGAAGGGCCGCCGGCCAACCTGAAAGAGTGGCGCCGGGCGCTGCGTCGCGAACTGCTGCAGGCCAGGGCAGGCATCACCCCCAACGTTCACGCGGAGTGGAGCAGGAAAGTGCTCGCCCGGCTCACCGCTTCGTTTGCCTCGATTGAGGCCAGTGTCGTCGGTGTGTACTGGCCCATGCGGGGCGAGGTCGATCTATCGCCCTTCGTGGCGAGCGTTCGCGCAGCCGGCGGCAGGGTCGCGCTCCCCGTCGTTCTCAAAGAGGACGAGCCGCTGGAGTTTCGCATCTGGGAGAGTGGGGCAAGCCTCACCTGCGATGCCTGCGGCATTCCGTGCCCGGAGCAGGCAGCCGCTGTGGTGCCGGATGTGCTGCTGGTGCCGCTGGTCGGGTTCGATGAGGCGCGTTTTCGCCTGGGGTATGGAGGCGGCTATTACGATCGAACGCTCGCGAGCTTCCGTCCCGGACCGCTGACCATCGGTGTCGGCTTCGAGATGAGCCGAGTGGAAACCATCCATCCGCAGGCCTATGACATCGCGATGGATCATATCGTTTCGGAGCGGCAGGTGCGCCCGCGCGCGGCGCCCGTCCGGGGCGCCGGCCCATGGTAAAATTACGACTATCCGCAGCTCTGCGGAACGCGGAGAGATGGCAGAGTCCGGTCGAATGCAGCTGACTCGAAATCAGCCATACCTTTACGGGTATCGGGGGTTCGAATCCCTCTCTCTCCGCCACAGTCACCCTCCACTTGTATCGAAATGATTCCTTAATCAGGCGTTTTCCGCGCGAAAACAGGGCGTTGCCCGGCTCTTCAGCTGGTTACCGAGCTTGTCAATTAGCGCTCCATGCAGTTACTCAAGAACGCTTGAGTCACCCCGGCAGCTATCGATATTGTTAAAGCTCAACATAGGAGATTATCTCCAGACAGATCACAACGACTTACCGGATGCCGCGTATGCCGTCTTACAGCAGAAGCACTACTTATCCGCGTCCGGGAGGAACGATCGATGGCGAGTGCCACCATGACGCGACAGCCCGAGCAGGCATCCCGGCCTTTACCGCAGCTCTTGCAGCCTAAGGCAGGTGAGCGGCCTCGTTTCTACCGGCCGGAGCTGGATGCTCTTCGCTTTTTCGCCTTTTTAGGTGTCTTTCTGCATCATGCGACGGGTAAATCTATTCCGCTGCTCAGTTCAATGGGAAGCTTCGGTTTAAGCCTCTTTTTTTGTCTCAGCGCGTTTCTCATCACGGAACTGCTGCAGCTTGAGAAGGAACGGACCGGCACCATCCAGATCAAGTCTTTCTACATACGGCGCATGCTTCGTATCTGGCCGCTGTATTTCGGCTTCATGGGATTGATCGCGCTTACAGGGCATATCTGGCACACGCTGTATCTTCCCTGGGCACTTATCCTGGCTTACTGTCTGCTTGTCGGGAACATCTACACTGCGCGGCACGGCTACACGTATAACCCGGTAGGGCCGCTCTGGAGTATCTCGATTGAAGAGCAGTTCTATGTCGCCTGGCCAACGCTGAACCTGCTCTGCAGTCGTCGGGCACTCGCCGTGTTCTCCTGGCTGCTCATTCCCTCGGGCGCCTTGGGTGTCTGGTATCTGCTGCGCCATGGCGCGACGCCGTTTGTCGGCGTGTGGACAAACACGCTGGTGGAGTTCCAACTCTTCGGCGCAGGCTCGCTGCTGGCGCTCGCGCTCCGCGCCCGGGTCCCCCGCACCGCGCTTCCCGTACGCGTAGTGGGCGCCCTGGCGTCGTTGCTGTGCTGGGCGGTTGCCGCGCGCTACTGCAATGTGGCGAGTGACGTCGCGGGGGCTTCAGCGGGCCGGGTTGTCTACGGCTACCTGCTCGCGAGCGCGGGTGCGGTGTTGCTCATTGCCTGCGGGCTCGGGCTGCGGCGGGAGCATGTGCCCGCACCGCTCGTTTATCTCGGCAAGTTGTCGTACGGGCTTTATGTTTTCCATCTCCTGGCGCTGCTCTGTGCCGAGCGCTGCGCCACATGGATGCTGGGCGGTGCGGCGTCGCAAGAGCACCACGGCCTCTTCAGCGCGGTCAGGCTTACAATCGCATTTCTGTTGACCTTCGGGGCAGCCGCGCTTTCGTACCGTTTCTACGAAAAACCGTTCCTCGGCTGGAAGGAGAAGTTTGCGGTCATCCGTTCCCGCGCGGTGTAGCCCACACGGTCTGCTGCATCAGCGTCGCCAGCGCCGTGCCGACGCATGCCGCGGCGAAGTCCAGCGCCATATCGCGGGATTCGAGCGGTGCGCCGTAGACAACGTGCTCAAGCACTTCAAGCGCGACCCCAACCACTGCGGCGATGCCCAAAGCGCGCCACGCGTGGTCGCGTCGCACCGCGAAGCGAAGAGCCGCGGCAAGTATCGCGAAGGCGATGAGGTGGCTCGCCAGGTGTGCCACAAGATTGCGGTCGAAGCCCAGCGCCACCTTCAGACGCATTGGCAGAAGCGAGAAACCGGAAATGACAAGCATGATCGCCGCGGCTGCGATATGCGCCGGCCTCAGCTGGAACAGCTTTTCCGTACTGTCGCCTGGGTCGCTTCTCATTCGGCTAAGTATGCTCGTTCACTTCAGGCACCGCAACTCTCGTTCGTTACCTTTCCCAAAGCTGTTTGATCCGTCAAAGTACGACGAAATGCTGTATACGCAAGGAGTTCCCATGACGCGTTCCACGCCCGACCCTTACGTTCCAGGCAGATCCACGGCAGTGTCCGGCCGGCTTCATGGCAATCCGCCTTCCGCAACTTCCGAACGCGTATGGCTCCTGCTCGCGGGCTGCTTTCTCGGCGCTGCGCTGCTGGTCATCCTTCGCTGCCCCGTGCCGCCGATGCAGGACTTCTGCGAGTGGGTATACCAGAGCTTTGTGGCGCGCAGTCTGCTGTTGCACCAGGGTGCCGCATGGGCGCCCGCTGTCTGGAAACACTGGCCTGTGCCGAACGAGTTCTCGCAGACTGCCATGGCCGGCCTCATGCTCTTGCTCGCCCCGGTCACCGCCGCGCGCGTTTTTCTTGCCTGCTATCTCGCAGGGGGCGCCTTCGCCTTGGGCCGGGCCAGCCTTCGCTGCGGGGCAAGCTCGCCGAACCTGCTGTTCTTCCTCCTGCTTCCATTGCTGCTGGTAAATACCACCTTCTGGACCGGTGAGGTGAACTACGAGATCGGCCTGCTGCTCTTCCTCAGTTATGCCGTTTCCTCTCGCAAGCTGCGCCAGCGTCCGCTGGTCGTCCTCATCTACTCGCTGCTCCTCTTCTCGGCGCACGCGCTCCCGTTCGCGTTCTTCTTCCTGTTTGTCCTGGCCGACAGTTTTCCATCTGCCGGCGCTTCCTGGCGTCGACTGCCGGCCCTGCTGCCGGCCTGCGCGCTCGCGCTCTGGTACGTGCTGCGAGATCCCCGGCTTGACGATGCAACCACCTTCTCGCCGATCCTTCACGGTCCGGTGCAGCTGCTTACCTATCGTGCCTATGTGTTCGCAAAGCTCGGTGTTTATCACAACTTCGTTTACGGCGGCCTGGGAGACTTTGTTCGTGAGCGGCCCATATATTTCGCGGGCGCGGCGATCAATGGACTGGTCCTGCTGTGTTTCGGCGTTGTGCTGGCGCTCTACCTCGTAAGTGCCATAAGGCAGCGCCGGTTTAATCCTGCTGTTCTGCTGGTGGCGTTCTGCACGGTGGTGGGCCTTATCGACCCGGCGACCCTGCTGCATAACGCAAATACGGGCGAGCGGTTGCTGTTGCCTGCCGTTGCGCTGGCAGTGCTTGGTGGCGGTACAGGCCTGTGGCGCAGGCGCGCGTACGCCGCCATCGCGTGTGTCGCTCTGGCGTTTCTGGTGCTGACGGCGATCAGGCCGCCGGTCTATCTGCCGCATGCGGCTGACACCGACCAGGCCGCGATCAACAAGCCCGGCGAGCGAACGCACCTGTTCTTCTGGACGCGCCCCTATATGTTTGCCGATGGTGTTTCGTTCGCAGAGGAAAAGGCACAGCATGAGGCCGCTGGCACCGCGCCGCGACTCTCCTTCCAGACCGGGATGCTGCTGCGCGCAAAGCCGGCGGTGCCGCTCGTAAACGCGACCCCGTTGTTGGGCAGGTAAACAGGGAGCCGCGCCGCACTCAAGCGCGCTTTGCGCCTAGCGATTCGAAGTGCTGCTCGATAGCTTCGAGCGTCTTGCCTTTTGTCTCCGGCAGGAAAAACGCTGCGGTCAAGAAGTAGACCACTGTAAACGCGGCGAAGATAAAAAACATTGTCGAGTAGCCGTATTTGCTCACGATGGGTAGAAACAGCACCGCGAGCGTAGTCGAAACGATCTGGTTGATGACCAGCGCAATGCTCATGCCGGTTGAGCGAATGCGCGTCGGCATCAGCTCAGACAACGCGAGCCACACACATACCCCGGGGCCCACGGCGTAGAACGCCATAAAGGCATACAGCCCGAGCGCGACCAGCCACCCGTGCGCGGCATTCGGTACGCGGCCTACCAGCGCGCGCTCAATCTTCAAAGGCGCGGTCTGGGCAGTGGCCAGATCGGCAACAGGGTTCTTGAAAAAAGCCTCTATCCGGTTTGTTGGGATCGAGTCTCTCCGCGTGATATGGATCGGCGCCGCGGACCCATCGTCTGAGCGTACGAACGTCGTAGCGCCGGTAAATCCGCCGTAGGAGTAAATGATAGCGAGTGAAGCGCGATCGGTCGGCACCTTGTCCGCCGCATAGCCGGCTGAGGCTAGCAGCTTGCCAGACTCCCGCGGGTTGAAGCGCAGCGTGAGATTCTGCTGTGCATCGACGAGCGACTGCACGGCAGCACGGCAGTCGACAGTCGATTTCTCGACTGAAATAAACAGCATGCCGGTAATGACCGTGGATAGAATGATGCCGCCGGTGCCGAGCATCAGCAGGAAGCGGCGCCCCACCTTGTCGACCAGTGTCATGCCGCCGATCGTCATCAGGAAGTTGACCGCGGTAAACAGCACGTAACCCCAGTGCGCGCTCAGGTCAGATAAGCCGCTCTGCAGCAGGATCGTGGTGTTGTAGCCGATGATCGAGTTGATGCCGGTGGCCGTGTTGCAGAACAGGATGACGCACGCCAGCAGGAACGGCAGCATGTACCGGCGCTGAAAAATGGAGGACTTGAGCTTCTGCTCCGCGGCGGAGCCTTCCGTCGCCTGGCGCGCGATCTGCTCCATTTCCGCCAACTCGAGAGCTGCCATTGCAGGCGTGCGCGACCGCAGCAGCGCGGCCCGGGCGCGCTCCGTCTGGCCCCGGCGAAACAGCCAGCGCGGCGACTCGGCTACGAACAGCGTACCCACCACAAACAGCAGGCCAGGTGGCAGAGATACCCAAAAGATGCGGCGCCACGCCTGGTCCTTGAAGTGAAACAGCGTCGCCGCATCGGCGGCGCGCGCCACCGTCTCCACACGGTAGCTGTAGTAAATGCCGATCAGCGCAGCGGCGACAATGCCGAGCGTGAGCAGCCATTGGAAGATGCCCGTGCCTTTCCCGCGGTTGGTTGCGGACAGGCACTCCGCCAGGTAGAGCGGCACCACGACCCCGACCACCCCGCCGCTCATGCCCTGCAGCAGCCTCCCGAGGAAGAGCGGCACGTAGCCGTGAGAGAGCGCGATGATTGGAATGCTGACGATGAATGCGATGCCGCTGAGCATCATTAATGGACGGCGCCCGAACCAGTCGGCCAGCACGCCTGCGAAGAGTGTTGAAATGACGCTCCCCAGCAGCACCGCCGCGACGATAACGGAGAGCTGGCCCGCGTTCAAACCGGACGTGGCCTCAAGATAGGGCAATGCCCCGCCGATGATACCGACGTCGACACCGTAAAGCAGCCCGCCAAGGCCAGCGACAAACAGAAGCAAGGTGTTGTACCGGCGCAGGCCGGCGGGTAAGGCGTGTGACGATTCCATGCTGGTGTCCATGTCGTTCCATGATGATGGCATGCGGCTTTTCAAAACACCATGCGGAACCCGGAAAATTGCGTGACAATGGCGGCGCCGGGGCTACCGGATCATACGAAGGAAGTCGGGCTTGTCGGCAATGGAGCGATACCGGAAACTGCTCACCACGACGCCGTCGCGAAGCAGGAACACGCCCGGCATCTGCCCCGCGTCTTCGCGGTGCATCAGGCTGATGCCATGCCGGAACGTGATGCCCTGGAAGAAACTCCTGATCGCCGCGCGGTCAAACGCATGCGACAGGACCGGCTTGTTGCGAAGCGCAAACATGGGGTCTCGATAGAGCGCCTGTTCCGGGTCGCTGATGCGCTCGACGCTGGAGAGGCCATAGTGCTCGAAGTAAGGGCGCCCCCGCTCCGGCGTGCCCATGTGGACGAAGACAGGCAGCACACCCTTTGCCTCGATGGTGGAACGCAGTTCGGCAATATCGCTCAACGTCTGCCGGCAGAATGGGCAGCCCCAGTGCCGCAGAAAGACAAGCAGCACAGTAGACCCAGCCGCCAGGGTTCGCAAGGGCCGTCCTGTCTCGGTCAAGACGTTTGGAACGCTCGTGTCCGTACCCAGGGTGAATGAACCTGCCATGTCGATTGAATGATACAGCGGCCCGGAAGAGAACGCATGGCGCTGTTGATCTCCCCGGGGCCAAATGGAAGCATGGCCGTAAAGTAAGGCACTTACCGACGCGCCGAAGCTGATAGCGTGATGCCATGGGTCAGCAGGAGGGCGTCGAGCGGGAGCGGGAGTTTGACTATCTGCTCTCCACCTGCATGGCGCATCGCAGCATCCTGGCTGCGGCAGGAAAGCCCTCAGCGAGAGGGAACCTGCTGCTGCTGTGCGAGGAAGCGCTCAACTCCCTGGAGCGAGCAACCGCGGGTCGCATCGCGGGAGCGGCGACGCTGTTCGTGTGCGCGCAGGAGCAGCAGGCGAAAGCGTCTGTCCGGTCCGGCGCCTGTGATTTCCTCGTGACCGGGCTAGACGAGGCCCTGCGAATCCTCAAGAACGAAATCCGCAGGCGCGCCGCGGTCGGCGTGTGTCTCCACGCGGAGCCGTCATCCGTTCTGCGCGCCTGCGTCGAGCTGGGTGTGCAGCCTGATTTGCTGGACTCTGCGGAAGCCGCGCTGGTTGAGCGCGGGAGCGTTCCGGTTGATTGGGCTGAAGCGCTCATGGATGGCGAGAGCGCGGTGCTTGTCGAGCTGGCAAAAGGGCCGATCGCGTTGATGTCGCAATTTGATTCGATCGCGGCCGCAGCGCTTGGGGGACAGGACGAGACAAGACAGCAATGGATGGGCCATGCTCCGGAAGTGCTGGGACGCGCCTGGCAGCGCTTTCGCCTGCTGCCGGTGCGCGGGCATGAGCTGCCCGGTTTGATCGCCGGGATACAGCTGCTGGCGGCTCAAGCAGCGCTTCAGGTCGAGTTGCGGGAGCACGCTTTCGGCAATGCTTCAGTTGCGATGCGGCTTTTTTGAAGCGCTGTAATTACAGTGCAGCCGCGAAGATGGTGCTCCACAGTTCCTTCAGGCCTGCGCCTGTTTTCGACGAGCAGAGCAGAAGCGGCTCTTGCTCCGGTGTGCCCAGCTCAAGGCCCCTGCGCAGCGCGGTCACCGCTTTCACCCGGCCATTGCCTGAAAGCCGGTCGGCCTTGGTCCCGATCAGCAGAAAACGGCGCCCCGCATCTCGCAGAAACGCGAGCAGTTGCGCGTCGCTTTCCTGTGCCGGGATGTTGGCGTCGATCAGGCACAGGCAGAGCGCGAGCGTGGGCCGCTCCCTCAGATAGGGATCGATAAACGACGGCCACTCCGCCGAAATGGATTTGGAAATCTTGGCGTAACCATACCCGGGCAGATCGGCGAAGAGAACGCGCGGCGGCTGTTCCTCACGCTCGTGGATGGCGAAGAAATTAATGGAGCGTGTACGGCCCGGCGTGGATGAAACATGCGCCTGCTTTGAGCCGAGCAGCGCGTTGATCAGGCTCGATTTACCGACGTTCGACCGACCAAGAAACGCAACCTCCGGCGGCCCCGGTGGAGGGAAGTGCGCGGGCGACAGGGCCGAGAGAAGAAACCGGGGAAAAGCTGGCATAGAGGCTCAAGTATAACGATCAATGCCTCGATGCCGGCCTGAAAGCAGGAAAGACGGCAGCCTGTGCAAGGCTGCCGTTTCTGTGTTCAAGGGCGAAAGCTACTGGTGAGGTCGGCGCTCAGGCGCGGGCGCCGTCGCGACGTCGAGCAGCACTTCCGGAGTCTCTTCCTTCAACTCCGGCAGCGGGCCTTCCAGCGCGATGCCCAGCACTTCATCCATCGAATCGACAAAGTGCAGCTTCATTGTCGTTTTCAGCAGCTCCGGCAGGTCAGCCATGTCCTTCTCGTTTTCCTTCGGCATAATCGCCTCGAAAACGCCGGCACGGTGTGCTGCCAGCAGCTTCTCCTTCAAGCCGCCGATGGGCAGCACCTTGCCCCGCAGAGTGACTTCCCCTGTCATGGCGATGTCGCGGCGAACCGGGATTTTGGTGAGCGCGCTCGCAAGCCCCGTGGCCATGGTGATGCCGGCCGAGGGACCATCCTTCGGGATCGCGCCTTCAGGTACGTGCAGGTGGATGTCGACATTGCGATAGAAGTCCTTCGGCAGGCCGAGATGGTGCGCCCGGGAACGGATGTAGGAGAGTGCAGCCTGCGCCGACTCCTGCATCACGTCGCCCAGCTGGCCGGTCAGGGTCAGCTTGCCCTTGCCGTCCAGAATCTGTACCTCGGTCTGCAGAATCGAGCCGCCAACCTCAGTCCAGGCAAGCCCGGTCACCAAGCCTATCTCGCTCTTGTCATGCACCTGCGAGTCGCGGAACTTCGCAACACCCAGGAAGTCCTTCACCGTGTCTGCGGTGATCGCTTCCTTGTGCTTGCTGCCGTTCTTCACCACCCGGCGCGCTACCTTGCGACACACGTTGCCAATCTCGCGCTCCAGGTTGCGTACGCCGGCCTCACGTGTGTAGGCGCGAATAATCTCTTTCAACGCGCCGTCGTCGAACGTGATATTCGCGTCAGTGAGGCCGGTGTTTTCAAGCCCCTTCTTCACCAGATACTGCTTCGCGATTTCGAGCTTTTCAACCTCGGTGTAGCCGTGCAGGCGAAGCACTTCCATGCGGTCCTGCAGCGGACCGGGAATGGTGTGCAGCACGTTTGCCGTCGCGACGAACAGTACCTGTGACAGATCGTACTCGACGTCGAGATAGTGGTCCTGGAAGCTGGTGTTTTGCTCCGGGTCAAGCACCTCAAGCAGGGCGGAAGACGGATCGCCGCGGAAGTCCGACGCCATCTTATCCACTTCGTCGAGAAGAAATACCGGGTTCTTGGTGCCGGCCTTTTTCATCGACTGGATGATCTGCCCCGGCAGCGCGCCGATGTAGGTGCGACGATGCCCGCGAATCTCGGCTTCGTCGCGAACTCCGCCTACCGACATCCGGATGAACTTGCGGCCTGTCGCCTTGGCGATCGACATGCCGAGCGAAGTTTTGCCGACGCCCGGAGGCCCGACGAAGCAGAGGATCGAACCCTTTGGGTTTTTGACCAGCTGGCGGACAGCGAGGAACTCGAGGATACGATCCTTGATCTTCTCAAGACCGTAGTGGTCCTCGTTCAAAACCTTTTCCGCGTGCTCAATGGAGCGCGTTTCCTTCGACTTCTTCTTCCACGGCACTGCCAGCAGCCAGTCGAGATAGTTGCGCGAAACGGTCGATTCTGCGGACATTGGCGGCATCGCCTCAAGCTTCTTCAGCTCCTGGATCGCCTTATCGAACACATCCTTCGGCATCCCCGCGAGCTCGATCTTCTTCTTCAGCTCGTCCCACTCGCTCTTCTCGCCGCGGCCCAGTTCCTTCTGGATCGCCTTGATCTTCTCGTTAAGGTAGTACTCTTTCTGCGCGCGCTCCATCTGCCGCTTGACGCGCGACTGGATCGACCGCTCCATATTGAGCTTTTCGATCTCCACATCGAGGACGCCGGCGATGCGCGTCAGTCGCTCGATCGGATCAAATACATCCAGAATTTCCTGCTTCTCGGCAATCTCAAGTTGCAGGTTTGCGGCGATCGTATCGGCCAGCTTGGCCGGTTCATCGACGCGCAGCGCGGCCATGGTCGACTCGAGGTTCAGCGACTGCTGCAATTTGACGTACTGCTCAAATAGCGTGGTCACCTTCTGGGCCAGCTGTTCCGTCTGAGGTGTCGTCTCAAACTGATGTTTGCCGGTGCTCACGGTAGCCACGAAGAACCCGTCCGCATCTGTCATTTCAACAGCACGGCCCCGCTCCAACCCTTCGACCAGAACCTTGATATTGCCGTCCGGCATTTTGACGCTTTGCACAATGTTGCCGATCGTGCCGACCGTGTAAATGTCATCCGCGCGCGGCTCATCGACACGGGCGTCGTGCTGCGTCGCCAGGAAGATCTTCCGGTCGCCGTTCAACGCTTCTTCCAATGCACGTACGCTCGACTCACGACCCACCACAAACGGGGTCATCATGTGAGGAAAAATCACCATGTCCCGGATGGGCATCATGGGCAGTTTACGAAGATCGCCCTTGCTTGCTTTGGTTTCGGCCATTTTGTCCTCTTTCAAAGATTAGACGTGCAACGGGGGGATCGGATGCGCCGTCTGCTGCGGCCCAGCCCTGGTGGTGTTGACTCGATTGTAATGCTTTGGTGCTCGCCGCACGGGCGGAGTCAAGGGCTGACGTTGGGAGTGTGGAGTTTGTGGATCGCTCGGATTGTCTTGCCCAGGTCTCAGGGTGCAAATAGCGATGGGCGAGACCTGGAACACCCTGTTTGTGGCGGTGCACACCTGGGGCGAACGCATGCTTTGTAAGGGGGCGGGGAATGCTCTTAATCTTTGGTTTTTGAACGCGGAATCTTGCCTGTTGAAGGTTTGCTGACCGAGAGAATATTTCCTTATAAGCATATCGGTTGTAAGGTTTTAATAAGAGAAGGAGAACTTCACTTGAGCCATCCTCATGGTTCGTTCTGGCGAACCACTGTGATTTTAATTGCAGTGGTTGTGGAGCCCTCTTTGGTGGGTCATGCAAGGGCATCCGCTGGACAGCAGATACCCGTTAGCCGTACTAAGCAAGAGTTGCGCTACAAATGTGATACACACGGTGTTCGTTTGGAGGGAACACTGACTGAGCGCACCTTCTATGGACCACCTGGATTCGGCGAGACGCCGGCTAAAGATTTGCGAGATAGAGTCCTGGTTCTAAAACTTGTAACGCCGATCACAGTCGAGCCTACCGAAGATGCTGAAGCCAAGGGCAGCACAAGCCTGAGTACGCTGAGACACGTTCAGCAGGTACAGCTGTTTCCTAACAATGCTCAAACCGCTGAAACGCACAAGCTGATCGGAAAGACAGTCGTGATCCTCGGGACATTAGAAGAAGCTATCGCTCCCAGTCAATACACAGATGTGACTATTGATGTGGAAGCCATCGAACCATAATGCGCAAATGTATGTCGCCCCGCTTCAAAGGCTCGCGCTTGGAGTGGTGTGCTTTGTGAGTCGCTGAGATTTTCTTGCCCAGGTCTGAAACGCGAGACTTGGGGCACCAGCGTTTATGTTTACGATGAAATCTCTACGAGCAACTATTGGCCCCAGACGTAAAAAAGCCCGCTTTCGCAAGCGGGCCTTCTTGTGTTCTGCGTTCAGCCGGCCTTCTCAAGCAACGTGAACGACAGGTCCCGCTTCTTGACCATCTCCGCCGTGATCTCCATCTCCTTAATTTTCTTATTGCCCGGGAGGTGGTACATCAGGTCGAGCATCAACTCTTCAAGGATCATGCGAAGACCGCGCGCGCCGACCTTGCGGGTGAGGGCTTCCTGCGCAACAGCGCGTGCTGCTTCATCGGAGAAGTGGAGGTGAACGCCCTCGTACTCGAACAGCTTCTGGTACTGCTTCAGAATGGCGTTGCGCGGCTTGGTCAGGATCTCGACCAGCGCGACCTCATCGAGCTCGTCCAGGATGCCGATGACCGGCAGGCGACCGACAAATTCGGGGATCAAACCGAACTTGATCAGATCCTGCGGCTCTGCCTGGCGCAGCAGTTCAGTGTCCCTCTGCTGCCGCACGTCGATGAGGCCTTCGGCAAGCTGTTTCTCTGTCAGCGCCTTGAAGCCAAGCGCCTTTTTACCAACGCGGCGACCGACAACGCGTTCAAGCCCAACGAAAGCGCCACCGCAGATAAACAGAATATTCGTCGTATCGACCGGCGTGAACTCCTGGTGCGGATGCTTGCGGCCGCCCTGCGGCGGAACGTTGGCAACCGTACCTTCAAGGATCTTGAGCAGCGCCTGCTGGACCCCCTCGCCCGACACATCGCGGGTAATGGAGGGGTTCTCATCCTTGCGACCGATCTTGTCAATCTCGTCGATGTAGATGATGCCCGTCTGGGCACGCGCGACATCGCCGTCCGCGGCCTGCAGCAGCTTCAGAATGATGTTTTCAACGTCTTCGCCGACATAGCCGGCCTCGGTCAGCGTTGTGGCATCGACGATGGCGAACGGTACATCGAGCATTTTGGCGAGTGTCTGAGCCAGCAGCGTTTTGCCGCTGCCTGTGGGCCCCACCAGCAGAATGTTCGACTTCGCCAACTCAACATCGTTGCCGCGAACGCGGTTCATCTGGATGCGTTTGTAGTGGTTATAGACGGCAACCGCCAGCTTCTTCTTGGTCTGGTCCTGGCCAATCACGTACTCGTCGAGGAAAGCCCTGACTTCGAGCGGCTTGGGCAGGTGTGTCGGCGCTGCGCCTGTGGGCGTTTCGCTGCGATCATCTTCGAGGATTGAGTTGCAGACTGCAACGCACTCATCGCAGATATACGCCCGCGGATAATCGCTCGGAGAAGAGATGAGTTTGGCGACGGCATCCTGCGATTTATGGCAGAACGAGCAGCGCAGTGTGTCGTCCGATCCCGTGCGCGTCTTCATGGTGTAACTCCTGGCCCCTTGCGAGGCCGAATCCCGGGCCGCAGACTACGTGCGCGGCCTGTCAATGATCTCGTCGATGATGCCGTATTCTTTCGCCTGCGGGGCGTTCATGATGAAGTCCCGCTCGACGTCCCGCTCGATCCGGTCCAGCGGCTGGCCAGTATGCTTCGACATCAGCTGGTTCGTAATTTCGCGGATACGCAGAATCTCGCGCGCGTGGATATCGATGTCCGTCGCCTGCCCACTCAGCCCGCCCATGGACGGCTGGTGGATCAGGATGCGCGAGTTCGGCAGCGCGAAGCGCTTGCCCGCGGTGCCTGCCTGCAGTAGAAATGCGCCCATGCTTGCCGCCTGCCCAATGCAGTACGTCACCACGTCGTTCTTGATGAACTGCATCGTGTCGTAAATCGCGAGCCCGGCGGTAATCGAGCCGCCCGGCGAGTTGATGTACAGCTGAATGTCCTTCTCGGGGTCTTCACCGGAGAGAAAAAGCATCTGCGCGATGATGAGATTGGCGATCTGGTCGTCGATCGGGGTGCCGAGAAAAATGATGTTATCGCGCAGCAAACGGGAATAAATGTCGTAGGCGCGTTCGCCCCGGCTCGTCTGCTCAACCACCATAGGTACCAGTGCCATAACCTGCCTTGTCTTTCCTTGTCCATCGTCTGTGCACCCCGGGCGGTGCGCCTGCCCGGAGTGCTTCTTCTAAAAATACGCCTTCGCGCGCTTAAGCCCCGAGCCGCTCGTATAAAAGGGAACCAGTCTTCTCACGGAGTATCTGCGCGCGGATGCTTGCAATCGACCCGTCCTTCGTCAGCCGCTCACGAAGACTTTCAAGCGGCTCACGCATCTGCACGGACAGCATTTCGAGTTCGCCGTTCAACTCTGCACCCGTTACTTCAACATTTTCAATCTGTGCGATCCGGTCGAGAATGAGCGTACCCTGCACCTCGCCGAACGCGGCATCCCGCTGGGCGGCGCGCAGGCGGCCAAAATCGAGCGTACGCATCTGTTCAGGCGCCATGCCCTGCTGGGCCAGCGCGCGCAATCCGCGGTCAAGCCGTGCTTCAACCTGTTGCTGCACCAGCGTTTCGGGGATCGGGAACGTATATTTCCCGGCAAGCGCCTCCAGCATCCTGTCCTTGGTCGCTGCTTCCGCTTGGCGCTTTTTGTCCCCGGTCAGGTGTTCCCGCAGCTTTATCTTAAACTCGTCCATCGTTTCGTACTGCCCAAGCTGTTTGGCCAGCTCGTCGTTCATCTCGGGCGAGCTCTTGTGCTTAATGCCCTTGACCTCGACGTTGTAGGCAATCGTTTTACCGGCAAGCCGAGGCTCACCGAACTCCGCTGGGTAGGTGACTTCAAACTTCAGTTCCTGGCCCGGCTTCGTGCCGCGCAGGGCATCGCTAAAAGCAGGCAGTGTATTCTTGCCGCCGATTTCAAGCGGAACATCCTGCGCCGCGATCGGCTCGCCAAGCGCTTCGCCATTCGTAATGTCACCGGTGAAAGAAATCTGGGCATAATCGCCGTCGGCCAGTTCGCGATCTTCCTCGACGGTTTCCATGGTCGAGCGGGAGTCGCGTACCCGCTCCAGCTCAGCCTCGAACTCCTCATCCGTCAGCTCGCTTGCCTCGCGATCCACCTTAACGTCTTGGTATCCATCGAGATTGATCTCCGGCATCACCTCGAAGAGCGCCTTGAAGCGCAGCGGCTTGCCGTCCTCAAGCTCTAGCTCAGTAACCTGGGGCTGCGAGAGAGGCTGTACGCCTTTGGCCTCGATAGCATTACGAAAGTGCTGCGGCAACAGCTGCTCGACGACATCCTGGCGGATCTGCTCGTCGAAACGCGAGCGAATCAGGCTGGGCGGCACCTTGCCGGCACGGAAGCCGGGGATGCGCGCCTGGCGCGTGTAGTTCTTCACGATGCGGCGGAACGCGGAGGAGACCTCGTCCGCCGGAATCACGACGTCCACATCGCGGGTACACTCGGGGTTCAGTGCCGGTGCGCCTGCCGTTGCCGAGTGGTCATGGCCGTCATGTTCATCATGTTCATCGTCAGAGGGCGCGAGAGCCTGTGCAGGCGCCGCAAGCGCGGTGTCTTCGGTGGCTTCTCCAGTTGCGTGTGCGAGGGTTTCTGCTGAGCTCAACGTATGCCTTCCGGTGTGCTCGTCCCGTCGGTAGGGATCCTTGCGGAGTCCGCACGCGCAATCCATGCGACGGCGCGGGCTGGGACGGCTTCTGTTCCTATGCTACGGAGCTTTCCGGGGCGGGTCAAACCGCCCCAGCTGCCTCGATTTCAGGCACGTAAAAGGTAAAAACGTGGAGATGGACCGGCCATCTCCACGCTTTTTGCACCCTCTTCGAGGGCTATTGGAGGGGCGGCCCAGCCGGAACGGGCGGGATAAACAGCCGGAGCCGTACCTTCCAGGTAACGCTCTGGCCCGGCTGCAGGGTCACCATGCCCGTATCCTGGCCGTGCCATTCGCTTCCAAACGGGTCGGCGAAGTTGAACTGCTCCTCAATTGCCGTGAACTCCTTGGTCGGCGGCGCGTACACCTGTACGGTCTTGATCTCGGGCGACAGGCCCTCGATCTTCATGCCGTACTTCGAGGCCGGATCGGTCAACTCGACATCGACCGCCCCGTCCGTCCGGGTCAGGGTAGAGAAGTTATCGTCCAGAAACTGCTGGCCTAGCGGCTTGCCGTCCGGCGCGTTGAAGTCATACGGCGTGCCCGCAACGTCCTTCAGCTTGCCCGTGGGGAATACGTCGTCATAATTATTGACCTCGGCCAGCTTGGCCGCCGGCACATGGAGCCGTGCCTGGGTGCGGTCGCCGCTCGGGATGGCAAAGTACGGGTGCCAGCCGATCGACATCGGTTCCGCCATGGCGCCGACGTTTTTCGCCGTTATGGTGGCAACCACCGCGTCACCCGATAGGGCGATTGAGAAGTTCAGGTCGGTTTTCGACAGCCAGTGGCCGCCGAAGTCGCCCGCATGCAGAATGCCGCTGACAGTCTGGCCATCTGCGGTCGTGCTCTTCTGAACATTATCTATTTTGCTGGCCAGGATCAGGCCATGGATTGCGTGCTTCTGCGCACCGGGCTTTTTCCCGGCGAAGTCGGCCGGAAGGGTCATCGAGTGGCCATGCCAGCTGGTCGTCACGTTTTTGCCGTCCGCACTCAGCTTGCCCAGGATGCGGTTGGGATATGGCACCAGGAAAGCCCCGCCGAAGCTGAAGCTGGCAACGCCGTCCAGGTCACCCGGGCCGCCGTTCAACTGTCCCGCGGCTTCTTCCAGACCGGGCGACGCCAGCAGGTTTACCTCGCCCTTGCCCGGCAGGTTCGCGGTAATCTGGAAGAGGTTAAAGCCGCGCCCCGGCAGCACCGTCGCCGAGACAAACTGCGGCTGGTTCGATTCGCTTGTTGGCGTGCGGCGCAGGGTGACGGCATCTTCGCCGCCTACCTGGATCGTTGAGTCCGTAACCAGCGGCTGCGGCGCATTGTTGTTTGAAGGATGCACCGTCCTGTTGCAGCCTAAGACGGGTAGAAGGAGCGCCGCGCCAGCGGCAAGAAGCAGGCAGGTAGAGCGGGAGTTCAGCGTCGGCACGGGATGGTTCCTCGTCTGGGCAGGGTATGTGTCGCGTATTAGTTTGCGCGGCGAGCCAATTCTACGATGAACAGGGCTGCGGCAACCAGATGCCGGGCAGCTGACGCCGACAAAGGAGAGCCGTGCCACGTTTGCAAGGAGAAAAGACAGTAGAAGCGCCGACGCTCGCCGCTCTGAACGCGCGCGTGGTCGCCTGTGAGCGGTGCCCGCGGCTGCGCGTTTACTGCGAGACGATTGCGCTTGAGAAGCGCCGGGCGTACCGGCATGAGGAGTACTGGGGCAAGCCGGTGCCGAGCTTCGGCGACCCTGCGGCCCGGGTGCTGCTGCTGGGGCTGGCGCCGGGTGCGCACGGGTCTAATCGCACCGGCCGCCCGTTTACCGGCGACGGTTCCGGCGCCTTTCTGTATCCACTGCTTTGGGAGGCGGGGTTTGCCTCGCAGCCCCAGGCTGTCGCACGCGGCGACGGCATGCAGTTGCGCGGAGCAATCATCACCTCAGTCGTGCGGTGCGCGCCGCCGGACAATAAGCCGAATGCCGAAGAGCTGGCCGGCTGCGCGCCTTATCTGGATGAAGAGCTCGCGTTGCTGGGTGATCTGCGGGTGGTGCTGGCGCTCGGCAAGATCGCGTTCGACGGCTACACAGCATGGCTGCAGCGAACCGGCAGGATCGCGCGCCGCGCCGCTTACGTGTTTTCGCATGGGGCAGAGTACACGCTGGCCGACGGGACGTTTCTGCTGGGCACGTACCACCCCTCGCTCCAGAATACGAACACCGGCCGGCTGACGGCGCCCATGCTGCTGAAGGTCCTTGTCCGCGCGCGGGAGCTTGCCGGGCTCGGATAGAGCGATGCATCCTGACCGATGCGCCCTAGCATCCACGTCCGTGTTGTTTAGGGGGCGCTGTGCTTGTCGATATCCTCATCGTCGTTCTGATACTCATGCTGATCGGCTCGCTACCGTCGTGGCCCTACAGCCGCAAATGGGGCTACTACGGCACGGGCGGCATTGGCGCCGTGCTGCTGGTCGTGGTCCTGCTGTTGCTGTTCAACGTTTTTTGAGCGCCAAGCAGCGGGAGCATCGTTAACGAGTCATCGCGTAGTGCACCTGCTCTTCAATAGCTGCGACCGCAACCGGCGCGCGATGAGCCGCGGCCAGTGCGGCGTTCACCTTCGGCAGCTCGGTCGCTTTGTACTGCTGCCACCGGGCGATTCCGTCGCGTGCGGCTTCGCTCTTCCGGCGGTAGATTTCAAGGGCCTGCGAGGGCGCGGTGCGGTCGCCGCTTTCAACCATGCGGAGCGCGACGCCGAGGCTTGTGTTGGCTTCCGCCAAGCCGGCCGCGTCGCTGTCCTCGTCCGCTTTGCTCCCCGCGGAGCCACTCTCGATCGACTGCAGCCCTGCCAGCGCCTGTGTCAGTGTTTGGGCAAGCTCGCCTGGGCTGTCGCCTGTCTGCGCCTGTTTCAGCTCCTTTTCGACCCCCTGCAGCTCAGCCATCGCCTTTCGGCTTTGGCGCGTCTGTCCAAAGATCCGCTGCGCGAGCGAGAACTGCCCGGCCAGCACGGGTTCCGTCGCGGCGGCCCTGGGGTCCATCACGACCTTTAACGGTCGCTCCATCGATTTGCCGTCTACCGTCAGGCGAAGCGTGTACGCACCGGGCGGTACGCGCGGCCCGGGCGGCATGCCGGCCGAGTCCTCGTCATCATCGTCGCCAAGCCCGGTGCCGGAGCCACCCGCGGCCAGGTCCCAGACGAACCGGTGCTCGCCCGCCGTGGTTTCAAGCGTCTGCGGTTTGGGAAACCAGCGCTCGGCGATCGGCAGCAGAGGACGCTTGATCTCCGTCTTGTCTTCGCTCGAGAAGTGCCGCATCACCGTTCCATGCGCGTCGACGATCGCAAGTGAAACCTTCCCGGCGCTCGCCGGCAGGTAGTAGTCCACAATCGCGCCGTTCGGCGGATTGTCTGCCTGCGGCTCTTCGGGCGGCAGCGGCGTGCCCAGGAAGCCGTCGTTGTCCACGCGCACCATGGCGGGCGGCGCGTACAGGTACGGCTGTCCGGCTTTGACAGCGGCGGCGGCCTGGCGCAGCGGCGCGATATCGTCGAGCACCCAGAAGGAGCGGCCATGCGTCGCGACCACCAGGTCGCTTCCGTTGATGTTCATATCCCGCACGGAGCTGACCGGCAGGTTCAGCTGCAGCGGCTGCCAGTTGTCTCCATCGTTGAACGAAACGTAAATGCCGTACTCCGTGCCTGCGAACAGCAGGTTGCGCTGCTCAGGGTCCTCACGCACGGCGCGTAGGAAGTGGTTCGGCGCGATGCCTGTGATCGAGAGCTTCCAGGTCTTGCCGGAGTCGTGCGTGATGTACAGGTAGGGCCGGGTGTCATCGAGCCGGTGCCGGTCGACAGCGGCGTAGGCGGTCGCCGGGTCGAAGCGCGAAGCCTCGATCAGCGAGATTTTGCTCCAGGGCGTCAGCCCGGGCGGAGTCACGTCGCGCCAGTTCTTCCCGCCGTCGGTCGTCAGGTGGATGCGCCCCGTGTCCGTACCGGCCCATATCTCCGATGCGTTCAGCGGCGAGGGCGCAATCGTGTAGACCACGCCGTACCCAATCCGCTGGGCGCTCTCATTTGTAACCGCTCCGGTAGCAGACGAGTGCGGCACTGCCCCGGTCAGGTCCGGGCTGACCTGCTGCCAGTGCAGGCCGCCGTCCAGAGTTTTCATCACGTACTGCGTGCCCAGGTAGAGCGAGCGCTTGTCGGCGGGCGAAAACACCAGCACCGGTGTCCACGGGTCGCGATAGCGTCGCTTGTCAATCGGCACAGCGAAGCCGCCAAGCGGCCACGGCGTAATGGTCTGGCTCAGGGACGTTCGCCGGTCGAACCGCTGCACGGTGCCGTAGGTGCCGGAGTAGTAGATGATGTTCTCATCCTGCGGATCGACGGCCAGATAGCCGCTCTCGCTGCCGCCCGGCAGAAACCAGTCGCGCATGTCGATGTGACCATGGTTCGTGCGGCTCGGCACGGCGATGGCACCCGAGTCCTGCTGCGCGCCGTAGACGTTGTACGGGAAGGCATGGTCGGTCGTGACGTGGTAAAGCTGCGCGGTGGGCTGGTTGTACCAGGTGGTCCAGGTGCGGCCATGGTCCAGGCTGGCAGTCGCGCCCTGGTCCACGCCGAGCATCAGGTGGTATGAGTTTTTCGGATCCACCCATACCTGGTGATAATCGTCGCCGCCCGGCGCGCCGCGCACGATCTGGATCGTCTTGCCGCCATCCTCCGTGCGATAGAGCGCGACGTTCGGGATGTAGAGCGTGTCCGGGTGGTTCGGGTCGATGGCGAGCGAGTTGAAGTACCATCCACGGCTGGTCAGGCGAGGGTCGGCGTTGGCAAGTGTCCAGCTGTCGCCGCCATCGTCAGAGCGGTACAGGCCCGAGTGTCCGGCGCTGTCGACGGTCGCGTACACGCGGCGCCCGTCCGCGCTGACCGCGATGCCTGCCCGGCCCCAGGTGCCGTCCGGCAGGCCGTGTCCGGTAATCGCGGTCCAGTGCTCGCCGGCGTCGGTTGAGCGGTACAGGCCGTTGCCCGGCCCTTCGAGCGGCGCATACGTGCTCCAGGTAGAGCGATGCGCGTTCCAGGTCGTGGCAAACAGGATGCGCGGCTTTGCCGTAGCCATGGCGAGGTCGGCGATCCCGACCGCAGGGCCCTTGTCGAGGACGCGCTGCCAGTGCTCGCCGCCATCGGTTGATTTGTACACGCCGCGCTCATCATTCGGCCCATAGGCATGCCCCAGGGCGCCGACATAGACAGTCCTCGCGTCCTTGGGGTCAACCAGGATGCGGCTGATCTGCCGTGAGTCGGCCAGCCCGACATGCTTCCACGTCGAGCCTCCATCGCCCGAACGGTAAACCCCGTCGCCGGAGGAAAGGTCGGAGCGAATATCGGATTCGCCGGTGCCCGCATAGATCACGTCAGGGTCGGACGGCGCGACCGCCAGCGCCCCGATCGAGGCGACGCTCTGTTGATCGAAGATCGGTTGCCACACTGTGCCGGCATCGGTCGTCTTCCATACGCCGCCGTCGACGCCGCCGAACAGGAAGCTGCTGTTGCTGCCTGGAAAGCCGCTGACCGCGACCACGCGCCCGGCGCGGAAAGGCCCCAGCAGCCGCCACTGCAGCCCATTAAAGAGAGAAGGCGAGAGCGTTTGTGCCGGCGCGACCGCAGCGCAAAGGCACGCGAGCGAGACTAAAAGGAAGCGAGGACGGGTGGCGGCAGGCTGTTCTGGATTCATCTCTGCTGCGATTGTGCTGGCGAATGGCGCCGAGGGCAAGAGGCTTGTTCTCGCAAACGCGATTTCATGTGGCGGGATGCGGCAAAATCGAAGATGCTAAAACGATGGAGTTTGGCAGCCGCAGGTCGCGGCCCGTGGTCTGCATTTTTGTGAGCATGGCGTTCAGGGTCCTGTGCTCCGCGCAAATGCCCGACACGGCTGCGCTGCGCGGCCTGGTCACCGGGCCTGGGGGCACGCCGCTCGCGGGCGCTGCCGTTTCAGTTTCGCAGCAGCAGTCCGCGCGAACACTCCGGGCGGATGCACAGGGACGCTTCACGCTTGAAGGTGTGTCGGCTGGCAGCGTACTGCAGGTTTCGGCCAGTTATCCGGGGCTAACACCCAGCGCAGCCGCGGCCCTGACGGTCGCTGCGGGAACAACGGCAAATATCACGCTCCATCTGCAGGTGATCGGCAGCGCAGCCAGCGTGCAGGTGACGGGCACGGCAGGCGCCGTACGCGCCGACGAGCCGCAGCTGGGCGTGCGCCTGTCCCCTGACCAGGTGAAGCAGATGCCGCTGCCGAATCGCCGCATCACCTACCTGCCGCTGCTGAACGCGGCGAACCACCCGGCGATCAACCAGGGCGACGTCTTTATGAACCAGGATCTCTTTACGGCGAATGGCACGGGCCGCCGCCAGACCTGGTTTGAGGTAGACGGCGCGAGCGCAAACGATACATGGGGGCGTCAGACGATCTTTACCAACGTGCCCCTGGACGCGGTCGGCGAGATGACGATCCTCGAAAATGCGTTTGCCGCGGACTATGGCTTCGGTGAAGGCGCGGTGGTGAACGTGGTGACGCGCAGCGGCGGAGAACACCGGCACGGCGACGTGCTTGCCCTGTGGCGTCCGTCCGGGCCGGAAGCAGAGCTCGCAGGCTTTTCGAGCGCCAATGCCGCTAGCGGCAACGACATTACGCGCGATACGCTCGCGCAGGGTGCTGCCAGTGTCTCCGGACCGCTCACGCGCAACGCCCGCACCGTCTTCCTGGGCTCGGCGGAGTACAGCTACCAGGACCGCGCGTCGCCCGTCACCTCGCCGCTCGCCCCGGGCAACTACATCGGGCACTATCGCGACTGGCTGGGCTTTCTGCGACTTGACCGCACCTTCAGCGAAGGAAACCGCGCGTTCTTCCGCGGCGGCTCCGATAACTTTTTCGATACCAATCCTAACGGCATCGTCGGCGGGAGCGCCCTGCCGAGCGTCGCCCGCGTTTTCCATCGCGGCACCTATACGGCAGAGCTGGGCGACACGGCCGTGCTCAGCAGCACCCTCGTGAATGATGCGCGGCTGCAGTTTCAACTGGCCTCGCCGATCACGCAGTTCTCGCCGGTTCTCTTCGGCACGCAGGTCTCGGTGCCGGTCTCCTCGGGCGGCACCTTCACGTCGGGAACATCGCAGTCGGCGCTCTTGCTCAACCGGCAGTTTGAAGCCGTGAACACGCTCACGAAGAGCTCAAGCCGCAACGTGCTGCGTGCCGGCTTCGATGTGATCCACGCGCGCAATGGCGGCAACAGCAAGGAGTTCGGCGGCCCCATTTACGACGGCCAGCTGCTGTACAAAAGTTGCACGGGCAGCGCCGCTTTCTGCGAAAGCCCGGCGTATCTCGGCAATATCGCGAACGTGCAGAGCTATACGCAGAGCTTCGGCAATGCGAACTATGTCGTCGATGACACGCTGGCTGCTTTCTTTGTGCAGGATGACGCCCACATAACCTCGGATTTCACACTGAACCTCGGCCTGCGTTATGAGCTGCAGACGTTTACCGATGCGCGCGCCAGCCTCGCGCCGCGCGCCGGCTTTGCCTACAACGTGGCAGGCCGTGGGCAAACGATTGTTCGCGGAGGCTTCGGCATTTACGACGCGCAGGTTGTCGATAACGCACAGGCGAACTATGCCCTGACCGGGCCGACCGGCGTCTTCAACTACACGGCTGCTCCCGGGCAGGCGGGTTTCCCAGACGGCGTGGCCGATGTGCCGCTGCCTGCATTTCCCGCGGGCGCAGCGATGCCGCTCCGCAGCCTGTACCTGCGCCCGGGCCGCGCCGGTTATTACAACCGGTTTTTCCCCATCGGCATACTAAGCCGTTACCCTGACGCGCTATTAAACCCGTACACCGAGCAATGGACGCTTGGAGTCGAGCAGCAGCTCGCGCCGGGGTGGGTGCTGAGCGCGGACTATCTCGGCTCGCACACCCTGCGGATCGTGCGTCCGCTTGATATCGACGCGCCGGCATCGTTTATCCGCACCGCGCCCGGCCAGGTGCGCTCGGCCCAGGCGGCTAACTGCACGCGGCCGTACTGGGTTGCCTGGTATGCCGGGCGCGGGGAGACCTGCAACCCCGTGACGAACGCCGGGGACACTCCGCCGTACAGTGTCATCCAGAGCGATACCAATGACGGCGTTGCTTACTACGACGCGCTCGACCTGAATGTGAGCCGCCATGCCGCGAACGGTTCAGTGCTGCTCGCGAGTTATACGTGGTCCCATGCGCTCGATACGGTCGACCCCGATCTACCGAGCCAGAACCCGAATGACCCACTGCACACCGGCGCTGCCGAACGCGGCAACGCGATCTTCGACCAGCGGCACCGCTTTGTGTTGAGCGGCGTCTACGCGGCTCCGCTGGGTTTCATCGCGGGCGGCATCGCGACTGTCGCGAGCGGACTCCCGTACAACATTGTGACCGGCGTGACGAACAGCGGCGACACGGGCGCGACCACCGATCGGCCCGTGATCAGTGGAGCGGTCATCGGACGCAACACGGGCGTCGGCACGGCGATCTTCGACCTGCAGCCCTTCCTCGGCAAACGGTTTGCACTTGGCACGGAGCGGCTCCATGCCAACCTGCGCGCCGAGGCATTTAATCTGCTCAACCACCGCAACATCGTGGGTTTCAGCGGAACCTACGGCAACGGAGCCGCACCGGGGGCGGGCTTCGGCTCGCCTTTGGCCGGTGTCACCAATCAACTGCCTGCGCGTGAGCTACAGTTTTCCGCTGCAATCGAGTTTTAAGATGAATTATCGACCGAGGGACATAAACCTGATGCGATCTCGCCCCACCTCACTCCTGCTGCTTGCCTCTGCTGTGCTCGCCTCCACCGCGCTGCCCGTTTCAGCCCGTGCCGCCGAGCACGCCGTCACCATGCCCGACATGCACTGGCGCATGATTGGACCCTTCCGGGGTGGACGCACCCGCGCAGCCGCCGGCGTACCGGCCCAGCCGGGCGTTTACTATGTGGGGCAGGTGGACGGCGGCGTATGGAAGACGACCGATTCAGGCTGCACCTGGACGCCGATCTTCGATAAGCAGGATGCGCAGTCGATCGGCGCCATCGCCGTCGCGCCTTCTGACAGCAGCATTGTGTACGTCGCGAGCGGCGAAGGGCTGCACCGTCCTGACCTTTCAGTCGGCGACGGCATCTACCGTTCCGCGGACGAGGGGAAGACCTGGACACACCTGGGTCTGCGCGACGGCCAGCAGATCCCCGCGATCGCCGTCGACCCTTCCAACCCGAACCGTTTGTTTGCCGCGGTGCTGGGCCATCCCTTCGGGCCGAACGCGGAGCGCGGCATCTTCCGCTCCGAGGATGGAGGGAAAAACTGGGCGAAGGTACTGTTCAAGGACGACAGCACGGGCGGCTCCGACGTCGTCATTGACCCGAAAAACCCGCAGGTGGTGTATGCGTCGTTGTGGGACGCGCGCCTGGCGCCGTGGGAGGACGCCAACAGCGTCGAAGGTACGAACGGTGGGCTCTTCAAATCGACGGACGGGGGCACGACCTGGAAGCAGTTGACAAACGGTCTGCCTGCCGGACTGGTGCAGATCAACGTTGCCATCGCGGCAAGCGATCCCCGGCGCCTTTACGCCACGACCTCTACCAAGGTTGAGAGCGGCTACGCTTCCGCCAAGGGCCTGGGCGTGTACCGGTCAGACGATGGCGGCGAGAACTGGGTCAGGATCACCGACGACCAGCGGCCGGCGATGAAGATTGGCGGCGGCGACCTGCCCGTGCCGGTGGTCGACCCCACCAACCCGGACGCGCTGTATAGCACAAGCATTGTTACAGTTAAGTCGACCGACGGCGGCAAGACCTGGGCGAGCCTGCGCGGAGCACCGGGCGGTGACGACTACCAGAACCTGTGGATCAATCCGCTCAACCCGAAACTGCTGTTGCTGGTGAGCGACCAGGGCGCCGTGGTGAGTGAGAATGGCGGCGAAAGCTGGGGCTCCTGGTACAACCAGCCCACCGCGCAGCTTTACCACGTCGCCGCAACCAACACCTTCCCGTACCGGGTGTGCGCGGGCCAGCAGGAGAGCGGTTCAGTCTGCATCTCGACGCGCGGCAATGACGGACAAATCACCTTTCGCGACTGGCACCCGGCCGGCATCATTGAGTACGGCTACGCCGCGCCCGATCCGCTGCACCCTGACATCGTTTTCGGCGCGGGCCGCACCCAGGTCTCCCGCTACGACATGACGACCGGCCAGGTGCAGAACGTAACGCCGCTGCCCATGAAGAAAAAAGGTTTTCGCGGCGACCGCACTGAGCCGATCGAGTTTTCACCGGTCGACCCGCACACCCTTTACTTCGCGGCCAATCACCTGTTCAAGACCACGGACTATGGGCAAAGCTGGCAGACGATCAGCCCGGACCTGAGCCTCGAAACCACAGGCCAGCCGGCATCCGTGCCCGCGCTTACGCCGGAGCAGCAGGCGATGCGGCGCGGCGCGATTTACTCCATCGCCGCTTCGTACAAAAATACGCAGACAATCTGGGCCGGGACCGATGATGGTCTGGTCTGGATCACCCGCGACGGCGGTGCGAACTGGTCGAAGATCACGCCGCCCGGCATTGCGCCCTGGAGCAAGATCGCGCAGATCGATGCGTCGCGCTTCGATGACGACACCGCGTATGTGGCCGTGAATGCGGAGCGTATCGATGACCTCCGCCCCTATGCCTTTCGCACCCATGATGGCGGTAAGTCATGGCAGCCCATCAGCGCGGGGCTGCCGCCAGATGCGCCGGTAAACGCGGTGCGCGCCGACCCGCGGCAGCCCGGGTTGCTGTACGCCGCGACCGAGCATGGCGTCTGGACCAGCTTTGATGACGGCGCCCACTGGCAGCCGCTCGAATACAACCTGCCGCATACCTCCATGCGCGACCTGCTCGTCAAGGACGATGACCTGGTCGTCGCAACCCACGGGCGCTCCTTCTGGGTGCTCGACGACGTTGCACCGCTGCGTGAGCTCGCGGCGGCGGAAGGAAAGAAGCCGCCCATGCTGCTGAAACCGGCCGACGCGTGGCGCGTGCATCGCGACACGAACACGGATACGCCCCTACCGGCCGATGAGCCCGCCGGCGAAAACCCGCCCGACGGCGCTATCCTCGACTACGACCTGCCCATTCCGGCGCACGGGACCGTCACGCTGGAGGTGCTGGACAGTGACGGCAAGCTGCTGCGCCGCTACAGCAGTGACGATCCGGTAACCCCCACCCCACAGAAGCTGCAGACTCAGCTGATCCCCCCATACTGGCCGCAGATTGAAGGCCCGCTGCCCACCACCGCGGGCATGCACCGCTGGGTGTGGGATCTGCATGCAGCGGCGCCCGCCGCAACCCACTCCGATTACCCCATCTCCGCCGTGCCGCATCGTACGCCGCTCGTTCCCCAGGGACCGCTGGTTTTGCCCGGCACATACACCGTGCGGCTTACGGCGAACGGCAAAAGCGAGACGCAGCCGCTGGTGGTCAAAATGGATCCGCGGGTCCACACCAGCGAAGCCGATCTCGCGGCGCTGCACACCGCGCAGGTTGCCATGGCTGCCTCGCTCGACTCGGTCGCGAAGGCCGACCTTGAAGCCCATGCCGTGATGGAGCAGGTAGACGCCCAGCCAGGCGCCATGGCGAGCGAGCTGGCGCCGTTCAGCGCTGCCCTGAAGGCTCTGCTCGACGGCCCCGGGCCGAACGCGGCGAAGCACATGCCGGGGATCGATGATGTCGCGCCGGAGGCCGCGGAGCTGTACGCGCAGCTGCAGCAGGCCGATGTCGCGCCTACGGCAGCGCTCCTTGCCGCTGCGTCGCATGTTGAGATGGAGGCGTCCGAGGTAGTGCCCGGCTGGGAGGCGTTCAAAGCAAAGCAGCTGCCGGAGCTGAACAGGCAGCTGCACCTCGCGCACCGGGCCGCGATCAACCCATCGCAGGCCCCCAGCAACATGCCGGAGCAGGGGGATGAGGATTAAGAGTGCTCGCCGCACAGCGGTGTTCAAGGGCTGGCGCCCGCGTTTGGGGCTGATTGGAGATACCGTGAGGACTTTCAGGAGAAATTGGTGGTTTTTTTGAGGGCGTAGCCGCAGGCTGCCAGCGTTACTACGAGCACTGCTGCCAGCCCCGCGACCCAGTGCAGGTTGAGCGGGATCGCCGGCCGGGTTGCGATGGTGCCGAGCCAGAGGAATACGCCCACCGCCGCGACGACGATCGCGTAGTCCCACCAGTCGCGCTTCTGCCCGGCTTCGCGCTGTTGGGAACCGGCGTACTCCGCCAGAACCTCGCCGTACTGCATTCCGTAGCGGTCGCACTCACGCGCCAGCGCCTGCTGCGTGGACGCGTGCTCACGCTGACCTGCCGCGGCGCTGCTGATCGAAAGCGCGCCGAGAATCATGCAGAGCGACCCGGCCACGACCAGTGCGCGCTGCGAGGCGGGCGCATTTGCCAGTTCGCCGAAGACCAGTGCCGCCCATGCCAGGCCCCAGAGCTGGTTCGTGTTGGACAGGGGAATACCGCGGCCGATCCCGATGTATTTCGTCGCAAACTGCTGCAGAATGTCACCCACCACCCATACAAAACCCCCGAGAAAGAGCCAGAACAGCATGGGCCGAACCAGCGGGGAGTGGAACACGGCGGCATGCGTGCCGCCGTCGAGCGCCAGCACCAGCGCAAACATGGTGCCGAGCTCGCCCAGGGTAAAGGCGGCAACGAACGACAGCGGGTTCATGCCGCTGATGTACGCCTTGCGATACGGCACGTACATGGTGCCCCACAGCAGGCTGGCGCCAAGTGCCGCGACCACGCCCTGGATCGCGCGGGGATGCGCGGCGCCGCTCGCGTGGATGGTGCTGTAGCCGAGCATGATTGCCGCGGCGATGATCGCGATGGCGCCGAGCAGGACGCGCGCGACGGTCGAGCTCGACGCCCCGCGCAGCTCGCCGAACAGCAGCCGGCCCCACAGAATGCCGAAGAGCGAATTGGCGTTCCACAAGGGAAAGGCAATCGCCAGGCCCACGTCCCGCACGGCGAACACTGTGAGCGTGTTCGCGACCGCCCACAGTGCGCCCGCCAGGATCGCCCAGGCGACCAGGTGCTTGCGACGCATCAGGTCGGCGGCGACGTAGCGCGTGCCTTTCAGCAGGGTAGGGAAGGTCCAGCGCGCGGTAAATACCCCGGCCACCATGCAGAGCGAGATGGCAAACGGCGAAAGTCCGGAGTTGACGAGCTTGGTTGGCGCTTCTGCCGCGCCGAGCCAGACGCCCGCGCCCAGCCCGCACAGCACACCCAGCCCGTGCAGGGAGCGATGCGCCCCGGCTGCTTCGCGCGCGCTCATCGCAGGCTGTACAGCAGTACGAGCCCCAGCAGGAGCACGGCCAGCGGCAAAATAAACTGAACGTCAGTCAGGACGAGCCACGCCGTTCGCCGAAAACTCACCGGGGCTCCTCCTTGAGTGTGAAATGCCGCTACGGCCAAGGCAAACTCTACAGAGCAGCCTCCGCACGGTCAATGCAAGAGGGGGGCAGATGTCACAGAGCGCGTGACAAACCGCCGCTTTCCCGCCATGCTGTTTGCGGAAGGCTACCGCGCAGGTGGCCACTGAAGGGCGCTCGTGTTTCCAGCAAAACGCCAGGCCGCCCAATGGAGTTGTGAACCAGTATGCCCGTTTCCTCTGCCCTATTCCGCTCGCGAATCTGCAGTGTTTTTCTGCTTCTACTCTGTGTCCTGTGTCCGCGCGTGCGGGCGCAGTCGCCGGCCGCGCCGCTCCCGCACTCCGCCTTCGCACTGGTTCCGGCCGAGTTCCGCTCGACGCACTTTACTGTTACGGTGAACGGGGTCAAAAGTCCCGTCATGCTGGCCGCAGGCAAATACTACCTGCTCAACTTCGAGATAAACGGGCCCTCGCAGGTCACTGTCACGGCAGACGATCCGCACTACTGGGATGCCGGTGTCGAGGTACAGCCGATGCGGTGGGGCATCCGGCCGCATCGCGATGGCGCGTCCATCAGCTTCCCCCTCGATGGGCCTGCCAAGCTCTCCATCACGCGCCCGGGCGACCACTTCGCCGAGTCTGAAATGCTGTTTCTTTTCGCGAATGCGCCGGACAGCTCGGGCATCAACGCCTCCACCGCAGGCGTGCGTTATTACGGACCCGGGATACACCGGGAGAACATCGATGCGAAGGACGGCGACCGCATTTATCTCGCCGCGGGCGCGGTCATTCTGGGCTCGCTCAACATCTGGCAGGTTCACGATGTGCACGTGTCCGGCTATGGAACGATCCTGTACGACGGCCCGCAGAACCCGAACGACGACGAAGGCTGGATGCACAAGCGCAACTGGCACGTCATCGTGATGGACAACGCCCGTGACATCGACATTGAAGGCATTACCGGCATTGTGCGCAGCCGCACCTGGATGGTGCAGATGCGCGATTCGCACGGTATCACCTTTCGCAATGTAAAGATCATCGGCGGCAGCCCCGGCAATGCCAACCAGGATGGCATGGACTGGCTGGGAGGTGGAGACACGCTGGTGCAGGACTCGTTCTTTCGGGCCGCGGACGATGTCTTCGCCATGCAGGGCAACTGGGACGGGTACTCGGAAGAGGCGATCACCACGCCGGGTCACGAAGTCAGCAACGTGACGGTCGAGAACAGTGTGCTCTCAACCAGTATTTCAAACGTGGTGCGTCTTGGCTGGCCGCGCAAAATCTTCGATAGCCACGGTTTTACCATGCGGGACTCGGATGTGATCCACATGGGCGACGGGGCCTGCGGCGTGCCGTTTGCGCTGTTTGAGATATGGGCTGATCCCGACGGAAAAGGCAAGCACACCGACATACATTTTGTAAACATCAGGCTTGAAGACTGGTACTCGCTGGTTCAGCTGCGCCAGCCCAACCCGTCGATCGAGGATGTCTCGTTCACGAATGTGTGGGCGATGGACGGCCCCGGGCTGGCGCCTTCAGCGCTCAAGGGCGATGTTTCCGGCGTGACGTTTCGCGGGGTCAACCTGGGCGGCGGCAGCGATGTGCAGAGCGATGCAACTGTACCGCTGACTGTGACAGATGGCGCGCGGGAGCCGAGCTATGCAGCGGGGGCGCTCGATGCCGGCTTTACCTACAGCTCCGGCCTCATCCGGCCCGGCACCCCGGTCGCCTTCCAGTCCAAAGGGGCCCCCGGCGTCCGCTATCACTGGCTGTTCGGCGATGGCGGCAGCGCGGACGGACCCGCTGTTCAGCATACGTTTGCTGACACCGACGGCACTCTTCTGGACGGCAGCGGCCGCTTTCGCGTGCTGCTGCTGGCGAGCGATGACAAAGGCAACCAGGCGTGGGGTTCGCAATCGATCGTCACGGCAACGGCACTGCTTGCCTCTGCCGCGCCTGCGGCAACTGAAGTACATGACCAAGGCTTGAGCAGGAGCGCCACAGGCTACCGGGGCTTTCTCTCGGTCCCGTCCGATGGCGGCTATACCCTGACGATGCTGACCAGCACGACGGCCACACTGACGGTCGACGGCAAAACCGTATCGAGCAGAAAGCTGCACCCCCAGGTGTGCGGCTCACCCGGAGCTGCCGTCGCGGCGCTTCGCCTGAGCCTGGCGCTCGCGCAGGGCAGGCACCGGATCGAGCTCACGACAGGGCCAGAGGTTGAAAACGCGGGCACTGCAGTCGGCAAGGCAGAGATGCCTCCGCTGTTGTGGGAAGGGCCTGGGCAGTCGCGGGAGATCGTACCCGCGAGTGCGCTTTCAGCTGAGTGAGTAAGTCGTCCCGGCACAGGCTCCACCGCCGGGGCTGAACCCGCACTTTGACAACCGGGGCGAGCCGTTCGATGATTGGGCGGCATGCTCCACTTGTTCCTTCGATGCTCCCGCTTCGCTCTGCTCGTGTGCGCGATACCGCTTATCGCCCTCATTGCGGCGAACTGTTCCGCGCAAAGCGGTGCTCCTGTTCCACGTGCCAGCGCTGCTTCGCCCGGCAAAGATACGCCGGGACTCTTCGTGGATGTCACGCAGCAGAAGGGCATCGCGTTTCAAGGCAAGGCCTCGCATACCTCGAAGAAGTATCTGATCGAGACCATGGGGTCCGGTGTAGCATTGTTTGATTACGACAACGACGGCCGGCTCGACCTCTTTCTCGTTAACGGAGCCCCGCTGGCCGACCCCACGCCCAAGGGGACGATTCCGCGAAAGACCGGACCGGAGTACTGGAACCGGCTGTACCATCAGAAGAAGGACGGCACCTTTGAAGATGTCACCCAGAAGGCCGGCCTCGCCGGCGTTGGATACGGCATGGGCGTTGCCGTGGGCGACTTCGACAACGACGGCTATGAAGACCTCTATGTAACGGCTTACGGAGGCAACCGCCTGTACCACAACAATGGCGACGGCACCTTTACAGACGTGACGGAGCGCTCCGGCACCGGCGGCAGCGGCTGGTCGACCAGCGCGGCGTGGATTGACCTGGATGGAGACGGGCGGCTCGATCTCGTCGTGCTGCGCTACCTGCAGTGGGACTTCGACGACATCTGGTGCGGCGAGCACCGAGAGGGGTACCGCGCTTTCTGTCATCCGGACGTTTTCCAACCCATTACGCCGCTCGTTTTTCATAACGACGGCAATGGCCGCTTCAGCGAAGTGGGAGCGAAAACAGGAATCGATAAGCCCGGCAAGGGACTGGGCATCTCGCTGGCGGATTACGACCGCGACGGTAAGACCGACCTCTTCATCGCAAACGACTCCATGCTCGAGTTTCTGTACCGCAACAAGGGCGACGGCACGTTTGAGGAAGAAGGGCTGCTTGCTGAAGTGGCAGTCGACGGAGACGGCCGCACCTATGCCGGCATGGGCGTGGACTTTGCCGACTACAACAACGACGGCCTGCCGGACCTGGTGATTACGAACCTGGCGAACCAGAAGTACGCGCTCTACCAGAACAACGGTGACGGCAGCTTTAATTATTCGAGCTACACCACCGGCGTCGCCGGGGCGACGCTGCTCCATTCCGGCTGGGGTACGCACTTTTTCGACTACGATAATGACGGCCTGAAAGACCTCATCGTGGCGCAGGGTCATGACATCGACAACATTCAGCTGAATTATCCGCAGCTCCGCTACAAGGAGCCGCTGCTGCTGATGCATAACACCGGCACCGGATTTACAGATGTCTCAGCCGCGTCCGGCAAGGTGTTTACCGAGCCCTGGGTAGGGCGAGGACTCGCCGTGGGCGACCTGGACAATGACGGCCGCGAAGACGTGGTGGTGACGACGAATGACGGACCGGCGTATGTGCTGCACAACGAAACGCCGACGACAAACCACTGGATCACACTTGCGCTTCGCGGGCACAAGAGCAATCGCGATGCGATCGGCGCCGAGGTGAAGCTCACCACCAGCCGCGGATCGCAGTGGGAGACCGTCTCAACCGCAGGCAGTTATCTCTCGTCAAGCGACAAGCGTGTCCATTTTGGAGTGGGCGCGGAGACTGGTATTCAGTCCATCGAGATCCACTGGCCGAGCGGTACGCAGCAGAAGCTGGAGAACGTAAAAGTCGATCAGATTCTGCAGGTGGATGAACCGGCGGCTGCACCGGCGCATTAAGCTAGAGCATTTTCACTCTTAGTGTCGAGGCCTGAATTTCCGCTCCTGTGGCTTTTCCCGACGGAAAAGCCACGCGTATAGTTGCCGATCCCACTATGTGTGGAGTGAAAATGCTTTATTTCGACGAGTGCGAGCTGTCGATGGCGGCGGCCTGAGCGAACTCGACTTTCGCCTTCTCGATCATCCCTGACCTGCGGTACACCTGCCCAAGCTGGAAGTGATACGCCGCTGTCTTCGGGTCGATCTCCACCGCGCGCTCCAGCTCTTTCTGCGCTTCGGCAAGCCTGCCCAGGCGCTGGTAAAGGCGGCCCAGCTCGACCCGTATCTTCGGGTCGTTGGGGGCAATTTTCTCTGCCTGTTCGAGCAGCGGCCGCGCCTCGCTGTTCCGGTTGTGGTCCACCAGGATCGTTCCAAGATTCATCAGCGGCTGCTCGCTCGGGTCTGTTGCGCCTGCCTGCCAGTCAATCGCTGTGCGGTACGCGGCAATGGCCTGTTCAGGCCGGTTGAGTCCTTCCAGGGCCAGGCCGAGATTGTTCTCTGCCTTGACCAGGCGCGGACTGAGCGCCAGCGCTTTCTGAAAGCAGTCGATAGAATCTCCAAAACGATTCTCGACATACTTGATGCGGCCGAGGCTGTACCAGGCGTCGCTGTCCTGGGGCGCCCACTGCGTCACGGTTGTCATCCACTTGTCGGCGTCGGGATAGTCGCTTGCCAGCACATAATCAAGCGCGACATCTTTAAGCTCCTCGGCGGACGGGGGCTGCAGGCGCGAGGCGTGGGTGTACTCCGCGAGCGAGGGCCCGGGCTTGTTTTCGCGCAGGAGAATATAGGCCAAAAGGTAGTGTGCGTCGGCAAACGTCTCGTTGTGTGCGATGGAGCCGCGCGCCGCAGCTTCGGCTTCAGGCAGCTTGTTGTGCTCCACGAGAGCTCGCACCTGCTCCAGCGTGTCCGGGTTGTCAGCGCCGGGCGTCGGTGCTGATGGCAGCCCCGCCTCCTGCCGTGGAGACATCGCGCAGCTGGCGTCCGCGGGCAGGCAGAAAAGGAGGCTCGCCATCAGAGTCAAAGCGGAGAATCGAACTGCTCTCCGGTTGTCGATACGCCTGTGCACGTCGTCATTCTAAACGCCTGCGCGCTCCACGTTTACGCAGTCACAACCGATTGCGCCTGGTCGGTCCGTTGCGGTCCCATTTTCCTTGACAACAGCGCCTGAAAACGGCAAGGTTATTCCGCTGAATCGTTTCATCAATAGCCGTTCTGAACGCTTTGTTCGCATATGTTTGCTCGCGAACATTCAGGTAGGCGACGAACAGCATAGACACGTTGAAGCACAAAAAACAGCTAGTCCGCGAGGGATGCGGACAGCGGAAGATTCCACAAGCCGGTATACATCCGGCCTCATATGTTGCTGATGTTTCTCAGGAGAACCAAGTGATTCGCAAACAGCAGGAGATTTGCGCCCCGGCGCAGGCTGACCAGCCATGTACACAAATGGCCCCCGAAGGTGCTCAGCACGGAAGCGCCGCGGCGACCCAAAAATCAATTCACCCGAGCGGCTCGAGGCTTCGCGGCAGAAAACGCGTCCAGCCTGCATTGCTGTCGATGGCGGTTGGCTTGCGGATGGGGCGCGCGTCGAGAGTGCTTGCGCTACCAGCCCTGCTGCTTGCCCCGCTCTTCCTGGGCAACCCGGTCCTGCACGCGCAGTCCGCGTTCGGCAATCTGACTGGAAACGTGACGGACTCGAGCGGCGCGGTGATTTCCGGCGCCAAGGTCATTGCGAAGAACGAGACGACCGGCCAGAGCTTCAGCGCGGTTTCTTCCTCCTCCGGCGACTACCGCTTCGGGGATATTCCGCTGGGCCGGTACGATGTGATCGCCACAGCGCCGGGCTTCTCGACCGCGACGAGCAAAGGCGCGGATGTCACCATCAACAACACGACGGCGCTGCCAATCACGATGCATGCCGGCGAGTTGACGACCAATGTCACGGTCGACGCGAGCGCCCCGGCGCTGCAGACGCAGACCTCTGACATTAACGGCACGGTGGGCACGAAACAGATCATCCAGTTGCCGCTGGCGCTGGGCGGTGTGGGCGCGATGCGCTCACCTGAGGCATTCGTGTTCCTGCTGCCCGGCACGACAGGTCCGGGAACCGGCAGCAATAGCGACAACGGCTTGTTCTTTTCAAAGATCAGCGGCGGCCAGAGCTTTGGCAATGAGGTGCTGCTCGATGGTGTAAGCCAACAGCGTAGTGAGAACGGTTCCTCGTTCGATGAAGAAGCCCCGTCGGTCGAAGCGCTTTCTGAGTTCAAGGTGACGACAGCGACGCCCTCTGCCGAGTTCGGCAGGACAACGGGCGGTATCGAGAGCTTCGCGACCAAGCAGGGCACCGACACATATCACGGAACGGCCTATCTGCTCTTCAAGAACGACGTGATGGACGCGAACACCTGGTTTAACAATGGTTATAAAGCCCAGGACTGCGTTGGGGCGGGGGACACGGGTGCCTGCCGTGAGCTGTACAACGTGCCGGGCGATAAGAAGTATGACTACGGCGGTACGTTCGGCGGCCCGATCCGGATCCCGCATCTTTACGACGGGAAAGACAAGTCTTTCTTCTTCTACTCGTATGAGCAGTTCCAGCAGAAGCTCGGCAATACGCCGGTAACGACGCTGCCGAGCCTTGCGGAACGCACGGGCGATTTTTCGGGTATCCTGGGCGCACCTACATCGCTTATCAACCCGTGCACGGGGCAGGCGGTTCTACAGAACCAGATTTTCGATCCGGCAACGACAACGTCGGTGGTGACGCCGACGAACCCGAAGGGCACCCCTTGCCGGACACCTTTTCCGGGCAACATCATTCCTTCGAGCCGCTTCAGCCCGGCGATGCAGAAGCTCGCCGCATATTTGCCGCAGCCGAACCTGCCGGGGCAGAACGGTACCTACGGCACGACAAACAATTACGCGTTCAACGGCAAGTACAGCATCAACAACACCTCGGAGACGATTCGCGGTGATCAAGTATTGTCGCCGAACGACCGTATTTTCGGCTCGTACAACGTGCGCGAGAACAATCGGATCGCGGCTCAACCGGTTCTGCCGTTCCCGATCGACAATGCGGGCGATCAGCAGGATTTCACAACTCACTTCATTCGCGGCGGTTACGATCACACTTTCAATGCGAGCATCCTGAACCACTTTTTGGTGGGTTTAAACCGGTCTAACAGCAAGAACTTTGCACTGCCGTTTCTCGCCTCGCCGGCAATCAATTACACGGCGAACGCCGGGATCGGGAATGTCGCCTCGAACAACTTTCCGGTGATTACGTTTGACGGGCTGGACGGCTACGATCAACTCTCCGTCGGCAATAACGGCGACAACGTTGACAATGCGCTGATCTTCCACGACGGTGTGGACTGGCAGAAGGGGAAGAACAGCATTCAGTTCGGCGGCGAGTTCCGGTTCCAACAGTTCAGCATCCTGAGCCAGACGAACCCGAGTTTCTCGTTCCAGCACAGTGAGACGGACGTTGCTGAGTTGAGCACGAACCCGCAATTGCAGAGCGGCAATAGCTATGCCTCGTTCCTGCTGGGCGAGACGGACAGCGCGGCGCAGACAGTGTACTTAACCGAGCCGCGCTGGGACTCAAAATACATGGCACTCTTCCTCGAAGATAACGTCAAGGTGTCGAGCCAGCTTACGCTCAACCTGGGCATCCGGTACTCAATCGACTACCCGCGCCACGAGGCGCATAACAACACCTCCAACTTCAGCCTTACGGCGCCGGACCCGCACGCGAACAATCATCCCGGCGCGTATGTCTTCGGTACCAATTGCAACTGCAATACGGCCTGGGCCGATACGTATTACAAGGACATTTCGCCCCGGGTCGGTTTCGCGTACACGCCGGCGCAGTCGGACGGCAAGACGGTGTTTCGCGGCGGTTTCGATATCCTGTACGGCCCGCTGCAATACACCGATTTCGGCGGCGGCACGACCCAGGGCTACACGTCGAACCCGAATCCAAGAAGCCCGAATAGTTTCACTCCAGCGTTCCAGATCGACTCCGGCTTTCCTGCGTTTTCCCGCAGTGTGAACCTCGATCCCGGCCAGATGGACGGCGGCCCGGGTGTTTTCAATACGATTCCGAATAACACAATTACCGCTAACATGGGACGCCCGGCAGCTGTGTATAACTGGAGCTTCCAGATGCAGCAGCAGGTCGCGCAGGACCTGATCTTTACCATCGGCTATATCGGCCAGGCCGCGCAGAACCTGCGGTCTTCTCTGCAGAACATCAACAACATCCCCCTGTCGGACCTCGCGCTCGGCAGCAAACTGGTCGACCCCATTCCTGAAGGTGGATCGGCCGACGGCATCAACGCGCCTTACCCGACGTTTGCCGGGCAGGTCCAGAATGCGCTGCGTCCGTTCCCGCAGTACGACTTTATCGCGACAGATTGCTGCCTTCAGAACGTCGGACACTCCTCCTACGAGGCTCTGATCTCTTCGCTGGCGCGGCAGTTCCGTGATGGGTTGAACCTGCAACTCTCTTTTACCTGGGCTAAGAATGAGACGGATGCGGACAGTATTCTGCCGAATACGAATGCCGGAGTTGCACAGGACCAGGACGTCTTTAATCACCGTCTGGAGAAATCGGTCAGCACCCAGAACATCCCTTATACTTTCGTAGGGAGTTACCTGTACGAGTTGCCGGTCGGTAAGGGAAAGACGTTCCTGAACAAGGGCGGCGTTACCGACTTCCTGATCGGCGGGTGGGAGATCGGCGGCATCCAGCGCTATCAGTCGGGTCAGCCATTTTCATTTGGCGGCGCAGCCGGCATTCCAGGTTACGAGAATCTGATTCGGTTCTCGCGCGACTTTTCCCAGCCGCTTGCGAGCCCCGGATACGCTGCAAACAAGCATAAGGCGAACCTGTTCTCGGGTATTTCGTACTTCAATCCCAAGGCCTTTGTCGATCCAAATGCGAACCGTGGGGACGGACCGTATCAGCTCGGCTCCGGCATCCCGCGTGTGACAGAAGAGATTACCTCGCCCCTCTGGATTACGGAGGACTTCAGCCTGATCAAGAATTTCCCAATCAAGGAGGGCGCGTCGTTCCAGCTAAAGGTCGAAGCGCTTGACGCCTTTAATCGTCATAACTTCTCCATACCGGATCAGTCTCCGAACGATGGATCGAGCCGGTTCGGTGTGGCGAATGCAACCGACTACGGTCCGCGTAACCTACAGATCACTGGCCGGATCGACTTTTAACCGAACCGGCAGCAGGTTGCTACACTCCAAGGGACGGCCCAACACGCCGTCCCCTTTCCTTTGCACATGGCATCCATCGCTCTCATTCTCGCGCTGCTGCTCCCCGGCCGGCGGTCGGCCCCGGCGGATGAGGCTGCGCAACTCGCCCAGGCTTCCTCGCTGCTCCAGAGCGGCCAGGCCAGCCAGGCGCGTGACATCTATCAAACTCTGCTGACCGCTGACCCGCAGAACCCGGCAGCACAGCAGGGAGAAGTCACTGCCAGCGAGCAGATGGCGCTGGCGGCGCGCGCGAGCGGCCGGCAGGATGAGGCGCTGCGTATTCTGCTGGCCGCCCAGCGCTATGCCCCGACACAGCCCAGGCTGCTGTTCGACCTTGGCGTGCTTGAAGACAGCATGAAGCTCTACTGGGATGCGGATAAGACTGTCACCCAGCTTGAAGCGACAGCCGGCAACGACCCCCAGGTGCAATACCTGGCGGCCCGGGTCAAGATGGACCTGGGCCAGCTTGGGCCGGCGGAACAGGAGATGCGCGCCTATCTCAAGGCGAATCCCGGGGATGCCACCGCGCACTACGGACTGGGCCGAATCCTGCAGCTGGGCCAGCACCCGGACGAGGCGCGCGCCGAGTATCTTCGATCGATCGAGCTGAAGCCGCAGCAGACCGAGTCTCACTTCCAACTGGGGGAGCTTGCGCTGCAGCAGGGCCGCTATGACGAGGCGATTGCGGAGTATGCCAAGACGCTTGCGGCGAACCCCGCGCACGGCGGCGCGCTCGCCGGCACCGGCACGGCGTGGTTTCATCTGAAGCAGTATGACAAGGCGGTGGACGCGCTGCGGAAAGCCGTGGCGGCCGCGCCGGACTACCAGCCCGCCCATTACTACCTGGGGCTTTCGCTCGCTCGCGTCGGCCAGAAGGAGGAGTCTGCCCGCGAGCTGGCCCGTGCCGCTTCCATGGCGGACGAGCAGAGCCGGCAGGGCGCGCAGCGGCTTCGACTGCAGGGGCAGGCCGCTGCTGCCCCGCAGTAATGTCCCGGAGCGGGAGAAAGCGCCGCTGTTGCGCGCGGCGCAAACCGGCTATTATGGGCCTGCCATGCGCCGCTTCCTGATCCAGCTCGCGATGCTGCCGCTGCTTGCGACGGCGCCGTGCGCTTTAGCGCAGGCTGCTCCTTCGGGCGAGGTACAGCAATGGATGCAGCAGGGCTCGCAGGCCATGCGCGCGGGTCATCCGGAGCAAGCCGAATCCTTCTTCAAGCAGGCGACCGTTGCGGCGCCGACGCTGCCGGACGCCTACCTGGGGCTTGGCCTGGCTGAGCTGCGGATGGGGGATATAGGAGCGGCCGAGACGGCCCTGCAGAAGGTTATTCAGCTTGATCCGAACGCGCCCGGCGCCCATATGTTTCTGGGCATCGCGCAGTATCAGAGCGGCGATCCGGCGGCCGCGGCCAGCCTTCAGCAAGAGTTGGTCCTGCAGCCGGACAGTGTTGAGGCGTTGACTTGGCTCGGCATCATGAAGCTGGCCGCCGGGGACCCTGAAGCAGCCGTGGCTCCGCTCGACCATGCCGCGATGCTCGCGCCTACCAACGAGCAGGTCCTGTACTACAGGGCGCGCGCACACTCGCAGATCGCCGAGCAGACATACCAAGCCCTTTACAAGCTCGATCCCGGTTCGGCGATCGTCCATCGCGCCCTGGGCGAAAGTCTCTCGGCTTCCGGACAGCCGGAGAAGGCCATTGTCGAGTTTCAGGCAGCTCTCCAGAAGAGCCCCGGCGATGCGGATCTATATGAAGACCTGGGCAATGAGGATCAGAAGCTGAGCCGTTTCGATGATGCCGCGACCGCCTATGAGCATGAGCTCAAGCTGAACCCGAACAGCGCCGTCGCGCTATACAATCTGGGCAAAATGCGGGTGGAGCGCGGCAGTCCAGACGCCGGGGTAGCGTTGCTTCGGCTGGCGATCGCGGCCCACGGCGCTGTCGCTCCCAACGCGTTTTACCTGGGGCTGGGCCTCGCGGAGACGGGCCATGAGCAGGAGGCGGCGCAGTGGCTGGAGCGCTCGCTGGCGAGTGAGCCTTCTCCGTTCATCCGGCAGAGCGCCTACTACCAGGAAGCGCGCGTGTATGCGAAGCTGGGTCGAAGGGAAGACGCACAGAAGGCGCTGGCCGAACTGGAACGGTTGAAGGCTGAGTCGGCAAAGGACATCTCCGGCGGCAAATAGCCGCAGCCGGTTTTACTCCCGCTTCTACGCATGACTTCAGAGTCTTTACGACAGTCGGCCCACCGACCTATACTCTCGCAGGCTACAGTATTCTTTAGGTCAACTGGAGGCTCGGCGGATGACCGGGTTTTCCCGGCGTTCACAGCACGTTTGCTCTTCTTACTATGAATAGATTCTCTCGATACAGCAGGGTTGTACACTCCGCCGCTCGATTTGCCGAAGGCAGGGCGACCTGGCTGTTCCTTGCCGGCTGTCTCGCCGGGGCGCTCTGCCTCTTCCTGTTTCGGCCGGTTCCGGCTGTACGCGCCGGGACGGAAGCGGATGCCGCCGCGGCAGCGCGCCACGCTTACAGCGAGAAGATTGCCGCCGCTTACAGCAACCGTTTCGGTAAGGGCCAGTTTTTTCTGCCGTCGAACCTGACCACGGACAACGGCGAATTCATCGATCCGAAGAGCTTCCCGACAGCGCAGTACTGCGGCCACTGTCACCAGGAGTCGCATAAGGAGTGGCGCGAGTCTGCCCACTCCAACGCCAACCGCGCGCCCTGGTACCTGCGCAATGTGCAACTGCTCGACGATGAAAAGGGCGTCGAATATTCGCGGCACTGCGAGGGCTGCCATGACCCTGTAGCGCTGGTTGGCGGCACACTTAGCCCCGGGATGAACAAACGCCATAGCTTTGACGACGATGGCGTGACCTGCTCGGTGTGTCATTCGATCCAGAAGGTGGATACGCGCGGCACCGGCTCCTATGTGCTCGGCGTGCCGGCGGTGATGGTGGATGAGAACGGCGCGCCGGTCACCCGGCCCGTTTCCGATGGAGAAATCCTGGCGCACCTTGACCGCCACTCCGCTGCCGTTATGAAGCCGTTCTACAAATCGGCCGAGTACTGCGCCGTGTGTCACAAGGCAGCGCTTCCGCGGCAGCTCAACGACTACAAATGGCAGCGCGCCATTTCGCTCTACGACGAGTGGCAAAACTCATCGTTCGCGAAGGAGTCTCCGCTGCCGTTTTACACCAAGGCATCTGTCTCCACCTGCCAGACCTGCCACATGCAGCGCGAGAACCTGGTGCTGCCGGACCCCGGCGCGAAGCAGGGCCAGCTTGCCTCGCATCGTTGGCTGGGCGCGAATACGGTTGTGCCGCAGTACTATCACTTCGGTGAGCAGGCTCGGCAGGTCGTCGACTTTCTCCAGAACAGCGTCTTCAATGTCGATATCTTCGGTCTGGAGCGCGATGTGCAGCCTGGCGCTTCGGCCACGATCGCCCCGCTGGGCAACGTTGCGTTTGACACCCATGCGGGAGAGCTGCTCACGGCAGATGTTGTGATTCAGAACAAGGGCATCGCGCACTCCCACGTCCCGGAGCAGCGGGATATGTATCAGTCCTGGGTCGACTTCACGCTGAAAGACGGCACCGGTAAGGTGTTGAAGGAGAGCGGTTTTCTCTCGCCCGGCTCGGACGAACTCGATACCCGTGCCCACTCCTTTACCAACCGATTGATTAATGTAAAGGGCGAGCTGAATGCGCGGCACGAGGTCTGGGATAACCGGGTCGTCGCGTACAACAACACGATTCAGTCAGGCCGCTCGCAGCTGGTGCGCTACTCGTTCCATATGCCGCCGGCGGAGGTGGGGCCGGTGACGCTTACGGCTACGGTCAAATATCGCCGGTTTGATCAACACTTCATGGACTTCGGCATGAACATGCCAGCGGGCGCTCATTACCCGCAGTCAGTGGTCAGCATGGCATCCGCAACGCGCACCATTGCAGCAGGTGCGAACGCGCCGATTGCACCTGGGCCGGGTGAAAACCCGCTGTGGATGCGCTGGAACAACTACGGTATCGCCCTGCTCGACGCACAGCAGTATGCCGCTTCGACAGACGCGTTTGCCAGGGTTGCCGCGCTTCGCCCGGACTACGCAGATGCTTATACCAACCAGGGTATCGTCGAGATCCAGTGGGAGAAGTATGCGGAGGCAAGCGCTTCGCTTGAGAAGGCGCTGCAACTCGCGCCTGGGAATGCCCGCGCCCTTTACTACCGCGCGCTCGTCAAGCGAAATGAAGGCGACCTGGATTCCGCGATCGTCGACCTGCAGGGAGTGATCGCCAAGTTTCCAAGGTCAAGGGATGCTCATCGCGAGCTCGGTTTCTCGTACTATCAGCAGCGCAAGTATGCGCTGGCCCGTGCGGAGTATGAGGCCGTGCAGTCCATCGATCCGGACGACCTGGCCGCTCACTATAACCTGGCCATCCTGTACCGCAGGCTCGGCTTGAAGGACCAGGCGGCCACGCAGGCCTCCATTTTCGCCGACCAGAAAGATGACCCCACCGCGAGCTCCTATGCGTTGGAGTACCTGCGGAAACACTCGGACCTGGCGAACGAAAGTGTGCCGTGGCACGCGCACTCACTCGATGGCGACGCGCCTGTGAACGTCGGCCCGCTGCCCTCATCCTTCAGTGCGACCCAGCAGTAGGTGACGCGCCGGCATTCAACTCAATCGCTCGAATTGCACATGCCGGACAGGCAGCAAGCATGACCGATGTGAATTGTTGTATGGTTGGGCCGATGGGTTCAGCAATACAAGCTGTACTCCACAGACTCGTACGCAGGAACTCACTTGAAACTCAAATCGTATCTTTCAGTTGTCCTCTCTGCCTCCTTGTGCTGTGTTTCCATGGCTTACGCCCAGGGCGACGCAGGCCGCTGGTCTGAAGCAAAAGCCAACGCCTGGTACGCCACGCAGCCCTGGCTGGTAGGGGCTAACTTCATCCCCTCCGACGCTATCAACGAGCTTGAAATGTTCCAGGCCGCGACCTGGAATCCGGCGTTGAACGACAAAGAGCTCGGCATGGCGGAAGGCATCGGCATGAACACCGTGCGCGTCTTTCTGCAGGACCAGCTCTGGCAGCAGGATCCCGAGGGTTTCAAGAAGCGGCTCGATGCTTTCCTGACGATCGCAGCCAAACACCATATCCGCCCGTTGCTCGTGCTGTTTGACTCCTGCTGGGAGACCAATCCCCACCTCGGCCCGCAGCACCCGCCCATCCCCGGCATTCATAACTCCGGCTGGGTGCAGAGCCCGGGCAAGCAGCGCCTGCTCGACCATGCCGATGAGCCGCAGCTTGAAGCCTATGTCAAAGGGGTTGTCGGTGCGTTCGCGAATGACAAGCGCATCCTTGGCTGGGATGTCTGGAACGAGCCGGATAACAAAGGCGGCGATACGGAAGAGGACACCCCCGCGAAGGTGGCCCGCGTCGACGAACTGCTGCCGAAAGCGTTTGCATGGGCGCGCTCTGTACACCCGGTGCAGCCGCTTACCAGCGGCGTGTGGACAGGCGACTGGAGTGATCCGGCAAAGGAGAGCGCGACCACGAAGATCCAGCTGGCTGAGTCTGATGTGATCTCGTTTCATAACTACGATTGGCCCGAAGGATTCGAGGCACGCATCAAGAGCCTGGAACCACTGCATCGGCCCATCATCTGCACGGAGTACATGGCGCGCGGCGCGGGCTCAACATTCGACGGCAGCCTGCCCATCGCCAAGCAGTACCATGTGGGGGCTATCAACTGGGGGCTTGTTGCCGGCAAGACGCAGACCTACCTGCCATGGGACTCCTGGCAGCGCCCCTATGTCGAGTTGAAGCCGACGGTCTGGTTTCACGAAGTCTTCCGCCAGGACGACACACCCTATCGCCAGCATGAGGTAGACCTGATCCGGCAGCTCACCGGCCGTGGCACCCCGTCGACAGCAACGACCGCAACCGCGGGTTCTGAATAAAAGCCTGCGGGAGGAGCGCGTTTTGTCTCGACGCGTCTCCCGCAGATTTCTGCCACAATCGCAGGCACAAACAAAAAGGATCGTCATGCCGGTACCGTTTCGACGACTTACCCTCGCCTTCATCCTGCTGGGCCCTGCGGTTGGCGCGCAAGCAATCGCGCAGATCACCGATTCATCGCAGGCGTCGCCTGCCCCGTTCGCTGTACGCATCCTGCCTGGAGCGGGTTCGCAGACGATCCCGAACACTATCTTTGGAACGTTCCTCGAGCCGATCGGCCACTCGACCTATGGCGGGTTGTGGGCCGATGTTGTCGAAAACCCATCGTTTGAAAGCGGCCTCTGGTCCGCGGATAAGGCTGACGCGATACTGCGGGAGCGCCCCGAGCTGCGGCGCGCTTCGGACCTTGCCCTGCCGCTGCCCTGGGAGCCGCTCGACCCCTCGCAGGGTGCGCGATACCTGCCGGTGCGGGGCGATGCCGCAAACTCGAATGAGTCGCTGCTGGTCATGTCGGTTCCCGGCAAGGAGTCGGGCATCCGCCAGCGCGTGTATTTACCCGTTCACCGTGAGCTTACGTACCAGGGCACGCTCTGGACCAGGCATGTCCTCGGCAATACCCGGGTCTCTGTCTCGCTGCGTCGCGATGGAGAGTCCGGCGGCACCCTGGCAGAAACCAGCTTCGACGCACCGGAAACCACCTGGACGAAGCACACGTTTTCACTCACTCTGAAGCCGGACACGCTCGAACCGCTCGAACCGGTCTATCTCGCCATCTCGCTGAATGACGGCGCCCGTGTGCAGTTTGACAACGTAGGGCTGGTGCCGGCGGATGCGATCGACGGCCTCGATCCCGATGTCGTCGCCATGAGCCGCGACATGCACACGCCGCTGGTGCGCTTCGGCGGAAACTTTACCTCGGGGTACGACTGGCATGACGGCGTGGGCCCGCGGGACAAGCGGGTTTCCATGTTGAACGCGTCCTGGGGCATTCCGGAGTACAACACTTTTGGAACAGACGAGTTCCTCGACTTCTGCAAGCTCATCCACGCGCAACCGCAGTTTGCGCTCAATCTCGGCTCCGGTACGCCGCAGGAAGATGCCGAATGGGTTCGTTACATCGACGACCATTGGAACAACGGGCGCGGCGGGCTGCTGTGGGAGCTTGGGAATGAGCTGTGGGGAAACTGGCAGATCGGCGCGCCCACGCTCGCAACAATCGGCCCGCTTACGGGCCAATTCGCCGAGGCCGTGCACGCGGTCGATCCGCATGCCAACTTGATCGCGACAGGCGGTGTCGACGACGGCTACCACGAGTGGAATGCCAACCAGCTCGCCAATCCTGCCGGCTCATTCGATTACCTCTCCACGCACTATGTCGTGGGCGATGATGTAGCCCTGCAGAACCCGACGCAGCAGTTCCGCACCATGGCCGACCTGGCTCTGCCGATCGGGCTCGAAGCGCGGGTGCGTGGTATTCGGCAGCAGGCGCAGGCCAGCGCCAATGGTAAGGATGTCAGGACAGCCTTCACCGAGTGGCTTGTGAGCTCTCGCACACACGGCGGCCCGGACCACACCAACATGGGCGGCGCGCTCTTCGCCGGGGGCTTCCTGAACATGCTGCTGCGAAACCCCGATACGGTCCCGATAAGCGACATGACCGGGATCCTCGAGTTCGGGGGCATTTGGAAGAAGCGCGGTCAGGTCTATGGAACTCCCGCGTACTGGGTCTTTCGCCAGTATGCAAGCGCCAATCCGGCCATCGCGCTCACAGTCCAGTCCGGCTCACCAAGCTACTCGGTCGCGCACGGGGTGCGTACGCTGCCGTCGATTGAGGGGGTGCCTTATCTCGATATTTCGGCGGCCCTCTCAAGCGACCGCAAAACTCTGCTGCTGTTCTGCGTAAACCGGCACCTTACGGACGCGTTGACGGCTAAGTTCGACCTGTCCTCCGTCGGTGCAGTCGCCGGCCCTGCCAGGGTGTCAACCATCACCGCGGCCAACCTGCTTGTCGTCAACGATGAAGAAGACCCGAACCGCGTCAAGCCATCGGACAACATCCAGCCGATGAAAGCGGGACTGACACACACGTTCCCGAATAGCAGCGTAACAATCATTGAAGTTCCGCTGCGTTAGCGGCGCAGCGTAAGTGCAACTGCTCTAAAATAGGCAGCGTCATGGTTTGCTCTGTAAGGGTTTTCAACAAGGTCGCAGGCGCGGTGTTCCGGTGCCTGCTTGCAGCTTCTTTTCTCGGTTTTCTTTCGATACCGGCGCAGGCGCAGACCACATCCCCACCGCCTGCCCCCGCAGGCATGCAGGCCGGCGTCAACACGGGCGGCGCGCATGCGGCGGTCCTCGACGCGCAGCGGCGCCCTATTACCGCCGGCGGATTCGTCGCGACGGGCCCAGTCATTTTTAAGGACACCGCTGCTGCGGCCGGGCTTACGAAGTGGACCCACAAAATGGGGACGCCGGGCAAGTCGTTGATCCTGGAAACCGTTGGCTCCGGCGTCGCCCTTCTCGATTACGACAATGACGGCTGGCTCGACATCTATCTCGTCAATGGATCGACCCGCGATGCGCTCACGGGAAAGATGAGCCCTCCGCAGGCTGCTTTGTTTCATAACAACCACGACGGCACCTTTACCAACGTAGCCGCTAAAGCCGGTGTCACCAACGAGCGCTGGGGCTTCGGTGCTGTCGTCGGCGACTTCGATAACGACGGCTGGCCCGACCTGTACGTTACCAACTTCGGCAAGAACCGGCTATATCGTAACAATCACGATGGCACTTTTACCGACGTAGCCGAAAAAGCCGGCGTGGCACTCGGTGGCTGGTCCACCGGAGCGACATGGGGAGACTATGACGGCGATGGCCGCCTGGACCTGTTTGTCCCCGGCTATGTGCATTTCGATCAGGCGGAACTTGCAGGAACCAGCGCTTCGGCGACTCCCCTCGACGGCTGCCAGTTTCGCGGCGTTCGCGTCATGTGCGGACCGAGAGGATTGAAAGGGGAAGCCGACCACCTGTTTCACAACAATGGCGACGGCACGTTTACAGACGTCAGTCAGAAAGCCGGTGTCGCGGATGAACACGCCTACTACGGGCTGGCATCGGTGTTTGTCGACTTGAATGGTGATGGGCGACCTGACCTGCTTGTCGCAGATGACTCGACCCCAAACTACCTCTATATCAACAAGGGAGACGGCACCTTTGAGGATGACTCGTACGTCAGCGGCTACGCGCTGAACGAGAGCGGTCGAGAGACTGCTTCCATGGGCATTGCGTTCGGCGATTACACCCACACTGGGCTGCTGGACCTTTACAACACAACGTTTTCCGATGACTACAATCCGCTGTACCGCAATGACGGCGACGCTAATTTTACCGAGGTCACGTACCAGGCCGGTATCGCGGAGTGCACCGTACCGTTCCTGGGCTGGGGAACCGGCTTTCTGGATTACGACAACGACGGCTGGCTCGACCTGATGGTGGTGAACGGCCATGTGTATCCCGCGGTGGACCAGCAAAGCTGGGGCACCACCTGGGCGCAGCGGCCGCTTCTGTTCCACAACGTCCGCGGCAAGTTCGAACTAATGCCTGCGGTGGAAGGCACCGGACTAAGTAAACTGGCGACATCGCGCGGCATGGCTTACGGCGACCTGTTCAATGACGGAAAAATGGATGTGGTCGTGAATAACATGGACGCGACCCCGTCCCTGTTCCGCAACGTGACGGATACCGGCAACCACTACATCGCGTTCCGGCTGATCGGAGGGCCGAAGTCGCCGCGTGATGCCGTGGGCGCGACCGTTTTCCTGACTGCGGGCGGCTTTACGCAACGCGAGGATGTGGTCGCCGGCGGCAGTTTCGCTTCCTCCCCGGACCAGCGGCCCCACTTCGGCCTGGGCTCCGCGACCAGCATTGAAAAGGTCGAGATTCACTGGCCCGATGGAGTAAAGCAGCAGGTTGCACCCCCTGCGAAGGTCGATGCGTTTTACAGCATCACCGAAGGTGGCGCGGCGCAACTGCTCAAGTAATCTGCTCGTTCAAGTTAGTTTGCGGCCCCGGAAGGTTTCGCAATCGGCTGGTCGACCGGCAGAGGCTTGCCGAATACCGGCATGCCGTTGGCTCCCCACGTAAACTGCTGCGCGCGGGGCGAGCGCATTGCCCCGCAGCCCTCATTGGGTTCGGAGTTCGCGTGGTAAAGAATCCAGTCCTGCGTTCCATCCGGAGACTTGAAGAACGAGTTATGCCCGGTCGCATAAACCGATGCTTCAGGAGATTGCCGAAATACCGGCTGATCGGCTTTCGTCCAGGAAGAGCTATGCATCAGGTTGCTGTGGATCGATGAGGTCATCATGCCGAGCTCGTAATAGTCAGTCCAGCAGGCGCTTGCGGAGTACACGACAAAGATGTTGTCCCCGTGCTCAAGAAACTCCGGACCTTCATTGACATCGATGTGCGGCAGCGGTGAGATTTTGCCCGCAGGGTAGTTATCGCCAACCTTTTCCCACGGGTAGGTCGGTGTCGATAGTTTGAGGCGTTTGCCTTTCACCGTCCACGGATTGCGGAGTTTGGCGATGTAAATATTTTGCGTCCCGTTGACAGCGCCTTCCCAGCCGGACCATATCATGTACAACTTGCCGCTGAGCTCGATCACCGAAGGGTCGATCGCCCATCGGTTGGTCTTATCGGTAATCTGGCCCTTCATCGTCCAGGTCCCGGTCGTCGGGTCGGCGCTCGTGTTTTCAAGCACCCACAGCCGATGCGTGGTGTTGTCTCCCGCATCGGCGGCGAAGTAGATATACCAGGCGCCGCGCAGGAAGTGCAGCTCCGGCGCCCAGACGTCATGCGAATAAGGCCCGTCCGCCGGCGCCGTCCAGACAACTTGCTTGCCGGCGTTGCGAAGATCGGTAATGTCGCGAGTCTTCCAGATCGTCAGGTTACGCTGGGTGGTGTTCATATAGTAGTAATAGCCGTCGTGGAAGGTCACCCATGGGTCTGCTCCCGAAGGCAGAAGAGGATTGGTGAACTGCCCATTCGGCACAGTTGGAGGTGCAGGCGGCGCCGACGGAGCCTGCTGGGCCACCCCGGATGCGAACGCTGCAAAGATAAATGTCAGATACACCAGCTTCATTTCTTTCCCTTCAAACCTGAATGCCCGACGGACTGTTCCGCGAAGCTGTTCTACTTTGACTTACTGAAGGTCAGTACCGCAACAGAATCCGCCGGAAGATCAATGCTGCATGTCCCCTCGCAGTGTATTGACTTGTCGGAAGGTTTGATTGCCGAAGGGTCTTCAAAGGTGTTGCGTTGCATCGGGTCAGCAGAGGCCAACAGGGTCATAGCTACATTTGGATCGTGCTTGAATCCCGTTATGTCGACCGAGGTAGAAATCGCATGAGTCTTGTCGGCGTTCGACAACAGCACGAACAGCCTGGAACCGTCGCGGGATCGAGTCGCCACACCATCCACACCATTCACCCCCGGCTGCAGCAGTGGCGACGTTATTCCAGTGTGCAGACGGTCCGTGCCGAGGTGTTCGGTGTACATCTTCAGCGCGTAATACTGGGGAGTGCCGTAAACGCGGTCGCGACTCGCCTGGATGACGCCGCCTACCCAGCCGTTGAGCAGGTCGGAGATACAGATTGCATCCACGATGTCGCCGTCGCGCTCAAACCCGTTCATCATGCGCGAGGCATACACGGCGCCTTCCATGGACTCGACTACATCGGCGCCGTAGAACAGGTTCCATTCATTCACGATCAGTTTGATGTCGCGGCCCGGAGCGTTCCGGTGAACCAGGTCGCCGATGTGGCGATAGTGCGCTTCAAACTCTCCGGCTCGACCCATCATTGCCGCCCGCGGATCGGGTTCCTTCGCATTCTGTGCCAGCGAAGTGTAGTCATGGATAGCGAGGTACTGTATCTCCGGCCCGGCTATCTTCAGCACAGCGGAGTTCCATGCGTCACTGTTCGGAAAGACACCTGTCCCGACCGCGATCAGCCGGATGGATGGGTCGACGGCGCGCATGGCCTTCGCGTAGACCACAGCCTCCTGTGCATACTGCTCTGCTGTTACATGGCCGCGCACCCAGCCGCCGAAGATCTCGTTTCCAAGCTCCCACTGCTTCACGCCGTACGGCGCGGGGTGCCCGTTCGCCGCGCGCATGGCGCCATACTTCGACGTAGCCGGCCCGTTGACATACTCGACCCACGCCGCGGCTTCTTCGGGCGTTCCGCCGGTGCCGTCGACATTGACGGTGATCGACGGTTCAATGTGCTGACGCGCGCACAGTGCGAGGTACTCATCCGTGCCCAGGTCGTCCGGTTCGGGAGCGTTACTCCACGCTTTGTTGACCCAGGTTGGCCGCAGGTCGCGCGGACCGACTCCCCAGCGCCAGTTGTAATCCTGCGCAACGTTGCCCCCGGGCCAGCGCATGAACGACGGGTGCAGGTTGTGGATCATTGCCTCGGAATCCGCTCGCACCTGCGTTAGCGCGTCGGCAGGCTCAAGCGAAACCTGGTCCAGGTACAAAGTGCCATGACCGTCGAATAGCAGGCTCAGCTTTGCGAAGCGGTCCGTCTGTGTCGGTTTTAACTCGAACGCGTATTTGCGCCAGTCACCGCTCACATTTGTAACCGTAGCCCTTGCATAAGTGGGACCGTCGGTCTCGTCTGCCTCAAGCGCTACGTTCACATTGCCGGCGTAGCCGTCACTTACCGGCACCCTGGCCCACAAGTACCCTCGATAGCTCTGCCCGGCCCGCACGGAGAGTCGCCCCTGTGAAAGGCCGCGGCGCGTGTCGGTAATGTCAGCGGGCGCCAGCGTGATGCGCAGCGAGTGCTCCGCCGCATTCGTCGCCTGGCTTACCCTCGGGTAAGCATCGTCCGCGGTCTGCACAAACCTGATCGCGCCGACGTTGTCGTTGCGCTCATCCGGCTCCAGCCGCCAGGCAGCCGGCAGGCCCAGGTAATCCGGCGTTTCTTCAAAGGAGCGATCGTGGATCATCTCGGCCGTAAGCCCCCACTTCACATCCTCAGCCATCATCTCGACAAATGAGGCGTACATGCGCGGGCTGATGTGGTTCTCCACGCGGGCGGCATCCACATGCAGCGTCGCGGTCGCAGGCGGCGCCTGGGCAATGGCCGTTGAGGCGAACAGGCAGAGCAGCGCGAGCGTTCGTATCTTCATTCTTACCTCTTCTCCCGGCTGTGCCGGTCAGCATGGCGAAGCGTCTCCGCTATATGCGTTTGCCAGTACGGCCACGTGTGCCCACCGGGGAACTCCGTGTAGCTATGCGCGATTTTTTCTTTCGTCATCGCTCGATGCAGCGCGCGGTTGCCTTCGAGCAGCGCGTCATCCGTCCCGCAGTCGAAGCGCAGCGGTGGCAGGGTATCCCGATGCCGACGCATCCAGTGCTCGATGCTGAGCTCGTCACGGCCGCCGCAGGCAAGGTAATCACTCAGCGGCTCGTCGACAAAGCTCGACATCTCATTAATTTCCGTAATCGCCGAATGCGCGGAAATGGCGCAGAAGCGGTTGGCATACTTGCTGCCCAGCCGCAGCGCGCCGTAGCCGCCCATCGAGAGACCCGCGATGGCAACGCGCGCATCGGGTTGCAGGGCGGGCGCGGCTGCCCTGGCGATTGCGGGCACTTCGTCCACAATCCATCGCTCCACGTCTTCCGCATGCGGCCACTTGAGATACGCAGTGCCGTTGCGCCCCAGCGCATCGCTGGGCATTGCGATGACCATGGGTGCGATCTCGCCTGCTTCGGTCATGTGCCGGGCCGTGCGATGGACCCCGCCCTTCATCGACCACACCCAGTGGCTGCCGTATACGCCGTGCAGCAGAATCAGCAGGGTGCCGATGCGATCGCCCGGGGGGACCCACAGCGATACGTCTCCGCGCCGGCCAAGGGCCTCGCTCCTGGCTGTGGCCAGGCGCAGACCATCTGTCTCATAGCCCGGGTCAGAGAGTTCAAGCGTGCGGAATATCTCGATCAAAAGATCAGCACTCCCTTGGCATTGATCCCCGCGTGCATGTCCCTGAAAGCCTGGTCGAGCTCGTCGAGCGGGTAGCGGCGTGTCACCATTTCATCCAGCATCAGCTGCCCGTTCATGTACAGGTCGATCAGAAGAGGGAAGTCCCTCTGCGGGCGGCACGCGCCGTACAGCGGGTTGATGTAAACCTTGTCCCACTCAAACAGCTCCATATCGACAGGGACGACCTTCTCAATGCCGCTGACGCCGACAGCCGTCCCAGCGCTGCGCACCATGGCCAGCGGCGCTGCACCGAGCTCCGGCACGGCGGTACACTCAAACGCATAATCCGCGCCGCGGCCCCTGTTGCGCCGCTTCACTTCTTCCGCCGCCTGCAACAGTCCGGTATCGCCGCGGTCTGCAAGCAGTGTCTCGGTCGCGCCGAACTTCAATGCGAGCTCCAGCCGCGCCGGGTTCACATCGACCGCGATGATGCGTCCGGCCTTGCAGTACAGCGCGCCCAGGATCGCGCTAAGACCCACACCGCCGCAGCCCAGCACCACCACCGTGCTGCCCGGCGTAACCTTCGCCGCATTCACCACAGAGCCGAAGCCGGTCATCACGGCGCAACCCATGATGGCCGCAACCTCATACGGTACGGCCTCAGGCAGCGGTAGCACGGCGGCCTGCGGCACCAGCGAATGCGTCGCCATGGTGCCGAGCGAGAACGACGCATTCAACGCGCCGCCGCTGCTGCGGAACCGCTCGTCCGGCATCGTACCGCGATCCTCGCAGATGTTCTCCTTGCCGCGCTCGCACTGGAAGCACACGCCGCAGGGGATCGCCCAATTCAGCATCACGCGATCGCCGGGGCGGAACGCGCTTACCCCTGCGCCAACCCGAAGCACCTCGCCCGCGCCCTCATGTCCAAGGATGACGCGGCGCCCCCATCGCAGGGAGTCCCAGTCGGTGTGGCAGACGCCGCTCGCCCGCATGGCGACCAGCACTTCGCCCTGCTGCGGTTCTTCAAGCTGGACCGATTCAATGGCAAAGGCGCCGTCCCCTTTGCCGACTGCGGCACGAATATCAACCATCGCGACCTTTCACTTATATGCTCAGAGCGCGACCAGCGAGGAAGCCTCACTGGTCACGTTTGCTTCTACCGGGGCCGTTACGGTGCCCGCGAGGGTCACGCAGGCTCCAAGTCCGCACCTATCTTTTCGGAGTAGATAACCGGGTTCAGCGGCGATCCGAGCACGTCGCCGGTATGCAGCCCCGGCGCCCAGCGTTCGATATCCATCACATGGTTCTTATTCTTCGGCTCGATCAGGTGAATGTTCTCGTCCATGTAGATCACCGTCATCACCTCGCGCGGACGCTCGGTAGTGTTCGCCCCGGCCCGGTGGAACGTCCAGCCGGCATGGAAGCTCACATCGCCCAGACCGAACGCGCCGTCCTCGAGCTTAAAGCTGTTCAGCGCTTCCTTCAGAGTGGTTTCGCTTTCCTCGCTGATTTCAAGGTCGCGGCCCACCTGCAACCGGTGGCTTTTTTCGCAGAAGGCCAGCGGGCCCATCTCGCGGGGCGTCTCCTGCAGCGGAACCCAGGCCGTAATGGTGTTGTCGCTGTCCACGGGCCAGTAGTACTGGTCGGCATGCCACGGAGTAATGCCGCCGCCCGGCTCCTTGTAGAGAGCCTGATCGTGGTACACGCGCACCCCGGACACCCCCATCAGCTGGGCCGCGATCCGCGCAAGGCGCTTGCCGAATACGAACTCCTTGACCTCCGGCGACTGCGTCCACAGATTCATGATCTGCAGAAAAGCCTTGCCGTAGGTCGTGCGCTCTTCAAGCGGCAGCGCGTCTGCTGAGAGCTCGGCGACGCGCGCGTTGATGAGCTTGCGGTAGTGTTCCAGCATCTCTGGAGACAGCACCGACTGCAGCTTGACGTAGCCGTTCTCCCGGTAAAAGTCGATCTGCTGCTGCGTAAGCTCAAAAGGCGCATCGAGCGCGTCCTGCAGACTGTTCAGTTCCTTTTTTGTCGCAACAATCATGACTAATCCTCCGCGTGGTGAAACGTTTCATCAAAAGCATCGCGCTTTCAGGCAATCACTGTCAAGCGCCCGTTGATGAAAGCAAAGTACTCTGGTGAGGTGAAACTTCGAAAATCCATCCAGGCCCGGGAACCGGTCCCGCGCGGCGAGCAGACCTCGACCAAAGGGGAGAGGCCGAAGATTCACGATGTGGCGGCCCTGGCCGGAGTCTCGACCGGCACCGTGTCGGCCGTTTTGAACGACAAGGGCCGCATCAGCGACGACACCCGCGAACGCGTGCAGTCGGCCATCGACACGCTCAACTATCGCCCTGATCTTTACGCGAGCAACCTCGCGCGCCGGCAAACGCTTTTGCTAGGCGTGGTCGTGTCGAACCTGCAAAATCCCTTTTTCGCGGAAACAGCGCAGGCCGTGGAAGAAGAGGCTGCGCGGCACGGCTACCAGATCTCGCTCATGGCGACCAACTTCCTGCCGGAGCAGCATCGCGCAGCGGTCAAGCACCTGCTGGGCGCCCGCATCGCCGGCCTCGCCGTCCTCACGTCAGAGCACGACGAACCTTCAAGAAAGCTGGTGCTGGCCAGCGGCGTGCCCGCCGTCTTCCTCGACATCGGCAGGCCGTCTGAGATGCTTTCGATCCTTCGGGTCGATTCCCGCGGAGGTATGCGCGCCGCGGTCGAGCACCTGATTCAGCTCGGCCATCGCGACCTCCTGTTCGTTCGCAACTCGCAAAAGGCCGGCGGTCCACTGCTTCTATCCCATCGGCACCGCGACCAAGGATTCTTATCCGCGGTACGAGGCTGCGGTATCGAAAACCTGTCCACCCGTGTGATCGACGTGTACGGTCCGGGAGCCGATGCCGGGGAGAAGGCCATCGCTGAGGCCTGCAATTCCTTCCGATTCACGGCGGTCATCGCGACGACCGACCTGGTCGCTATGGGCGTCTACCGGGGACTGCAGGCGCGCAACCTGCGTATTCCTGAAGATGTTTCTGTGGTGGGATTCGACAATACCTACTTCAGCCGCTTCCTCAATCCGCCGCTCACCACGGTGGACGTGCCGCGCACAGAGCTGAGCCGGCTCGTGGTGTCGACCCTGCTTCAGGGCGCACAGGGGAGCCTGCTCCCGCTGCCAACCCAGCTCATTCTCAGGGATTCGACAGCATCGCCCGCGCAGTCCAGCCTGCTTTAGCGAGCGTTCGGCTATACTCGTCAGTGTTGAACGAACGAGCGCAGCAGCGCGTTCATCTCCCAAGGGCGGGAGTAGTTCAGTGGCAGAACGTCAGCTTCCCAAGCTGAATGTCGCCGGTTCGATCCCGGTCTCCCGCTCCAGTTCTCAATCCACCCCGCAAGCGCCGTTTTCCCGGCGGCCCAGCAACCCGTCTCTGCTTGCCTGCTTCTCAACCAAACGTACGGGCGTTCAGCCCGCAAAAGGAGTCCGGCATGAACACATTTAAAGTTTGGATGGTTTTTTCATTGGGCGTCGCAGCCGGTGCAGCGGTAGCGCTGATTTGTGCACCGCAATCGGGCACAAAAACGCGAAAGCAGCTCAAGCGCAAACTCAATGACGCCGGAGACTACCTGAAAGACCAGGCGGATGATGCCGGCGACTACATCAAGGACCAGGCGTCCGTGCTGGGCGACCAGGCGACCAAGGTATACAAGCGCGGCAAGAATGCCGCCGCCGACGCATCCGACGACATCATCGATAACCTGCAGGCCGCGGTTAAAAGCGTCAAGACCAAAGTTTCGTAACGCAAGCCGTACAGCGCTCCTTGCAAAACAAAACCCCATCCGTCGCCGGATGGGGTCTTGTCGTTCACGGGAGCTACGCGCTGTAAAGCAGGCTGCCTTCGAGGGGCGTCGCACCCTCTTCCGCTTCCTGAGAAACCGGCCGGTAGTACAGCTGGTTGTTCTCAAGGTAAACCTCAAGGAACGCAGGCCGCTCGTTGATGTGCCCGGCGATTAATGCCTCCGACAGCGGGTCTTCGACATAGCGCTGTAGCGCGCGGCGCAGGGGACGGGCCCCGTAGCTGCGATCTACCAGCGTCTTCTCGAGGATCCACTTCTTCGCATCGTCGGTCACTGAAATCGTGATCGCTTTCTGCACCAGGTTCGTATTCAGCTGGCCGACCAGCAGTTCAAGGATCTGGATCAGGTCCGCATCCGAAAGCGAATGGAAGAGGATAATCTCGTCCACGCGGTTCAGGAACTCCGGATTAAAGGTCCGCTTGACCTCTTGCTTGACCAGTTCCTCGACCTTGTCCATCACCAGGTCTTCCCGCTCTGACTGAAACCCGAGCCCCTGCTTGCGCTGCAGGTGGCGCGCACCGATGTTCGAGGTCATGATCAGGATCACGTTCTTGAAGTCGACCGTGTTGCCCAGCCCGTCCGTCAGGTGCCCGTCTTCAAACACCTGCAGCAGGATGTTGAACACATCCGGGTGCGCCTTCTCGATCTCATCGAGCAACACGACCGAATACGGTGAACGCTTCACGCGCTCCGTAAGCTGACCGCCCTCCTCGTACCCCACGTAGCCCGGAGGCGAACCGATCAGCTTCGAGACCGAGTGCTTCTCCATAAACTCCGACATATCGAAGCGGATTAAGCTCTTCTCGCTCCCGAACAGGAACTGCGCCAGTGTGCGCGCCATTTCCGTCTTGCCGACACCGGTCGGTCCCAGGAACAGGAACGAACCTATGGGCCGGTTGGGCGATTTTAGGCCGGCACGCGAGCGGCGAATGGCCCGCGACAGCGCAGAGATCGCCTTCTCCTGCGAGATGACGCGCTTGTGCAGCTCGCCTTCCACGCGCAGCAGCTTCTGCGTCTCCTCTTCCTTGATCGAGTTCACGGGAACACCGGTCCAGCGGCTCACGACATCTTCAATGTCTTCGCGGCTCACGATCCCGGCAGTCGAGTCATCCAGGTGGTACTTGTCCCGCAGGGCGCGCAGGTTTTCGCGCTCCTTGCGCTCCTCGTCCGAGTAAAAGCGCGCCTTCTCAAACTCGTGGTTCGCAATGGCGTTCTCCATCCGGTGCACGATGAACTTGATCCGCTTCTGGACCTCGGTGATCTCCTCGGGCAGGGAAGTCTGGCGCAGTTTCACGCGCGCTCCCGCCTCGTCAATCAGATCGATGGCCTTATCCGGGAGAAAGCGATCCGGGATGTACCGGCTCGAGTGCGAGACCGCGAACTCAATCGAATCATCGGTGTAGCTCACCGCGTGGAACTTCTCGTAGCGGTCCTTGATGCCCATGATGATCTTGATCGCGTCTTCTTCGTTCGGCGGCGGCACCTTGACAGCCTGGAAGCGCCGCTCGAGCGACCGGTCCTTCTCGATCGACTTGCGGAACTCGCCCGGTGTCGTCGCGCCGATGCACTGAATCTCACCGCGCGACAGCGCCGGCTTCAGGATGTTCGCCGCATCGAGCGAGCCCTCGGCAGACCCGGCCCCGACCAGCGTGTGCAGCTCATCGATGAAGATGATGCAGTTCTGGTTCTCCATCAGCTCTTTCATGATGGTCTTGAGCCGCTCTTCGAACTGCCCGCGATACTTCGTGCCGGCAACGATCAGCGACAGGTCGAGCGCGAGCACCCGCTTGTCGGCGAGAAAACTCGGTACCTCACCGTCGGAGATGCGCTGGGCGAGGCCTTCGACGATGGCTGTTTTGCCAACGCCCGGCTCACCGATCAGCACCGGGTTGTTCTTCGTCCGGCGGCACAGGATCTGGATCACACGCTCGAGCTCGGCATCGCGGCCGACGAGCGGGTCAAGCTGATTATCCATCGCCACCTGGGTCAGGTCGCGCGAGAACTCCGCCAGCAGACTCTGCTCGCGGTTCGCGCTGCCGCTTCCCTCGCGGGTGCGGCTCTGCGACGTACCCTGCGGCGCCTTCTCCTGGGTTGCCCGCGAAAGCTCTTCGCGGATCGCCAGCAGTTTCAGGCCGCGCTCGTGCAGAATCTCTGCCGCGAAGCACTTTTCTTCCCGCAGCAAACCGAGCAGCAGGTGCTCTGTGCCGATATGTTTGTGCGACAGCCGCTCGGCTTCTTCCGCCGCGTAGGCCAGCACACGCTTGCACTCGTTCGATAAAGGAAGGTCGACCGAGGTGGAGACTTTTTCACGGATAGTGGTGTGCCCTTCGATCTGCTTGCGGATCGACTCGACGGATGCATGCGAGCGTAGAAAGCGATTGGTCAGGGCCTTGTCTTCCCGCAGCAGTCCGAGCAGCAGGTGCTCGGTCTCAATATAGGGCGAGCCGAACTGGCTGGCCTCATACCTCGCGAAGAAGATGACGCGACGCGCTTTTTCTGTATACCGTTCGAACATGTTCCCCCTTGGTACTTCCTGGCAGTGACCCTCGTACCGACGGTCCTCTGCGGTTGCGGTCCGGGACAGGGATCGCTGCCGATCCTGCTTCTTTTACTACTTTACAGGTGGACCAGCCACATCCTCGCTGATGCCCTCCTGCGTAAGCCGTAACACACGGTGGCAGCGCCGTGCCAGCGGCATATTGTGGGTAACCAGAACCGTAGTAAGCTGCTGCTCCCGATGCAGCCCTTCGATCAGCTCAAACACGGCGTCCGCGGTCGCTCCATCCAGGTCGCCGGTCGGTTCGTCCGCCAGCAATAGCCGGGGCTTTGTAATCAGCGCCCTGGCGAGTGAAACCCGCTGCTGCTCACCGCCGGAAAGCTCCCCGGCCTGGTGGTTCACCCGGTCCGCTAGCCCAACCCTCTTGAGCCAGTCCGCTGCTTCCCGTCTTGCGGCCGATTGCGGTTCGCCTCGCGCCAGCAGAGGCATCGCCACGTTTTCCACAGCAGTAAACTCGGGCAGAAGGTAATGAAACTGCCAAACATACCCCACCTGCCGGTTTCTGAACTGCGCCGCCGCCTCTCCAGCCAGGGTGCTTACCGCAATTCCTTCAACCCACACTTCACCGGCAGTCGGCTTGTCGAGCGCGCCCAGTAAGTGCAGCAGGGTGCTTTTGCCGGCTCCGGATTGCCCGACAATCGCCACAATCTGCCCAGCCGGGACCGAAAACGTGAGGCCGGAGAACAGGTTCAGACTCCGCCCCCCGGCAAGCGGGTAAGCTTTGCCAAGGTTTTCGGCGCTGAGTAATGGATGTTCGGGCAACCCGGAAGGTCGCAGCGCCGTCATGGCCGCGTTGTTGACGTCACTACTCATACCGCAGCGCCTCGGCCGGTAACACGCGTGCCGCGGCCCCGGAAGGATACAGCGTTGCGAGCAGCGCAACCCCGATCGAGACCCCGGCAACCAGCAGCCCGTCCGTCAGCTTCGGTGCAAAGGGCAGTACGTCAATCGAGTACACGTCCGCCGAAAGGTGGATCAGCTGCCAGTGTCCGCACACAAACGCGATCCCGTACCCCAGCACCAGCCCGATCCCCGTCCCGATCACGCTGATCAGTACGCCCTCAAGCAGAAAGATTCGCCGAATCTGCCCGGGCGCTACGCCCATCGACAACAGCACCGCGATATCGCGCGTTTTCTCCATCACCATCATGGTCAGTGCGATCAGGATATTCAGTGCCGCCACGCAGATAATCAGCCCGATTACGATAAACGTGACCAGCTGCTCCAGCTTCAGCGCTTTGAACAGCTCGCGGTTCTGCTCCATCCAGTTTGTGGTTTCAAACCCCGGGCCGGCAGCCTGCTCAATCTCGCGGCCGATCCGGTCCGCATGGTACAGGTCGTCTACCTTGAACGAGATCAGCGAAACCAGGTCCGGCTCGCCAAACAGCGCCTGCGCGTCCCGCAGCCGCACCAGCCCGAACGTCGAGTCGTACTGGTAGAACCCCGAGTGGAAGATCCCCGCGATCCGGAACCGCTGGTACTTCGGCACCAGCCCATACGGCGTCAGCTCGCCCTGCGGACTCGTCACCACCACCGTGTCCCCCGTATGCGCGTCGAGCGAATCGGCCAGGTCGAACCCCAGCACGATCGGCGGCGTCGCCTGGTTCGCACCGCCTGTTTCAGCTACAGGCTCCAGCGCGGCGATACTCCCGGGTGTGGCCTGCCGCAGCATGTCGCTCACCTGCTGCTCCTCCGCCGGGCGAATCCCCTTCAGCATGGCGCCGCCGGAGTGCGCTCCCCGCGAAATCAGCACCGGGTCATACAGCTCTGCCGCAGCTGCAGTCACATGGGGCAGCTTCCGCAGCCGCGCCATCAGTGCGCTCCAGTTCTTGATGCCGTCGTTCTGAATGCGCAGCAGCTGGACGTGCGCCGTCGAGGAGAGCAGCCGCGCCTGCAGGTCTCTCTGCATCCCGGTCGTAATCGCAAGCGCCAGGATCAGCGAAGCCACCCCGATCGCCACACCCGCGACCGAGATCCCGGTGACCACGCCAATCACCGCCTGCCGGCGCTTCGCCCGCAGGTAGCGCGCCGCGATGAAGAGCTCAAACCGCACGCGCATCCTTTCGTGGCAACGGTTGGAAAACAACGATCAAAAGAGGTCTTCTTTCGCTGTCAAAACGAGTGCCATCCTGAGCAAAGCCGGAACAAACATCACGGTACTTCCACCCGCGCCGAACCCGTATTCTCAAACCGGTCGAATGCCCGCAGCGTCACGATATGCGACCCCGCGCGTCCCGCCTCCGGCAGCGGCACCGTAAAGTCGTAGTGCTCCTGCAGCGCATCGGAGATTTGCCCCACCGGCTCCACGACCTGCCATGGTCCGGCATCAAGCGAATACTCCGCATGGGCTATCGGTATCTTCGTATCTGTCGCAGCGGCGGTTACGTGCAAACCCTCCCCGCTGCGCGCCGCTGCCAGCCCGGTCACCTGCGGCGTTTCCGAATCGACCAGGAACAGGTCGCTCACGCGCTCGCCGCTCAACTCCGCGTTCGCCGGGTGCGAGGGCGCATCGGTCGCCACCACCCGTAGACGGTACGGGCCATCCGGCAATAGCGCCGCGTCGAAGCTCAGGTAGCGGTCCGTCAGGTCCTTTTTCAGCAGCCGCCATGCCGCATCGCCCTCGCCGCGAAAATACACCGCAAACCGCAGATCGTCATTGTTATCGTCATGCGCCGACCACCGCGCTGTAATGGCGCCTTTGTCTCGAAACGCGCTCAGCGGCGCCGCCGGATTGTTGTTGTCGATATTTACGCTCGCGCCGCCCTGCGAGGCAAAGTTAATCGTCGTTTGCTGCGGATAACTCGGCTGCATTGCCTGCGCGTTCACCCGCGTTCCAGGCGCGACCAGGATTTCATCCACCTCGGGCGCGGCGTTCGCGGGCAGGTAATTCAGCCCGATCGCACTCACGCGCATCCCGGGCTTTGCCGTCAGCCGCCACTGCGCGAAGCGCGCGCCCGGCTGTCCTAACGACGCATCCTGCGGCCCCACTGCCTTCCACTCGCTCCACCCACGCGCCGGGTTGTCGATATTGCCGGTCCTCGCTTCAAGCAGGTATGCGGACGGCGCGCCGGTAACCTCCGCGCGCCCCCACTGCGAGGGCTCCGTCGCATCAAAGACCTCGCTCAGCAGTGTTCCGCCGCTCGCCGGTTCCAGCTGCATCCGCAGCAGCTTGCCGCTGTTTGCCGCCGGCAGATACAAGCTGTTCCCGGGGCCCGCGGCAAAGCCGGTCACCTGGGCGGCATCCGCGTGCGCCATGTCTTCGAAACTGCCGTCATCGTGGATCCGGTAAATGCGCCCGCGGTTGCCGGTAGCCGCCAGCACACCGCCCGGCACTGCCATCAGGCTGTAGATCACGTCTTCATGCGCCGCGATGATGCGCCTCGGCGCTTCCGACGCATTTGCCGGAATAACGTACACCTCTGACCCATCCTGCACTGTCGTGTTTCCGGCAACGGCCTGTGTCGACCCCGGCTGAACCACGGTGACGGTAATGCTCGCAGTGGGTGTCGCGCCCGCGCCCGCCACCGGCAGCGCCGGCAGGCTCGTATTGCGGCCCTTTTCGCCCACGGCCGCGACATACAGCTGCCCCTGCGGCCCGAGCGCCAGCGAGGTCACCTCACGCTTCGCTGCTTCGTAGATCACAAACCCTTTGCCGGCAGGGTCAATGCGGTACACCAGCCCCGATCCATCGGAGCCGGCCAGCAGGTCGCCGTTCGGCGCAAAAATCATGGAACGAATGTGCGGCTCGTCGCTCGCAAAGAAAAGCTCCGGCTTCGCCGCTGCCTTCAGATCGACCCGGTACACCGCCCCCGGCGCCCCGGTCGCCAGGTACAGCCGGCCCTTCCGGTCGAACTGCATGGCCCAGATGTACTTCGGCTTTTCCACGGTCTGCGCGGCGTCGAACACCGGCGTAGCCGACGTGTCATCGAGCGGCTTGCCGCCAACCTGCGTCACTGGGATCCGGTACACCTTGCCTGAGGGCAGCGTCGCGGCATACAGCGCCCCATCCGGCCCCATCGACAGTGCCTGCATGCTCAGATCCCTGGTCGTAAACAACACCGTTTGCTTGCCGTCCGGCGCGATACGCAGCACCTGCGCGGGCGAGCCGGTCGCGACGAAAGCGTCGCCTGCCTTGTCGCTCGCCACCGCCCACACATCCGCGGCATTCAGCTGTGCGACAGTCTCGGTGCGAAAGCCCGGGGACAGGGTCCCGTCGCTGCCGATCGCCACCCCGTTCGGAATGCCTTTTTCCCACTCGTTGTAGGTCGCCTCGTTCCAGAGGCGGGTGCCCTGTGCGTGTAGCAGCGCGGGGACGGCAAGCAGGGCGCAAAAACAAAGCAGGGAATGGGTTCCGCGAGGCAGCAGGGTCACCACAGGAGTCTACCAGCGCAGGCGCTTTCCCTCAGTTGGCCAGCACCGCGCGGTAGCGCACCGCGCCCTTGCGCGCCCGTTCGACCGCCGTATTCGCGTCGCGCATCGCAAAGTTTTCCGTAACCGCCCTGATACCGTGCCTCGCTGCCACATCGAGCATCTCCACGATCTGCGTGGGGCTCCCGATCGTGCAGCCTGCAATGCTTTTAACGCCGGAGATGAGCGGAAATACGGGAAAGCTCGCCGGCCTGGGCGGTATGCCCACGAAAACCAGAGCGCCATGGGGACGCAGCGCGTTGACACAGGCGCTCCACTCCTGGTCGACATTGATCGTCGAAAGGATGAAGTCGAATCCCCCGGCAACCGCTTTAAGCGACTTAGTCTCGCGCGTGTTCAGGAAGTGGTGCGCGCCCAGCTTTTTCGCGTCTTCTTCCTTGTCCGCGGATGCAGAAAGCGCTGTAACCTCGGCGCCGAACGCCCGCGCGAACTGTAGCGCCAGGTGGCCCAGGCCGCCGATCCCGATCACGCCTACCCGCGAGGCCGGGTTCACCCCGTGCAGACGCATCGGCGTATACACCGTTACTCCGCCGCCCAGCAGCGGCGCGGTCGCGGTGCTGTCCATCCCCTCGGGGATCGGTACGGCGAAGCGTGCATTTACCCGTACTTTTTCCGCAAAGCCGCCGTTGCGCCCGATGCAGGTCACGACTGCCTGCGCGCATAGGTTTTCTTCTCCGCGACGGCACCATTCACAGTGCCCGCAGCTGTCCGCCTGCCAGCCCACGCCGACACGGTCGCCCGCCTTCAGGTGCTTGACGTCGGCGCCCACCTCCGCCACGGTGCCCACAATCTCGTGGCCCGGTACAAACGGGTATTTGCTTGAGTTCCAGTCGTTGTCGATCAGGTTCACGTCACTGCGGCAAACCCCGCAGTGTGTAATCGCGACCTCGACGTCGGCTGGGCGCAGCACCCCCGGGTCGTACTTGTAGGTGTGCAGTTCGGCGCCTGCGGCATGTACGGCAAACCCCTGGATCATTGGCCTTGACTCTCGCGTGTTGCTCTGGGATGTGGGTCGGGCGAAGCCTATTCTACCCGGACTGTGAGAATCTGCTGCCCGCTTACGCTGCCGTCCAGCGGAACGCTTGCCAGGGTCTGGGCCGATTCGCCGTGCAGCGACGCGCGGTCCCGGTCGTGCGCGGGCGCCAGCAGGTTCGCCACGGAGAGCGGCACAGATGTCAGCAGCTGCCCATCCACGCTCAACCCCGCGTCCGGCGCCAGCAGCGTCACGTACAGCCTGTCGTTCGGGTGCATGGCGTTCAACTGGGCAACTGTGCCGGTCAGCGGCGTATTTTCAGCAGACCGCCCCGCGGCCAGCAGCCGGTCGAGCGTCGCGCCGTCGCTCACCAGCAGCCGCACCTCTCCGTTTGGCAGCGATACCGGCAGCTTCACCGGGATGCGAATCGCCCGCGCCGCCCCGCGATACGGATCGACCGTCGCATTCACCGTGATCCGGTCGCCCGCATGGGTGACGGTCTGCTCCACCTCGGCCCGGTCCAGCGCGATGCTGCGGCGGCCCGGCAGCGCCTCCACATCGATCGAGACGCTCTCGATTGGCACCGTGCGGTCGCTGCTGCTGTACAGCGAGTTGAACCGAAGGCCCACATCGAGCGCCGCCGACAACGGCGCGCCACCAAGACCGCCCGGCGAAGCCAGCGTGGCGATCTGCACGTTCGGGTACCCGGCCACCCGCACCGTCGCATGCACGCGGTAGCTGTCCTCCTGCGCGTAGCCCGGCGTCTCCTGCAACGCCTGGAACAGCGAAACCAGCAATGCCGTCGGGGTCAGCTGCGCCTGGTCCAGCACCCGGAGATGCAGCGTACGCGTCGGCTGGGCATTGCCGCTCGCCGCGTGCACGGCAATCTCGACCGGGATCATGTGCGCGGTCGCTCCCAGCATGCCGCCGATCGCCGTCTGGCGATCCTGGTTGAACGCGCCCACCGTTTCGCCCGTATTCACAATCTTGAACGATCCGGCAGGCGAGGCCAGCGTCGCCACCACGTCCGACTTCGTCATCGGCAGGCTTACCGCGCCAAACTGCGTCAGCGGGTGCCCGCAGGCCAGCAGGTGCCCATCCTGCAGGTAAGTCACCGTGCAGGTGGCCGCGATCTCCATATCGCCCGCAACCAGCAGCACGCTGACTGATGACCCGGGCTCAAGCGGAGGCGCCGCGTCAGGGTGCTTCGCCGGCCCTGAGGTCGTTTGCCCCCCGCTGCCGCCGAGCCCCGCCTGCGGTTCCATCCCTAGCGACGGCGCATGGTCCTTCCACAGCTTCAGCGCTTCGGGGGAGAAGCCCGTAAACACCAGCGGCGTCTCGATCGGCTTCACCTCGCTGCTCGCTGCCGTCCGGCCCGGTTCAGACGTTTGGGCGCCCATGTCGCGCACCGGCAGCATCTCGCTGATCGGCGTAATCCCGGCGATCGGTTCCTTCGCGAACTCGCCGATGCGGAATGCCAGCGCGCCTACCAGTCTGCCGTCGATATACACCGGGCTGCCGCTCATCCCGGCGACAACCCCGGTAAACTCCGCCTTCGCGCCGGTCAGTTTTGCCAGGATCAGGTCCTCGCCCGGCCCGGTCGCATTGCGCAGAACGCCCAGCACTTCCACCCCGAACGGCTCCGGCACATTGCCTTGAAAGACCGTCCACGCCGTGCCATGCAGCCCCGCATGCACATCCGCCAGCGGAAAGGTCCCCACACTGGAAGGCGGCGGCGAAGCCTGCCCCAGGGCTGCGGCACACGGAAGAAGCAGGGAGGCGGCAATGAGCAGAGCTTTCGGGAGGTTCAGCACGTATCCAGTCTAGTGGCTGGTCTAGTGGCGGGGGAGCACCGGTGAAGCGGCGCGTAGAACAAGGCGGTGTTTCGCGCGACGGAAGCGGCATAATGGATGGGAATGCAGGCACCCAGCCCAACCGCTCTCGCCCCGGACAATCCGCCCCGGCAGTCCCAGGCCGCACGCCGCGGGCGGACTGCCTGGCGCACGCTGCGCCGGCAGCCGCTGGCGCTCGTCGGGCTGCTGCTGGTAGCGCTGTTCTGCGTACTGGCGCTGTTTGCGCCGTATATTGCGCCCCATGCGCCTGCCGCTATCGACCTGAATCATCGGCTCGCCCAGCCGAGCGCCGCGCACCTGTTCGGCACCGATGAACTTGGGCGGGACACCTTTTCGCGCATCGTGTACGGCGCGCGCATTTCGCTGCTGGTCGCGGTTTCGGTCGTCGCGTGCTCGCTCTCGCTGGGATTGGTGCTGGGTGGGCTGGCCGGCTTTTATGGCGGGGTGCTTGACACTTTTCTGAACATTTTCGTGATGAATGCCTTCTTGGCGCTCCCGGGGATTCTGCTGGCGATCGCTTTTGTCGCGTTCCTGGGTCCCGGCTTGCTCAACCTGGTGCTGGCGCTCTCAATCGGCGGCTGGGTGGGGTATGCGCGGCTGGTGCGGGCGCAAGTGCTGGCCGTCCGTGAGCGCGAGTTTGTTGAGGCCGCTCGCGCCCTCGGGGCAAGCGACCTGCGCATCTTTACCCGGCACATTCTGCCCAATATCCTGCAGCCGCTGATCGTGCAGTCGGCCATCGGGATGGCCGGGGCGGTACTTGCCGAGGCGACGCTGAGCTTCCTCGGCCTGGGCGTACCGCCGCCCGCGGCGAGTTGGGGCGGCATGTTAAACGACGCACGGCTGCATCTGTTCGATTCACCGCATCTCGTTTTCTTCCCAGCAGTTGCGGTTATGTTCTGCGTGCTGAGCTTCAACTTTCTTGGAGATGCGCTGAGAGATTTTCTGGACCCAAGAACCCGGATCGAGATGGGACTTTGAAGACCGACTACGCGGCTTGCGGCCACTTCGTGGCATGTTTTTGCTTACGTGCTGACGCTTTCAGTCTCGGCCCTCGCGTTGCTCGGGGCTTGCGATGAAAGTCGGGGTTATCTCAGATACGCACGGGCTGCTACGGCCCGGGGTACTCACGGCGTTTGCCGGGGTGGAGCACATTCTGCATGCTGGGGATGTCGGCGACCCGGAGATCCTCAAAGCGCTGCGGGAAATTGCGCCGGTGACGGCGATCCGCGGAAACGTAGACCGAACCGGGCCTTGCGCGAAGCTGCCTGTCGAGGAGTACGTTACCCTCGGCGGCGTCAACCTCTACATGCTGCACGACCTACACACCCTGTCCCTGGACCCAGCTGCAGCCGGCGTGCAGGCCGTCCTCTTCGGACACTCGCACAAGCCGTCGATTGAGCAGCGTAAAGGCGTCCTGTTCTTCAATCCAGGCGCGGCCGGCCCAAGGCGTTTTTCTCTGCCCATCACGGTCGGGCTGCTTTGGATTGAGGGCTCGTCAGTACGCGCCGAGCACATTGCCCTCACGTAGAAGCTCTTAGCCCGTTAAACCCTATCCCTTGTACTTAGCCCGTTAAATCCTTCACCCTGTCTTTCACCCTCTGATCCTCGGATTCACCAGCAGGTACAGCACATCGGTAAGCAGGTTGACCACCACGTAGGTGAGGCCGACGGCGAGCAGGCAGCCCTGGACCAGAGCGTAGTCACGGTTTGAGATGGCTGATACGGTGAGGCGTCCGAGGCCGGGCCAGGAGAAGATCATCTCGGTGACGATGGCGCCCGACAGCAGTGCGCCGAATTGCAGGCCGAGCAGCGTGAGGATCGGAATCATGGCATTGCGGAGAGCGTGCCGGTAGACGACGGTTCGCTCGCTGAGACCCTTGGCGCGGGCCGTACGGATGTAGTCCTGCCCCAGCTCTTCAAGCATGGCGGTGCGGACCATGCGGGTCAGGATCGCCGCAAGCGCGCCCCCCATGGTGATGGCAGGCAGGATGATGTACGACGGGCCGGCCGCGCCTGAAACCGGCAGCCAGCCCAACCGGATCGAGACCAGCAGGATAAGGATGGGCCCGAGCGCGAACGAGGGAAACGAGAGACCGAAGAGGCTCACCACGCCCAGAACCTGGTCCTGCCAGCGGTTGCGGTGGAGCGCCGCGGCGATGCCCGCGGGAAGCGCAAGGGCGAGCGCGAAGGCGAGCGCCGCCAGCGTAAGCACAAGCGTATAGGGGTACCGCAGCAGGACCAGGTGGGTGACAGAGTCGTTGAGGCGGATGGAATGGCCGAGATCGCCGTGGAACACGCCCCGCCAGTACAGCGCGTACTGTGTGCCGAGAGGCTGGTCGAGCCCGTACTGGTGGCGCAGCGCGGCGATATCGCCGGCGCGGGCTCCCTCGCCAAGCATCTGCTGGACCGGGTCGCCGGGAACCAGGTGGATGAGCAGGAAGACCAGCGAAACCACCAGCCAGACCACCGGAATGGTGTAGAGCATGCGCCAAAGCAGGGCGCGGATGGCGCGCTTCATAGGCGCCTTTCAGGGCAGGACCGGCTGCGCGGCAGGTTCCTGTGTCTGGGGCGGGGCGGCCTTGGCCGGTCTTCCCGCCGGGTGAAATGCAGATTGGGCATGGTGATGGTCATCGTCTCATGATGCGGGGGCGTCCGCGGTTCTGGCCGCGGGCGCGGGCTTGTTTTCAACGCGAACCCGGCTGATGCGGCGGCCCTGCATTTCAAGCACAGTCAGGCGGTGGCCGTCGAAGTCGACGCGCTCGCCGACGTGCGGGATGTGACCGAGGCGGCTCAGCAGGAAGCCGGCGAGGGTTTCAGCGCCGCCGTCTTTCGGCAGCGCCCAGCGCATCTGGGTTTCCAGGTCGCGCAGACTGGTGCTGCCGTCCAGCACAAGCATTTCGCTTGCCGCGGGCAGCAGCGGCGGCGTCGCGGCGGCAACGTCGTACTCGTCCTCGAGCTCGCCGATGAGCTGCTCGATGGCATCTTCAACCGTGACTAGGCCGACGGTGGACCCGAACTCATCGACGACGATGGCGAGATGGCGGCGGCGCTGCTGAAACTCAAGCAGCAGGTCGAACACGGGCTTGGTTTCGGGGACGACCAGGACCTCGCGCATGATGGCGCGTAGCTGCAGGCTGGCGAGCGAAGCGACCGAGGTGCTACCGGTGCCGCGCTGGGCGCTGACGGCATGGAAGTGCATGAGGCGCGCCACATCCTTGGCATAGACCACGCCGATGATGGCCTCTGGGCCGCGCAGCGGGTCGAAGACCGGCAGACGCGAGTGCATCTCCTCGACAAAGTGAGCGCTGGCCTGCTCCACCGGCATGGAGGCGGGAAGGGAAACGATGCGCTGGCGCGGGGTCATGATCTCGCGGGTTGGGATCTCGTCGCCTTCAAGGGCGCGGTGGATCAGCGCCTCTTGAAACGGGGGCAGCACACCGCCCTCGCGCGCGGCGGTGGCGATGAGCTTCAGCTCGTCGGGCGAGTGGATAGCCATGTGGTGGGCCGCCGGGGTGCGAAAAAGCCGCAGAACGACGGCGGCGGAGCGCTTCATGAGCCGGACGGCGGGACCGGTAAGCTCAATAAATGCGAGCATGGGGCCGGAGACAGAGATGGCGAGCTGCTCGCCGCGGCGCAGGGCGAGCGACTTGGGCACGAGCTCACCCAGCAGCACATGGAAGTACGTGATGCAGAGAAAAGCGAGCAGCGCGCTGAGCAGGTGGGCATAGAGCTGCAGGTGCGGAGCGGCGTGGACCACGTGCTCAAGCGCGGGGGTAAGCACCCCGGCAATGGTGGGCTCGCCGATCCAGCCGAGCGCGAGCGAGCAGAGCGTGACGCCGAACTGGACGGCGGGGAGGAAATCGTCGAGCCGGGCCTGCAGGCGCTCGACCGCGCGCGCGCCGGGGGTCTCGTCTGCGATGAGCTGCGCAAGGCGGCTTCGGCGCAGCGAGACGATCGCGAACTCCGCGGCGACGAAAAAGCCGTTGGCCAGGATAAGCGCTGCAATCGCGGCCAGACGGAATAGGAGCATCCCCAGCATCGCCTCTGAGTGTACCCGCTGCTCGCCGCGGGCGGCAGCGAGCACTCTGCCCGATTCAGCCGGCAATGCGGGAACTTTCAAAGGCAGGGTCGCGTACTCTGTTGCAGGGCGGCGGGTGAGAGGCGTTCAGGGCCACTCAGCACAGGGGAGAAGAAGAGATGAAGAGGATCTACTCGGCAGTTCTGGTTGCGGGTGCGTTCGCGATGGTGTCTTCAGCAGCGCTGGCCGCCGATGGAACGTTTGAACGCACGCTCAAGGTGGGCGGCCCGGTGCTGCTGGGTATCGATACAGGCTCGGGCAACATCCACGTATCGCCGGGTCCGGGTAACACTGTTCACATTGTGGGGCACGTCCACAGCGGCAACGGCGGCTGGTTCAGCGGCGGCAACGCCGACGATCGCGTAAAGCAGGTGGTTGCCAATCCGCCAATCAATCAGGCCGGCAACATCATCAGCCTGGGCCACAACTTCCACGTGGAAAACATCAGCATCGATTACGAGGTCACGACACCGCGCGGCACGGACCTGCGGGCGAACTCGGGTTCAGGCGACATCAGGATAGAGGATGAGGGCGGTCCGGTGCAGGTGCAGACCGGTTCCGGCAACATCGACGGAAGCGGCCTGAGCGACCACGTCTCGCTCGAAACCGGTTCCGGCAACATCACGGCCAGCATGTCTTCCGCGCTCGATGTAAAGGCGCAGACAGGGTCCGGCAATATCGGCTTGAAGAACGTGCAGAGCGGGTTGTGGGCGCACACCGGATCCGGTGACATCGACGTAAGCGGCAAGCCGATGGCCTCCTGGAAGGTGGAGAGCGGCAACGGCAACATAACGCTCCACACCGGCGGCTCGCCCCTGTCGCTGAATGCCACGAGCGGTTCCGGCGATATCAACTACTCCGGCGGCAACCTGAAGCAGACCGGCGGTAGCAACTCTCACCACGTGATCGGGGACGCGAACGGCGGCGGCCCGCAGGTGCGCGTCAACACCGGCTCAGGCGATGTGAAGGTGCAGTAGCCGGGCCGGGCCGCGCTTGTAGAATGAAGGGATGGCCCAGGTGCTCCGCTCCATCCCTTCCGCACAGCTGCGGCTTCTGGTGTTCGATCTGGATGGGACGCTGATCGACTCGCGCAAGGACCTGGTGGAAGCGGTGAATGCCACGCTGGTCCAGTTTCAACTCCCAACGCAGGATGAAACCCGCATCGCCTCGTACATCGGGGATGGCGCGGCAATGCTGGTGCAGCGCGCGCTTGCTGCCGGTGGCGCCGGCCCGTCCGTCGCCCCGGCGGCGCTCGACGCCTTTCTTGCGTACTATCGCATCCACAAGTTAGACCACACCGGCCTGTACCCCGGTGTGCTGGAGACGCTGGCCGAGCTGCAGGCGAACCTGCCCGTAACCATGGCAGTGCTGACCAACAAGCCGGTGCGGCCCTCTGTCGAAATATGCGAAGCGCTCGGCCTTTCGCCGTTCTTTTTCCGCATCTATGGCGGCAACAGCTTTGCGACGAAGAAGCCGGATCCGGAAGGCTTGCAGAAGCTGATGGCCGAAGCCGGCGCGAAGCCGGATGAAACTGTAATGATCGGTGATACAGATGTGGACATCCGCACCGCGAAAGCCGTGGGCGCGTGGAGCATCGGCTGCCGGTTCGGGCTGTCGCCGCAGACCATCGCGGATATGGAAGCACAGCAGCTGGTCGATGCGGTAGTGGACAGCGCGGACGAGTGGGCAACGGCGCTCGGAGTTGTGAACGTGAAGGAGTCGCACAATGGACTTTGAGCTGGTAAGCGATTACGAGCCGCGCGGCGACCAGGGCCGCGCCATCAGCGAGCTGGTAGAGGGCGCGCGCGCGGGCGAGGAGCACCAGGTGCTTCTCGGCGTCACGGGCTCCGGCAAAACCTTCACCATGGCGAAAGTGATTGAGCAGCTGGACCGGCCTGCGCTGATCCTCGCGCATAACAAAACGTTGGCGGCGCAGCTCTTTCACGAGTTCAAGCAGTTCTTCCCCAAGAACGCGGTAGAGTATTTCGTTTCGTATTACGACTACTACCAGCCCGAGGCGTACATCCCGGCTGGCGACCTTTTTATCGAGAAGGAAGCGACGATCAACGAAGAGCTGGACAAGCTGCGGCTTGCCGCGACGCGGTCGCTGTTCGAACGGCGCGACGTCATCATCGTTTCTTCCGTGTCGTGCATCTACGGTCTGGGTTCGCCGGAGGCATACTACGGCATGCTGCTGTTCCTCGAACAGGGACAGAAAATTCGCCGGGACGACATTACCAAGAAGCTGGTTGAAATCCTGTACGATCGCACAGACGGCGACTTCCGCCGTGGAACGTTCCGCGTACGCGGCGACGTGATCGAGGTGTTTCCTACCTATGACGAGAGCGCTTACCGGATCGAGCTGTTCGGCGATGAGGTCGACTCGCTGTCACAGATCGACCCGCTGTTCGGCACGGTCAAGCAGAAGTACGCGCGGCTGCCGATCTATCCCAAGAGCCACTATGTCGTTCAGCCCGAGCGGAAAAAATCCGCGGTCGAGTCGATCCTGAAAGAGCTGGAGTGGTGGGAGAAAGACCTGGAGCAGCAGGGTCGCATGGTTGAAGCGCAGCGCATTCATCAGCGCACCCGGTTCGACCTGGAGATGATCAAGTCGATGGGTTTCTGTCACGGCATCGAAAACTACTCGCGGCACTTCTCCGGACGCATGCCCGGTGAGCCTCCGCCGACGTTATTCGATTACTTTCCGAAAGACTTCCTGATGTTTATCGATGAGTCGCATGTCACGGTGCCGCAACTGCACGGCATGTGGCACGGCGATCGCTCGCGCAAGCAGAACCTGGTGGACTACGGATTCCGGCTGCCTTCGGCGACCGACAATCGGCCGCTGAAATTTGAAGAGTTTCAGAATCGCGTACACCAGATCATCTATGTCTCCGCGACGCCCGGGCCGTATGAGTTGACCAAGGCGGCTGGCGTAGTGGTCGAGCAGATTATCCGCCCGACCGGCCTCATCGATCCAGAGGTCGAGATTCGGCCTATTCGCGGACAGATCGACGACCTGCTGGCAGAGATCCGGCTTCGCGTGGAACGCAATGAGCGCGTCCTGGTCACGACGCTGACAAAGCGCATGGCCGAGGACTTATCCGGTTACTACACCGAGGTCGGCGTGCGCTGCCGGTATATGCATTCCGAGATCGAGACACTGGAGCGCGTCAAGCTGCTGCGGGACCTCCGCAAGGGCGAGTACGACGTGCTGGTCGGCATCAACCTGCTGCGCGAAGGGCTCGACCTACCTGAGGTTTCACTCGTCGCGATTCTCGATGCGGATAAGGAAGGCTTTCTACGCTCGCAGGGTTCGCTGATCCAGACGATCGGCCGCGCGGCACGGCATGTTGAAGGCCGCGCGATCCTCTATGCCGACAAGATGACGGACTCTATGAAGCGCGCGCTTGATGAAACGACACGGCGGCGCGACGTGCAGCGCGACTACAACACCGAGCACGGCATCACCCCAACCTCCATCATCCGTCCCACAGATATGTCACTGGCACAGATACTGAAAGCCGACTATGCCGACCTGACGGAAGAGTCGGCTGAGATGCCGGAGTTTGCGACGCAGCAGGAGCTCGACATTCACATAGGCAAACTCGAAAGCGACATGCGGGAAGCTGCGAAGAAGTTCGAGTTTGAAAAAGCGGCGCGACTGCGCGACACGGTGGCGGGCCTGCGAACCAAGGAGTTTCTGTTCAGCTGAGGTCGTTCATGAAAACAGAAAGGGCGACCCACGCGGGGCCGCCCTTTCCGGTTTAAGAGCTCGCCAGGTTTAGAACTGGAAGCGAGCCGTAAGCTGAATCTGACGCGGTGACGCATCCGCGCCCAGAAACGAACCGAAGATGCTTGTCGGCGCGCTCACAGTAGACTGCGTCGTACCGAAAGAAGAACCGGATGCCACATCGTTCAGCGGCTGGTCGAAGTTGGCATGGTTGAAAAGGTTCACGAACTCAGCGCCGAGTTGCAGCTTTGCCGCTTCATATCGCTGCAGCGAAAAGCTCTTGTACACGGTCATGTCAGTGTCAAAGTAGCTTGGGCCGACAAAGCTGTTGCGCTTCTGGTTGTAGAAGCCCTGTGCGTACGTAAACTCGGACCCGGGTGTGATGAACTGCGTCACATTGTTGTCGAAGCTCGCAACAGAAGGCGCCGCTCCAAAGCACGGCGTGTCCACCGCCGCTTTGGCGTTGCATGAATTCGGTACGCGTCCCAAGGGGGTCGCCAGAACGGTACCGAAGTAGTTCGAGCCGTTGAGTGAGCCGGTAGTCTGGCTGTCGGTGATGGAATACGGCGAGCCGCTGTGCGAGAAGACGGTGCCCGATACCAGCCATCCATCCGAGACGACACGCGGACCATAAAACTTCGGCACGGTCAGCACATACGCCAGGGTGAAGTTATTGCGGATATCGTAGTCCGATGAACCACGCTGTTCGCGAAGGTTCTGCGGATCGATCGGAGCGATGATTGAAGTGTTTGTGCCTTCGGTAAAGGGCAGGAAACCGCCATTCGAGATTTCATCGATGGAGTGCTGCCAGTTATAGTTCGCCTGGACCGAGAGGTATTTTGAATTGTGCTGCAGCGATACCGTAAACGTGTCGTCGGTCGAGTCTGCCTGGTTACGGACTTCGGTCACCTCAGAGAACGAGTTATCCGGAGCCGTCTGGCGGAGGTTCGAGCGGAAGCCGCTCGCGGACAGGAAGGATCCTGCGGGTTCAGGTAAGCATTCGCGCTTGGGTCGACAACGGCCTCGTGCAGGCCGTGGTTGCCGACGTAGTTGAACGTGACGGTCGTGTTGCGAGCTACAGCCTGCTGCACGGCCAGGTTGTACTCGTAATAGGTCGGATAGTGAATGTCCGGGTGCGTCGTCGTGAAGGACGGCGCTGAAAAAGCGGCGACATAGGTGGGCGACGTCGGCGTCGTGAGACTACTGAACGAAGCACCGTTCGCATAATTGCTCAGAAATGCCTGATTTGAGTCACTTGCCGCGTTGCTCGCGCTACCTGGGGTGCCATAAGCAATACCCCCACCTGTGATCACGAATGGATTGATATTCGGCGAGTTTTCAAAGAGGTTCTCCACTACAGTGGCCGGGAAGGTATCGGCAAAGATGCCGAAGCCGCCGCGCACCACCGTTTGCCCATGCATGCTCTCAGGCGCCCAGTTGAAGCCGACGCGCGGCTGATATGAGACCTCGTCATAGTTCGGGAACAGCGTGTGCAGCCCGCTCGTGATCTTCGCGTTATAGGCCTGGGTTGTGTCGCCGTTCAGTGAGGCGACGCCATTCTTCAGGTTGGCGAAGCAGTTTGCCTGGCACACAGGGTTTGAGTTGTGCTCGACGCGCAGTGAGCCGGTCAGCGTGAGGGAAGGCCGGGCCTTCCATTCATCCTGCACGTATCCGTCGAGGGAGTACAGCGCGATCGGCTCAGTCTGCCGTTGCGGGAAGTTCTGGTGAAAGGTCGTCGCGATCCCGTTCTGGAAATCCGGTCCGTTGATGCCCGCCACTTCCTGCGACACAAGGGGAGCCACATACTGCTGCGGCGCGTAATCCGTAATATCGTTGCGCCGGTAGCTCACGCCGAACTTGACAGTGTGGTTGCCGACGATCTTCGTGACATCGTCGATCGCCTGGTACTGCGATACATTCCGGCCCTGCGGAAAGTCATACAGGTCATGCCCGACGGGCGAGAAGTAGCTACCCGCAAAATTGACCGACTCCGGAAAGAGCGCGAGGGCCGCGGCGCGGTTCGGCTCGGTAAAGACAGCACTGGACCAGCTGCCTGCCCCGATGAACTGGTTCGTCAAGGTCGGGCTGAACGAGTGTGTTTCGTTGATCTGACCCTCGTACTGCGGCTGCACACTCAGGACGTTGAAGTTCGTATTAATCGGGTCGGTTACGGTCGCCTGCGTCCCATGGTCTGTCTTGAAATGGATGAACAGGTGATCGTTCTGGCCGAACTGTTCGTCGTAGCGGGCCGTGATCAAATATTCGTTGGTGCTGTTGCTGATGTTGCTGCGGAACGTGTTCCGGTCCGGATCGCCGCCCGCCGCGGTCGCGCGCGCCGCGCCCGGGGCGGAGTTGTACAGGTTGAACATCTGAGTGTAGAACGGAACGCTGGCCGTTGGGACTGAAGCAAGTACCTGCGCCTGGTATGCCGGGCTCGGGAGGTACACCACCTGGCTGGTCGGGATCAGCAGCCGCAGACCTTCAGTGTTGACGAAGAAAAAGACCTTGTCCTTGATGACCGGACCGCCGATATCGGCTGCCCACTGATTGGCATTGTCAAATGGGCGCGGGGTGCCGGTGTGATTGTTCAACCAGTCGTTCGCGTTCATCGCCGAGCCGTTCCAGTAATACTTCAGGTCACCGTGGAACTTGTTCGAGCCGGAGCGCGTGACGTAGTTGATACTGGCGCCCCCCAGTCCGCCGTACTGGCCCTGGTAGCCGTTGCTGGTTACGGTCGCCTGCTCAATGTCGTTTGAGCCGAGCAGGATGTTGGTGGCGCCGGAGTTGTTCAGGTTCAGAAACGGATCGTTCTCATTGGCGCCATCGACGGTGAACAGGTTCGAGGTTGCCGGCAGGCCGAAGCTGGAGAAGTTGCCGTAGCCTCCGCCGTTGTTCTGGACAGAGCCCGGCGCGATCTGCGCGATGTAGGTCAGGTCGCCGCCTGGGTTGGGCACGTTCTGGATCTGCTTCTCAGAGAACGAGGTCGACACTTCGGCCTGCTCCGTCTGCATCATTCCGCCCGAAGCGCTTACCTGCACGTTTGTGGATGCCGAGCTGACACCGAGTGTCACATTCGCGTTCGCCAGCTGGCCGATCGAGACCTGCGCGGTTGTCGTACCGGTAGCGAAGCCGGGCGCGTCGACGGTGATGCTGTACGGGCCGGGCTGCAGTAGGGAAGTGCGGAAATTTCCGCTGCCGTTCGTGGTCGCCTTTTTGATCTGGCCGGTTGCAGTGTTTCTGACCGTCACCTGCGCGTTCGGGACGATCGCGCCCGATGAGTCCGTCACAACGCCGGCAATATCGCCGGAAATGGTGCTTTGTGCATGCAGGCTCGGAACGAAGAGCGGTGATACAGGAGACGCCGCGAGGAAAACAGCGGTCGCCAGAAGAGCTGTCGCATATCGGGCGAGACCGGCAGGGGAATCTGTTCGCATAACGACCTGGCGTGCAATCCTGATACCACTTTCAAACGGGAGAAGAGTATCGCTTTAAGTACTTGAAAATGTGAAGCATATTCCAGCAAAACAGGGTACGTACGTACCATGGTTCTTCCTAAAAAAAACTCTGATGATCCAGATAATCATATGAGTATCCGTTTCGCCATATTTGGGGTGCGGGCAGTCAGAAAGGCCAAGAAGACCGTCTGGCCACCTCCCGGCACAATCCTCTACCCGCAGACGAGTACGCTTGAAGCATCAGGAGCCTCCACTCAGTCGTGAAAACCCTGCTTCGCATTCTCATTTCGCTGCTCATCATGGTGTGGCTGGGCGCGGTTCTGTTCTTCCCGGCTGTTGCGGCGGTCGCATTTCACGTGCTGCCCCACCCGGCGGCAGGGCTGGTGGTGCGGAACTGCCTGCTGGTTCTGCACTGGGAGGGGCTGATCGCAGGTGTCTTGCTGCTGATGCTGCTGGCGCTGGCGCGCGCGGCCCGCGTGTACGGCAGGCCGGTGATCGGAGCGGTGCTGTGTACGATCGCCATGCTGCTGCTGACAGCCTTTTCGCAGTTCAATGTCATCCCGCGCATGGAAGCCGACCGGATCGCGGCAGGCGGCGACATCGATAAGGCTCAGGCCGGCGACCCGCACCACGTCGAGTTCGATCGGCTCCACGCCGCGAGCAAGGCGCTCGAAGAGGGCGTGCTGGCGGCCGGACTCGTAATGGTCGTCATACTGGGTCGCCCGGCACGACAAAGTTAAACTGCCGTCGGTTCCCAGTCGTAGGCCACGCCGGTAAGCTGTTCCGAGGCGCTCCACAGCCTGGGTCCACTGGCGACCACGGCTGCCTGGGGCGCTACCTTCGCAGGCGCCGGGGCGCCCTTGAACTCCTGGAAGCCGTCCGGACCGTAGTAGCCGCCGGGCTCGGCGTCAGGCGCCGTGGCCGCGTACAGCTGCGGCAAGGTGCCATTGGCGTCGCTCTGGCCCAGGATGCGAAAAGCTAAAGTAGTGATGAACCTGGCCGGACCCGCGAGGTCACGACCGATCGAAGTGGTTGAGAGGCCTGGATGGGCCGCGATACTCACGAGATTGGCGCCGTGCAGCCGGCTCTGGCGATCGAGCTCCCGCGCGAAAACCAGCATAGCGAGCTTCGTCTGCGCGTAGCTCTTCATGGGACCGTAGCCCTGCTCAAGCTGCAGGTCGCCGAAGTTGAGCTGGCCGCGCTTGTGTGCATTGCTGGAGAGGCTGACGACACGCGGAGCGGGCGCGCGCAGCAGCGCAGGCAACAGCAGCCCGGTAAGCGCGAAGTGACCCAGGTAGTTGGTGGCGAGCTGCAGTTCGAAGCCGTCGGTTGTGACTTCGCGTTTCGGCGTCGCCATGATCCCTGCGTTATTGACGAGCAGGTCGACCGGTTCGCCGGCGGCGAGCACCGCTTCGGCAAAGGCGCGGACCGAGGCGAGCTTCGAGAGGTCGAGCTCAGCGACAAAAAGCTGGGCACCCGGCTGCTCGGCGCGTATTTTCTCCGCCGCCGCATTGCCGCGATCGACTGAGCGGCAGGCCATCACAACTTGCGCCCCGGCGCGGGCCAGCGCCCGAGCTGTCTGGAAACCCAGGCCGATGTTGGCCCCGGTCACAATGGCGTGCTTGCCTGCCTGGCTGGGAATCTGTGCGGTAGTCCAGTTCTGGGTCATCTGTTTTCCTTATCCTGCTGTGGCGCGGAGCTTGTAAAGGCCCCAAGCGGCCAGCGTGCAGCAGTCTTTGATGTCGCCGGCGAGCACCATCTTCTCAAACTCGGCGACCGACACCCGGTGCAGCGTAAGGTCGTGCTCTTCCGGGTCGAAGTCAGGTTCGCCCTGGGTCAGCTCCGTGGCGAGGAACGCGTGCTGCTGTTGGTTGCAAAAGCCGTAAGCGACCCACATGGGGCCGAGATACTGGAGCGAGCCCGCATGCAGCCCGGTCTCCTCGCGCAGCTCGCCGCGGGCCAGCGCATGCGGGTCGGCATCGGGATTTTCCCACCCGCCCTGCGGAAACTCTAGGCACACCTCGCCGACCGTGTAGCGGTACTGCTGGACCAGGTAAAGAGTATCGCCCGCGAGCGGAACGATGACGGCGCAGGGGTGCTTCTCGACCACGCCGTAGATGCCGGGTGCCCCGTTCGAGCGCTCGATCCGGTCTTCCCGCACACGCATCCACTTGTTGCGGTAGACCTCGCGGCTCGCGAGGGTTTTGATGCTCATGCAAGGAGTGTAACCGGGCACGCCCGGGGGCGCGGTTTGCGGGGCGCATGGGGCATCGCGGTAAAGTGGTATCGCGCGACAAGAACGAGGGGCGAACAAAGTGGCGGATACGGCATACTTTCTGGGCATGGATGTAGGCACCGGCGGCACGCGCGCGGTGCTGATCGATACGGCGGGCGCCATTGTGGCGTCGGCGGCGAGCGAGCACGCGGCGTTCCGGGCAGAGCAGCCGGGCTGGGCAGAGCAGCAGCCCGAGGACTGGTGGCGCGCGGCGCAGGAGGCGATCCGCCAGACGCTGGCGCTCGCCCCACGCGGCTTTTCCCCGGCGCAGATCGGCGGCATCGGCCTGACCGGGCAGATGCACGGAGCGGTGCTGCTCGACAGCGATGGCAAGGTGCTGCGTCCGGCGCTGATCTGGTGCGATCAGCGAACCGGCCCGCAGTGCGACTGGCTGCACCGCGAGCTGGGGCGAGAGCACCTGATCGACCTGGTGGCCAACCCCGCGCTGCCGAACTTTACCCTGACCAAGCTGCTGTGGGTGCGGGAGCACCAGCCGGAAGTATGGGCGCACGTGGCCCACGTGCTCTGCCCCAAGGACTATGTGCGGTTCTGCCTGACCGGGACCTATGCCATGGATGTGCAGGAGGCCTCCGGCACCCTGCTGCTGGACGTAGCGAATCGTCGCTGGTCGAGCGAAGTCGCGAAGGTTGCGGGGGTGAGCGAAAGCTGGCTGCCGGAGCTGTTTGAGTCGCCGGAGGTATGCGCGAAAATTTCAATCGCGGCTGCCCAAACGACCGGGCTGGTTGCCGGGACGCCGGTAGTCGCGGGCGCCGGCGACCAGGGTGCGGGCGCGGTGGGCATGGGCATTCTGGAGCCGGGCTCGGTCTCCGTAACCATCGGGACCTCGGGCGTCGTGTTCGCCGCGACCGCGAAGCCGTCGCTCGACAAGGGAGGTCGCCTGCACACGTTTTGCCATGCGGTGCCGGGCCGCTGGCATGTGATGGGGGTAACGCAGGCGGCGGGGCTCAGCATGCGCTGGCTGCGCGATACGGTGCTGCCGGGCGGCAGTTATGACGAGCTCACGGCAGAGGCAGCGAGAGTTTCCGCAGGCAGCGATGGGCTGCTGTGGACACCCTACCTGCTGGGCGAGCGGACGCCGCATCTGGATTCCCACGCGCGCGCCGCCTTCGTCGGGTTGACCGCGGCGCATGGCCGGGGGCACCTGGCGCGGGCGGTCATGGAGGGCGTCGCGTACTCGCTCCGGGACAGCTTCACGATCTTCGCGGAGATGGGCGTACCGGTAATGGGAGTTCGCCTGGGTGGGGGCGGCGCCCGCTCGAAAGTGTGGCGAACCATCCAGGCCGGCGTGTACGGCCACACCTGCGATGTGCTGGTGGCCGAGGAAGGCGGGGCATTTGGGGCTGCTCTGCTGGCCGGGGTCGGTGGCGGGGGCTGGGCGACGGTCGAAGAAGCCTGTGCACGCGCGATCCAGGTAGCGGAGCAGATTGTGCCCGAAGCCGGCGACGTGGAGCGGTATACGCAAGGGTATGCAGGGTTCCGGGCAGTGTACCCCGCGCTGAAGGACATCCGGGGATGACGGGCGCACGCTGTAAAATCAGGCCCAATGCTCCGCCGCACCTTGTCCAGTCCGCTTCGGCTCCTGCTTGTGGTTACGGCGTTGTTTACGTTTCTCATCCAGCCCGGTGAGCTCGGCACCTCGGACACCACCCATCGGCTGCAGGTGGCGCACTCGTTGTGGACGGGGCAGCCGCAGGTGTTTCCGAGCGAGTTCCCGGAGTTCGGAGTACACGGCCGGGGCGGACGACTGTATGCGTGGTACGGCATCGGGCAGTCGCTGCTGATGCTGCCGGCTGACATCGCCGGCTCCGCTGCGAGTCACCTGCTGCTGTGGCGCGCGTATGTGCAGAAGCAGGTGGACCCGGCAATCCGCAGTATCGTGGTCAGCTTCAGCACCAACATCTTTCTGAACGTGTTGACAGCCCTTGCCGCGTTTTACCTGCTGGGGCTTTTCGGCTTTTCTGTGCGTGTCTCGGTGGCAGGCGTGCTCGCGCTACTGTGTGCTACGACCCACCTGCACTACGCGCAGAACATGACCGAAAACAACTTCATCCTGCTGCTGACGTTGACCGGCCTGCTGCTGCAGTACCGCTGGCTATTGACGGGCGGTAGGCGTCCGCTGCTGCTTGGTTCGGCGGCATTGGGGTTCAACCTGCTGACGCGGCTTACCACGGTGCTCGACCTAGTGGCCGTGGCCGGATTTCTCCTGCTGGTCGTTCTATTTGAGGCTACACCCGCGCGCAGCGCACGCGCGCTCGCGACGCATTACCTCAAAACAGTAGTGCCGGTTTATGCCGTCTTCCTGCTGCTTGACCGCGTGTACCAGTACATCCGTTTCGGCTCGTGGACCAGCACGTATGTCGACTTCTTCGCCAAGGAGCAGCGCAGGCTCGACCCGTCGCTGCCGGCGAGTTTTCCGTTCAACGGCCACTGGTTCGCAGGCGGCATCCACTCAGGCCTGCTGGGGCCGCTGTTCGCGCCACAGAAAAGCATCTTCCTGTTCGATCCGTTGTTTGCGCTTGCGCTCGTATTGAGTGTTCTTTTGTGGTGGCACCTGCCAGCCGTTCTTCGCGCGTTCTTCGTTGCGTCCTCAGGCCTGGTCGCGCTCTACATCTGCTTCTACGCGCGCTACCTGTGGTGGGCGGGCGATTTTGCCTGGGGCGATCGCTACATCTCGAGCGCGGTGGAGCTGGCCAGCCTGCTCGCCGTTCCGCTGCTGATGCGCTATCGGGACTCGCTTGGCAAAGCCGTCCAACGGTTCGGTGTCGCCGTGCTTGCGGTCAGCACCGCGATCCAGTGCGCGTCGCTGGCTTTCTGGCTGCCGCTTGAGATCTACCAGACGCAGGAGCTGCGCCGGCCCGCGTTTATCGTGCTGCTGCGGTTCGAGAACATCGCGGCCTTCGCGCTGGGAAAGCGCGCGGCCTGGGGGCTCAACACTCCCGATATGTTTGAGGATCCGTGGGACGCCGCGCACATTACCGCCTGGAACTTTCTGCCGTCACTGCTGCGGCACATCGGCGCCGCGCCCTTGTGGGCGGTTCGGGTTGTAGACGCGGTCTGGATCCTGCTTCTTATCGCGCTGGTTGCTGCCTCCGCCCGGCTGGTGCACGTGCTGCGGCATGGCCCGGACCAGGCCGTCGCCCCCGGGACAACCGTGCCCGCGGCCTGACGCCCCCTCTCTTCGGTCACTTCCGGCTGCCGGATTTTTGCCACGGTGAATGCTGCTTTGTGGCATCCTTGAGCCACCGCAGGGAGGGGTGCTCTTGTCGACCGCGAATGCTGTCTTGACCGAACCGGGAGTGCGCGCCAAGGGCCGGAAGGAGCGCGACCCCTCGATCGACTACCTGCGCGCCTTCGTCATCCTGCTGGTGCTGGTGGCGCACTGCGGGCTCGCCTACTGCTACATGGTGCGGTACACCCCGCCGTGGAACGCGCTGGTGCCCATTGTTGATCTGGGCGGCGCCTCGATCTTCTTCGACTACATCTTCAACTTCGCCGACGTTTGCCTGATGGGGCTGATGTTCTTTCTCTCCGCGCTTTTTGCCTATCCGGCCATGCGCCGCCATGGCCTGGGCGGATTTCTGCGGGATCGCTTTCTGCGTCTTGGACTACCTTTTCTGGGCGCCATCAGCCTCGTGCTGCCCCTGGGCTACTACGGCTCCTGGCTCCTTCAGAATCCGGGCCAAAGCTACGGCACGTTCTGGATCATGCTGGCGCACCATCGTTTCGGCGCGACCGGGCCCATGTGGTTTCTCTGGGTGTTGCTGTTGCTGGATTGCATGCTTTCAGTCGCATTTCTGCTGTTTCGCGGCACGGTGGAGCGGCTGGGACCATGGCTGGATCGCCTGCAGGAGGCGCCCGTCCGCGCGGTGATCGTCCTTCTCGGGGCAATCGCAGTCGCTTATCTGCCCCTGTTTGCCCATTACGGCTACAGCGGCGGCTGGAAGATCATCTTCCTGCCGTTCATGCTGCAGCCGTCCAAATTCCTGGTGTATGTCGCGTGGAGCGTAGCCGGTTTTCTCGTGGGTAGCAGAGGTATCGAGCACGGATTGATCGCACGATCGGGAGCGCTGGTACGCCGCTGGCCGGCCTGGGCAGCTCTCGGCGCCGTCGCCTTTAACGCGCTCTGGCTTGTCCCCAGGCTACCCCTGTTCAGTCGAATGCCGCTCATCGCGCAGCATGCCGCTGTCGGGCTGCTCTGGGTGCTCGCCGATGTCAGCTGTGTTCTGGGGCTGGTCGCGCTTTTCCGCGGGCTGATTCAGACGCACAAGCCCGTGTTCGACTCGCTCTCGCGGAATTCGTATGCAATTTACCTGGTCCATTACATTTTTGTGATCTGGACGCAGCGCATGCTCCTGGCGGAGCCAATCAGCATCTACGCGAAGTTCGCAATCTCGTTCGTGGCGACGCTCATCCTGAGCTGGCTCACCGGCATGGTGCTCACGCGGATTCCAGGCCTGCGCCGCGTTCTCTAACCGAGCAAGGCTACTGGGCTACGGCGTCGAACGCACCGGTTTCTACCGTGTTGCCATGCTTCATCTGGATGAAGATGCGGTAGCGGCCGGGCGCAGGGAAGCCGTAGGGAAACTCGACCGTATTGGAAGGCGGCGTCGCGCTCATGCCGGCCATCCCGGCCATATTGCCACTCTGCGCGGGGGCTCCCTGCCCGCTTCCGTCGGCGCCCACGATACCCGGAGCATCCTGATTGGCGATCATCATGGCTGCCATCGACGCTGAGCCCTCCGGATGAACGTGCGCAAAGGCCGTGCCATCGGTTTTAACGAAAGCCGCGTGCCCGGTCATGCCCATGTAGTAGCGCATATCCGGCGCCGGTTTTCCTGATGGATCGAGCAGAGAAAACCGGAACTGATAGCCCGTGTTGGCCTTCAACTGGTCCGGGCGATCCCAGACCATCGCGTACCCGTCAGGAAAGCGGAAGCTGGTGCCGAGCATTCCGTCTTTCAGCGGCCGCGCTGTTCCCATGGCGTCATCGCCTGCGAGCGGTCGGCTTGGGATGCCGGCGGGAACATCGACCTTTGCCAGCAGAGTCTCAGGGAAGCCGTTTGCGTGGACCACGTCACCGTACAGTGAGTAATTGCCGGGAGGCATCGCGGGGAGCGCAAGTTTGAAGTCCCCAGCCTTGATCTGGTCCGGGTGCAGGTGAAAAATAACATCCATCTGCGGCTCCCGGATGACGTACAGGTGCATCAGGTGACCGTGATCGAGGATGAAGTCTGAAAGGGAACGATCTTCCGACGCCGGGGGGAGCACCATCCCGAGATCGAGTTGATTGCCGCGAAGCACGGGGTGCAGGGCAATCGGCTTAAAGACGCCCAGCTGGCTCGAAGCCGCGGAGGCCTTCCACCAGCGATTGCCGACCGAGAGCAGGCAGACAGCGCAGAGCAGCCCCGCCGAGCCTGCCAGCAGGGCACGCGTCCAGACTCCGGCCGGCGGGACCGTTCCGGCTTTGAGGCGGCTCTCACGCGCTGCCGCAATCACGATCGCCACGAGGCTTACCAGGAGAAAAATGCCAAGGACGGTCAGGATCGTCGCGGTGCTGCGGGGCATGGCGAGCACCTGCAACGCAATGGCCGGTACAGGAACCGCCGCCGTGCGTGTGCCGGCCGAGCCGGAAATCGCAAACTGCAGCCGCCACGAGCCCGGCTGCATCAGCCAGAAGCTGCCTGTGTAGAACTGCTTATCGACAGGCGAGCGCTTCAAGGCGTCAGAAATCGGCGCGTACTTCGCCCCGGCGCCCACCATGGGCATGGGTGTGATCTGCACACCTGTGATCGGAGCACCGGCCGAGCGCACCTCAACTGTCGCCGTCCCGGGGATCACGATGGGAGGGCGAATGGTGACGAAGAGCTTGTAGGGCCCGGTGGAGGCGTCCTCGTAAATGTCCTTGCTGTTGACATGCGCATGCGCCGCCGGGGCGGCCAGGAAGCTCAAAAGCAGAAGCAGCAGCGAACAATGCCTGATCTTCATCGCTGCACCCCGCGCATCCACCGGCCAAGACCCAGGGTGATCCAGCAGGGAACAAAGGTGAAGAGAATTGCTTTCACCAGGCCCAGCGCAAGAACAGTTCCGTGCTGGGCAGCATGAAAGACATGAAGGTGATCCTCGGGCGTAGCGTGAAACGAGTAATAGTTGGTGCCGAACAGATAGTTTTCCGAATACCTGGAGAGAAGAAAATCGGCAAAGGGCCACTCGAACGCGGCCAGAACCAGCGTGAAAATAACAGCGCTGCCGAGCGCGACCAGGGGCATGCTGAGGCTTCCTTTGCGCTGCCAGAAGAGATCGAGCGCGAAGGCGGGCAGCAGCAGGAGAATGGGAAACGAGGGCGGGATCATGTGCGTGACCGGCGTGTACACGGGTCCCAACCTCGGCTGCGCGGGAAACAGCGGCAGGATGTAAAGAAAGCCGAGGATGATGACCGTGTACGTCGCCGTGGCAATCGTCGCCGGCCATTGCGCGCGGGAGATCTGCGAAAGCAGGGCGAGCAGCGGCAGGATCATCAGGCCGGTCAGCAGGTAGAAATGCGAGGTGTGCATGTAGAACCTTGTGTACGCACTGACCAGCACCATCTGGTCAGACACCAGCAGACCGCCGACAAACAGTAGCAGACGTCGCAGCATGACAACGTTTGTCGCTCCCGCGTCAGCGGAGCGGTTCATCGTCGCCAGAATCAGCATGAGCATGCCGAGACTGACGGCCCGCATGCCGAGAAACAGAAGCATATGCGGCGGCGAGATGATCGTGACATCGAGTCCATAAGCCGCATGCCACCAGTTGTCGAATGCGGCAGAGGTCAGCATGGTCGTGCCGCCCCAGGCTGCGATAAAGGCTCCAAGCGGCGCGCGGAACCCGAGGACCTGCACCGACGCTGCCTTCAACTCCGGAGAGTTGCCGAAAGTTGTCGCCAGGATGAGATAGCCGCAGGTAAGCCCGGCCAGCACCCCGCACAGGTAAATGGCCATGTGGGCAGGCGTCCAGAAGGTATCCCGCCCGATGGAGATGTGCCAGGAAAGGTCCCACCAGACCCCGAGCGTCGAGGAGGTGATGCCGGCAACGCCGCACCAGATGTACCAGGGAATCTGCACGGCGGCAGAACCCGGGACTGCGGCAGACGAGGTGTGCGGGCGGACCCCGGTGAATGTGGAAGCCATGGCTCTCCAGTAGAAGGGCGCGCCAAAACGACGGCACCGCCCCGGCCTCTATAGTAATGCGACCGCCGGGGCGCGGCGAGGTACTTTCGGCACCAGCCCTGATTAAGGCTGAGCGTGGCCGGTCAGCGAAGCAGCTGCTCCACACCGGGCAGCACGTTCAGCGCGACCTTCTGGTACCCGGCGGCGTTCGGGTGCAGATAATCATTGCTCATCAGCCCCGGAACGCCATAGACGCCTTGCAGAATGAACGGAATGTAGGGAATGTCGTATTGTTTCGCGAGCGCAGGGTACACGTCATAAAACTGCTGAAGGTAGGTGGTTTGCAAGTGGTCTCTGACATAATTCGGTCCCTGACCCGTGGGCAGGTCGATGCCTGCCAGCAGCACACGCACTTTGGCATGCTGCAAGGCCTGGATCATGGTGTCGAGATTGTGCCGAATGGTTGCGACAGGCACCTGAACGACCGCATCGTTTGCCCCGAACTCAAGCACAACCACGGCTGGGTGCCGGGCAAGTACAGCGGGCAATTGATCCACGCCATCGACCGTCAATTTGCCGGGTAGACCGACGCTGACGACGGTGGCTCGCGAGCCTGCAGCCGTCAGGTCCTTGCGCAGAAAGTCCGGATAGGCGCTGCCCGGGGGCGCTCCAACACCGAACGTGAGGCTGTCGCCGAAGCACACGACGGTCTGCGCTCGCGCGAAAACGCAGCTGCAGAAAAGAAGGACGAGTGTGGCGAGGAGGCGAGACATGCTGCTCCCAGTGTAGTGACTCCGCCTACGGATGGGGTGCGGTGAACGGTATTTCAAGCGATCCGGTGCGGCCGGTCAGGTTGTCGATCAGCGACAGCGATACGAACACGCTGCCCTTTGGCAGGCGAATCTGCTGGCGCAGCGGTGTGCCGACGCGGTTCGCGACCTGCAGCTGCTCCGGCGTGAAGTTGAGCTCTACCCTGTCGATAGAGGTGTCGACCACCTCGCCGGTCTCGGTGTACGCCATGGCGGCGGCGAGCAGTTCCGCATGCTGCTTGCCGCCGGCCGTCGGGCTAAAGCTCAGGTCTCTTTCGAGAGCGCGGCGTACTCGATCACGAACGGCTGGTCGCGCGCATCGCCGACGACCTTGCCTTTGCGGTCGCGGGCGGGCGGCAGCACCTGCCAGCCGGGTACCTGCGCGGCGGGCACGATGCGCGCTTCAAACAGGATGCTCGACTGCGAAGGCCCCGGTTTGCTGTAATCCGTCAGGCTGTCCGATGTCGTGGTATCGCGAGTCCGCGCGAGCTTTCCTCCGGCTGCCAGCGTGTCGATATCAGTATTTGCCTGTGCCAGCCGGCCGCCGCTCATATTCGAGCTCGCGTCGTTCTTCTCAGCTGGATCCGCAGGTACATCTGGTCGATAACGTCGGAGTTGAAGGAGTCAATCAGCAGAACGTTCGTGGTCTTCGGCAGGTCGCCGAGCGCGATGTTCGAGTAGACGCCCTGCGGTACGGATGCGTCCATGGGGAGAGAGGTGGTGCGCTGCTGCTGCTCGTCAAATGCCTGGATCACCTGCGGCTTGCCGTCCTCGGCGATCTGGAAATCTGCCTGCTTGAGTCCCCGGACAGGTGCGCCCTTGCTGTCGGTTACCGAGACATCCGTGATGACAAGCCGTGCATTGGCGCTGAGCGTATACGGCGACCGGGTCGATTGGGCATAGACCGTAGCAGTGACAAACAGAAGGGCGCAGAACGCGCGGAGCGAACGGGCGAGCGGCATGGAATGGCTCCCGGTACGAAGGCCGAGGGTGAAATGGCCAGAGATACAGACGGACCCAGGCGCGGTTAGTTCCTCGACCGCATTGAAATAAAAGTTCTTCTGGGCGTTGGGCCTGGAGCTTGGTATACATGCTTGCATGCGTTTCTCCATTCTCTCCGTCACAGCCCTGCTGGTGTTTGCCGCTGCCGCACCGGCCCAGCAGACGCTCGACGCCACCCCGTCCACCATTGCATGGGGCTACTACTGGGCCCATGCGAAACCGGTGCTCACCGTCAAGGATGGTGACAGCGTTACGGTCCACACGCTTTCAACCTGCGGCGACCCTGAGCGGCTCCTGAAAATGGGGGTGCCGGCGAACGAGATTCCGCCGTCGGTTACCGCCATTTACTCAGCCAAAAACGTGGACAAAGGTCCGGGTGGCCACATCCTGACCGGGCCCATTGCGATCGACGGCGCCGAACCGGGCGATGTGCTGGAGGTCGACATCCAGAAGATCGACATCGATGTGCCGTGGGCGTGCAATGGCTTCGGCGCCGGGCGCGGCTACCTGCCGGACGAGTATCCGTACGGCATCATGACGAAGATTCCACTGGACCGTGCGCGCATGGTTGCGGAGTTCGCGCCGGGCATCGAGGTGCCGCTGCACCCGTTCTTCGGCTCGATGGGCGATGCGCCGCCGGAGTCGGCAGGCCGCTACAACAGCGCGCCGCCCTGGATGCACGGCGGCAACATGGATAACAAGGAACTGGTCGCGGGCACGACGTTGTTTCTGCCTGTGCATGCGAAAGGGGCGCTCTTCGAAGCAGGCGATGGACATGCCGGGCAGGGCAATGGCGAGGTCGACATCACGGCAATGGAAACGATGCTGACCGGAACGTTTCGGTTCGTGGTGCACAAGGACCGTCACCTGTTGTGGCCGATGGCCGAGACGCCGCAGGCGTACATCACGATGGGCTTTAGCCCGGACCTGAACAAGGCGACGGAGATGGCGCTGCATAACATGCTCGCATTTCTTGAAACGGAGAAGCATTTGACGCGCGACCAGGCGTACCAGCTTTCAAGCGTGGCGGTCGACCTGGATATTACGCAATTGGTGGACGGGAATGTGGGCGTGCATGCCATGCTGCCCAAGGTTGTTTTTACCGGAGCGAAGCAGGGGAACAGCGGAGGAGCGCAGTGAAGTCTTTATTTGTAACAGCAACTGTATTCGGTATGTGTGCGTGTGCTTCCACGGCGGCACTGGCGCAGGGTGCGCCTGCCTCCTCTGACCCTACGGTTCACCTGCTGCAGCAACTATCGGATGCGCCGGGGCCGCCGGGCGCTGAGGGGCCGGTGCGCGCGATCATGGTGCCGATCATGCAGCCGCTCGCGACGAAGCTGAGCTATGACGGCATGGGCTCGGTGATCGCGCAGGTCGGCAGCACGGGCCCGCGCATCATGGTCGACGCGCACATGGACGAGCTCGGCGGCATGGTGCGGCGTATCGCGCCGAACGGCACGTTGACAATGCAGATGCTGGGCGGCTGGCTGGACCAGGCGCTGGTGGACCAGCGCTGGATCATCCTCGGCAGCAAAGGGCCGGTGCACGCCGCGACAGGGATCCGCGACATCCACGTGATCACGCCGGAGGAGCGCACGAAGGTGTTCCCGCGCGACAGTGTGTACCTGGACATCGGCGCGAAGGATGCCGCGTCGGCTGCGGCGATGGGTATCGAGCCGGGCGACCCGGTCGTGCCGGACTCGCCCTTCCTGGTGTTGAACGGGACGGAGAACTACCTGGGTAAGGCGTGGGACGACCGGATCGGCTGCGCTGTGCTGCTCGAAGCCATGCAGCGCATTGCAAAGCTGCCGCACCCGAACCAAATCTTCTTTGTCGCAACAACGCAGGAAGAGATCGGGCTGCGCGGCGCGAAGTCGGCGGCGGATGTGGTGAAGCCGGATATCGGGCTAGCGATCGAGGGCGGGATCACCGGGGACGTGTTCCTGGGCCACCCGGACGAGACGCAGGTAAAGCTCGGTGCGGGACCGGGGATTTTTCTCTACGATACGAGCGCGCTGCCCAACCGCAAGCTGGTCGCGCTGGTGAAGAAGACTGCCGCGGACAAGGGCATTCCGCTACAGCAGGACCTGGTGCAGGGTTACGGGGATGATTCGTCCGCGATCCAGGAGAGCAATGGCGGGGTGCCGACGCTCAATTTCGTGGTCCCGGTGCGGTACACCCACTCGCACAACGGCATTGTGAACCGCGGAGACTTCGACCGTATGGTGGAGCTGATGGTTGCGGTGCTACAGCAGATGGATGCCAAGACGGTTACAGATCTGCGGGACTTTGCGCCGCCTGCGATGTAGACGGGATCTTCGCGCATTTTCGCGGTTGTGTTGATTCCCCAGCTTGGAGTCACGACACCAAACGTCAAAACTGTACGCTAACGCCCTAAAGCCGAGCGCAGCCAACTTCCACCAAGCGCGTTTATGGAGACCTGAGACCGGCTGACGCGTGGACCAGCCCGAAGCCAAGTACATCCACCACATCTTTGACCAGGCAGCGCTCACTGGTTGGCTGGAATCCGCGATTTGTTGTAGCGAATAACATTGGTCAGAGACAGGGCTCGAATGGATTCTGTATACCGCTTCAACAAAGAGCGTTGGGAAATGCTGGTCAAGGCTGACGCCCTTTTAGCCGCCCGTGGCTCAAGGAAACAAAGGAGTCCGCCCTTCGGCGCGTAGACCCCTCCGGACAGTTCGGCAACTTAAGTGGCAAAGATGTTCTCTGTTTGGCTGGAGGCGGGGGACAGCAGGCAGTCGCGTTCGCACTCAATGGAGCTCGCGTGGCGGTGTTCGATCTCTCTGAAGGCCAGCTGAAGCGCGATCTGGAAGCTGCCCAGCACTATGGCTACTCTGTAGCAGTTTTCCAAGGAGACATGAGGACCTGAGCGGATTTAGGCCTGAGTCTTTCGACATCGTCGCCCAGCCATACTCTCTGAATTTTGTACCAGACTGTCTGGAGGTCTTTGTTGGGATTGCTCGCATTCTTCGGGAAGGGGTCTCTATTCATTTTGGGCAGCGAACCCGTTTGCCGCTGGAATAGGCACTCACTCTTGGAATGGCCATGCTTATGAAGTGAACCGACTTTACAAACAAGGTGAAGAGCTGGAATACAAAGACGAGGCATGGGTATTTCCAACCGATTTTTCCGTCGTAAGACCGAACGGTCCACGCGAATATCGTCAGCTACTCAGCACCCTGCTGAACGGCTTGGTCGATTCCGGGTTTAACCTTCTTCATCTTGAGGAAGAGATGCCTCACGAAGCTACGAGCGATCTAACTCCAGGACAGTGGGATCACTTTACGGCAGTGATGCCACCGTGGTTGAGCTTCTTAGCGCGCCTAAACGGAAGACCGAGGCTCCTTGATCCGAGGTCCTCTATCGTGTGACTAACGACAGAGCACTTCGCCCGCCGCGAAGGACCACAGTGTCACGCGAAAGCAGACGAACAGCGGGATTACGTCGCTTCCGTAAACCATTTTCATCATCGAGAAAGTGCCCCTCCAATCCCTTGGCTCCGCTAGTAACTAGATCGTGAACAGGCTCTTACGGAAAAGCCGCGCGAAGTCTAGCGCATAGGCTTACACCTATGGCGAACATGCTTCTCCGGCTGGTTCAGGTCGATTACGGAAGCGGCTGGTCCAGAAACCGGAACAGTTCGGACAGTTCGACGTAGATGGGCGTTCCCGGGACGGTCAGCCGTTCCTGCTCGATCCAGCTGTCCTGTCGGCACATGCGTCCGCTCCTTGTCGCAGGGTCGATGATCCACACGGTTTCGACGCCCATGGTGCGGTAGTCGCTCGCCCGTTTTTGCGTATCAGAGTAGGTATCGTCCGGAGACAGGATTTCGACGACCAGAAGCGGCGGCTGTTCGAGGACATCGGGCTGGCGGCCGGCTGCCACGATGACCAGATCCGGTATGCGTACGCGAGACTCCGCGACCCGGGTTCTCTGTTCGGTCGAACCCATGACGGCCCACTCAACTTCACGTTGAGCAAACCAGGCTACCAGCAGCCACTGCATTCGTGCGTGTTCCCACTTGCCCACGTGCCGCTCCTGCAGTTCGCCTTCGATGTACTCGCGGTCCGGGCGGTAGCTGGTCGCCAGGTATTCGTCAATCCCAATTTGCGTTTGAGCGGCCATCTCTTTCCTCTCCGGGGCGGGACTGCGACTGGCAGGCTCTTACTGATGGTATGGGCTGGGCTTGTTGGCGGACAGGCGCACGCCCATGCCATTCAGCAGGCTGCGCGCCTGGGCGCCTTCGGGCGAGGTTGGGTAGCGCTGGACCAGTGAGCGCAGATCCTGAACCCCGGCGTCCCGCTGCGAGCTTGCCAGCTCTGCCTCGCCCTTGCGCAGCTGCGCTGCCGGTGTCTTGCTGCTGCCGGCGAACTGCTCCAGAACGACGTCATAATTCCGGATCGCCGCCGGGTAAAGTCCCTGGCGGTAGGCTACTTCGCCCAGGTAAAACGACGCATTGCCAGCAAGGTTGTTCTGCGGGTAGTACTTGACCACATCGGCAAACTCGCTGGTCGCGAGGTCATACTTGGCGCTGTTGTAATCGCGAACAGCGCTCTGGTACAGCTGGTCGACCGGCGGCGCCTGTGCTGAGGCCTGGGGCTGGGGACCGCCCTGCGGCGGCGGTGTGGTGTCCTGCGGGGCGCCGGTGAGCGGCACACTGGTCCCGCCGCCGGCTGGAGGAGCGCCCTGCTGCTGGCCGTTCCCATCCGGCTGCTGTTGCTGCGGCTGGGATTGCGGGGCGGGGCTGCCCCCGGCGGGCGGCGCGTTCACATTTCCCAGCTGGCTCTGCATACCTGTGAGCGTCGTGTCGATACGGGCCAGCCGCGTTTTCAGCTCGTCCACTGAGTCGTTCATGCTCTGGATCTGGCCGGAAAGCGGATTGTTCTGCCCTTCGGCATCGACCTTCGCGGACAGGGCGGTCATCTGCTGGGTCACGCGGTTCATATTGTCGTTCGACTGCTCGATAAGGTGCTGCAGCACGCCTAACTGCTCGGAGTTGGAGCGCTGCAACTGGTTCAGCATGTCCTGCAGAGACTGCACCTGCGTCTGCAGCTGGATGATCTCTTTCGAGACGGCATGGGCCGGCTGAGCAGGCACAAACAGAACGAAACCGAGCAGGGCAGCCGCCGGTATCAATGTCTTCCGCATGAAGCGAATCTCCTTTGACGCCCAACCACGTTCTTGTGAAACGTTGCCGGCGTACAAGTAGCCGGTAAGCCGGCCTTCAGCTTGGCTTGCGCAGGGCTTGTCCCCTGAAAGCGGCGACCGCCACAATAACTTCACGATAGCAGGCAGCAGCCTCTTGTGTGCAGCGAGAGCCTTGAAGCATGCTCCCTGGATACCCGTGCATCGCCAGGTTCCTTCATCCTGTCGTACGGAGGTGTTCCGGCATCCGCAGCCGCGCTCCAGCCGAAGCATCGTAGCAACCAATACCGGAGAAAACCATGCCTAAAGACTCATACGAAGACCAGCCGGCTTTCGGGATTTCAAAGTCTACCCAAGGGCCGTTGATTGGCCTGATCGTCGTCAGTATCACTGCGTTAGTCGTCGTTCTCGTCGTTCTGGCGCGAGATAAATAGTTCGCAGCGAGCACTCCTCGTTCTCCTGCTTTTCACCTGGGGAATAGCCAAACAGTTCAGCAAACCCAAAACTCAACCAATCCAAAGCCGGGTCGCTGTTGACAGCGGTCCGGCTTTCTCTCAATCGGCGATCAATCTACCGATCTACCGATCTACAGTGAACTGGGCGCGACGGTTCTGCTGATAGCAGCTCTCGTCCAGTTCCGCGCAGAACTGCTTTTCCTTGCCGTAGCTGACGGTACGGATACGGTCCGCCGGAACGCCTGCCGCGACCAGCGCCTGCTTGGCCGCGTTGGCGCGATTTTCGCCGAGCGCGAGGTTGTATTCGGTCGAGCCGCGTTCATCGCAGTACCCGCCCAGCACGATCTTGATTCCTTGGTGCTGGTTCAGGAAGGCAGCATCCTGCGTGATGATGGCCTGCGAAGGCTGGTTCACGTCGTAGCTGTCGTAGTCGAAAAACACGTCCTTGACGTTCTGGTGGAAAGCCGCGTCGTCGATATCGCCTTCGTTCACGTTGTTATTGGCCCCGGTGTTGGCGGCGCCGACCGTGACCCGCGCCGTCGCATCCGCCGTGCCGCCATCGCCGCGAGCCACCAGGTGGTAGTTCATGGATTCGGTGGGTTTAACGGTCTGCGTGCCTGCGGTAGCAACTGCGCCCATGCCCTCGATCGAGACATCGGTCGCCCCGCTCGTATGCCAGGTCAGCACGGTGCTGTCGCCGGGGCTGATCGCCGAAGGGGTCGCCGTGATGTCTGCGGTCGGGGCTGTAGAGCTCATCGCGGGCGGTGGCGGCGGTGGCGGCGCGGCTTTCTTATGGCAGCCTGCTACGGTCAGCAGTGCGGCAAATCCGAGCATTGAGACAGAGACCCTGGTGGTGCGGCGAGCGAGTGTAGGCACGGCGTTCTCCTTGGCAGTTGCAGTAGTGTTTCCGTTACACGGCGGGTGGTTCCCGTCTTATTTCGAGCTCCAGTTCGGTTGCGAAAAGCTGCCGCCGTGGGTCAAAGCCTGCTGCTCTGTTCCATCGGCCAGCATGGTCCATATCTGCGAGCCGCCGGCGCCTTCCCGCTGAAAAGCGATGTGGCGTCCGTCGGGCGACCAGGTGGGGAAATCATTGCGGCCGGCGTCATGCGTCAGCTGGATCCAGCGGTGGCTCGCGACGTCCATGATGTAGATGTCCTGTCCGCCGGGCGCGCCGGGGCCGTACTTGCGGTTCCAGGCAAATGCCAGGAACTGCCCGTTGGGCGACCAGGAGGGCGACGTGGCGTAGCCGCCATCAGTCATGCGCTGCACGTTCGCGCCGTCGGAGTCCATGATGTAAATCTGCGGCAGGCCGGTTCGGCCGCTCACCCAGGCAATCTGTGCGTTCGTCTTCGGGTTCCAGCAGGGCGAAACGTCGGGGCCGCGAAAATTGGTCACCCGGCGCACATCGCCGCCGCTTGCGTCGGCGGTGTAAATCTCGGAGTCGCCGGCCGGGCGGTCCGAGGAGAATGCAAGGCGCGAGCCGTTGCTGTTCCAGGCAGGGGAGAGCGTCGTGCCCGAAGGCGAATTGAAGGCGACCGCCCGGTTCAGCTCAAGCGAGTACATCTTGATTGACCAGCCCTGCTTGCCGAGCGAGGAGAAGGCGATCTTTGAATTATCAGGCGAAATGTGCGGTGAGAGCGAAACGGTGCTGAGATGGGTAATCTGCCGGGTATCCTGCCCGTCATAGTCCATCTCCATAATCTCCTTGTTCCCGCTGTGCGCGGTGACGTAGACGATGGAGGTTTCGGCAATGCCGGGCAGCCCGCCCAGCCGCTCGATGATCTCGTCGGCGAAGCGGTGCGCGATGTGTCGCGCGCTTGCTTCGGACGCCGTATCGGCGTACTGCTTGCCCAGCACCTGCGGGGTCTGCGGGTTCTTCGTGTCGTCCAGGAAGCCGGTAACGGCGACCTGTCCTCCATTCACCGAGAAGGTGCCGAAGGCGAGCATTTCGGCATTCGACGGCGCGGCCGACCATGCGGCCAGCTGCACATCGCTCTGCGAGCCCGGCATCAGCGGCGGCGCCATGCTCTTCGAAACCATGTCGAAGATGCCCGCGTTCTGCAGATCGCTGAACAGGGTCTGGTCGAACACCTGCTTGAGCGTGCTCTCCTGCGGGCTTACTGTGCCGGCCTTAAAGTTGGCGGCGGCAATGCGGATGCGCTGCGCCCCGAGGTTGGTGCCGGTCTTGACCCAGTCCTGCGCATGCGCGGAAGAGGCAGTTCCAAAGCAAAACAGCGTGGCGCATGCCGCGCCCAGCGAAAACGTGTGCATGTTTTTCATTCTTTTGACCTGCGTCGAAGTCCTGTTCATCTATCGCCCCGACTGCTCACAATAGTACTGCACCAAAAGTGTTGAACCGCTGTACTGCGGCGGCAGTGGACCATACGTGTCAACCCGCTGCACGGCCCGCGTGCAGGAGCTGTCGAGCGTCGGCGAACCGCTCGTCTGCTGCACACGGACTTCGCTGGGCGAGCCGTCGCGATGCACCACAAATGTCAGGTATACCCGCGCACCGTTCGGCGTACCCGGGTCCACCTCCTGCTTGTACCAATTCTGCGCTGTCATGCGCTTGATTTTGTCCACATACCACGGAAACATTGCCCCAAAGTTACCCCCCTGCACATTGACCTGCGCGGCCGGGGTAGCCTGCGCCATGGAGCGCGGCACGGCGGCCGGCGCGGCTTCGCCGTAATTCGCGCGATTGGTGGGGCGCACCTGCTCCGGGTGCAGCGGCGCGGGTACCAGCGGCACATGCTGCACAGGAGCCTTGACGGGCTTCTGCTGCTCGACCTGTTTCTTTTGTTCCAGCTTTACTTTGGGCGGCTGCTTCAGCGGGATCGGAATCGAGTCCAGCGGCTGCGCGGCAGGTGTTGGCGGCGCAGGCGGCGCGGGCGCGGGGCTCGGTGTCTGCGTGGCCAGCACCTGATCGCTCGGCTTCTGGTCCTGCGGCAGGGGAATGGCCGGTGCGGAGCTCACCATCGTCGCCTGGATCGCGCCCTGCGTATCGCTGTGGTTGCCCCAGGAGTTGCCGTGGATGTGCGCCACGATCACCGCATACAGCAGCAGCGAGCCGAAGATGGCGGCGTGCAGCACCAGCGAGCCGAGCGCGGGCTTTTTGAACGGATCCTGGTCGAAAGAGGGCTCGCCATTGCCGGGCTGGAGTGCGCGCAGTGCCATTTATTTCTGCTCGATGGGCTGGGTCACGATACTGATGTTCGTGATACCCGCCTGTTTGACCGCGTCCATGACGGAAGCGAAAGCGCCGAACGGCACTTTCTCGTCGGCGCGCAGGTAAATGACCTGGTGCGCGGGGTCGGTGTCCGGCTTACGCAGCTTGTCGGGCAGCTCGGCCAGGTTGACCGGCGCATCGCCCAGGAAGACGCGCTGCTGGCGGTCGATCGTGACGACGGCCCGCTGCTCCGTTACCTCTTTGACGGTGTGGGTTTTCGGTACCGAGACGTCGATGCCCGACTGGAGCACCGGCGCGGTGAGCATAAAAATCACGAGCAGCACCAGCACCACATCGACCAGCGGGACGACGTTGATCTCGGCCAGCGATGTGCTGGTGTGGCCTTCCCTAGTTGTGAATGCCACGGGCGCGCTCCCGTTCTGTCGTCTCCTGCTGACGAGGGTCGGTTTCCACCTGGCGAGGGTCGTTTCCGGCCTGACGGGGATCCTGCGTCGGCCGCAGCTGTACCTCTTCGAGCGAGTTCAGCAGCTCACGCGCAAAGTCGTCGTTGCGTGCGCCGAACTCGCGGACCCTCGCGGTGAACTGGTTGTAGGCAATCACGGCCGGGACCGCGACCAGCAGGCCCGCGGCGGTCGTGATCAGGGCCTCAGACACGCCCGGGGCCACCGCCCGCAGCGTCGCCGCACCCGCTGTGCCGAGCCCGTGGAAAGCGTCGACAATGCCCATGATGGTGCCGAACAGTCCGACGTAGGTCGAGATGGAGCCGATGGTGGCGAGCCAGGTAAGCCGGTGCTCAAGGATGGTGAGCGATTCGCTCGAGGCAGTCTGCGCTGAGCGCTCCAGCGCGGTAATGTTGCGCGGAGGTCCGCCGCCGCCGGTCTGCCGGCGGTAGGTCTCGTACACCTCGTCGAAAACAGAGACCAGGGGCGAAGGCTTGAACTGCTCGCTGACGGTTGCAATCTCCTGCAGGCGCTGCGCTTTGCGAAACGCGCGCAGAAAACGAAGGCCCTGCGCCCGCGCCTTACGGAAGGTACTGAGCTTGCCGAGGATAATGGCCCAAGAGTACAGGCTACCCAGCAGCAGGACGCCCAGCACTGCCAGCGCGACCGGGCCGGAGTTCGTGACCATTTCAGCAATGGCGGAGCCATGCGCTGCGACCGGCGGCGGTGCGGAAGCTCCAGCATCCGGATCGGCCTGGAAAAGGAGTACGGCAAGGGTAAGAAAATGTGTCATTCGTGTAATGTTCGCCCGCGTCCACGTTAGCAGACGCCCGGCCCGCAATCCAAGTTGTCAGCGTACATACGTAATAAGACGCTTTCCCGATTACGGAAGAGAGCAGGAGCGCCGGGGCAGGGCTGCTATCCTCCCGTACAGGAACCCCCATGCTGCTCGAGCTGCGCGCTGAAAACTATGCCGTTATCGACCACGCGATCGCCACGTTCGGCCCCGGGTTGAACCTGCTGACCGGCGAGACCGGTGCGGGCAAGTCCATCCTCGTCGATGCGCTGGCGCTGCTGATGGGCGAGAAGGCCTCGAGCGATATCGTGCGCCACGGGGCGGAGCGCGCGGTGGTCGCCTGCGTATTTGAAGGCACCCCGGGAGCCGAGCAGGTCTTGGAAGAAAATGGGCTCGACCCGCAGGGCAACGAGGTGATCCTGCGGCGCGAGGTGCTGGCCACCGGCAAGGGCCGCGTTTTCGTCAACAACCAACCGGCGACCGTGGGCGTGCTGCGGCAGCTGGCGCCGGAGCTGGCCCTGGTACACGCGCAGAGCGAGACCGGCGGCGACTTTGACGAGACGCAGCAGCGCAGCTTGCTGGACCGCTACGCCGGGCTCTCAGGCGAGGCAGTCGGGACGGCATACCGGCACTGGCGCGGGGTGCAGGCTAAGCTGCGCGCGCTGGAGCAGGAGGAGCAGGATCGCCTGCGGGCGCTGGACCTCTGGACTTTCCAGCACAAGGAAATCACGACCGTTTCGCCGATCGAGGACGAAGACACACGGCTCGAAACCGAGCGCCGGGTGCTTGCCAACTCTGAAAAACTGCTGGCCGCCTCGCTGAGCGCGCATGAGCTGCTGTACGAGGGCTCGGCGTCAGCGGAGACGGCGCTGGCCGCCGCCCTAAAGCAGGTCGAGGAGCTGGCGCGGTACGACGAGCGCTTTCACGAGCAGGTGTCGCAATTGGTGGAGGCACGGGCCACGGTCGGCGATGTTTCAGCGACCGTAAGGGACTACGCGGAAACCGTGCAAAGCTCGCCCGACCGGCTGGAGGACATCGAGGACCGCCTGGCCGCGCTGGACCGGTTAAAGCGCAAGTACGGCTCGACGCTGGCCGAGGTGATCGCGTACGGCGAGCAGGTCGCGGGCAAGATCGCCGAGATCGAGAACCGGGACGAGCTGGTGAAGCAGCTGCGCGTGGACCTGTCGGCGGCTGAGAAGCAGTACGCGGCGGCCGCTGGAGCCTTGTCGGCGGACCGAACGGCAGCGGCGGCCCGGCTGAGCAAGCTGGCCGAGAGACAGATCAACGACCTGGCGATGCGCGTGCGGTTTGAGGTGTCCGTCGTGCCGAGGCAGGAGCAGGCAGGCTGGCAGGCGCACGGCTGGGACGCGGTGCTGTGCCGGATCGCAACGAACGCCGGCGAGCCGCTCAAGGCGCTGAGCGAGGTGGCATCGGGCGGCGAGATGTCGCGGGTGCTGCTCGCGCTGAAGGTGAGCGTGGAAGAGGGCGCAAGCGCGAAAGGCAGGAAGAAGGCGCCGATGCCGCGGACACTGGTGTTTGACGAGATCGATATTGGCATCGGCGGCCGCGCGGCGGAGGCAGTAGGTCAAAAGCTGAAGGCCCTGTCAAAAACGCAGCAGGTGCTGTGCGTCACGCACCTGCCGCAGATCGCCGCATTCGCCGACCAGCACTTCCTGATCGAAAAGCGTGAGAAGCAGGCGCGCACGGCGACGAGCGTACGGCTGCTTACGGCAGGGGAGCGAACCGAAGAGCTGGCGCGCATGATCTCAGGCGCGACAGTGACGGAGACCAGCCGGAAGCACGCGGAGCAGATGCTGGCGAGTAGCCGGTAACGATGGCTATTGCTGTTTTGAAGATAAGCCGCATGACACAACACTTCACAAGTGGAAAGTTACGAGCGTCACGTATCTTGCAGAATCTCTATCTAGGCGAGGGTGTGGGTAAAGCTGTTCAAAGCTACAGTAATGAGTAGCTATTTATAAACTGCTCAACGAAAGCAGGGAAGATCTTGAAACTTGAACACTTACTTTTATCGAGAACCGTCATTGCGATTTTTCTGGGGTGCACATCTTCCCTGCTAGGGCAGCAGACAACAAGCACAAATTGCACTACATACGGAAATACGGCTAATTGCACCAGCAATACTACAGATTACAGTGCTCAGCAACAGCGCGCGTACGAACAAGGGCAACAAGCTGGCGCTGCAATTGGTCAAGGGCTCGGGGTTGCCATGCAAAGGCATGCCTTCAATAAAAGCATAAAAAAATATTGCGCTGCACATCCAGGCGCAGAATGGCAGTCCCCAGATGGGGAGAAGGGCGGATGTCCGACGGACGAAGAGAAGGCTATTGCGACCGCTAACGAGTTTGTAGCGCATCAAAGAGATTTCAAGGCTTGCCCATCTAATGCGCGAGCTATGACCGGTTACATCGATATACACAAGCTCGATCCCCGCGAGAAGAAGTCCTATGAGCGTGCATACAAGGATCTTAAAAAAGCTGGCCAGTTAGACCTCTATTCCCACTCGTAATTGTTAAAATCTACCGCTCTTCATTCGTGCGCATAAGCGAGTAGCATCCAGGTAAATTGGGCTGTTTTCAACAGTCAATCGCGACACATACTTTCGAGTCTTGGCGCAAAATACCTGTCCATGCCCAATTTTTGAATTAATAATCCAGACGTTCCTAATGCCCATTAGCTGATAATCCAACACGCGCTGTTCAACTTCAGCATTGCTATCGTTCTCTGCGAGAACTTCAATTACGATCAGCGGCGGCTCCACGAGCGCAGGTGGATAAGCTGCGGGAACGACGATTACCAGGTCGGTCAGGCGTACCCGTGATAACGAAACGCGAATGCGCGCATTCAGGCCGGTCAGTATGTCCCATTCCTCCTCGTGCTGGCCGAACCAGGAGCCTGCGAGAGTCAGAAGCCGAGAGTGACTCCATGGAGTCGCTGACCGTTCCCTGAGATCGCCCTCAATAAACTCGACATCCGGGCGATAGCTGGTGTTGAGGTATTGCTCAATGGAGGTGGGCACGGCCATGTTCCTCACTGCTCGTCAGCGTGCATTCTGGCTGGATTGTAGCTGGTTCATCTCCCAACGATGCACCCACGGTTGTGCAAAGGACAATACCTTTGAAGCGCCGCGCGGTATACTTCGAACGTGACAACCACAGTCCAGATCAGCCTCTCTCCTCCCCGCACTCCCGGCGCCAAGCAGATTCTGCTGCTCAAGCCGCGCGGTTTCTGCGCCGGCGTCGTTCGCGCGATTGACATTGTAAACATCGCGCTCGAGACCTTCGGCGCACCGATCTACGTGCGCAAGGAGATTGTGCATAACAGCTTTGTTGTCAATGAGCTGGCGGCAAAAGGTGCAATCTTCGTTGAAGATATTTCCGAGGTGCCGGAGGGTGCACGGGTCATCTACTCGGCCCATGGGGTCTCCCCGGCGGTGCGCTCGGACTCGAAGCAGCGCAAGCTCAAGGTGATTGACGCGACCTGCCCGCTGGTCACGAAAGTCCATGTGGAGGCGATCAAGTTCGCGAAGCAGGGCTACTCGCTGGTGCTGATCGGCCACCGCGACCACGATGAAATCGAAGGCACGCTGGGCGAGGCGCCGGATGTGACCCAGGTTGTTTCGACGGTGGAAGAGGTGCAGGCGCTCGAGGTGCCGGATGCGAACCGTGTTGCTTACCTGACGCAGACGACCCTCTCGCTCGATGAGGCGCGGGATATTATCCAGGCGCTCAAGGAAAAGTACCCCAATATCGCTGGCCCGCACTCGCAGGACATCTGCTACGCCACTGAAAACCGGCAGGTCGCCGTGAAAAATGTCGCGCACCAGGCTGACCTGGTGCTGGTGGTCGGTTCGACGAACTCGTCGAACTCGAACCGCCTGGTCGAGGTCTCGCAGAACCTGAGCACCAGCAGCTACCTGATCGATAAGGCTGAGGATATTCGCCCGGAGTGGCTGGAGGGCGTGCGGGCTGTGGCGGTAACGGCCGGTGCTTCCGCGCCGGAGGTCCTGGTGCAGGGCGTGGTCGAGTTCCTGTCGAGCCGTGGCTACGGCGATGTGCAGGAGGTCGAGGTGATGCCGGAGAATGTGCGATTCGGACTGCCGCCGGAGATTGCCCAGGCCGCGCAGGCATCTACCGGAGTGACTGCTTAGTGAACGGGCAGTTTCACCGTTGTAGAGTCCGGGCGCGTTCACGCGCCATCCAATAAAGGGCGCATGAGCACAGTTCAGGACCAATTCGGCGAGCAGGGCGCGAAGCTCAGGTTCGGAAGGCTTGACGTCGCACTCGACCGGGTGCAGGCCGCGGTAGAGCGCGTCCGCGATGCGATCTTCGCCAAGCAGCATCCGGAAGGGTACTGGTGCGGCGAGCTCGAAGCCGATTCGATGCTCGAAGCCGATTACATCTTCGGGCACATGCTGCTCGGGACCGGCGACCCCGGCCGTTTGCAGCGGGCGCTTACCGAGATGCTGCGGTACCAGAATGAAGACGGCGGCTGGTCGATCTATCCGGGTGGACCGTCGAACATCTCGCTTTCGGTCAAGTGTTACTTTGCCTGCAAGCTAATGGGCTGGTCGCAGGATGAGCAGAGGCTGGTGAAAGCCCGGGAGTGGATCCTGGCACATGGCGGCGTCGTCGAGTGCAACACGTTTACCAAGATCTACCTGTGCTTCATGGGTCAGTACGAGTACGACGCCGTGCCGGCAGTACCGCCTGAGATCGTGCTGTTCCCGAACTGGTGCTACTTCAATATCTATGAGATCAGCGCCTGGTCGCGGGCGATCCTGGTGCCGCTTTCGATCGCCTACGCAAAAAAGCCGTTCAAGAAAATCCCGGCGGAGCAGGGGATTGAGGAGCTGTTTGTCGGCGGACGCGAGAACGCGAACCTGCACCTTCGCTGGGACAACAAGCGACCGGTTTCGTGGCGTAACTTCTTCCTCGCGTGGGACCGCATCTCTCATTGGGCTGAGCGGGTCCACATACGCCCGCTGCGTCGCCTCGCGCTGAAAAAGGCGGAGAAGTGGATGCTCGAGCGGCTGGAGATGTCGGATGGACTCGGGGCGATCTATCCCGCCATGCTGAACGCGATCATCGCGCTGCGCTGGCTGGGCTATTCGATGGACGACCCGCAGATGATCCGCGCACTCGACGAGTTTGAAAAGCTGGGTATTGACGAGCCGAACGGCACGCACGACTGCCCGGAGCCGACCTTCCGGATGCAGCCGTGCATGTCGCCGGTGTGGGATACCGCGCAGGCGGTGTTCGCGCTGGGCGAGTCCGGCGTGGACCGCAACGATCCGCGCATGTTGAAGGCTGTGGACTGGATGCTGTCGAAGGAAGTGCGGCACAAGGGCGACTGGGCGGAAAAGGTGCGTTCGACCGAGCCGGGCGGCTGGTATTTCGAGTTCAATAATGAGTGGTACCCGGACGTGGACGATACCGCGCAGGTGCTGCTGGCGCTGAACAAGGTGGATAACCCGCGCGAACGCTACCAGTACGATGTGAGCCGGCGCGCGCTCGACTGGATCTTTGCGATGCAGTGCCGCAACGGCGGCTGGGCGTCCTTCGATAAAGACAACACCAAGATGATCTTCCAGTACATCCCGTTTGCCGATCACAACGCGATGCTCGATCCACCGACGGTTGATATTACGGGGCGCGTGCTAGAAACGCTGTCGATCTACGGCTACACCCGGGCAGACAAACGGGTCGAGCGGGCAGTCAGGTTTATCTACGACGAGCAGGAGCCGGATGGCTCGTGGTTTGGCCGATGGGGCGTCAATTACCTGTATGGCACGTTCCTGGTGCTGCGCGGGCTTGAGGCGATCGGGGTGTGGAATCACGAGCCGGAGATTCAGCAGGCAGCCGAGTGGATCCGCATGGTGCAGAATGCGGACGGCGGCTGGGGCGAAAGCTGCCTGAGCTACGACGAGCCGGATACCCGCGGAGTCGGGACCAGCACACCCTCGCAGACGGCGTGGGCGATCCTGGGGCTGCTGGCGGCGGGCGACAAACGCTCGGATTCAGTGGCGAAGGGCGTCCGCTGGCTGCTTGACCGGCAGACGGAGGCGGGCAGCTGGGATGAGTCGACGGGCGACGGCCGCGAGCGGCAGGCCATCTACACTGGAACAGGCTTTCCGCGAGTGTTCTACCTGGCATATCACCAGTATCGTGACTATTTTCCGCTGCTGGCACTAACGACGTACAAACGCGCGATCGAGCGTGGGGACGACTAGCCGTGCAGGAGATGACGATGTTGCCCTTTGAAGAATTGAAGACGCTAACGTTCCAAGATATCTTGGGCCGGCCAGATGAAGAACGCGAGGAACTAAGCATTAGTATCCGGCAGAAAAGCCGAGAGATAGAAGCAGAAATATTAGAGTTGCGGGTGAAGGCCAGGATCGCTCCACTCCTGCAGTGCATCGCAGAACTGGAAGTTCGGGTCAAGGCGTTGGAAAGCCAGCAGTCTCAGTAGCTGAAAGGATAAACCTATGGCAGTACCGGTATCACAGGCCTGGACCGTGGCCACCTACATCCTGAAGCAGCGCTGGAGCGGCCGCAAGCGGTTCCCGCTCGTCACCATGCTGGAGCCGCTGTTTCGCTGCAACCTGGCCTGTGCCGGCTGCGGCAAAATCCAGTACCCGGCGCACATCCTCAAGCAGGAGCTTTCGCCTGAGGAGTGCTTCCGCGCGGTGGAAGAAGCCGGTACGCCGATGGTTTCAATCCCCGGTGGCGAGCCGCTGCTGCACCCGCAGATCGACGAGATCGTCGCCGGCCTGATCGCGCGGAAGAAGTACGTGTACATGTGCACGAACGCGCTGCTGCTGAAGGAGAAACTGCACCTGTTCAAGCCGAGCAAGTACCTGTCCTTCTCGGTGCACCTGGACGGTCAGCGCGAGCACCATGACTTCTCCGTCTGCCGCGAGGGCGGCTACGATATCGCGCTCGACGGCATCAAGGCTGCTGTGGCCGCGGGGTTCCGCGTTACGACGAACACGACGCTGTTCGACGGCGCCGATCCCAACTCTGTCCGCGTTTTCTTCGATGAGTTGATGGAGGTCGGCGTCGAGGGCATGATGGTCGCGCCGGGCTACACCTATGAGAAAGCGCCGGACCAGAAGCACTTCCTCGGTCGCGCCCGCTCGCGCCGACTGTTCCGCGCCATCCTGTCGAACCGGAAAAAGAGCTGGAAATTCAATGCATCGCCCATGTACATGGAGTTCCTGATGGGCAAGCGCGAGTTTACCTGCACTCCCTGGGGCATGCCGGCGTACTCGGTGTTCGGCTGGCAAAAGCCCTGCTACCTGCTGCAGGACGGCTACGCTGACACTTTTCAGGAGCTGATCGACACGACCGACTGGGCCAACTACGGCACCGAGAGCGGCAACCCCAAGTGCGCGAACTGCATGGTGCACTCAGGCTACGAGGCATCCGGCGCGTACTACACGTTTGCTTCATGGCGCGGATTAGCCGAGACAGCCATGGCGACCTTGTTCAGCAAATATGAGGACCGCGGCGCTCTGGACCTGCTGAATGAACCGGCAAAGCCGGCACATGGATCGCTGGTCCAGATCGGGGCACCCGCACCCGGGAAGCACACCGAAGTCGAACAGGAGACAACTGTCTAAATGGAGACCACGGGCGCAGAAGAGATTACCGGCAAGCACATGGACGAGCATGTTGCGCCAGACCAGCTAGAAATCGCCGCGGGACGTGAACGCGAGCACCTGGAGGGCTGGGTTCCGGCGCTCGCCTCGGACGAGGAAAAGCGGATCGCGTTCGAGAAGGCATTTGATTACCGCGGAGATGTGACGCTGACGCTGCACGATGGGCGCGTGCTAAGCGGGTATGTTTTCGATCGCAGAGAAGGGGCCACGCTTGATGATTCGGCGGTGCGGCTCATTCCAGCGACTGAGCGTACCAAGCTGACGGTGCCGTACCGCGAGATCGCCGTGCTTACCTTCAGCGGCCGGGATACCGCGGCAGGCAAGAGCTTCGACGCCTGGGTAAAGAAGTACAACGAGAAGAAAGCGGCAGGCGAAAAGAACATCGCGATTCAACCGGAGCAGCTGGACTAAGTTTTCTCACAGTGAAAAAGCCCACATCAGCGTGGGCTTTTCTTTTAGCTACGCGTACTTACGCGCCGGGAGCTTTAGCCGCCAGGATTTCCGGCTTATCAATCTCGGGCGAGCGGACGAACAACTCATCGGCCTTCGCGAACAGGGCCTTGGCGATGTCGCCGGACAAGTGCTTTTCGCGCGCCGCATCATCAGCGAATGTGTCGAAGATGCCGTACTTCGAAGGGCCGATCTTGAGGGCGTACCAGGTGGTGGTTCCGGTTTCAGCCTGGGCCATCGGCAACGCCGACTTCAGAAACTCTTCCACTTCCTTCTCCTTGCCGGGCTTTGCTTCAAACTGTCCCCACACCGCGAGCTTATCCATGTTGTTCCTCCACTCGGTGAGATGCGCGCGGCACTCCGTACAATGAAGAACACACGATGAAAGTCTTCGTAACAGGAGCGACGGGTTTTCTCGGTTCGCACGTAGCCCATGCGCTGGCCGGGCAGGGCGCGTCGCTGCGCGTCCTGACCCGGGCTGGGAGCAACCTTCGCAACCTTGAAGGGCTCAGCGGAGCGGAGCAGGTGGTGGGCGACCTGCGCGCGCCGGAGTCGCTGCGCTCGGCGCTTCGGGGCTGCGACGCGCTGATGCACGTGGCCGCGGACTATCGCCTGTGGGTGCGCGACCCGAAGGAGATGTACGCGGCAAATGTCGAGGGCACCCGGGCTCTGCTGCGGCTGGCGCGGGAAGAAGCCGTACCGCGCGCGGTGTATACGTCGAGCGTTGCCACCATGGGTTTTCAAAAGGACGGCACCATTGTGGACGAGCAGAGCCCGGTGATGCTGTCTGACATGGTCGGCCACTACAAGCGTTCCAAATACATGGCGGAGCAGGTCGCGCTTGAAGCCGGACGCGCGGGCCAGCATGTCATCACGCTCAATCCCACCACGCCTATCGGCTCCGGTGATGTGAAGCCGACGCCGACCGGCCGCATCGTCGTGGACTTTCTCAACGGCAACTTTCCCGCGTACATGGACACAGGGCTTAACCTGGTCGATGCCGAAGAGGTCGCGCGAACGCATGTTGCCGCGCTTGAGCGTGGACAACCCGGCGAGCGCTACATCCTGGGCGGAGAAAACCTGACCCTCAAGCAGATACTCGACAAGATGTCCGCCATTACCGGGCTGCCTTCCCCGAAGCACAAGGTCCCGGTGCCGGTCGCGTTAGCGTTCGCTTTCTTCGATGAGTGGATCACCGGGCGCATCCGGGGCCGGGAGCCGCGGGCGACGGTCGAGGCCGTGCGCATGGGGCAGAAAAAGATGTTTGCCGCATCCACAAAGGCGGAGCGGGAACTCGGCTTTCAGATCGTGCCGGTATACGCTGCGCTGCGCTCGGCGATCGACTGGTTTCGCGCGAACGGTTACGCGCCGCCTGCGGCATGATGCGCATTGGCATCATCGCGGCGCTCCCGGGCGAGCTGAAGCCGCTGGTACGCGAGTGGCCCCGTACCGACCAGGTCTTCTGCGGGCAGCTTGGCGGGGCAGAGTGCTACGCGTCCTGCGAGGGCATGGGCGGCGCGGCGGCCACCCGCTCATTTGTAGCCTTGCGCGCGGCTGCCGGTGAGCTGGATGCGGTGGTGTCGTATGGGTGGGCCGGGGCGCTGACCTGCGCGGTCAAGCCGGCACAGGTGTATGCCGTCGCCGAGGTGATTGACGCCAGCACCGGTGAGCGCTTCGCGGCGGAGACGCCCCGCACCGTGCCCGCCGTCAACTACCGCATGGTGTCATTGGACCACGTTGCGCTGAAACCTGAAAAGCGGTCGCTGGCGGAGCGGTACGGGGCGGCGCTGGTCGATATGGAGGCTGCAACGGTCGGGCGCCTGGCGCGTGTCCACGGGGCGGCCTTTGTCTGCCTTCGCGGAGTTTCAGACGGCGCCACGGACACACTGCCGGACTTCAACCGCTTCATTACCGCGGGCGGGCAGCTGCGCACCGTGGCCTTCGCCCTGCACGCCCTGCTGCGCCCCGGCTCGTTTGGGCCGCTGCTTGAGCTGGGGCGCAACAGCAGGGCGGCAGCCGAGGCGCTGGCGCGTGAACTCCCCGTGACGCTGATGCAGTTGAAATTGCTATCCTAAGCGTTATGGAATCAGCGGCGGAGGTCACCGGGGAACTGTTAGCGGCGGTGCCCGCAACCATGCGGGCAGCGGTGTACCGGGGCGTGAACGATGTTCGCGTGGAAGAGGTGCCGGTGCCTGCGATCGGCGCGGGCGAGGTGCTGCTGCGGGTCGAGGCCTGCGGCATCTGCGGGACCGACCTCAAGAAAATCCACTCGGGTTCCCACTCCGCCCCGCGCGTTTTCGGGCATGAGACTGCCGGCACGGTGGTAGCGGTGGGCGAGGGTGTAACCGGCTTCGTGCCCGGCGATCGGGCCATGGTGTTTCACCATATCCCGTGCGGCCACTGTTACTACTGCCGCAAAAAGACCTTCGCCCAGTGCGCGGTCTACAAGAAGGTCGGCGTGACTGCGGCGTTTGAGCCTTCGGGCGGCGGGTTTGCCGAGTATGTCCGGGTCATGGACTGGATCGTCGAGCGCGGACTGGTAAAGATTCCGGACGGTATTCCGTTTGAGCAGGCGGCTTTTATTGAGCCGGTCAACACGTGCCTGAAAGCCATTAAGAACCTGGCGCTGGAGCCTGATGAGACTGTGCTGGTCATCGGGCAGGGGCCGATCGGGATCATCCTCGCGGCGCTCGCGGCGCGCTCCGGCGCTACGGTGCTCACGTCCGATCTTTACCTGGAGCGTCACGCGGTTGCCGCGGCTTACGGGCTGAACCATCCCATTGACGCGCGGAATGAGGATGTGGTGGCGCGGGTGCACGCCCAGAGTGACGGGCGGGGCGCCGATGCGGTGATCCTGGCCGTGGCCGGCGACCCGCTGATTAAAGTAGCGATGGACGCCGCGCGATGCGGCGGACGAGTGCTGCTGTTTGCCCAGACCCAGCACGGGGAGGCACCGGTAGACCCGGCGGCCATCTGCATGGACGAGAAATCGCTTGTGGGCTCCTACAGTGCGTCGGTAGAGATACAGAAAGAAGGGGCGGAACTGGTCTACGATGGCTATCGTAACGGATTTGACCTTACCCGGCTGGTTTCGCACCGTTTTCCGCTCGATGAGGCCGTCCAGGCCATCGAGATCGCTTCGCATCCGACGGCCGGCTCCATGAAGATATTCATTAACCCGCAGGAACGTATTTGATGAGTGTTGCGGCAGGATCCACGATGCAGGCGGCCGTGCTGTACGGCAAGGAAGACCTCCGGCTTGAGACCGTTCCGCGGCCATGCCCGGAGCCGGGCGAGCTGATCGTGCGGCTCGGCGCGGCGCTCACCTGCGGCACGGACCTCAAGGTGTTTCGCCGCGGCTATCACGCCCGCATGCTGCAGCCGCCGGTCCCATTCGGGCATGAGATTGCCGGGGTTGTGGAGGAGGCAGGCTTCGGCGCGCCGTTTGAGCCTGGTGACCGCGTCGTGGCGCTTAACTCCGCGCCCTGCGGCACGTGCTTCTTTTGCCGCGACCAGCAGGAGAACCTCTGCGACGACCTGCTGTTCAACAACGGCGCTTATGCCGAATACCTACGGGTGCCGGCGCGGATCGCGGCGCGCAATACGCTGCGGCTGCCGGACTCGCTCGCCTTTGAGCATGCCGCGCTGACTGAGCCGCTGGCCTGCGTCATGCTGGGCCTCGAGCAGTCAAACGCCCGCCCCGGCAACACGCTCGCCGTCATCGGCGCCGGGCCCATCGGGCTGTTGTTCGTCCATGCGGCGTCGCTGGCCGGGCTGCGCGTCATCGCGGTAGCCAAACATGCGGAGCAGGCACACATTGCCGCAACGCTCGGCGCCGCCGAAACCCTGCTGCTGCCGAAAAGCGGCGCCAGCCCGGTTGACGCTGTGCGCGACCTTACGGCGGAAGGCCGCGGGGTCGACATTGCCATCGAAGCGGTCGCATCGCCGGTCACCTGGGGCTGGGCAGTCGATATGGCCCGCAAGGGCGGTACGGTGAACTTCTTCGGCGGTCCGCCGGCCGGTACCTGCGTTTCACTCGATACCAACCAGCTGCACTACAGCGGACTGACCCTGCGCGCCAGCTTTCACCACACGCCGCAGACAGTTCGCAAGGCATTCGATCTGCTCGCCGGCGGACGCTTCCAGGCGGAGCGTTTTCTGACCGGGCGTACACGCCTCGCCGACATCGTGCCGCTGTACCAGGCGATGAACAACAGGCTCGCCGGCGATGGCGTCGCGGCCCCCCGCGACCATTTGCGAGATGGCAGCATGCGCACCATCAAGACGGTTATTCTTCCTTAAACGATGGCAACGACAGCCCCACTCGACCAGGATCGCGACACCCTGCTGGCAAGCGGCTGGGCCGCGCTGCCCGCTGCCTACCGGCCGCCGTCGCAGGCGCCCTCGCTGGCCGAAGCGCAGCAGTGGTGTCGGCGGCTGACGGAGACGCACTACGAGAACTTCCACGTCGCCAGCTGGTTTTTGCCGGAGCGTCTGCGGGCGCACTTTCACGCGGTGTATGCCTACTGCCGGGTATCGGACGACCTGGGCGACGAGGTGGGCGACCAGGCGCAGTCGCTCGCGCTGCTGGACTGGTGGGAGCAGCAGCTGCACGCCTGCTACCGCGGCCAGGTCCTGCATCCGGTCTTTGTCGCGCTTGCGCCGGTGATCCGGGCCTGCGGCATCCCGATCGAGCCGTTCGCCGACCTGCTGACCGCGTTTCGGCAGGACCAGGCCATTACCCGGTTCGCCACCATTGAGGACGTGCTGGCGTACTGCCGCTACTCCGCCAACCCGGTGGGCCGCCTGGTGCTGTACCTCGCGGGTTTTGCGGATGAGGAGCGCTTTCGCCTTTCAGACCAGACCTGCACGGCGCTGCAGCTGGCCAACTTCTGGCAGGATGTTCGCGTGGACCACGCGAAGGGCCGCATCTACCTGCCGCAGGCCGATATGGCGCGTTTCAAGGTGTCAGAGGCCATGATCGAGGAGGGCATCGCGCAGAAGCAGGCAAGCGCCGCGGTTCGCGAGCTGCTGCGCTATGAAGTGGGGTACGCGCGGGTGCTGTTCAACGCCGGGCTGCCGCTGATCGGCATGGTCGACCGTGAGCTGGCCGTTGACCTCGACCTGTTTTCGCGCGGAGGGCTCGAGATTCTGCGGGCCATCGAACAGCAGCAGTTCGATGTACTGCGGGCGCGGCCTTCCATCTCAAAGCGGCGGAAAGCGGCGCTGTTGCTGCGCGCCGTGGCCGGCAAGTACCTGCGGACGACAGCGCCAAAGGGCCTGCGTACGTGACGGTTGAGGCCGCATACCGGATCTGCCGCGGCATCGCCCGCCGCGAGGCCAAGAACTTTTACTTCGCGTTTCTCGCGCTGCCCCGGCATAAACGCAACGCCATCTGCGCCGTTTATGCCTTTATGCGGCACGCGGACGATATTTCTGACGACGAGGCGCTTACGAAAGCGGACCGTCGTGCCCGCATGGGCGCCTGGACCGCCGCCTGGCACCAGGCGGCGGAGACCGGGAAGACAGACGACCCGGTGTTCTTCGCGCTCAACGATGCGCGGGTGCGCTTCCGTATCCCGCTGGCGCTGCTCGACCAGCTGGTGGAAGGCACCGCGATCGATCTGAAGCACGAGCACGACGCCGAAGAAACCTTCGCGGATTTCGAAGCGCTGCGCCGCTACTGCTACCTGGTCGCCTCGGTGGTCGGGCTGGTCTGCATCCGCATCTTCGGCTACCGCTCGCCTGAAGCGGAAAAGCTGGCCGAGGAGCTGGGGATAGCGTTCCAGCTGACGAATATTCTGCGCGATGTGCGCGAGGACGCCGAGCGCGGACGCGTGTACTTGGCCGTAGACGAGCTCGCAAAGCACGGTCTGACGCCGGAGTCACTGTCCGTTGCAGCCCGCAGCGGACAGCCGCCGACGCCTGCGATTCGCGCGATGCTGGCCGAGCAGGCGGAGCGTGCGGAGCAGCTTTACGCCTCGGGTACGCGGCTGCTGCCGCTGATCGATGCCGAAAGCCGACCCGCGCTCTGGGTGCTGATGACGATCTATCACCGGCTGCTGGGGCGTGTCCGCACCGCCGGGCCTGCCGGTTACGATGTCTTTTCGCGCCGGGCCAGCGTACCGGCCGCGGAGAAAATCATGCTGCTGCTGCGCGGGCTCGCCCGGACGTTTGCCGCGCGGCTGCGGGGTGGGCGGCCAGCACAGGCCGCGCCGGCGCCGGCGCAGGCAAGCGGTCGCAGGGTCGCGGTCATCGGCGCTGGGGTTGCCGGTTTGTCCGCGGCCTGCGCGCTTGCTGAGTCGGGCTACGCCGTCACGGTTTTCGAGCGACGCCCGTATGTGGGCGGTCGCGCTTCGTCGTACCTACACCCGGGCTCGGGCGAGGTCATCGATAACTGCCAGCACATCCTGCTGGGCTGCTGCACCAGCCTGCGGAGCCTCTTCCGGCGCGTCGGACGCGAGGGCGACGTGGCCTGGACGAACAGGATCACGTATATCGAACCGGGAGGCCGTCGCAGCATCGTTCAACCCACGGCGCTGCCTGCGCCGTTTCAGTCCGCACCCTCGTTTCTGCGGGCGCGATGCTTTTCCGCAGCCGACAAACGGGCAATCGCGCACGGACTGCGGCAGTTCTTCGGCGGCTATCCGGTGGACGTGCCCGGCGGCGAGAGCTTCCTGGCCTGGGCGCGGCGCCACGGGCAGACACCCACTGCGCTGAAACGCTTCTGGGAGCCCATTCTCCAGTCCGCGCTCAATGACGACCTGGACCGTATCTCCGTCCACTATGCCGGCAAGGTGCTGCGCGACTCGTTCCTTAACTCCGCCGAGGCCGGGCAGATCGGTGTACCGCTGCTGCCGCTCTCTGAGATGTACACGGGCGCCGCGCGTTACATCGAGGCGCATAGAGGCGCGCTGCGCCTGCGTACCGGCGTTAACGCAATCGAACAGGCGCCCCAGGGCTGGCGGTTGACGCTCGAACGCGGCGATGCGGAGGTGTTCGACGATGTGATCGTCGCGCTTCCGTTCGAGGCAGCTGCGCGTCTTGTTCCATCGCTGCCGGAAGGCGCGGCCCGCGATCAGCTCGCCGCCGGCCTCGCGCGGTTCGAGCATGTTCCGCTCGTCGGCATCCATCTGTGGTTCGATCGCGAGATCACCGAGCTGCCCCACGCTGTACTGCTCGATACGACGATCCAGTGGATGTACCAGCGCGACCGCCTCAACCCGAAGGCGGATCAGCAGGCCGGGAGCCACCTGGAACTGGTGGTAAGCGTCGCGCAAAAGCTGGTGCCGATGTCGCAGGCTGAGATTGTCGAGCTGGCGGTCAGGGAGCTGGCGCTCTTTTTCCCGGTGGTTCGCGAGGCAAAGCTGCTGAAAGCCGTGGTGACTAAGGAGGTGCGCGCGACCTTCGCGGTCACCCCGGGGGTGGATGCGCGGCGGCCCGGTGCCCGGACCGCATGGCCCGGGCTGTTCCTGGCCGGCGACTGGACCGACACAGGCTGGCCGGCGACGATGGAGGGCGCGGCACGCTCCGGGTTTCTTGCAGCCGAAGCTGTGACCGGCGGCAGCCTGATGTTTGTCGCCCCGGAGCTGCCGTCACGGGGGCTGATGCGGTTTTTCGGCTAGTCGAATCGGCGTCCACGGTTTACTTTCCTACTTCAGCCTTGAACGGCTAGTCTTTCTGGAGCGCCGCAGTGCGCCAGGAGCTACGTTTTGCCCGAGACACAGCGCGCCTTCGATGCAATCGAGCATCACGGAATTATCGGCAACATGCGCTCAGCCGCGGCGGTTTCCGTCTGTGGCACGATCGATTTCTTCTGTTTTCCGGAGTTTGACTCGCCGACCGTTTTCGCCGCCCTGCTTGACCCCGACAAGGGCGGATATTTCGAGATCAAGCCGGAGATGGAAGGCGTTCGCTACAAGCAGATGTACCTGCCGGATACCAATATCCTGCTGACCCGCTATCTCTCCGACGACGGCGTCGCCGAGGTTATGGACTTTATGCCGGTCGCCGACGGGGAAAAGCAATCCGCTTACGCTCACCAGATCATCCGCATGGTGCGGGTCATCAAGGGGACCGTACGTTTTCGCGTACGCTGCGCCCCGCGATTCGACTACGCGCGCGGCACACACCGCGCCTGCCAGGAAGAAGATGCGATTTGCTTTCACTATGACGGTGAAGGTTTCGACTCCCTCGCGCTGCATGCGACGGTTCCGTTGACCACGGAGGGCGGCGATGCGCTCGCCGACTTCGTGCTGGAGCGCGGGCAGACCGCTTCGTTTGCATTCGGCTCGCTTAAGAAGGAAGAAGTCGGCGCGACGAAGCTGCTGGAAGCACAAAGTGTGGAAGAGTGCTTCAAGGAGACGACGAAGTTCTGGCGCGACTGGATCGGCCACTCCGTGTACAAGGGCCGCTGGCGCGAGATGGTCAACCGGTCCGCGCTGGTGCTCAAGCTCCTGTTCTCGCAGGAGCACGGCTCCACGATCGCCGCTGTCACCTTTGGGCTGCCGGAGCAGCTCGGCGGCGGCCGCAACTGGGACTACCGCTACACCTGGCTGCGCGACTCGTCATTCGCCCTGTACGCGATGGTGCGGCTGGGCCTGTCGAGCGAGGTGCGCGACTACACCCTATGGATGCGCGAGCGGGTCATTTACGGCCTTGGCATGGATACTGCCGATGGTCCTATCCGCATCATGTACCGCGCCAATGGCGAGAGTGACCTTGACGAAGTGGAGCTGGGACACCTGGCCGGGTATCGCGGCTCGCGCCCGGTCCGTATCGGCAACGGCGCGGGGCAGCAGCTGCAGCTTGACATCTACGGAGAGGTGATGGATGCCGTCTACCTGTCAAACAAGTACTCGGAGGGCATCTCGAAGGACGGATTCAGCCGCATCTGCCGAATCATGGAGTGGCTGGCGAAGAACTGGGAGCGTCCGGATGAGGGCATCTGGGAGGTACGCGGCGGACGCAAGCACCTGCTGCACTCGCGCCTCATGTGCTGGGTCGCCTTTGACCGGGTGATCCGCCTGGCGCAGAAGCGGTCGCTCGACGCGCCGCTGGCCGAGTGGTTCGAGGTGCGCCGCAAGATCAACGACGACATCCTCGCGAACTTCTGGGATGACGAGCTGCAGTCGTTCGTGCAGGCCAAGGGTGAAAAAACAGTCGATGCCGCGCTGCTGCTGATGCCCATGATGCGCTACATCAGCCCCACCGACCCGCGCTGGCTTTCCACGCTGAAGCGGATTGAGGATACGCTGACCGAAGACAGCCTGGTGTTGCGTTATGGCACCGGACTCGATGGCCTGGAGGGGCAGGAAGGCAGCTTTACCGCCTGCTCCTTCTGGCTGATTGAGTGCCTCGCGCGCGCCGGCCAGCTCGACAAGGCACGGCTGCTGTTCGATAAGATGCTGGGGTATGCGAACCATCTGGGGCTCTACTCTGAACAGCTCGGCAGCAGCGGCGAGCACCTGGGCAACTTTCCGCAGGGGCTTACCCATCTTGCGCTCATCAGCGCTGCGTCCTACCTTGACCGGAAGCTGGACGGCGTTAAGGAAACCTGGGCATAGGGCTCGGCCGGGAGCATCGCTTTGAACGAGAACATTCGCTGGATCGTCGACGCCTGCGGCGCCATCCAGGGTGTCTCAACCACGCTGCGCGGAATGGAGATCCTCAACACGCCGCTGCTGAACCGCGGTACGGGCTTCTCGCAGGAGCTGCGGGATACCTTCGCGCTGAACGGCCTGCTGCCTCCGCACGTCGTGACCCGCGAGCAGCAGATCGAGCGCCTGTACCACGCGTACTGCGACCAGCCCGACGATCTGCGCAAGCATAACTTCCTGCGCCAGCTGCAGGACCGGAACGAGGTGCTGTTTTACTCGGTCGTCGAGGCGCACACCGCTGAAATGATGCCGATCCTCTACACGCCGACGGTGGCGCTCGGCTGCTCGCAGTTTTCGCGGCTCTATACCAAACCGCGTGGGCTTTTCCTCTCCTGGCCGCAGCGCGCGCGGATGCGCCAGATGCTCGAGAGCCGACCCTTTCGCGAGGTGGATGTGATCGTCGTGACCGATGGGGAGCGGGTGCTGGGGATCGGCGACCAGGGCGTAGGGGGTATGGGGATACCAATTGGTAAACTCGCCATCTACTCCCTGCTGGGCGGCATACACCCATCAAGAACGCTGCCGATCGTGCTCGATGTGGGCACTGACAACCCTACGCTGCACGGCGATCCGTTTTATCTCGGGTGGCGGCATAAACGTATCGACGAAGACGAGTATTTCTCTTTTGTCGACGAGTTCGTCCAGGCGGTCAAGGAGACGATGCCGCACGTGCTGCTGCAATGGGAGGACTTTGCCCGGCGGCATGCCCGGCCGCTGCTCGACCGCTACCGCGACCAGCTCTGCACCTTCAACGACGACATCCAGGGCACCGCGGCCGTGGTGCTGGGCGCCATCTACTCGGCGCTGCGCTCGAGCGGCCAGCGCATGCGCGACCAGAAGGTCGTCATCGTCGGCGCCGGCGGCGCGGGCACGGGGATCGCCTCATACCTGCTGCAAGCCATGCGGGAGGACGGACTGGACGAGGAGGAAGGGAAGCAGCGGCTGTTTCTGCAGGACGTGGAAGGGCTGGTCTGCGCGGAAGACCCCTCTTTGTCCCCGGCCCAGCAGAGATTCGCCCATGACGTGGGAGAGCTCGCGGCCTGGCCCAGGCCGGTTTCCCCGGGAAAGAGCTGGAATCTGCTTGAGGTCGTCACCAACGCGCGACCGACCATCCTGATCGGTGTTTCTACGCAGCCCGGGCTGTTTTCCCGTGAGGTGGTCGAAACCATGGCCCGGAACAATGCCCGCCCTATCCTGTTTCCGTTGTCGAACCCGACCAGCTGCGCCGAAGGCGTACCGGCAGAGATCCTGGAATGGACGAACGGCCGGGCGCTGGTCGCCACCGGCGCGCCCTTCGCCCCGGTGCAACTGGGCGGCGTCACCATCCCGATCGCGCAGGTCAACAACTTCTACATCTTCCCGGGGGTCGGGCTGGGCGTCGCAGCCGGCCAGGCAACTCGCGTTACCGACGCCATGATGCTGGCCGCGGCCCGGGCGCTGGGGGAGTGGTCGCCGGCTATCCACGGCATGGACGCGCCTCTGCTGCCGCCGATCGAGCAGATGCAGGAAGCGGCAATCAGCATCGCGGTCGCGGTTGCGCGGCGCGCGATTGAGGACGGCGTCGCACCCGCCACGGACTTGGGCACTCTGGAAGCGCGCATCCGGCAAAGGGCGTGGAAACCGGGCTACCCGGAGATGCTGGCCGAAGAAGCCGGCTGCGCCTGAACCGCTCCAACGCATTTTTACAGTTGCTATGATCCATCCGACTTGAGTGGCATGCGGCTTTTCTTGACGGAAAAGCCGCTCCGAGTTCCCGCGCATAGGCTTACACCTACTGTGAAAATGCTCCAGCGACAGCTCAGCGCGTGAGCAGAGCCACGCCGGCACAGACGAAGACCGCCGCCGCCCATCGCCGCCCATCGACATTCTCCTTGAGGAAGAACTTCGCGGCGATTGCGTTGGTCACGAAGGTGAGCGAGGCCGAGGCAGGGCCGATCAGGCTTACCTCCGCGTGGGACAACGCATAGAGCAGCGAGAAGAAGCCGCATGCCATGCCCAGCACTCCGCCCGCGAACCGCGCGTTGGTCACGACAGCCCAGCTTGCCCCCGCGAGGCCGCGCTCAGCGCGAATTGCGTCCAGGTCAAGCCGGCGCATTGCGGAGGCGATCAGGAGGTCACCGACAGTCGCGAAAGCAACGATCGCGGCGATCATCAGGCCGACCTCCCAGCCGGACGCCTGCTGTGTCTGGGGAATCAAAGCGGGGGCGCCTCGCTGGCGCGAAGGGTTGTGGATTTGACCAGTGACGTCGCGGTTTCGGGGTGCTCAGTGTAGCTCTTGCCGTTGGCCACAAAACCAACCCCGAGTGTAATGAGGAAAATGCCCGCCCAGCGTGAGGGCGAGATCTCCTCGTGCAGCCAGAAACGCGAAAGCAGCGCAATAATGACATTGCCGATCGAGGTCGTGGGGAGAACGTAGGTCAGGTCGGCCCAGGAGAGGGCTGCGGTGTACGACGCGAAGAAGCCGATGAGCAGCGCAATGCCCATCGCGACGTAGGGGGTCAGGATGGCGTGGATCAGAAGGGCAGGGTGATCGAGTGAGACGGGCCCGATCTGCTTCATGCCGACGGCAAGCAGCGTGTCTCCAAGCGGCGCCGTAACTGCCACAACCAGAAGGACAAGGTACCGGCGCAGCGTCATGGAAGAATCAGCCATGTATGTTCAGGATGTCTTAATGTCGGCACGGGATGCTGCAATTCTGAGTGTGGCCGGCATTTGCCGGCCACACTGTTCGCCGGCGAACTAAGCGCCCGCGCTGAGAGTCTCGCGATTCTCGCGAGCCTTGTTGCTCTTCGTCTGTTTCACCATGCGATTCCGCTCGCCGCGCAGCTTCATGAAAGCCTTCGCCTCCACGTACAAACGGGGCAGGTCGCGGTTGACGACCGCTTTCCAGACCACGCGGAACGCGGCTTTGGGGCGGAAGTAGTACTCGTCGTAAAAGCGGTGCACCATCTCAAGCACGTACTCGGTGGGCAGCCCCGGGTACTCAATGTGCGCGAGCTGGTGGCCTCCCTCGTCGACCATCTTGGCTTCATTGGTGATGAAGCCGTGCTGCTTGGCGTAGTCGTAGAACTCGGTGCCGGGGAAAGCATGGGCGATCGACACCTGGATCGTTTCGACGTCGAGCTGCTTGGCAAAGTTGATCGTGTTGCGGATCGAGGCCTCGGTCTCACCGGGCAGTCCCAGGATGAAGTCTCCATGGACGACCAGGCCGAGCTTCTGGCAGTCGCGGGCAAAGTCGCGCGCGCGTTGCACCGTGGCGCCCTTCTTGATGTTCTTGAGGATCTGCGGGTCGCCGGACTCGAAGCCGACGATCAGCAGCCTGCAGCCGGCTTCCTTCATGGCTTTCAGCGTCTCAAAGCTGGTGGTGACGCGCGAGGTGCACGACCAGGTCAGGCCGAGCGGCTTCAGCTTCTCGCAGAGCTCGATGGTGCGGGGCCCGTTGATGTTGAAGGTGTCGTCGTCGAAGAAGAACTCCTTTACTTCGGGAAAGAGCTTTTTGGCATGGGCCATCTCTGCGGCGACATCGTCGGTCGAGCGCTTGCGCCAGGCATGGCCTGAGAGAGTCTGCGGCCACAGGCAGAAGGTGCACTGCGCCGGGCAGCCGCGCGTCGAGTAGAGCGCCACATACGGGTGCAGCAGGAACGGCACGTTGTACTTGGTGACATCGAGGTCGCGCTTGTAGATGTCCGTAACCCAGGGCATATCCGGCTTGTCGAGCTTCTCCACCTGCGGGCGGTCCGGATTATGTACGATTACGCCATCGGCGCCCCGGTAGGAGATTCCCAGGATCTCGTTGAGGGGCTTGCCGCTTGCATACTCCACGACAGAAAAGTCGAACTCGCGGCGGCAGATGAAGTCGATGGCCGCGCACTCATCCAATGCCTTGTCCGTGTCGGTGGTTACCGGCGGCCCTACGAACGCGATCTTGATATCGGGATGGGCAGCCTTGACCTTTTCCGCCGCGCGCTGGTCGCCGGTCCACCCGATGGTGCTGGTGAACAGAACGAGAAACTCGTAGTCCTTGAGGATGTCGATGACGCCGTCCCAGGAAACATGGTGCGGGTTGGCATCGAGAAGGCGCGAGCCCTCAAGCATCCCGGCCGGATACGCGAGCCAGACCGGGTACCAGTAGCTCTCGATCTCACGCGTGGCCGGCCAGCGCGAGCTGGCGCCACCGTCAAAGTTCTCAAAGGAGGGCGGGTTCAGGAACAGTGTCTTGAGTGGCATAGGCGTAATATCAAGTTTACCATCCTGACGGTGCTACTGCTCCGTACGCGGTGCTATGTACGCCGGAGAACAGGGACAGTTACCGGGCACCCCGGTTGATCCAGTCCGCAAGACCGCCGTGGGTGCGAAGCAGCGACAGCTGGGCCTTGAGCAGCGCGAAGCGTGCGTCGAGCGCGTCGCTGAAGCGGATGCGCTCCTCGATGCGAGCCTGCATTTCATCCGCCGGGGTAAGCGGAACGCCCGCCTGCGCCGCCGGAGGGCTCTGTAACTGCAGCAGTACCGATTGCAGCTGCTGCTGGGCAAGCTGCTCCTGCAGATCGGCGATGCGGGCCTGCGCGCGCAGCTCGGGAAAGCTCTGCCGCAGCTGCAGGGTCTGCTCCTCGGCCTGCTCGCGCCCCTGCTCGGCCTGCGCGTCGGCGTGGACGGCATCGGCAGCGGAACCGCGCGCATGGGCCGAAGTCACCGCATTGAACAGCGGGAAAGTTATCTGCGCGGCTATACCGAAATTATTCGGCTGAAGAGGGTGGCTGTAAAAAGAGTAATAGTTGTTCAATGTCGTATCGAGAAACTCGTAATTAAAACCAAAACCGATCTGCGGGCGGTAATTCTGCCGTGCGTCGCCATGCGCCACGTAGTGTTTGCTGACAGCATTGCTGAAACCCGCCTGGACACCCGCGGTGAAGTTGCCGAGCGGGCTGTCCACACCGGTCGGCGCTCCGGGCACGGTCTGCGCTTCCGGCTTTATCTCGTCTGAGGGCAGCCCGGTAAGGTCGCTGAGCCGCTTGCGCAACACGGCCGCCTGCGCCTGCAGGTCGAGCCGCTTCAGGTCGGCCTGGGCTGCGGTCAACTCCGCACGAGTCGCCGCGATCTGGCTTTCCACCCCTGCCGAGAGCCTGTCCTGCTCGATCGCGTCCAGCTTCTCCGCGTAGCTTTTCTCTTCGTCGAGCGCGGCAAGCTGCTGCGTGATGGTGTTCAGCTGGATGTAATCGAGCGCGCTGTCGAGCTCCACCTGGTCCAGCGCATCCTTGAGGCTGAGCGTTGCCGCGTGCAGGCCGGCGCGTGATGCGCGAATGTAGTCCGGCTGCGAGAACGAAATCACCAGCGACTGGATCTGGGCGTTGAACACACTCGGCACCCCACCCAGGAAGCCATAGGAGTAGCCGGCGGAGGAGCCCGCCGTCAGCGACGGCACATACACGTCGCGCGTCTCCGACAAGCTCGCTTCCGCCTTCGACACATCCGCCTGCGCGATGCGGACTGACGTGCTGTTGCGACGCGCCAAGTCGACCGTGGTAAACATCGAAAGCTGCGCGTGGGCGACACCCCCTTGCACGAGCCAGGCGGCGAGTGCGAGCGGGAAGGGCAACAGCGTACCGCGCAGGGACAAACTTCGAATCAAATTACGTGTTCTTTCTCGCGCCCGCGTGCGTCTTTTTTCCGTAAGTTTCAAGACGCGAGCGGAGACGAACAATGGCCCCGGCGGTCGGCTTACGCTGGATGCGATTCTACTCCGATGGGCCCGGTCGCCTCCGCTTTGTGACTCTCAGCCCTTCCCGTGGTCTCCACTCTGACGCGGCTGCCAGCCCGAGGCAAGCGAGTGTGCGGTGGCGGATTCAGTCTGCGCGCCGCCATTGTCGCCTGCGCCTGCAAGCAGCTCCGCCAGCTTCGCGTGGACCGCAAAGGCAGGAGCATTCTCCGACTGGTTGTTCGACCCGAGATAGGCACGCAGCAGCGCGATGGACTGCTCCGGACGCTGGCCGCTGCGGGTAAGCTGGTCGGCGGCGGAAACCAGGGCATCGTCCTTCGCGGTGTCAAGTGCCACGGCCTTGTCGATCGCGGCCAGCATCTGTGGAACCTGTCCCTTTTTGCGGTAATAGCTTGCGAGCGCCACCCAGGTCTCCGGCTTGGCGTCAGGGCTTTGCGTAGCGGCCAGCAGCTCACGCTCGGCAGTTGCGTCGTCCTTGTGCTTTTCCGCCGCCTCGGCGCGGATACCGTGCGCGAGCGCAGGGCTCCACGGCTCGGTGCTGTCGGCCAGTTTCAGTGCCTTGTCGCTGCCGCCGCCCAGGATCTTCGGCGCCGTTACGTAGAACTCGGCGAGGTCGGCCGCTGCTTCGGCATTGCGAGGGCCCAGCCGATTGGCCGTTTCAAACTCCGTCCTGACCCGTTTGGCTAGGCTGTAGGCCGAGAGCATGGGGGCGTGCTGCGCCTGGCGGCCCAGTACCCGGCCCAGCCACAGGTGGTAGCTGCTGCTCTCGGGCGCGAGTGCCACAGCGCGCTCGCAGGGTGCCTGTGCTGCCTTCTGCTGTCCCTCGGAGAAGTAGACGCGGCACTCCAGGTTCAGCGCTTCCGCATCGGTCTGGTTCGCGGCAAGCGTTCGGTTCAGCAGGGCGAGCGCCTGGTCAGCCTGCCCATGGGCCAGCAACTGGGCCGCGGCCGGCGAGGCATGGGCAAACTGCGCCGAGGTAGCCAGCCCGGCACCAAGCAGGAGCGCAGAAGATACGCGGCGAAGTCGAGTAAGTGTCCGAGTAAGTGTCATGGCGTGGGGAGCGCACGAAGCGCTTACTCAAAAGATGAAGCAAAAGCGTACCGAGATGCAGGCGAGCTACTTCAGAATGCTGACGGCCGCGCCATTGCTCAAAGGCTGACCGCCCACGGCGCCCAGCGCCACGACATCCCCGGCGCTCACGCCGGAAAGCACCTGGATCTGCGTCACGTTCAGGTTGCCGGTGGTGACAGCCGACCGCTTGAGCGAGCCGTGCACTACCTTGTAGACATAGTTGAGGCCCTGCTCGGTGTGGAGGGCTTCGCGCGGCACGAACAGGGCGTCCGCGACGCTGTTGGTCGTTACCGTGACGTCAACATTGGTATCCGGCAGCAGGCCGTCGTGCCCATCGTCGATCGAGCAGATCAGCTCACCCACGTTGCGCGTTGTGTAGGTAACGACCGTCGAAGGCAGCCGCACAATGTGGCCGTGCCAGGTGTCGTCCGGCTTGGCCAGCCAGGTGATGGTGACCGGTTTGCCCAGCTGCAGCTTGCCGATATCCGGCTCGTCGAAGTAAGCCAGCACCTCGAGGTGGCTCAGGTCGGCCATCTGCAGCAGCTTGTCGCCCTGCTGCACATACTCAGTCTGCGAGGCGGCGACAGAGTAGACGGTGCCTGCGAAGGGAGCGCGTACCTGGCTTTTGCTGATGGCGTCCTGCGCGGCGGCGACCGCTGCCTTTGCTTCCTCGACCTGCGCCTGTGCCTGCGCGAGGCCGGGCGAGCTTTTGCGTGCGGTCTGCCGCTGCTGTAGCACCTGCAGGTTCGCGTGGTCAGTGGCGGCGCGGTTCTGCGCCTGCTCTACTTCGCTCTGCGAGGCTGCGCCCTTGGCTGCGAGCTGCTGAAGCGTCGACAGCGACTGTGTCGCGGCCTGCTCCTCGATGCGCGCCTGGTCAATCTGCCCGGAAAAGCTGTAGCGCTCTTCAGGCGTGCCCCCGGCGGACAAGGCGGTGAGGTTGGCCTGCGCCCCGGCGAGCGACGCGCGTGCCTGCTGCAGCCGCGCTTCGGCTTCGGCATCGTCCATGGTCAGCAGCAGCTTGCCCGCCGGCACCTGGTCGCCTTCGTGCACGTCGATCGCGCGAACCAGCCCCGGAAACGGCGCATGCGCTTCGTAATTGACGATCGGCTGCACACGGCCGTTGGTTGAAACGGTGCTGCGGATCGAGCCGCGGTCGACGGTAAACACGCGCACCTGCAGCACGGTGCGCGTCGCCATATGTGCTAGGTAAAACACGAGTGCGACCACAATGGCTGCGGTAGTCCAGATGGTGATGCGCGTACTTTTGGTCGGGCGTTCGTTTGCCATTCAGTCGTTACAATCCAGAGGTCGAGTATACCGGAGCACTGCCCGGGGTCTCGCGTCACGGGCGGTGCGCCAGCTTTGGATTGGACGCGGCGCCTGCCGCGAAACCTCCGAGCTTGTTGAGATCGCTGAGCGACACATGCCCGGTCAGGTGGATAAACGTCAGCTCCTTCGGCTCGGCATCGATAAGCACCAGCTCATGCCACTGGCCCTCGCTGTCCGTGCGTACGCAGATGTCAGTTGAATCATTAGCGCTGTGGTCCCGAAGAATATGCGTCCAGCCGTCGCCGTCGAGGCGCTTGCGAAACTGCTCCACGTCTTCCATCCGATACATTCCGGCCGATGGGTACTCATAGGCGCGGAGATACACCGAGTCCATTTTTTTCGCAAGGCCGGCTGTGTCGCCGCCCATCGCGCCCGCCATGCCGAGCATGTTTTTATCCAGGTTGATTTCCGTCTGGTCCGACGAGCCCTTGCTGAACTTGTCGGCGCCGGAGAAAAGAGTGTCCTGCGCGTGCGCCGGCATTGCCGCCAGAAGGCAGGCTGCCAGGCTCAGGAATGCTGCTGTATTGCCGTTGAAGTGAATCATCGTGCCTCCTGGAGAGTTGCGTTGCGTGCGAGTTGTGAGTCGACCCTGCGCCCGGCGCTGCGCAGCGTTGCATCGGTGATACGCAGGGCGAGCACCAGTTGCTGCTGCGCCTCGATTGCCGCCCGGTGCTTTACCTGCCGGCCTTGCCATATGCCGCTGGAGGCGCCAAGTACCGCGACCAGTGCCGCCACAGCCGCGATCGCCTGCCACCGCATGGGCGCCTGGGTCCGCGGTTTTGCGGCGACGCGCTCCAGAAGCCGCGCCGTAAAGCCCTGCGGCAGCGGCACCGGCTCGCGCAGCTCCCGGCGCAGCGCTTCTTCAAGCGCCTCCATCTCTCGATCTTCGTTGGCATCAGTCACGGGCATACTCCTTCAGCATGGTTCCGGCCTTGCGGCGCAGCAGCCCCAGCGCGCGGTGCAGGTTGCTCTTGACCGTCGCGACCGGCTGCCCGAGCAGCGCGGCGATCTCATCCGGCGTTTTCTCGTCCTCTCCGTAGCGCAGCACCACGGTTGCGCGCAGCGCCTCCGGCAGGGAGAGCAGCAGGCCTTCCAGCCTGTTCGCAAGGCCGGGGGAAAGCTCCCGGGATGCTCCCCCAGGCCGGCCGCCCTCGTGCTCCGCAAAGCTGTCATCGGCTACCAGCACTGGCCGGCGCAGCCGCTTGCGGAGCAGGTCCGTCGCCCGGTGTACCGCCACCCTCCGCAGCCAGTAGCGCGCGTGGTCGGCGGAGGCGAACAGGGGCCGGGCCCGCCACAGCTCGACAAACACATCCTGCGCAATCTCCTCCGCCGCGCCGCGATCCCCGCTGATGCGGAACGCAATGGCGTACACAGCGCTGCCGTGCGCCTCGACCAGCTGTTCGAGCTCTGCGGTGCGCGGGTCGGGATGGAGGCCGGTCAGCATGTGGGTTTCAACTGCTGATACGCATGCCTCGCCGCTTCCGGCTGCAAAATCTTTGCCGGCGAGCTCATTTAAGATAGACACATGGCAACAACGACCCCGCGCTATACCGACGAGCATGCCAAAGCAGGACTGGACACGCGTTTCCCAGAGATCGAAACCTGGGAAAACCAGTTTGCCGGGTACGAAATCCTGATCGACGATCCCGAATTCACCTCTGTCTGCCCCAAAACCGGGCTGCCCGACTTCGGCGTGATCCAGCTGCGCTACATGCCGCGCGAGCGGTGCCTGGAGCTCAAGAGCTATAAGGAATACCTGTTCTGCTACCGGAACCTCGGCATTTTTCAGGAAAACATCGTAAACCAGGTGCTTGAAGACGTGGTGAAGGCGTGCGACCCGGTCTGGGCGCACGTGCATGGCGATTTCCGGCCGCGCGGCGGCATCTCGACCGTCGTCGATGCCCGGTGGCCCCGCCCGACCAAGTAACTCCCTTTTCCCGGTTACGCATGCTCTCTGCACATCCGATCGTCCGGGCACTCCTTACGGCTGTGCCTTGGCTGGTCGCACTGTCGTGGCTGGGGAAAACGATCGAGGCCTTGGTGTATATCGGCCGGGTGCCGGATCTGCTGCAATTCCCGCAGCCGCCCGCATACTCAGACGGTCCCGCGCCGCTTCTCAGCGTGATCGTGCCCGCCTGCAACGAGGAGGCGGCGATCGAGGCCACGGTCCGCTCTCTGCTCGCAAGCACAGGCCTCCCGGTCGAAGTTGTCGCAGTCGACGACCGCTCGACCGACCGGACGGGCGCGATTCTGGATGGCCTTGCGCTCGAGATGGGCCCGGGCGGCAGGTTGCAGGTGCTGCACATTCGCGAGCTGCCGGAAGGCTGGCTGGGCAAGCCGCACGCGCTTGCCCGGGGAGTCGAGCGCAGCTGTGCGCCGTACCTGCTGTTTACCGATGCCGACCTGGTGTTCCGCGAGGACGCGCTGCTGCGCGCGCTGCATTTCTTGCGGAGCGAGCGGCTGGACCACCTCATCCTCGCTTCCACCCCGATCAGCAAGACCGCCGGCGAGCGCATGATGCTCAGCGCGCTGCAGGCGATCGGCGTCTGGTCGCTGCGGCTCTGGAAGGTAGGCGACCCGGCCGCGAAGGTATCGCTTGGCGTCGGGTCTTTCGGGTTAATCCGGCGGGAGGTTCTCGAGACAATCGGCGGCTGGGAAACGCTGCGCATGGAGGTGCTTGAAGACCTGCGCTTCGGGTGGGAGATCAAGCGGCGCCACGGTTTGCGCCAGCAGGTCGCCTTCGGACGCGGGCTGCTGCGGCTGCACTGGGCAGCGGGCGCGCTAGGGCTGGCGCGCAATCTCACCAAGAACGGCTTCGCACTGTTCCGTTACCGGCTTGGGCCGGCGATGGTTGCGCTCGGCTCGCTGGGCGTCCTGCTGTTCGCACCCATCCTCGCGCTAGCCGGGACGCCCGCCATGCGCTGGTCGTTCGTGCCGTTCGTGCTGGCGTTGGCGCTGCTGTACCGTCGCGACGTCGGGCAGACCGGCATCGCGCCCGGGTACCTGCTGCTGTTCCCGTTCGGCGCGGCGCTGTTTGTGTACGCGCTTGGCCGTTCTGTTCTGCTGACGCTGCTGCGCGGCGGCGTCGAGTGGCGCGGGACCCTGTACCCGCTCGCGCTGCTGCGCCGCTCCGCCGGTCCGCTGCGTTAGCGTATTGCTTTTTCAGTTCCGGCAAAGACACTGGAACTCTTGCGGTGGTGCGAGCTCATGGCGGGGTCGCGGAAAGCAGTCGCTCCGCTGCCTGCGGAAAACCCGCTCAGCAGCTCCGGGTTGGGCCGGAACTTCGCCGGTCCATCGCGAAACTGGCGCGCATGGCTCAGCAGCATGATGGATTCGCCATGCAGACTCAGCACCTGCCCGCGAATATGGACGTCCTGCTCGCGCAGCTCATCGAGCGTGCCCACATCCTTGCGATCGGCCGCGAGGCTCACGACCGCAAACCGGCAGCTCTCATCCGGAACTCCGGGCTTGCACACATCCAGGTAGCGCGTCCCATCCTGGTTTTCAACTACGTCATAAACATGCGCGCTGAGGCAGATCTCCTTGCCCGCGTGGCTCGCCGCGTCCTCCGGCGAGTAGCAGGGACGGCTCGCAAAACACGCGGTCGCAACGAGGAGAAGTCCGAAGACGCAGAGCAGCAGCAGACGGCGATAACCCATGAACGCACCCTGTGTGTGAGCAGTGCTGCCAGCGTAGCCGGACGGTTCGAAAGAGGACAGAGTACGGCAGTCATGTTCAGGCAGAAAAGAGAGGGGCGCTGTTCCGAAACGGAACAGCGCCCCTGTTTTACCTGCTGGCTGAATTGCTAGTGCACTTCGACCAGCTGCGTAGCCTCGCTCCGCGCTGAGCCATAGTGACTCCGCACGTACTCGTCCAGAATTTTCTGAAAATCCGTCACGATAGTGTCGCCGCGCAGCGTTGTAACCAGCTTGCCATCGACGTACACGGGCGCCTTCGGCTCCTCGGACGTGCCGGGCAGCGAGATGCCAATGTTCGCGTGTTTCGACTCACCCGGCCCATTGACGATGCAGCCCATGACTGCCAGCTTCATCTCTTCGACCCCCGGATACTGCTCGCGCCATGCCGGCATGGAGGCGCGCAGGTAGTCCTGGATTTGCTCTGCGAGCGACTGGAAGAAGGTGCTGGTGGTGCGGCCGCAGCCGGGACAGGCGGTCACCTGCGGCGTAAACGAGCGGATCGACAGCGACTGCAGGATCTGCTGCGCGCACTGGACTTCCTCCGTGCGGTCGCCGTTCGGCTTGGGCGTGAGTGAAACGCGAATGGTGTCGCCGATGCCCGCCAGCAGCAGGGGAGCGAGGCCCGCGGTCGAGGCCACGACGCCCTTGACGCCCATGCCGGCTTCAGTCAGCCCCAGGTGCAGGGGATAGTCGCAGCGCGCGGCCAGCATCGTGTACACGTCGATCAGGTCGCGCACGCCGGAAACCTTAGCGCTCAGGATGATCTGGTCGTGGCGCAGGCCGTAGCGCTCGGCGGCCTCGGCAGACGAGAGCGCCGAGACCAGCATTGCCTCCATCATGACGTCGCGGGCAGGCAACGGGTCGGCGCGACGGGAGTTCTCGTCCATCATCGCGGTCAGCAGCGCCTGGTCGAGCGAGCCCCAGTTCACGCCGATGCGCACCGGCTTCCGGTTTTCGACCGCGCACTCGATCATGGTGCGGAAGTTGTCGTCGTTCTTGCGGCCTATCGAGACATTGCCGGGATTGATGCGGTACTTGGCGAGCGCCCGGGCGCAGGCCGGATACTTCTTCAGCAGCTGGTGGCCGTTGTAGTGGAAGTCTCCGACGATCGGGGTCTGCAGGCCCAGCCTGTCGAGACCCTCGACGATGTACGGAACGGCCTGGGCGGCTTCATCGTTATTCACGGTCACGCGGACCAGCTCAGAGCCCGCCGCCGCGAGCGCCGCAATCTGCTCGATACTGCCGGGGATGTCGGCGGTATCGGTGTTGGTCATCGACTGCACGACGACCGGCGCATCCGACCCGACGCGCACGTTTCCGACCATGGCCGTCACTGTTCTTCTGCGATGAATCTCGGGCATACGCACCTCGCGTCAATTTTACAGGAGGGCCCCCGACTTTACTGCTCGGGCGACGGGGCTTTGCCATTCTTGCCGGCCTCGTCCTTGTGGGCGGCGAAGTAGGTCTCTTCGGCGGCCAGCAGCTTGCGGGCATCCGCGGCGAGCGACTGCGCGGCATCGAGCGAGGTTTTACGAGCGAAGTCGTAGGTGGCGTTCGGCGGAGATACCTCCAGCACCGGCTGCCATTTCGCGCTGCTCTCCACCACCGCGCGAAGGGCTTTTCGGATGTCCGCGTGATCGGTGTCGTAGGTCTGCATGTTATCGGCGAGCTCGTCGCTCAGCCTTGTGAACTCCTCGAAACGGGCCCGCAGCTCGCCTGGACGGTTATTTTCAGCGCTGTCCGGTGTCAGGCTTTTGATCGCGGCTGTCCGCTCGTTCACATACTTGAGGTACAGCTTGATGCGCTCCACCGGGTTTGCCCCGAGCTCACGCACCTGGTCAGCCTGCGTGCCGCTGAGCGGGTCGGCTGCTTTCTGACCCGGGGCTAGTTGCGGAGCGAGAGTTATCGCGCAAACGCTTATGGCAAGGCACAGTCCGCATTGTCTTTTCGTCATGGCGCAACCCCAGGTAAACTTCCATCCGGCAGCAGTTTACAGGCAGGCGGCCGCCGACAGGTCCACTTCCACGCGACAGCCTGTCCGGCTGCTTTCCCGCGCCAGCTCAATCAGCCGGGCAACACACCAGGCAGTACCCACCGTTACAGTGAGCGGGGCGACGCCGAGGATTGCGTCCCGCACATTGGCATAGTAACGGCGGTAGTCGCCCATGGCCGTAGGCACCGGCTCCGGCGCGGCGCCGGGAGCGGTAAACATGCCCCAGGACCGGTCGGTTTCCATCCCGAAACCCTCGTCGGCAAAACGGCCGCCTTCCTTCAGCGCCGCCTCCTGCGGGTCAAGCCCCCACTTCTCATAGCTGCCCCCGGTGCCGTGCAGCGTAAACCGCGCGCCCGGGCTGGCGGCCACCATGGTTGAGCGAAGCCAGGTGCGCAGCGAGCGCAGGCTTGGGTCGGCCGCCTCCTCGTAGGTCAGCTGGATGTCGAAGGTATCGTCCACATCGGAGACAGGGCGGCTGGTGCGGACATCGGCCCACAGGCTCGACGGCGGCCCGAACAGCGCCAGCGCCTGGTCAATGAGGTGCGGCCCAAGGTCGAACAGGGTGCCGCCGCCCGCAGCCAGCGTCTCGCGCCACGCGCCCGGCTTCGGCTCCAGCCGGAAACGGTCGAAGTGCGATTCAAAGGCTACAGGCTCGCCCAGCCGTCCGCTTTTCAGCAGTGACTCCAACGTCTGGAAATCACCGTCCCAGCGACGATTATGGTAAGCCGAAAGAACCACGTTCTTCGCGCGGGCCAGCTTCGCCAGCTCCGCCGCGTCGCGGCTTGTGAGCGTGAGCGGCTTGTCGACCACGACATGCCGCCCGGTGTTCAGGCAGGCTTCCGCCAGTGAGCGGTGCATATCGTTCTGGGTGGCCACGACGCAAAGCTGGATGGACGGGTCGGCAAGCATCGCTTCGACCGACGACACAATCTTGGCGTTAGGATATTTGGCAGCTGCTCCCCGGCCAGACCGGTCGACGATGCAGGCGACCTCCATGCCGGGCGTTTCCGCCAGTACCGCTGCGTGGAACACCTGGCCTGCCAGTCCGAAGCCGACTACCCCTGCACGTATCGCGTCGCTCATGACTCGTATTCTCGCACCGGAGCCGCATCGCCGCTGCATCTGCTGTACGGGCCAAAGAAAAGGCGCCCAACCCGGGCGCCCGCTTGTGTACCGGTTCCGTTACTGGATGTCGCCTGCTTCAAGGTGCGACTCGAGGAAGTAAAGCTGCTCCTCGGCCTCAACCACAAGCTGCTTGAAGAAGTCCGACGTCGGCTCGTCGCCAATCTCGTCGATCTTGTCCGAAGCCTCGCGCAGGGCCTGGCAGTAGCAGCCCAGGGCATTGGCAAGCGCGTTCACATGGTCCATGCCCGCGGTCAGCGTGGTGTCGTACTCAGGGATCTGCGAAGCATTCGCGGACTGCCGAACTGTTCCATTGGCGACGCCGCCGAGCTGCGTCATGCGCTCCGCGATCTTATCGATCTGCGGGAAGATGGTCTCGGCCACGCTGTCAAACACCAGGTGAAGCTGGTAGAAGTTGACGCCCTTCACGTTCCAATGGGCAAACTTGGCTTGCGAGTACATATCGAGCGCTTCGGCAAGCCGCTCCTGCATCACGGTCACGGTTTTCTTTTTCTGTTCGTCCGACAGGGCTACTCGGTTGTGATACATCCTGTCGTTCATCTTGGTCGCCGGGCCGGGCGCGCCCTTGTTTTCCCTGAGCTTCCTGGCGGGCATTTCCTTTACGCTGTTCTGCGGCATATTCGTTTTCTCCATTTCAAGCTGGTTCAAGCTGCCGGTTGCGCTTGCTGCACGCCGGGCCGGGTACATCCCGCTCCCGCTACCGGACCAGCTGACAGTGGGTTGGATGCATCCTCGCCCGGGAAAGCAGCCGCCGTCGCCCGTGGCTTCCTGCGCCCCGAGCGCAGTACAATCACTCGCATGAACATGCCGTCCAACCGCGCCGGAAAGGCCGTCGCGCTGCTTACCTGGTCTCTCCTGCTTGCCTCATCGGTGCAGCCGTCCCATGCCCAGGAGGAAAAGCGGGGCCGCAAGTACAAAGAGCCGCCGCCGATCTCGCATATTGCCGTGATGGTTACCCGCGCCTCCAATGGAAAGCCGGTTGAGAATGCGGCCGTCATCTTCCACACCTTCCATAACGGTCACGACGAAGGCAATATGGAAGTGAAGACGAACGAAGATGGCAAGGCCACACTGGACGTCATTCCCATTGGGGATGAGGTGCGCCTGCAGGTGTTCAAGGTGGGTTTCCAGACATACGGAGACTCATTTACGAACGACCTGGCGTCGCGGGACCTAACCATCAAGGTCAAGCCGCCGTCCGGGCAGTACTCGATGTACCAGAGCCGCCCGCTGGACTCGACCACCCAGCAGTCCGTTACACCGCAGCCGACCGAGGGTACGGCAAAAGCGCCAAGGGCGCCCCACAATTGATTTAGGTTATTGGACGCCAGCCGGGGAGACGGCCGTGAGCAGGACCTGGTCCTCGCACACCGAGAGCATGCGCGGGATGGTGATGGTCGCGGTTGACCCCGGCGCCGCGATGGCGATCCGGGCGACCTGCTCGCAGGTTGATCCCGCGGTCCAGCCCAACTCGAACGCCGCCTGGCCCCGGGCGGTCAACAGTATCTCGGGTGAGGGCTCGTCCGGGTCCGAAGCCGCCTGCATACCGGCTGCTGGAGCTGGCCCGAGCGTCGCGGCCATGCTTTGCGCGGAAACTTTCCTGATGTGGATGTTCCCGAGCACCGTGCCGTTGGACTCAAGCAGTGTGATGGCAGGGAAGCCGCCGAGGCGGCAGGCCTCGCCGCTGTTCTCGACAGTGAACCGCGCGGTGTGATGCGGCCCGTTTGCCTGTGAGCGGGACTCGAAGATGCCGAGCGCCGCGGGCGCGCAGGCCGGCACGCCATTTACATCGAGCAACGGTTCACGCGTGGCGAGACGGGCCACGGCAGGCATCATCGTGAAAGGGGCATTCGGGTCGGCGACATTGTGCCCCGTCCGCACGGAGCCCTCTTCCTGCAGGGCAGGCGCCCCGGCGCGTGAGCTACCCGATGCCTGGATGTGACCGCACCCGGTTGCGGCGGCCAGCATGCCCGCGAGCGCAATAGCGAGCGTAAGTTTTCTTGTGTTGAGTCGTTCTCTTGCCATGGTTCCGTACCTTCGCCGGCACTCGAATGCACTCAAAGCGTAGCACTGGCAGGAACTACGATGAGGAAACCGCACGCCGGGTTGGTTCAGCGGGCGAACCTGCATTGGAAACCCCGGGCGCCCGCGCGATACCATGCGGAGATGTCCCCCTCTGCATATGAACCGCGAGTACTGGCCGGGCGCACTGTGCTGGTTACCGGAGCTGCCCGCCGCATCGGGCGCGGCATTGCGCTGGCCCTGGCGCGTGCCGGCGCCGATGTAGCCATTACCTATCATCGCTCCGCATCAGACGCGCGCGATACCGTGCAGATGCTTGAAGAGCTGGACGTCCGCGCTTGCGCCATGCCCTGCGATCTGCATGACCCAGCGGCGATCAGCGCCGCAGTCGGCGACGTGTGCGCATGGGGCGGCGGGGACGGAAAGCCCCGGCTCGACCTGCTGGTCAACAACGCCGGGGCCTTTGAGACAGCCGCGCTTGAGGATGTGTCGGTAGAACAGTGGGACCGCATTTTCCAGACCAACACGCGGGCGCCGCTGCTGGTCGCGCAGGCGGCGCTGCCCGCGCTGCGCGCCTCGTCATGCAGAGGCCGCATCGTGAACATCGGCTCGCTGGGCGGCATGCACCCCTGGGCGACGCACGCCCACTACTGCGCTTCGAAGGCAGCGCTGCACATGCTGACGCAGACGATGGCGAAGGCCTGGGCACCGGAGATCGCAGTCAACTGCGTGGCTCCGGGCATGATCGTGACAGGCGCCGAGGCCGGCGAGGCCTATGCGCCGTTCGCGGCGAAAACGCCGATGGCCCGCAACGGAAGGGTAGAGGATGTGGCGGAGCTGGTGCTGTTTCTCGCCTCGGCGACCACCTTCCTGACCGGCCAGGTGATCGCGGTGGATGGCGGCCTGGGGCTGTAAAGTCTAGCCAAGCCGGAAAAGCCGCTTTAGGAAGCCGACCTTGCGGCGTCCGTAGGGTGCCTGCTGCTCTTCCTCGTAGTGGGTGTACAGGTCCGCGGCATCCGGCTGTTCCGGCAGCTCGAGCCCGTCGAATACCGCGCGAGGATTGGTGATGCAGAGCCTCTCCGCGGCCTCCTGCCCATAGTGGTTCCGCACATGCTCAAAGCCCACGCTCATCACCGGCGGACGCGACTCCAGGTTGTGCGCGTCGGTCGCCAGGAAGTGTACCCAGTTCCGCCTCATCAGCTTTTCAGCCGTGGCCTTGGCGGTACGGCCGAAGCGGCCGGTAAAGCTGGCGGCTGTTACCTGCACCAGCGCGCCCTCGCGAATCCACGCGGCCAGGCGCTCAGGCTGCTTCTGCAGGACGGGGTTGCGCTCCGGGTGGGTGATGATCGGCCGCTGCTTCGAGACGATCAGCTCGTACATATTGTCGGTCGTGCTCTCGGGGATGCTCGTTTCGGCGAACTCGACCAGCAGATACTTGCGGCCGTTGATCGCGTAGCGACCGGGAAAGTCGAGCGCGTCCTGGATGTTGTCATACGAGAGGTGAAAATCGCAGCCCAGGCCGAAGGTAATATCGCTGGTCACGCGTTTGCGCAGCTCCGCGAGAAGCGCCTCGTTCTTTTCGCGGCTGTAGAAAAAGCGATCGTTGGCGTGCGGGGTACACACAATGTGGGTGATGCCGTCCCTCACTGCCATTTCGACCATCTTCACGGAGTTATCCATGCTGGGTGAACCATCGTCCAGGCCCGGCAGCAGATGGTGATGAATGTCGACCATAGGTGCTTCCCCCTACATGCTTGCGGTGTGTGCCGGCTCAAGCGCCCGGATCAGTGACATGAAAATGCCGAACCCGTCGGACGAGCCGAGCAGCGCCTCACTCGAACGATCCGGGTGCGGCATCATTCCAAGGACGTTTCCGCGGGCGTTCAGGATTCCCGCAATGTTACCAAGAGAGCCGTTCGGGTTACTGCCGGGGGTAATGGCGCCGTCGGTCTCGCAGTAGCGGAACGCCACCCGCTTGCCGTCTTCGAGCGCGGCCAGGGTCGCAGCATCGCAGAAGTAGTTGCCTTCCATGTGGCCTACCGGCACTTTGAGCACCTGCCCCTCTTTCAGCTCGCGTGTAAACATGCTTCCCGCATTCTCGACCTTGAGATGCACCTGCCGGCAAACATACTTCAGCCCGGCATTGCGAAGCAATGCCCCTGGTAACAGTCCGCTTTCGCACAGGATCTGAAAGCCGTTGCAGATGCCCAGCACCGGGCCGCCCGCGTCGGCGAAGCGGCGGACCGACTCCATGACCGGAGAAAACCTGGCGATCGCGCCGGTCCGCAGGTAGTCGCCGTAGGCAAAGCCGCCGGGCACCAGCACAGCGTCGACGCTTTCAAGAGAAGGCGAGTCGTGCCAGAGCATCGCGACGGGCTGGCCTGCCAGCTCCGAGAGCACGTGCGCGGTGTCGTGGTCGCAGTTGGAGCCGGGAAAGACAAGAACGCCGAACTTCATGGCATTAGCCTAGCAGTTTCAGCGTGTTCGGTGACCTTTCCGCCATCCTTCTTCCGCCGGTTTGCCTCCTAACGCTCAGACTACTTCGGGGGGGACAACCGGGCCATGGCAGCTTCGCAGATATCCGGACCGGATCCCCGGCAAAATCGCGACCCACAGCATCGCGGCCCTTCGCACGTCGCGCGAACAGCGGGTACGGCGCTGGTGCAGTGGTGGCGGGCAGCCACGCTTGAAGGTCTGTGCGTCGGGGTCCTCTGGTGGGTCGGCCTTGCGCTCATTCACGTGCCGCTGGCGCCGCTGTGGGCCATGCTGGCGGCGCTCGCAGCGTTCATTCCGCATTTCGGCGGTGTCATCAGCGTTATCGGCCCGGTGCTGGCCGTAGCGTTCTCCGGTCACGACATCTACCGCCTGGGCCTGGTGCTCGGGCTGTACGGTGTGATCGTGATTCTGGACCAGCTGCTGATTCAGCCGCTCCTGCTCAAGCGCACGACACGCGTCCCGGTCTGGGTATCCATCCTGGCGCCGATCCTCCTCGGGATCGTGATTCCGTTCTGGGGAGTGCTGCTGGCGCCGCCGCTGCTCGCGATCGTCTACGCCTTCCGCAGGCCGAAGCCCGCTGCGTGAAGCCCGCGGCAGGGAACGCGCATCTGCAACCATATGGAATACAGACAGCTTGGCTATTCAGGGCTCCGGGTCCCGGTCCTGTCCCTCGGCGCCGGGACCTTCGGCGGCGGCAACGAGTTCTTCAAAAAGTGGGGCTCGACACAGGTGGACGAGGCGAGCAGGCTGGTCAGCGTCTGCCTGGAGGCCGGCGCGAACCTGTTCGATACGGCGAACGTCTACTCGCAGGGCATGGCCGAGGAGATACTGGGCCAGGCGATCAAGGGCCGTCGGCATGAGATGCTGCTCTCGACCAAGGCCACGTTCCCCATGGGCGATGGGCCCAATGACGCCGGCTCGTCGCGCCACCACCTGATCGAGCAGTGCCATGCCAGCCTGAAGCGGCTGGGCACCGAATATATCGACATCTACCACATGCATGGCTTCGACGCGGAGACCCCGGTCGAGGAGACGCTCGAAACGCTGGACACACTCGTCAAGCAGGGCAAAATCCGCTACATTGCCGCGTCGAACTTCTCCGGATGGCACCTGATGAAGTCGCTCGCCGTGAGCGAAAAAAACCACTGGCAGCGCTACGTCGCGCACCAGGTGTACTACTCGCTGGTGGGCCGCGACTATGAATGGGAGCTGATGCCGCTGGGTCTCGACCAGAGAGTCGGCGCACTGGCGTGGAGCCCGCTCGGCTGGGGACGGCTGACCGGACGCATTCGTCGCGGGCAGCCTGCGCCAAAAGACAGCCGCGTGGGCCAGGGCGGCGACGTGGGCGGCCCTGTCATCGAGGACGAATACCTGTACAGGGTTGTGGATGCGCTTGAGGCTGTGGCGCAGGAGACCGAAAAAACCGTGCCGCAGGTGGCGCTGAACTGGATTGCCACGCGGCCCACGGTTGCGAGCATCATCATCGGCGCTCGCAACGAGGAGCAGCTGAAGGCGAACCTGGCGGCGGTGGGCTGGTCGCTGACCGTGGAGCAGGTGGCGAAACTCGATGCGGCCAGCGAATCGCCGAAGGCTTACCCCTACTGGCACCAGGAAGGTTTCCCCGACCGGAACCCGCTGCCCGTACCCGCGCCCGCGAAGTAACGAGCTGTCGTCTACGACTCGTTCTTCGTATACGGCAGCGAAATATCCGAGGAGCGGATGTGCAGGTCTCTCTGCGGGAACGGCAGTTCGATCGTGTGCTCTTTGAAAAGCCGGAAGATGGCGAAGTACAGGTCTGACTTGAGAATCTGCGGTGTGTGGGTGTGCTCGACCGTCCACACCCGCAGCGTAAAGTTCAGGCTGTTGTCGCCGTAATCGGTAAAGATGACGTCGGGCGCGGGATCTTTGAGGACGTTCGGGTTGGCGAGGGCGGTTTCAAGCAGCAGCGCCCGCACCTGGTCGGGGTCGCAGCCATAGCCGACGCCGACCGGTAGCGCCAGCCGCACCTTTGGGTCATTGCCGGTCCAGTTGATGACGGCGCTGTTGATGAAGTCAGAGTTGGGCACGATGATGACGACATTGTCATTCGTCCGTACCCAGGTCGAGCGGGCCGCGATGCGGATCACGTCACCCAGCGTGTCTTTGACCTCGATGCGATCGCCCATGCGGATCGGCTGCTCCACCAGGAGAATGAGGCCCGCGACGAAGTTGGAGACGACATTCTGCAGGCCGAGGCCGACGCCCACGCCGATGGCTCCGCCGAAGACCACGAGCGAGTTGAGATTGACGCCGAGGGACTGCAGCCCGATGAACAGGCCGCCGAGAAAAAAAAGATAGGTGACGAAGCGTGTGAGGGCGAACTTCTGCGCCTCGGCAATGTGGATGTGGCGCAGCAGCCGGGTAAGCACCACGGACTGGAGCAGACGCGAGAGCACCACCAGCAGCACGATAAAAAACGTGGCCTTGAGCAGAAACAGCATCGTGATGGTGACAGTACCGATCCGGACAAGCGAAAACTCGAGCGCGTGCCTCGTTTTTCCATCGAGGGCGTTCAGCAGGTCGGGCATTTCAAGAATACTGGCAAGACAGGGCATCGCACCGTTTTCGGCCGGCCACGAGCGCGTGGACCGGCCTGTGCAGCATAGTTCATTTCGCCGGCGATGGAGAAGGCCCGGAGATCCAGTAGGTCAGGACACCTGCAGGACGATCGTCTGGGTGTGCGTGACGGCGGCGGCCTCGGTACCGGCGGTTACCTGTACCTGCACGGTGTACCGGCCTGGGACTGTGTCTGCCTCAGCTGTACTTGCTGCCGGATGCGCTGCATAGGTGCTGCCGCAGCCGGAAAGCCCAGCGCAGAGTAGCAACGCGAGAACCGGTAAGTGGAGACAACGTTTCAGCCGCCTGCGTCGCGGCCAGAGCACACCCGTGCCCAGCAGGGAGCAGAACGCGATCGTGCTTTTCCCAATTGGTCCGCGCCGGAACGGCATGGTTTCAGCTTGAACCGCCGAGGCTGTCGACGTCTGGATGGTGACGGTGGTGGACAGCGGAGCACCGGCAATCCTGAGACTCGATGGATTAAACGTGCAGGCTGCATTTGCGGGAAGTCCAAGGCAGGCCAGCGTCAGTGCTCCGCTCAACCCGCCGCTCGGCGTGATGTCGAGGGCTACGCTCGCCTGTGCGCCGGGAGCAATGGTGAGCTGCGCCTGGTTGAGCGAGAACGCGAAATCAGGCGCGATGCTCGTGATCAGCAGGGGCGCGTTCGAGGATGAGCTGACAAAATTGCCGTCGCCGCTGTACGAAGCTGTGATGGAGTGCGTCCCCGATCCCAGCGCAATGCTTGCCGTTGCACCGGCAAGCGCAACCGTGCCGAGCGGGGCGCCATTATCCGTGAAGGAAACGGTGCCGGTAGGCGTCCCCGCGAACTGCGGCGAAGCAGTCGCGATGATGCGGTTCGAGCCGGACACCGGGGAAAGCGCCAGGCTGGAGCTTGCCCGCATAACGGTAATCGTGGCTGTTGCGCTTACAGGTGCGTAGTGGACGGAATCCTCAGGGGCGAACGACACAGAGACCGTGTTGGGCCCGGCAGGCAGCAGCGCTCCGGGATCGGCGGAGTAGCTGAACTGTCCCGTTAACGGTGCGGGGTTGAACAGAGTATGGAATTGCGGCATCAGCTTCGGGAAGCGCGTGACCAGGTCGCGTGCGATCTGTTCCGCCAGATAATCGTGGCCGAGCGGTGTCGGATGGCCGTTCAGATACACGTAGTTGTTCCCGGCGCTCGGGTCGGACGAGTCGCCGTAAAACCAGGGCGTGCCGGAGGACATATCCGTAAAGGTCACGGTGCCCGCGGCTGATGCAACGGCATCGGCCATCCCCTGCTCGAGTGGAGGATTGGGGTTTTGCGGGCCGTAGAGATAGACAGGCGCCTTCGGCAGGCACTGGTGCAGCTCTGAGAGAGTTGCGCCCACGGCCGCCTGCATGGAGTTTGCCGTGGCGCCGCCGTCGTTCGTGCCGCCCAGGATCAGGACGGCCGCGAAATCGTTGGGGCAGGCATCCGCTTTCGCGCGCTCGACGAAGGTCCGGTTGAACTGGTCGTTGCCGGTCACGGTAAAACCGGTGCCGCCGATCCCATCGTCCCAGTAATCCCAGTTGAAGTACTCGCCCAGCATCGCAGGGTAGCCGCCGCCGTCAAGTCCTGTCTGCATTGGCGGCAGGAGCGGCGGCAGAATCGTCGGTCCGGTCCAGGAATCGCCAAAGATCATCACCCGTGGGCCAAGCGGCACCTGCGGTGCCGTGATGGTGTCCCCGCTGGGAACATTGATCCCGAAAAATGGAGAATTGCCGTTGACGAAGAACTTGATCTGCCGCGCGCGCTTGTCCGGGAAGCTGACCAGGACGTAGAACCGTCGAAAGTATTCGTGCGGCTCCTGTATCGCATCCGTTGAGCTGTAAGCGCCGTCTACCCAGAGCCGGTACGCCGCCTCCCGTGCTTGAATCACCATTTCAAACTGCCGGCAGTCGCAGGTAAATGCCACCCGATAGTTCAGTGCGTATGGCGGCTCAAACACGTTCACGTTGTAACCGCCGCCGCCGTTCGGGTCCGTGGTGGGCGACATGACAGCGTTCTCATACCGCAGCACCGGAGCGGTCGGCAGAAGGGTCGGCTGACCGCCAAAGCCCAGCTGCGAGCTGTCGAGCTGGGTGGTGATGATCGGCGTGTCCGCGGAAGGATCGACCACTGGCGCAGCCGTGACAGTCGCGTTCAACAGCGCGGGGTCGAATGGGGAACCGTAGGTGAGGGTAGCCGCCGTGGTTTGCACCCTGGGCTGAACGGGTACGGCGTGCAGGACAACTTGCGCGCTCGTCGGCGCAAAGGCGGCGTTGCCGGCCTGCGATGCCGTTACCTGAATGTTGCCGGGTCCCGTAATGGTCAGCAGCCGTCCCGTCAGGGTGGCGGGCCCGTCGATGCTCAGGGTTACCGGCAGATAGGAAGAAGCGAGCGCGATCACCTGGAACGGTGCGCTGTTGAGGGGGATCTCCGTCCCCGGGGTGATGATCTGGATGCTCTGTGCCGTGGTGCCCGCCGCCAGAAGCACGTGCGATGAGGCGAGCAACAGGGCAAAAGCCCAGAGCAGGGTGCGACAAAAAAGACCTGACTTACGCATGCAGCTAAGTTCCTGTGTACGGGAGTGTTAGGTCGCTTGTATCGCGTCAAAACGCAATAGAGCGCAGGAAAGCCTGCTGCCTGCAATCGAAAGTCACGCTGGGAGTTCCATTTCGGGAATGTTCTTTCGCAGCTCGTCGTAGCCAAACTGCGGGACCAAGCCGTGTCGCGCGATGCGTCGCGCAGCTGCAAGCCGGTCGGGGGAGTTTCTCGATATACTTACCCGGTTGTGCTGTGGCCCCGGAACCCACTCGTTCCGGAGCGCAATTTCACCAGAGACGAGGATTCTCCATGTCCGGCCATTCAAAATGGGCGACGATCAAGCACAAAAAGGGCGCGCTCGATGCCAAGCGCGGCAAGGCATTCACACGGCTGATCAAGGAAGTCACGATGGCTGCCCGGCAGGGCGGCGGCGATCCGGACGGCAACCCGCGGCTGCGTTCGGCGATTCTCGCGGCAAAGGCTGAAAACATGCCGGCGGACAATATCAAGCGGGCGATCCAGCGCGGCACGGGTGAAATCCCGGGGCTCACCTACGAGGAAATCTCGTTTGAGGGCTACGGGCCGGGCGGCGTGGCGCTGATCGTGGACTGCACGACGGACAACCGGAACCGAGCGGTTAGCGAGATCCGCCACATGCTTTCAAAAAACGGCGGCAACCTGGGCGAGCCGAACTCCGTTCGATTCATGTTCGCCAAAAAGGGGCTGATCGTGGTCGAGAAGGCCGCGGCTGAAGAAGAGAAGCTGATGGCGCTGGCGCTCGACGCCGGCGCGGATGACATGGCGGACCAAGGCGAATCGTGGGAGATCACGACCGACCCCGCTGCATATGAGGCCGTGGCCCAGGCGGTGCGCGATGCGAAGATCGAGACGGTCGCGTCCGAGGTTACGATGCTGGCCTCAAGCTACACAACGCTGGAAGGCGCGACGGCTGCCCAGATGATCCGGCTGCTCGAGGCGCTCGAAGACCATGACGACGTCCAGAACGTCTACTCGAACTTCCACATGGACGAGCAGATGGAAGAGGCGGCGCACTAGAAAAGCGGAGCAGCCTGAGAAACGCGGAGCAGCCGCCCCGGGCTGCTCTCCGCGTGAAGTGTTCGAGCACATCCAGACCCTGCCGCTGGGCCGGGTGCGCTTCCTGCCTGTCACACAAGTCCACCACTAATCTCACCTGTCAGGAAAAGTTTCAGGGAATCTTTTCACCGATAGAGCATCTCTCCTAAGGACAATGAAGAACACCTTCGCCGCACTTGTTGTGTTTCTGTTCGCGGGGCTCCGGGCTTTTTCGCAGGGAACCGCTGCCTCCGGCAACCACGCGCCCGCTTCTGCCGCGCTCGCCACCGATCCGTGGGAGTACGGAGTATTTTTCGGCGGCGGCTTCGGCGTGGGTGACCGCTCCGACTTTTCGTTCACCAACGCCGGCGTACGCGCGGGCAAGGTGCTGACCGACCCGCACCTGGGCAGCATTTTTCGCGGGCAGTTTGAGTATGCGGCTGAGCTGATCCCGTACTGGCAGTCGTTTACACCGGCGCCCGGGTTGAAGGAGACGAACGTCAGCATCAATGGGCAGAACGGGTTCGCGCGACTGCCCTACAACGGCGGTACGTTTACCGGTGTCAGCATCACGCCGATCATGCTCCGGTGGGACCTTACGCCGAGCCGGCGCTTCGCCCCTTATCTGCAGGGGGCTGGCGGCCTCATCTGGACAAACCATAAGTATCCGCCCGACATCATCGTGGCGAAAGGCAGCCCGGGCGACACCAGCGTCTGGAACTTTACGCCGCAGGCCGGCGTAGGCATACACTACTTTCTCAAGGACCGCCAGGCAATCGACTTCCAGGTAAGCGCGGTGCACATTTCGAGTGCGTCGCTGGGCGACCGGAATCCAGGCGTGAACGCGAGCGTGCAGTTCCAGGTTGGCTATTCCTGGTGGCACTAGCGTTAGGCGCACGCCATGAACGACGATCCGCTGATCGAGTGTGTGCCCAACTTCGCCGAGGGGCGTGACTCCCGGGCCATTCACGCAATCGTATGCGCCATGCGACTGCCCGGCGTACACCTGCTGGACGTCTCGACCAGCGCCGCGCAGAATCGCACCGTGGTCACGGTCGCAGGGGAGCCGACGGCGGTGTGCGAAGGCGTGATCCGGGCGGCAGGCGTGGCCGCTGCCCGCATCGACCTGACCCGGGACGCGGCGCGCGACCTGGCCCGGCAGCCCGGAATCTGCCCAAGGATCGGTGCGATCGATGTGCTGCCGATCGTGCCGATAGCAGGTATTTCTCTCTCAGAGTGCGCGATGCTGGCCCGGGAGGTTGCCGAAGCCCTGTGGAGCCGCTACAGCATTCCGTCGTACCTGTACGCCGCTGCTGCCTCGCGGCCTGACCGCGTGGAGCTAGACGAAGTGCGCCGGGGGCAGTTTGAAGGGCTGCGCGAAGCGGTGCTGCGCGACCTGGGGCGTCGTCCGGATGTGGGTGGGCCCGGGCTGCACCCGTCCGCGGGCGCTACCGCGGTAGGCGCCCGGCGGGTGTTGATTGAGTACCGCCTCTCGCTCGGCACCGACGACCTGTCGGTCGCGCGTGCCCTGGTCCGTGATCTGCGCGGGGTCGCGAGCGGTCTTCGCGCCCTGGCGGTGATGGTTGATGGCGTGGCCCAGCTCTGGCTGCACCTTGCTGACTACCGGCAGGTGAGCATAGGCACGGCGTACGCCGCCGTTGCAGAGGCTGCCGCGAAGCGCGGAATAGCCATCGGCCCGGGCGAGCTGATCGGGTTGCTGCCGGAGGCGGCCTACGAGGCGGACAGCGCCTGGGTGGCCGGATTGACCGGTTTTGTGCCCGGGGACCGCATCCTGGAGAGGCGCCTGCTAAACCCGCGGGCATGGCCGGACGGCTCGTAAACGTAGCCAACCTGTCCCGCGAGACCATCCGATTCGTTACTCTGGTTCGTTCCTCTGGTACGACGGTGGTTACTCTGCGTCTAAGATTAGGCATGGCAGCGGCGCACTCCGAGGCCGCCCATGTCGCCCAATGTCGTAGATGAGGTTTGAACGAACGATGATTTCCTTCCATTCCATTTTCAGGCGCACGTGGTGTGCCGCTGCTGTCCTCAGTTGCGCCGCCATGGCGATGCCCGGGCATGCGGCCCAGCTTACGCAGGATGCCAGCGCCTCGATTCCCAAGGATGTGCAGCAGCTGATCGTTGTGGACTACCGGGCGATGCAGAACTCGCAGGCCGCCATGGACCTGAAGGCCAGAGTGCTGCCACCGGAGCTGAAGCAGCTTGAAAAAGCCCTGACCACCTCCGGCATCGACAGCAACAACGATGTGGAGGAGCTGGCGTTTGCGAGCTTCCGCACTGACCCGAACAGCGACAATTCGCGGATCGTCGGCGTGGCGCTGGGGCAGTTTTCCGTGCCTGACATCCTGGCGGAGTTCCGCAAGCGCAAGGTGAAGGCGCAGATCCTGCGTAACAACAAAATGTACCCCATGGCCGGCAGCGGCATGATGGTGTCGTTCGTCAACCCGACGACGATGGTGTTCGGCGAGACCTCCGCGCTGAAAGCGGCGCTGAATGCGCGCGACGGCTTCGCGCCCAACATGCTCTCAAACCAGCCGTTGATGCAGCAGGTGAGCCTGGTCGACACGCAGCCCCTGTGGAGCGTGCTGGACGGCAAGGGAACGCAGGAGATGATGAAGAGCGTAATGGGCCAGGCGGCGCAGCTGGCCGATTACGATTCTGTGCGAAAGCGGCTGATCAGCTCGCGCTACAGCATGAACTTCGACAACGGCGTCAAGTTCAACCTGGCTGTTGTGACCCCGGACACATTCACCGCAGCCACCATGTCGAGCATGATGAACGCCGCGGCGATGTACGAGAAAATGAGCGGTTCCGTAGTCGAAAAGTCGGCCATGGACAGCACTGCGATCTCATCGAACGCCGGGACCCTGACGGTCGATTTCGTCGCCTCCGACAGCCAGTTCGCAACCCTTCTGCGCTCGCCGTTGTTTCAGAGCGTAGTGCATTAAGGGAAGGAAGCAGGAAGCAGGGTTAACGGGCGAAGGAGCAGGATTTAACAGGCGAGAGCAGGGTGTAACAGGCAAGGCAGCAGGAAGCAGGGTAGGGTGTAGCGGGCGTGCATTAGATTGGTATCCGGGGTTGCTTTCTTGCTTGTTACACCCTGTACCCTCCACCCTCCTGTCTCACCCTGCTTCCTCGCTCTTCAGCTCTTCCTCTCCAATATCCGCGCGGTCAGCACCACGCCGCTCTCGTTATTGTGCAGGGTCATGGGAAAGGCGAGCACGTTCCAGACCCACTCTTCGCCTTTGCGCGGCAGGTTCATCAGGCCGCGGAAGGTGCGGTCGATATAGGTTTCGCGGGTAGTCGCGACGGTGGCGATGATTTCGCGCCAGTCCGGGGCCAGCTCCGGCATTTCAAAGAACATATTCTTGCCGCTGAACCAGTCGCGAGGCCGTTCGAGCAGCCGCGCACAGGTCTCGTTGACGTACTGCCAGTTGCCGCGCGCGTCCAGTACCTCCAGCACCACCTCATCGCCCATGGCCATGTTGATGCGTGAGTAAAAAAAGTCGCGCGCATCCACCATCACGGGCTTTCCTGACCGCCTGGCACGGAAGGCGCGCAGGGCCGCGACCAGGTCTTCGACTGAGCTGTAGCCCTTGAGCAGGTGCATATCCTCGGGGCCGCCAAACCGGCGTTCGAGCGTCGCCGACAGGATGATGATCGGTACCTCGGGCCGCGCCCGCCGCAGCTCGGCGGCAACCTCGGTGCCGAACTGCCCCGCGCCCAGATGGTAGTCCAGCACGGCGATATCGATGGATTGCAGCAGCAGGAGCGCCTCAGCCACCGTCGAGGCGGTCTCGGTCTGGTACCCGTGTTTGTGCAGGATCGTGGCGCGCAGCAGCAGGTTATCCACCTGGTCGTCGAGCAGGAGCACGCGAATGGGCGGTTCGTCGCCTGCGGTGAGGAGCTCCAGGGGGGCTTTTTCGTCAGGTGTGTCGGTGGGGTCAGCCATGAGCAGGGTAGATGCGCCTCCGGGCTACTCCCGATGCAAACTTCGGTTCGGTTCGTCGAGAAGGCGCTCCAACCGGCCCAGCCTTCGCAGCATTTCCGGCAGCCGAAGAAAGGCGGCGGAGGAGCGCAGCCACTGACGATTGGGAATAGCCGGGTAGCCGCTGACCGTCTCGTTCGGCGGCACATCCTGCGGAATACCGGACTGCGCGGTCGCAACGGCGCCGTCGCCGACCGTGAGGTGTCCGGCGACGCCGACCTGTCCAGCGAGGATCACGCGCCTGCCGATGTGGCTTGACCCGGCGAGGCCGACCTGCGCGCAGAGCAGGGTGTGTTCGCCCACTGTTGACCCGTGCCCGACCTGCACCAGGTTGTCGATCTTTACGCCGTCCGCAATGGTGGTCTGCCCGATGCTGGCGCGGTCGATACAGCTGTTGGCCTGGATTTCGACGCGGTCACCCACGATCACGCGACCGCTTTGCGGAATCTTGTACCAGGCGCCGGCCTCGTCCCGCGCAAAGCCGAAGCCGTCCGAGCCCACAATTACGCCATTGCCGAGGGTCACGTCCTCGCCCAGGATGCAGCCCTCGCGGACCACGGCATGGGCATGCGCGAACAGGCGCGCGCCGGCCTGCACGCCTGGGTAAAGCACCACATGCGCCAGCAGAATGCTGCCTTCTCCAATGGAAACGCCCGCCCCGACCACCGCATACGGCCCGACGTAAACGCCCGGGGCGAGCCGGGCGGTGGGGTCGATCACCGCTGTGGGGTGGATGCCCGGGCTGTAAACCGGCGCCTTGTGGAAGAGCTCGACTGCCTTCGCGAATGCCAGGTAGGGGTTCGACGTCAAGAGGGTAGGCACGCTGAGCGGGGCCGCATCCGGGTTCACCAGCACGGCGCCTGCCCGGGTGGCGCGCGCGGCAGCGGTGTATCGGGGGTTGTCCAGGAAGCTCAGGTCGTGCGCGGCAGCGTCCTTCAGGCCGGCTACACCGGTGATGTCGATCTCGGGGAGGGTGGCCCCGCTGTCGTTTCCTGTGCCCGGCTGCAGCTCCGCTCCGAGCGTTCGCGCCAGTTCCTCAAGCCTCATAATAAAGCGATTGTAGACCGGGGTAGGAGGCGGTTCGCCCGCAAAACAGGCGGTGCGCTCAGATCCTGCTGGTCAGCCCGAAGGGCTTCTGTTAGCATCGCATTTTGCCTCCGGACGTCCGGCCGTCTACTGCTCAGGGCAAACGGTTTCCTTGAGGGTCGGTCTGCGCCCTGGAGGAAATCCCCTTGGTTTGTCTGGACGCATGCCCGAATATACTTACCTGCTTGAAACCCGCCTGACTTCTGCCCAATTGAACGCCCTGACGCAGGTTCGTGATGCGGCACGGGGCGCCGGAATGACCGTGTTCCTTGCCGGGGGCGCTGTCCGCGACCTGACCACCGGCTCATCCGTACGCGACCTGGACTTTGCCGTGCAGGGGAACGTGCTCGAGCTGCAGCCTGCGCTTGAAGCCCGCGGCGGCAAACTGTGGGGCAGGCATGAGGCCTCGCGCACGCTGTTCTTCTGGTTCCCGGGCTCTGTCCGCGTTGAGTTGACGAGCACCCGGTCCGAGACCTTCCCGAAGCCAGGCAAGCCGGTATACACGTGGAGCAGCATCGTCGACGACCTGCGCCGGCGGGACTTTACCGCGAATGCCATGGCGCTGTCGCTGAACGACGGCTCGTACGGCCTGCTGCTGGACCCGCTGAACGGGGTCGCCGACATTGAAGTGCGGCAGCTGCGGCTTTCAAGCAACTATGGTTTTCTTGAGGATCCGGCGCGCCTGGTACGGGCCGTGCGCCTGGCCCATCGGCTGGGCTGGTCAATGGAAGACCGCACCCGGACGCGCTATGAAAACGCGAAGGAGGCCGATCATTTTGACCAGATTTCGCCGTTTCTGCGCGGGTACGAGCTGGAGAAGATAGCCGCGGAAGACGAAGCGCTGGGTGTGATGAAGGCGCTTGAGGAAGAAGGCTGGATGGCGAAGCTGCTGCCCGGCTGGACCTCTGCCAGCGTCGATACCTCGGCGCTTGAGGACCTGCACCGCAACCGGATCCAGCTGCTGATGCAGGGGATTTCACCCGATCTCTCAGCCGCTCACCTGGAGGTGATGACGGCGAAGATGAAGGCCGAGGACCGGGCTGCGTTGAAGTCCGCCATGGTGCGGCCGGGCCTGCGCGAGCAGTGGGAGAGTCTCGATGACGCGGCGAAGGAGTTTGGCCGCCTGCTGACCGCCCGCGAGATGAATGCGCCATCCGCGTCCTGGACCCTGTTCCACAATCATGCCGCCGAGGCGATCCTGTGGCTGGCGCACACGCGCAAAGGCGCGGCGCTTGAAACCAAGTTCCGGAACTTCTTCACCGTGTGGCCGGAGGCAGCGAAGCAGGTACCGGTAGGCATGATGCTCGAAATGAGGATCACGCCGGAGCTGCCGAACTATGCGGATCTGCTGCATGAGTTGTTCCTGCAGCAGATCGACGGCAAGCTCGAAACGGACGAGCAGATGCGCGCCTTTCTTGAGCCGTATTCGCCGCCCGCGCCGCCGCCGCCGGTGACGCTGCGACGCACCCGCGGCAAGAAGGCGGAGACCAAGGGCAAGCGCAAGGGCGCAACCCGCGACGCGGATGACGACGACGATGAGGACGATGACGATCGCCCGGCAGCCCGTAGTCACGATGATGACGATGAGGATGACGCCGACGAGGAAGAGCCTCATGCCGACATGCCGGTGGAGCTCGGAGCAGTCAAGAAGGTCGACTTCGACAAGGTCGATGTAGGCGCGCTGCTCGGACGCATCCAGGAAGATGAGGACAATGGCGAGGACAGCGACAAGGAAGACGACGCGGACGCACCAATGGCTGCTCCCGCCAAGGCCACGAACAAAGCGCCCGAGGCTGCGCCCGCAACGCCCCCTGCGAAGCCCAGCCCGGCACCGGTAACGGACAAGCCTGCCGCCGGCGCTGCCCCGTTGGCCGCGAAGGTTGATCCCGCGCCTGCAACCCTTGAAAAAACCACCGCACCGGCAGCAGCCATGCCGGAGCCGACCAGGAAAACCGCGCAGCCGGTCCCGGCGTCAGCAGGGAAGCAGCCGCCTACGGCGGCGACCAAGGCATCGTCCGCACCGGCAAAAACACCGGCGCACAAGCCTTCGCCAGCCCCTGCGAAGAAAGCGCCGCCGGCTCCCCAGAAGAAAGCCGCCGCACCGGTAAAACCGCCGCCGGCACCTGCGAAAAAGCCGGTTGCTAAACCGGCTGCTCCAGCGAAAAAGCAGGCTGTGCCGACTAAAACAGCGGTAAAAGCAGTTGCGAAGCCCGCAGCTAAGTCGGCACCTAAACCCGCCGCAAAACCGGCCAAAAAAGTCGCGCCAAAGCCGGGTAAAAAACACTAACCCAAGCTGACCAAAGCTGTGACGAGAGAAGGCTCCCAAAGCGGGAGCCTTTTCTCGTAGCGCAGCAAATCGTCCCGGCTTACTCCGCGACGTCCAGCGTTCGATCTGCAAGAAAAACCCGCAGATCGCGAAGATTATTGCCAGTGGGCCCGGTTACGACCGCATCGCCGAGCGCGGTAAACAGCGGGCAGGTGTTGAAGCGGGCGAGCGCCTCCTCGGGGTCGAAGTGGAAAGCGCGGGCCCGGGCCGCGGTGGTCGGGTCGGCCAGCGCTCCGGCAGCCGGGCTGTTGCCGTCGATCCCGTCGGACCCGGCGCTCAGCACCACCATCGCGTCCTCGCTGCCGTCGATGCGCAGCGCGGTATCGAGCGCAAAGTGCTGGTTGCGTCCTCCGCAGCCGTTCCGGGCGCTCTCTGCCCGCACCGTGACTTCACCGCTCGACAGGAGACACACGCGTTTCCAGTCTGACTGCAGGGCTCGAAAGCGCTCCAGCAAATATGTCGAGGCGTGATCGTATGGCCAGTTGTCGCAACTGTTGTCGATCATGACCTTGTAGCCCAGGGCCCGTGCGTGGTCGCGAGCCGCGCTGACAAAGTCGTGGTTCGACAGCAGCACGTCGACCTGGCTGTGAGCGAAGCAGTCCGAGGCGGGCGGCGAAGCAGGGTTCCGGGCCAGCGACTGGAAGTATGCGCGGATACTCGCAGGAAAGCGCGGCAGCAGGTCCCAGCGCTCGATGATGTCCGCGCACTCCTCCCAGCTCGAACGGTCGGGCAGGGTCGGCGACGAGGCGACGACGCCCATGTTTTTGAGCGGCACATCGGCTAGCAGAAGGGTAAGCTTCTGTGCCTGGGGCGCTGCCCGCGCCAGGCGACCGCCCTTGACCGCGGAGAAATGTTTCCGGACGGTATTGATTTCGGCTATGTTGGCGCCGCAGAGCACCAGCGTTTCGTAGAAGGCGCGAATGTCTTCAAGCGGTATGGAAGGGTCGCGCGGCAGCTCGAATGCTGCCGAGCCGCCGCCTGAAACGAGAAAAAAGATGAGCGTGTCGCGGCCGGCTTTTCGCAGCAGGTCGAGCGCAGCTTCGGCTGCCGCCAGGGAGTCCTCGTTCGGCAGCGGATGGCCGCCCTGATAGTAGCGCACGTGCTTGTGCCGCTTGCCGGGCAGGTCAGGCGAGGAGCAGACCCCGTCAAACCTGAGTTTGGCGGGGAGACGGGCGACGAGCGCGTCGAGCATGGGCAGCGCGGCCTTGCCGATGGAGATGATCTGCACCTTGCGGATGCCCTCAAGCGACTGCTCGATCGGCGGCAGCGCCGGGGCAGGGCGGCGCCGGAGCACGCCCGCGTCAAACTCCAGGTGCCGGTCGATCGCCTGGGCGATATCGCAGGACCGCAGGGCGGTGGTAAAGATATTGAGGGAATCGGCTCGAAGCGCTGCCAAAATCGTGTCAGCAGCGCTCACGAGGCAGCCTCCTGCCGGTGTGCATCGGGCGTTCGCAGGGGCACGAAATGTGCCTCCAGCCAACCTTTCAGGGCGCTCTGCACGGTTTCCAGATGACCGACGAAGAAATGGTCGGCATTGGTGATCCATATGATCTGTTTTGGTCCCGGCACGGGCGCCAGCGCTGCTTCCACCTTGTCGACCGGGCCGAACGCATCCGCTGAGCCGCTGATAAAGAGCTTGGGTTTCGCGCACCGCGATAGGAAGCCGTAGGTGTAGGCGCGGTCGGCCGCCCGGATCGGCGTGCCGAGCGAGATGAGCCCCGCGACCCGCTCGTCGGGGCAGCCGGCCCGCAGCGCCATGTGCGCGCCAAAGGAGAAGCCGGCGGCGAGGATCGGCACACCGTACTCGGCGTGCAGCCAGTCCAGCCCGGCGCGGACATCGTCCTGCTCGCCGGCGCCCACGTCGTGCGTGCCCTCGCTCCTGCCCGCGCCCCGGAAGTTGAACCGCAGGACGGGAAGACCGACGTCGATAAACGCCTTCATGGCGTGGTACACGACCTTGTTGTGGAAGGTTCCGCCGAAGAGCGGATGCGGGTGGCAGAGCAGCACTGCGGCGCTGGGCGGGGACGCGGAGGCTGCGCCGGGATTGAGCAGGGCCTCCAGCCGTCCGGAGGGTCCGCGCAGGTCTTCTATCGTCCGCATACCGGCTTCTCGCGAGGAAACGTGCGTCATCACTCCCACATTGTAGGGCCTTGCCGCTGGGCACGGTATGCTGGGGGCGTGAACCCGAACCAGCAGAAGGACGCGCTCGCGCTGCTCCGGCGCCTGATTGATATCGACTCCACCACCTTTAGTGAAGGGGCTGCCGGCGCCTTCCTGTCGGAATACCTGGGGGCTCGCGGCTTCGACGTGGAGACCACCCCGGTGCCGCAGACGGACGAGACGAAAGACCGCGGAGAACGCCTCAACGTCTATGCCGCCGCGCAGGCTGCCGAACCCGTGGTGGTGTTTTCGACGCACATGGACACCGTGCCGCCCTGGATCCCGAGCAGCGAGGACGAGGACTGGGTCTACGGCCGTGGCGCCTGCGATGCTAAGGGAATCATCATTGCGATGATCTTGGCGGCGGAGCAGCTGCGGGAGCTGCACGTTCCGGTGGGGCTGCTGTTCGTGGTGGGCGAGGAGAGGGACTCGGCGGGCGCGAAGGTCGCGAACGAGCATCCCCGGGGCAGCCGCTTCCTGATCAATGGCGAACCCACGGATAATCGCCTCGCGGTCGCGTCCAAGGGCGCTTTGCGCGCATGTGTACGCGCCACCGGCAAAATGGGGCACTCGGCCTATCCGGAGCTGGGAGAGAGCGCCATCCACAAGCTGGTGCGGGCGCTCGACGCGGTGCTCGCGGTGCAGCTGCCGCAGCTTGAGGATGTGGGTCCAAGCACGCTGAACATCGGCCTGCTCGAAGGGGGTCGGGCGCCCAACGTGATCGCCGACCATGCTTCCGCGCAGGTGCTGGTGCGGCTGGTCGGGCCGTCGGATGAAACGCGCGCGGCGCTGCAGGCCGCGGCTGCTCCCCATGCGGAGGTGGAGTTCACCCTGGAAATCCCCTTTGTGCGGCTGCGCGCGCTGCCCGGGCTGCCGACCATGGTCGCGGCGTTCACGACAGACGTGCCGGCGCTGACCGCGTGGGGCGAGCCCCTGCTGCTGGGACCCGGTTCGATCCATGTCGCGCACACACCCGACGAGCGGCTGCGCAAGCAGGAGCTGTGGGATGCCGTCGCCCTGTACGTGCGGGTAGCGCGAGAACTGGCCGCAAGCGTATCGGCCTGAGCGAACGTGGGATCAGGCTGGCCGCTTCGCAGCGGGTCACGGCTGTTGAGTCAGCTTCAAAGCCGCACAGTGAAATAAACCCTGCGCCAGCCTCGACCTGACGGCTATCCCGCCGGGTCCGATCTTCGTTCTCCAACGCGCGGATCGAGCATTCCAGCTGCAGGCTTCGGCGCTGAAAAGCGCTTTCTCGTTCATTTGAAAAACCTTCCGGGCCAGCCAGGTTGGGAGTCGGCGCAGCGCTTTGCAAATAAGTGCTTCGCCCATATGTTTGCCGGCGAACACGCAATCGCTCGCCTTCAGACCTGCGTATGTAGGAGAACGCGCCGCAGTAAGAGACGGATTCAATGCCCGCAAAACCTGCCGCTTTCACCCTGTGAACGGCCAGGAGTTTTCTTGTGATTGCGATAGCGCTCTGCTCCTTCAATCTGTTTCAGTTGTTCTCCGTACCACCTTCGAGTTATTTCCGTGACCCGAAACCAACCGCTCCCCAAATGAAACGTAGCCAAGATTTCCAGGAGGCTCGCCTGTGCCAACCAAGCTTGTTCAATCCCCGCTCTGCCCATCCGAAAAAGTAACCGAGACGCAGCTGGCAACTGACCTTGCTGTTCTCGAACTTGACAAGACCATTCACCCTTTCAACCGGCGCTCTTTTTTCACCAGCCTTACCGCGATGGGCGCCACTGCCGCAACGCTCGGCCTGCTTTCTGCCACGCCCGCAGCCCGGGCCCAGGCTCCTGCGGGCCCATCCATCATCGATGTGCTGAACTTTGCCCTGAATCTCGAGTACCTGGAAGCGAACCTCTACATCGCGGTCTCCGGCAGCGCACCGCTTTCAACCGGCGACGGTGCGGGCGCGACCGTTACCGGCATCCCGTCCAAGCTCAACCTCGATGCGCAGACGATGGCCGTTGCCCAGAACCTGGCTATTGATGAGCTGCACCACATCCAGCTTTTGCGCGCGATCATCTTCCAGCTGGGTGGAACACCGGTCAACCAGCCTGCCATCGACTACTCTCTGGGCGGCAAGATGTCCATCACGACACAGGCGCAGTTCCTTACGGTAGCGCGGCAGTTTACTTCGGTAGGCCAGAGCGCCTACGCCGGCGGAGCGCAGTACCTGGTCAGCAATCCGTTCGTCCTCACGGGCGCGAGCCAGATCCTGGGCACGGAGTCGCAGCATATGGGCGGCGTCAACTTCCTTTGCGCGATGCAGGGCATCATGTCTCCGAAGGTCGATGCGCTGGACTACCCGCCGGTGCCGCCGAACACCTACTTCGTTCTTACTCCCGACGATGCGCCGCTGAACACCGGCCCAGCCCTGGGCGTGATTCGAACACCGCAGCAGGTGCTCGGCGTGGTGTACGGCGTTTCGACAGCCGCGACAACGACGCCACCGCAGGGCATCACCTCGGGCGGTTTCTTTCCGAAGGGGCTCAACGGTACCGTCAAGTCGACCTAGATTTGCGGCCTGAGACGAGGCGCAGCTGCCCGGGCTTTCAAGGGAGCTGCCAGGTGTTCACGAAATCGGAATCCAGCGACGGAGAGAAACAAATGTCAATGCAAATGGAAGAAATGCTACAGCAGGAAAGCGGCCCGATGGCCGGCTTGCAGGAGAAGGGAAGCGGCCTGAACCGGCGGCGTTTTCTGCAGGCGGCCGGTATCGCGGCCGGGGCAGCTACGACGGTCGGTCTGGCGGGTTGCGGCGGCATCATCGGTGTCGACCCGCAGGCGGGTCCGGCGCCTTCGCTTGAAGATGTGCTGCAGTTCGCGCTCAACCTCGAGTATTTCGAGGCATCCTTCTACGCCTACATCACCACCGGCAAGGGTCTTGCGGCGGCGGATATGGGTCCGAACCCGGGCACCGTTTCCGGCGGCGCGATGATCAAGTTCAGCGACCCGAACGTCGCCGCGCTCGCACAGCAGCTCGCCGCCGACGAGATGGCGCACGTTCGCCTGATCCGGGCCGGCCTGCAGGCAGCCAATGCCACGCCGGTCAGCATGCCGTCGCTCAACCTGGCGGCCATGGGCGTACCGACTGACGATGCGAGCTTCCTGGCCCTGGCCCGGCAGCTTGAGACCGTGGGCACCAGCGCATATGAGGGCGGCATCCAGTACCTTGCGATCGGCCCCCAGGTGGTGACCTATGCTGCGCTGGTCCACGTTGCCGAAGGGCAGCATGAGTCGGTGCTGCGTGAGTTCTGCATCATGAAGGGCATCACGTCACCGGCAGTCGACAAGTTCGACAGACCGCCGGTGCTGGGCTCGAGCACGATGTTCAACACCAGCACGATCACCGGGCTGAACACGGCGCGCAATGCATCCGAGGTGCTGCAGATCGTTTATGCCGCGCCTGGGATGACGGGCGTGACCAAGGGCGGCTTCTTCCCGGACGGCATGAACGGAAACGTGAAGAGCACCTAATTTTTCCGCAGAACTTTTGCGCGGAAAACGAAAAAGCCCGGCTCACGAGCCGGGCTTTTCTCGTTGCTGTAGAAGGTTATGCGTTTGCCGTCGCGCAGAACTCCTGGAAGGCGCGCTGCAGCTCACTGCCGATGGCCTGTGCGGTGTTCGCTTCGATCGCGTACCGCTGCATGATGTACACCAGCTGCCCGTCGCGCATGATGGCGATGGCAGGCGAGGTGGGTGGGTTGCCGCCGAAGTAGCCGCGCGCTTTCTCCGTGGCCTCGCGGTCCTGCCCTGCAAACACGGTAATGGACTGGTCAGGCTTGACGCTGCCCTGCAAGGCAAGCCGCACACCGGGACGCATTTTGCCGGCGGCACAGCCGCAGATGGAGTTGACGATGACCATCGTGGTTCCGGACTTCGCCAGTGCCGCGTCAACCTCCGCCGGGGTACGTGCCTCTTCAATGCCGACCCGCGTCAGCTCTTCCCGCATCGGGATGACCATGATCTCTGGATACATAAAAACTCCTCTCGGGTAAGGGCCTGCGCTGATCGCCCCGCCAATACCCAATTGTACCCGCGCGACTCGCCCGGCGCCCAAGGTACGGGTTACTCTGGCCTTGAAGATGCCCGATTCACACGTGTCAGCAGACCTCGGCTTCCCGCTCCAGCAGCAGGTGCCGCTCGCACCCTGGACCACCTTCGGTGTGGGCGGCCCGGCGCGCTGGTTTGCCGCCGTTGCAGACGAGCAGCAGCTGGCCGCGGCTTGCGCGTGGGCAACAAAGGAGCAGCTGCCGCTGTTTTTGCTGGGCGGGGGCAGCAACGTGCTGGTCGCCGACAGCGGTTTTTCCGGGCTGGTCGTCAGGATCGAGCTGCGCGGCGTGCACGAAGAAGCAGCCGGGGACAGGCGGATCTTCCGGGTAGCCGCAGGGGAAAGCTGGGATGAGCTGGTGAGCCGGTCGGTCGAGGCCGACTGCGCCGGCATGGAGTGCCTTGCCGGCATCCCGGGCACGGTCGGCGGCACACCGGTGCAGAATGTCGGCGCCTACGGCCAGGAGGTCGCGCAGACGATTGTCGCGGTCCGCTGCTACGACCGCGAAACCGCTGAGTTTGTCCTGTTTTCCGGTGAAAAATGCGGCTTTGCCTACCGGACAAGCCGCTTCAACAGCGCCGCCGAACGGGGCCGGTACATCGTTACCGAGGTGACGTTTGCGCTGCAGCCGGGCGGCTCCCCATACCTCGCATACGCCGACCTCGCCAAGCATTTTGCAGGGCAGCCCGCGCCGACGCTCGCTGAAACAGCGCGGGCGGTGCGCGCCATCCGCAGGGCCAAGGGCATGGTGATCGACGCGGGCCCTCTGGAGGCGCGTGACCCCGATACGCGCAGCGCCGGATCGTTCTTCAAGAACCCGATCATCGCTGCGGAGCTGTACCGGCGGATCGTCGAGGCCAACGCGCCCGCGCCTGTGCCGAGCTACCCCGCGGACGGCGACCGGCGCAAGCTGCCGGCGGCGTGGCTGATGGAGCAGGCAGGCTTTCGCAAAGGCTTCACCCTGGGCGGGGCGGCGTTGTCATCAAAACACCCGCTTGCGCTCACCAATCACACTGGCCACGCCTCGGCTGCGGAGCTGCTGGCGCTGCGCGATACGGTGGTGGCCGGCGTACGCGAGCGTTTCGGCGTGTCGCTCGAGCCGGAGCCGGTTTGGGTCGGGGAAACGCCGGCGCGGGGCTGTTAAAGAGCGCCAAGCTGCCGCAGGACGCGCTCCCGCTCCCGCCCCAGCATGGCTGCCGGCGGTCCCTGCTCGACGGCAACTCCCGCATCCATGCGCAGCACGGTTTCCGCCTGCGCCCACACCTCTGCCGCGTCGTGCGAAACCAGCAGGGTGGCCACGCGATGCTCGAGCAGCCAGGGCGTCAGCGCAGCCCACAAGTCCGCTTTCCGGTCGCCGTCGAGCGCGCTGAACGGCTCGTCAAGCAGCAGCAGGCGCGGTTGCGGAGCCAGCGAGCGGGCCAGCGCGACCGCCTGCCGCTCGCCCCCGGAGAGGCGCGCGGGACGGCGGTCGCGCAGCTTTTCAATCCCGAGCAGGTCCAGCAGCCCGGAGATGCGCTGCTGCTGCTCCCGGTCCGGCAGTCGGCGCAGGCCGAAACGAAGGTTCGCCTCGACGGACAGGTGCGGAAACAGGGCGCCCCCCTGCGTGAGGAACCCGGTGCCGCGCGCGCCCGGCGGCACGTGGAGTCGCCGGGCATCGTCCTGGAGCAGCCGGCCCTCCAGCGTGACCGTGCCCCGCGCGGCCGGGACAAGCCCCGCGAGAATGCGCAGCAGGGTACTTTTGCCGGTTCCCGATGGACCGAACAGCGCGGCCCGCTCGGCCGCAAGGCTGAACCGCGCCTGAAGGGCAAGCGGCCCCGCCTGGTGGCGTACATCGACCTGTAGCAGCGGGATCAGGCGGCTGTCTCCCGGAGGGAAGAGCGTTGCCGGAAGGCGTACAGAAGGGTAAGCGCCGCGAGTGAAGCAAGCAGAAGCACAAGCGCCGTGCGGTTGGCTCCGCGGTAATCGAAGACCTGCACCTGGTCGAGCAGGGCGATGGAAAGCGTACGCGTGGCGCCGGGGATGTCGCCGCCGATCATCAGGACGACGCCGAACTCGCCGACCGTGTGGGCAAAGGCGAGCAGGCCGCTGGCCAGCAGGGCTCGGCGGGAGAGCGGCAGCACCACCGCCCAGACGGTGCGGACGCGGCCTGCGCCGAGCAGCTGCGCCGCCTCGATCAGCTCCGCCGGCACCTGCGCGAAGCCTGCCACGAGCGGCTGCAGCGCGAAAGGCAGGCTGTACAGCAGGGAGCCGATGAGCAGACCGTCAAACGAAAACGCAAGTGGATGCCCCAGAAGCCGCGCCGCGGCCCGTCCAAAGCCGGTGCGCGGCCCCAGCAGGACCAGCAGGTAGTAGCCCAGGACAGTCGGCGGCAGCACCACCGGGACCATGGCGATCGCCTCGGCAAGCGGGCGCAGGCGCGCCTTGCCGAGCACCAGCCAAGCCGCCAGTGGAATGGCGAAGAGCAACAGCAGGGCAGCGGTTGCGGCGGAGAGTCGAAGCGTGAGGAAGAGGGCCTGCGCGTCAATCATCTGATCTGGCTCGGCTTCGAACGGAAGCCTGTGCGCGCGGCCTGGGAAAGCTGCCAAGCTTCTTCACGGCCCCGGCGCCATCAGCCCCTTCTGCTCAAGCAGGGAGCGGCTTTCCGGCGTTTTCAGGAACTCGAGAAAGCGCTCCGCATCGGGCTGGTCCTGCGCGTGACGCAGAATGACCGCACCCTGCAGGATAGGTGGGTAGGTATCGGGGGGAACCGGAACGAAGCTGCCGTCGGCTATCAGCTTCGGCGTTTTCGCCCCGGTCAGCGACAGAAAGCCTACCTCCGCATTGCCGGAGTCGGCGTACTGCGCGGTCTGGGCGATGTTGGCGGCGATGCGGAGCTTCGGCTTGAGGCTCGCCAGCAGACCGAGGTGCTCGATCGCGGCCTGAGCGGCGCGGCCGTAGGGAGCGGTTGCAGGGTTCGCCATCGCGACCGACTGCAGGGCCGGGTTGTGCAGCGTATCCATTGAGAGGGCGCCGCCCTTGAGCGCGGGCGAGTCCTTGCGAGCCCACAGCACAAGCGTGCCGCGCGCATAGGGTACAGGCGCGCTTTCGACGGCAAGCTTGGCGTCGATGACGTGGTGGGGAAAGCCGGTATCCGCGGCAAAGAAGATGTCGAACGGAGCGCCGTTGATGATCTGCTGGGCCAGCGTTGCCGAGCTTTGATACGTCGCCTCGGCATGGACGCCCGTGGTCTGCTCGAAGCGCGCGAACAAGGCGGGCAGCAAGGGTTCGAGGTCGGCCGCTGCAGCGACGCGCAGCGTTTTGGGGGCGCCCTGCGCCTGCGCGAAAAGCGCGAAGGGCAGGAGCAGAACAAAGGCGCCGGCGATCGCTGCGCGCTTCAAAAGGCCGGGCAGCATCGTCATACTTTCAGCACCATCACTTCAGTCGATTTGATCAGCGCGGCCACGGTTTCTCCTATGGTGAGCCGCAGTTCCCGTGCGGCATCGGCGGTGATGATGGAGGTAAGGATTTGTCCACCGATTGAAATCTTGACCTGCGCCAAAAGGCCGTCGATCCTGACCTCGACCACGCGCCCGGCCAGCTGGTTTCGGCCTGAAACCGTGCGCATCATCTCGCGTTTCGGCGTCTCCGGCCGCTTGGCCTTGTGCAGTACCGCGTCCAGGTCGCTTTCGTCGATGCGGTAGTGGCCGCCGGGAGTCTTGGTCGCCTTGACCTCGCCGCGATACAGCCACTGCTTCATGGTCGGGTACGAGATGCCCAGGCGAAGGGCGGCATCACGAGGTGTAAGCATAGAGGGCATAGACGAGATTATACGACCTCGACAACGCTTTCGCTATGACTCGCCGCTTTCGCTATGACTCGCCCGTGGTCGGCTCCGCGCCGCTCGACGGGCGGCGAGCATGGACGGCTTTGCTTTGAAAGTACTTGGAAGTACCGGGGCCGGGTACTTTCGACTACCGTCGTGCGGCGAAAGCGATGCTAGGCTTATGGATTATGGATACCTCGACGGAGTTCGCCTCCGTTGCCGGCGATATTCCGGCTGCATTTCCTATTCATGAACTGCACTGCACCGGCTGCGGCGCGGTGGCCGCGCGCGGCTCGCTGCGGGGCGACCTGCGTTGCGAGGTGTGCGGCGACCTGTTTGCCGTTCGCTACCCGCAGTGGCCGGCCCGGGGCTCCGGTGAGCAGGCGCAGATGCTGCGCGAGCGCTGGACACGCCGCCGCCTTTCCGCTGCCGCGATCGACCAGAGTGGCGTATGGCGGTTCCGGGACATGCTGCCGATCGTGAACGCGTCGGCGAAGATCGTAACCCTGCGCGAGGGCAATACACCGCTGTTCCACCTGCGCCGGAATGCCCGCGCGCTGGGGCATGAGCAGTTGTATGCCAAGCACCAGGGTATGAACCCGACCGGCTCCTTTAAGGACACAGGCATGACCGCCGCGCTTTCCGTCGCGCATGAGGAGGGCTTCACGTGGGTCGCCTGCGCTTCGACCGGGAACACCTCGGCCGCGATGGCAGCCTATGCGGCGCGCGCCGGCATGCGGTCGCTGGTGCTGATCCCCGAAGGCAAGATCGCCTGGGGCAAGCTGTCGCAGTCCATGGATTACGGCGCCCGCACCTTTCAGCTGCGGACTGACTTCGACGGCTGTGTCCGGGTGCTGGCCGAGGTGGTGCAGCGCGCCCCGGTTTTCCTGCTCAACTCGGTCAATCCGTATCGGCTCGAAGGGCAGAAGACGCCCGCGTTCGAGATCGCCGAAGCGATGAACTGGGACGTGCCGGACCACGTGATTGTGCCCGGCGGTAATCTCGCGAATGTCTCGGCGCTCGGCAAGGGTTTCGAGGAGATGCTGCAGCTGGGCCTGACCCAGCGCATGCCGAAGCTTTCGGTGATCCAGGCTGAGGGCGCGAACCCGCTGTACCGGTTGATGCAAAGTGACAAACCCGATGCCGCGCTTCAGCCCGTGCCGGCGAACACGCGCGCGAGCGCAATCCAGATCGGCAATCCCGCGTCGTGGCGCAAGGCGCTGCGCGTCCTGCGGACGTCGGGCGGCTATTGCGAGCAGGTCTCCGAAGGAGAGATCGCCGTTGCCAAGGCTGAGATCGGGCTTGAGGGCATCGGTTGCGAGCCCGCCTCTGCCGTCACGCTTGCCGGCTTTAAGAAGCTCAAGGCCGCGGGTCGCATCGCAGGCAGCGCGTCGGTGGTGCTTTTCCTGACCGGCCACACGCTCAAGGATTCCGACTACACGATCCAGTATCACCGCGGCGAGCTGCTTTCGCCGGCCGAGCAGGCGCCTCTCGCTGACGCGATCCAGGCGACGCAGCGTGACTCCCTGATGCTCGACGCCAATGCGGATACGATCCTCGCCGCCATGCACTGCGAGTCGGCGGTCCCGGACGGCCTGACCCACTGATGACGCCGGGGAGCCTCTCGCTGCGTCTGCCCGCGACCTCGGCCAACCTGGGCCCCGGCTTCGACACGCTGGCATTGGCCCTAGCGCTTTATCTAGAGGTCGATACGAGCGCGGCGAACGAGTTTTCCATCCACGCCGAGGGCCGGGCGCCGGAGGTATGCGCGGCCCTCACCGACAACCTCCTGCTCGATACCTATAGGGACGTGTGGTGCCGCCATGCTCCTGCACAGGGCGCGCCGCAGCCACTCGCGCTTTCTGTGCGCAACGCGATTCCGCTGGGCATGGGCTGCGGATCGTCCGCTGCCTCCCGGCTCGCCGGGATCGCGCTGGCCTCGCACTTTGGCGGGCTTGGGTGGGACCGCGCCCGGATTCTGGAAGAGGCAAGCGCCCTTGAGCACCACCCGGACAATGCCGCGGCGTGCTGTCTTGGCGGTTTCGCCGTCGCGGCCTATGGTTTATCCGATTTATCCAGGGACGCCCGGGGCGCACCCCGGCGCGTTGACGCCGTCGCGATCCGCCCGCCGGCAGAGTGGCATGCGCTGCTGGTGCTGCCTGAGACGCCGCTTGCGACGGTGGCCTCGCGCGCCGTGTTGCCGGAGAGCTATGCGCGGGAGCTCGTTGTCAGCAATCTGCAGAACACCGCGCTGCTGGTGGCTGCCTTCGCGCAGGCGAATGGCGGCCTGCTCGCGGCTGCCACAGCGGACCGGATGCACCAGCCATTCCGCGCGGAGGTTTGCCCTTTGCTGCCGCGGCTGCTGCCACTCGCGGGCGCGAACGGCATACTGAGCGTGACACTGAGCGGCGCCGGCTCGGGTGTTCTGCTGCTGCTTGCCGGCAGTGCATCGGTCCTGGGCGCCAGGCGGGCAGTCCTCGAAGCAGCCGCAGGCCCCCCGGGAGACCCGATCGGCATAGCCGAGTTGCTAGCCTGCGGACTGGCGGCTGATCCGGCGGTGCTATTTGAGTTATAGACCAGAAGTGCAATGAGTACAGCACTTTCGGTGACCTAAGTTTTCTTTACAAGAAGGTTGAGCGAACCTATGTTGATGCTGTGGGCAGCTCTGGGGGAGGGCTGCTCCTGCGCCCGTGGCTCTTAAAGCACGGGCGCCTGTCTTTGCCGGGCCGCCGGGGTTGCGAACAGGCAGGAAATGGCCCTTCTGCGACCGTATCGGGCCTTCCTGCATCTATTGGTGAAGATTAAAAGACCGGGCGGCTTGTAGGCAGGCCCGGTAAACCAGATTGACAGGCAAGGGAGAGTCCATGGCAGGTGCAGGCGTACACGAGGTAAACGACAGCAGCTTTGAGAAGGAAGTTCTGCAATCCGAGCAGCCGGTTCTTGTGGATTTCTGGGCGGCATGGTGTGGTCCCTGTAAGGCTCTGGCGCCGATTGTCGACGAGCTGGCAACCGAGTTTACGGGGCAGCTCAAGGTCATGAAAATGGATGTCGACCGTAACTCGGCGACTCCGATGCGCTACGGGATCCGCGGTATTCCGGCGCTGCTGCTCTTCAAGGACGGCAAGCTCGTCGACCAGATCGTCGGATATGTCCCGAAGGACACGATCGCCAAGTCGGTCAACAAGCTTGTCACGCAGCAGGTATAAGAGCGTCAGAGATCGAGGAAGCAGCAAGCAGAAGTGCTAAACACGGAAGACGCTTTCTAGCGAAGAAGGGAGCCTGGCAGTCGCCAGTCTCCCTCTTTTCTTTTTCAGCGCGGTTCGGGTTCCAACTAGAACGAAGGGCTCAGTACCGGCGCAGCACCCCGAGTACCCGGCCCTGCACCTCGACCTGTGCTGCCGGCAGGTAGATCGGTTCCATCTCGACATTGGCAGGCTGCAGTCGAACGACATCGCCTTCGACGTAGAAGCGTTTGAGCGTCGTCTCCGAGCCGCGCACCAGGGCTACGACGATTTCGCCGTCCCGGGCAGCGCGGGTCCGCTCGACCAGGACATAGTCGCCGTTGACGATATGCTCGTCGCGCATCGAATCACCTCGTACCTCAAGCGCAAACACTTCCTTGTTCCCGACAATGTCCGAGATCGAGATGGTCTCGCTGGTCTGCACGGCTTCGACCGGCAGACCGGCCACGATCCGGCCCATCAGCGGCAGGTGCTCGCGCGTGTAGCTGGTCGACCGCGCCGGACGCGGCTGCGGCAGGACATCGATCGAGCGGCTGCGATTATGTCCGCGTTGCAGGATGCCCTTGGTCTGAAGATTGGTGATGTGCTTGTGGACGGTCGCGAGCGACTTGAGGTCGAGCCCTCGCGCGATCTCCTCAAATGAGGGTGAGTAGCCGTTGCGTTCAACAAACGAGCCGATGAAGTCGAGGACTTCTTTTTGCCTGCGGGTTACAGCCATGGTGATTCCATTGTAGCGAAGAAAAGGCGAATTGCAAGCACAGTCTTCATTGTTCCGGTAGGGGTCGGGTTCCTGTTTCGGGAATGGAAAGAAGCGAGTTTCAGATGGGGAGAGGGTGGCTGAAAAGAGGGCAGGAGGGGAGAGGCTGGGGCGTAAAGGGGGGTTAGGTTGAAGAGGTGGAGGGGCGAGCGATGCGGCTGCTGATTGCGGAAGACGATTTGGCGCTGGCTGGATTTCTCGCCCGGGGACTTCGGGGAGAGGGCGACGAGGTCGAACTGGCGCATGACGGCGACGCGGCGCTTGCGGCCTTTCTCCGCAAGACGCCTGACCTGCTGGTCCTCGACATCGAGATGCCGCGTCGGTCCGGGATGGAGGTGCTGAGCGCGATCCGCGCTGTTGCGCCGTTCGCCCCGGTGCTGGTCCTGAGCGGGCGAGCCGAAACCGAGACCCGCAGCGTGTGCCTCGAGATGGGTGCGGACGATTGCATGATGAAGCCATTTGCGCTGCGGGAGCTGCGGGCCCGCTGCGGCGCACTGCTGCGGCGCGCGACGGCGATGCGCGCTTCGCACATTGCTCACGGGAGTGACGAAGGCCGCGATGGGATTGACGCACACGTGGACCCGCACACGATCGTTCTGGGCTGCCTACAGATTCGTCGCATGCAGCGCCAGGCGCAGATCGCCGGCGCTCCGGTGCACCTGACCAACATCGAGTTCGCCCTGCTGGAGCAGTTGGCGCTAGCGGGCAGCGCGCCGGTATCGCGCTCCACGCTGCGCAGCCTGGTATGGCCGGGCAGGCAAATCGAAACCAACGCGCTCGACGTGCATATCAGCGCGCTGCGGCGGAAGCTCGGCGCATGGTCCGGCGCACCGGCGATCGAAACGGTACGCGGGAAGGGATTTTTTCTTACGGCCTCCCGGATTGAAACGACAAGTGGCGACACGCTTCGAAACGGGCAGTCGGCAGCAGGTTATGGGAACGGGTTGTTGAGGACACGCGCATGAGCACAGCAGCAACGGAATGGATGAAGCGCAGTTGGCCGGAGAGCGGCAGGGGCATACCGCTGCCGCCGACGATGGTAGCGGGCCGCAGTGCCGTTGTAGCCACGGGCAACGATGCGCTGCGCGAAACACTGGCCGTCGAACTGGGGATGCTGCGCTGGACGGTCCGGCAGGCGCGGGGAGCCGCCGAGGTGTTCGCGCTGGCGGAGCAACAGGCGCCCGCGGCCGTGTTGCTCGACTCGTGGCTGCCGGACCTGGACGTGCGGGAATGTGTGCGGGAACTTGCGGCGCAGTATGCACACATGAACATCGTTGCACTGGACGGCTCGGACCTGGGCGCCGCGACGACCGCGGGGCCGCTGCGCAATGAGCTGCTGCACGCGCTGCGGCAGGCGCAGAACCGGGTGGATGCGCCGGGGCGGGCGCCTCGCGGCGTCGAGCCGCGTCATGCAGTTGAGGACCGGGTCGCAGCCCGGGTAGTTGAGGCTGCTGTTTCAAATACGGCGCATGAGCAGGCGCCCCGCACACCGGTGACAGACCGCGCGCTGCCTGAGTTTGTAGGCACTGATGCGCGAATGCTGGAGGTGAGCCGGCGCATCCAGCTGGTCGCGCACAGAAAAACGCCAGTGCTGGTGCACGGGCCGACGGGGACAGGCAAGGAGCTGGTTGCGCGGGCGCTGCACCGGCTCAGCGGTCGCCCGGCCGAGCGGTTCGTGGCGATCAACTGCGCGGCCATCCCGGAAAACCTGGTGGAAGCGGAGCTGTTCGGCCACGCGCGTGGGGCCTTCACCGGCGCGGTACAGGGCCGGGTGGGGCGCATTGAAGCCGCAGCCGGCGGAACGTTGTTTCTCGACGAGATTGGTGAATTGCCGCTGCCGGTGCAAGGCAAGCTGCTGCGCTTTCTCGAAAGCGGGGAGGTGCAGCGCGTTGGCGAAAACGAGACCATCCATATCGACGCCCGGGTTGTGGCGGCGACCCACCAACGCCTGGGCGCCATGGCCGCCGAAGACACCTTCCGCCTGGACCTGCTGCACCGGCTTTCGGTTTTCCTCGTGCAGACGCCGGCGCTGGCTGGACGCAACGCCGATATCGACGCCCTGCTGACCCGCTCGCTTGAAATGCTGGGGCAGGATGAGCCACCCAAGCAGTTGAGCATCGAGGCCCGCGCGAGACTGCAGGCGCATGACTGGCCCGGCAATGTGCGCGAGCTGGAACACACGGTCGAGCGCGCGTGGATCCTCGCAGGGAACAGCAGCCTGATTACCGAGGATTGCGTCGACTTCGGCGAAGCGCTGATGTAGTCGCATCACTTATTTGTTGCAGTAACGGGCACAAAAAGCTCTAAGGCTACCGCAGAAGCATTTGTGGATGGGTCGTCGCCTGAAGTGGGCGCCGGGATAAATCCTCCATCGAACGATCGGTCGACCAAGCAATTTACCAATCGAGCAATTTACCAATCGACCAATCACTCAAGCAGCCAGCCAATTCAAACGATCGATCGACCAGTCATTTTTAATGCGCTGCTCGTTTTCTGACGTGCTGCTGCGGAGGCGGTCCGGGACGCTGCCGCTTGCGCGCTGTCGAGGCGAGTTCCGGCTGCAACAGCCTACCCTGCCGTGAAGGTTTACCCCGTGCAGCACTGGCTGCGCGAATCGCCATGAAGTTTTGTAACTGTCCCGCAGGCGGACGACTGCCCCGTTCAACCTTCTGAACCTTCAGGATTCTTCATGAAGAAAGCTTCAGAGAGGCTCGTAAATCCCGGCCACTGGGTTGCATTTATGTCCTGACATAGGGCAGCGCAGAGCAAGCGCGCCCGCACACGGGAGCAGGGCGATGCAGAGAGTGGCGAGTGGGACAGAAGGTTTGGTACAGGGGAATCAAGCGGTGCTGCTGGGGCTTGTGCCGGATGCGGTGCTAACGATGGCGCGGAGCTGCCCGCCATCTGTACCCGCGATGGTGACAGAAAGCGTGGCAGCGGAGCTGACCGCGCAGCAGGAGCAGCTGCTGCTCGATCATCTCTCGATGGTGCGCTACGTGGCGTGGAGTATTCACGAGCGGCTTCCGCAGCATATCGAGCTCGACGAGCTGGTCGGCGCGGGGACGCTGGGGCTGCTCGATGCGGCGCGCAAGTTCAATGCCACCAAGAACGTGCAGTTCCGCTCGTACGCGCAGTTCCGGATCCGCGGGGCCATTCTTGACAGTCTTCGCTCGCTGGACTGGAGCCCGAGAGAGTTGCGCCGCAAGGGACGCGCGATGGAGGAGGCGGACCGTGCACTGCAGGGCAGGCTGGGCCGTCCGGCGCAGGATACGGAGCTGGCCCGGGAGATGGGTATTCCGCTGGCCGAGCTGCAGCAGCTTGCGGGCAAGCTGCGGGGGTTACAGGTCGCGTCTCTGCACGCGGAGCGGGGCGAAGACTCCGGAGACGACGAGCTTGCGTCGCTGCCGGCGCGGGAAAGCGATAACCCGCTGTTCCAGTGCCTGCAGCACGAGTCGCGGCAGCGTGTGGTGGATGCGATCGACGCGCTGTCGGAACGGGAGCGGCTGGTGATGACGCTGTACTACTTCGAGGAGATGACGATGAAGGAGATCGGGCAGATCCTCAACGTGGTCGAATCGCGCGTTTCGCAGATCCATCACCTCGCGGTGAACCGGATGCGCCATCTCCTGTCAGACCTGCGCCGGACGCCCGGAGGCAAGTTGCAGCCGGCCTTTGCGGCACGGCGCGCCAGTTAGGGCATTGTCACTCCACCCGCTGGAGAGACTGGCAACTGTGTCTGTGGCTTTTCTGTTGGGAAAAGCCACAGGAGCGGGAATGCGGACCTCTGCGATGAGGGTGAACACGCTATCGCCCGTCAGCGCTAAACCAACGGAACACAAGAACTCAAGCAAACCTGGAGGCAGGACATGACCGCAATGGGACACGCAGCAGCAGGGCTACCGGTAGGATGGCCCCTCGATATGAATGCAATGGAGTTTCAGCCGGGCACCCCGGTGCAAGACACGGGCGTGGAGCAGACAGCAGTTGCGCGCTGCTCGGCGCCCGGGTGCGTGAGGCAGGCGTCCCTTGAGATCAATGGGCAAAGCGCATGCAGTCAGCCTTGTCTTGAGCGGCTGCTTCGCTCCGCTGTGATTGAAGAGCAGGCGCACGCGGCCGCCGCGGCGTTGATGACGCGGTCGCGGGTCAGGATCGGCCGCATCCTGATCGACCAGGGCATTATCAGCGAAGCGCAGCTGGAACGCGCCCTGCGCTCGCAGCAGGCGGCCGGCGCGGGCCGCCTGGGCTGCTGGCTCAAACAGCAGGTGGAGCTTCCGGAGAACGAGTTTACGGCCGCTCTTTCAATCCAGTGGCGGTGCCCTGTATTCCGCATCGGCACCTTCGCGCCGGCGGAGATGGCCTCCTGGCTGCCCCGTCCGCTTGCTGAAGACCACGGCGCGGTACCCCTGCGGGTCTCCGGCTCGCCGCAGCGCCTCGCTCTCGCATTTGAGGACCATGTGGACTTCGAGCTGGTCCAGACCATGGAGCGGATGCTGGGTGTCGGTATCGACCCCGGCCTGCTGACGGCGACCGAGTTCTGGCAGGCGACTCGCGAGCTGCTCGGCGTCCGCTTCCCGCCGGTGGTCCGGGTCGAATCGCCCTCGGCGGACCGCATGATCGAAGCCATGGCGCGCGCTCTGTTCCAGGCCAACGCCCGGGAGGCTCGGATCGTCGCGATCCAGGGCAGCTTCTGGCTTCGCTTCTGGACGGGGGCAACCGGTGCGGGTCCGGCAGCGCGGGATGTGCTGTGCGCTATTCACGGCTCGGCGATCCACCCTGAAGCTGCAGAAGAGGACGCTGCGATTGCGGTGCTGGCGCACGCGATGGCGAGCATCGGCTAAAGCATTTTCACTCCACACGTTGAGGGGGCGGGAGATGTGTGCGTGGCTTTTCCGTCGGGAAAAGCCACTGGAGCGAGATCCGGGCCTCTACACCAAGGGTGAAAATGCTCTGAAGCGCGGGAGCTATCCCGCGCTTGAAGCCAGCACCGGCCCCGGGGCGCCGTTCCGAGGCCGCTGGATCCGGGCGAAGGTGAGCGGCGCGTCGGGTCGCCAGGTAAGCCGGTGGAGGTCGCGCTTACGGACGTTCGTCACCATCGCCGGATGGAAGCAGGCCACGCAAGTCCCGGCGGCGCGGCGGGTGCTGGGGTAGATCACGCCCGGGGAGCCGGTTTCGAGCAGCTCCACGGCGAGCTGCTGGGAGGCGAGGTAGGAGTCCGGAGAAAGGCACGCCAGTCGCAGCGCGGGAGGGAACAAATCCGGCTGGGCCGGTTCTCTCAGGTCGTGAAAGGAGCCGGCGAAGTCCGCGTAGTAGTGGTCGTAATCCAAATCTTCAGGCTGCTGCCAGCGAATCTCGCCAAGCTGGAGCGAGCGATGGAAGAGCACCTCGGCTTTCGCCGTCTGGAGATCGAATCCGGCGTACCAGGCGCCGCGGTACGGGGTTGAAAAGCGCGCCCCCAGAGGGTGGGGGTGAGCAAAGGCCGCGTTGATGATGCGGGCATACGGCACATCGTCGACAAGCTCGGCGGCCGTGATGCCGAGCCGGTTGTTGGCCTCGGCCAGCAGTCGCTCATTGGTGGCGTTGTCGAGCGCGTAGATCGCCTGCAGGTCCTCGTCGGAGTCCGCAATGCGGGTCAGCACGGAGTCGCTGTAGCGGGCGGGCAGCAGGCGCGAGGTGTTGGGCTGTCGCAGCTCAACAAGGGGCGGCACGGCTCGAGTGGAGCGCAGCAGCCGCGGAGTGTCCGCGGGCGTGACCAGCGCCAGGTCGTCTGCCATGGCCTGAAGATTGATTGCGGGTGGGGCGGAGCGCTTTCTGCCGCCGGAGCGTGGCTTCCGGGGAGACATGCCGGTTCAGCCTCCGCGGCGCGCGTCGAGCAGTCGCCGCACGGTGTCCATGGCCGGCGCGCCGCCCTGCAGCATGTACACGAGCGGTGTGCGATGGGTAAAGATTTCGTTCGAGTTGGGCAGGCGTACCCAGCGGTCCGCGAGTTCCCGGCTGAACAGGATATTCAGGGATTTGAAGATGCCGATCAGGTAGGAGATGCGCAGCAGGCGGTCCTGCTCCAGCTGCTTGATCGCGCCGCCTTTCCAGGCATAGAAGGTCCCGTTCGAGACACCGCCGAGCAGCAGCCGCGCATCTTCATCGCGCACCTCCCACTGGCGCATGATGTTGAAGAAGGCGCGCAGGGCCGCGGGCGAAAGCCGTCGACGCTCTTCCGGGTCGCCGAGGTTCGGGAACGCCGGGGGCGAGTAGAGGCTGGCGGGATAGAGTGCCGAGCCGGAATGTGCTGACCCGGAATGTGCGGTGAGTTTTGCCACAGGTTCCTATGCTCCCGACGGGCTTATGATCTCGGCTGCTCTCCAGATTCGGAGTGCGCCTGAGGCGAGCTTAAGCGAGGAAGCGAATTACAGCAAGGGAATGCGTACGCTTTGGGTTATAGTTTCTGGGGCTGGTTGCTATGCTGGTAAGGCTTCAACTGATTATCTGGGCACAACAGAGGCTGAAGGAGAGATCGATGAAGCTTGATCTTCGTGTTCCGATGGGGCTGCTGTTTCTCATCGTAGGGGTGCTTCTGACCGTGTTTGGCGCCGCCACGCGCGGAAGCGCCATATATGTACGGTCAGCCGGGGTCGATATCAACCTGGTGTGGGGACTCGTCATGCTCGTTTTTGGCACGACTATGTTTCTGCTGGGGCGCAGGTCAGAGCGACAGCCGGCAAAGCTGCCGCAAGGCAGCACCCGCCGTCCGAGCGGGCGCAACGGCGTCTAAAGGTTAGTGGCGCGTGTTTCACCTGGCGACTTCCTCAGGAAGCAGGCCCCCCCGAGCAGGCTGGGTGGTGGCACTGGCAGTTCAGTTCGGTCATTTTCCTCGAATCCTGGCAGTGGTCAGAGCAGTACTTCTTGCCCGCTTCCACTGTGCAGAAGCAGGCTGGGTGGGCGCACTTCCTGGGTCCCGTGGCTGCTGGTGTTCTTCCAAACATAATTCAGGCCTCCTGTTGAACCGGCGATGGGCTTGCAATTGCTTACGCCAGAAAGAATGCTCTTATGCCTGCGCAGTGTGCAAGTCCTTGTGGGGGCGCTGCGATGGAGGTTTTGTGAAGCTCGCGTTTCTGCTGTTTCTTTTACTGCCTATGGCAGCTGCGCTCCCGGCCGGCGGCCAGCCTGTTCCCGTTCGTTATCCGCAGGGGACGACTCACGGCTTTCTGGCGCTCCGAACCATGCAGGGCAAGACGATCGGGCTCGGAGACCTAATACAGACGGTGCGTGGGAAGCGCGTGGATTCGCGTCTCGTCTTTCATTTCCGAGACGGTTCGATCGATGACGACCGCGCGGTCTTTACGCAGGGCGCCTCTTTTCAGCTCATAACCGAACACCATATCCAGCGCGGGCCTCGTTTCCCAAGCCGCTGGACATGAGCATCGATGCACCAAAGCAGACGGTTGTATCGCGCGAGCCGGAAGACGGCGGCGCGGAAAAGGTGACGACCCAGCACATGAACATTACACCGGACCTGGCGAATGGAATGATCCTCGTCCTGCTGACAAATATCGCTCCAACCGATGGGAAGGTCGACCTGCCCATGCTGGTGGCTTATCACGGTGTACGCCTGATTCATCTTTCCGTGACCCCGGCCGGCACCGTGCCGTTTCGCGTTGCCGGTACACCGAGGCGGGGTCGGGATTTTAACATCAAGGTCGAGCTTGGCGGCTTAACCGGTGTGGTTGCTCCGGTGATCGGCAAGCAGCCCAAGGATGTACACGTGCTGATGCTGGAAGGCGATGTACCGGCGTTTGTACGGGAAGAAGGCCAGCTTTTTGAGAACGGTCCCGTGTGGCGTATTGACCAGATTGGTCCTGTGACCCATTAGGTCACGCGTTTGTTTTGATTCGCTGCCCGCAGCAGGTCGCCGCTACACTGAATGACAATGAAGTATCGCGTTATCGAGCACTACGAACTGCTGAGGCGCCTGGGTGCGGGCGGCAGCGGCATCGTCTACCTGGCAAACGATACGGAGCTGATGCGGCCGGTGGTGCTCAAGATCTTGAGGCGGGGCTCGCTCAGCTCCGAGCAGATGCGCACCACCGTTCTGCGGGAAGCGCGGCTCGCCTCGGCGATCGAGCACCCGAACGTCTGCGCGATCTACGAGGTCGGTGAAGAGGGCAAAGAGGCCTTCATCGTGATGCAGTATGTGCCGGGGCAGCCGCTCGACAAGCTGATTGCGCGCGGACCGGCGAGTGTACAGCTGGTGCTGTCGGTCGGGATCCAGATCGCGGACGGGCTCCATGCCGCGCACTCGATCGGTATTTTTCATCGCGACCTGAAGCCGGCCAACGTGATCCTGACCGACGGCGGCCTGATTAAGATTCTCGATTTCGGCCTGGCGCGGCGGCTGAACGTCGAAGACGCCGAGTTCGACCCATCGAAGACGAGCAACCGCAAGGGCGGGGTCGTGGCCGCCACCTACACGGCGCGCGGCGGCACCATCGCCTACATGGCTCCGGAGCAGTTCGTTACCGGACAATCGAGTGTCCGCAGCGATCTGTGGGCGCTCGGCATCATCCTGTACGAACTGGTGAGCGGCCGGCATCCCTTCTCGCGGTCGGATGGCGATGAGTTCCAGAGCATTCGCGCTATCCAGTTCACTGACCCGCCGAGCCTAGCGACGTGCTGCCCGCAGGTACCGGCCGAGCTTGCCGGCGTCATCAACACGCTGCTTGCGAAGACGCCGGCGGACCGCTACGCGAGCGCGGCCGATACCCGCGAGGCGCTCAAGACCATCATGAAGACGATGAATCTCGAGTCCGGGATCATCCCCGGCGAAGCAGCCGCGACCCTGCCCACCTCCAGCCTGGAAGACGAAAAGCGTGCGACCGGCTTTCTCTCGATGCTGGCCGAACGCTTCCGCGACACACCCGAGTCGGCGGCCAAACAGAACAGCATCATGGTGCTGCCGTTCAAAAATCTCGGCGCGGAGCCGGTGGCGCCGCTCTACGGCTCAGCCCTAGCCGACGCCATCGCCGCGCGGCTGGCACGGATGCCGTCGCTGGTGGTGCGTCCCTCAGGCGCTTTGCTGCAGATGAGCAACGCGCAACGGCTAGCGCAGATGGACCCACTCGAGATCGGGCAGAAGCTGCTGGTGCGCTGGGTGCTGGCCGGCGGTTTTCTGCGAGGGGCGGAAGGGTTCGACCTGAACTGGCAGCTGCTGGACGTGGTGGGGCAGAGCATCGGCGGGGGCGGGGCGATCAGCGTCCGCTCCTTCGACCTGATCTCCGTGCAAACTGAAATCTGCAACGACGTTTTCGCGTCGTTGCAGGGCATCGGTCAGCTCAAGATCGCGGACCGGCCCGGGCCGAGGCTCAGCGCGCTCACCGGACAGCTCTCAGAGGAGTACCTGCAGGCGCGCGCGATGCTTTCGTCGTTTATGCAGCGCACCGGCAGCCGCAATGACCTGGACCGGGCGCTCGAGCGCTTTGAGCGCGTTACCTCGCAGGATGCGCCTTTTGCGGCGGCATGGAGCGGCCTGGGCATTACGCACCTGCAGTACCTGAGACACGGCTTCGGCGGCCACCTGCACGTGATCGCCGCACGCAAGGCGTTTGACCGCGCGCTCGAGATCGATCCCGGCTCGGTCGAGGCCAACTTGTACCGGGTGTACATGCTGCTGTCGCGCGGCGAGAAGGAAAGCGCCCGCCACGGGATTGAGCACCTGCTGCACACCGCCGCCAATGACGCGCAGGTACACATCATCGCGGGCATCACGATGCGGCTTGACGGCATGTATGAGCAGGCGCTGGCGCAGTTCAATGCGTCGCTGCAGCTCGACCCCTCGAACGCACCCATCATCTACAACCATCGCGCCCGGGTGTACCAGTACCAGAACCAGCTGGAGCTGGCGGCGGACGAGCTTGAAAAGGGCCTGGCGCTCGAGCCGAAGCACCCGTTGCTGCGGACCTCGGTCGCCTACCAGCGCATGCGCCAGAACGACACGGCAGCCGCCATCGACATCCTGGAGCGCGTCATCGAGGATGACCACAGCATGCGCCTGGCGTACCCCACGCTGGCAATGTGCTACGTGCAGGCAGGCGAGCGTGAGCGCGCGGCGGAGTTGATCGAGGAGAACTCAATCTCAGCCGCTGAGGCGGACAGCGAAATGGCCTACCGGCTTGCGACCTACTTCGCGGTGGAAGGCGACGAAAGCGAGGCGCTGCACTGGCTGCGCCGGGCAATTTACCTGGGCAATGAGAATTACCCCTGGTTCGCGCAGAACCCGGCCTGGAAGCGATTGAGCGGACACTCGGATTTCGAACGGATCCTTGAAGACCTGAAGAAGAGCTACCGGCGCAACCAGAAAAACTGGAAACGTTTGCTGGACCGCGTTCCTCGATAGCAAAAACAAAGAGCCCGCAGGTCGCGGGCTCTTTGCCGCTGCAAACGCATCCCGTCAGTTGCGGGTGGGCATCAGGTCCATCGGCTCGGTCAGGCTGAAGACGATCTCGGAGCCTTCAGCGATGTGGGCCTGCGAGGGCTTCTGCAGCAGCAGGTGCGTGGTGACGACGCCCGCGCCGACGATCGCGCCCGCGCCTGCGCCGACCGGACCGCCGAAGACGCCGCCGATGATCGCGCCACCACCGGCAACGCCGCCGTACTCGGCGAGGTCCTTCATGACGTGATCTTTCGTCTGGATGCCGCCTTCCGCATCGGTTTTGGTGCCGGGGGCGGAGCTTTCAACAGCCTGCGCGTAGAGGTGGTAGGCGGTGCCGTCGGGCAGCACGACTGCGTCGGGCCGCAGGCGGATGGTGGCGTGCGCGCCCATGCGGTGCCCCTGCGAGACGCCCATGATCCTGCCGCGCAGCTCGGAGCCCATCGGGATGACGACCCGGCCTTCCTTGTACACGTCAGAAGCGACCTGGCCCCGGAACTCCTCGCCATCCTGGCTGCGCGTGGTGCTGAGCGACTGGAGCAGGCGGACGTGGATATCGGTGCCCTCCGCCAGCTGGTTCGACGGTGAGGAGACCATGCCGACGATGCCGTAGTCAGGATTCGTGGGGCGGCTGATGAGGTGCGCGCCGTGCTCAGTGCCTGTCGAGGCAGCGGAGTGGGTCGGGGTGTCGTCCGTGCTGGTCACGATGCCGTAGTCGGGGTTCTCAGCCGTCGCCGGCGCGGGCGCGGTTCTCGCAGGGGCTGCCGGCGCCGCGGACGGTACACCGGGGGAAGGCTTGCTTGCGGGCGGGGCGGCGACGGCGTCGTCGTTGGCGACGATGGAGTCATCCGCCGGCGGGGTCGAAACGCCGGTGTACTGATTGCTGGGAGCGGGTTGCGGTGCGTTTTGAGCGACGGCCGCGGTGGCGAGCGGCACGGACGCGAGCACCAGGAGTTGCGCCAGGCGGAGACGGGACGAGCGGGAAACGAAGGACTTCATGACAGGTACTCCAATCATTCAGGCCGCGAGGGCGTGCAGCCTGTGCAGTTTCAGCCTATGGCGACCGGCCTTGTTTGCAGAGGAAAATCGCTGCGCGCCGCGCCTGACGTACCACAAAGGTAAAGCCGCGGAGCGCGTCCGGGCGGTGGATTTGCGTGAAGATTCCGAAAGCAGTGGGCGGCGGCATGAAATGTCTCAGGTTGCTTTGTTAGAATCGCTTTGCTTGCAGGGTTGCGCCCTGCGATGGAGGCAGGGTCTTACCAGTGGCGAATCTGATTGAGCATATCGCCAGCGCTTTTGAGGGGCGAGACCCTGTCCGGGTCGATCGCCGGCCCACTCTTCCCGAACGTTTACAGCACCACATCACGACAAGGACACAGATGACCGAGATTGTTGCCATTCACGCCCGGGAAATTCTCGACTCCCGCGGCAATCCGACCGTTGAAGCAGAGATCGTTCTCGAAGGCGGCGTGCGCGGACGCGCGGCCGTGCCGTCAGGCGCTTCGACCGGGGAGCATGAGGCGGTCGAGCTTCGCGACGGTGATAAGAGCCACTACCTGGGCAAGGGCGTGCTGCAGGCGGTTGAGAATGTCGAGAGCATCCTGGCGCCGGAGCTTACCGGCATGGATGCCGCGAACCAGCGGCTGCTCGACGCGACGATGATCGCGATCGACGGCACCCCGAACAAGAGCAAGCTGGGCGCGAATGCGATTCTCGCGGTTTCGATGGCGGCGGCGCGCGCCTCGGCAACGGCGCTGCACCTGCCGCTGTATCGCTACCTGGGCGGCGTCAACGCCTCGATCCTACCCACGCCGATGATGAACATCCTGAACGGCGGCGCGCATGCCGACAACAACGTGGACTTTCAGGAGTTCATGGTGATGCCGGTTGGCGCGGAGCGTTTTTCCGACGCACTGCGCTGGGGCGCCGAGGTGTTCCACACGCTGAAGAGCGTGCTGAAAAAAAAGGGCTACAACACCGCCGTAGGCGACGAGGGCGGCTTTGCGCCATCGCTCAAGTCGAATGAGGAGGCGATTGAGCTCATCCTGGAGTCGATCGAGCAGGCCGGCTACAAACCCGGCGAAGACATCGCGATTGCGCTGGACCCGGCGGCGAGCGAGTTTTATGACAAGGACGCAGGACGCTATGTCTTCAAGAAGAGCGACCGCCGCGAGCTGACCAGCGAAGAAATGGCCCGCTACTGGGAAAGCTGGACCCGCCAGTACCCGATCGTTTCTATCGAAGATGGACATGCCGAGGATGACTGGGAAGGCTGGAAGTATATGTCGGAGCTGCTCGGCTCCAGCATTCAGCTGGTCGGAGACGACCTGTTTGTCACGAACACGGAGCGCCTGCAGCGCGGGATCGACGAGGGAATCGCGAACTCGATCCTGATCAAGGTGAACCAGATCGGCACCGTGAGCGAGACGCTTGAAGCGATCGAGCTGGGCCGCCGATATGGATATACCTCCATCATTTCGCACCGTTCAGGCGAAACGGAAGACACGTTCATCGCGGACCTCGCGGTCGCAACCGGAGCAGGACAGATCAAGACCGGTTCGGCATCGAGGACAGACCGCATCGCCAAGTACAACCAGCTGCTGCGGATCGAAGAAGAGTTGGGACAGACCGCGGAGTACCTTGGGCTGGAAGCAGTGAACTTCGGCGACTAGGCATTTCTCCTGGGCAGCCGCGCGGTGAAACGCGGCTGCCTTTCAACCTATCCGGCTGCTTGCCGCTGAGGCAAGCCAACCCACCTTGAACTACCCCAGGAGCTACTCTTTGCACAAGATCGCTATCGGCGCAGCAGCGCCGTTTCTTCTCGCCATCAGCGTGATGGCACAGTCCACGGCAAAGCCCGCGCAGCCCTCGGCACCGCAGGCCACGGCGAGCAACCCGGCCCAGCCGCCCCCGCCGGCCCACCCGATCACGACCGCACAGGCGCGTGAGCTCATGCAACTCACCGGAACCGACGAGATCAAGACGCACCTGGTCGATAACATCATGAATTACTTTCAGCAGCGCTTTCCTCCGTTCGTGCCGGCGGACGTAAAGACCGACCTGAAGACCAGCCTCGACAAGATGGATATCGACACGCCGACGGTCGCGACGTATCAGCGCTATCTTTCAACCGAGGATGCTGACAAGACCATCGCGTTCTATAAGACACCCGCGGGCAAGGACCTGCTGAAGGCCACGCCCCTGCTGCTTAGCGAGATTCAGCATGCGGCGCTGCAGCAGGGCCAGGAAACCTCACGCGCGGTGATTGAGCGGCACAAGGCCGAAATAGAAGCCGCGCAGAAGACGTACGAAGCGCAGCACCAGGCGCCGGGGACACCGCCGACCCTTGGGCCGGGCGCCGGCTCAGCCCCGGGCAGTACGACACCCAAAAAGCCGCAGTAGCCGCGGCAATGTAGCCGGACGGAGAAGCATATGCTCCAGCCGGCTCTTTTGTTTCGCGCTGTTTTGTTCATCGCTGTTTCGCAAGGAGCTTTGCGCATGTCGTCCCAGTCCGCTTACAAACGCCCGCTGGTGCTGGCCATTCTCGATGGGTGGGGGATCAGCGCGCGTGTCGAGAACAATGCGATCGCGCTGGCGCGCAAGCCGGTGTATGACAAACTGCTCGCCGAGTTTCCTCACACTCTGCTGCGCGCGTCTGAACACTTTGTGGGGCTGCCGGACGGACAGATGGGCAACAGCGAAGTGGGCCACCTGAACATCGGCGCCGGGCGTGTCGTCGAGATGGACATTACGCGTATCGACGAGCTGATCGCGAAGGGCAGGCTCGCGACAGAACCCGCGATTGCCGCGGCATTCGCGCATGCGCGTGAACACGGACGCGCGCTTCACCTGCTCGGCCTTGTCTCGGATGGCGGCGTCCACGCGCACCAGGAGCACCTGTACGCGTTGCTGCGCGAGGCAAAGGAGGAGGGACTGGAGCGGGTGTACGTCCATGCTTTTCTCGACGGCCGCGACACGCTGCCCACCAGCGGAGCACGGTATCTGCAACAGCTACTGGCACGTATGGCGGAGTACGGGATCGGCGAGCTTGCGACCGTCTCCGGCCGCTACTACGCTATGGACCGCGACATGCGCTGGGAGCGGGAGAAGCAGGCCTCTGACGCGATGATCGCCGGGGTCGCGCCGGGCGGCGCCTACGCTGACGCGGTTGCGCGTGTGCGGGAGTGCTACGGCAACGGCATCACCGATGAGTTTATTGTGCCCTTTGTTGTGACAGATAAGTCCGGCAAGCCGATAGCCACGATCCAATCCGGCGATGCGTGCATCCTGTTCAACTACCGCGCCGACCGCGTTCGGCAGATCACCCGCATCCTCGCGCGCAACAGCGGTTTGACTAGCGATGACGGCCGCGAGCTGCCGAAGATCGAGGAACAGGACGCGGCGATCCCTCGCAGCAGCATTCCTGCCGGCCTGTTCTTTGTCACGATGACGCAGTACGACAAGAACTTCACTGTGCCGCGCGTGATCCAGCCGCAGTCAATGGATAACCTGCTCGCGAACCTGCTGGCGCAGGCCAACCTGCGAAACCTCCGCATCGCGGAGACAGAAAAATACGCGCATGTGACTTATTTCTTCAATGGCGGCATCGAGAAAGCGTTTCCCGGGGAAGACCGCGTTTTGGTGCCCTCGCAGAAGGTCGCGACCTACGATCTGGCGCCGGAGATGAGCGCCGCCGGGGTCGCGGACGCGGTCATGAAGGCGATCGACGATACCGCGTTTGACCTAGTGGTGGTGAACTTCGCCAATGCCGATATGGTGGCTCACTCGGGCATGCTTGCCCCTACGATTCGCGGCGTTGAAACGGTCGATGCGGCGCTCGGGCGTATCTACGCAAGCCTGCGCGCACGCGGCGGCTCCATGCTGATCACAGCCGACCACGGCAATGCCGAGCAGATGGTCGACCCGGTCTCAGGCGGCCCGCACACGTCGCACACGGTCAACCCTGTTCCGTGCATCCTGATCGACGAGAACGCGGAGAAGTACACGCTGCGCGCAGGCGGCTCGCTGCGGGACCTGTCGCCGACGCTGCTTGGACTGCTGAAGCTTGAGCAGCCGAGAGAGATGAGCGGAAGCGATTTACGCGTGCCGAACGCGTAGGCTGCAATCGTCTCAGGGAAGCAGCAGGACAGTGAGGCGGCGTGGACTATAAACGCCGCGAATGCGCGTCATTTCAATATCCGCGGTAGCGGACGAATCTGATACCGTAGCGGTTGCAGATATGCTCCGGTCTGCTATCAGTGCCATGCCTTCGCTGCCCATTTCGACGATCTGACCTATACGCAGGATGCAGAGATGATGATCAGGCAGCGAGTTCAGCACACGCCGGCCCCTGCCCCTCTCCAGGCACCGTCAGGACCGTTCCGGTCTCGGCGATAGCGCCGGCGCATGTGGTAAGCACGGCTTCGGCGCGGGTCAGTTTTTTTAATTGTTACAAGATGTTCGTCAGGACGACATGCTCTGCAGCCAGCGCTGTGCCAGCGCTTCCGCAGTCAGCGGCGCATCCTGCGGGCGAAAGCCTGGGGCGGCATCCCTGCGGGCCTGCTCCTGACGAAGCTGGGTCGCGGCCACATACACGGGCAGTGCCGGCACCGCGCCGCCCAGGGCGCGTGCCTGCTGCAAAGCTCCATCAGACTGAGCGGTTTTTCTGGGCCGTACGCCCGCGACGCGGGTACGCCGGGGTTTCAGGATCGTCGGCACACGTTCCGCAGGCGCCAGTGGAATCTCGGCTGCTTGCTCCGCAGGCAGAGATACCTCGTCAGCAGACTGCTGCTCAGGCGGAGTTACCGGTTCAGGCGAAAAGTGGGGAGAGGTAATAATCTGTCTTGCCTGGTAGAGACGGTCCAGATCAGCATCAATCAGTTTAAGAATGTTGGGATACGACATATACATCTTCTAGTCTACGCGTCTTAAGCTTGTCTTGGGCTCTCTGGCGCATGGAAGTCCGTACAACTTCACCAACGGTAACCAGCCGTTCAAAGCAAATGGCATTTGGTCCGCGGGACAAGCAGAAAGGCAGAAAGGTAGACTAGCGTGCGTGACCATTGTGCTACTTTCACCGCACCGCGACGACGCTGCCTTCTCACTTGGCCTGTCCGTCCAGTGCTGGCTTGCGGCCGGTCACACCGTCAGGATTCTCAACTGCTTCACCCTGAGCGAATATGCGCCGCAAAGTTTTGAGACGAATCTGAAAAACGTGTCTGCGCTACGGCATGCAGAGGATGAGCAGTGGCGGCTGCACTATGAGGGTCGTCTCGAGTTTGCTGATTTAAAGCTCGCAGATGCGCCGTCGCGGCTTGGCTGCCGAGTCGATGAAGTCTGCGGCTGGCCTGTTTCCAGGCAGGATGCCGCGCTGCCATTGCTGCGGCTCGCCCTGGAGTCGGCACAAGCCGATGCCTTCGCATTTCCGCTTGCGCTTGGCGCCCATGTCGACCATGCCACCGTGAGAGAAGCAGCGAGCGCCCTCGATCGCAACATGCCGTGCGCCTTCTACGAGGACCTGCCATACGCAGCGCGGCCCGGTGGCAAGCAGGCGATCGAGTCCGCAATCGCCGAGGCTGTCGAGGGGCTCGGCCTATCGGCAGCGTTTGCCTGTGCGCCTGCTCCGGCAGACGCCTTGCTCGCTCACAAACGCACGCTGGTCCAGTGCTACCGGTCGCAGATCAACGATGCGGTCGCGGAGCAGATCGCCGCGTTCTGCCTGCGCTACTCTGGCCGCGAACGGCTCTGGGTCAATGATGCGTGGAGAGCATCCACGCAGATCCCGCAGTACCCAGGCGCCACGATGGTGGCTGCCTGACCGCGCCGGCACAGTTCACACCCGTTCCGCTGCCGGTGTCCGCAGCGATCCATGCGGCCTGTCGCGCAGTCGTCGTGCTGCCCGCTCGCAATGAGCAGCAGGCGCTGCCTGCTGCGCTCGATGCGCTGGCCGCGCAGGTCGATGGGCACGGCAGCGCTCTGCCTTTCGGCAGCTACGAAATCCTGCTGCTGCTCAACAACTGCACCGATGCCTCGGCCCGCGTTGCAACCCGCTGGAAAGCCGACCACCCCCACACCATCCTGCACATCCTGGAGCACGATTTTGCGCCCGAGGTCGCGCATGTCGGCTCGGCCCGGCGCGCCCTGATGGATACGGCCTGGTGCCGCCTGGCTCGCTCAGGTGCCGATGGGGGCGTCATGCTCTCAACCGATGCCGACACCGAGGTCGCACCGGACTGGATCGCGCAGAATCTCAGGGCGATTCGGCTCGGAGCTGATGCCGTCGGCGGAGCGATCCACCTCAAGCCGGGCCAGCTTGAAACGCTGCCTGAGGGTGCGCGCGCGTGCTACCTTGCCGATCGAACCTACCAGGCGCTTGTGGCTGAGTTCGAATCGCTGCTCGACCCGCAGTCCGGCGACCCATGGCCTCGTCATCTCGAGCACTTCGGCGCGTCGCTCGCCTGCACGGCCCAGGCGTATGCACACGCCGGCGGCCTGGCCGCCGTCAGCCCGCTTGAGGATGTCGCCTTTGTCGACGCGCTGCGCGTCGCGGATGCCCGCCTGCGCCACGATCCGGAGGTCCGGGTCTACACCTCGGCACGGCTCAGCGGCAGGGCAAAGGTCGGGCTTTCCGGCCAGCTTTACCACTGGCAGCAACAGCACGAGAATGGCGAGCCGCACCGTGTGCTGTCGGCCGCGTGGCTGGCCCACCGCTTCACTATGCTGCGAGGGCTGCGTCGATTACACGCGCGCCATGCGGACGTGCATGTGCAGGATTACCCTGAGTGCTGGCGCGAGCGGCTCACAGTGAACCTTGCCAGGGCATGGTCGCCCGGGTGCTTCCTGCGAGAGATCGACTGCGACCGCCTGATCGAGGAGAGTTTCACCGGCAGCAGGGAAGAGCCGATTTCACCGACCGTCGCCGCGCTCCGCGAAGCGATTGCCCGGCTACGCGAGACACGGTCGGCAGAGGCAGCTTGTAAGACTATTTAGCCGTGGAGCAAAGGAGCTTTATTGCAGCGTCGAATTACGATATCTGCGATCGTTGGACTTTTTGCGTCATTGTTATGGATTGTTCTCGGGTTCGTACAGTTCAATTCTGAGAGTGGGCGCTTAAGCCACATCTACTATTTGTCAGGAGACATCGTGTGCCCAATATTTCCGGTGAATAGTTCGCTTGGCATGTTTGGTCCTGCGATTGATCCCTTTGTCTATGCTCTCATTGCTTGGGTTATCTTACAGTTCAGCAAACATCGCCAGAGGCGCTGATGACAAACCCTGATGTGGTTGGTGCCTATGCACGGGTGGGCGGATTATATTTCGTTTGTAACACGCATGGTAATTTCACCGGCAGCACGCCAATGTAGTGCTCCGGGCCGAATCTTTCGAGCTCTGTGAACGAACAGCCAGATCACCGATCACCCGTCACGCATGAGTCGCCGCAGTGTCCGGGCGGCGCTGCAGCACGGTCAAGCGGTAACCTTCGAAGCGTTCGTCGCAGAGAGTCGCCCACTCCGGACGTCCGAGCCAGAATGTGTGTACCTCGTCGCCCGTGAGCGGGTAATCAGGGACAGCAGGCGTGTGGTGTACCAGTACAAGATGGCCGCCGGTTGGCTGCTGTGCCGCGAGCAGCGCCGACGCCAGCGCGAGCTCCGCATGCTGCCAGTAGTAGCAGACCTCCGAAAGCAGGACCAGGTCGAACCGGCCGTCCGGCGCCTCCTCGGGAAACTGCATCTGTGCGAATCGCACCTGCGGCAGCAGGGCGCAGCGCTCGCGAGCCACGGCGATCGCTTTGTCCGACACGTCTAGGCTCAGCAACGCACCGCAGCGCGGCGCCAGGTCCGCGGTCAGCACACCGATGGAGCAGCCCACCTCAAGCGCGCTCTCATACTGGCTCAGCGGCAGGCTGGCAATCGTATTGCGATACTTGTCGGCTTCGTATTCGCTTGTTTCGAACTGCCACGGATCCCTGGTCTGCGTGTACAAACGATCGAAGTACGCCGCTGGCACCGACCCGCCTTCGAGGTCCAGCTGCCACAGCCCCTGGCCTGCGCCATCGACGCGAAGCTTCTCCTTTCGCAGCGAGGCGCGCCCGATACCGGCAAGCGTTTCGTCAGGCGCGGGCTGGCGAAGGTACATCGTCAGGTCGCGCACAAGCCGCTCAAAGCGCGCCGGCTGCAGCAGCCCATGCGCGCCAACGCCTGCGACCACCTTTGCCATCGCAGCGGTGGCGCTACGCTCAATCGCGACGCGTGTCATGGCGGCGCACTCGACCATCTGCTCGCAGGCCAGCTTGTCCGCGCCGGGCGCCATGCCTTGCTCCGCAACCGCTGCGGCGCGCTCTACCCATAGCACTGACTCCTGCGCCGCCAGGGCAACGTCCGCAAGCCGGGCGAGCTGGTAGGGGTTGTCGCCGCGTCCCTTGTCTTCAAGCCACGCCGCGAACATGCGGTGCAGTCGTAGAACCGCTCCGGCCTGCACGGCCGCGAACCGGATCGCGCCACCTCGAAACAACGGGTCCGCGTAAAAGTCGCCCGGGGCGCCGAGCAGGTCGTCCGCCGGAAGTGTGCACCCGGTAAAGTCCACGCTGTAACTCTCTGACGCCTCCATGCCGAGCGGGCGCCAGAAGCTGCGATCGAGCCGGATGGAGCTCGTCATCTCGTCGGAGTCCATGCGCGGCACGGTCATCTGCCAGCCGCCGCTACGCTCTGCCGTCACAATGGGCCTTTGCACAAAGGCCGCGCCTGAGGCGAACGTCTTGATGCCCTGGTAGGTCAGCACACCGTCTTCTTCTTCGAGCCGAAGCAGCTCGCGCGCACCGGTATTCCACACGCCGAACAAGCGGCCCGCGCGTACATCGTCGGCGGCACGGCTCACCTGGGCAGGTGTGCCGAAATGGGCAATCAGGATGAGCGCATTCGCATGGCCTTCAAAAAGCCTCCCCAGCGCCAGGTCGCCGCTGCCGATAATCGCGAGCAGACGAAGCAGCGGCAGGTGGCCACCGGCTTCGGTTCCCCATCCGCAGCCGCCTTCGGCCGCAGGCAAGGGGGCCGTCAACAGGCCGAGCTCGCCCATACGCGTTAAATCTTCAAGCGGCGCCGCGGTTTCGCCGAAGTTGGGTCTTGCGGCGATTTCATCCGCCAGGTTCCGGGCGGCTCTCAGCAACGTGCGCGGTTCATTCGACATGCCGTGCTGCATCCTGTTCGTAAAGCGGAGATGGTGCCAGCGTCAGCCTGCAACAGCTTGGGATGCCGATGCGCTCGACAGCGCGGGCCTCTTCACGATCCGAAAAAGCCGACCACTCGGAACGGGGGCCGTCAAAGATAAGCTCAGAACTGCTTCGCTTTCTTCGGGTACCAGGTCAGACCGCCCCACAAGCCGAGATCGTGGTGCGGCGACGGCCCACCGTAGATGGGCACCACCCAGCGCTCGTACTGGCCCGCAAGGTGAAGCTCCACATCCGGTGCAAGCCTTTTCACAATGTCGAGCTTGGCCTGGTTCTGCGTGGTGCCGCCCGGGACCGAGCTATTGTCCGCTTTCACGGTTCTGTAGGACAGCTGCAGCTGTTCCTGCGGAGAGAGATGGTAGGTGAGCCACGCCTGGCCTCCCTTATCGTCGCGCCCAATCGCATCGGTGAAGAGAAATCCCTTGTTGGTCGTGCCCTGCTGCTGGACCGCTTCGTAGTAGTAGAACTGGCCTCGGCTCCCGGGTCCGCAGCGACTGGTCACGCAATCCGTCGACGCACCCTCCACTCGGAAATCGAGCTTGGGAATCCCCGGAACATGCGAAAGGTAGATGCCGGGACGGATGGCGGCCCGTCGCGGGGCGGAGATCGGACTGACGTCGTCGTGCGCGAAGGAGTCTGTGTAGAGCGACAGCCAGTTCCGCATGAACGGCAGCCGGTATGAGAAGTCAAAGGCGCTGAAGCGTGCCCCGGGGTCGTATCGAGTGTACTTGCTGCCAATATTCGTGCCTGCCGTGCTGAAAAACGACCGCAGGAAGGTGTGCAGCGTGATCTCTTCATGCCCCAGGCCGCCCCAGATCACGGTCCGCTGAAATCCCAGCTCAAGATTTTTCGTGGGGTGAATGCTCACCTTCTCCATGTGGACCCACGGATGGTTTGGCTGCGTGTGACCGCCCAGCGTACCAACGAAAAAGTCGTAGCGCATCGGCCCGATGACGCGTCGCAACAGCGGGATGTAGAACGGTTCTATCCTGTCGATCTGGAATGAGTAGATGTCGTCCGCATTGTTGCTCCAGGCGAACGCACCACCCTGGCCCGGTCCAAGCCAGTGGTCGGTCTTTCCGAAGGAGATCTCGTGCTTGAAGAGGTGGTAGGAAAGATCCGCTTCCAGGATGCGAAAGTTGGTGATGCCGCTGATCGGGCCGACCGGATCGGTGGCCTGGGGAAGCGTCGGATCGTACGGGATGTCATCGAGCTGCTCGGAAAGAAAGGTCCCAAGCGCAAGCGAATACCCGGCGGCTGAAGGGGCCCTTTGAAACTCACCGCGTACAAACAGGCTGAACCGCCCCGCCTCGACGCGCCCGCTCGCGCCCGACACATTGTTGAGCCCTGACTGGTAGGGCCTGCCATAGTCGTTGATGAACGTCTGACCGAGGTGATAGCTGTCGTTCAGCGGCGTATTCACGACCTCGAGAAAGCGCGTGTACACCGTGTCCAGCTCGGCATGCTCCCCGGTGTAGTACAGCTCGGGGCCTACCTCGGCCATCACCGCGTTGTAGATTGACAGGGCTTCCTGGTCGCCTTCTTCATCTTCGCTTCCGGGTGTTTTGCCTCTATCCAGCATGTGAAAGACGCTCAGGCGCGTCCAGGGGCGAAGCCCAAGAAACGCCGTGTCCAGGTATCCGAGCGCGTGCAGCCGGTCCAGCGCCGGATACATCCAGCTGTCCATCGGGATGTACGTCGAGCCATGCCCGTCCCGCATCGTGACGGGGTACGGCATCTGGAAGTCCTTCGGCAGACGGATCCCGGAGAGCTGTTGATCGGGCGGCGGTTGCTGCTGGTCAGGCTGCGGCTGCGTTGCTGCCGGTGCTGTCACCGTCGGGGGCGCCGTTTGTTCGGTCTGCGCCAGGCTTGAGACAGAGCCGCAGGCGGCCAGCAGACAGATAGCAACGGCAAATCTCACTCTCACCTCGGGACTGCCGCAGGCATCTTTCGGTCGAAACAGCCTGCCTGCCGCGCGGCCTGTGGCGCCGCCATGCCAAAGCCTAGATGAAGGTGCGAGCGAACACAAGGGCCGGAGGCGTTACTATGGGGTTCTTGTTTTCCTGAATCTTTTGCAGTGGTTTGCCTTGGCTTCGACAATCAAGCCTGCGAGTTCCCCCGGTTAGCCTGCGAGTTCCCGTATGAGCTGCCGCTCCAGCTGCCGCCGCCATGCCTTGCTGAACGCCCCGCGCCGGCGAAGCATGGCCTCTACCCGTCCCAGCGCGTCCAGTCCCTCGCTCTCCGCACCGGCTACCTTGTAGGGAACGCACTCGATCCGACTCGGGCCAAACCCCTCACGCGCCCGGCTGACGCACTCGAACGCCACCCGGTAAACGGCCAGCGCGTCCTGCCGGTCAACCGGGATCGCGGGGTAAAGCTGCGTCGGCCTAAGATCGGCGCCGAGATGAGCACCGCGGGTCGACCGTCCCGTACCAAACGACACAAAAATGACCGGCAGCGCTGTGCGGGCCGCGTAGACCGCCGCGTCTGCCCAGGTCTCCGGCTGCTTCCACCGGGGAGTGGCCGCACCGGCAGGCGCTCCACCCGGCAGTACCACGCACACCAGCGCGCCCTCCCCGGCATGTGCCGCCGCTGTCGCCGCGCCGATCGCAAACGCCACCCCCTGCGACTCGCCCCGGGGCAGCGTTCCCACTCCCGCGGCACGTTGCGCCGGTCCGCTCACCGCGTCTCCCCGGGCCGCCAGCCCGCGTATGGCCCGGAACGCCTCGCCGCCGCGCGGCGGCAGCAGCAGCAGGTCCCGATGCAGCAGATTGGTCGAGACGCCTGCCGCTACTGCTTCATCGTCCCGTGTGCGCATCCCCGCGCCGGCCAACGCCAGCGTACAGCGCAGCATGCCGGTGTACAGGCCCTGCAGCAGTTCATTGCGTACCCGTGCTTCCGCTTCCTTGCTCATCCAGTTCGTCCCCATCACGCGGCTGCTGCTTTATGCAAGCGGCTTTTTTCAACACAAATGTGCATAAGGCTGTGCAAGAGCAGGTGCGGCGGCACTGCTCCGCAGCATTCACGCGCCTTTCACCATTCTGCACAACAAATGGAGCACCCCGCGAGAAATCTCCGCGAATCGGTCAGGAGGAGTAGTCCGCGTTGATATGGACGTACTCCGCTGTAAGATCCGTAGTCCAGAATCGACAGAAGCCGCCGCCCATCCCCAGCTCCACCTCGATGGTGAAGCGGCGCGCGCCCATCGCGGCATGCAGCGCCGTTTCATCAAAGGCCGGGGCGCGCCCGCCGTTCTCGCACACCGGCAGGCCGTTCAGCCGGATGCCGATTCTGTCCGGCACCACCGGTACACCGCTTGCGCCGATCGACGAAATCAACCGCCCCCAGTTGGGGTCGCCGCCGGCCCAGGCTGTCTTTACCAGCGGCGAGTGCGCGATCGCCTTCGCGACGCTAAGCGCATCTTCGTCGCGGGGCGCTCCGGAAATCTCGAGCGTCACCACGTGCGTCACGCCTTCACCGTCGTCCACGATCGCCAGTGCCAGCTCCCGGCACAGCTCGTCCAGCGCTGTGTTGAAGCCCTGGTGCCCGGCTGCGATGCGGACGCCGCTTGCCCCCGAGGCAAGCAGCAGCACGGTGTCGTTGGTGGAGGTATCGCCATCGATGGAGATGCGGTTGAAGCTCGTTTCCGCGCAGGCGCCCAGGTAGCTGTTCAGGGCTGCGGCATCGAGCGCCCCGTCTGTAAACAGGTACACCAGCATCGTCGCGTGCGGCGCGGTGAGCCGGGGATGAATCATGCCTGCGCCCTTGCACGCGCCCGCCAGACGAACCGGCTTGCCGCCGACCACCACGGACCGATACGCGACCTTGGGCCGCGTATCGGTTGTGAGAATGGCGCGCGCGAACGCGGAGAACGCCCCCGCGCCGGGTGCGAGCAGTGCCCTCGCCGCGGGCAGTGCGTCGATCAGCTTTTTAACCGGCAGCGGGACGCCGATGATGCCGGTCGAGCCTGGGATTACCTCGACCGGTTCGCAGCCGAACTGCCGTGCCGCCGCCTCGCAGGTCGACTGCGCGGCGGCCATGCCGGCTGCCCCGGTAGCGCAGTTGGCGTTGCCGCTGTTGACCACGAGCGCGCGCACAGAGCCACCCGTGGCAAGCAGGTGCTCGCGCCCGGTAACCACCGGCGCCGCGACCACGCGGTTGCTTGTAAACAGCGCCGCCGCGTGCGTGCCGGGCTCCGCGACCACGCAGGCCAGGTCGGCCCGTCCGCTGGCTTTGATCCCGGCGCGTACCGCGGCGAAACGAAAGCCGCCGGGAACCGCATCTTCGGGGAGCAGGGAAGCATTCAGGTCGTCGGCGGAATCAACATCGGTCATGCTGGCTACTCTACCGAAAGCTGTCGCGTTCGGCGCAATTGCACGCTCTGCGAAGATGAATGTGGAGAACAGGATGACCGATGAGAACGGCGCGCCGACGGTGCGCGACAGCTTCCTTTCCATGCGGCACGTAACCGTCGCGCGCGGCGACCAGCTGGTCCTGCATGATCTTGCTCTCGACATCCTGCAGGGCGAACACATCGCGCTGCTCGGGCCCAATGGCTGTGGCAAATCCACCCTCATCAAGACGCTCACCCGCGAGGTGTACCCCATGGTGCCGCTTGCGGGCGAGCCTGCCATGCACTGCCGCCTGCTGGGCCGCGAGCGCTGGGACCTTTCGCAGCTCCGTTCCGCGTTCGGCGTTGTTTCAGCCGAGCTGCCGGGTGAGCGCACCCCGGTCACCAGTGGACTCGACGCCGTGATCGCCGGCTTCTTCGGCGCCTCGGCCCTGTGGCCGAACCATGTCGTGACCCGGGCCATGGAAGAGCGCGCGCGGGAAACGCTGGAGCTGATGCGCGGCGCGCACCTCGCGGGCAAGCTGGTCTGCGCCATGTCGGCAGGCGAGCAGCGCAGGGTCATGATCGCGCGCGCGCTCGTGCACCGACCCGGCATGCTGCTGCTTGATGAGCCCTCGAACGCGCTCGACCTGCTGGCCCAGCATGAACTGCGCCTGGCCATGCGCTCCATTGCAGCGGCGGGCACCGGGCTCATCCTGGTGACGCACCAGCTCGGCGATATCATCCCGGAGATCGAGCGCGTGGTGCTGATGCGCGGCGGCCGTATCGTCGCCGACGGGAGCCGGCGCGAACTGCTCACCGGCAGTGTGCTGGGCAAGCTTTTCGGGGTCGACATTTCGTTGAACGAGCGCGACGGATTTCTGCACGCCTGGTAAGCAGCCGACATGCCGTTTACTTTTCGATGACGCGCAAAACCTGCCTCTTGACCTGGAAAAACGTCAGCGCTACTCTCGAACTACACAAGAAAGGAGGGCGATCCTATCTATGACAAGTTCCGACTGTAGTTTATGTTCCAACGTTCCATGTGAGGTGACTGAGGCTTAGGGCTCCTTCCAGCTCTAGACCTGGCGGTAAAGCAAGTCAACGCCGAGGCCCATCTCAAGAGCAGCAAGCGCAGGATTGGGTATGCGCTCGCAGCTTGGCTCGAAGGATGCCTCAGGTCAATCTCAACAGTGCACCGGCGAAAGGCCCGCTCTCACGAGTGGGCCTTTCGCTTTCCAGGGGCTATTACAATAAAAGTCATGGAACCGCTCGTCATCGCAGGCAAGGCTTTTCAATCGCGGCTGATCGTCGGCACCGGTAAGTATAAGGACGGCCCTGAGACCCAGGCCGCGATCGAAGCCTCCGGCGCGGAGATCGTCACGGTAGCGGTACGCCGCGTCAACCTTGACCGCTCCAGCGAGTCGCTGCTCGACTTCATCGACCCGCGCCGCTATTTTCTGCTGCCGAACACCGCCGGCTGCTACACGGCAGAGGAGGCGATCCGGGCCGCGCGCATGGGCCGCGAGGTCGGCCTGTCCGATTGGGTCAAGATTGAAGTGATCGGCGATCAGGCGACCCTGTACCCGGACGTGCAAGCGACGCTCGAAGCGACCCGGGTGCTCGCGAAGGAAGGCTTCACGGTACTGCCCTACACGACCGATGACATCGTCTTCGCGCGGCGGCTGATCGATGCCGGCGCAGCGGCCGTCATGCCGCTCGGCGCGCCCATCGGCTCGGGCCTGGGCATTTCCAACCGCGACAACTTCCGGATACTGCGCGAGCTGATCCATGAAGTCCCGCTGATCATCGACGCGGGTCTCGGCACGGCGTCGGACGCCGCTCTCGCGATGGAAATGGGCGCGGACGCGATCCTGCTCAACTCCTGCCTCGCAGCGGCGAAAAAGCCCGTGCTGATGGCCGAGGCTATGGGCCACGCGGTGCTTGCCGGGCGCCAGGCCTTCCTGGCGGGACGCATGCCGCGCAAGCTGTACGCCACGGCTTCCTCGCCGCTCGAAGGCATCTCCCGCTAAACCCGGCCGCGTTACAATCACGACGCATGCGCGTCTTCGGCATCGATTGCGGTACGGAGTGGACCGGCTACGGCGTGGTCGTGCTCGAAGAAACGGCGCGCGAAAGCCGTCTCCGCCCGGTTTGCGCCGGCGCCATTCGCCTCTCGAAAAAAGATTCTCTCGCGATGCGCCTGGCCATGGTGCATCGCGAGCTCTGCTCCCTGCTAACCCAGCACCAGCCTGACGCGGTCGCTGTCGAAGAGGTTTTTCACTCCGTCAACGCGCAGTCCGCGCTCAAGCTCGGCCATGTACGCGGCGTGGCCCTGCTGGCCGCCGCGGGCTGTGGTTTGCCCGTGTTCGAATACGCTCCGCTGAAGATCAAATCGACCGTCGTCGGCTACGGCCTCGCGAAAAAAGAGCAGGTACAGTTCATGGTCGCGCGCCTGCTCGAGCTCGAAAAGGTGCCGGAGCCGGCCGACGCCGCGGACGCACTGGCCATCGCTATCTGTCACATCCACCACGCGCAAACCGCGGCCCGGCAGGCGCTGCCCGAAGGCACTCGTCGGTAAAAGGTATTGCAATTCCAAAAGTTTGCCACGTCCGTAACATCTCTGGTCAAATCCTGTGAGCCCGGTCGATTTCCCGCCACATCTTCTCTTGAGAGAGCACAAGGCGGGCAGCTCCGCGCTGGTTTTTACCAGGTAAGAGCGGGCAGCAGGATCTGTCGGCAATCAGGGAGGTTGCATCATGTCGCACACAGCCGGAATACGAGCGCTTGTCTTTCTGATCTCGTTCTCGAGCGTCCTTTCGGCGACACTCGCACCGGCGCAGACGCAGGGCGGCAGCCCCGCCGCCGCTCCTGCTGACGTGCCTTCCTCGCAGCCGCAGGCGCTCTCGACCACGGTGCCGGCGCGGCTGGCGGACGTCGAAGGCTCCGTGCGGATTGAGCAGCTGCCTGCTCCAGCTTCTACGTCCGAAACGCCCGATACGAGCCGGCCGGCCGCACCCGGTCTGGCGCCGCCCCCGCCGCCTGACACCATCTTCAAGCAGGCGGTCGTCAACATGCCTGTCATGGCAGGCATGCAGGTGGACACCGGCGAGGACGGCCGGGCGGAGCTCCAGTTCAATGACGGCAGCATCGCGCGCCTCACTCCAGGCAGCGCCGTGCAGGTCGTTTCGCTGGAGGGCGGAGCCGAGCAGCTGCGCGCGGTCAGCGGCCTCAGCTACTACGAACTGCCGGAGCGCGGCGGAGGCAACCTTGTCCTGCAGGCCGGGCCCTATCGCGTGCAGCTTGAGCAGGGCGCGCTGGTTCGCCTCGATCTCGATGCGACGCCCTACCAGGCGGCCGTCGTGCATGGTTCGGCCCACTTCAGCAACCAGGCCTCGGGCGTCGGGTTTGAGGCGGTCGCGGGCGAAACGGCAACCCTGGATCCTGTTTCCCCCACGGCATACGACCTGAAACAGGACGTTGCGTCCGACTCCTGGGATCAGTGGAACGACGATCGCGACACGGCGCTCGCCGAAATGGCCTCCGGTGAGACCAATGCCAGGGTCGGCAACGGGAACGGCGACGAGTCCGCCTGGAATGACCTGGACTACTACGGCACCTGGTACAACGTGCCGGGCGTCGGGATGGCATGGTCGCCCGATGGCGTCGATACGAGCTTCGATCCCTACGGACAGGGCGCCTGGGGCTATTACCCGGGCTCAGGCTACGTGTGGGCCTCAGCCTACCCGTGGGGCTGGCTGCCCTACCGCTGCGGCGGCTGGAGCTTCTATAACCAGTTCGGCTGGATGTGGCAGCCCGGCGGCGGTTGCGGCTACGGCGGCAGCGGCTGGTATCCGTACGGTGGGATCCACCGCGCGCCCGGCGGCTACCGTCTTCCGCTGCGCCCGTTCGATCCGCGGCTCCGCACCCGTCTCGGCGGCGTTCCCCTGCCGCGCTCCCATGCCCTGACCGAGGTGCATCGCGGGCAGGCATTCCAGTTCCGACAGAACGGCGATGCCCGGCCTGAACCGCGTGCGTTTCCGGTTGAGAACGCGCTCGCGTTCGGTGGCGCAACGGCTCCAACGCTCCCGGTCGTTGCCGTGCCGCCTGCGGGGCAGTATCGATCCGGCAACGCGTTCAACGGCGGAGCTGGAAGAGGAGTCTCCTCCGAGCATATTTCGAACGGCCGCGCGATCTTCTCCCCGGGCGCCCGCGCCTTTACGCCCCCGCCCAGGGCGTTGCCCGCGCCGCGCATTCCCGTGAGCCAGCCGCCGCGCTTCAGTCCGCCTCCCGCGGCGGCGCCACACATGGCAGCGCCCGCACCGGCGGCACACGGCCACTGAGTTATTGCAGAACCGGCGCGTGGAGCCGGTGAAACAAGGCCGCCAGCTCCGCCGGGCTCAGCTCCTCGGCGCGGGCAACCATACCTTTGCCGGCCGCCTCCAGCGAACCCTTCAGGGCCCCGGGTTCATATCCAGCGGCGCGCAGGTTGTTCTGGAGCGTCTTTCGCTTCTGCGCGAAGCACTCCCGCAGAAAGCGGCTGAACGGCGCCGGGCTGATGCCCAGCTCGTCCCAGCGCGGCGCGAACTCCATCCTGACCACGGACGAGTGCACCTCGGGCGAAGGCGTAAACGCAGTCGGCGGCAGGGTAAACAGCAGGTCAACCTGCGCATGGATCTGGCACAGCACCGACAGCACGCCGTACTCGCTCGTACCCGGCACGGCGGTCATGCGGTCGGCGACCTCGCGCTGCACCATCACCACGGCGCGGCTCAGCACCTGCTCATGCGTGAACAGGTGCTGCAGGATCGGCGACGTGATGTAGTAGGGCAGGTTGCCGACCACGGCCAGTGTTCGCCCCGGCTCGGTCGCCAGCGCGGACAGGTCGACCGTGAGCACATCCGCTTCCATTACCTCCACGTTGCCCGCTGCACAGTAGTCCGCGCGAATCCCCGCCGCAAGGCGTGCATCGAGCTCGATCGCCACGAGCCTGGCCGCGCGCTCGGCAAGCAGGGCGGTGATCGCCGCGCGCCCGGGGCCGATCTCGACTACCGTGCCGTTCGCGGCAACGCCAAGCGCGTCAGCGATGCGCCGCTGTGCCTGCGCGTCGGTTAAAAAGTTCTGCCCGAGCTTCGGTTTCCTCTTCACGTTCCTCCGCTCCCGCTGCATCGGCGCGGCTCTCGCCGCATCCATTTAGACTAAGCCTTCACCCAGCCGGGAGATTTCAACCCGCGGAGCAGGAGCCACGCACCATGCACATTGTTTTCGCGGCGTCCGAGTGTGTCCCCTTCATCAAGACCGGCGGTCTGGCCGACGTAATCGGCGCGCTCCCGGCGGAGCTGGTGCGCCAGGGCGAGTCCGTCACGGTCTACCTGCCGCTGTTTCGCTCCGTGGCCTCGCAGCTTGCAAAGCGCACCGTGCTTATCCCGAGCCTCACCATCCCGTTCCAGTCCTACAACCGCTTTGTGTCGGTGATCGACGGCGGCAGGCGGGAAGGGGTGCGCTTCGTGTTCATCGACTGCCCTGAGCTGTTCGACCGCGAGGGACTTTATGGAACCGCCGCGGGCGATTACCCGGATAACTGGGAGCGATTCGCCCTGTTCTGCCGCGCGGTGCTCGAAGCCAGCAAGCAGCTCGGTGTGCCGGATATTTTCCACGCACACGACTGGCAGGCGGCGATGCTGCCGGTGTACCTTCACACCGTGTACGCGCAGGATCCGGTGCTTGAAGGGGCAGGCTCCGTCTTTACGATTCACAATGCCGGCTACCAGGGCTGGTTCCCCGCGCAAACCACTGAGAAGCTGCTGCTGCCGTGGGAAATCTACCGCATGGACAAGGTGGAGCAGTACGACACCTTCAACTTCCTCAAGGGCGGCGTCGTGTACGCGGATGCGCTCACCACGGTCAGCCGGAAGTATGCCGAGGAGATCCAGACGCCGGAGTTCGGGTACTCGCTCGAAGAGACGTTCAAACGCCGCGCCGCCGACCTGCACGGCATCCTGAACGGCGTGGACTACGAGCAGTGGGACCCCTCGCACGACCGCTTTATCGCCGCGCACTACACCGCGGAAAATCTTGAAGGCAAAGCCGAGTGCCGCCGCGACCTGCTCCACGCCTTCGGCGCGCCCGACCTGCCGGAGACGACGCCGGTGCTGGGCATCGTCTCCCGCTTTGCCACGCAGAAAGGCTTCGACCTGCTGGCGGAAATCGCCGAGCAGCTGGCCGAGCGCGAAATGCTGCTCGTGGCGCTCGGCACGGGCGAGCCTTACTACGAGAACCTGCTGCGTTCGCTCGCCGACCGCTTCCCGGACCGTTTTGCTGTGAGGGTGCAGTATGACAACACGCTCGCGCACAAGATCGAGGCCGGCTCCGATATCTTCCTCATGCCGTCGCGCTACGAACCCTGCGGCCTGAACCAGATCTACAGCCTGCGTTACGGCACGGTTCCAGTGGTTCGCGCCACGGGCGGTCTCGACGATACGGTGGAGGAATCGGGGGAGCCGGGGAGCGGCACGGGGTTCAAGTTCCACGGATACGAGCCGGCGGCGTTCCTCGAAGCGGTGGACCGTGCGCTGGCCTCCTTCGCAGAGCGCGCAAGCTGGCGCGCCCTGATGCAGCGCGGCATGCGCAAGAACTATAGCTGGGTGCAGCCCGCGGCAGAGTACGCCGTGCTGTACGAAGCAGTCGCCCGGCGGCGATCGTAGCTAGCGGTACAGCTTGAGCGAGGCCCAGTCGCTCGCGAGCGATCTGAAGCGGTCGCGACAGACGTAGATCGACACCTGCTCCCACGGCATGGTGTCGGGGCTGGTCTGACGGCCTTCGACTACACACGTGCGGTACGACTTCAGCATGTGGGCCAGCGGCTTCTCCGTGACCACGATCATTTCCTTACCCGTGTACCCATGCGGGCCCCACATCCAGTAGTTCTGGTGGCCGCTGATCGCGACCGGCAGCCCCATCGGACGCCCCAGGATATTGAGCGCGCTCGCCTGCCCATAGTTGCCGGCGAAGATGCCGGTCGCTCGCTGCTGGTCCGGCGGGAGTGCCCGGTAGACCCGGGCCACATTGTCCGTAAGCTGCTGCCAGCCCAGCTGGTCGGCGTAGAACTCCGGCAGCGGCGAGGCCCCGTGCTGTTCACTTTCCATCGGCGCAAAGTGGGTCAGGCGGCTGAACCGCGCATACTGCGCCGGGTTAAGGATCGGGACAGCGAACGGGGCCGAAATGCCAAACAGCAGGGTAAGCAGCACCGCGCCCGCGGTAATCGCGCGTCGACGCCCGGCCGAGCGGCCTGCCCACTCGGTCCAGAACACGGCGCCCGCGGCGAAATACAAGGGGTACACAGGCGCCAGGTAATAGTCCTTCGCATGCAGCGCCAGCATAATGGCGATGAAGAACACATAAAGCGCACCGGCTGCGCGCCACGGACGAGCCACGCGACTGAACAGCAGCCACAGCACCCCCGGGAGCCACACGATGATCTGGAACGGCGACAGCATGAGCACCTGTGCCAGGGCGAACTGCGGCGGCGACAGCAGCACGTCCTTGTCACTGTGCTGCACGGCCTGCAGCCACTGCCAGGTGGGATAATCGTGCACTACCTGCCACCACAGGTTAGGCAGCGCCAGCAGCACGGTGACGCCCACCGCCAGCAGAAAACCCCGGCGGCGGAAGAGATGCCGCGCCGGTGTCGCCGCGAGCGCGAGCAGCAAAGCCGCGATGAGAAACATCGCCGACGCCTTGTTCTCAAGCCCCAGGCCCGCGCCTGCGCCCAGCAGCAGCCACCAGCCGGTCGCCTCCGGCACGGCCAGCAGGTGCAGCACGGCCAGCACCATCGCCATCCAGAACACCGGGTCCCACGCGTTCATCGAGAGGAAGCTTTGCGTCGCCACCAGCACCGGGACCGACAGCACGAGGAGCATGGCGAGCGCCGCTGCCCGCCGTGTGCCGCCCAGCGCATGTGCAATAAGCCCGGTAAGCATCACCGTCAGAGCGCCCGCGAGATACGGCAGCATGCGGAACGCGACCAGGTGGTGATAGCCGAACAGCAGCTCTGAAACACGCGCCTGAAACGCGACGAGCGGTGGCTGGTCAACATAGCCAGCCGCCAGCCGATGCCCGCAGACCAGGTAGTACAACTCATCGCGGAAAATCCCGAAGCCAGCGCGCTGCGACAGCAGGGTCACCGCGATCTGCAGCAAAATCTTAATCCCACCGAACAACAGCAGCAGCGGCAGCAGCGAGCGCTTGCTGCCGCGGTGCGCCTCTTTCTCCGGCAGGTGACCGGCAAAAGCCGGCTGGACACGCGTACTCATCAGCTCTCAGGGTAACGGGCGCGCGCCGAATCCGCGCAGCGCGCTCCAAATTACATCCGTGCGTTCCACAAAAAAGCGTTTCAGGAGGGCAGGATCGGCAGCAGCGGAGCAATCTGCGGCGCATCCGAGTGGAAGTGCGCGTAAATACGGTCCGCGGTCGCGCGCGGCACCACCGCCGTCAGCGCTTCCACGCCGGCAGACTGCACGGCACGGACACTGCCGAAATGCTCGACCAGACGGATCCGCGTACGCGAGCCGACACCCGCGATGTCCAGCAGCTCAGAGCTGCGGTCCCGGATCTCGCGGCGCTTGCGATGGTACGAGATGGCGAAGCGGTGCGACTCATCCCGGATGCGCTGCACCAGGTGCAGCACCGGCGAACGGCGCTCCAGTACCACGGGCTCATCCTCGTTCCCGTGGGCGCTGCCGTGTACGTAGATCAACTCTTCGCGTTTCGCGATGGAAGCGAGCGGCTGCGTCGTCAGGCCCAGCTCCTCCAGCGCGGACGCCGCGGCGTGCAGCTGTCCCAGGCCTCCATCCACCAGGATGAGGCTGGGCAGCGGCTTCTCTTCCTCGATCAGGCGCTTGTAGCGGCGCGTGATGACCTCGCGCATCGACGCGAAATCATCGACGCCTTCGACCGTCCTGATCTGGAACTTGCGGTAGTCGCTCTTCTTCATGCCGCCCTGTTCCCACACCACCATGCTCGCGACGGTTTCAGCACCCTGGATATGCGAGATATCGAAGCATTCGATTCGGGTCGGCGTCTCCGGCAGCATCAGCACGTCTTCGAGCGCCTCGGCAATCGCTTTCTCACTGGGCTTGAGCGTGCGGAAACGCTGGTCGTAGCTCTGCTTGGCATTGGTGCCGGCCAGGTCCAGCAGCGAGCGCTTCTCTCCCCGCTGCGGCACCGCGATCTCGACCGGGCGGCCTCGCTTCGACAACGCAGCCGCCAGCGCGCCGCGCTCCTTGAAGTCGACCGGCGTGTAGACCGACGCGGGCACGTAGGGCTGGTCCAGGTACAGCTGCTTCAGCAGGGAGGAGAAGAACGCGCAGGCGTCGAACTCTTTCGGCTGGGTCATCGCCGGTGCCTCTGTCGGGACTTCAGTCTCGCTGAAAGCGGTCTCCGTCAGCTCGAGGTTCGCCACATCCTCCCAGAAGAACTCGCGCCGGTCAACGATCTTGCCGGAGCGCACGTGGAACAGGTTGACCGCCAGCATGCAGTTCTCATAGTGGTAGCCGAAGATATCGGCGTCGTCCTCATCGGCCGAGGCGATCCGCTGCTTCTCGCGCAGCTGGTCCACGGTGATTAGCAGGTCGCGGTACTTGCCGGCCAGCTCGTACAGCTCCTGCTCGGCGGCAGCCTGCATCCGCGTCTCGATCAGCTTGCCCAGCTCCACGCCGCGCCCTTCCAGGAACATCTGCGCGTCGCGCACGCTTTCGCCGTACTGCTCCGGCGTGGTGAGCCCTTCGACGCAAGGGCCCAGGCAGCGCTTGATGTAGTACTGCAGGCAGGGGCGTGCGTGGTAGCGGCGCAGGTCGACCTTGCACGAGGGCAGCAGGAATGAGCGGTGCAGCAGCTCCGCGATGCGGTAGGCTAGGTTGCCGGGGAAGTACGGTCCGTAGTAGGCACTGCCATCTTTGCGGAGCCGCCGCGTTACGAACACCTTAGGGTAGCGGTCGCCCATCGTCAGCTTGACGTAGGGATACGTCTTGTCATCGCGCAGAAGGATGTTGAAACGCGGTTTTTTCTGCTTGATCAGGTTGTTTTCAAGCGCGAGCGCCTCCTGCTCGTTGTCGACCAGGATGTAGTCGAGGTCGACGGCCTCCCGCATCAGCGAGCCGGTCTTGGCGTGCGCCTGCGAGGCCTGCAGCAGGTACGATCGCACCCGCGAGCGCAGGTTCTTCGCCTTGCCCACGTAAATCACGGTGCCATCCGCGTCCTTGTACAGGTACACGCCCGGCTTCGTGGGCAGCGTCCTCATTTTTTCTTCGAGATCCATCGCTTTCCTTATCGTATCGCCCGGCAGCCTCGCACTGCGCAGTCGCTGCCGGGCGTCATAATCGCGTCTTGATCGGGTAAAACTTACGTTAAATAACGCTGGCCCGCTTTCTGGCCCATCCGCTTAAACCGTTGCAGCAAAGCAGCTTGGGGCAACAATGTGGCTTTGGTCCCTGAGTTGCTGCACAACCTCTGATAGCGCCTGGAGCGTCCGACTGCAAGAGGCATAAGGATCGACATGATGAACCAAGCTTTGCGGGCAAAACCCGCTGCTTTTCGCAACATGGGCGCGATCGCCTGCTCCCTGGTTGCGCTTTCCCTGGTCACTGGCTGTACAACCAAGAAAACTGTCCGCAACCAGACGACGCCCGTCATTAACGGAACGAACGAGCTGGATGACAAAACCTCTGCCAACAACCGCGCCCTGCAGGACCTGGACCGGCGTACCGGCACGGGGATCAACGGGGCCCAGACCAGCGCCACCAATGCGCAACAGGCGGCTAGCAATGCCGGTACGGCGGCAACCCAGGCGCAGGGCAACGCACAGGACGCGGTCCATCGCGCCGACACCCTGGGCAGCGTCGTCTCAAATCTCGACACCTACCAGAAAGTCGACGATGTCCAGGTCAATTTCGGCTTCAACAAGGCAGACCTGACGAAGCAGGGGAAGGCGCAGCTGGATGGGCTGGGGACACAGCTGGCCGGCCAGCGTTCGTACATTCTCTCGCTGACCGGCGGGACCGACTCCGTAGGAAGCGCGGCCTATAACTACGACCTGAGCGACAGGCGCGCTGACGCGGTGGTGCAGTACCTGGCCGCGAAGTACGGCGTCCCGGCACACAGGTTCTATCTCATCGGCCTGGGCAAGGACCAGGCGGTCGCCGACAACAGCACCGCTAGCGGACGCGCAAAAAACCGGCGGGTTGATGTGCAGCTGATGACCAACCAGCCTGTGAACGGCTCAGCTGGCGCAGAGGGGAACAGCGCTCCACCGCCTCCCCAGCCGACGACCGGCGTGTCCGGTACGCCGCAGTAGTTCAGCACGCGCAGCTGCGCTTAAAGGGGCAGCTGCGCGATGTGCGCTTTACGGATTTCTTCGGCGGTAAACAGCTTGAGAAAAGGCGCACCCTGGAGCGCCGTTTCGACGGCCGCGCGACCCGCGGCCTCGGTGCGCTCCACCAGGCACACAGCGCCCATGATTGACAGGCCTGCCTCGCGTGCCGCATGGATGGCCTCGATCGTGGAAGCACCGGTGGTGCACACATCATCCACGATAACGACCGGCGCGCCTTGCTCGAAGAAGCCTTCGATCCTGCGGCGCATGCCGTGCGCCTTGTCAGCCTTGCGGACCAGGAAGCCGTGGACCAGCGCTTGCGCGGCATCCTCATGCGCGCGCTGGGCGCTGGCGATGGCGATCCCGCTCACCACCGGGTCGGCTCCCATGGTGAGGCCGCCCACCGCCCGCGGTTTAAGCCCTGAGGCGTGCATCAGGTCAAGCAGCGCGAGCCCGGCAAGCCGGCCGCCTTCTGCGTGCAGCGTGGTGACGCGGCAGTCGATGTAATAGTCGCTGGTGGTGCCGGATGACAGCTTGAACGTGCCGAGCTTGAAGGAGAGACGCGCGAGCAGGTGCAGCAGGGCAGCGCCGTTTTCTTGTGGGTGCGTAGCAGTCATGCGCGGTTACTCCAGGTATGCGAAGGTCAGTTGGCGAGGCGGTCGAGATGGCGAAAGCCGCCCGTCTGCACCAGGATTCCGGCGAAGAGCGTGAAGTTGTACGCGGAGTGCACGATGGTGCTGCAGGCCAGCGAATCAAGCCTGAGGCGGACAGCGCACAACAACACCGAGACCAGGCCGATGAGTACGACCGGCGCCCAGGCGTGCGACACCTGCGGCGCGTGGACAAGTGCGAAAGGCAGGCTGGTAAAGATCACCGAAAAGGGTATCCCGACCCACTTCGCCGTCTCCGGCGCCAGGTCGCCCTTGAGCGAAAGCCAGCGAAAGGCGTTCAGAAAAGCGGGCAGGAGAAATCCGCGGAAGAACATTTCCTCAAACAGCGGAGCGCCGGTAATGCCGAACAGCAGCATGAGCCACGCGCCGAGGGGCGAGTGCAGCAGATCCGCCATGATGGGCGGATTCTTCGGCATGGGCAGCACGCTGCCCAGCAGCGCTGTGCCGAAGCCGCAGCCCAGCCCCAGCAGCAGCAGGCGTCCGAAGTTGTGTTGCGCCTGAGATAGGTTCCAGTGCAGGCCGGCTGCGAACCGCCGCTGCCATACCGCCCGGAACAGCGGCACGATGGCCGCCAACACCAGCAGGTAGCCGAGCGCCTGCGACGGAACCAGCCAGCGCGCATCCTCGCTCAACATCTGGGCGTAGGCATGGAAGCTGTGATGACCGTACACCTGTAGATGCTGCGCCAGCAGCAGCACGCCGGCCTGCCCGGCGACCAGCAGCGCCGCCGAGATCACCAGCAGGATGAGCATGTGGCCCAGGTTGGGGCCGACCGCGTCAATACTTGCGATACCCGCGGCAGGCGTGGCCTCCGCGTCGTGTTCGGGTGCGCTCACTGCACGGTCTCCTTCGGCAAAGCGGCCGCGCGTCTGCGCGTCTTTTTCGGTGCAGGCGCCTCTTCCGCGGCGGCGACGTGCTTGCTGAGAAACCCGCCCGTATGCGACTCCCCGACCGCGGCGATCATTGCCGGCGTTCCCTCGGCGATAATCCGTCCGCCGCCCTCGCCGCCTTCGGGCCCCATGTCGAGAATCCAGTCCGCATTGCGGATCACGTCAAGATTGTGCTCGATGATCAGCACCGTATTGCCGAGGTCGGTGAGCTTGTGCAGCACCTCCATCAGCTTACGTACATCGTCGAAGTGCAGCCCGGTCGTCGGCTCGTCCAGCAGGTAAAGCGTCTTGCCGGTCTGCCGCTTTGAGAGCTCGCGCGCCAGCTTCATGCGCTGCGCCTCTCCGCCTGAAAGCGTGGTCGCGGCCTGCCCCAGGTGGATGTAGCCGAGGCCCACATCGACCAGCGTCTGCAGCTTGTTGCGAACCTGCGGAATATCCGCAAGCACCGGCAGCGCGTCCGCGATCGAGAGTTCGAGAACATCCGCGATGGAGTAGCCGTTGAACCGGACCGACATTGTTTCCTGATTGTAACGGCGGCCGTTGCAGATATCGCACAGCACGTACACATCCGGCAGAAAGTTCATCTCGACGCGCTTCTGGCCGTCGCCCTGGCAGGCCTCGCAGCGGCCGCCTGAGACATTGAACGAGAAGCGCCCCGGCTTGTAGCCGCGCTCGCGCGACTCCGGCAGCATGGCGAACAGGTCGCGAATCGCGGCGAAGACGCCGGTGTAGGTCGCCGGGTTCGACCGCGGGGTGCGCCCGATCGGCGACTGGTCGATACGCACCGCCTTATCGATCTGCTCGAAGCCCTTGATGCGCGTGTACCGGCCCGGCTCTTCGCGCGAGCCGTACAGCTCCTTCGCCAGCGCGCGATACAGCGTGTCGTTGACCAGTGTGCTTTTGCCGGAGCCAGAAACACCCGTGATCACCGACATGACGCCGAGCGGAATCTGCGCCGTTACGTTCTGCAGGTTGTGCGCCCGCGCGCCTTCCACGCCTATCCATTTACCGGTGAGCGCGCGGGGCGCCTCGCGGTGCATCACCGTCGACTCGCCTGAAAGATAGCGGCCGGTCAGCGATTCCTTCGCAGCCATAATGTCCGCCGGCTTGCCTTCGGCAACGACATAGCCGCCCAGCTTGCCCGCGCCCGGGCCCAGGTCCAGCACGTAATCGGCGCGGCGAATCGTGTCCTCGTCATGCTCCACCACCAGCACCGTGTTGCCCAGGTCGCGCAGCGCTTCGAGCGCCGCGATCAGGCGCATGTTGTCGCGCTGGTGCAGGCCAATCGACGGTTCGTCCAGCACATACAACACGCCGCGCAGCCGCGAACCAATCTGCGTCGCGAGACGGATGCGCTGGCCCTCGCCGCCTGAAAGGGTCGCCGCGCTCCGGCTCAGCGTCAGGTACGAGAGGCCCACATCGTTCAGAAACTGCAGCCGCTCCACCACCTCGCGCCGCAAACGCTCGGCAATCATCGCATCGCGCGTTGAGAAGTGCAGCGTCTGCGCGGCGGAGAGGGCCCGGATCAGCGGCATCTCTGTAAAATCCGCAATCGACAGCTCGCCAACCTTCACGGCAAGCGACTCCGGCCGCAGGCGGCGGCCTTTGCACACCGGGCAGTCCGAAGCCGACATATAACCCAGCATCCACTCGCGATAGCTTTCGCTGCGCGACTCTTCGAGCGAATCGCGCAGCCACGCCATGATCCCGTGGAAACCGGTACGCGGCCCTTCCGCCTTGTCCGGACCGAACAGCAGGATCTCCTGCTGTTTCTTCGTCAGCTGCTCAAACGGCAGCTTCAGATTGATTTTGTAGCGCGTGGCCGCCAGCTGGATGAGTTTGACCAGGTACTGCGAGGACGCTCCCGGCCCAAGCGCACCGTCGAGCAGCGGCTTGCTCCAGTCCGTAATCACCTTCGTCGCATCGAAGTCGTAAATCGAGCCGAGACCGTGGCACGACGGGCACGCGCCGTAGGTGCTGTTGAACGAGAAAGAGCGCGGCTCGAGCTTCGGCACATCGAGCCCGCAGTTGGGGCACGACATAGAAGATGAGTACAGCTGCTCGCGGCTTTCCCCCGCGCCGGTTCCGTGTACCTGCAGCAGCACCAGGCCGTTCGCCATCTGCAGCGCCTTCGCGATGGAGCCCTCAAGCCGCTTGCGGTCCATATCGGCCTTCAGCACCAGCCGGTCGACCACTGCTTCAATCGTGTGGTTCTTGCGCCGTTCCAACGCCACCGGCTCCGCCAGATCGCGTACCTCGCCATCGATGCGCGCGCGAAATCCCTGCGTGTCGAGCGTTTCGAGCAGATCCTTGAACTCGCCCTTGCGTCCGCGCACCACCGGCGCAAAGATCGTGACGCGCTCCCCCGGCGCCAGCGCCAGCACCCGGTCCGTAATCTGCTCGAGCGACTGCCGCGAGATCGCAAGCCCGCAGTTGGGGCAGTGCGGCACGCCGACCGAGGCATACAGCAGGCGCAGGTAGTCGTAGATTTCTGTAATGGTGCCGACCGTCGAGCGCGGGCTCCGGTTGGTCGTTTTCTGCTCGATGGAGATCGCCGGGCTCAGCCCCTCGATCGAGTCCACATCGGGGCGCTCCAGCTGGTCCAGGAACTGCCGCGCGTAGGCCGATAGCGTCTCCACGTAGCGCCGCTGCCCCTCGGCATAGATCGTGTCGAAGGCGAGCGAGCTTTTGCCCGAGCCGGACAGCCCCGTAACGACCGTCAGCGTGTTGCGCGGGATACGGACGTTAATGTCACGAAGATTATGCTGCCGCGCGCCGCGGACTGAGATGTGCGTAATGGACATGGGGGTCAGGTATGGGATGCCGGGGAAAGCAGGAGGCTGCAGGAAGCGGAAAAGTGTTGCCGGTATGACTTCAGAGGTACCTCCCGAGCTTATTTCGAACGAGATTGCGCGGTCAATGCAGGCAAAGCTCTGCGACAATCATCACAACAAGAGCGTACGGCAGTGCAGTACCCGCCGAGAACGCCGGTGCGTCCCATCAACGTTCCAGGAGACCGGAAAGCCCGATGCAGGATCTGATCAACGTTTCCATGCTGGTGTGCGCCATTGCGGCCTCGCTGGCTTTCGGTGTTCTGGCCGCGCACGCTATCTGTCGCGGGGCCTTTCTTTTTCTAAGGCTGCACGCAGGCTCCATCGCAGGCAGCAAGCTCCAGAAAGCAGCCCTGACCTCGTAATCTCCGGCGCCCGGCTAGCTGCGCAGCGGCTTCGGAAACTCTTCCCCGAACACCGTCCGGCTCATATCGAAGCGGCCGCCGTTATACTTACCCTTGCCCTTGGCCAGCCCGATCGCCAGCAGCGCGACCGGCTCATAGCTGAGCGGCAGTTTGAGCGCCCCGCGCATCCTGGCCGTATCAAACCCTTCAAGCGGCGCGGTGTCATAGCCGAGTGACTCAGCGGCCCACATCATGGTCGTAAACGCCAGAATGACCTGGCGGTTGAGCCACGCGGCCAGGTTCGGGTGCTCGCGCAGGTAAACCGGCACATTGCCGCGCATCTGGTCCAGGAAGTTCTCCGGCATGCCCCCTTTGCGCCCCAGCCGAAGCATCTCGTCCAGATCGCCGTTGCGCCAGCCGTCGGCGTCGCCGCAAGCCACAATCACCACCGGCGCTTCTTCCACCTTGGCCTGGTTGAAGCAGGCCAAGCGGAGCCGCTTGCGGCCCTCCGGGCTGCGGACAACGATAAAGCGCCATGGCTGTAGGTTGTAACTGCTCGGCGCCCGCAGGCCCGCTGCGAGGATGGCATGAAGGTCCTCAGTCGGCACGGCGGTCGCGTCGAACGAGGCTGTGGCCCGTCGCTCGGCCACTACCTGGAGAAACGGCCTTTCCGCCGACATACTCATGCTTTTATGGTATCGCGGTCACCGGCTGCTCGACGGCGAAACTCTGGCCCGCCGGGGTCGTCTCATACACCCACAGCCCATGAAAGTTGTCGCGAAGCTCAGGATGCTGTTTGACCAGCGCGGTCATCAGTGCGATGGCATCCTTGCGGGCCTGCACGGGGTCGGCGACCGTCTGGGCGCGGACGTCCACGCGCAGGTCCAGCGCGCCCAGGGTGGTATCGACGCGGAGGCTCGTCACGGCAAAGGTTTGTCCTTCCGCCGCCACGGTCATCGGGTTGTTTCCCGGCAGTCCCTGCGGCTCGACGGCCGCGGTTTCGCGGCTCAGCTTGCCGAGGTTATTGCTGGTGTACAGGTCCGCCGGGCGCGCGAGATAGGTGGCGGCCTGGTCATAGAAAAATGCGCTCCAAGGCTGGTTTTTCGCTTTGAACGAGCGTGCCTGCTGCCAGAACCAGGCGCTGTCATGGCCGTCCATTGTCAACGGCCGCGCAAAGAAGCCGGCAAGCTGCCAGTGCGGCGCCGCACCGGCCGCCGAGGTGTTCTGCAGCACCATGGCAAACTGCTGCGGCGTTTTTACCCCGGTCGCGTGCAGAACCGCCAGGGCATACTGGCCGCCCGGCAGCTGGCCGAGCGTCACCGTCACCAGCAGCGGCGAGCCGGCCACCCCGCAAAAAAACTGCACATCATCCTGCGCGCCTTTCAGATCCGTCGCGTCCAGCGCATAAAGGTTTGAGACTGTAAGCGTCGCGCCCGCAAGCGTCGGCGCAACCGTCGACACGGTGTCGGCGATGCCGTCGAAACTGCCTGCGACCGACGGGATGGTCGCCGCCTTCAACGAAGCCGCGTCGCCCCGCAGCACGAGCCCGCCCAAGTGGTGGGCTGCGTCAAAGAGCTCTGACCGCTGCTCGCCCGGCATCGCCGCGGCGACCGTGCAGGAGACAGCATGGGCACGGGGGCCTGCGAGGCTAATCAGCAGCAGTATCAGTGCGGCAGGGGAGATGAAGCGGCGCATGGCGTCCTTGCCTCACACAAAAGTCATTCTAGGGCGTCGCTACCGTCCCGGGTCCACTGCTAGTCTAGTACACAGGTGGTGTGCCTGATGGCAAGCCGCGCAGGGAGGCACACAATGTCGAGTCTCAGGATGATCGCCGGCGGAGCCCTAGCCTGCGCCGTTTGTGCCGCGTCCGCGTGGCCGCAGGCAGCTTCTTCCCCGGCGCCGTTGCCGTCGCTGCTGCAGCAGGCCGCGCAGCCCGCGCAGATACATCTTGACAGCGGCAATCTCACGATTGAAGCCACCAACAGCAGCCTGCGGGCAATCCTCGACGACCTGGGAAAGCGCACCGGGACACGCATCGATGGATTGAGCCACGACGAGCGAATCTTCGGGGTATACGGCCCCGGCAATCCGCAGCAGGTGCTTGCCGCGCTACTCGACGACTCAGGCTACAACGTGCTGATTTCAGGCAAAAAAGTCGATGGATCGCCGCGAGAGATCGTGCTGAGTACGCGCGCGGCAGCGGTATCGGCGACCGCCCAGCCGGCCGGGGTGACACAGGCGGCGCAGGAGTCGGACGACAGCGATTCAGACACGCCGGGTACCCCGCCCCCGCAGCCGGCCCTGTTTACGCCGCCGCCACAGCAACCGCAGGTGCCCGCGGCGAACGGCCAGCAGGCGCCCGGGGCAGTCAAAACGCCGGCCCAGATGCTCCAGGAGCTGCAGCAACTTCGGCAGAGTCAGCAGCCCGCTCCGCAGTAAAAATGGGGTTATTGGACCGGCTGCAGCACCGGCCAGTCGTCCTGCCAGCTCACGTTTGTCATCCACAGGTCGAGCGCGCCGTTCCGGTTTTGCTGCAGCGCATGGAAGGCAAGCAGGGTCTGCGTCCCGTCAGTGCTTTGCCAGGTGCTTCCCCCGCCCGGGGCTAGCCAGTTCCCATCCGTCGTCAGCAGCACCGTCCCGCCGCCCTGCAGCAGCTGGCTGCCGTCCTGGGCCAGGAACGGCCCTTGCGCGCTGCGTGAGCGCCCGACGATCTGCTGGTACGTGTCCTGCTGGATAGGAATATTGCAGCAGATGCCCACCGAAGCGAACAGGTAGTACCAGCCGTTATGCGCGACCATGGCAGCGCCTTCAATGGCGCCGTTCAGCGCGGCCGGCTGCGCCGCCAGGTGAGTCCGGATCGTGCCGGAGAGCAGCTGCCCAGTCGCCGGGTTCAGCTCCTGCTGATAGATTCCGCTCCAGAACGATCCGTAGTTGAGCCAGATGTGCTGTTTCCCGTCCGCGCCCGCCGGAGCGACCAGGATATTCGGGTCGATCGCGTTGAAGTCATTGCCTGGCGAGGATGCCAGCACCTCGCCCTTGTCGACCCACTGGTACCGCGGATCGTTCGGATCGAGCGTGACATTGGTGGCGAGACCAATAGCGGAGTGCTGCGAGCCCAGGGTCGAAACCGAGTAGTAAAGGTGATACATGCCGCCGAACCACGAAATATCCGGCGCCCAGATGCCCTGCACCTCGGGAAACTCCGTCGTGACCCAGCCGGGCATCGTGTCGAAGACATAGCCGCAGCTCTGCCAGTTCACGAGGTCTGTGCTGCAGCGCTGCGCGATGAACTGCGGGCTGTTCAGGAACGGCAGGTCCGTGCTGTACGCAATGTAACTGCCGTCTTCGCGGCGCATAATGCTCGGGTCATGCACCGGGGCCATATCGCCGACCAGCGGATCGTTCGCCGGCAGCGCCGAAAACGTATTCGACTGGGCCATGGACGGGGTCGTCTGCGTAAGCGAGCTTAGAAGGTCAGCAGCGGCCGCTAGGTGCGAAGAACAGCTGGAGCAGAAAGTGGCTACCGCCAGGCAGCAGAAAGCGAGCGCCGACTGCATCAGGCGAGCATGCTTCCGACGCATCCCGACGTTCTGGACCCGAAGTGCATCCGACGCCGGCTCGCAGGGAGCGCAATAAGGAGGATCAATCACCGCGTTAGCATCCGCTATGTCTTCTACGCTACGCAAGCAAAATCGTTGCCAATGTCACATTGCGAACAAACTTCGGGTTCACTTTGGCGCTATGATGCGTCGGTTGCCGCCAATTTCTATAAGCGGCGCGGTAAGCTACTTTGCTTTCCAGCGGTACATTCCTTCCTGCGGCAGGCCAAAGTGGGCGAGCACCCGGAACGCGAACTGGCGGGCCATCTCGGTCGAGTCGACCGGCTGGTTGTAAAACGCCGGGATGACCGGAAAAATCACCGCGCCTGCATCCGCGGCGAGCGTCATGTTCCGCAGGTGGATGCGGTTGAACGGTGTCTCGCGCACGCACAGGATCAGCTTTCGCTGCTCCTTGAGGCACACATCGGCAGCGCGGCCGATCAGGTTCTGCGCCAGCCCGTTCGCAATGCCGCCGAGCGTACCCATGCTGCACGGCAGTACGATCATGCCATCAGAAGGGTAGCTGCCGCTGGCGATACCGGCGCCGATATTGCTCTCCGCTAGCTGCTCGATTTTCGACGAGGGCGCGCCCAGCAGCTTCTCGACAAACCGGTTGCGCCCGCTCAGGTTCAGTTCCTCCGCGAACACGCGCAGCGAGTTTTCGCTCGGGATGCAGTGCACCTTCTCGACCCGGGGGTCAGCGTCAAGCGCGAGCAGCAGCTGCTGTGCGAACACCGCTCCGCTTGCCCCGGTAATGCCTACCGTTACGTTCACGGCTGCTGCCGGTCCCGCGGCGAACCCGCCAGCACCCGCGCGAAAATTGCATCCACGTTGCCAAGCTGGCGGTGCAGGTCGAAGGTCGCCTCAAGCTGCGCGGGCGTCAGCCTGCTCGTGATCTCCGGGTCGTTCGCAATCAGCTCGCGGAAAACCAGGTCTTCCTTCCATGCCCGCATGGCATGGCCCTGCACCAGGCGATAGGCCGTTTCGCGCAGCATCCCGGCCTCGGCGAGGTCCAGCAGCAGCTGCCCGCTAAAGATCAGGCCGCCCGTGCTCTCAAGGTTGCGGATCATCCGCTTCGGGTACACCAGCAGCTTTTCGATCAGCGTGGCGGTCTTCGCCAGCAGGTAGTCCGTCAGGATCGTCGAGTCGGGCAGGATGACCCGCTCGACCGACGAGTGCGAAATATCGCGTTCATGCCACAGCGCGACGTTCTCATACGCAGCCTGCGCGTTGGCCCGCACCACGCGCGCCAGGCCGGAGATCTGTTCTGACGAGATGGGGTTCCGCTTGTGCGGCATCGCGGAAGAGCCCTTCTGCTTCTCCGAGAAAAACTCCTCCGCCTCGCGCACCTCAGAACGTTGCAGGTGGCGCACCTCGGTTGCGATCTTGTCCAGGGTCGCCGTGATGATCGCGAGCGTTGAAATGTAGTGTGCGTGGCGGTCGCGCTGCACCACCTGTGTCGCCACCGGGGCAGGTTCCAGGCCGAGCTTCGCGCAGATCGCTTCTTCATGCTCCGGCTTCAGGTGGCCGAACGTGCCGACCGCGCCCGAGAGTTTGCCGACCCGCATCCCCTCCGCCGCCGCATCGAAGCGCACGATGTTGCGCTCGGTTTCCGCATACCAGTTCAGCAGCTTCAGTCCGAACGTGGTCGGCTCCGCATGCACCCCGTGGGTGCGGCCAATCACCGGGGTGTCCTTGAACTCGAGCGCCCGCCTGCGCAGCACGCCCGCAAGCATCACCAGGTCCTCGCGGATGATCGCGGAGGCTGCCTTGACCTGCAGGGCCTGCGCCGTATCGACCACATCGTTCGACGTGAGCCCGTAGTGCAGCCAGCGCGACTCGGGGCCGATCTTCTCGGCGACCGCGGTGGTAAAGGCGATCACGTCGTGCTTGACCTCGGCCTCGACCTCTTCGATCCGCTTCAGGTCGAAGTCGCCCTTCTCGCGGATTGCCTTTGCCGCCTCGGCAGGCACCACACCGGCCTCGGCCAGCGCCTCGCTCGCAGCCGTCTCGACCGCAAGCCAGCTGCGATACTTGTTATCGTCACTCCAGAGCTTGCCCATCGCCGGGCGGGTGTAGCGTTGAATCAATGCGGGTTCCTCATGAGAGCGTTGGCTCGTTCGATTTCTGATTGTAGCGGCTCGTTCGCGCATCCAAGGCCCGAGAGTTTGTCATAGAGCAGTGCATTTCAGGAGGGAAGCATGGAAGAAGTCGTGACGGTAGCAAGTTTTTCAGAGCCGCTTGAAGCGGAAATGGCGCGGGGACGGATCGAATCGGCCGGGATCGAGGTATTCCTGGCCGGTGAGAATGCGCGCATCATGGAGCCCGGGTTGGGACCCCTGCGACTGCAGGTCGCCTCGAAGGATGAGGCCGATGCACGGGCCATTCTGGAGGACGCGGGCGAAGAACTGGCCGAAGCCGATGCCGGAGTCGTCATCAAACCGAACGAGCTGCCGTAGCCGGTAGATGGGCGCGCGCTACTCGGGGACCCCGAAGCGCGCGCTCATCTCGTCGTAGAGAAAGCCCTCGCCCGGGCGATAGGGCTGCACCCATTCGCCATCGATGACGAACTGCGGAATGGCGCGCTTGCCCACATTTCGCAGCACCTCATCCGCGGCGCCCGGTGTCCGCTCGATATCCACCTCGGTGTATGGGAGCTTGTGCTTTTCGAGAAAGCGCTTGGCCTCACGGCAGTCCCGGCACCAGTTGGCGGTGTAAACCTTAAGTTCCATGGAGGGTGATGATATACCGGCGGCGGCCTTTCGCGCTGTTTTCAATCGAGCGGATCGTTCGAGCCGGTAGGCTTCTGCGCGCGGCGGGTCTGGAAGAACTCCCGCAGCACGGCCGCGCAGGGCTCAGCCTGCACACACCCGTCGACCGAAAGCGTGTGGTTGAGCAGCGGATGGTTGAGCACCGACAGCACCGAACCGGCAGCGCCTGCCTTTGGATCGAGCGCGCCGAAGACCAGCCGGTCAAGCCGGGCGTGCATCATGGCGCCTGCACACATCGCACACGGCTCAAGCGTGCAGTACAGCGTGCAGCCCACCAGCCGGTAGTTGCCCAGCAGCTTACCCGCCTGCCGCATCGCCACCATCTCGGCGTGCGCCGTGGGGTCGCTGTCGCGCAGCACACGGTTCTGCCCCGTCGCGAGCAGCCGCCCCTTGTAGTACACGACCGCCCCGACCGGCACCTCGCCTGCCGCTGAAGCGGCGCGCGCCTCGGTTAGCGCCGCAAGGATGCGCTGCTCGTCGAGATCGCTCTTGATCGGTACCACGTCAGCCTGCCGTCGCGGCCTCGAGCACGGGTGGCCGCGCGTCGATCCACTTGCGGAATACGCCGATCAGTTCTTCCACCTCGGCACCTTCCCCTTCAAACCGTTGCGGGTTCAGCGCGCAGCGCAGCCACGTACCGCGGATCGCGCACACGGCGAGCCGCCGCGGAGCCGCGCCAAACGCCGCGGTTCCCCTCAGGTCGATGCGTAGCCGCCATCCGGACTGTGCGAAGGTCCCTTCGCTCAGACTGCCGATCGGCTCAAGCAGCATCCCCTTCTGGTGCTCCCACGTCCCGTTGCACTGCTGCTGGTACCACGTCCCTAGCCATTCCAAATCGTCTGTTACCACGGCCTCTATGTGCCTTTATTCCCAGCGGGCTGCTGCTGCGTCATGCAGTGCAGCGCGCCGAGTCCCCAGATGAAGTCGCCGCAATGAATGCCCGAAACACGGTGCGTCGGCAACAGCTCAGCCAGCGTATTCAACGCAATACGGTCGCTGGGGTCGTTAAATGTTGGCACGATCACCAACCCGTTTGCAATGTAAAAGTTGGCGTAGCTCGCGGGCAGGCGCTGCCCTTCAAATACCACGGGCTCAGGGCAGGGCAGCGTCACGATCCTGAACGGCTCACCCCGTACATCGCGCGCCGTGTGCAGCCGCTCAAGATTTTCAGCCAGCGGCTCGTGATTTTCGTCCTCGCGATTCGGCTCAGTCACCGTTACGATCGTGTCCTCACCCACAAACCGCGTGATGTCGTCCACGTGCCCGTGCGTGTCATCGCCCGCAATACCGCGATTGAGCCAGATCACCTGCTCAATCCCGAGATACTCCGCGAAAATCTGCTCCAGCTGCTCGCGGCTCAGCCCCGGGTTGCGCGCCTGCACCTCGCTCAGCAGGCACTCCTCCGTCGTCAGCAGCACCCCGGCGCCGTTCGTGTCGATCGATCCGCCTTCCAGCATGACGCGGCGGTCGCCGGCCATCGGCTTCCAGTCCGTCATCCCCAGCTGCTTCGCCGCAAGCCCGGGCAGCGCATCGTCCTTTTGCCAGTCCTCATACTTTGCCCAGGCGCTGAACCGCCAGTCCGTCACGGCAACTTCGCCGGTCTGCGCGTTGCGGATAAAGATCGGCCCGGAGTCGCGCGTCCACACGCGGTTCGTCGGCCAGCGATGGAAACGCACCTGCGCGAGGTTTGCCCCGGCGCGCTTCAGGATGCCGGTTGCGCGCTGCTCAGCTGCCGCATCGTTCACCAGGATCTCGACCAGCTCAACCCGCGCCAGCGCCCGGACAATCTCCGCGTACACCCACGGGATTGGCTGAAAGCGTCCCGGCCAGTCGCTCGGGTTGTGCGGCCAGGCAATCCACGTCGCCTCGTGCCGCGCCCACTCGGCCGGCATGCGAAACCCCAGCTCACGCGGAGTAGCCATCGCGATCAGCGCGGCCTTCACTTGCCGTCTCCAGGCGTGGTCGCATCGAGGAAGCGGTGCACGATCGGCTGGTACGAGTCGATGCGGCGGTCCCGCAGAAACGGCCAGTTTCGCCGCTGCTCTTCCAGGCCCTTCAGGTCCACTTCCGCCACCAGGATCTCCTCCGCGTCGTGCGAAGCCTTGGCGATCACTCGCCCGAATGGGTCCGCGATAAACGAGCCGCCCCAGAACTCGAGCCCCGGCCCCTCTGCCCGGTTGCCGCGAATATCGCCGTGCTCCATGCCGACGCGGTTCGGCGCGGCCACATACACGCCGTTCGCGATGGCATGCGCCCGCTGGATCGTCTGCCACGCGTCGTACTGCGAGGGGCCGTGCTCAACCTTCTCATACGGGTGCCAGCCGATCGCGGTCGGGTAAAACAGCACGTTCGCGCCCTGCAGGGCGGTTATGCGCGCGCCCTCGGGGTACCACTGGTCCCAGCACACCAGCGTGCCCACGCGCCCCACCGCCGTGTCGACAGCGCGATACCCCAGGTCGCCGGGCGTGAAGTAGAACTTCTCGTAGTAGAGCGGGTCGTCCGGGATGTGCATCTTGCGATAAAGGCTGGTGATGGCGCCGTCGACCCCGATCGTCGCGGCGGTGTTGTGGTACAGTCCAGGCGCTCTCCGCTCGAACAGCGAAGCGATGATCGTCACGCGCTCTTCCCGCGCCACCGCGGCCAGCCGCTCCGTGCTCGGCCCCGGGATCGGCTCCGCCAGGTCGAACAGCGCGATGTCCTCACGCTGGCAGAAGTACTGCGCGCGGAACAGCTCCGGCAGGCAGATCACCTGGGCGCCCTGGCGCGCGGCCCGGCGTACCCAATCCGCGGCGCGCTCCAGGTTCTCGTCCGGGTCCGGCGTGCAGCGCATCTGCACCAGCCCGATGCGAAAGTTCGGTGTGGTCGGCATGTTGAATCTCTCCTGCTGTGCGGATACGGCGAAACAGAAAGGGCGCGAGCCGCGGCCCGCGCCCTTCTAATCCAGGCGCGATTACTCGAAGATCAGGATGGCCGCGGCGAGCGTCGTCGTCCACAGCCCGCGCTTGTCGCCGATGGCCGACTGCGTGACATTGGCCGTGCGGACAATCTTGTTGGAGATCTTGTAGATCTCCTTTTTCTCGTCCCAGCTCGTGTCCGGGTCAAACTCCACGTCGAGCGTGGTCGCCAGCATCTCGGCCGCCAGCTCTTCGGCATACTCGCCGGCCTGCTCCTCGGTCTCGCCGAAGGAGTGGTGCTCGCTCAGGTAGCCGTAGGTATTGCGGTCGGTCGGAATCGCGACCCCGATCGAGGACGTGACCAGGCGGTGCGGTTCGCGGGTCGAGTTCTCCGCAATCACGGCAAACACCACCTCGCCGGGTGAAAGAAAGGTCAACCCTTCCTTGCGGCTCACGAGCTTCGCCTGCGGCGGAAAAATCGAGGAGACGCGCACCAGATTTTGCGAAGCCACGCCGGCGTCTCGCAGTGCCATCTCGAAGGAAGTCAACCGTTCCTTATGCCGTCCCACGCCCTTCGTAAAAAAAAGACGCTTCGGGACCATGCTCTTGCCCAATGTAGAACCCTCCAGAAACAGACGCCGAGACCGGCGCTCCGATGAAACGTACCATATGCAGACCCCGGAGTACCGCAGAGCTCCGTGAATATTCGAAAGACAGCGCCGCGCCCCGCATCGTGCTCGGCAGCAGGCACAGCTTTTTATCGTAACGTTTTTAGAGCGCCCGTGCGGGAGGATTCCGGCAAAAGCGCGCGCCGTTCCCGGCACCGCAGTCAATCTAGTGCTCCATCGCCCGCCCCGGCTGCACCGGCGCTTTCGGCGGACGCTGCATCAGGAAGGGCACCGGGACGAGCAGAGCAATGGCCACGCTCAGCAGCCAGAAAGCGTTCTGGTATGAGAGCATGCTGGCCTGTCGCTGCAGTTCGCGGTATGCCTGCCCCGCGGCAAGCTGCGCGCCGTTGCCCTTGCCCAGCGCGCCCAGCGCGGCCTGTGTCTGCGCCACAAAGTTCTGGTAAGCGTAGCTGCCGGAGATGGCGTGCTCGCCGAGCGTCGACTGGTGCGTCTGCGCCGTGCGTTCGAGGAAGGTTGTCAGCATCGCCGTCCCGAACGATCCGCCCAGGTTGCGCGCGAAGTTCGAAAGCGACGAGATTTGGTTATTCTTCTCGCGCGGCACCCCGACATAGTTCAGCGTGCTGATCGGGATGAAAATAAACGCGAGACCCAGCACCTGCAGCGCGCGCCACAGCATGACAGTGTCGAAGGAGACATCGAGGTCGAGCCGGGTAAGGTTGTACAGCCCTAGCGCCGTGACCAGGTAGCCGAGCGAAACCATGATGCGCGGGTCGCGCACCCGGCCCACCAGCGCGCCCGCGATCGGCATCATCACCATCATCGCGAACCCAGCGGGCGACAGCGCCATGCCCGCCCGCTCCGCCGTGTACCCCAGCAGCGATTGCAGAAACTGGGGGATCAGCACGGTCGTGCCGAACAGCACCATCCCGAGCACAAACTGCAGCGCTACCGAGGTGCCGAAGTTGCGGATCTTCAGCAGCTTCAAGTCCACGATCGGATTGCGATGGCGCCACTCCCAAAAAACGAAAAACACCAGAAAGCAGACCGCCACCACCGCGAACGAAGTAATCAGGTCGCTGCCGAACCAGTCCTTCTCCTGCCCCTTATCGAACACAAACTCGAGCGATCCAACGCCAGCCGCTACCGTTACCAGGCCGATGAAATCCACCGACTGCTTCGCCGCCTCGCCTCGCCGCTCGGTAAGGTATGGCGGGTCTTCGACCAGCCGATTGCTCAGGAAAAGCGACAGTATCCCGATTGGCAGGTTGATAAAGAAAATCCAGTGCCAGTTGTAATTGTCGGTGATCCAGCCGCCCAGTGTCGGGCCGATGGCCGGCGCGACCACCACCGCCATCCCGTACACCGCGAAAGCCTGTCCGCGTTTTGCGATCGGGAAGGTATCGGCCAGGATCGCTTGCTCGCTCGGCGCCAGACCTCCGCCGCCCGCTCCCTGCAGGATGCGCGCCAGGATCAGCAGCGGCAGCGAAGGCGCGAGCCCGCACAGCAGAGACGACAATGTAAACAGCACCACGCAGGACATATAGAAGCGCTTGCGTCCGAACCGGTTCTGCATCCACCCGGAGATCGGCAGCACGATCGCGCTCGCGACCAGGTAGCTGGTCAGCACCCAAGTCGCCTCGTTGCTGCTTGCGCCGAGCGAGCCCGCGATATGCGGCAGCGCCACGTTGGCAATCGAGGTGTCGAGCACCTCCATGAACGTCGCGATCGTTACAGTCAACGCGATCAGCCATGGATTGTGGCTCGGCTTCCAGGCAGACGAATTGTCAAAAGGCGGCAAAGGAAAAATCGGCTCAACAGGGGCATGCGGCCCGCATTAGAGTAGCAGGCCGCCTCCGGACGGGCGGCGCCGCGGCGCTTTCCAGCCGCGTAGGCGCTCCGGTAGAGTGGGAGGCGCGCTTGCGTGCAGGCGCCCCAGACATCCCTCGGCAAAAGGCGGACTTTCATGCATGGTTTCAACGCGGCACGGCGCGATCTTCTTCGGCTCGGCAGCGTCGGCGCGGCCTCACTCGCACTGCCCGCCATCGCCTCGGCTTCCAGCACCCGTCCGAGTGCAACCGACAGCGACGGCCTCTTCAACGTGCGGAAGTACGGCGCCGCCGGCGACGGCAAAACGGTGGACACGCCTGCGGTCAACCAGGCGATTGAAGCAGCTGCTGCATCGGGCGGCGGGGTGGTCGTGTTCCCGCCCGGCACCTATCTCTGCTTTTCCATCCGGCTCAGGAGCAATGTTCACCTGCACTTGCTGCAAGGCAGCACTATTCTCGCGGCCGACTCTCCCAAACCCGGCGAGCAGACCGGTTATCACGGCGGCACCTACGACGCGGCCGAGCCGAAAACCGCGTGGGACGCCTACCAGGATTACGGTCACAATCACTGGCACAATTCGCTGCTCTGGGGTGAAGATCTCGACGACCTCAGCATCACCGGCACGGGCCTCATCTGGGGCAGGGGGCTCTCGAACGGGCGACGGGACGACGGCCCCTTCGTCGCCGAGCAGCCCGGAGCCGGCAACAAGGCCATCGCACTCAAAAACTGCCGCAACGTCCTGTTCCGCGACTTCTCCATCCTCAAGGGCGGACACTTCGGCCTGCTGCTCACCGGCGTCGACAATGTAACGATCGATAACCTCAGGATTGATACCGACCGTGACGGCATGGACCTGGACTGCTGCCAGAACGCGCGCGTCTCCAACTGCACCGTCAACTCGCCGTGGGACGACGGCATCTGCCCCAAGTCAAGCTACGCGCTCGGCTACGCTCGGCCGACGCGCAACCTCACCATTGCCGACTGCTGGGTCACCGGCTGCTACGAGCTGGGCAGCGTACTCGACGGCACCTTCAAGAAGTTCGCCCCGGAATCGAATCACCCGCGCACAGGCCGCATCAAGTGCGGGACGGAGTCGAACGGCGGCTTCATCAACATCACCATCACGGGCTGCATCTTTGAAGGCTGTCAGGGCTATGCGCTGGAGACCGTCGACGGCGCCCTGCTTGAAGACATCACTATCAGCAACACCACCATGCGCGACCTCGCTTCAAGCCCCATCTTCATGCGGCTCGGCTCGCGTCTGCGCGGGCCTTCTGCCGACGCAAAAGTCGGCACATTGCGTCGCGTGCTTATCAGCAACCTTGCTTGTTACAATATGCCGCAGCACGTCAGCTCCATCCTCAGCGGCATCCCGTCAAACGCGATTGAAGATATCAAGCTGTCGAATATCTATGTCGAAACAGCGGGCGGCGCCTCCGCGGATGCCGCGAAACGGGAGATCCCCGAGCTGGAAAACAAGTACCCTGAGCCCAATATGTTCGGCGTAACGCCCGCCTCGGGTTTTTTCCTCCGCCACGTCCGCAACCTCGAAATGAGCCACGTGGAGATCGCGAACGCAATCCCCGACGCACGCCCCGCCTTTTATCTGCAGAATGTCGAGCGTGCGGACTTCTTCGCTGTGACCGCACCGCGAGGCCCGCAGGGCGCCTTCGCGCTCAACAACGTCAAGGATTTCCGCATCGGCTGGAGTCGCGCCGCGCCCGATGCCACGCTCGCGAACACTGACAGCAAAATGCTGTAGTGGTCACTCGCCGCGTAGCGCGATCAGCAGCTTCGCGGTCGTGACTGCCTGCCCGGCATGGCGCTGCGTATGGTCGGCCAGGTGTACCAGCAGGCCGCCCAGCGTCGCGGGCAGGCGTTTGCCGCCGACAAACCGTGCAGCTTCGAGCTGGTCGAGCGGCAGCGCGCGCACTCGCCCCTCCGCCTCGCGCAGCGCGCTGCCGAACTCCGCCAGCATCGCGTCGCGGCTCATCCCCGGCTCCAGCTCCACGTGCAGCGCCGCCTGCTGAATCACGTTGAGCGGCTCGCCTTCCGCATAGGTCAGCAGCCGGTCGAGCGAGTGCGCGATATGCCGCACGTGGAACGCAAACGGCGTCAACCCGAAAGGCTGTGCGTGCACCTCTTCATCGCTCAGCAGCGGCGCCCAGCGGTTCACATTTTCCTCCGCCAGCCTGAGCGCGTGCAGCACCGCCCGCAGTACCGCCGGCACGTCGCCAAGCGTGCCGCGCAGCCACGGTTCCGGCACAATCCCTTCCGTCATCCCGCCCCCTCACAGCCCGTGCCGCGCGCGAAACGCCCGCACCACTTCCGTCACATCCCGGTGCTCGCCGTCGACCGCCTCATTCATCGCTCGCATATCGTCTGCCGAGACCTTGCCGGCCAGGTCCGCAAACACCCCGCGCAGCTGCGGCCAGCGGTCGAGTGCAGCCTGTCGAACCAGGGGCACCGCCTGGTACGGCGGAAAATAATGTTTGTCATCCGTCAGCACCCGCAGGTGCTCGGCCGCAATCGGTCCGTCAGTCGAGTTGCCCGCGATGATATCCACCTGGTGCGCCGCCAGCGCGCGATACAGCAGCCCCAGGTCCATCGTGCGCGGCTGCCCGTTGAAGTGCAGCCCGTACGCCGCTTCCATGCCGTGCAGCCCGTCCGGGCGCTCTTCAAACTCGTAGCCCACCCCGAGCCGCCACTTAGGCGCCTGCGCCGCCGCCTGCGAAAGCGTCGTTATCCCCGCGACGTCCGGCCTCACGATCATCGCAAACGTATTCTCAAACCCGAGCGGCTCTGTCGCGATAATCCCGTATCGCTGTTTGTACAGTTTCCGCACCGTGGCGAGCGAAGCCGCCTCGTTCTGTGTCGCATCGGCCATATGTACCGGCGGCTGTTTCAGAATCGCTGTCAGCGCGGTCCCGGTGTACTCCACATACGCATCGATCCGACCTGAGATCATGGCCTGCTGCGCGATGTATGAGCCCGCCAGGTAAAACCGCCGCTCCACCTTCAGCCCGGTCTTCGCCTCGATATGCTGCGCCAGCAACTCACCCAGCACCACCTGCTCGGTAAAGTTTTTTGCGCCGATGACCGGCCGGTCAAAACGCGGGGGTGAGCATGACTGTAACCACGGCAGGCACAAAAACAGCAGCGCACCCAGCCAGCGCTTCACGATCTACGCCCCGGCACCTTGAACCAGCCCTCCGCCGAACCCAGCAGCGTATCCGCCCCCAGCGCGAGCAGCGCCGCCGGGATCGCCCCGGCGAGCACCAGTCGGTCATCCACCGACGCCACCCCGCGAAAGATAAACTCGCCCAGCCCGCCCGCGCCCACGGCCGCGGCGATCGTCGCGATGCCGACCGCGGTCACCGTCGCGGTGCGCAGCCCGGCAAGGATGACCGATGCAGCCAGCGGCAGTTCCACCTTCACCAGTCGCTGCCAGCCCGTCATGCCAAGCGCGTGCGCTACGTCGATCACTGCGGGCTCCACCCCGCGAATTCCGACATACGTGTTCCTCAAAATCGGCAGCAGCGCATACCCCGTCAGCGCGACGATTGCGATCCGCGCCGCCCGCTCGCCCAGCCATGGCACCGGCAGCAGGAAACCGAACAGCGCCAGCGAAGGAATCGTCTGGATGATGTTCGCGACCGTAAGCACCGGCTTCGCCAGCCTTTCATAGCGCGTCAGTACGATGCCGAGCGGCACGCCGATGCCCGCGGCAAACAGCAGCGCCGAACCCGTAAGCCACAGGTGCTCGAGCGTCAGCGTTACGATTTCTGTCCAGTGCTCCCGCACAAAGCCCTCTGCCAGCAGGGGAGCGAGCGGCATCACGCTGTCACCTCCTGCTCGCCGCGATGAAACGCGCGGACATAGGCAGCGACCGCGGGCTGCTCCGACTTCAGAAACTCCGACGGCGTCAGGTCGGCCTCGATGCGTCCGTCCGCGACCAGCACGATACGGTCGGCAAGGTACATCGCCTCGTCCAGATCGTGCGTCACCAGCAGCACCGTCTTCGCTTTGCCCGAGTCCCGCAGTTTCTGTAACAGCGACCGCAGCATATCCTGCATCTCGGCGCGCGTCAGGGGGTCAAGCGCGCCGAACGGCTCGTCCATCAGCAGGATCGCCGGGTCCGCGGCCAGCGCGCGCGCCAGCCCGACCCTCTGCCGCTGCCCGCCGGAAAGCTCGTGCGGGTAGCGCCTGCTGAAGCGCTCCGGGTCCAGCCCGACAGACGTCAGCAGTTCGCGCGTCTTTTCCATAAACGTTGCGTGCGGCGAACCGGCGATCTCCGGAACCATCATGGTATTGCGCGCGATCGACAGGTGAGGGAACAGCCCCGTCTCCTGGATCACGTAGCCGATGCCGCGCCGCAACTCCGTCACCGGCACGTCGGCGGCGTCGCGGCCGTGGACGCGAACACTCCCGGCGCTCGGCACAGCCAGCCGGTTTACCATGCGCAGCAGCGTGGTTTTGCCTGATCCGCTACGGCCCAGCAGCACCGTCACCGTCCCGGCATCGAGCGCCAGGTTTACGTCCTCAAGCAGCAGGCGGCCGTCGGCGAGCCGCAGCGACACTCCCGAGAACTCGATCGCTGCGGCCACTCTGTTCCTCTTCCCGCGAAGACGCGACTACTCCAGCTCGTCCGGCTCTTCCGCTGACCCGGCGGGCGCCACGCTGGTCGACGGTCCGGAGCCTTTCACGCGCACCACCGTGATCTTCGAAAAGCCTTCCTTGAACGAGGGCGGCCGTAAACGCTCCGCCATCTTCTGCATCACGTCCTCGGTCACCACGCGCTCACGCCGGCGGTTCCGGTCCATGCACACGTCAAACGGCACGTCGAAAAACACGGCATGCACGTCATAGCCGAAGCTCTTCGCCATCTTGATCCACTGCCGCCGCTCATGCGGAGAAAGGTTCGTCGCATCCACGTAGTTCCAGGGCATCTTCGCGATCAGCCGTGCCCGCAGCAGCGAGCGCAGCGTCGAGAAGACCAGCCCCTGGTAGCGCTGCTCGGTGATGTCGTCAAACAGGATTGACCGCAGCATGTCGCTCGACAACGGCTGTACCGCCCGCCGCTTGAACCACGTCGTCTTGCCTGAGCCCGGCAACCCGATCGTCAGCACGACAAAACCGCGCGGCTCGCGCGGGCTCGTGGCCTGCGCGGCCGGCGGCGGCATTGAGGGCGACTCCGGCTGCGTTTCATGAACCAGGCTGCCTGCGGGCTCATCCGCTACCGCCATGCCCAAATCGCCACCCTGCCCGCCCTCCTCCGCAGCGTCCTGATAGTCCTGCGCTTCCGGCAAGTCGTCTTCCGCATCGAACTCTGCGGCATCCGCCATGCGTCCCTGCGGCTCCGCCAGCACCTGCACCGCCTCGGCCTGTGGCTTCGGTGCGCTCTCCGGGTACGACGGTCGCAATGGCGCCAGTTGTCCCTGCGGCAGTTCCTGCCCTATCTTTCCTGTCGACTCCGAATCGTTCGGAGCCCGTTTTCCACGTCGTCTCATGATTGTCTCGCGCCACCAGTCGCGCATGGGTTGGATGCTACACACGTCCATGCCCTGCTGCAATTCCAGTGCAATTCCGGTGCAATTCGTCCGGCCTTCCAGCGCCTCGCAAACAGCCTGCCTGCGATGCTAGCATCCAAACTAACGTCTCACTGATACGAGGAGCGCACAGCACATGGCAGTTAAGGTAGGCATTAACGGATTTGGGCGCATCGGCCGCAACGTTCTGCGCTCCGCACTCGGCAACCCGGAGATCGAGTTCGTCGCCATCAACGACCTCACCAGCCCCGTGACGCTGGCACATCTGTTCAAATACGACTCCATCCTCGGCAACCTGCCCAACGACATCCAGGCCACCGAAGGCGCCATCACCATTGACGGCAAAACCATCAAGGTGTTCGCCGAGCGCGAACCGCAAAAGCTCGACTGGACCTCCACCGGCGCCCAGATCATCATCGAGTCGACCGGCCACTTCACCGACGCCACCAAGGCTTGCGCCCATCTTGGCGGCACCGTCAAAAAAGTCATCATCTCGGCGCCCGCGAGCGGCGAAGACATCACCATGGTGCTCGGCGTCAACCAGGACAAGTACGACCCGGCGAAGCACAACATCATCTCAAATGCCTCCTGCACCACCAACAGCCTCGCTCCTATCGTCAAGGTCATGCACGAGAGCTTCGGCATCGTCTCCGGCATCATGACCACGATCCACAGCTACACCAACGACCAGGTCATCCTCGACTTTCCGCACAAGGACCTTCGCCGCGCCCGCGCCGCCGGCCTTTCCATGATCCCCAGTTCCACCGGCGCCGCCAAGGCGCTCAAACTCGTGATTCCGGATATGGCCGGCAAGCTCGACGGCTTTGCCATGCGCGTACCCACGCCCAACGTCTCGATCGTCGATCTGACTTTCGTCGCGGAAAAGCCGGTCACCGTCCAATCCGTGAATGCCGCCTTCAAGACCGCCGCCAGCGGCCCCCTCAAGGGCATTCTCGGCTATGAGACGGAGCAGCTGGTTTCGGTCGATTTCCGCGGCGACTCGCGCTCCTCCATCGTCGACTCCGAGCTCACCAAGGTGGTCGGCCAGTCCGTCAAGGTGCTCAGCTGGTACGACAATGAGTGGGGCTACTCCAGCCGCGTACGCGACCTGGTTCTTTTTGTCGCATCGAAGGGACTGTAAACGCTTTTCAACACCAGTTTGCGTTCGATCGTTCCACAAGCCGAGATTCGGAGAAGGCATCTTGCGTCAAAACATCTCAGGATCATCTCCGTATGAAGCTTCTATTGGCTTTTCCCGGGCCGTACGCCTCGGCAGCCATGTCCACGTGTCCGGCACCGGTCCTGTCGGTGCCGATACCGCAGGCACCGAAGCCCAGACCCGCCAGGTGTTTCAGCATATTTTTGAAGCACTCGCAACCGCCGGAGCAAGCGCTAGTAACGTCGTCCGGACACGCATGTACCTGGTCGATTCTGCGGATTGGGAAATAGTGGGCCGCGTTCACGGCGAATTCTTTGGCTCTATCCGGCCCGCCGCGACCATGGTGGTCGTCGCGCAGTTACTCAACCCAGCCTGGCGCATTGAAATAGAAGCAGACGCCATCCTTACCGAAAGCAAGTGAGTTACTGATTATGTCCAAACTCTCCATCCGCGATCTCGACCTGAAAAACAAGCACGTCCTCATCCGGGTCGACTTCAATGTCCCGCTTACCGAGGACGGCTCTGAAATTACCGACGACACCCGCATCCGCGAGACGCTGCCGACCATCCGCTACGCGCTCGAGCACAAGGCGAAGCTCATCCTCGCCTCGCACCTCGGTCGCCCCAAGGGCAAGCCCAGCCCCAAATACAGCCTGCGCCCTGTCGTCGACCGCCTGCGTATCCTGCTTGACCATGACGTCGCCGAAAAGATCAACGTCGCCTTCTCGCCCGACTGCGTGGGTGAAATCGCGGAAGAGCTCTCCCGCCAGCTCGAATCCGGCCAGGTGCTGCTGCTTGAAAACCTCCGCTTCCACCCGGAAGAGGAAGCCAATGACCAGGCGTTCGCGAAGAAACTGGCCTCGCTCTGCGAGGTCTACGTCAACGATGCGTTCGGCACCGCGCACCGCGCCCATGCCTCGACCGAGGGCATTACCCACCATGTCAAACAGGCCGCTGCCGGCCTCCTGATGGAGAAGGAGCTGGACTACCTCGGCCGCGTACTCGGGCTTGGCAGCGGCAGCGCCCCTGCCAAGCCGTTCGTCGCCATTCTCGGCGGGGCCAAGGTTTCCGACAAGATCGGCGTCATCGAGAACCTGCTCGGCAAGGTTGACGCGCTGCTGGTCGGCGGCGGCATGGCCTACACCTTCCTCAAGGCCAGGGGGCAGGGAATCGGCAAGTCGCTGGTTGAGCTCGACAAGGTCGAGTTGGCCGGCGCCATGCTCAAAAAGGCAGAGGAGCTCGGCGTCCGCTTCATCCTGCCGACCGACCACGTGCTGGCTGATCGCTTCGCACCCGATGCCGCCACGCAGGTCATCTCCGGCACTGCGGACTTCCCGGAGAACTGGATGGCGCTCGACATCGGCCCCGCAACCGTCAAGCAGTTTTCCTCGGAGATCGACGGCGCGGCGACCATTATCTGGAACGGGCCCATGGGTGTTTTTGAGCTCCCCGCGTTCGCCCAGGGGACCACGGAGATCGCCAAGGCGGTTGCCGCCAATGCAGGCGCCATCACGGTGGTCGGCGGCGGCGACTCGGTCTCCGCTCTCCGCCAGGCCGGCGTCTCCGAGGGCATCAGCCACATCTCGACCGGCGGCGGCGCATCGCTCGAGTTTCTGGAAGGCCGCAGGCTGCCCGGGGTCGAAGCCCTGACAGAAAGCCAGCCGGCATCGAAGTAGCAACGCCCACGACAGCAGCCAGGGAGAACGGAAATCGCAAGCACGCGCAAGCCACTGATCGCAGCGAACTGGAAGATGTACAAGACCCCCTCCGAGGCATGCGCCTACGCGGAGGAGTTTCTGCCGTTGGTCTCCGGGCATACGCGCGACGAGATCGTGGTCTGCCCCACCTTCCTCGCGCTCGGCCCCTTCGCTGACCTCGCCCGGGGCTCCGACGTGCTGGTCGGCGCGCAGGATATGCACTCGGAAAAGGAGGGTGCCTACACCGGAGAAATCTCCGCGCCCATGCTCCAGTCCATCGGCGTCTCGCATGTCATCCTCGGCCACTCCGAGCGGCGCCATTACAACTGCGAGAGCGACTGGGACGTCAACCGCAAGCTCCACGCCGCGCTCAAGCAGCAGATGGTCCCGATCGTCTGCATCGGCGAGGTGCAGGAGGAGCGCGAGGAAGGCCGTACCAACGACGTGCTGCTGCGCCAGATTAAGATCGCGCTCGAGGGCATCAAGGCTGCCGATGCCGCGCCTATCGTCATCGCCTATGAGCCCATCTGGGCCATCGGCTCCGGCCAGACCGCGTCGCCTGAGATCGCCGACGAAACCCACGCGTTCATCCGCGGCGCCGTGCGCGAACGCCTCGGCAACACCATCGCGGACGGCATGCGCATCCTCTATGGCGGCAGCGTCAAGCCTGACAACGCGAAGTCCTTGCTGCAAAAGGAAGAGATCGACGGCGCGCTGGTCGGCGGCGCCAGCCTCGACGCACAATCCTTCGCACAGATCGTTAAGTACTAGAAGCTTACGATCCCGACCGGGCGACGAGGTCAGGGGTAAACAGGTGCCCCATCTTCTCCCGCTTCACATCCAGGTAATGCTCGAAACTTTGCTCGACCGGCACCACGGCCGAAACCCGCTCGACCACCGCGATCCCCGCGCGCTCCAGCGCCGCCACCTTCTCAGGATTGTTCGTCAGCAGCCGCACCTGCGACACCTTCAGCTCCTTCAGCATCGCGGCCTGCAGCTCAAACTCGCGGCAGTCGGCCTTGTACCCCAGCTCCACATTTGCTTCGACTGTATCGCGGCCCTGCTCCTGCAGCTCATACGCCTTCAGCTTCGCCATCAGCCCAATCCCGCGACCTTCCTGCTGGTCGTACAGAATAATCCCGGAGCCGAGCTCGGCAATCGACCGCAGCGCCAACTCCAGCTGCAATCGGCAGTCGCACCGCAGTGAGTGAAACACATCACCGGTCAGGCACTGCGAGTGAATCCGCACCAGCGGCGGTCCCAAGTGGATATCGCCCATCACGAGCGCCACGGCTTCTTCCTTCTCCACCAGCCGCGCCGGCTTATTCTCATCGCAGGGCGTATGCCCGGTCAGCTCCCCGGTAAATCCCAGAATCCGAAAATTACCCCAGCGCGTCGGCAGGGCAGTATCGGCAACCTTGGTCACTCGGGCAAGCGGCATAAGCCTGATTATACGAGGCGGCGGCATCGGCAAGCCCCGAGCAACGCGAGTATCACCCCAGCCCGCACCAGCACATAAACGAGAACTCCCCACGAAGTGGGCGCCAGCCGCGCAGGCGGTCTTGTTCTTCAGCGCAAAGAGTAAACTCAAAAAGTGCTAGAGCCCAAGCTGATCCTCATCACCCTGCTGATCAAACTGGGCGTGGCCGCGGCGGTTGCCAGCGCGCTCGGCCGCTCGCGAGCCTTCCAGCGCCTTCTTTTCGCCGAGCACCGCCGCCCCGCCCAGCAGCTTCGCCTCATCTTGTTTCTCGTCGTCCCGCTTGCCCTCGGCGTCTGGGTCCGGGTCATCGTACCCAACTTCTACGCCGCCGATATCGCCTTTGAAACCACCATCATCCTCGGCGTACTGCTCGGCCCACTCTCCGCCATGCTCGGCGCCGCGCTGCTCTCCATCCCGTCCGTCCTGCACGGCGAGTATCTCTCGCTCCCGTTTTACCTGCTGGTCGCTGTGCTCGCCGGCGCCTTCGGGCGGCTTGTCGAAATGGAAGAGGTATGGTCGTTTTCGCCATTCGTCGACCTCAGCATCTATCGCTGGATCAGCCGCAACCTCCGCCAGCCGCGCTTCGATCGGCAGATTCTTCTGCTCCTGCTCATCCTCACGCTTGAGGCCGCGCGGGAGTGGCTCGCCCACATCGCCCCGCGCCAGCTCTTCGCCCTGCATACCCCCAACTGGCTGCTACGATTCTGCGTCTGGGCCTGTGCCGCCATGGTCGTCGGCATCCCGCTCAAAATCTGGAACGCCATCCGCATCGAGCTCAAGTTTGAAGAGCAGAAGCGCCTGGTCCTCGAAGCCCGCTTTGACGCCCTGCAACGCCAGATCAACCCGCACTTCCTCTTCAACACCCTCAACTCCATCGCCACGCTCATCCGTGTGCGCCCTGAGCAGGCAAGGGAGCTCATCGTCAAGCTCGCCAACATCCTTCGCGCCCTGCTCAAGGACCACGACTCCTACGTCCCTCTCCGCGAAGAGCTCGCCTTCACAGAGGACTACCTTGGCATTGAAGTTGTCCGCTTCGGCGCCGAAAAACTCCGCGTCGTCAAGGAGTTCGACCTCGACACCCTCGAGCTCCCCGTACCCTCCATGCTGCTGCAGCCGTTGGTTGAAAACTCCATCAAGCACGGTCTCGAACCGCGCATCTCCGGCGGCACCATCACCCTGCGTTCGCGGCTTGAGTCCGGCAATCTGGTCATTGAGGTCGAGGACGACGGCGTCGGCATCGCACCGGAACGCGTGCTAAAAACCGGCGTTCTGACCCAGCAGGGCAACGGCATCGGCATGCGGAACGTCCGCGAGCGCCTTGAGGTCCTCTACGGCGAAGCCGCCCGCTTCGACATCACCAGTCGCCCCGGCCGCGGCACCCGCATCACCCTGCAGCTTCCCACCCGTACCGCTGTCTACAGCTGATTCCCTACAGCTGCTTGCGTACCCCGGCTTCGCGCGAAAGCGGCTCAAGCTGCTCTTCCAGGGTGCCTTCCATCGCCGCCTTCGCTGCTCCGGTACGGAAAGTCAGCGGCGAGATAACCTGCCGCACATCCTCATCCAGAAACGCGAGCGCGGCATAAAATGCGAGCAGGGCCAGCAGAAATCCGAAAATCGCCGTAATCATCGCGACCGAGTGGCCCACCCCGAACTCCATCAGCGCGGCCCCGATGGTCCTGAGCACGGCAAAAACCAGCAGGCTACCGAGAAGCGGCTTACCGGGAAACGTGATCCCCGACAGAATGGCCAGGCACAGCGCCAGGCAAGCCAGAAATATGCCCCCCGCCACGCTCTGCCTGCCCGCTCCATCCATCAGCAGTTGAAGACCCTGCACCACCCACGCCGCTCCGAAGATGCCGAATGCCGTGGCGCCTCCCGTATCCCGCGACAGGTACGCCAGCACCGAAGGAAACAGCTCCAGCGGAGCCACAAACGCCAGCAGGATCACGGCCAGCGTCATCGACTCCGCCGCCGGAATCCAGTGCAGCAGAAACGCGCTGTACAACACATTGCCCACGGCAAAAGCAAACGAGGCCAGCGGAATCGCGCTCGCGTAAGGTCGAAGCACGATCCGCGCCTGGATGCCTTGCTGCTTCGCGCTTCCAGTCGTCTCCCCCGGGGTCTGCTCCATGCCCGTAGGATGTCAGGCGCGGGCTCCGGGACCGCTGTTCAGCCAAATCCTGCGCTTGCGCCACGCATTACGCGGTGAGAGCAGCGAATGAGTGCCCTGCTTTACCACGGCACCTGCCCCGCTGTTTCAAAGAAGCCGCCCGTCGGTCCGTCCGCAGGGATCAGCGCCAGCCGCACCACCTCGGCCGCTCCCTCCGGAATCGTCAGGTGCCCCCGGTGTTGGTTCAGGTCCGTCGCCGTAAACCCCGGGTCCGCCGAGTTCACCTTCACCGCCGTATCCCTCAGCTCATATGCCAGCTGCACGGTCATCATGTTCAACGCCGCCTTCGACGCGCAGTAGCCGATGACCTTGACTCCCGCGAACTCCCAGCCCGGGTCTCCGTGCTGGGTCAGCGAACCCAGGCCGCTCGATACATTCACAATGCGTCCGGACGCCGATTTCTTCACCAGCGCCAGCATCCCCTGCGTCACCGCCAGCGTTCCCAGAAAGTTGGTCTTGAAGAGGCGTTCCACCGCTTCCAGGCCGGCGCTGCTCGGCGGTCCATCTCCCTGGACAGCGATTCCCGCATTATTTACGAGAATATCGAGTCGCCCAAACTCCTTCTCGATCCAGGCGGCAGCCGCTTTGATCGTCTCTCCTCGCACCAGGTCCAGCTCGATAAACCGCGCGTCCACACCTTCGCCGGTCAGCGTGGCCGCGGCCTCCCGGCCCAGCGCGGCGTCGCGCGCGCCCAGCAGCACCGTGCAGCCGTTTTTGCCCAGCTGCCGTGCCGTTTCAAACCCGATACCCTTGTTCGCGCCCGTCACCAATGCGATCCTCTTCGATTCACCTTGCATTTCGTTCTCCATAGGCCAAGTATATGAAGAAAGTATCAGCTTTTGATTCGCATATGGCCTCCCGTTCACAAGCCGCTATTGAGCCGCGAAAGACGCCCGTGCAGGCTCGCTCCGCCGCCACCGTGCAGGCAATTTACGAAGCGACAATTCAGGTCTTGCTCCATCACGGGCCCGAGCGCCTGACGACCATTCGCGTGGCGAAGCGCGCCGGCGTCTCCGTCGGGACGCTCTACCAGTACTACCCGAACAAGCAGGCCTTGTTGTTCGCAGTACTTGAGCGGCATCTCGCGTATGTTAGCGATGCAGTGGTTCAGGTTTGCGATCAGAACCATCACGAGCCTCTACCCGTGATGGTCGAGGCCGTTGTTCAGGCCTTTGTCCGTGCCAAGCTCGAGCAGCGTGACACCGCGCTCGCGCTTTACCGCATCGCCTCCGAGCTCGGAAGCGAAAAGTTGATTGCCAGGCTCAGAAAACGCTCGCTCGTGGCCATGGTCGCCATGCTGAAAACCGCGCCCGAGGGTTCGCCGCCGGAGCTCGAGTTTGCGACCTTTATGCTTTTCTCCGCGATGGCCGGCGCCACCCGCGCCGTGCTCGAAGCAGGCGCACCGGCCGCGATGACCCGGAAACTACCCCGGCATCTCACCCTGATCGGGCAAAGCTATCTGGCGCTCCCATTGATTACCCGCGCGACTCCGCCACCACCCGCTCATAAAACGCCTCATACTGCGGAATAATCCGCGACGCGCAGAAGTGCCCCTGCGCTGTCTTCCGCGCCGCGCCCGCCATCGCGTCCAGGGCTGCGTCATCCCGCAACAGCTCCACTGCCGCTGCCGCCATCCCTTCCACATCGCCCACCGGCAGCAGTCGCCCGTTCACTCCGTCTTCAATCAGCTCCGGCACCCCGCCCTGCCGGGTCGCAATCGTCGGCACCCGGCATGCCGCCGCCTCCAGCGCGGCCAGCCCGAACGCCTCCAGCTTGCTCGGCATCAGCATCAGGTCCGCCAGCGGCAGCAGCCGATGCACCTCATCCTGCTTGCCCATAAAGTGCACCCGGTCCTGCAGCCCCAGTGCGTGTACCCGGTACTCCGCATTCGAGCGGTCCGGCCCGTCGCCCACCAACAGCAGGTGCGTCGGCACCTCCTTCGTGACCCGCGCAAATACCTCAATCACATCCGGAACCCGCTTGACCGGCCTGAAGTTCGACAGGTGCATCAGTAGCCGCTCGCCATTCGCCGCAAAGCGCCTGCGACCCGCTGCCCGGTCGTCGTCCGATAGCGGCGTATACAGGTCGCAGTTCACGAAGTTCGGCACCACTTCGATCGGCCTGCCTACCCCGAACTCCCGCACCGTCGCTTCCCGCAGGTAGTCTGAAATTGCCGTCACCCCGTCCGAGTTCTCGATCGCGAACCGGGTCACCGGCAGATACGACCGGTCCTGCCCCACCAAAGTAATGTCAGTTCCGTGCAGCGTCGTCACAAACGGCAGCTTGCGCCCGCGCGCGGCCAGCATCTGCCGCGCCAGCAGCGCGCTTACCGAGTGGGGAATCGCGTAGTGCACGTGCAGCAGGTCCAGGTTGTAGTACTCGCCCACCTCGCTCATCCGCGTCGCCAGCGCCAGGTCGTATGGCGGGTACTCAAACAACGGATACGTCGGCACCGCGACCTCGTGGTAAAAAATGCCGCGCTCGCGCCCCGTCAGCCGAAACGGCTGCTGGTAGGTGATGAAGTGGACGTGGTGCCCTTTGGCCGCCAGCTCAATGCCAAGCTCGGTCGCTACAACGCCCGACCCGCCATACGTCGGGTAGCAGGTAATGCCGATCTTCATCCGGTTCCTCCGCTTCAGGCCTCGCCCTGGTATTCAGACGCGCCACTCGCCCCGAAGCTCCAAAGAAGTCAGCTACAGTTCGGCAAACCCCACCAGCCGGTGTACCCCGCCCGGCCCCGTCCATCGGGGAACCGCCTCCAGCAGCGCCGCAAACTCCACCGCCCGCTCCGCCTTCAGTCGCGTCTTCTGGGCATCGAGCTCCGCGTCGTGCACCGCCGGGTGGCATACCAGCTCATAGCACGCATCGGCCCCCGCGTGCCGCTCGAGCGCCGCCAGCAGTCTTTCGAGCACCTGCCCCTGCAGCACCCCGGTCGCCAGCACCCCCAGCGCTCCGTCGGTTGTGCGCATCCCGGCTCGCTCCACCTCACGCAGAAAGCTGCTTCGCCGTCCGTCCAGCAGCCGCATCTGCATGCGCCGCAGCCGGGGCGCGCCCGCGGTCGCCGCCTGCGCCCACTCCGGCTCGAACGGGTTCCGCACCGCCAGCACCCCGCACGCCCGTGCCGCCCGCAGCAGCGGCCGCAGCACCCGCGGAAACAGGTGCGTGTGTTTGTGCGTGTCTACATGCGTCACGGCGAAGCCTTTCGCCTGCAGCGCCCGAATCTGCGCCACCGCCTCCACTTCGATCGCCCGCTCGCCCAACCGCCCAAGGTGCAGGTCAACCACGAACCGCCCCAGCGCAGGCCGAAAGTTCCCGGCCCCCGACAGCAGCGAAGCGATCTCCCCGGGCGCTCCGGCCGGACGGCCATCGACCAGCACCACGTGGCACCCCACGCCCAGCCCCGCCGGTATGGCGGACGCACTGCCCGGCAGCGCCCCGCCCGTTGCCATCGCCGTCGTCGAGCGCAGCGCCTGCCCGCGAAACAGCGCTGTAACCGCTCGGTTCACACCGTCTGTGTATCCAAAATCGTCCGCGTTCACAATCAGCCGGCTCACCCCGCCGAGTGTATCAATGCAGGCCAGGCACACGCGGAGAGCTGCCATGTGCTGCTAGAATCCGGAGACACCGGCAACCTTCCTCCCGCAACCGGGGTTGAAGGTTTCAGAAGCGATGGGCGGTTAGCTCAGTTGGTTAGAGCGCCTGCCTTACAAGCAGGATGTCGGGGGTTCAAGTCCCTCACCGCCCACCAATCGTTCCTGCCGGCGCATCACACCGTTTTCATCAATACTCGCAGGCTCACCTACACCTGCATCGTTCCGGCGAGTGCGATTGCTTCATTTTCCTGATTTTTTGAGGCCTCATGCGACAGACTTCGTTGCTCAATGCCGTAGTCCTCGGCTTCTTCGTTCTCCTGTTCAGCTCGATCTACCGGCGACGTCCGTCGGAGCGGCTGAAACTGTGGATAGCCGCGTGGTCTGCCGCCGTACTGCACTTTCTCGTCCTGGTTTTTGAGCCGTCCTCCGGACGTTTCGACGGCGTGTTCGAGGCGCTCTCGATCGGGTCGCTCATGGCCTGCGGCATCTGTTTCATCCTGTCACTGCCCATGGTCGACGGTCAGAAGCGCAGGCGCATCGTCGCCGCCTCGCTCGCGGGGCCCGGCTTGCTGCTCGGCGCCTTCGCGGCCTCGCAGGTGCATCCGGTCAGCGTTTTTCTGCTCATCGCGCTGCTCGCCCAGGGGCTCGGCCTCGTCCTGCTGTGGCGCTACAACCGCGAGCGCCTGAGCCTCAGCATCCCCGGCACTGTGTTCATCCTCGCCTGTTCTGAGTGGAGCTCGGTCGAGCTGGTCGCGCGTAACGGCAGTGCCGCCCTCTCCGTCGTGCTCATGGAGCTGTTCGGCATCTACGCGCTGCTGTTCGCGCACGACTTCCGGCGCCGCAGCACCGGTGTCGGAACGACCGTCGCCGGACTGATTGCCTGGGCCTTGGTATTCCCGGTCGGGATGCTCATGGCCCGTTTCTGGCCCAATGTCGCGGTCGACCCCGAACTCTGGAACGTTCCGAAGATCGTAGTCGCCTTCGGCATGCTCGTCACCCTGTTCGAGGAAGAGCTCATCTCCTCAGAGCGGGAAAAGGCGCAGTATCAGAAGCTGTTCGACGTCAACCCGCTGCCTATGTGGATCTTCGACAAGGAGTCGACGCGCCTGCTCGAGGCCAATGCCGCTGCCCAGCGCGAGTTCGGCTGGAAGCGGGAAGATCTCGCCGACCTCACCATCAGCAATCTTGCCGCCGAGGAGCAGAACTCGCCGGTCGGCCTGGTCGAGCTCAACTGGCGCCTCGCCGAGGATGCTACTCCCGATCCCGCGAAGACCGCGCCGGGTCAGGAAAACTCTGTCAGCGCCCCGTCCATGCGCTTTCTCACCAAGGAAGGAGAAGAACTGATCGTCGAGGTGACCATGCAGCGCACCGGCTTCCAGGACCGGGAAGCCCGCCTGCTCGTCGCCAAGGACATTACCGCTGAAACGCACGAGCATGAGCAGCTGCTGCACCAGGCCAACCATGACCCGCTCACCGGACTGCCCAACCGGCTGCTCCTGCAGGACCGGATGGAGACCGCGCTCGCCGGCGCCACCCGTCATGCCCGCAAGGCAGCTATCGTGTGCATCGACCTCGACCGCTTCAAGACCATCAACGACACCTGGGGCCACTCCGCCGGCGACAGCTGCCTGCGCGAGATTGCCCGCCGTCTACAGCGCCGTCTGCGCACCGTCGACACCGCGGCCCGCATCGGCGGCGAGGAGTTCATGGTGATTCTCAGTGACGTCGGTAACGTCGAAGACGCTGAAAGGGTCGTCGATGACCTGCTGTTTACCCTGAGCGCACCGCATATCTACGAAGGCGAAAAGATCCGCCTCAGCGCGAGCATCGGCGTCGCTCTTTTTCCGGATGACGCCCAAACCACCGCGGAGTTGTGGAATATGGCCGATGCGGCGATGTACCGCGCCAAGGAAAGTGGGGGCAATCGCCACCGCTTCTTTTCGCAGGTGCAGTAAGCGCCGCGGGGCGTCATAGTACGCGAGAACGCGATGCAGGCAAAGGTGTCCGGGGTGCATGGACACGCCAGAGTTTGTTTGACCCCATCTGGCAACTTGGCTACACTCAGGTGGAACTCAAGGCATGCACCCTCGGCTAGAAGGCAAAGCGTTCGCGACATGGCTCTACAGCAGGCATATTCAAGGTACCCACAGGGGTACGGTCCTCTGTTCTTCCCATGTCGGCATTGCCGGGAAGGGCTCCGGGAAACGGCTCGGTCCGGTTTTCGGTCGACTCATGGCAACCGTGCACACCTACGAAAGGCGGACGTACCTGCGTCGATACCCCCGGCTCCAAGCGCAGGCTCCGGCGTCTTCCTCGTTCACCCCGATCCGCCGCCAGGCTCCGGCAGCGGACAGGCGTCTCTCTTCGCCATCCCCCTTTATGCACGGGATTGCTGACTTTCGTAAGCATCCGAGCTCCCGGGCGGTGACCACCGGCAGCTATAGTTACCCCGGGAGATATTTCATGCGTCCAGTCTCTCTCTCCCCTGGCTGCTGCGGTTACGCTCAGCATGGCGATACCGACGTTCAAGGAGCTTATTAAGATGGAAGGCCCCGCAGTTCAAACCGAGAGGCATTCGGCGCCCGCGCCGGCGCTTGCTCAGGACCAGGCGATCATTACGCCTACGGATATCCGCAAGATCCTGATCAAGCGCAAATGGCTCATTCTCGCCGGCATCGTGGTGGGGCTTGCCTTCGCAGCCGTCTACATCCTCACGACCATCCCGCAGTACGAAGCGCTCGCGCTGATCGACATCAACTCCGGCAAGCAGAGCAACATCGGCATCTCGGATCTTGTGCAGGAGCAGCAAGGCGGGCTTGAGGCCAGCCTCGAGCGCACCTCGACAGAAATCGCCATCATGCAGAGCGACACCGTCTCGCTCGACGTGATCAACACGCTCAACCTCTACAACACGCAGCCGTTCGCGCAGGTCTTCGTCCGTACGCCCTACAAGGGCACCCTGAGCCCCGACGAGCGCAAGAGCATCCTCGCCATCTTCAAGGGGTCTACCAAAATCGCCGCCAAGCCGGGCACCGACCTCGTCGAGGTACGCTTCCGGAATCAGAATCCTAAAGTGGCCGCCGAGGTCGCCAACGCAATTGTCGATCGCTACACCGATCGCAGCCTCCGGGTTCGCTACGAGGGTACAACCCGTATCTCCGACTGGCTGGCAAAACAGCTCAACAAGCTGCAAAGTCAGGTCACGGATGCGCAGGACAAGCTGGCCATCTACCAGAAGGCGAATAACCTGATCGGCGTCGACCCGAACGGGAGCGGCGAGGATCTGACGCTCGACAATCTCCGCACGGCAAACCAGCAGCTCTCCGAGGCGCAGGCCGACCGTGTCGTCAAGGAAGCACGCTACCGAATGGCCATGACCGGCAACCCGGAGCTGCTGCTCTCCGTAGCACCTTCAACAACGCTTGCCCAGCTGCAGCAGCAGGAAGCCGCGCTGACCGTACAGCAGGCGCAGCTCCAGTCCAAGTTCGGCCCCAACTGGCCGCGCGTCAAGGAAGTGCAGAGCTCGCTCGATCAGGTTCGACGCGACATCAAGGGTGAAATCTCGAACATGCAGCGCCGCTTCGAGGTCGAGTACAACACTGCGCTTAGCACCGAAAACCTGATGAAAGGCCGCCTGGACGCAGCCAAGGGACAGGCCTACCAGCAGAACCGGTCCTCCGCCGAGTACCAGATTCTGAAGCACGGCGCCGATTCCGCTTCCGACCTCTATGACGCTCTCCAGACCCGCTTGAAGGAAGCCGGCATCACGGCCGGGCTGAACGCCAACCAGATCGACGTGGTCGATCGCGCCACAACCCCCGCGCGCCCGGTGTTCCCGGTCAAGCGGAACGATGCGGGCATCGGGCTGGGCGCCGGTATCGTCCTCGGTCTCGCCCTCGCCCTGTTCGCCGAGACGATTGATGACACCATCCGCACGTCCGATGACGCGGAATCCATCACCGGGCTCCCCGCGCTGGCCGTCATCCCTCACTTCGAGCCGTCCGAAAAGAGGGTGCTTGCCGCACCCGGCACCCCGGCCGCGGAGGCCGAGAGAGAACGAATGTCGCGCGTCTCGCCGGACCTGATCTCCTACACCGAGCCTCAGTCCTATGTCGCCGAAGGCTTCCGAACCCTGCGCTCCTCCATCCTGCTCTCGGCGGTCGACCGGGAACCGAAGCTGCTTCTGCTCACCAGCTCGTTCGCGACCGAAGGCAAGAGCACCTGCGCGGCTAACCTCGCCATCTCCTTCGCGCGTCGGTCTGCGCGGGTGTTGATCGTCGACACGGATCTGCGCAAGGGCACGTTGCACATGAAGTTCCGCACCTCTAACCGCTTCGGGCTTTCCACCCTGCTGGCCCGCGGCGAGCACGAGGGAAGCGCCTACGAAAACCCGCTGCCCGATCTGCCCAACCTGACTCTGATCACCCGCGGTCCGGTGACGGTAAATCCCGGGGAAGCCCTGGCCTCCCACTCTATGGAGCAGCTCCTCAGGCAGTGGCGGGAAGAGTACGACCACATCATCCTCGACACCTCGCCGGTGCTCGCGGTCGCCGACACCCTCAGCATCGCGCCCCAGGTGGATGCCAGCTTCATCCTCGTCCGCTCCGGCGTGACGCGAAAGAAAGCCCTTCTCCGCACCCGCGAGCAAATGCGCCGGGTCGGGGCCCGCGTACAGGGGATCATCGTCAATGACGTCGATCTTCGCCTCGAAAACTACTACACCTACTCGAAACGCTACAACTACAGCTACAACTCGAACTATGGCGCTGGTTACGGCGGAGGCATGGATGCTGAACAGTAAACTTCTGCTGACCACGCTGCTCGGCATCTCCGCCGCATTGGCCTCCACCGGCGGCCTCAACGCCCAGGTTCCCGCGGCGGCAACCGCGATGCCGGCCCGCCAGGCCGAAACCTCCATGCCCGCCCCGGGACAATCTCCCACCGGAACGGCGGCGCTCGACAGCATGGGCGACGCTCCGGCCATTCTGATCGGCCCCGGCGACCTGCTCAACATCACCGTGTTCGAGACGCCCGAACTCAGCGCCCCGGCACGCGTTGACCAGGACGGCGACATCAACATGCCCGTGCTCGGGCCGGTCCATGTCTCGGGGCTCGACGCACAGCAGGCTGCCTCCGCTCTGCAGGGCGCTTACCGCGACCGAGGGCTGCTGCTGAATCCCCACGTCACGGTCTCCGAGACTGAATTCGCCTCGCAGGGCGCCTCTGTTATCGGTGAAGTCCGCTCACCCGGCGTGTATCCGACCCTCGGCTCGCGGCGTCTGCTCGACATGCTTTCGCTTGCCGGCGGCGTCGCTTCGACCTCCGGACGGCTGGTATCCATCATTCACCGCGGCGATCCAAACCACCCGGTCCAGGTCGCTCTTCAGCCGACGCCGGCCTCTCTCCACGCCCAGGTCAATCCCGTCATCCTCCCCGGCGACACTGTCGTAGTCGCAAAGGCCGGGGTCATCTATATCATCGGTGACGTCACGCGCCCGGGCGGTATCCTGGTCGATAACAATGAACGGCTTTCCCTCATCGAGGCGCTTGCCCTCGCAGGCGGCATGAACAAAACCGCCGCTCTCTCGCAGACCAGGCTGATCCGCAAGCTGCCGACCGGACGGGCCGAGATCGACCTCGACCTTAAGCACGTCCTCTACGGCAAGCAGGCAGATATCCTGGTCTCGGACGGCGATATCCTTTATGTCCCGTCCAGCTTCGGCAAGACGCTCCTCTATCGCGGCATCGAAGCAGCCTTCGGTATCGCCGTGAACGAAGCGATCTATCTTCACTGATCCCTGTGCAGTCGCGCGGCAGGCGGCTGCTCCAGGCAACAGCGAAAGCAACGTATGATCGAGACTCTTACGATGGTCCGGGACGGGCAGCGGCTTCTTGTCAGAGGCGCCAAACCTCGTCGCCTCGGCTCGCTCTTCATACCGCTGCGGCGCGCCTATCTCATCACGATGCCGGCGATCCTGCTCGCCGGCACGATCCTCTGCTGGGCTCTCGAAAACGACTTTGCCATGATTACGGGCGCGCTCGTCCTGTCGGGCATCTCCTTCTACCTGTTTTTCGACCTGCTCGGCCGACGTGGCCCGCTTCGGGTCACCACCATCTTTGCCGCCACACTTGGGCTCGCGTACGGCCTCGGCACCGTGAACACCTGGTATACGCTGCCCCGCGCAGACGAGACTCTCGGCGATTTCCTGCGTATCAATAACGTTTACCTGGCGCATGCCATGGGCGCGGTCCTCGCCTCGATCGCCCTCATGATCTACTTCGGTGAGCTCGTCGAAAAGCCGATCTTCGGCGAGGACTTCGACCTCAAGTTCAATAATCGCTTTGTCCTTTTCATCACTCTCGGCACCATCGTCCTGGGTGCCTCCTTCGCGCATGGCTCCACCGGCTTCATGGGAGCCTCGGTTACCGAGGTCGGGGGCGGCAGCGGAGGACATCTCGGCTACCTTGCCAGTCTTTCGGAGTGGCTTTCGGGTTCTCTCCTCGCCATGGCAGTCTGCGTCTCCTTAAACATCAAAGGCAAGTTCCTGCGGTACTACACACGCATTCTCAGCGTGCTTTTATTCTGCATGGTCTTTCCCCTGGGCCGACGCCAGATGATCTATGCCGTGGTGCTGGCGCTGGTCGGTCTCCGTCTCGGCCGCTACAAAGTTCCCTTTTCGCCTCTGAAAAAAATCATCCTCCTGGGTGGCCTGGCAACGCTGATTTACGTCGCGACCCTAGGCTTCTTCTACCTGCGGGTGGCCGGCTACGGGATGCTCCGCCCTACACTGGTTCAACGTCTGCAGGGGGCCGTCAAGCTGTTCCAGGATCGGGACTACTCAGATATCAAGAAGGAGTTTTCCGCTAACGTCGAACAGAGGACCTTCATCCTGGGCTTCCTCGGTGAGCTGGAGGGGTACACTGAGACAATGGAGGGAGCACACGGAGAAGATCTCAGCAAAAATGCACAACTTGCTATCCCGTCCCTGCTTTTTGGAGAGAAGGACCTCTTTTTTACAGAGGAGGGTCTCGCCAACGAGGTGTTCGGCTCGAGTTTCGGCGATCGGGCAAACTCCATTCTCACCACCGGCGCGGTCGACTTCGGCGTCTGGGGCATCCTCTTCTATCCATTGATCATCTCGGCGATGCTGAGAATCTTCTTTGAAGTCGTCGGTGAGTACCTGCCGGTATTTGCATCCTGCTTTATCATTCTGGCCTCTCTGAATGCCGTCCTGGAGCCCGAAATCGCGACAACGGCGTACTTCCTCATCATCCGTAATGGAATAATTTTCGGCTCGGTTGTCTGGTTTGTCATCTCGCTTCCAGAGTTCCGGGTAAGGAATGTGGGGCTGTAATGAGATATCTTGCGCCAAAGGTATACGTCATTGTCGGGGCCTGTCTTCTGCTTGTTTTCACGGCGAGGCAGTCTGCCGCTCAGGACCAGACTTCAATTTCGGCGGAGTTAGGCGAGAATGGTACTCTCACAACCGACACACAGAGCAGTGACGTAGGCGGCAACGATCTGCATTCGGATGTTTCCGATCCGACCCACGCGCAGTTGCTCGGCTCAGCCTTATCTCCTGCCGATTTTTCCTATTCCTCTTCGTATTCCGGAGGGCTAACTTCCTCCAGCGTCAGTTCCGATTCGCAATCCCTTGTCGGCACCAATGACATGCCTTCGTTCCGCTCGCGCAATCCGAGCTTCTCGCCGGGTGGTGCGCCGGCCACTACAACATCCGCAGGCCAGGACTCCGTCCGCTCCCTGGGCACCGCAAGCATGGTCGGAGCATTCGCTGGAAGCACCAGCAGGCTCGCCTTTACGAATCCCGGTGCGCGGCTCGCCAACTCAAGCCAGAGCTTCTCAGGCCAGGGCATGGCGGATGCCTCCCAGGCACTTCCCTCCGCAGGCGGCATGTCGTCGCTTCCCCAGGGAACAGGCACCCCCCAATCTCCCGGTCAAACGAGCTCGGCTGCGCCTTCAATGGCTTATATCGCCACAGACCCGGCCCTGACCGGGGTCGCGGAAAGTTTTACGGCCCCCCTGCAGTTAGGGACAGACCTGCCGCAGCCCTCGATCGAGGCAATCGGGTACTTCCTCGATCCCGGCCCAACGGCAATCCCGCGGTACGAGTACGAGGATGGGCAGACCCCTCCACTCGTCTCCTCGCTTGCTCCCAAAGTCGGCACAATCCTGGGTCTGGCGCCCGAATACCTGCCATCGAAGTCCGGCTTTCCAGACTCCACCAAGGGTGAGGCAGCCCTGCCGACTGAAGCCTCCAACTGGCTTTCTCCTGTTGTGCAGCTGCGCGATTACACCGCCTCGCCATTTCCCGCGGTCAGCGACGGGACAGTCTACGGTATAAAAACGGGCCTGAACCCGACCATTCATATTCCCCAGGCGCAGGCGGTTCGCGGGTCGTTCCGGGCCGCGGAAAAGCGCGCCCAGGAGCAACGCATCCTGCACGGTATGTCCATCAGCGAGTCTTCCGCGATTTACCGGTCGGATCTGCGGGATTACCAGCGCTACGGCCTTCACGGAAGGCGTCTATCCACCGTCCATCCAACCGACTCAAATCAGGTACCGGTCTTTCAGACGACCTTCCATCACCCAATCCGATAGCAGGTAAGGCAGGTTCCCGAAACCATGAGCGAACGTTCTGCCCGGAAGGGAACTCCCAAAAACATGAAGACACCTATCTGCATCGCCGTCGTGGGCTCGGGGTATGTCGGGCTGGTCGCCGCGGCATGCTTCGCCGAGATCGGCCACACCGTCATCTGTGTCGACAACGACGAGAGCAAAGTAGAGATGCTCCGCGCCGGCGGCGTTCCCATTCATGAGGAGTACCTGAAGCAACTCCTCGACCGCCACCACCCCGAATCGATCACCTTCACCTCCGATCTACGCAGTGCGACGCGCGATGCCGACGCCGTCTTCATCGCGGTCGGCACCCCGCAAAGTGGAACAGGCTCCGCAGACCTCTCCTACGTCGATGCCGTCGCCAGTGAAATTGCCCGCTCGATTGACCGCTACAAGGTCATCGTCGAGAAGAGCACCGTACCCGTTTACACGAACGAGTGGATTCGCCGTGTCATCGAGCGGAACGGCGTCCCCCGCGAACTGTTTGACGTCGCCTCTAATCCCGAGTTCCTGCGCGAAGGCACTGCCGTTTCGGACTTCCTGCACACCGACCGCATCGTCGTCGGGACAGACTCCGAGCGCGCCGCGGCCCTGATGACCGCAATCTACGAGCCGCTGACCAGTGGACGCTACTACGCGGCAGCCACGAGTGTGCCCGGCTGCTGCAATGGGGAAGCGCTGCCCCCACTCCTTCACGTCTCCACCAAGGCCGCGGAGCTCATCAAGCATGCCTCCAACGCGTTCCTCGCCGTCAAGATCTCGTTCATCAATACCGTCGCCAATATCTGTGAGGCGGTCGGCGCGGACGTCGAACAGGTCTCGCGCGGTATCGGCATGGACAAGCGCATCGGTTCGCGCTTCCTCCAGGCCGGCATCGGGTACGGCGGCTCCTGCTTTCCAAAGGACGTTGCCGCCTTTCGCTATGTCGCCGAGCAGTGCGGCATTCCCTTTGGCATGCTTCGTGAAGTCGAAAAGATCAATGCCGAACAGAAACAGCGTTTTTTCCAGAAGATCCGCTCGGCGCTCTGGACCTTTCGCGGCAAAAACCTCGGCATTCTCGGCCTCTCCTTCAAAGGTGGAACCGACGACATCCGCGACTCACCCGCGATCGAGATCGTCGAAATGCTGCTGCGGGAAGGCTGTTCAATCGATGCATACGATCCAGCCGCAATGGAACGCACAGCGGAAATCCTGCCTGCTTCAGCGCAGATGCATTACGTTGAAGATGCCTATGCCGCCGCCCGAGGCAAGGACGCGCTGCTCATCCTGACCGACTGGCAGGAGTTCTGCGACCTCGATCTCGACCGCCTCCACCGGGACCTGCGCTATCCCATCATTCTCGACGGACGCAATCTCTTTAATCCCGCGGAGCTTGCGGAACGAGGCTTTACCTATCTCAGCGTCGGCCGGCAGGATGCGCTCGTCACCCGCGATTCCGCGCGCCGCCCGCTGAGTCTCAGGTAAAAGCGCATTACCAACAGTGTCCCCAACCTTGACGTGCGGGAACAGGGAACGGATACTGGGGCCAACTCGCTTCCTCCTGAGGTGGCAGTTCATCACCATCGAGCGTACGGCAGGCGCGATATCTGCGCCCGGACGACGCATCAAATTGAGACACAGGCATTGAGGTGCTGCGAATGAAGCTTAAGAACGAAAAAGTAGTGGTTTGTGGCGCCGGCGGGTTCATCGGCGGTCACCTGGTCAAGGATCTGCTGGCAAGCGGCGTCAACGTCGTACGCGCGGTCGATATCAAGCCGCTTGACGAGTGGTACCAGACTTCAAAGGGTGTCGAGAACCTGTCGCTGGACCTGCGCGACCGCGCCAACTGTCAGACTGCGGCCGACGGCACCGAGGTCGTCTTCCAGCTCGCCGCGGATATGGGCGGCATGGGCTTTATCGAGAACAACAAGGCCCTCTGCATGTTGAGCGTGCTCACCAACACGCATATGCTCATGGCCGCACGCCAGGCCAATGTCGAGCGCTTCTTCTTTTCCTCCTCCGCCTGCGTGTACAACGGCGACAAGCAGACCAACCCCGACGTCGTCGCGCTTAAAGAAGAGGATGCCTACCCCGCGCTGCCGGAAGACGGCTACGGCTGGGAGAAGCTCTTCTCCGAACGCATGTGCCGTCACTTTGAAGAGGACTACGGCCTCGTCAGCCGCGTCGCCCGCTACCACAACGTCTACGGGCCGCTCGGCACCTATGAAGGCGGTCGCGAGAAAGCCCCCGCCGCCATGTGCCGCAAGGTCATCGAAGCCAAGCAGACCGGCAAGCATGAAATCGAGATCTGGGGCGACGGTCACCAGACCCGTTCCTTCATGTACATCGACGACTGCACCAAGGGCACACGGGACATCCTCGAAAGCGATATCCACGAGCCCATCAACCTGGGATCGAGCGAACTGGTCACCATCAACCAGCTCGTCGATATCGTCGAAGACATCGCCGGCATCAAGCTCGAGCGCCGTTACAATCTCGGCGCGCCCAAGGGCGTCAATGGCCGCAATTCCGACAACACCCTGATCGAAAAGTATCTCGGCTGGGAACCCTCTATCAAACTGCGCGACGGCATGGCCAAAACCTACGCCTGGATCGAAAGCCAGATGCTCGCACCAGTCGGCAAGTAGCCTCACCGCCATCTGCTCACAGGCTGCCCATGAGTTTTCTTCATGGGCAGCCTGTGTCCACTCTCGAAACGTTCACTCACCCGAGCAGCCCACGGAACAAGCAACCGTCACGAAGAGCGCGATGCGCCGGAAGTGACCGCCGGCCGCGTAGGCGGTCTACTGCCCTTGCCAATGAAGATCCTCCTCATCGCGAACTACCTCCCCGACCGGCAGGAAAGCATGTTGCGCTACGCGCGGCTGCTCCAGACGGAGCTGACCCGCCGCAGCCACAACGTCCGCATCGCCTATCCACCCACGGTCCTTCTCAAACGGTTCGGCCCCAACCCGCCTTTTGCCAAGTGGCTGGCCTACATCGATAAATACCTGTTCGCTCCAGCCGCCCTGCGAAGGCAGGTCCGCGATGCCGACATCGTCCATGTCTGCGACCACTCCAACTCCATGTATCTCAGGCTCGCCGGTAAAACCCCCAGCCTGCTCACCTGCCATGACCTCCTGGCCGTTTTTGCCGCGCAAGACAAGTTCCCCGGGATCTCTGTCGGCAGCACCGGTCGCCTGCTCCAGCGCTGGATCGCCTCCGGCATCGTCCGCGCTCCATATGTAGTTTGCGTCTCGCATAAAACCGACGCCGACCTCCACGCTCTCTCGGGTAATAGCAAGCGGTCGTCCTGCGTCGTGCACAACCCGCTCAACTGGGATTTCCACCCGGTCAGCAGGGAAGAGACCGCTGCCGTGCTTGCCACGCAGGGCCTCACCGCCGAGACTCGCTACCTGATTCACATCGGTAACAACTCCTGGTACAAAAACCGTCCGGCCGCGGTTCGCATTTTCTCCGCGCTGCGTAGTCTTCCCGCCTTTGCCGGCCTGCAGCTTATCCTCGCCGGCAAGCCCTGGGACGAGGAACTCCGCGCCCTCGTCGCCGCAAGCCCCAGTGCGTCCGCGATCCACCAGCTCGTCGACCCATCGAACGAGCAGCTCCGCGCGCTCTACAGCGGCGCTGCCGCCCTCCTGTTTCCCTCGCGACACGAGGGCTTCGGCTGGCCCATTCTTGAGGCCCAGGCCTGCGGCTGCCCCGTCATCACCACCAACCGCGCCCCGATGACTGAAGTAGCCGGCGACGCCGCCATCCTCATCGATCCTGAAGATCCCAAAGCCGCCGCCGCGACCATCGCGCAGCACTGGAATCGGCTGCCGGCCCTCAAAGAACAGGGCCTCCACAACGTCAGCCGCTTCACCCTCGACGAGGCCATCGACCGCTACCTGGCTGCGTACGGCGAAGCCATCGCCCGGCAAAAGTCAAAGTAGATCATCGCCGTTTTTAATACGTCACTGCTGCTGTTGCATTTGCTGTATCTCAAGCAGCGGCGAAGCGGGCGGGGTCGCCTCCTGCGCTTTTTCGACCATGATCGACCAGTCCTCGGGGATCGGCATTTCACGATCAAGCGCCGGCGGCTGGTCAAACGCATCCACCTGCACCGCAACGTACAGCTCGCTCGTCGTGCGGCCGCGGTACACGCCGTGCGTCGGCGGCACATCGGCATAGTCGCGTCCCAGCGCCGTGCGGATATGCCGTTCGTGCGCCAGCAAATTGTTCGTCGGGTCAAAGCCGACCCAACCCAGGTGCGGCAAAAATGCCTCGACCCAGGCATGCGTCGCGTCCGGCAGTGAGCGGTCGTGGCCCGCGCCGACGTCCGATGCCCTCTGGTGAAGGTAGCCGCTCACGTACCGGCACGGGATTCCCAGCGTCCGTACCAGCGCGATCATCGTATGCGCGAAATCCTGGCACACGCCTTCACGAGAAGAGATCGCCTCATCGATCGGCGAGTCGACCCGAGTCGATCTCGGCACGTAGCTGAAATAGTCATACAGGCGCGAGTTGATCTCACGCACCAGCATCAGCGGGTCGTCGCGCCGGCGCACGTCAAGCTCCTTCGCCAGGCCCAGCAGCGTTCCTGTCGGCGCGGCAAACTCGCTCGGCAGCAGCATCTCCCAGTAGTCGCCCTCGCTCACCAGCGCGTCCAGCTCGCCCCACGCCGACGGCGCCAAAAAGTGCGGAACAAAGGCGAGCGCCTGCTGTTCCACAAGCGACTCCGCAATAATCACAAGCTGCGAGTGCTCGCCCGGAATATTGAAGTGCTGCACGTGGTTGCCCAGGTGATCGCGGTAGGAAAAGACCCGGCAGCGCGGACTCACCGAGAGCTGGAACGACAGGCAGCGCTGGTTCGAGTCAGAGCGCGGATGCATCCGCGTCTCCATCATGCTCTCGCTCACCGGCCGCTTGTAAACGAACTTCGTCAGGTGACGCACGGAATAAAACTTCATCGACGTTGCTCCTGTTCTCGTGTGGAGTGGCCGCTTACATGGCCAGCGCGGTTTGCACGGAGTAGTGAATGTAATCGCGATACAGCACCGCATGGGCGCGCGCGCATTCACGCTTCACCATCGCCAGGTAATCGCCCACGCCGCCCTGCAGCACGTCCGCAATCTCGACGAAATTCAGCGCCGCCTGCAGTCGCCCGGCAACGCGAACAAGCTCCTGCGGAGCCAGCCGCCCGCTCTCTTGTTCAAGCGCCAGCAGCGCATCGCGCAGCCGATCGACAGAGTAGCGCACCGAATGCGGAAAGTCCTTATTCAGCAGCAGAAACTCGAGAATTTGCGACTCGGTCAGGTCAGCGGTATACACGTTGCAGTACGCTTCAAACGCCGTGCAGCTGCGCAGCAGGCCGATCCACTCAAGAAACTGGTGACTGCCCGCGACCTGTTCATACTCACCGTTGACAGGGATTGCCAGGCCCAGCTCATACACCGAGAGCAACGCGGCGATTGAAGAAGCGCGCTCGATCGAACGCCCGACCTGGATAAACTGCCAGCCTTCACCGTGGCTCATGGTCGTATCGGTAACACCCTGGAAGAGATGCAGCCCATCCAAGACCGCCAGAAGAAAGTCCTCGGGCGGTGTCGCGCCTTCGCTCTCCGGTATTTCCGTTACAAGGTGGTACAGCCGGTTCAGCTGCACCCATTGCTCCGACGAAATCTCTTCCCGCACCTGCCGCGCATTCTCGCGCGCGACCGCGATGCACGCCTTGACTGAAGCTCCGTGCGATTCATCATGCGTCAGCATCTGCACCAGCGCATGCGAGTCGCCGGTCCAGTCCTCGGCAGAGCTGCCGAGCGCGAGCAGAAGCCTGCGCCACCGCGCGTCCTCGCTGGTGCGCGAAGGGTCCAGCGTCATGCCGAAGTTCACGTCGAGCATCCGCACCGTATGCTCAGCCCGCTCGAGATAGCGGCTCATCCAGTACAAACTGTCGGCTACCCGCGATAGCATCGCTTCTCCTCCTGTTCGAACTCACGCAAATAAAACTGTCACTGTTACAAATTAATCGTTCAGTACCCAGGTATCCTTGCTGCCGCCGCCCTGCGATGAGTTCACGACCAGCGAACCCTTGCGCAGCGCGACCCGTGTCAGCCCGCCGGGCACAACCGAAACCTTGTCCCCGTACAGCACATAAGGCCGCAGGTCCACATGCCTCGGCTCGATGCTCGTGCCATCGTGGTCCGCGTTCACCAGGCAGGGCGCGCGAGAGAATTCAAGCGTCGGCTGCGCGATATAGTTGCGCGGGTCGGCCTCGATACGACGCGCGAAATCCTCGCGCTCCGCCGCGGTCGACTGCGGACCGATCAGCATGCCGTACCCGCCGGACTCGCCCACGGCCTTCACCACCAGCTTGTCCAGGTTCGCAAGCGCGTGCTGTCTCTGCTTCGGGTCCGTCATCAGGTACGTCTCCACGTTTTTCAGGATCGGCTCCTCGCCCGTGTAGTACTTGATAATCGCCGGCACATACGCATACAGCGCCTTATCGTCGGCAAGCCCGGTCCCAAACGCATTCGCGAGCGTCACATTTCCGGCGCGGTACGCGTTGAACAGCCCGGCCACCCCGAGGATCGAGTCTCCGCGAAATGCAAGCGGGTCGATGAAGTCGTCATCCACCCTGCGATAGATAACATCGACCCGCTTCAGCCCCGCGGTCGTTCGCATGTACACAACGTTGTTATGCGTCACAAGATCGCGGCCTTCAACCAGCTCGATGCCCATCTGCCGCGCGAGATAAGTGTGCTCAAAGTAAGCCGAGTTATACACGCCGGGCGTCAGCAGCACGATCGTTGGCTCCGGCCGTCCTTCCGGCGCAAGCGAGCGCAGCGAAGCCAGCAGCACCTGCGGATAATGCTCGATTGGTCGTACACCGCACTCGCGGAACACGATTGGAAATGTCCGCTTCATCACGCGCCTGCTCGACAGCATGTAACTCACGCCGCTCGGCACGCGCAGGTTATCTTCGAGCACCACAAAGCTGCCATCATTCATCCGCAGCAGGTCCGTACCGGTTACCGCGATGTACACATTGCGCGGAACCTGCAGCCCCCGCATCTCGCGTCGAAAGTGCCGGCACGAGTACACAATCTCGCGCGGAACCGCGCCGTTCTGCAAAATCTTTCCATCGTGGTACACATCGCCCAGAAACATATTCAGCGCGGTAATGCGCTGGATAAGCCCCCGCTCGATGGTCTTCCACTCAGCGCCGGTAATAATCCGCGGCAGCATGTCATATGGAAATATCTGCTCGGTCCCGTCCTTCCTGCCGTACACCGTAAACGTGATGCCCTGGGTCAGGAAGCTCATGTCCGCCGAATGCTTGCGGCGCAGCAGCTCTTCAGTCGGCAGCGAGCGAAAAATATCCAGCAGCCGTTTGTACTGCGGGCGAATCGTACCGTCCGCCGTGAACATCTCGTCGTACACGCCGTCGAGAAAGTATTCGCGCAGAAACGCGTCTGAGAACCGCGAGGCTTGTGCGCTCATCCATGGCCCTCGCGCGGTTTGCCCGGCTCATCGAGCCAGTCGGAGATCACGGAAAAATGCTTCAGGTTCGCGATCCCGAATGAGGTCGTCAGCGCAACGTCCGACGCGTCGCGGCCGGTCGCCATCAGCACCCTGCCCAGCCGCGGGCGGTTGTGCCGCGCATCGCAGGTCCACCAGCGGTCCCCCAGGTACACCTCGAACCACGCGCTGAAGTCCATCGGCGTATCGCTCAGCGGAACGCCGAAGTCGCCCAGGTAGCCCGTAGCGTAGCGCGCCGGGATGTTCAGCGCCCGGCAAAGCGTAATCGCAAGATGCTGAAAGTCGCGGCACACGCCGGTCCGCTCCGTGTACACGTCGAGCGCCGTCTTGGTGGGTCGCGCGAAGCTGTACCCGAACTGCACGATGCGGTGCACGTAGCCGACCACCGCCTGCACCCGCGACCAGCCCGGCGCCATGCCGCCGAACAGGTCGAGCGCCACCGCGGAAAGCCGGTCCACCTCGCAGTAGCGGCTGTTCAGCAGGAACTGCAGCACGTAGTCCGGCAGGTCCTGCACCGGCACCTCCGGCGCATTCACGCCCAGTTCGTCTTCAAAGTCCGGGATGATGATCTCGGTCGTATTGAACAGGCGCAGCGCACCGGCCGGCGCGTACAGCCGCGAGCAGCGGTTGCCGAACGAGTCCAGGTACTGGCGGATCGGGATCGACGGCTCGGTACGGATAGCATCAGGCAGCAGCAGGTTCGGATCCTGAAAAGGATGCACGTGCAGCAATGCGACGATTGCCACAGGGCAGGGAAGCTCAAAGCGTAAGTCGAAGCCAAGGCGAAGATGCACTAAACTAGGGCCTCCTGCGGGGACTGGTTTGAATGCCGCGGCTTTTCGCAAGGTCGCGCTGGGTACCTTGCAGGTGTGTGCTAAGACTGTAACAGGTGTATGAATCGGTGCAAACGCGCCGCATCTGAACGGCAAAAAGGGAGCAGATGACTTACTGTCTAGGCATCAAGACGCACGAAGGTCTCGTGATGGCATCGGACTCGCGCACCAACGCGGGCTACGACCAGGTCAACGTCTGCCGCAAGCTCCACACCTTCGTGACCCCCGGTGAGGCTGCGTTTGTCATCCTCACCAGCGGCAGCCTTTCCATCACGCAGTCCGTCGTCACCCTGCTACGCGAAGACTTTTCCGAAGGCAGGGGACTCGCCGCCGCAAAAAATATGTATGAGGCCGCGCGCGCCGTGGGCGATTGCGTCCGCAAGGTTTCCGACATCGACCGCGACGCGCTCGCCAAGGACGACTACTCCTTCAACATCCACCTGCTGCTCGGCGGCGAGGTCGCGGGCGGCGAGCCCGAGCTCTATCTCATCTATCCGCAGGGCAATCCCATCTGCGCCACGCAGGACTCGCCCTACCTGCAGATCGGCGAGGTCAAGTACGGCCGCCCCATCCTCGACCGAGGCATCGACGCGCGTACCACCTCGCTCGACGCCGCCTCGAAATATGCGCTGCTCAGCATGGACGCGACCATGCGCTCAAACGTCACCGTGGGGCCGCCGATTGAGCTGGTGCAGTACCGCAGCGGCAGCCTGCACTTCGGCAACTACCGCCGCTTCTTCTCGGGCGACCTCGAGCTCGAGCTGATCCACGGCCGGTGGGAGCAGGCCGTGCGCCGCGTCGTCGAAGACCTGCCCAACATTCGCTTCGACCCCGAGCCTTCTACCGAACCCCGCTGAAACTACCGGGTGCCGACCGCGCGGTCGGCCAGCGCGAGGCGCAGCGCCGTCTTCGCGACCAGGTCGGCATTGTGCCGCAGCACATCGCCCTCTGCCGCAAAAGCGCCTGCGACGCAGCGGATCCCCATGGCCTCGATGCGCTCCAGGTCTGCCTCGATGACCTCGGCGCCTTCCGCCGCGTAGCGCTCGCGAATCGACGCGGAGACCGGGGCCGTGTTGACCAGGGCATAGTCGATGAAAGGCTCTCGCGCGTGCTCGTACATGCGCTCGATATGCTGCGACGCGCTCAGGTGAAGGCTTTCGTTGCCCTGGGTCATCAGGTTGCACACGTAGACGCGGGTGCCTTTCGCGCGGGCGAGCGCTTCAGGAATCCCGGCAACCAGCAGGTTGGTAATAACGCTGGTGAACAGCGAGCCCGGGCCCAGCGTGATCAGATCGGCGGCGGCAATCGCTTCGAGTGTTTCGGGCAGCGGAGCGACGTGCGCCGGCTCCAGCATCAGCTCGACAATCCGTGCCTTGCTGCCGGTAATCTGCGTTTCGCCGCGAACAATCTCGCCCGTATCCATGCGCGCGGCCAGGGTCACGTTCGCATTGGTGGCAGGGTAAATATGTCCGCGTGTCGCCAGCACCTCGGCCGCCAGCTTGATAGCCTGCGCAAAGTCGCCGGTAATCTCCTGCAGCGCCGCGACGAACAGGTTGCCGAACGAGTGGCCCTCAAGCCCCGCGCCGCCTGAACGAAAGCGATGGCGAAACAGCTGCGACAGCAGCTGCTCATCCTCTGACAGCGCCACCATGCAGTTACGCAGGTCGCCCGGCGGCAGCATGTTAAAGTCCTTGCGGAGTCGCCCGGAGGAGCCGCCGTCATCTGTAACCGTGACGATGGCAGAAAGCTCGCCGATCAGGCACTCCGGCGATGCGCAGTCCGCAGCCGCGAGCACGGCGGAAGGCGCGAAGTGTTTGAAGCCGCGCAGCAGCGTCGACAGACCCGTGCCGCCCCCGATGGCGACAACGCGAAGCGGTTTACCGCCGGCCCCGGATTGAAGTGGATTGGGCTGGGCCATATTTACTTTGACGAGCGCGGGGCCCGCTTTCCGCGGGCTCAGGATCACAACGCTGACCTTGCCCCTACATCGCTTCGGGATACAGCAGCTCGGTAAACCGCGGGTCGTCGGCCATCTGGCGGAAGTCGACGTCGCTGCGCGCATGGACGCGGTTGTGCGGGTTCAGCTCGATCGAGCGCTCCAGGTGGTGCAGGCAGCCCTCTGCCTGGCCAACCATGCTGTACAGCATGGCCAGCCCGTAATGGGCGTAGTCCGCCTCGTCGTGCTGCTCAAGGATGGCCTGCAGGTGCTCGCGCGCGTCTTCGTAATCGCCGTTGTTGATGCGGGCGATCGCGTAGTCATACTGCTCCGTGGCCGAGAGAAACTCGAGTGTCGCCCTCTGCTGCGCCAGCTGCCGCTCACACGCGGAGCTGTACACGCGGGCGCGCTCGCTGATCTCAGGCGGGCACGTAACATCGAGCGATCGAAACCCGGCGAGCGCTTCATCGAAGCGGCCGGTCTGCATGGCTTCAAGCGCGGCGCCGTACGCGGCGAGCGCTTCCTGTTGTGCGGTGTTGGTAAACGGGCGGACTTTAGCAGCCAGCGTTTTAGGCGAAGCGGATGACTTGGACATGCGGGCGGCCTGATTCCTCCATGCGATTCATGGTAACGATGCAGCTGAAGCAGGGACGTGCACTGCCTGGGTGCAGCCAATACCGAACTCTGTGCCCATGTTTTTCCAGGCTGCCTCGTTTTATACCCACGCTGTGCACGTGCCGTCAAATCGGCCCGCGTTCAACGCTCCGCAGCAGGGCTTTACTCGCTCGCCAAGCCGCCCGGCTGCCCGGCTGCCCCGTAGACGGCGGGGTTCAGGCTGGGATCGTTGTACATCTTCAGCTGCCGGTACACCTTGAAGCGCCGCTCCGACGAAAGCACGCGCCACCACAGCCGGTCCAGCGCCTGCTCCAGGTCCATGCGCTGCTCAAGCAGCAGCGCAAACCGCTCACCGTTGCGCCGGGCGTGGCCCAGGGGCGCGCCGGTGGCCGGCGCATTGCCGCGGGCCACCTCTTCGCGGGTGTGGAAGAGCTTCAACGCGAGAATGCTGAGCCGGTCGATCATCAGGCCCGGGCTCTCGGAGTGCAGCTCCGCCTCGGGATGCGGCAGGTCGTGCGGCGCCAGCAGCTCCAGCAGCAAGCCGTCGCACTGCTCGGCCAGGTCGTTGCGCCGCTGGTTCACGCGGTCGATCGAGCGCTTGGTTTCAGCCAGCGCCCCGTCGGCAATGCCGGGGCTTCGGGCCGCGTCTTCGATATGCCACAGCTCGTAATTGGCGCGGTGCTGGGCCAGGATCGCCGCATCGAGCGGGCTCGCCGGCTCCAGGGTCGCCGTGCCGGACGGCGCTGCTTCCTCCTCATGCCATAGGCGTGTGGCATGGTCGTGCAGGGTCGCAACCGGGGGCAGCAGGGGCAAGGGCATCGCAGCGCTTAGAATAAAGCGGGCCCGCGTCCACGGCAATGCCGGCCGGTCTGCCATTCGTTTTCAGCTTCTGAAACAAGGAGAACCCGTGTCCACTTCATCACCCTCGCTGTCTCCATCGGTCGCTGGGCCGCTCTCCGGCCCGCATCGGCGATACAACCCGCTCCGCCGCCAGTGGGTGCTGGTTTCGCCCCAGCGCACCCAGCGGCCATGGCAGGGTGAGGTGGGTACCGTCGCGGCCTTCGGCACCATGCGCTACGACCCAACCTGCTACCTGTGCCCGGGTAACGAGCGCGCCGGCGGAGAGCGAACACCCGCCTACGAGCATGTGTACGTTTTTGACAACGACTATGCCGCGATCCTCCCCACCGCGCCGCCCGCCGCCCCGACCGGTGACCCCTTGCTGCGCGGCGAGCCGGAGCACGGGCGCTGCCGCGTGCTCTGCTTCCACCCTGACCACTCGCTGACGCTGCCCAGGATGGAGCGCCCCGACGTCGAGCGCGTGGTCGACGCATGGGTCCGGCAGGATGAGGAGCTCAGCGCCGACCCCTCCATCGCCTATGTGCAGATCTTCGAAAATCGCGGCGCCATGATGGGCGCCAGCAATCCTCATCCCCACGGGCAGATCTGGGCCACCGGGCATGTGCCGGACGAGCCCGCGTCCGAAGCAGCGGCGCAGGATGCCTACCTGGCGGAGCACGGGTCGGCCCTGCTGATGGACTACGGGTCGCTCGAGGCCCGGCAGCAGGTACGGGTCGTCTGCCAGAACGATGCTTTTCTCGCCGTTGTCCCGTGGTGGGCAGTGTGGCCGTTCGAGGTGCTGGTGCTGCCCAAACAAGCAGTGTCCACGCTGCGCGGCTTCTCCCCGCAGCAGAAGGCGGGGCTCGCCGATATCCTGCAGCAGGTCACCACCCGGTACGACAACCTGTTCGAGACCAGCTTTCCGTACACCATGGGCTTCCACGGCGCGCCCTGCGACGGCGCGCAGCACCCGGGCTTTATCTGGCACGCGCACTTCTACCCGCCGCTGCTGCGCTCGGCGACGGTCAAAAAGTTCATGGTCGGCTTTGAAATGCTCGGCATGCCGCAGCGCGACATCACGGCCGAAGGCGCCGCGGAACGCCTGCGGGCCGTCGATGCGGTGCACTTCACGCGCCGGACTTGAACCGCGCTCCAGCCGCTACGCGGCGACGCGTAGTCAAGCCAACGCTTCGCAGTGCACAATGGTTCCCCGCAAGCGTTAGGAGCATTTTCACGCATGAAGATCGTTACAGCCTGTCGCAAGCCGCTGCGCCTCGTCGCCGCATGGACCGTACTCTCACTTTCGCTCGCCGCCGCTCAAGCGCAGCAGGTCAGCGCCGCAGACCGGAACTCCGCGCCGGTTCCCCTCACCGCCGCGCCCGGCCACTCCCCGATCGTTGCGCCCGACGGCTCCGCCACCTTCCGCCTCGCCCTGCCCAGCGCCCAGGCAGTCGAACTGCACCTCGAAGGCCGCAAGGCCCCGCTGCCGCTCGTCAAGGGCGTTGACGGCGCCTGGAGCGTCACCGTGCCGCCCCTGCCGCCCGAGTACTACAGCTACAGCTACTCGGTCGACGGCACCGATGTGCTCGATCCGCACAACACCTTCGTCAAAACCAGCTTCTTCAGCAACCAGAGCGTCTTCCTGGTGCCCGGCCATCCGCCCATGCCGTGGGAGGTCGCCGCCGTCCCGCACGGCGTCGTGTCGCACCACTTCTACCGCTCCGGCATCGTCGGCATCAACAGCGAGTACTACGTCTACACGCCGCCCGGCTTCGACCCGCACAGCAGCAAAAAATACCCCGTGCTCTACCTGCTGCACGGCTACAGCGACGACCCGAGCGCGTGGACCGCGATGGGCAAAGCCAACGTCATCCTCGACAACCTGATCGCGGCCGGCAAGGCGAAGCCCATGATCGTGGTCATGCCGTGGGGCTACGGCGACATGCGCATGATCACCGATGGATGGACCGCCTGGCGCGACCCCGCGCTGGTCGCGGCCAACTTCACAAAGTTCGGCCAGGCGCTGGAGCAGGAGGTCATGCCCATGGTGCGGCAGCAGTATCCCCTCTCTGACAAACGCGAGGACCGTGCCATCGCCGGGCTCTCCATGGGCGGCGCGGAAACGCTGCTGGTCGGCCTCAACCACACCGACCAGTTCGCGTGGATCGGCTCCTTCAGCGCCGGCGGCATCGGCAGCGAGCACTTCGAGCCGCTCTTCCCCGCAATCACGCAGCAGACCGGCGCCAAAGTGCAGTCGCAGCTCAAACTGCTGTGGATCGCCTGCGGAACAGAGGACGGCCTGTTCGAGCCGAACCAGAAGTTCATCGCATGGCTCGAAAGCAGCGGCATGCAGCCCACACAGGTGCAGACACCGGGCATGCATGCGTGGATGGTGTGGAGAGGCAACCTTGCAGCGTTCGCGCCCATGCTGTTTCAGAAGTAAGCGGCGGCTATCAACCCGGAATGCGGTGGTGAGCTCGCTGGGGCTCGAACCCAGGACCCATGCATTAAAAGTGCATTGCTCTACCAACTGAGCTACGAGCTCGCGTTTCGCGGGTCAGACTCAAAAATACCATAGCGCAGCCTGCGCGACGCCTGCGCTCTTCCTACCGCATCAATCCCGCCGCGGCCTCGGCATCGGCACCACCTGCACCGTCGTGTCGCGCATCTCCTTCAGAAAATCGTTCGTCACCGAGCCGCGCAGCAGCAGATCGAAGCGCGAGCGGGCAGCCTGCCCAAACACCACGTGCGAGATCGATTCGCTCTTCGCGAACTCGATCAGAGCGCGCCCCACATTCTTGTTCTCCAGCGTCACCACCTGCGCGCCGAGCCCGCGGGCAAGCCTGCGGTACTCCTCCAGCCGCTCAAACGCCTGCGGGTCGTCGCCCTGCGGAGTATGCCCCCGGCCGCCCTGCACGTACACGGCATACCAGTTGGTCGCGAGCCGGCCGGCGATGCGCGCCCCAACGCGGATCAGCCGGTCGGTGCCCGGCCGGTGCGACAGGCACACCATCACCTTCTCAGGCACCGGCGCCTGCTCGAGGCCCTGCGCGCGCCGATACTCCGATGCGGCCACGCTTACCTGCTCCGCGGTCGTGCGCAGCGCAAGCTCGCGCAGCAGCGTCAGGTTGCCCTTGCGGAAGAAGTTCGCCAGCGCCTGCTCCACGCGCTCCGGCTTGTAGATCTTGCCCTCGCGCAAACGCCCGCGCAGCTCATCGATCGACAGGTCGACATTGATGACCTCATCGGCCCTCCGCAGAAAGCTGTCCGGGATCGTCTCGCGAATCGTCGTGTTCGCCGAACGCGCCACCGTGTCGTTCAGCGTCTCCAGGTGCTGCACGTTGACGGCGGTTTCGACGTTAATGCCGCTGTCCAGCAGCTCCAGCACGTCCTCGTAGCGCTTGCGGTTGCGCGAGCCCGGCACATTCGTGTGCGGCAGCTCGTCCACCAGCACCGTGTGCGGATGACGCGCCAGGATTGCCTCCAGGTCCATCTCCTCAAGCGTTACCGAGCGGTACTGCGTGCGGCGCAGTGGAACCGTTTCCAGATCGCCGATCTGCGCCGCGGTTTCAGCCCGCCCGTGCGGCTCGATAAAGCCAATCACCACATCGACGCCGGCCTTGCGAAGCTGGTGCGCGTGCTCCAGCATCGAGTATGTTTTCCCCACGCCCGGCGCCGCGCCGATGTACACCCGCAGCCGCGCTTTCTCTTCGATCTCCGGAGCGTCCGGCTGCTCGCGCATAAACAATTGCGCCATCTAGCCCACCTCTACCGGGTGCCGCGGCTCCAGCACCGCAGCCGCCGGCAGCGTAAAGCTGAAAGTCGTGCCCGCGCCCACCTTGCTCTCGACCGAAATCTGCCCGCCCTGCGCCTCGACCAGCCTTCGCACCAGCGCGAGCCCCAGCCCCGTGCCCTCGGTCGAGCCGGAGTTGAACCGGCCGAAAATCATGTTCAAACGCTCCGGCTCAATGCCCCGGCCGGTGTCCGTCACGCTGAAGTGGACCGTGTTCTTACTCTCCGTCGCGGCCAGGCGCACATATCCGCCACTGCCGGTGTTACGGATAGCATTGCTCAGCAAATTTTCGAGGATCGAGCGCAGCGCGCGCCGGTCTGCTTCCACCCGCTGCAGGTCGGCATAGGCCTCGATCTCGACCGTCAATCCACGCTCCGATGCCGCGGCGCGCACCGTCGCCTGCGCCTCGCGCAAAATATCCAGCGGGCGAATTTGCTCGGTCCGCAGCGCGCGGCGGCCGCTGTCCAGCTCCGCCACCGCGAACAGGTCCTGCATCAGGTCGTCCAGGTGCTGCGCCTCGTTCTGCGCGCCTTCCACCACGTCGGCCTGCAGCGGGCGTAGCTCCCCGGCATACCCGCGCGCCAGCGCATAAATAGCGACGCGCAGCTTCTCGAGCGGGTCGCGCAGCCGCTGCGACGCAATCGCCAGAAAGCGCGTCTTGAAGCGGTCGACGGCCTGCAGTTCCGTCACATCTTCAAGCACCGTCACCGCGCCCAGCATGTGGCCTTCCTTGTCGCGCATCGGCGTCGTGCGCAGCCTAAAGTTCTTCTGGCCTTCCCCGAAGCGCAGCGGCGCAATCGCCGAGTCGCCCTCGCCGCTCACCGTGCGCTGCAGCGAAATCGCGGTCTGAATAGCCTGCAGTATCTGGTCGCCGCCGGGCGTCGAGGTCAGCGCCATGCGGTCCTTCGATGCGGCTTCCCCCAGCAACTCGCGCGCCGCGCCGTTCACCTTCAATATCTGTCCGCGCCCATCCGTCACAATCACCGGCTCAAAGATCGACTGCACCACCGCATCGCTCAGCTGGTACTCCATCTCGCGCCGGCCGCCCTCGGTCTCCCGCAGATCCCGCAGCCGAATCGCAAGCCGGTTGAACTCCGTCGCCAGTACGCCCAGCTCATCGCTGCGCGGCCAGTCGATGCGCTGCTGCAGGTCCCCCTGGCCCATGCGGCGTGCCGCGCGCGCCGCCACGCGCAGCGGGTAAATCACGTAGAACAGCATGGCCAGCACCAGCGCTGCCGCAGTCACAATACTCGCCCCGCAGGCGCCGATCAGCCGCGCGCGCAGGCTCTCCCGCCGCAACGCCAGCTCCGCGTTCAGCCGGCTGCGGCGCTCGCGCAGCAGCTGCAGCTTGCGCATCAGGCTTTCATTGATCGGCTCCAGCTCCCGGGCCGAGGCGGTCCGCGCCACCACGTCCGGCGGAACATGGTGCAGGCGCACCAGCACCCGCTGGTGCTGGGCCAGCTCAGCGTCCAGCGTGGGCGCGTCCGGCAACTCCCCCAGCGCCTGTCTGGCCGTCAGCAGGCGGTCTTCCGCGCGCTCGCTCTGCCCGTGGATCGCGCCTTCTCCTGGCGCGGGCGCCAGCGCGACCGGCACATGCGCGGCCACCGGCGCCTGCCCGTCGATCGGCAGGTGTAGCAGCGAGCGCTCCACCAGGATCTGCTCCCGCGCCAGCGATCCCTGCGCCGCGGCTACCGCCCCCACCGCCGCATCCATGCGCTTCTGCTCGGTGTCGAGCGTGCTCAGCGCGACAAACGACCCGCGCACAAGGAAGCTCAGCCCTGTGACCAGGGCAAACAGCAGCAGCCCTCCGAGAAGAAGTCGTTGAAAAATGCTCAGCATTTACGGCGTATGGGCCTTCTGGAACGGTCAGGAGCGGATGTGCGGGTTATGCCGCGGAGCTTTCCGGGTTCACGGTCCGGTCGCCGATGCCAGCCAGTAGACCTGCGATCGAAATGTCTTCGTCCAGCGCTTCCCAGTGCAGGCCGTGGCTGCTGATCCGCACCTGTCCCCGCTGTTCTGCCGTGCCGTGCAGCAGCCGGGGAAACCACGCCAGCGGCACCCCCAGAATCCTTCCGTCACTCAGATCGATCCACATGGAATCGGCATCGAACCGCACCCGCATAGCCCTATCGGAAAAACTCATTCCACGCCCTCTCAATCCGGATTCTGTTCGCGCCGACAATCCCCAGCAGCTCGCAAAGCGCACGCGCATCATAACCGTTATTGTAGGCCACGCGCACTTCAGGCTGTATCCAGAACTTCGCCTCGTCATCGCCCTTCTCCGCGTGGATGTGGACCGGCTCGCGAGGAGACCCCTCGTTTGAGTAGAAGAAGAATTTAAAACCGAGAGAGCGAAAAACTACCGGCATTGCCTCAACCTACAATCTTTGAAATCGCGACGTACGTCGGTATGTCGTGCAAGCAGGTACTTACAAGTTCACTGACGTACTCGTAGCAAGCAGTGATCCTAGCCGCCAAGCCTGCACACCCAGATACCACCCTGGTGATACGGGCAAGCAAGCCCCGCAACAGGCCGATCAAGCACTACCCAGTTCGCGCCGGACTCTTGCCGCAAATGCTCGAAGGCAGCCTTATCAAAATGCTCCCACCCGTCGAGCCGCTGCTGGTCCCGCTGCCACTCAGGCGTCAGCACGGGAAACATGGTGGCAACGCCACTATCCTTGTAAAAGTCCGCAAGCCTGCTGCGCTCGGCGACTGCCCTGAAGCCGTGCTCATCTTCCTTGTCCAACTTGAAATAAGCAGGGTCGAGCGCGAAGAGGGCATCGGTCGGTGTGTTGGCGCGGATCCAGTAGAAGGCGGCTAGCCACGGGCTCTTGCCCGGTCGTCCAGGGAGCTCGATGTGCGGACTGGATGGATAAATCCTGAGATTAAGAACAAACATGCCGACGGCGAGTGGAACAAAGAGAGCCAGCCATCGCCAGAGCCGGTTGCGAAGAAGATACTCGGCCAGCAGCCCGCCTATCATCAGGAAGAAGACAAGATAGATCAGGTCGAAGGACCGCATCGGCTGCAATCGTTCGAGACTGTCGAAGCGCGTGCTTGTCGAGAATAGAATCGCCACGGCAGTCGAGAAAAGCCCGAAAGCGACAAGAGCGCCGCACACCTTTTCAAAAATGGGCGTCACTCCCCGGAGCTTCATCCGGGTGCAGGCGAACAGCATTCCCATTGGAGCGAGAGCGCCTACCCACTCGTACCAGTGCCAGACCGATACGAAGAAGAAGGTTCGGGAGTAGAGCAGGTTGCGATATTCGCCGGTGGCGGGCCGGAGAGAAAAGCTCCTCAGCAGCGAGGTGAACGGGATGAATGCTGCGCGCGCTGAAACTGGCCCGCTGAATACGCGGCTTTGCCATCGATCCAGAGGCAGCATGAGGAACCCGATCAGCCCCACCGTATAAACGACCATCTGCGGATGGACCAGGCCGGTCAGGAACAGCCACAACACCACGCTCGCCCTGCCGCCCCGCAGGAACGACGCCAGCGTCAGCAGCGAGAGCGGCGTCGAGAGCGAGCGAGCGGTCAGATACGGGTCGGCGATCACCAGTGCGGTGCCGGCCACCGGGACCGAAAGCGTCAACGCGAGTGTGCCGACCGCGGCCCAGATCGCCCGCTTGTTCGTGAACAGCGCACCCGCCATGCGCCAGCCTGCGAATACCAGCAGAAAGACTCCCACAAAATGCCACAGGAGAATGGCGCTATCGGCATGCATGTGCAGCAGCAGTGCAGAGCGCCCGACGATCAGCGCGAGATGTGCATACCGCGCGTGCATCAGGAAGAACTCCGCGCCCACCGGATACAGATGTGGCTCGATAATCTGCTTGATGGCCGGGACGTAGATCTCACCATCGTCCGTGCCCAGGTGATAGCCCTGCACGAGCACGGCACCTATCGAGATCAGGAGGAGGAGCGGGAGGGTTGAACTATATTGTTTTCGTCTATCCAGGTGCGCGTGGCTCGGTTCCTTCAAGCATCACCACGCGCGGTTTGTCCGGCCACGCTGGAAGGCGTCGACGAAAGGTGGAGATTCGAGCCGATTCTGCTTTGCGGATCGTCCTGCAGAATGATCGGGTCGGCAAGGCCCCATTTCTTCAGGCGGTACTGGAGCGCCGTTTCGAGAACCCCGGCGCCGTAAACCATGCTCCGCTGGAAATTGATGGAAGACGCTTCCGGAAAATACTTCGTCGGGCAGGATATCTCCCCGACCCTGAAGCCGAAGTACATGCACTGAATCAGCATCTGATTATCGAAGATGAAGTCGTTCGAGCAGGTGCGAAGCGGTAAACGCTCAAGAACGCTTCGACTCCAGGCGCGATAACCCGTGTGATACTCCGACAGCTTCTGGTTGATCAGAATGTTTTCCGCCAGCGTAAGCACACGGTTAAAAAAGTACTTGTAGCGAGGCATACCGCCGGCGAGCGCTCCCTTGCCCAGGATGCGCGACCCCAGCACGACGTCGAACTCGTCATACGCAATCATCGCGGACATCGCCGAGATCAGGCGCGGCGTGTACTGATAGTCCGGGTGCAGCATGACGACAATATCCGCGCCACGGGCCAGCGCGGCGTTGTAGCACGTCTTCTGGTTCCCGCCATAGCCCCGGTTGGTGTCATGCCGGATCGTGTGAAGACCGAGCTCCGTCGCAAGCTCGGCTGTGCCGTCTGAGCTGGCGTCGTCCGTCAAAATGATGTCGTCGACTACTTCCATCGGAATATCGTTCACGGTCCGCCGCAGGGTGCGAACCGCGTTATATGCAGGAAGTACAACGGTGACGCAGCGTCCGTTCAGCATTCGCGCTAATTGCTCCTTGGTCTACCACGTCAGCTTGCCGTCGTTCGATTGAGACTCATTGTGCTGGACCCATACTATACAAATCTTCCTGTCCTGTTTTCGACGAGCCCGGGGACAGGAACGGGCTTGATCCCGCTAACCCCGCTGATACCGCGCCAGCACATCCTCAAGCGTCACCATCCCCTCCAGCGTCCCCTTACTCGCACGATTGCTGATTGGCAGCAGCGGCCAGCGCGAAAAGTGGCGCAGCGCCGTATCGAGCGGCAAATCCGGAAACAGCAGCGGTGTCCGTTCGCCCGGCAGCGCGCGTTCAAGCGTCGTCTCCCCCGGCTTCACCTGCACCAGCGTCACCAGCTCGTCAATGCCCAGCACGTACCAGTCGCCCGGGCCAACCTGCACAATCATCGCGCGAAGGTCCGGCCGCAGCGACAACTCCACCGCCGCCGTCTTCAGCGTCTCCGTGCCTTCGAGCAGCGGCACCCGCAGCGGCACCAGCGCGTCTTCCAGGTGCAGCCCCATCTCCTCGCGCTTCTCCTCCATCGAGGGCAGGTCGAGACCGTCCTGGTGCGTAAACAACTCAAAAATCGGCACCGGCTGCAGCGAGCGCGAGATAAGGTAAGCGATCGTATTCGCCAGGATCACCGGCAAAATAATGGAGTAATTGCCGCTGGTCTCAAGCACCATGAAGACCGAAGTCAACGGCGCCCGCAGAAACCCCGCGAACAGCACCCCCATGCCCACCAGCGCGTACGACCCCACAGCGCCCGAAGCATGGGGCAGTATCGTCTGCTCCACCGTACCCACCGCCGCGCCCAGCATCGTCCCCACAAACAGCGTCGGCGCGAACATGCCGCCCGGCGTCCCGCTTGAGAACGAAAGCGTTGTCGCCACTATCTTGAAAATCACCAGCGCCGCCAGAAACCCCCATGTAAACTGCCCGTGCAGCGCCTGGTCCATCACCTCGTACCCCGGCCCCATCACCTGCGGCAACCCGAAGTAGCCGATCAGCCCCACCAGCAGCCCGGCCACCGCCGGCTGGAACAGCTGTGCATTCTGGCTCATGCTGCGCAGCCTGGGCCGCAGCGTGCTCAGCGCCTTCGCGAACACAAACGCCGACAAACCGCCGATCACGCCCAGCACCGCATACGCCGTCAGCTCGCGCGGGTCGCGCAGCGGCGTCACTGAAGGTATGCGAAACATAGGCGCCGAACCCCAGAAAATCCGCGCCACTGAAACACTCGAAATCGCCGCCAGCACCACCGAGCCCAGCACCGCCGCGCTCCAGTACCCGATCACCTCTTCAATGACGAACAGAATTGCCGAAATCGGCGCATTGAACGCCGCCGCCAGCCCAGCCGCCGCGCCGATCGGCGCAAACAACCGCAGCGACTGCCGCGACAGCCGCAGCTTGCGCGCCACAATCGACGCCACCCCCGCGCCGATCTGCAGCGACGGGTCCTCCGGCCCCAGCGAGTGCCCGCACCCGATCGCAATCGACGCCGAAATAAACTTGCCAATCACCGTCTTGAACGAGATAAAGCCGTTATAGATGTAAAGCGCGGCCTTCGTCTGGTTCACCCCCGAACCGCGCGCCCCCGGAAACACCCAGCGCACCAGCCCCGCCACAAACAAGCCCGCCAGCGTCGGCACGATAAACAGCCGCGCCTCGTGCGCGTGCGGCGCCGAGCCCAGCGTCAGGATCTTGATCCACTCGATCGCCACCCGGAACGACACCACCAGCAGCCCGGAAAGCACGCCGATAAAAATCGACAGCACCAGGAACAGCCGCTCCTCACGCTTGGGCGCGAGGCGCTGCATGTCGAGCGCATCAGCGCTGTCCCGGTGCAGGTCCAGCGTCATCTGGTCCCCGGGGCTGATCGGTACCGTGCCGGTCGGGTTCTCCGCCGGCGCCTCGACAGACTCAAGCGGGCTTTCAGGCGTCATGGCTGCACCTCGACCTGCTCCGGCGCCTGTGCAATCTTCAGCAGCAAAGCATCGTCGCCCGTCGGCGCCCCGCACAGGTTTGCCGCCGTGCGCTCGGTCTCATACACCAGCGAAAGCGTGCTCTGCTCAAGCGCCGGGTCGGCCAGCATCTGCTGCTCCAGCGCGGGGCCTGTAGGGATCGGCGCCCAGCGCGCCATCAGCCCCGTCAGCGGATCGTTTGCCGCGGCCTGCCCGGGTACCGGGGCGGTGGGGTCGGGCTTCGGCGCCAGCGGGTTCAGCTTCTGCAGGCGCGCGGCCAGCGCGCCCAGCAGCGCTGCCCGCTGCTTGCCCTGGTCTGCGTCGCCCGGCGCAGGGGCTGCGGCCGGCGTGTCACCGGCATTGGCAGGGCACGCCAGCAAGCGCGCCTGCGCCAGCTTTGCCGCATTCGCTACGTGCCGCGCGCGCTCCCTCGGGCCCAGGCTCGAGGCAGGGAACAGCGCCAGCACGCCGTTCGCGGTATCGATCGAGGCGTGTATTCCATCGCGAACAGCCTGCGGCTGGCGGCCAAAACCGGCATCGGCAGTGGCCTGCACCAGGTAGGTGCGGGCCGCCGCATACCGCCCCAGCGCCTCCGCCGCATTCGCCTGGCCCTCCAGCGCGTCCAGCCGCGTCACCTTTGCAGTGCCCGCTTTGCGGTACACATCGAGCGCGTCCGCCGCGTCGCCGGACTGCATCAGCAGCCCCCCCACCACAAGCTGCAGCGCATGGTTCTCCGGCCCGTTGCCCGCGGTAATCAGCAGCAGGCTTCTCGCTTCGCCCAGCCGGTGCTCTGCGATCAAAAAGCGCGACAGCTCCAGCCGAATCTCACGCCGCTGGGTAAACGCATCGCCGTTCCACGTCCCGTCAATCGCCGCTTCGTACGAATTAACCGCCGCCTGTGCATCGCCCTGCCGGATCGCGAGCCGGGCAAGCTGCAGGTTGATGGCTCCGCTGCCGGGTTCGCTTTCAAGCAGGGTGCCGAAGTAGACTTTCGCTTCCTGTGTGCGTCCCGCAGCGGCCAGAGCCGTCGCCAGCTCGATCTGCAGCCCGCGATCGTCCGGCGCGTACGCCAGGGCAGAGTGCAGATCGTTCAGCGCCGCCATCGGGTGCCCGGCGGCCAGCGCCGTCTCTCCGCGAACCCGCCAGCGTACCTGCAGCATCTGCCGGTGCGACGCAAACGAGTGAAACAGCCCGTACGTCACGAACGACAGCACAATCACCAGCCCCGCCAGCGCGGCCAGGGCGAGGGTGTCGTGGAGAAAAATCCTGTGTTTTTCCCGCCGCTCCTCGGTGGAAAGCCGGGCGGTGGAAACTCTGGCGCTTGGTTGCAGCACGTGCCTCAATCCTGTCTCTCTACTCTAACCGCAGCCGCGCCGCCCCAACGGCATCGGCCGACCATAGGTAACCGCGTCCGCCAACCGCACATCCCACCCGCGGAGGTTTTCCCCATGGCATCGACAGTTTGGAAGGGCTACATCTCGTTCGGGCTCATCTCCGTGCCGGTGCGTATGTACGTCGCGGCGCGGGAAGAGCACATCGGCTTCAACCAGATTCACAAAACCTGCGGCACGCGCATCAAGCAGCAGCTCTACTGCCCGCTCGACGAGCGCGTCGTCGAGCGCGACGAGATCGAGAAAGGCTACCCCGCCGGCGACGGTACCTACGTGCTGGTCTCGCCCAATGAGCTCAAGGCGCTCGAAGCCGAATCGTCTGAAACCATGGCTATCCAGCAGTTCGTCGAGCTCGACGAAGTCGACCCCATCTTCTACGAAACCTCCTACTACACGGTGGCTGAAGAGCCTGGCCGCCGGGCCTACGCGCTCATGATGCAGGCCATGCAGAAGCTTAGGCTCGGCGCCATCGCCAAGCTCACCCTGCACCAGCGCGAGCAGGTCGTCATCATCCGGCCGTATGAGCACGGGCTCATCCTGCACACGCTCTACTATCCCGAAGAGGTCCGCGAAATTCCCGAGTACGGCGACCAGTCGCCGCTCGAGCTGCAGGATGCCGAGGTCAAGCTGGCCGAGCAGTTCATGGGCTCGCTGCGCGCGCCGTTCCATCCGGACGCCTTCCACAACACCTACCAGGAGCGCGTAGAGCAGCTCATCGAAAGCAAGGGCGCCGGCGACGGCGGCCCTGAGCCGCCAACAAAGAAGAAGCCCATGGCCCCCGTGATTAATTTGATGGACGCCCTGCGCGCAAGCCTAGCCAACAAGGGCATGACAGCATCCCAGCCTGCCGCAGAAAAAACAAAGACCGCCGCCGCCAAAAAATCAACACCAAAAACGGCCCCAAAACGCCGAAAAGCCAGCTAAACCGCAAAGACAAAAACGGGTGAAGGGTGAAAGGTGAAGGGGTTAAAGGGTAGGTGTCGAAGTGTAAGGGGTTGAAGGTTAAAGCGCGGGAACACGGGTGCCGGTGCCCCACATCTCGCTTCTGAGATGTGGGAACCACATAAGCTCGCGCCTCTTCCCCACAGACAGAAAAAGCGCCAGGCCCAAGCATTGCGCTCCCCTATAACACCCCGCTCACCTCAAAGATCCATCGTGGCATCCTCAATCGCACGCCGCACATTCCCATCCGAGCGGGCCAGCCGGCGAACCGCCTCCTGCTTGTCGACCTTCGCTTTCAGCATCACCAGCGCCACCGGCACACTCCGCCCCGCGCTCTTGATCACATTCACAGCCTCATCGCGGCTCACACCGCACGCCCGCTTCAGGATCGAAATCCCGCGCTCCACCAGCTTCGAGTTCTGCATGTGGACGTGCACCATCAGGTTCTCGTACACATAGCCCAGCCGGGTCATCGCCCCTGTGGTAATCATGTTGGTGATCATCTTCTGCGCGGTCGCGGCCTTCATCCGGGTCGACCCGGAGATTACCTCGGGCCCCACATCGGCGACAATCGCGATATCCGCCGCATTGGCGATCGGCGTGTTCAGGTTGCAGGTGATGCAAGCGGTCCGGGCTCCCTGCGTCCGAGCATACGCAATCGCAGCGACAACGTATGGGGTGCGTCCGCTGGCCGAAAGCCCGATCACCACGTCCTTGCGAGAAGGCCGCCGACGCGCAATATCACGCTGGCCCAGCTCCTCGGAATCCTCATTCACCTCGACCGGCGACGCCAGCGCCTTGGGGCCGCCCGCCATAATGTACTGAATCGAGTGCGGGTCGTTCGAGAAATAAGGCGGGCACTCGCAGGAGTCAAGTGCGGCAATCCGGCCGCTCGACCCCGCTCCTATATAGATAAGCCGACCACCCTCGCGCAGCGACCGAGCCACCGCGTCGATCACCTGGGCAATCTCCGGCAGCGCCTTCTTGACCGCCGCCGCCACCTTCGCGTCCTCGTGATTGATGATCCGGGCAATCTCAAGTGCGGACTTCGTATCGAAGCCCTGCGAAGCTTCGTTCGAGCTTTCCGTCGTCAGCTTGTGAAGGGGAAGCTCTTCGTAAGGCTCGGACTGCGCTTCAAAGGGTGCTTGACTGATCGTCGCCATCGTTTTCTCTTGGCCTTCCTGCATCGTGATTGTAAGCCTCCGGTGGTACTCCTGGCTTGCCTTGGGTTCATCATTCGTGAGCGAAAGTACTACCCCGAAAGCGCTTGCCTTACAGCATCATGAAAAGCCGGGCGAATTCCCTGGATCTTCCTGTTCTCCCTCGTCGGGAAAGTTCGGTTGGTCAGCAGGACCACCGCCGCATCCTCCAGCGGATCGATCCAGAGCGACGTCCCCGTGTATCCCAGGTGACCAAAGGATAACCCGCTGAAGCGCGTTCCCGACGAAGAAGGAGAACCGCTCGGCGTATCCCACCCCAGCGCCCGCGAGCTGCCCTCCGGCAAACCGGCTCGTTTCGTGAACAGCCGAACCGCCTCCGCCGTGAAAATCTGCGCCGCAGCACCACCCCGCAGCGGCGCCAGCATCGCCTCCGCGAACCTCAGCACATCCCCAGCCGGCGCGAACAGCCCCGCATGGCCCGCAACCCCGCCCAGCACAAAGCAGTTCTCGTCATGCACCTCGCCCTGCACCACCCGCCCGCGGAACCTGCGGTCCTCCTCCGTCGGCGGAATCGCCGCCCGCGTTTCAGGCCGGAACCGCGTCTGCCCCATCCCCAGCGGCCCGAAAATCTCCCGCCCGCAAAACCGGTCGAGGCTCTCCCCGGCCAGCATCTCAAGGGCTTTTCCCAGCAGGATAAATCCAGGGTCGGAGTAAGCCGCCACCGTCCCCGGTTCCGCCTCCATCGGCAGCCTGCACACCGCCTCCAGCAGCGCATCCGCATCCCCGCACCGCTTGAACAGCGGCGCATACCCCGGCAACCCACTGCCATGGGCAAACAGCAGCCGCAGCGTCACCCGCTTCCTCCAGCCCTGCTCGTCCGGCCATGCCGCGAACCGCGGCAACAGCTCATCCAGCGGCCTGTCCAGGTCGAGCACACCCCTCTGCCACAGCAGCATCGCCATCGCGGTGGTCGCAACCACCTTCGTCAAACTGGCAAGATCGTAGGAAGTTTCAACTCCGACCGCAGCGCTCTCCGGCTCAAACCTGAACCGCCCCACCGCCCCTAGCGCCACAACCCGCCCCCGGTGCAGCACCCCGAACACCGCCCCCGGAAACGCCCCGTCCGCGACCGCCGCCTCCAGCAGCCGCACCACCGATTCAAACCGCGAAGCCGTCTTGTCGAGCGGGGCAGCAGTCACGATCAGTACAGATGCGCCCAGCGTCGAAACCGTCTATAAAGGTGGCAGGGAAGCAGCCATGAACGACACAAGCCCGCCCGGCGGTCTCGGGTGCCCGTAAACCCACAGCACAGCATCGGCGCGCAAATCCGCACCTGGCTCCGCGACCTCATGATCTCCGTCGCCGCCTCCGCCGTCATCATCACCTGCCTCTACCAGCCGGTGCGCGTCGAAGGCACCAGCATGCAGCCCCGCCTGCATGACAACGACCGCCTCTTCATCAACAAGTTCGTCTATCGCTTCGAGCACATCCAGCGCGGCGATGTCGTCGTCTTCCACTACCCCGGCGACCCCTCCAAAAGCTACATCAAACGCGTCATCGCCCTGCCCGGCGACGACCTCCGCATCACCGACGGCGTCGTCTACCTCAACGGCCACGCGCTCAGCGAGCCCTACGTCCCCGCCCGCTTCGAAGACGGCCGCTCCGTACCCGAGAAAATAATTCCACCCAACGACTACTGGGTCATGGGCGACCACCGCTCCATCTCAAGTGACAGCCGCGACTTCGGCGCCGTCCCCCGCAACCTCATCTACGGCAAAGCCGCCTTTATCTACTGGCCCGCCGACGGCGCCGGCGTCGTGCGATAAACCGCAAAACCGCCTACGCGGCTCGCGGTCACTTCGTGACATGTTCTTGTTAAACGCGACCCAACGGGAGCGCCACGGAACCAACAAGAACACGCCACGGTAGGGCTATGCCCCAAAGTGGCCGCCTCCCGCGTAGGGGGTCTTGCCTTAACTAAGCCCCGATCTGTACCAGCTGTCTCGCCTCCGCGCGCGTGCCCAGGATCGACACCCGCGGCACCTCCCCGCGCGCCATCGCCACCTCATCGCAGCGCGAAATCCGCGGACAGTTCTGGCAGTCCTTGTAAATCTTGTCCGGCAGCGCATCGCGCTCCGTCACTTCCTTAAAGCCGTGCCGAAAAAAGAAGTTCGGGATCCGCGTAAACAGGCACACGCAGCCAATCCCGTGCAGCTCGCTCTCCTCCAGCAGCGCAGCCAGCAGCCTCGCCCCCACGCCCCGGCCCTTCGCCTCGGGCTTCACCACAATCGATCGCACCTCCGCCAGGTGCGGCCCGTACAGGTGCAGCGCGCCGCACCCCAGGAACGCGCCCGCATCACTCTCCGCCACCGTAAAATCACGCACGTTCTCGCATATCTCTGAGAACACGCGGCGCAGCAGCGTCCCGTCGAGCGACAGCGAGTTCACCAGCTCGTAAATATTCGTCGCATCCTGCAGCAGCGCCTTACGTACTCGCATGGCCTGCTTCCTCCCGCTCGCCCGGCGCGTCCAGCTCCACGCGCCCATGCCGAGCCACCAGCGCCTGCACCCGCTCCTCCGCATCGCGCACCGCGGCCCCCACCCGCGCGCGCGCCGTTCCGCCCATCACGTCGTGGCAGTCAAGCGTCGCCTCAAGCGTGATCGCCGCATACACATCCTCACCAAACAGCGGTTCGATATTCTGTAACTCTGTCAGTGACAATTCTCCCAGCTCGCGCCCTGTCTCCATGCCCAACCGTACCGCCGCGCCAATCCGTTCGTGCGCCGTGCGAAAGGGAAGACCCTTGGTCGTCAGATAGGTAGCAGCCGCCATGGCATTCAGATAGCCGCTCTCGCACGCCGCTCGCATCCTGCCTGTGTTGAATCTCACCGCACGGGTAAACTTCGCCAGCAGGTACAGCGTCAGGTGCGTCGCCCCCGTTGCCGTAAACACCGGCTCCTGCGTCTCCTGCATATCCTTGTTGTAAGCCAGCGGCAGGCCCTTCAGCGTCAGCAACACACTCTGCGTCGCGCCTGAGATGCGCCCCACCTTCGCCCGCACCAGCTCCGTCAAGTCAGGGTTCTGCTTCTGCGGCATCGCGCTCGAGCCCGTCGAATACGCCTCCGGCAGTGTTACAAATCCAAACTCTGCGGTCGCGAACAACGTCATCTCCTCCGCGAACCGGCTCATATGCACGCCCACGATTGTCAATACCTGCAGGTACTCCAGCACAAAATCGCGGTCGCTCGTCGCATCCATACTGTTCGCCGTCGGCGCCGTAAACCCCAGCTCCCGCGCAGCGATCGTGCGGTCCAGCCGCAGCGTCGCCCCCGCTACCGCGCCCGATCCCAGCGGGCAGTAATTCATCCGCGCCGCGCACTCCTCCAGCCGCTCTGCATCGCGCAGCAGCATCTCGACATACGCCAGCAGCCAGTGCGCCACCAGCACCGGCTCCGCCCGCTGCAGATGCGTGTACGCCGGCATCACCGCATCGCCGGCGGCCTTCGCCTGTGCCACCAATTGGTATATCCATGCCCCCAGGTGTATAAGCATCGCCTGCACGCGCGAGCGAATATACAGCCGCAGGTCCGTCGCAATCTGCTCGTTGCGCGAGCGGCCCGTGTGCAGCTTCAATCCAAGCTCGCCAACCCGCTTCACCAGCTCGAGTTCAACAAAATGGTGAATGTCCTCGGCATCGTTTTGCATCGGTTGCGGAGGAACCGGCTGTTCCCCAAGCCTGTGCCCCTGACCCAGAAACGTGCGTTGAACATCATCCAGGGCCGAGGCAATCTGCTCCTGCTCGCTCGGCGTAAAAACGTGAGCATCGAGCAGTGCCAGCGAGTGCGCTTTGCTTGCGGCGCACTCCTGCGAAAGCAATCGGCGGTCGAAGGAAAACGACCTCTGCCAATGATCGAAAACCTCATCCAGCGGCTCCCTGAACCGCCCCGACCACATCTTCACTTCGCAACCGCTTTCACGCCCGCCTTCGCCTGGTGCAAGCTCCGCAGTTTCGCCTGTGTCCGCGCTGGCAGCCCCAGTATGCGAATAAACCCGGCCGCATCCTTCTGGTCGTAGCTGTCGCCCATCGTGAACGACGACAGCTCGTTCGAGTACAGGGAAAACTCACTCTCACGCCCCGCAACGGCAATATTGCCCTTGTACAGAGAAAGCGTAACCGTGCCGGTTACAGTTTTCTGCGTCTCCGCGACAAACGCGTCCAGCGCCACCCTCAGCGGCGTAAACCACAGCCCGTTATACACAAGGTCCGCATAGCGCAGGCCAATGTGTTCCTTGTAGTGCTTCACATCGCGCTCCAGCGTCAGCGCTTCCAGCTCCGCATGTGCCGCGACAATCAACGTGCCGCCCGGTGTCTCATAACAGCCGCGGCTCTTGATGCCCACAAACCGGTTCTCCACCAGGTCGATCCGTCCAATCGCATTGCGCGCGCCGATCTCGTTCAGCAGCTCCACCAGCTGCACCGGCTCCAGCGTTTGTCCATCGACAGAAACCGGCACCCCGCGCTCGAAACCGATCGTCACCGTCTCATCCTTGTCGGGCGCCTCCTGCGGGCTGCGCGTCATCGTCCACGTGCTGTCGAACGGCGCATTGTTCGCGTCCTCCAGCTCGCCGCCCTCGTGGCTCACGTGCCACAAGTTGCGGTCGCGCGAGTGGATCTTCACCCGGCTCGCCGATACCTGAATATCATGCGCCTCGGCATAGTCCAGGCAGTCCTCGCGCGACTTCAGCTCCCACTCGCGCCACGGCGCAATCACCTTAAGGTCCGGCGCCAGCGCCTGGTAGGCATGTTCGAAACGCACCTGATCGTTGCCCTTGCCGGTGCAGCCATGCGCCACCGCCGTCGCGCCTTCCTCAAGCGCCACCTGCACCTGCGCCTTCGCGATCACGGGCCGCGCAATCGATGTGCCCAGCAGGTACTTGCCCTCGTACAACGCCCCTGCCTGCACCGTCGGCACAATGTAATCGCGCACAAACTCTTCGCGCAGGTCGTGCACAATCACCTTCTTCGCGCCGGTCGCATACGCCTTCTGCACCACCGCGTCAATATCCTCGCCCTGCCCCACATCGCCGACCATCGCGATCACATCCAGCCCATAGTTCTCATTCAGCCACGGAATAATAATCGATGTATCCAACCCACCGGAATACGCCAGCACTACCTTGTCATTCGCCAATCTATTTCTCCTGTCCATTTCCCGCCCGTATAGTCCTTGCCTGTTGCCCTTGCCTGTTGCCCTTGCCTGTTGCCCTCGCCTGTTAACTGCTCACTGCTCCCTGCTCCCTGCTCCCACCCGCGCCCCCAGCAGCAACAACAGCACAGCCTTTTGCACATGCATCCGGTTCTCCGCCTGCTCAAACACCACCGAGTTCGGCCCGTCGAACACCGCGTCCGTCACCTCGGCATTCCGGTGCGCCGGCAAACAGTGCATAAACGCCGCATGTGGCTGTGCATACGCCATCAGCGTCTCGTTCACCTGGTACGGCTTGAAGATGGGCGCGCGCTTCGTCGCCTCGTGCTCAAACCCCATGCTCGTGCACACGTCCGTGTACACCGCGTCCGCGCCCGTCACCGCCGCAATCGGGTCCTGCACCAGCGTGATATTTGACCCGGTCACATTCGCGATCGCCCGCGCCTGCGCCACCACATCGGCCTTCGGCGCATAGTTCTTCGGCGTGCCGACCGTGCAGTGCGCGCCAAGCTGCGCGGCCAGCAGCATCAGCGAGTGGCACACGTTATTCCCGTCGCCGACATACGTAAAATGCACCCCGCGCGCCGACCCGCCAAAGCGCTCTTCCACCGTCATAAAGTCCGCCAGCGCCTGGCACGGATGCTCATGGTCGCTCAACGCATTGATCACCGGGCACGCCGCATACTGCGCCATCTCGGTAATCGTTTCGTGTGAGTACGTCCGCAGCACGATCGCCTGCACCCACCGCTCCACATTGCGCGCCATGTCGGCCAGCGACTCGCGCTCTCCCAGCGGCGACTGCGTCTGGTCGACAAACATCGCCGACCCGCCCGTCGTATTCATCGCCACCTCAAACGTCAGCCGTGTTCGCAGCGATGCCTTCTCGAAAAACATCACCATCTGTTGCGCGTCGAGCGCGGAGCGAAACGCCGCGGGCTGCGCTTTCACGCGGTGCGCGAGCGAAAGGATCGCGGCCGCTTCCACAGGCGACAGGTCGGCAATCGAGCAGAGGTCCCTGCCCGCAAGGCTCGCGCGCGCCGCCTCGAACGCCTCAGGCGTGAGTGGCGTAATTGCCTCCACCGGGGAAACAACAGAAGTCACAGTGTCAGTCGCCAATTTTTCCTCCAGTGCCGGCCGCAGCCTGCAGCTGCTGTTCGCCGGTCGCGGCCAGTGTCTTGTCGAGCGCGTCGATCGCCAGGTCGACGTGCGACGTTTCCAGAACATACGGCGGCAAAAAGCGCAGCACGGTCTCGCTCGTGCGGTTCAGCAGCACATGGTGCTGCTTCCACATCGCCTCCAGCACCGCCTTCGCATGCTCCGCATCGTTCAGCTCAATCGCCAGCATCAGTCCCTTGCCGCGAACGTCGATGATCGCGCCATGCCGCTTCTGCAACTGCAGCAGTTGCGAATAGAAGTAGACGCCGACCTCTTCCACATGGTTTAGCAGCCCCGAGCGCTCTATCTCGTCGAACACCGCAACCGCCACCCGGCACGCCAGCGGCCCGCCGCCGAACGTCGTGCCGTGCAGCCCCGGGTGCATCGCGCGCGATACCTCTTCCGTGCACAGCACAGCGCCCAGCGGCAGCCCCCCGGCGAGCGGCTTCGCCAGCGTCGTAATGTCGGGCTCAACGCCGTAGTGCTGATACGCGAACCATTTGCCCGTGCGTCCAAACCCCGCCTGTATCTCATCGAGCACCAGCAGCGCGCCGGTCTCGCGCGTCAACCGCCGCGCCGCATCCATAAACTCCTGCGACACCGGGCGAATCCCGCCCTCGCCCTGGATCGGTTCCACCAGCAGCGCGCAGTACTCATCGCTCCACGCTGCTTCAAGCGCAACCGTGTCATCGAATGCAATGAAATCTACCCCCGGCATCACCGGTGCGAATGGCTCGCGATACTTCTCCTTGTGCGTCGTCGCGACCGAGCCCATCGTGCGCCCGTGGAACGAACCCTCAAGCGCCAGGAACCGCGTGCCTAACTGCGCGCCCTCGCTCCGCCGCAGGCCGCCGTAAGCACGCGCCAGCTTCAGCGCCGCCTCCCATGCCTCCGTGCCGCTGTTGCAAAAGAACGCGCGATCCAGCCCGCTGGCTTTCGTCAGGCGCAGCGCCAACTCCGCCTGCCCGTCATGAAAGAAGAGATTTGAAATATGGATCGGCGCGCGACTGCCCTCGACCAGCGCCCGCTCAACCACCGGGTGGGCATACCCCAACGCATTCACGCCGATCCCGCTCAGCAGGTCTAGGTATTTCTCCCCGCCCTCGGTGTGCAGGTAAACACCCTCGCCCCCGGTCACCAGCAGCGGGTTGCGCTCATACGTTGGCAGCAGCAGCAGCCGCTCTGCGGCCTGGATTTCCTCAAGCTTCATTTCCGTATCACCACTCCCTGTTTCCACTCTCGTTCAACGAGAAGCAATTAAGGGTGAAGGGTAAAGGGTGTAACAAACAGGAAGCAGTTCGATACACAACTCGTGAGCCACCAACACCCCCGAGCTCTGCATTCGTCCGTTCGATCTTGCCCGTTCGCCCTTGCCCGTTACACCCTGCTTCCCGCCTGTTACACCCTCCACCCTCGCCCCTACGCCACCAGCACTTCCGTCCCATCCACCACCCGCGCCGAGCACAAATCCGGCAGCATCCCCGCACTCTCCGCCGGCAGAATCCGCACCCGCTTCACCCCCTGCGTCAGCGCCTCGCGACATGCGTGCAGCTTCGGCAGCATCCCGCCCGTAATCACCGCGTCCCGCGTCAGCGTCGCAATCTGCTCGATATTCAGCCAGCGCATCACCGCGCCATCGGCCCCCAGCACCCCCGGCACATCCGTCAGAAACACCAGTGCATCCGCATGACACGCCGCCGCGCACGCCGCCGCCATCTCATCCGCGTTCACGTTGTAGTACTCGCCGTCAAACCCCAGCGCGATGCTCGACAACACCGGCACCCCGCCCATGTTCCAGATCGCCTCCAGCCAGCGCGGATCAGCCGCCGCGATCTCGCCCACAAATCCCAGGTCCGGCGCCGTCCGCTTTTTCCGCGCGCGAAACACCATCCCGTCCCCGCCCGAGATCCCCATCGCCGGAACAGCCTGCGCCGTCAGCGCCGCCACCAGCGCCTTGTTCACCGCGCCGCCCAGCACCATCAGCGCCGTGTCCCGCGTCTCCGCATCGGTAATCCGCAGCCCGCCCACAAACTCGCTCACCTTGCCCAGCTGTTTCAGCGTGCGCGTAAGCTGCACGCCGCCGCCATGCACCACGGCCACCCGATGCCCGGCGCGCTGCAGCTCGGCGATTGAGTGCGCGCACATACGCAGCAGCGCCGCATCCTCAAGCGTCACCCCGCCCAGCTTCACAATGTACTTCACAGCAGTCCCTCCGCTTCATCCCATCCGCACATCAGGTTCCAGTTCTGCACCGCCTGGCTCGCCGCACCTTTCAGCAAATTATCCAGGCACGCCACCAAAATCCCGCGCCGACCGTCTCTTCCTACAGATGCGCCGATGTCGCAGAAGTTCGTCCGCTCCACGAAGTTGATCTGCGGCAGCTCCCCCGCGGCAAACAGCCGCACCATCCGCCGCCCCGCGTAAAACTCCCCGTAACACGCCTCGACCGCCGCCGCCGTCGTCTCCTCGCGAAACCGCACGTACATCGTCGACAAAATCCCCCGTGGAATCGGCAGCAAATGCGGCGTAAACACAATCTGCTCCTCCGTCATGCCCAGCTGCTCGTGCAACTCGCCCGTGTGCCGGTGTTTCCACAGTCCGTATGCCGAAAGATTGTTCGCCGCATACATAAAATGCGTCGTCGCCGTCGCCTCGCGCCCCGCACCCGACACCCCCGACTTCGCATCGCAGACAACCCCGTGCTCCAGGTCCAAAAGCCCCGCCGCCACCAGCGGCTTCAATGCCAGAATCACCGACGTCGCATAGCACCCCGGATTCGCCACCAGCCGCGCCTTTGCAATCTCCTCGCGGTGCAGCTCCGGCATCCCGTACACCGCCCGCGCCTGCACCTTCGCGGCCTCGGCAGATTCGTTGTCCGCAAAGCCGTACACCGCCCGCTCGCTGTTGCTCGTCAGCCGCCACGCGCCGCTCAGGTCCACCACCCGCAGCCCGCGCTCCAGCGCCTCCGGCGCCCACGCGCGCGACTGCGCATGCGGCGTCGCGAGAAACACCGTGTCCACCCCGCGCTCCTCCAGCAGCTCCCACGTCAACGCATGCACTTGCAGCACATCCGCGCTCGCCAGCCCGCGCAGCGCCGGGTGCACTGTCGCTAGCGAATCGCGCTCGCGCCCGCAGAAAAGCGGTGACACCGAGGCAAGCCGCGGGTGCGCCAGCAGCAGCCGCGTCAGCTCCTGCCCCGCATACCCCCGTGCTCCAATCACCGCTGTCTGTAACCCGTTCCGCATCGTCAACTCCGCTAGCCGATCAGCGCGCGCAGGCGCCTGCACAGCGCACCGGCGCGCCGGCTGTTCGCGCAGATAATCAGCACCGTATTGTCCCCAGCCACCGTGCCGACAATCTCCGGCGGCGCCGCCTGGTCCAGCGCCGCCGCCACCGGCTGCGCGCTGCCCATCACCGTGATCAGCACCAGCAGGTTCTCCGCCTGTGTCACCCGCAGCCCAAAGCTCGTCAGCAGCTCGCCCAGCGCCGGCAGCTCCTCGTCTTCGTCGCCGGCGTCCGCCCTGCCCGTACCCGGCAGCGCATACCCCTCCGGACCCTTGGACAGCTGCAGCTCGCGAATGTCACGCGACAGCGTCGCCTGCGTCACCCTGTGGCCTTTCCGCGCCAGCTTGCGCCGCAGCTCGTCCTGGCTCGCGACCACCGTCGCGCCCAGCAGCTCGCGAATCGCGGAGTGACGCCCCGTCTTATTCTCTGAAGCAGTCACCGTCTGGACGGTCCCTTTCAAAGCAGTTGTGGAAAAAAGCGCCGCGCAAAAAGTAAGCAGGGAAGCGCGGGCAACCTGTATATAAATACGCCTGGCTGTATAACTATGCAAGTAGCTGCCAGGCGAAAATCCCACAGCTAACCCGGCGCCGGCGCCCGGTACCGCAGCGTCCCCTCCCGGCGCCACTGCAACCCTCGCGCGCCATCAAAAACCGCGGTTAAAAGAAGTCATACGCAGCCCCGAAAGAAGGACGTATAGTTGCATATGGGCCGTCATCTCAGTGTTGTTTCGCCAGCCGGCGCTGGCACCCCCGACTTCCGCGCACCGCAGGGCCTTTACGATCCACGCTTTGAGCACGAAAGCTGCGGCGTCGGCTTCGTCGCCACCCTGTCTGACATCCCCTCCCACAAGATCCTCGAGCAGGCGCTGCAAGCCCTCGGCCGCCTCGCCCACCGCGGCGCCATCGCCGCCGACGGTCTCTCAAGCGACGGTATCGGTATCTCGACCGCCATCCCCCGCGACCTGCTGCTCGCCTCCTCCGGCCTCACCCTCTCTGCAGACAAGCCGCTCGCCGTCGGCGTCGTCTTCTTCCCGCCCGACAGAGAAGAACCCCACGCCACCCTTGAAGACGCGCTCGCCACGCAGGGCTTCGACGTCCTCGCCTGGCGCACCGTCCCCACCAACCCATCCATCCTCGGGCGTATCGCCCGCTCCACCATGCCCGTCATCCGGCACGTGTTGCTCACGACCGGTAACCCCGAGGCCATCGAGCGCCGCCTCTATCTCGCGCGCAAGGACTTCGAGCGCCGCGGCGCCGCAAGCGCAAACGCAGGCTACATCTGCTCGCTCTCCTCGCGCACCATCATCTACAAGTCCATGTGCTCCGGCCTGCAGCTGCCGCAGTTTTATGCGGACCTCGCCGACCCGCGCTACACCACCGCCTTTGCCATCTTCCACCAGCGCTACGCCACCAATGTCGCCCCTTCGTGGGACCGCGCGCAGCCTCTGCGCACCATCTCCCACAATGGAGAAATCAACACCGTCTGGGGCAATCGCGCGCGCATGGATGCCCGCTCTGCCACGCTCCCCGACGAGCTCAAGCCCATCTTCACCGCCGACGGGTCAGACTCCACCACACTCGACGAAATCGCCGAGCTGCTCTCCCACAACGGCCGCACCATCGCCGAATCCATCCGGCTCATGTTCCCGCCCGCCCAGCACAAAAAGCAGTCCGCCTTCTTCGCCTACAACGAGGACTGCATCGAGCACTGGGACGGCCCTGCCGCCGTCGTCTTCACCGACGGCCGACTCGTCGGCGCCGCGCTCGACCGCGTCGGTCTGCGCCCCTGCCGCTTTTTTGTAACAGACGATGATCTGATTGTCGTCGGCTCTGAAGCCGGCCTCGTCGATCTCGATCCCGAGCGCATCATCCACTCCGGCCGCCTCGGCCCCGGGCAGATGCTCTGCATCGACCTCGACCTGCACAAACTCTACGAAAATGACGAAGTGCAGGAAGTCTTCGACGGCCGCTCCCCGCAGTACGAAGCCCTTCTCGACGACCGCACCCTCGATCCTGCGACCCCCGTCGCCCCTCTCGTCGAAGGCGAGCTGCTACGCCTCCAGCACGGCTTCGGCTACACCCGCGAAGACGTACGCATGGTCCTCGATCCCATGGTCGCCGAAGGCAAAGACGCTGTCTGGTCCATGGGCGACGACACCCCGCTCGCTTTCATGGCGCGCGCCCCGCGGCCCGTCTACGCCTACTTCCGCCAGCGGTTCGCCCAGGTCACCAATCCGCCCATCGACTCGCTCCGTGAGGCGGTCGTCATCCAGCTCCACACCCGTCTCGGCCCCTGGCCGCACCTGCTCGATAACCACGCCCGCCTCACCGGCCTCTCGCTCGCCTCGCCCGTGCTCTCGCTCGGCCAGGCCGAGGCCCTCCGCACCCGCCGCCACTCCTTAGGCGACGAACTGCCCCACGCCGTCCTCGATTGCCTGCTGCCCGAAGGCGCCACCCTCTCCGCCACCCTCGACGAGCTCAGCGCCAAAGCCGCCGACCTCGTCCGCGGCGGCGCCGCCGTCCTGCTCCTCTCTGACCGCGCCGCTGACTCAACCCACGCGCCCGTTCCCATGGCCCTCGCCCTCGGCGCCGTGCACATCCGGCTCACCCGCGAAGGCATCCGCACCCACACCGGCCTCGCCGTTGAGGCAGGCGACTGCCGCGATGTCCACCACGTCGCCGTGCTGCTCGGTATGGGCGCCGGCGCCGTCTGCCCGTGGCTCGCGTTTCAAACCGCCAGGGCCGCGAACGGTGAAGCGGGCGAAGCCAACCTGCTCAAAGCCTTCAACGCCGGCCTCGCCAAAGTCATGTCCAAAATGGGCATCTCCGTCCTCGACAGCTATCGCGGCGCCCACCTCTTTGACTCCATCGGCCTCGCCCCCACCGTGATCGACCAGTGTTTCTTCGGCACCCCCGCGCCCCTCGGCGGCGTCGGCTACCCTGAGCTCGAAGCCCCCATCCGCGCCAACTGGGCCGCCTACGTGGCAGCCTCGCAGCCCGCGGCAATCGAAACCGCGGCGATCGAAGCCGAGCCGATCGAAGCCGCGGCTGCATCCGAACCCGCCGCCATCGCCGCTCAGGTCCACACAGGCGTCGCCGTCGCTTCTGCCACCACCGCTGTTCCACTTAAAGACCTCCCCGACTTCGGCTGGGTCCGCTTCCGCAAAACCGACCGCGCCGAGCCGCACTCCTGGCAGCCCTCCACCGTGCGCCTGCTCCAGACCGTCACCGGCTCCACCGCGCGCGCCGTCGTCCCCGCGCCCGCGCCCGGCGCCGCCTGGGCCGCGTTCTCCAGCCAGGCGGCGGCAAAAGAGCCCGCCAACCTGCGTGACCTGCTCGCCTTCCGCCCCGCCGGCGACCCGCTGCCCGTCGAGCATGTCGAGGCCGCCCCTGCCATCTTCGCCCGCTGCCTCGCCAGCGCCATGAGCCTCGGCTCGCTCTCCCCAGAAGCCCACCAGACCGTCACCGCCGCCATGAACATGCTCGGCGCCCGCTCCAACACCGGTGAGGGCGGCGAAGATCCCGCCGTCTACCAGGCCGACAGCCGCAATGGCTCACCTGTTGAGCTCGACCTCGTCGGACGCAAAGTGCCGCCCAGCCTGCTCAACAATAAAACCAAGCAGATCGCCTCCGGACGCTTCGGCGTCACCGCCGAGTACCTCCGCAACGCCGAAGAAATCGAGATCAAGATCGCCCAGGGCGCCAAGCCCGGCGAAGGCGGCCAGCTGCCCGGCCACAAAGTCACCGGCCTCATCGCGCGCCTGCGCCACGCCCAGCCCGGCGTCACCCTCATCTCCCCTCCGCCGCACCACGACATCTACTCCATTGAGGACCTCGCGCAGCTCATCTACGACCTCAAGCGCGTCAATCCCTCTGCCACCGTCGGCGTCAAGCTCGTGTCGGAGTACGGCGTCGGTCCCGTCGCCGCCGGCGTCGCCAAGGCCTACGCCGACTACATCGTCATCGCCGGCAACTCCGGCGGCACCGGCGCCTCGCCCCTCTCGAGCATCAAGTACACCGGCTCCCCATGGGAGCTCGGTCTTGCCGAAGTGCAACAGACACTGTTACGCAATGGACTGCGCAGCCGCGTGCGTCTCCGCGTCGACGGCGGCCTCCGCACCGCGAACGACCTCCTCGTCGCCGCCATGCTCGGCGCCGACGAGTTCGCCTTCGGCACCGCCGTGCTTGTCGCCATCGGCTGCGACATGGCCCGGCAGTGCCACCTCAACACCTGCCCCGTCGGCATCGCCACCCAGCGCGAAGATCTCCGCGCCAAGTTTCGCGGTAAGCCCGAGCACATCGTCCGCTTCTTTGAGGAGCTCGCGCTCGACGTCCAGACCTTGCTCGCGCGCCTCGGCCTGCCCTCCATCGCCTCCGCCATCGGCCGCGTCGACCTGCTCCAGCAGGTCCACCACTCGGGCGGCCTCGACCTCGCGCCCATGCTCGCCGCTCAAACCACCGGCGACCTCCACTGGCAGGGCGTCCGCAACGACCGGCCGGAGGAAGAAGCCCCTATGGACGACGCCTGGCTCGCGGCCGCCCTCGCCGCCTACTCCGCCGGCGAGCACTACAGCTGGAGCGGCGCCATCAGCAACAAGGACCGTACCGTCGGCGCCCGTCTCTCCGGCGAGCTCGCCCTGCAGCAGGCACGCCGCCGCCACGAAGGCGACGACACCCACCCCGCCCTGCGCTTCGACCTCACCGGCGTCGCCGGCCAGAGCTTCGGCGCCTTCGCCACCACCGGCCTCTCGCTCGTCCTCGAAGGCCTGGCCAACGACTTCGTCGGCAAAGGTCTCTGCGGCGGCGAGCTTGTCCTGCGCGGGCAGGGCCGCGCCGCCCGCGAAAGCGACCTCCACGTCATCCTCGGCAATGTCGCCCTCTACGGCGCCACTAGTGGCGCGCTCTACGCCGCCGGCCGCGCCGGCGAGCGCTTCGCCGTCCGCAACTCGGGCGCGCTCGCGATCGTCGAAGGCGTCGGCGACCACGGCTGCGAGTACATGACCGGCGGCGAAGTCGTCGTGCTCGGCCGCACCGGCATGAACTTCGGCGCCGGCATGACCGGCGGCCTCGCCTGGGTCTTCGATGAAGACGGCAGCTTCCTGGCCGACCGCCACTACCACCCCGCCTTCCTCAACCCCGAGCCCTTCTCAACCCTCGACGCCCAGGCCCAGGCCTCCATCCGCGCCCTCGTCGAAACCCACCACCGCAAGACCGGCAGCACCCGCGCCGCCTGGCTCCTCTCCGACTGGCAGTCCCAGTCCGGGAAGTTCACCCGACTTACCCCCCTGCCGCAAGCATGAGTTATCCGACTTACTAACATCACCGGCACAAATCCGGGTGCCCCAGGTCTCGCTCCTGAGACCTGGGACGGGAAAATCCCGGACGCCCCAAAGTGACCCTGATTCGATTCGCCCGTTTCTATCGTGTCACGACATAAAAACGAGTCAAAACAACGCATTTTGTGTCTCGAATCGGCGCTCCGAAACACCCCCGACTGGCCCTCTCAAACACCCTTCCGGTACAGTGTCTGGGTATGCCACCGCCGAACGCGCCCGTCTACCGGACAGTCAACGACATCTTTTTCAAAGTAGTGGATTCCGCCTCCCCGGACGTCATCCGCGCCCAGTTAAAGGACGGAAGCTGGCAGATTCTCTCAAGCGAAGAGCTCTACGCCCGCGTCCATGCCCTCGCCGACGCCCTCACGCGCCTCGGCCTCCGCAAGGGCGACCGAGTCGGCCTCATCAGCGAAAACCGCTGGGAATGGGCCGTTTCCGACTACGCAACCCTCGCCGCCGGCCTCGTCAACGTGCCCCTTTTTCCCACCCTCCAGGCCCCGCAGATCGGCGCCTCACTCCAGCACTCCGGGGCCCGCGCCGTCATCGTCTCCACCCGCGCCCAGCTCAAAAAAATCGCGGAAATCCACGCCCAAACACCCATCGAACACGTCGTCGTGATGGACGAGGACGCGCTCGAATCTTTTCCCTCGGCCCTCTCGTTTTCCTCGCTTCTGGCCGCGAAACAGCAGGGAAGAGACGCCGCTTTCGACGCCCAGGCCCACTCTGTCACCCCCTCTGACCTGGCCTCCATCATCTACACCTCGGGCACCACGGGCGAGCCCAAAGGCGTCATGCTCACCCACGGCAACCTGGCCAGCAACGTCAGCTACTCCCTCCGCGAGTTCGCCTTTTCAGGTCCGCAGCGCACCGTCTCCTTCCTCCCGCTCTCGCACGTCACCGCCCGCCACGCCGACTACGCGCTCTACTCGCTCGGCTTCTCGATCGCCTACTGCCCAGCCTTGGAAAAGCTGATGGGCGCGCTCAAAACCGTCAAGCCCACGCTGATCGTGTCGGTGCCGCGCGTGTTTGAGAAGGTGCGTCAGGAGGTCGAGCGGCGCTCCCGCGCCTCGAAAATCAAGAGCCGCATCGTCCAGTGGGCGCTCCGCGTCGGCAAGCAAAACGAGGCAGCGATCTTCGCCGGCCGTACCCCGAAATCCCTCGCCTGGAAGCTCGCTGACCGGCTTTTCTACTCCAAGGTGCGCGAGGTTTTCGGCGGCGAGATCACGTACTACATCGCGGGCGGCGCGCCGCTCGGCGCCGACACCGCGAACTGGTTTGCACACGCCGGCATTCGCATTCTTGAAGGCTACGGCCTCACCGAAACCTCGCCCGTCATCGGCGTCAACACACCGGTGGCCGCCCGCATGGGCACCATCGGCAAGCCGCTGCCGAACATTCAGGTGCGGGTCGCCGCCGACGGCGAGCTGCTGGTCAAGGGGCCAAGCGTCTTCTCCGGCTACTGGGACAGCCCGGCGCTGTCTGAGCAGGCTTTCGATGCGGAAGGCTGGTTCCAGACCGGCGATATCGCAAGCATCGATGCGGACAACTTCATCACCATCACCGACCGTAAAAGGGAGCTCATCAAGACCTCCGCCGGCAAGTTCGTGGCCCCCCAGCCGATCGAAGGCCATCTCAAGGCCGATTACCTCGTCGCCCACGCCGCGCTCGTCGGTGACCGGGAAAAGTACGTCGCTGCCCTCATTTCCCCCAATTTTGAAGCCCTCGAGCACTGGGCCCGCGAGCAGAACATCCCCAAAACCACCCGCCGCGAACTCATTGAACACCCCCTCGTGCTCGCGCGCTACAAGGAGACGATCAAGCAGGTCAACAAATCGCTTGCCGATTTCGAGCTTCTGAAGCGGTTTGCACTGGTCCCGGACGACTGGACCATCGAGACCGGCGAGCTCACACCCTCCATGAAGCTGAAGCGCCGGGTGCTGCTGGAGCAATACCGCGACGAAATTGCGTCCCTGTTCCGCTGAGCGTCTTCCCGTCTGGAAACAGAGCCAAGTCCAACGATTACCGAAGTTTACGGCAAAAGCAGGGAAGCACGGCTGAAAGACGGCGGGACCGGTCGGAAATCAGCAAGTACCCCTTGAAACCCGGTCGAAAAGCGGATATAAGCCACTTGGAAGAGAGGCTGCATGCGAGACAGCGCTGTACGCGTCGACAAGTTGATACCCGCACCCGCACCGCCCGTGCGCGAGGTCATGGACATTCGCCAGGCTGCGGAATACCTCGGGATCAGCCCGGACAGCCTCTATCGTTACGCCTCTGAAGGCACGATCCCGGCCTTCCGACTCGGCAATCGTTGGCGTTTCAAAAAGTCTCGGCTGGACAGCTGGATGGACGAGCAGAGCGGAGCCGGCGAGTCTTCGAGAACAAAACCTGCTCGGAACATGGGCAAAAAACCAGCGCGGGCAGTCCGCTAAAACCTGAGCAGGAGAGACATGCTCTCAAACTGAGACTGAGAACAGAAGCGTCCCGCCGAGTTTCGACGGGACCCCTTCTGTTTCTGCCGCATGGTGTCGAACGGTCAGCGAACGCGGCCATTGTGTTTGTCGCGGTTGATCGCATGCGAGACATGGTTTTGTCGCTGGTTGATGTCGCGACGGTCTTGCCGGGTGAGGCGGCCGCCATCGGTGGCGCGCATGTTGCTTTTTTCGTTGTGGATGCTCGATTCGCGCTGTTCCAGGTTCCCGGATTCCCGCGAGGTCAGACTGCCGCTGTTGACTCCCTGGCCGATACGCTGCTGCTGGTTGCCGTTGCGGAAGGCCGAGGTGCCCGGGCGCGGAGCCGTTGCCTGCGCCCTGCTGTTGAATACCCTGGCGCTCGGACTGCGATCAAAGCGGCCGTAATATCCATGGTTGATCACGGTCGTGCTGTGTGAGATGAACGTCGTGTGATTGAACACGACCGTCCGTGAACCCCAGTTCGGCGCCCAGCTGTGGAAGCCCCAGCCGAAGTGCGTGAACGCACCGATGGCAAAGCCCGCTCCGAAGCCGATCGCCAGGCCCGCGCCGAAGGAAATGCCGCGCGGCGGCCCCCAGTAGTAGCCCCGGTAGGCCGGCAGAGGCGCGCCGTAGACCGCCCACGGATTGTAGTAAGGCACGTAAACGACCGCCGGGCTGACGGGAGCGATCACGATGTCGCCCGGGTTATAGGCGACGGAAAGCTGTGGGGTAGAGCGCAGGTTGCCAGCTGAGTAGGCGCGCTGCCGCATCGTCTGCACCGCGCCGAGGACGTCCTGCGGCTGGTTGTAGTAGGCGTTGCCGAGCTGGGTAGTCCAGTTCATGTTCCGGTTCAGGTCGTTCACCACCTGCGGAAACGCGACCAGTGCCTTCACGCTCGGGTCCCAGGGCTGCCCATTCGCCATCTGCGCCAGCTGCTCCGGCGCGGCATTGCCGTTCTGGTTAAGGAATTGCTGCGCGCTCGCGACCTGCGCCGGGTAGGTAGCCGCGGCGAGTACCTGCGCGACCAGCGAGTCAGGGTAGAGCGCGATCGGCGCTACGAGCTGGTTGATCTGCTCCGGCGACAATGCCTGGTAGTCGCTCGGCGGCGGCCCCTGCGGCCCACCTTCGTCCGCTGGCGGGGGCGCGCCCTGCTGGTTGCCATAGCCCTGCTGCTGGCCGTAGCCCTGCTGTGATCCTGAATCCGGCGGCGGCGGCGGGGGCGCCTGCTGCTGGCCGTAGCCCTGCTGGTTGCCGTAACCCTGCTGCTGGCCATTGTCCTGTCCCCAGGCAGCGCCGGCGCTTAGGGGCAGCATGCCAAGTGCCAGCAGGCCCGCAATGGCCTGCTGACCCCTGCGTGGCCAGATCGATCCATGTACTGCCTTGAACCGGGGCGTGAACCTGGGGATGGAGATGCTTCGGTCTTCCTGAACTACCTTCATCGGCGTGATCTTGTTTTGCATTCGCTGTCCCTCGTTTTCGCCGCATCCTGCCTGCGGCCTCTCTGTGGCGTGGGATGACGGTTCTAGCAGACCCGTCGATCTCCGCTTCGGCTATAGAGACCCGAGCCGCTGCGGATAGTTCCGCGGGCAGCCCTCTTCCGGGGCTGGAGTCACCGCCCCTGCTCTTGCTATATCGTCATGAGAACGATGGACCATCAGTCAAGATTGCGACGGCTCCGTACACAGATGGCGGAGAACAAACAAAAGGCGCTCCTGCTGACCCATGGGCCGGACGTGCGCTATCTTTGCGGGTTTACCGGCTCAAACGCGCTGCTGCTGGTGCTTCCGCGCTCGACGCTGCTGCTGACCGACGGGCGGTACACAACACAGGCGGCTGAGGAGACGGCAGGTTCCGGTGTGCGCGTTATCGTCGGCAAAAAACTGCTGTCGAAAGCAGGGGCCTTGCTGGCGCGCTCCGGTGTGCCGCGAGTGGGATTTGACAGTGAGCAGACACACGTAGCGACCCTGGCGCGACTGGAAGCGAGCCTGCCCGGAGATCTGACCGCTTCTGCCAGACGGCGCTTCTTTGAGCCCCTGCCGGCATCCCCGGTCGCTGCGCTGCGGGCCGTCAAGGATGCCGACGAACTTGCCTGCCTGGAAGCTGCCGCGTTACTCGGCTGCCGGGTCTTCGAAGCGGCGCTGCCGCACCTGGCGGCCGGCATCCCTGAGCGCGAGATCGCGGCGGAGCTGGAGTACGCGGCCCGCAGGCTCGGCGCGAGCGGCATGTCGTTTGAAACCATCGTGGCCTCGGGCAGCCGGTCGGCCCTGCCGCACGGGCATGCCGGCGACCAGCCGCTGCCCCGCCGCGGGTTCGTGACCATGGATTTCGGTGTTATGCTCAGGGGTTACTGCTCAGACATGACACGTACGGTGTACCTTGGCAAGCCAACCCGGGAAGAGAAAACAGCCTATGCCTCGGTACTTGAGGCCGAGCAGGCCGGGGTGCGGGCGGTTCGCGCCGGGGCGACGGCTGCATCTATCGATGACGCTGCGCGGGGAGTGCTGAAGCGGGCAGGCCTGGGCAGGTGGTTTTCGCATTCGACCGGGCACGGCGTCGGGCTCGAGATCCATGAGGGGCCTCGGCTGGGCGCCGGGGTTCAGGAAATTCTGGACGAAGGTATGGTCGTAACGGTGGAACCCGGTGTGTACCTGCCCGGCAGGTTTGGGATTCGCATAGAGGATATGGTGGTGGTCGAACAAAACGGCGCGCGTGTGCTGACGCCTACACCCAGGGACCTGCTTACGCTGTAGGCGAGGAAAGAAAGCAATCGAGATGAATCCGGAAGAATTAAAAGAACTGAAAGACCTGATTGAGTTTCTGCAGGAAAAGAAAATTGGCGAGTTTCGCCTGGAACGCGGCGAGCTCAAGGTCGAGCTGAAGTTCGCGGATGCGATGGCCGCCGCGGCGCAGCCCACTCCGCAGTTTGACTCCATGCTGCTGGCGCGCCTCATGGGCGCCGCGGGCCAAACGTCGACGCCCTCGCTCTCCGCTGCTGTTCCTGAGGCTGCAAAGCCTACGCCGGAGGAGCCGGCGGCGCCACCCGAGGAAGCTCTCCACACAGTCAAATCGCCGATCGTCGGCACCTTCTACGAGTCGCCCTCGCCGGGTTCGGCCGCCTTCGTCAAGCCGGGCGACCAGGTAGAGACAGGGCAGCCGCTGTGCATCGTCGAAGCCATGAAGCTGATGAACGAAATCGAGTCGGACGTGGCCGGCGAAATCGTCAAGCGGCTGGTGCAAAACGGCCAGCCGGTCGAGTACGGGCAGCCGCTTTTTGCCGTTCGCCTTCGATAGATGTGGTAAAGCCGCCTGCTGGCGCGAAGCGCTAATGCGGCTTGCGGTCACTTCGTGACAGGTGGCGTAGTGATTGCAAATGACGTATGTGACCCTCGCGATGCTCCGGATCAGCTTTTAGGAAACCTCATGCCGACCAGCGGGAGGGCCCACTCCAGCTCGCGGTGCAAACACAACGCCACCTGTCACGAATAGCGCCACCCGTCACGAAGTGACCGCCTGCCGCGCAGGCGGTCTTAGCCTGAAAAGTATTGAAGAGAGGCGTTTGCAATGTTTTCAAAAGTTCTGATCGCGAACCGCGGTGAAATCGCTCTGCGCGTCATCTGCGCGTGCAAGGAGCTTGGCATCCGTACGGTCGCCGTGTACTCAGAGGCTGATCGCAACTCGCTGCACGTGCGTTTCGCCGACGAGGCGATCTGCATCGGGCCGCCGCGCTCGGCGGAGAGCTACCTGCACGTGCCGGCGGTGATTGCCGCTGCCGAGATCGCGGATGTGGATGCGATTCACCCGGGGTACGGGCTGCTGAGCGAGAACGCCAACTTCGCCGAGGTGTGCCGCGAGTCGAACATCAAGTTCATCGGGCCGCCGCCCGAGGTGACCCGCATGATGGGCGAAAAGTCCATGGCGCGACAGACGATGAAGAAGGCAAAAGTCCCGATCCTGCCCGGCTCCGACGGCGTAATCGCCGACGAGAACGAGGCGCTCGAGTGGGCGAAAACAATCGGCTACCCGGTTATCCTGAAGGCGGTTGCCGGCGGCGGCGGCCGCGGCATGCGCATTGTGCGTGCCGCCGCGGAGCTGCCCGCGCTGTACCAGGCAGCGCAGACCGAGGCCGCGAACGCGTTCGGCAACGGCGATATGTACATGGAAAAGTTCATCGAGCGGCCGCGCCATATCGAGTTCCAGGTGCTGGCGGATGAACATGGCAACGTGCTGTCGCTCGGCGAGCGGGAGTGCTCCATCCAGCGGCGCCACCAGAAGCTGATCGAGGAAGCGCCGTCCCTGCAGGTAACGCAGAAAATGCGCGAGGACATTGGCAAAACCATCCGCAAGTCGCTGGTCGATGTGGGCTACCAGAACGCCGGCACGATCGAGTTCCTGATGGATGAAGACGGCAAGCTGTACTTCATCGAGATGAACACGCGCATCCAGGTGGAACACCCGGTCACCGAGATGGTGACTGGTGTGGATTTGGTCAAGGCGCAGCTGCGGGTCGCCGCGGGCGAGAAGCTGTCGTCGATCATTCCCGACCCGGTCGTGATTCGCGGACATTCGATCGAGTGCCGCATTAACGCGGAACATCCGGAGAAGTTCACGCCTTCGGCAGGCCGGATCACAGCGTTTAACCTGCCCGGCGGCAACGGCGTACGGGTCGACACGGCGCAGTATGCGGAGGGCGTGGTGCCCCCGTACTACGACTCGCTGATCGCGAAGCTGATTGTCCATGCGAAGGATCGCCCGGAGGCCATTGCGAAGATGGAGCGGGCGCTGGAGATGTTTGTCGTGGAGGGGATCGATACGACGGTCTCCCTGCACCGCAGGATTTTTGCGGACGCGGAGTTCCGCAGGGGCGAGTTTGACACAAAGTTCATGGAGCGCTTTTTCGAGCGCGAGAAAGAGCGCCGCGCCGAGGCGCAGCACATCGTGGCGAGCTAGATGACGGACTCGAGCTGTACGACTCGCTTGGTGAACTTAGTTTTCGCGGCCTGAATCAGCTCCTGTATTCTTGCCGGCAAAACGCGATCGGCGGATACGGCCAGAACATGCGCGCGCGTGCCTTCCCAGTCCGGCAAAACCCTGACTAGGCCTGCACCAAACATCGGATGAGAGGCCAGGTGCTGCGGAAGCATCGCGATCCCAAGATGTTCCCGCGCCGCCAGCGCGGACACGATCACGCTGCTTGAAGCGAACGCTCCTTTCACCGGGACCGCTTGCCGCTTTCGCTCCCGATGCAGGTCCCAGTGCTTTTCCACCGGGCCACCCGCATACCGGATGCAGGCATGGCTTTCGAGCTCTTGCGGTGTCTTCGGAACCCCGTTGCGCTTCAGGTAGGTCTTCGACGCGTACATCATCCTTGAGAAGGAACTCACCTGACGCACAGCGTACGAGGAGTCAGGCAGCGAGACCTGATGGGACACCGCGAACGCCACATCGAGCGAATCACGGGCCAGATCCGGCTGCCCCTGGGTCGCAGTCATGTCGATGGACACAGCCGGGTTCTCTCGACAATACTTTGCGAACACCGGAGCAAGAATGGTTGTCGCCAGGTCAGAAGGCGCGCCCACCCGCAGATGGCCCGATACCTTCGTAAAGCTTGCACCGAGTTCTTCTCTCGTCCGCGCAGCCTCCTGCACCAGTTTTTCCGAACGCTCGAAGAACGTCTGACCCGACTCCGTGAGAGCAAAGCTCCGCGTCGATCTTCGGATCAGCACGACGCCCAGTTCTCGCTCCAGGCCCGCAACGCGGCGGCTCAGCGTGGGGGCGGTAATACCCAAAGCGGCGGCGGCGCGCCCAAAGTTCCGCAGCTTTGCCACTTCAACAAACAGTTCCATGTCGGCGAGAAAACGCACTTTATCTCCTGAGCTCATCCGGATTGCATCGTTTATTGCAACACTGAATGCGAATACGTGCAAGAAACTGTGCCAGGCCGCGACCCATCTCAAAAGCTGAAGGAGAACGTCCTATGCAATATCTAGTAAGCTTCACGCCCAACAGGAAGTTCGAAACCGAAGGTACGCCCGCCGATTTCGCAGAGCGCGAGATCGAGGAGCGGGCGCAAACGCGAGTGCTCTATGCCGCAGGCGAGCTCCGCCAGGTGTGGGCCCACGTGGAAGGGCAAGCGCCGGAAGGGCAGGCACCAAAAATCCTCGGAGCCATTGGCATCTTTGAGGCGGAGTCGCCGAACCACCTGCAGGAGATGATCCACAGCTTCCCGCTCGTCAAGCTCGACTACGCCGAGCCTCAGATCATGCCGCTTCAACCGCACTCGGCATTTATGCCGCCCAAAGCAGACGAGAAGAAAGCCTAAGCTGCGGCGGAGCCGGAGCATCGCTCCGCACACAATGCGTTTGCAACGAGAAAGGATGAAACGACACGATGCTGAAGATGAAGGAATTGGATTCGCCGGTCAGCCTGGCGGATCAGTTGAAGGACAACCTGGACGAGCCGATCGTCCAGATGATGCTGATCACCGTGGACCCAAGGGACGTGGGAGCTTTCAAAATCGCGTGGGCGAAAAGCGCCGCGTTCTTCAAGCAGCAGCCCGGATATATCTCCGCGCAACTGCACCAAGGCATCGCCGGCAGCTCGATGTTCCTCGACTACGCCGTTTTCGAGAGCGTGAAGGCGTTCGCGGCAATCCTCCGGAAGCCGGAGTTCGGCTCGCTCAGCGAAGCATACCCGGACAGCGCCACCGCCAGCCTGCACCTGTTTCGGCGTACGGCCATCCCCGGCATCTGCTTAGGCGAGGCCGTAGCGCAGTCATGAAGCAGCGCTGCCGACGGAAGCGCGGTTCGATTGCTCAAAGAATATTCACCGCCCGTGCCGCGAGCAGCGCGATGGTCACGAGCGAGATGCTGGACTGCACCATCATGAGTCCCTTGGCCCAGCGTGACAGCACGGGTACGTCGGTCGGCGAGAATGCGGTGCTGGTGTTGAACGCGAGGAACAGGTAGTCGACGAAGCCGGGCGACCAGCCGCGCGCGCCCTGCGCTGTCTTCATCGAGTCGATCGTCATCTGTGGGAACAGGAACGCGCCCTCGGTGTGCGCGTCGCGCAGGTCGCGCGCATGCGGGCCGCCCGCGTCGAGCCGCCAGTACCATGAAGCAAAAACGAGCACGTTGCTCGTCCACAGCACAGCTGCCACGCTCAGCAGCTGCCGGGGTGCGAGGGTGTGCAGCGGTAGTGACCGGACCAGCACGGCAAGCGACCACAGCAGTGCGAGCGTGACCAGGCCATTGCCGCAGTAGGCCAGCACCTGGGTAAGCCGGTGATAGCCGCGCTGCCGCGCAAGCACCGCTGGGATGGTCAACGCCGCGACGACAAGCAGCAGCAGCCAGCGGGGCCCGGGCGAGAGCTGCTCAGGCAGCGCGAGCTCGAGCGCGCCCACGGCAAACAGCGCCAGCATGCCGGGCCAGCGCGGCTCGGGCGTTCGCTTTTGTTTGTCCGACGTGCGTGAAGAGGGCATGGGTTCGATGGTAGGGCACCGCGCCGCACTCTGCCAGTGGTGTGTAGAGTGGGCCTATGCCGTTCGTGCTGCCGCCGCTTTATCCAATCCTCGATGCACATTATTTCCCCGCTGAGCCCGCGGCGCGGGCTCGTTTTCTCGGTGCGACGGTTCGCGATCTCGCCGCGCATGGGGTAACGCTGCTGCAGCTGCGGATGAAGCAGGCCACGCGCGAAGAGTTGCTGGACGCGGCTGAGGCTGTCAGGCGTGGCGCGCCAGCGGGGATGCGGCTGATCCTGAACGACCACGCCGACCTGGTGAGCCACACCGGGTTCGACGGGGTGCACCTTGGGCAGGGAGACATGCCGGTCGCGAAGGCTCGGGCCCTGCTCGGCGCGGACGCGATCATCGGGCTCTCGACGCATACGCCGGAAGAGGTCGCGGACTCCGTTGCTGCCGGGCCGGACTACGTCGCGATCGGGCCGGTTTTTACCACCGGGAGCAAAGCGGATGCGGAGCCGGTCATCGGGCTGGACGGTGTGCGGGTCGCGCGTGGACTGACAGCGAAGCCGCTGGTTGCGATCGGCGGCATCTCGCTCGCGCGCGCGGAGGACGTCTGGGCGGCCGGTGCGGACTCGGTCGCGGTGATCGGCGCGCTGTTTGCCGAGGGTGCCTCGCCGGGCAGATTAGCTGGAGACTTTCTAAGGCTTTTCCGGTAGAACAGGTTGTAACGTGACGACGCCCCTGCCGGCAGTACCCGTTTCCAAAGCCAATGAACCGTTGATCAAGGGCCTCGGCCTTTTCAGCGCGACCTCGATTGTCGTCGGTTCGATGATCGGCTCCGGCATCTTTATCGTCTCGGCGGATATCAGTCGCGTGACCGGCTCGCCTGCGCTGCTGATCGGCGCATGGCTGGTGACGGCGGTCATGACGATCATTGGCGCGCTCTCCTACGGAGAGCTTGCGGCGATGATGCCGAAGGCCGGCGGCCAGTATGTCTACCTGCGCGAAGCGCTCGGGCCCATGTGGGGCTTTCTGTTCGGATGGACGCTGTTTCTCGTCATCCAGACCGGGACGATTGCAGCCGTGGGTGTCGCGTTCGGCAAGTTCCTCGGCGTATTTTTCCCGACGGTTTCATCAACACGTTGGTTGCTGAGGCTGGGGCACGTGCCCGCGGTGCAGATTGGCCCGGTCACGCTCGGCAACATGGAGCTGGGCATCAACACGGCGAACCTCGCCGGCATTCTCATCGTCATCCTGCTGACGGCGGTCAACATCTTCGGGGTACGGCTGGGCGCGCTGGTGCAGAACATCTTCACCACCGCCAAGACCCTCGCGCTGCTAGCGCTGGTGATTTTCGGGGTGCTGCTCGGGCGCAACCATGCGGCCATCGCGGCCAACTTTCAGCATGGGCATTTCTGGGCCGGCGCCGGGCTGCACACCATGCACCCGCTCGCCACCGGCGGCGGGGTCGCGCTGGTTGGGCTGGTCACCATGCTTGCCGTGGTGCAGACAGGCTCGCTGTTCTCAGCCGACGCCTGGAACAACGTGACCTTTACCGCGGGCGAGGTCCGCAACCCCAGCCGCAACCTGCCGCTTTCACTCGTGCTCGGCACGGGTATCGTGCTCGCGCTCTACCTGCTGTCGAATTTCGTCTACCTGTTTGCGCTGCCGCTCGCCGGTAGCCCGCATGGGGCGACGGCGTTCGCGCGCGGTATCCAGTATGCCAGTGAAGATCGCGTGGCCACTGCGGTGCTGCAGCAGATCTTCCACTCGGCCGGCGCGTACCTGATGGCCGGCGCCATCCTGATTTCGACCTTCGGCTGCGCCAACGGGCTGATCCTCGCAGGCTCGCGCGTGTACTACGCCATGAGCCGGGACGGCCTGTTCTTCAAGGCGACCGGGCGCCTGCACCCGCGCTACAAGACCCCGGTGGCGTCGCTGATCATCCAGGCTGTATGGACGTGCCTGCTGTGCATCTCGGGATCGTACGGACAGCTGCTGGATTACATCATTTGCGCCGAGCTGGTTTTTTACATCCTCACTATCGCAAGCCTGTTCGTGCTGCGGGTCAAACGGCCACACGCCGAGCGGCCGTACCGCGCTCTCGGCTACCCCGTTCTGCCTGCGCTGTACATCGTGATGGCCGCGACCATCTGCTACACGCTGCTGCGCTACAAGCCCCAGTACACCTGGCCCGGGCTGTTTCTCGTCCTGCTGGGCGTACCGGTTTATTTTCTGTGGTCGCGCTCTTCCGCGCGGCAAGTCGAGACGCTGCTGTAACGTGAAGGCAACTTACTGAAGGGAAATCGCCCGCGCATGGCAAACCTGCTAGCCACCAAACCGATGTCGATGTTGAAGCACGAGGCCAGCGAGGAAGGGGACAGGACCCTCAAGCGTTCGCTCGGCCCGGTCAACCTGATCACGCTGGGTATCGGCGCGATCGTCGGCGCCGGCATTTTCGTGCTGACCGGCCATGCAGCGGCCGCGAACGCGGGCCCCGCGATCGCGCTCTCGTTCATCGTCGCAGGCATCACCTGCGCGTTTGCGGGTCTGTGCTATGCGGAGTTCGCCTCGATCATCCCGATCGCCGGCTCCGCCTACACCTACGGCTATGCGACGCTTGGCGAGTTTGTCGCATGGATTATCGGCTGGGACCTGGTGCTTGAGTACGCATTCGGCGCGGCTACGGTCGCGAGCGGCTGGTCGGGGTATCTGCTGAGCCTGCTCGAGCAGCTGCACCTGACGCCGTCGCCGTCGCTGGCGCGGTTTACGACCACCTTCGGCAACACGATTTACCTCTGGCACGGCCGCTGGCAGCCGCTCGAGTCGATGCCCATGGGCACCAGCACAGCGGGGCTGGTACACGTGACCGGGCTGTTCAACCTGGTCGCGTTCGCGGTAATTGCGGTGGTAACGGCGGTGCTGGTCATTGGGATCAAGGAGTCGGCCAACCTGAACTCGGCGATCGTAATCGTGAAGCTGGGCATTGTCGGCATTTTCATCGTGCTGGGCGCTTTGTTTCTGCTGCACCATCCGCAGCTGGCCATGAGGAACTGGCACCCGTTCATTCCGAAAAATATAGGCCCGGGGCATTATGGGCCTTCGGGGATCGTAGCGGGCGCGGCATCGGTGTTCTTCGCCTATATCGGGTTCGACGCCGTTTCGACGGCAGCGCAGGAGGCGAAGAATCCGCGGCGCGACATGCCGATCGGCATCCTCGGCTCACTGGTCTTCTGCACGGTGCTGTACATCATCACGTCGACGGTGCTGACCGGCCTTGTGAACTATCGCGAACTGAACGTGGCGGAGCCGGTGGCGATGGGCATTGACGTCACGGGTGTCGCCTGGGGCTCGCTGCTGGTCAAGATCGGCGCTGTTTTCGGCCTGTTTACCGTCATGCTGGTGATGCTGCTCGGCCAGTCGCGCGTGTTTTTTTCGATGTCGAACGACGGGCTGCTGCCGAAGTGGGCGAGCGCGATTCACCCGAAGTTCCGGACGCCGTGGATTTCGAACATCGTGGTTGGCACGATTGTCGCTTTCCTGCCCGCGCTACTGCCGATCGGCAAGCTGTCAGAGCTGGTCAACATGGGCACCCTGCTTGCGTTCGCGATCGTCTCCGCCGGGGTGTGGATCCTGCGACGGCGCCAGCCCGACCTGGTGCGCCCGTTCCGCACACCATGGGTGCCGCTGGTGCCGATCCTCGGGATCTGCAGCGCGTTTTACCTGATGTTCAACCTGCCGCTGCTGACCTGGGAGGTCGTGGGCATCTGGCTGGTGATCGGTCTGGGGATTTACTTCGGCTACTCGGTCAAGCACAGCAAAGTGCAGGCGCTGCCGCAGGAACATACGACGGGGCGCACCTGAGGGGTGCGTCTCGCGCTTGGCTGCGAACGGGCAAGAGTGAACGAGCAAGAGCGAACGAGCAAGAGCAAACAAATAGTTGTTATGCCGTCAGACCCTGTAGCTCAAGCTGGTCGCCGACCTTCAGGCCGCAGGATTCGATATGGCCGGCCGGCAGCTCGAGGATGCTGCTCGCCTTCAAGCTGAGGCAGCTGATGCGCCAGGGCTTGACTGATTCGGCCAGCTTGACGACCCTGTGATCCTTGTCGATTGCCGCGATGTCGATCTTCATCCGCATCCAGCAGGTGTGAACGCCGGACGACGGAGCGATCAGCAGACCGCGCCCCGGTTCAAGGGTGCGCCTGCCCATCAATCCGACAAGCCGGGTTAAAAATGAGTCGGCTACCATGACCCGAGAGCCGACCACGGTAGCCTTACTCGTGTTGAAAACTGTAATCTCGCGCATCCGGGTATCTACGCTGCCTTTGCTTTGCGGCGGGCAATCAGTATGCCAAGTACGACGACGAAAAGAACGCCTGCGACGATCCGGATGATGGTAGCTGAAGCCATGATAGTTCTCCTTGAGTAAGTCGTAATGATTTGAAGCAGCACCGTAAGTGATCCCCAGGTAAGCGGCTGTGCATACTTTACTGAGAACTGCACCGAAAACTTGCGGTATCTCGGCTTTTTTCTTCGCGTCTAGTTACTTTCATGTAGTGGGTCGGAGCCTATTTGGTCATGGTGAACAGACCCTTTGAGACCGCGATGATCGCCGGACCCAGAAGAACGATGAAGATGCAGGGAAAGATGAACAGCACCAGCGGGAACAGCATCTTGACAGTCGTCTTCGCGGCCTTTTCTTCAGCAGCCTGTTTGCGCTTCAACCGCATATCGTCTGAGAAGGTGCTAAGTGCCCGCGCGATCGGCGTGCCGAAGCGCTCCGTCTGCACCAGCATGTTGACGAAGCTGTTGACTTCAGGAAGCTTTGTCCTCAACGCCATGTTCTTCCACGCCTCGACACGCGGCCGGCCCGCCCGCTGTTCCCGGTTGATCTGCACGAACTCCTCGTTGATCTCCGGGTGACTCACCTCAAGCTCCTGCCCGGCGCGAAGCATCGCCTGATCGAGGCCCAGGCCCGCATCCACGCAGATCACCAGCAGATCGACGGAGTCCGGCATGCTCCGCTTGATCTTTTCCCGCCTTTTTTTCACCTTCCGGTCGACCCAGAACTCGGGGGCCATGTAGGCCGCCCCTGCGAGGCCCATCGCCCATAGAAAAGGATTCGTCGGGATGAACGTACCGAGCACGAGACCCGCGATCGGCCCAAGGGTGCGTACGGCAAAATAGATCTCCAGTGCCTCCGGCGACCGGATGCCCGCTTGTAGAAAGCGCTCGCGCAGCTTCGGGGTCTCCGCGCTCCCAAGCCGCATGCGTATCCTGCTGAACGTCTGCAGCAGGCTCGCTCTGGCAGGTGTTTCCTGCGCTTTCAAGCCGAAGACATCGTTCCGGGTGGCCTGTAGAAACCTGCGCTGCACTTTCCGCGGCAGCGCGCTGGCGCCCGCAAGGGCCACAGCGCAGAACAGGGTGAAGCCGAAAGAGAGATAAAACAGCCATGTCATCGCGTCATACCTCGATCTTGACGATTCTGGAGATAAGGAAACTGCCGATCGCGATCAGGCACGCGCCCCCGCACAGCATCTTCTGCCCCAGCGGATCGTGCAGCAGGGGTGCGGCGTAGCCCGGATTAAAGATGTTGATCAGGACGCCGAGAATTACGGGAAGCAGCGAAAGAATCCAGCCAGTGAGGCGGCCCTGCGCGGTCTTGGTCCTCACCTCGCCCAAAATCCGCCCGCGCTCGCGGATCACGTGGGTCGTGCGGTCGAGGATCTCGGTAAGGTTGCCGCCGGTCTCCTTCTGCACCATCACCGCGGTCACCAGGAACTGCAGATCCTTTGAAGGCACCCGATCCGCCAGCTGCAGCACCGCATCGCGAAACGGCAGGCCGAAGTTCTGCGAGCGGAACACCTCGCCGAACTCCGATGCGACAGGCTCCTGGCTCTGCTCGGCGACAACCTCAATCGCCGACGAGAGGGAATGGCCCGCTTTGAGCGCGCGGGACATCAGGTCGATCGCATCGGGCAGCTCCCGCTCGAACGCCTTGAGCCGGCGCCCCCGGTAAAACCTGAGTATCAGTACCGGGCAAGCACCGGCCACAAGCGCTGCCACGGCTTCGACCGGCGTGTTCGACACAAAAACTTTTACAAGCAGAAAAGCCCCCGCTGCCAGCGCTACCGACTTCACGATCGTCTTGGCCGGGGTGGTCGGCCTGTCAGACTGCCGGATCAGCCTTTCAAAACGCGGGTAGAAACCGAAGCCGTCCAGCAGCGCATCGAGCCTCGCCATCTGCCCATGCGCGGCCGGCTGCCTCAGCAGCTCGTCGGAGTCCTCCTCCGGCAGCCTGCCCGGCGCGTTGACCAGCACCAGCGACTTGAAGCGCGTGTTCACCGCCTTCTCCTGCCGGGATGACCGCGTGAGCGCGGCGATTGTGCAGAAGCTGAGGAACAGCGCGCCGGTAAAGAAGGTTACGAGCAGGAACATCGCTATACCTCGACCGGATTGTCGAGCATGTTGAGGTTGAAGGGAATCCCAGCGGCCTTCAGCTTCTCCGCGAACTTGGGCACTATACCGGTCGAGTGGAAGCGCCCCCTCACCTTTCCATTCGGCGCCAGGCCCTGTTTCTCGAACAGGAAAATGTCCTGCATGCTCAGCACGTCGCCGCTGGTTCCGGTGATCTCGCTGATGTGCGTGATGCGGCGGCTGCCGTCGCTCAAACGATGCGCCTGGATCAGGAGGTGTACCGCAGAGGCGATCTGCTGGCGGATCGCGCGGTCCGGCAGGCTGACGTTGCCCATCATGCACATGGTTTCGAGCCTTGAGATCGCGTCGCGAGGCGTGTTGGCGTGGATGGTCGTAATGGAGCCATCGTGACCGGTGTTCATGGCCTGCAGCATGTCCAGGGCTTCTTCTCCGCGAACCTCGCCAAGCACGATCCGGTCGGGCCGCATACGCAGCGCATTGATCACCAGCTCGCGCTGCCGGATGGCGCCGTGGCCTTCCACGTTGGGCGGCCGGCACTCCAGGCGGACCACGTGCTCCTGCTTGATCTGCAGCTCGGCCGAGTCCTCGATGGTCACGATGCGTTCGGTTTCCGAGATGAACCCCGAGAGCACGTTGAGCAGCGTCGTCTTCCCGGCCCCGGTTCCGCCGGACACCACGATGTTCAACCGCGCGCGCACCGCGCCTTTCAACAGCTCCAGCATTTGCGGGCTCAATGCGCGAAAGCGCACCAGGTCCTCCGCTGTCAGCGGCGAGCTGGGAAAGCGCCGGATGGAGATGATCGGGCCATCCACCGCGAGCGGTGGAATGATGATATTGACGCGTGAGCCGTCCAGCAGGCGGGCATCCACCATCGGCGATGACTCGTCGATGCGCCGGCCGACGGCCGACACGATCTTGTCGATGATGTGCATCAGGTGAGTGTTGTCCTTGAACACGACATTCGTGCGCTCGAGCACCCCCCCGCGCTCCACGTACACGGTGGTGTGCGTGTTCACCAGGATGTCGTTGACGGTGGGATCCTGCAGCAGCGGCTCCAGCGGGCCGAGGCCGAAGACCTCGTCGAGCACCTCCTTCGCGAGGCGGTCGCGGTCGATTGCGCTCAGCGGCACGCCCTGCTCGTTCAGCAGCTGCTGAATCACGCTCATCAGCGGGCCCTGCGCGGAGCGCTGACTCTGCGCCAGCCCCAGCTTTTCGAGATCGATGCGCTGGATCAGCTGGTGATGGACCGCCGATTTCAACTCGTGGTATCGCGGCGGCTGCACAGCCGCGCGCGCACTGGGCGCGGCAGCACCGGCTACCTGGCTCATTTTCAAAAAAATGGAGTCAAGGACAATGGGGTCAGCGGCCATCGTGTTCTCCTCCCGATCGCGGGTTCATCATTTCCAGAAACCTGTTTTCTTCTTTGCGGCGGGCGCGGTCGCCGCGCGGCTGGACTGCGCGGCCAGCTGCGCCGACCACTTGCCCAGCTGCGCGGTAAACTCCGACCGGCGCTGCGGCGACACCGGCTCACCCGCGTTGACGGCCTGCAGCAGCTCCGCCCGGTGCTCCGGGATGGTGTACGAGACCGGCAGGCCGACCGCCTTCTCCACCTGCGAGGACCCGATGACATCCTGCGAGGACGCGCGGTTCAGGATGATCCGCAGCCGCGTCGCCGGGGTCTCCGGCAGGTTTAGGTTCTGCACGTGCCGCGAAAGGTCCCGCAGCGCGGCAATCTCCGGCGTTGAGACAAGGTAGGTCTCATCAGCAATGCGAATCCCGGCCGCCGAGTCGTCATCCTGCAGGGAAGCGTCGATGACGACGAAGTCGTACTCGTGCCGCAGAAACTCGAACACCCGTTCCATGTCGCGGAAGCTGGTGTGGTGCCGCACGGCACAGCCGTCGGGCGCTCCGATCACGTCCATCCCGCTGGGGTGGCGCACGGTAAAACCCTTTAGCAGGGCAGCGTCCAGCCGGTCCACGTTCCGCACCAGCTCGTCGAAGTGATACTGGTTCTGCTTGAGGCCGAGATACAGGCACACATGCCCCAACTGGTGGTGCAGGTCGATCAGCAGCGTTTTGCTGGCGTGGCGCTTCACCAGGGTATGGGCCAGGTGGACGGCGAGCGCCGAGGCGCCGACCCCGCCTTTGGCGCCGAAGAACATCAGCACGCGCCCTCGCCCGGACGAGCTCTCCGCGCTTGCAGCCAGCCGGCCCTGGATGCGTTCGATCGTTTCAAGCAGTTGTGCTTCTTGAACCGGTTTCTGCAGAAACTCGCTGCAACCCGCCCGCATCGCGCGCAGCAGCAGGTCAGAGTCAAGCTGCGAGGACACGCCGACGCAGATCACGCGGGGCGACGAAAGCCCTTGCAGCATCTCCGTCGTTTCGATCGCGGCCGCCGCGTCGCGGTCGAAATCGATGAGCGCGACCGCGTGGCGCGCCTGCTTCATCTCCTCGGGGAAATGCGGCCGACGGCCGGCGGTGACGTACTCCTGAAACTCGCCGGCAAACGACAGGCCCGCGACCGAAGCAGGCGCCTGCGCCATCAGGCTGCCGAGCTCCGGGTCAGCGCACACCGTAAACGCCGCCAGCGTACCCGATTCGATCTCGACCTGTGCTTTCATGCGTCTTCGTTTCTGCGCCCGGGGCGCCTACGGCTGCTTCGGGGCGGTTGGCCGGTGGAATGGCTCGTCATGGTCTACCTGCCGGTCGAACTTGTGCGGCTCTAAAAACGGCTTCGCCAGGTCCGGTTCGTGCGGCGAAACATCCGGGCCGGTCAGCGGGTCGACGATGTGCGGCGTCACAATCACGACCAGCTCCACCGTGGACGCCGTATTGTTCTTCGACTTGAACAGTTCGCCCAGCACCGGAATGCTCGCGATCCCCGGCATCTTGCTGAAGGCGTCGGTCAGCCGGTGATCGAGCAGGCCGGAGATCGCGAAGCTCTGGCCGTCCTTCAGTTCCACCTCGGTCTGCGCGCGCCGCGTCGCGATCGCCGGGATGTCATAGCCTGAAATCTGCACCTGGTTGGTGTAGTCGAGCGCGCTGACCTCCGGCGCGACCTTCAAACGGATCGTGCCGTCCGGGTTGACGTAGGGCGTGAAGTCGAGCTTGACGCCGTAGGGCCGGAACTGCACCGTGACCGAGACGAAGCTGCCCGAGCCGCCCTGCACCACCGGAAACGGAAACTCGCCGCCCGAAAGAAAGCTGGCCGGCACGCCGCTCAGCGAAGTAATCGTGGGCTCGGCCAGGATCTGCAGAATCTGCTTCTGCTCAAGGTCGGCGATGGCTGCGCCTATGTTCAGGTTCTGGTTGTAAAGGAGCAGGTTGAGCGGGTTTGACACCGCGGTCGCCGTAGCCGCGGCCGCCCCGCCTAGCGTCGTGCCCCCAAACGAGGTGAACTGCTGCGTACCGGTCAGAACGGTATTGTTGCCGCCGGTCAGGAAGTTGAAGCCGTACTGCTGCGCGCGGCTGCGGTCCACCTCCGCCATCCGCACCTGCAGCTGCACCTGCTTCGCGTGTACGGGCGCCAGCCGCAGGGAGTTCACCACATCCTTGGCATACAGCCCGGCCAGCTTGCCTGCGGCGTCGGCTGTCTCCTGGGTTGCCGCGAGGCCGGTCAGGGTGATGCGGTCCTGCAGGCCTGAGACTTCGATCCGGTCGTTCGGGAACGCGGCCAGCATCGCGGCGCGCAGCCCCTCGGTATCCACGTCGCAGGAGACGGTGTACACGCGGCTTTCGCCGTTGCTGTCCCACACGGCAAGGCTCGTCACGCCCGGCGTTTTCGCCGTGATCAGCACTTCATTCGGGCTCGATGTGAACGACGACAGCACCACCGGGTTGCTGACATACACGCGGCGAAAGCGATCGCTGGTATGTAGAAACACCGAGCGGCCCACCAGCACGTGCAGCATCTCGCTCACCGAGTCGATGCGCACCACCGGCGTCGTCGCCGGTGCAACGGTCGCCCGAGCAGGGACAGCGGGATGCAGCGGCTGGACTGGCTGTGTCGCCTGCGCCAGCGCGCAGCAGGGAAGCAGCAGCATTGCGAAAACTTGCCCAAAACCGTGCATGATTCCGCGCACGATCCGCCGTGTGCCGGCGCTCGCGGGCATCGCCCTGTCCGTGCTCGACTGGAAACGCGCCACCGCTAAAACTCCGTCTTGCTCGACTTGTCGCCGAGGATCGTTTCCACGCTGTAGGAGGGTTTCGCGCGGCTTACCGCGACCAGCGCGGCATGGTGCGCGACGGGCGCGGGTGCGGCGGGCGCTGCGCCGAACTGCGAAAGTTGCGCGGGTGCGCCGTCCACGTGTTCGCGGTCGGATCCGTTGCGCAGCACGAAGTGGATCGTTCCCTGAGTGCTGGCCAGCACCACCCGCTCCGCGTTCTGCGGGGTCAGCAGCAGCGTCACCACGTCGACCGTGGCGGGCTTGCCGTCGGGGCTCGGCTGCGTCTGGTGTCCATCGGCCAGCACCTCCGCATCCTGCAGAACGGTCGCGGTCATCGGCTCCGGGCTGCGGTCGGTGCGGTAGGTCACCAGCACATCCACGTGCGAGCCGGGGAATACGAAGCCCGCGACGCCAACCACGTCGTCGCTCTTGAGCGCGATCGCGCGCATGCCTTCCGGGATGCGGTTGGTCAGGCCCAGCTCGGCCCCGGCCGAGGCCAGGTCCTTGTCGATGATGGGCTGCCCGGCGGCAACGGGATAAATCGCCGCGCGCCCCACCAGCTCCGCCGGCCTGCTGTACGCGCCCTGGATGGGCTGGCTCGCGGGCCAGTCGATCGGCGTGAGCGCATCGGCCTTGATGACCTCGCCGGGGGCGATGGGCCGTTTCGCCGCAAGGTACTGGCGGACTTTAGGGTGTTTGCCCGCGTTGGCATGGATCACCCGGGCCAGCAGAAAGGTGCAGATCGCGGAGATGACGAGGGCGGCAGCGAGGGCGGGGATGAGGCGTCGGGTGTTCATCGCTCTAGCCCTGGTGCAGTCGCGTGGCGAGCGTGACCAGGCAGCCTGCGGCGATCGCGATGCCGTAGGGTAGGCGAAGTGTGCTTGTATTGGTTACATTCAGCTCAGGGTGCGGCTGCAGGCCGGATACGCGATGGTGCACGATTAGCACGCCGAGATTGCTGAAAGTCTGTTTAGTACGGCCGCGGGCGATCACCATGACGACAGCACAGACGCCGCCGGCAAGCGCGGTCGCGACGAGCATCTCAAAGATATAGGAAGAGCCTGCGAGGCAGGCGACGGCGGTCATCAGCTTCACGTCACCCCCGCCCATGCCGCCCGCGAGAAAGAACACTAGGAAGACTGCGAAGGCGATCAGCGCGGCAAGCGCGGCGGAACCCATACCATGCCATCCATCGAGTGCGAAGTGCAGCAGCAGTCCGATGAAGAAACCTGTGAGAGTCATCCAGTTCGGGATCCTGCGCGTACGGATGTCACTGATCGCTCCGACTAAGGCCAGGAGGGATGCGGTGAGCACGTAGACTTCGCTGTGAGAAGGAAAAATCATAAAATAGTGGCTAGTTACCAGATTAAGCTGCCGAATCTTGAATGCTTTTATTCAGAACAAATGCTTAAGTGGGCACTGTTGAAACCACAGTGCCCACTTAAGGGAAATAGGCGAACGACCTACTTAACGTTAGTGCTAACACTGGTGCCGATGCTTGTGAAAGCGGCTCCGATGGTTGTACCGAGTGTAGTCATCGTAGCAACCGCACCAAGACCGATAAGACCGGCGACAAGCGCGTATTCGATAAGGTCCTGGCCTGATTCGTCCTGCATAAGGTTGTTGAGAGTTGCGCGGAAAAGCTTCATTGTGGTGGTCCTCCAAGGGGTATGTGCCTCGACCAATCCAGGGGCGGTGGCCGTTTGCTGAAATGGATCGTAACTTTCTAATCGGGGCAAAGGGAAGTTATTTCTCTACTTAGCGTAGTACTTACGTCACTAATGTGTACTGTTTACATGCAGTGCGATGAAGCTTGTAACCCAAAGGTGTCATACAGCACCCGAAATTACCCGTAACACCTACTGAAATGCCGCCACCTTCAGCATCGGCACCGAAAGGGTCGGCGGAATCGCCAGCCCGATCAGGCCGCTGCCCGACAGGTTTACCTGGTCGGCCACGATGTCGCCGATGATGAAGTTGCCGGTGCTGGTGCCGCCGCTCAGGCTCAGCACGTCTCCGTAGCTGTTGGAGTGGAAGTAAAACGAGCCCGCGAACGACAGCGCGCCCGAGCCGGTGAAGGTCGGCGAAGCGGTGTTGCCGTGGTCCTGGAAGAAGAGGAGGCCGCGCGTGCCGGGGTTCGTCGCGGCCACGTCGGTCGTATCGCCGCCCGTGTCGTAGTATGTGCCGTTCTGCGTACACTGCCCCCACAGCACATTGCCGCTCATCTGCGCGGGCACCTTGAGGTTCGCCGCCGGAACAGTGCCGTCACAGGTAAGCTCTGTTGAGCTCACGGTGTCGATCTTGTCGCCGCTCAAGCCTCCAGAGACATTGAACGTGCCGGAGAGAAAGTAAAACATGACCCCGGCCCCCTGCGTGTACTTCAGGTTGTTCGCCTTTGAGACCGTGCTGCACGCAGCGGCGGAGTAGCCGGCCGAGTAACTGGCCCAGCACGGCAGTGCCATGCGGAGCGTATTGCTTCCTGAAGACGTGAGCGACCCGTTCAGGTAGTACACCCCGGGTAGAAAGATGATCGTGGAATAGCTGTTCGGCAGCGTAATGCCGTTTGGGTAATACCCGGGCGCATACTCCGCGCAATTGGCAGGGTTGCTCGTAGTGCCTGTCTGGCCAACATAAGCCGAGCTGGTTTGGTCGGGGCAGCCGTCAATTTTATAGTTCACCCAGATATTGTTGGGGTATAGGCCTTGGTACGAGTTGGTGTTGTACGTTGCCGGCACGATCTTCTTGACGCTGGCCGGTGGCCCCACCGACGCGAACGGATCGACCATCGGCAGTACGCTCTGCCGCCAGTTGCCGGTGCTGCCGCCCGAGAAGCCCTGGGTGGTTTGACCCTGGCAGCCGTTCATGTTCTGCGGCTCCGGGCCCACGATCCCGACATCGGAGCCCGTGACCGACGGACCGCCCTGGCTGGTATTGATGGTGCCGGACGGGGAGCACCCGATGGCGGTCGCGCTGGTGGAGTTGACCTGCAGGCCTCGCTGCGGTCCGCCGACGATGTTGAGGCCGGCCCCGCCGCTGTATTTGAACGACTGCCCGGTCTTCGCGAGCACCACCATAGGGGCAGGCTCGCTCACCTGCGACAGGCCGCACGTACACTGCGCCTTGACCTGCGAGAAGTGGGAGCCGGGCACCAGCTGCACCAGGTAGGTCGGCACGCTCTCCGTAATGCTGACGTTGAGGAAAGGCGTGGTGGCGAGATTAGGGGAGGGCGCGACGACCCCTGTCACCCCCTGCGGAAATGAGTAGTTGACGGTGTTCCAGGCGCTCGTGCCGGCCTGCGCACTCGACCCGCCGCCGGCGTAGCCGTTGTACTTGGCATACAGGCAGAGGCTCGACGTGGAGCCGGCGCTGCAGCTGCCCGCCTGCCCCGGCGTAATGCCTGCAGCGGGGGTTTGCCCCACTGCGCTTTCAAGCAGGTCGAGCGACGCGGCCTGGCAGGCGGCGTCGGCCGCCGACTGCGCGGCCTGCCGATGGAACAGCAGGCTGCTGACATCGACCGCCAGGCCCGCGGCCGTGAGCAGGAAAAGCGAAAAGAAAACCACCAGCGGGATCGCTGCCTGCCCGGATTCACGCGATTCAGTAGACAATCATGCCCTCCGCCGTCGCGCCCAGCTGTTGCGCCAGGCCCGAATAATTGACGTAGGGCACGTAGGTGTACGCGATCTTGATCAGCACGTGGGAGCCCGGGGTCGACGCGCCGTCGGGGTAGGTCACGGCGACCGACATTTTGGTCAGATCGTGCAGGCTCAGCGTCGCGTCCTTCGCGACGACGCTCGAGACATTGGCGCCGCTTGAGTCGCCGCACCCCTTGCTGGGGCCGCTGCAGGTCGTGCTGTCGGTGCCGTGTACCACCGCGTACCGAACTCCCTGGCTGGCGGCGTCGCGCAGAGTGCTCTGCGTGTAGGTCATCATGCAGACCTCGAAGCCGTAAAAGCACAGCGGTAGCCCGACCATGAGGGCCAGCGCGGTTTCAAGCGCGGCGGCGCCGTCCGATCGGCGCAGCAGTTTGCATAAGCGAGGGAAGCGCATCAGTCCTCCGCCCGCATCACGACGAATCGATGGAACTTGAGGTTCGGCACCAGCGACGCACCCAGCACCGATATCGGGATCGGCGGGTTGACGGTGTAGGTCACATCCACCCGGTTCATGTAGAAATTCGCCTCCGGATCGGCTTGCGGCGCGTTCGAGGCGGTGGTGGTGTAGGAGCTGCCCCCATTGGTGGCGGTGTAGCTCGCGCACTTGACGAGGTTCCCCACGGTGCCGAGGCTCTTCGAGCACACGCTGATGGCGGAGACGGTGGTCGAGTTCGCGAGGCTGCCTAGATCGGCGAGCGCGACATTCGCGACGCTGCCGACGAGGCTGGGCGGTCCGGCAGGCGGCAGGGTAAGCTGCCCGGGAGTCTGGAAGCCGAGAATCGAGGACTGTGCGGCGCCGCGCGCCGATGAGGTCAGGTTGGCCGCAACGATAAAAAAGTAGCCGAAATCAACGGAGTAGACGGTCAGGGTGACCATCAGAGCCATCAGCGCGGCTGTTTCGATCAGGCTCTGGCCTGAATCGGCAGACGCAAGGTTGTTTTTTCTGCTTGAAAAAGACCCGCGGCCACGACAGGCAGCTTGAGCCGGACTAATCAGATGACCCATCTCCCTTTGAACCTCCGCCACAGTGACACATAGTAGTGCTCAGGTCACGCGATCGGCACCTTATTATGGTGATGGAGATTACCATGGTGCAGTTTGAGAGGAAAAACTGTCTCTAAACCGGTCACTTGTGATTTGGACGAGTGTGGCGGGGACAGCTAAAACAGGCAGCCGTATGATTCCGACTGGACACCGGCGAGAAAGGCTTCGAGGAGCGCGATCTTCGGCGCGGCGAGCGCCTGGGTGGTGGGCAGGCGAATGGCCGCGGGTAACATAATAAGGTTACGTTCGAGGAATGCGACAGCCTGGGTGAAGGTGCTGTACCGGGTGTCGCGGCCTATTTTTGCGATTGCGCGAAGAATGCCGATCGCGCCCAGCTGCTCGAGAATGTCGGCATCGCGCAGGATGGTTGCTTCGATGGTGGACGGCGTGTCGCCCGGCTGGTGGTCGCGGATGGCCGCGAGCACACCTTTCAGCTTCCCCGCGGGAAAGCCTGCATCTAAAAGAAGCGACGGAGCGTTCCCAAGGGTATAGCGCACATGGTCCCACTGCGCGAGCGCCGCCGAGTCCTCAGGCCGATGACCGATGAAGACCCCGAGATCGTGCAGGTAGGCCGCAGCGTAGACGACGTCGTCGTCATAGTCGGAACCTTCTCCCACCAGTCGGGTTAGCGCGTACAGGCGGGGCTGGTGTCCGAACTTATCCACAGGCAGGGCTGCCGAGCGGAGGAGCGAATCGAGATTGCTGCGGAAGCTTGGAAGCGGTTGTCCCAACATAGGAATCTTCTCCTGTGGTTGTTCACGGCTCAGGCAACAGCGTAGCGTATCGTAGGCTTCTTTAGATGGAACGATCCGGAGGAGGGATAGGCGGAGGTTCGCGGAGTGTAGCAATTGAGAGGGTTCGTGAGAATTCGTTGACCGCACACAATGTTCCATATCGGGCAAGTATCTTTAGTTTTTTAAAAGAGCAGAGAATTGCATTCGAAGACGTGAAGACATCGGTTACAGTCGGAGCAGTGAAAGGGCGGGCGAAAGCGGCCCGGCGCACCGAGTTCCGGCAGGCCTTCTCGCGTTCTCCAGCATCTCCCGGACGGCTTTCCGCTGCAATCGAGCGGGTCCGTACTTTTACAGTTGCAGGAACAAACGGCAAGGGTTTCAGTCGAAATGGCAACTCCAGAATTTGTCAGGCGCGGCGAGCACGGAAGCAGAGATGCGCGAATCCTCAGTAGCGCGGTGCGTCCGGTGAAGCAGGGCCGTCGCCACACCAGCCCATCGTTCGCCGCCGCCGCCCTCATGATGTTCAACGACATGCTGGTGACGCTCGGCGCCTTCTGCTTTGCCGTGCTGGTGCATTTCCTAGTGTTGCGGAATCTGCCTCATTTCAAGGGGCTGTCGATCGGCGGGGCGTTCGAGCCGTCAGACCTGTGGTACCTGCTTGCGTTTCTTCTTGTGCTGGTCTTCGTGCTGAAGCGATATGGGCTGTACAACGGCGTACCCGACCGCAGCGGCGCGCATGAGCAGCGTCTGATCGTGCAGGCTTGCCTCACCACAGGCGTCCTTCTCTGCGGCTGGCTGTACCTGATGCGCAACGCCGAGGTTTCAAGGATCCTCGTGGTGGTGCTGGTGGGTACGACCGCGGTAGCGCTCGGCATCCGCCGGGCAGTTTGGCGCACGGTACGCTTTGCCAACTATGCCAAGGGCGTCGAAACCCGGAACGTGGTCATCCTGGGTACAAATCAGCTCAGTGCCGCTATCGGCCAGCAGATCGAGGACGATTATCACCTTGGCTACCGACTGTGCGGGTTTCTCCACGCGCCAGGCAATGCTGACAAGGTTGAGGTGGACCCGGAGCGCATCGTCGGCAGCATGGACCGCCTCCGTGAAATGACCCGTCTGCACTTCATCGACGAACTGGTGATCGCGCAGCCATGCCCCATGGAGACGGTCATCCACCTGCTCGAAGAAGCGCACGACGTCGAGATCGACATCCGCGCCATGTCCGGGTTTTATGGTGAGCTGGCGCACAACGCGCCGGTCGAATACCTGGGCACCTATCCGATGGTTGCACTGCATCGCCGCGACCCCAGGATCATCGCCTTCTTCCTGAAGCGCGTGGTCGACATCCTGCTTTCAGTCGCGGCGCTCGTGGTGCTGTTTCCTATCATGCTGGTCATCGCGATTGCGGTGCTGGTCGACTCGCGTGGGCCGGTGTTTTACGTGTCGGAACGGATCGGCAAGCGCGGGCGCGTGTTCCCATGCTTCAAGTTCAGAACGATGGTGCGAGATGCCGAGGCCAGGAAGCGCGAGCTGGCGAAGCATAATGAACGGGACGGCATTCTCTTCAAGATGACCAAGGATCCGCGTGTCACGAATGTGGGGCGCGTGTTGAGGAAGTACTCGCTCGACGAGCTGCCGCAGTTCTTCAATGTGCTGCGCGGCGAAATGAGCATCGTAGGCCCGCGGCCCCCGATCGCAAGCGAAGTGGCAAAGTATGCGCTCGAGCATTTCAGGAGGCTGGAAGTGCTGCCGGGCCTGACCGGCCTGTGGCAGGTTCAAGCTCGGCATGACTCCTCGTTCGCCCGCTACATTGCCCTGGACACGGCGTATGTCGAGAACTGGAGCTTCTGGCTGGACCTGAAGATCCTGCTGCGGACCGCCCAGGTAGTGATCAAGGGAACCGGCACCTAGGCATTCCCGGCCTCAAACTGGTCTGGTCCAGAGCCGGATTGTATGCAATGATCGGTGCAACCGCCCGGTCTGGTGCGATGATAGCTGCCCGCCCCGGCGAACCCTCCTCCTGAGGAAACACTTGATCAAGTCTCTTCGTGTCCGTGCCGCGCTTCTGCTGGCCGCTGCCAGTTTCGTGTCTATCTCGCTGCTCCACGCCCAGCAGTCTCCCCCGGCTGAGCCAGCGACCCACACGGACGAACAGGGGCACCCGCCGCCGCAGAAGCCGGAAGAGGCAGACCCGGTCGAGCGCTCGTCGGTGACCTCGCACACCATCACGCTGGACGGCAGGCAGATTCACTACACCGCCACGGCTGGAACACTGCTGATCCGCAACGATGAGGACAAGCCGTACGGATCGATCTTCTACACGGCCTACACGCAGGACGGCGCCGAGGCAAAATCGCGTCCGGTGACGTTTCTTTACAACGGCGGCCCCGGATCGGCGACGCTGTGGCTGCACATGGGTTCGGTCGGGCCGGTGCGGGTCATCAGCGACTCACCGAACGCCACAGGCTCGGGGCCGTACCAGGTGGTTCCGAATCAGTATTCACTGCTGGACCAGTCGGATCTGGTGTTCATCGACGCGCCGCTGACCGGCTACTCGCGCGCCGTGGGCAAGGGAACGGTCAAGGATTTCGCGGGGGTAGACCCGGACCTGCGCGCCTTTTCAAAGTTCATCGAGCGCTACCTGACTGTCAATCAACGTTGGAACTCGCCCAAGTTTCTCTTCGGCGAATCGTATGGGACCACCCGTTCGGCCGGACTTTCAGCCGTGCTGCAGCAGGACGGCGTGGCGCTCAACGGCATCACGCTGCTCTCGTCGGTGCTGAACTACAACGCTTCGATCGGCGCCGGGCTCGAGGTCTCCTACGTCAATTACCTGCCGTCCTACGCCGCTATCGCGTGTTACCACAAGAAGCTGCCCCAAATGCCCCCGGACATGAAGGCGTTTGTCGAGGAAGCCCGGGTGTTTGCACGGGGTGATTACGCCGAGGCGCTGGCAGAGGGGGACAAGCTGCCGCCGGCGCGCTTTGACGAGATCGCGGAGAAGCTCAACCACTTCACCGGACTGCCGGTCGCGTACATCAAGGAAACAAAGCTGCGGATCAACCCGACACGCTTCCGGCGCGAGCTTCTGCGGGGCGAGGGTGACGTGATGGGTCGCTACGACGCGAGGTTCGAAGGAACGGAACCCGACGACGCCGGCGAGAATCCGACCTACGACCCCTCGGATACGGGGATCTCCGGCGCCTATGTTTCGGCGATTCACGATTACCTGAGCCGGGAACTCAAGTTCCAGTCAACGGACGAATACAAACTGAGCGCCGACACGATTGGCGAGTGGGACTGGCACCATAAGCCGGCGGGCGGCGGCTACGGGGCGGCCCGGGCAGAGCAGCTGCCCTACGTCGCCGGCGACCTGGCCGACACCATCCGCAAAAACCCGAAGCTGCAGGTGCTCTCCGCCAACGGCTGGTTCGACCTCGCGACACCGTTCTTTGCCACCGAGTACGAGCTGAACCACATGATGCTGACGCCCGCGCTTCAGAAGAATGTCCATTTCACGTACTATCCGGCTGGGCACATGGTCTACCTCAATGTGGACGCGCTGCGGCAGCTGCGGGAGGACCTTCGATCCTTCTACGCGCAAGCGGAGAAGTAGTCGAAATCGCGCTCTATTGAAATTGGAAGAAAAGCTGCGTAAAATAGTAGAAATCAGCGCGTTTAGCATGAAAATGTAAGGCTATGGCAGGCGCGCAGGCAAGGGGTGTAAACCAAGGATGGCAAAGCGTCGCGGCAATCCAAACTGGGGCAAGCCGGAACCGATCGGACCGGTCGTGCCCACGGTGACCTCATTCGAACAGGTGGTCAAAGAGTTCAAGCTGACTCCCGACCAGTACGAGCGCTCCACGCGGCTTCGCGAGTGGGCCCGCCGGAATCGCAACTCCAAGTACATTCCAGAGGCTCTGCTGGAAGCCTGGGGCTTCGAAATCGAGTCGACCCTGTAAATCAGGAAATGTGGATCATACAAAAAGGCTGCCGGAAGGCGGCCTTTTTCAATTGGCAGGGCAAGAGGGAAGTGAGCGGTATGGGTAGTCCATTCACGACTGTGGAAGACGCGCTTGAGGAGTTTCGCGCGGGGCATATGGTGGTCGTCGTCGATGATGAGGACCGCGAGAATGAAGGCGATCTGACCCTGGCTGCCGAGTTCGTGACGCCGGAGGCGATCAATTTCATGGCGAAATGGGGGCGCGGACTGATCTGCCTCACCCTGACGGAAGATCGGGCGGACTACCTGCGCCTGGGGCCTATGACGGCCGCGAACTCCTCCCGTTTCGGCACTGCTTTCACCGAGAGTATTGAAGCCCGAGAAGGCGTGACCACAGGCATCTCGGCTGCCGACCGGGCACACACGATCCAGGTAGCGATCGACTCTGCTTCGACCGCGGCGGACCTGGCCCGTCCGGGACACATCTTTCCCCTGCGCGCTCGCAAGGGCGGCGTGCTGGTGCGCGCCGGGCAGACTGAAGCTTCCGTCGACCTGGCCCGCATGGCAGGGTTGAAGGCTGCCGGCGTCATCTGCGAGATCATGAACGACGATGGCTCGATGGCGCGGGTTCCTGACCTGGTCGCTTTCTGCCGGACGCACGGACTCAAGATGCTGACAGTCGCGGAGCTGATCCGCTACAGGTTACAGCATGAACGCTATATTGTTCGCGTAGCCGAGGCGACGCTCCCGACAGCCTACGGCGAGTTCCAGATGATCGCCTATGAGAGTGAAGTGAACGGGGGCGAGAGCCACCTTGCGCTGGTGCGCGGAAGCGTGGCGCAGCCGGAAGGGGATGAGCCCGCGGTGCTAGTTCGTGTGCATTCGCACTGTCTGGCAGGCGAGGTCTTCGGATCGAGCCTGTGCGACTGCGGCGGCAGCGTGGATCGCTCGCTGCGCGCCATCGCAGAGGCAGGCTGCGGCGCGCTGATCTACCTGCACAATGGCGGACGCGGATTCGACATCGACGCGGGCCCGGTCGCCCCCGGCATCCCGGGGCGTATCCTGCTGCACCGCGATCTGCGGGGTACGGAGCCGCAGGTCGCGGTGCAGGGGCGGATTCTGCGGGAGGTTGGGATGGGAGGGCAGATCCTGTCAGACCTGCAAATCCGTCGAATCCGCCTGCTCTCAAACACGCGCACGCACGTTCCCGCGCTGCAGGGGTTCGGTGTCGAAATTGTCGAGCAGGTGCCGATTCCCGAGTTCCAGAAAACGACACACCTGTAGGCGCGCGACGGCGCCCACTCATGGCGCCGTGTAGTAGCCCGTGCTGGTGCGGGCCGCGAGCCCGGGCTTTGCCACCTGCACACTGAGTGCGTGATAGCGAACAGCGCCCTCGGCGTCCGCCGCCGGGATAGTCAGCACATAGTAGCTCCGCGCGTCCGCGGCGCACTGGGCGATCTCGTTCTCGACGGCGTTCGACGAGTTGAGAACCAGTCCGCCGCTCTGGTAGGCCAGCACCTGCAAGCCGAGGTTCGACAAGGTTGTGTCAGACGCTTTACGGACACCCTTCAGGTAGCCCCGATAGTAGGTCGTCTGGAAGCCGAGGGCGTCGCTCGTGCCTCGCGGATCGACGCTGTAGAGGGTAATGCCCGAGGTGCGCAGCGAATTGGAGAGGTCGACGACCGTGGCGAAGTTGTTCTGCTGGTCCCTGGCGCTGTAGTTGGCGCCGGGTGAGGCCAAGTAGGGCCAGCCTGGGCCGAGCCAGACCACCAGCTTGCGTCCGGGGCGCGTCGACTCGTACTTGGTGAGCGAGGTCAACGCCCGCAGGGAAAGCGTCAGGCGCTCGACGGCCCCATAGAAGGCGGCCGACCGGCGAATGGTCCGCAGACCCTGCGACGCCTTATCGAACTCGTTCGCGATGAGATTGCCGTCGAGCGAAGGTTCTCCGCTGAACCGTGCGCCCTTGTCATCCAGGATGAGGATCGTCGCAGGCAAGGCAAGTTTGCCGTTGTTGCGGCGCAGAAAATGGCTGAGCTCGCTGCGTGCTCTCGACACATCGATAAAATCCGTGTTGACTTCGTCGACCACGAAGAGGACCTGCTCGGCAGAAGCACCGCCGGATGGCGCCGGCAGCGCCTTGAAGTCGAGGATCGAGGTGGGCGTGCGGTTATCCTCCACCCTGAAATCCTGCCGGGTCAGGCCGGAGACAGGCTGACCCGCTCCATCCGTCGCCACAACTCTAAGCGTGATCGTTGCCGACGGCGGCGCTACGGCTTTGCCCGAGACTTGTGCCGGCAGCGAGCCTGCGGGGAGCGTGAGAACAAGCAGGACGAGAAAGCGGATCGACCTGGCTTTCATGGTGAGCGTGGACCTGGACAGCATGGCGACACCTCGCGCTTGAGCGTCAGTATGCAGAATGCCGGCAGCGAGTGTCGACCGGTTACGACCATTTGCCGCCGTGCCCGGCACTGTTCGCCCCGTTGCTGAAGTCAACGCCGGGGCCGATGTACAGGCGCATGGCCCACTCCACAATCGAAGAAACCGCATCGCCTTATGTTTCGCTCCCGAAAATTATTTTTTGCCGGAACATCTTCACGAAGCAGCTCCTTGAGTTGTTGCCATCACAATTCGTCTAAATGTTATGCCTCCGCTCTTCAGGACTTTAGTAACTCGCATATCAATCCAAAGGTAAGTATCAGGGCCTTGCAGACCCTATAGTAAAACTCCGTTCACAAGTTAGAGCAGCCTTAAAACAGCTCCTGGACTGCTCAACGTGCAATCTATACTTCTCCGCTTTCTTAGTCATGTACCCCCTTTGGGGTAGATAGACAGAAGTATTCCCACTTTAGTGTTAGTCAAAAAAAGTAACATGCCTCATTTGGGTTATCTCGCAGGAATATTCGCTTTACCGCACGATGCTGTTGCAGTCGAGGCGCAGGTCGGCACCTTTTGCAAGGTTGCCCTTGCTCCCGGTTCATTCGCACTCCACTTTGAGAGGCAGGTTTTCGCGTATGCATAGGATCATCAAAACGACCACAACGCTTGTCGCTTTTTCCGGCGTATCGTTCGCCATTGCCGGCTTGCCGGCACTCGGCCAGTCCGCCGGCTCGACAGCGCTACCGGTTTTCAACGTAAGCAGCTACAGCGCATCCGCCAGCAATACCGCCGGCAGGTGTTCCGCCATTGCCGGCACGCAAACGCTTACCGGTTGTGTCAATACCTTTGACTTTACGGTCGGAGAAGGAATCCACATTGTCGGAGGCGGTCCGGTTTCGGTTGTGAAATCGGCGAAGGCCGCGCCAATCGTGACAAAGCAAGGCACGGCCACCGGGAACCACAGCAACTGTTACGAAGTCGTCACAGCGGATCCGCTTGAAGGCGTCGGCGCGCCGAGCCCGCAGGCATGCGTTAGCAATCAGCCCGCGCTTACCTTTCCTGCTGCGTGGAACCAGCTCACACTCGCCGATACAAACGTTGGCCCATCGCCTGCGTTTCTTTGGTATGTGTCGCAGGACGGCGGCCCATTTCAGCTGGTTTCGGTTGCCGGATACGGAGCAGCCGCGATGGATGTGGGGCAGCGCCCCGGTACCCGCGGAGGCTGGCCGAACAATGTGCCTACGGGCAGCATGAACTTTTCCAAGAACGAAGATCTTTACACCACAGTCACAGCGGTGAAGGGCAACCAGATCACGACCGCGGCTGTACTGCCGACGTCTGTGACGAATGCACAGATCCTTCACGATGACACTGCAGCTTTCCAGGCAGCAATCAATGCGGCGTCGGCTGCAGGCGGGGGTACGATTCAGATTGGAGCCGGCACGTACCTCATTCAGCGCCCGGTCTTCGTGGTGACCGGAACCGGTGCAAACCCGGTGCCAACGTACGCTGTCTCAGGGGACGCCTGGTACAGCATCTACAGCTACCTGAACATTCCGACCAATTCGACGGGGCACATTCACCTGCAGGGTACCGGTAACGGTTCGGTCATCAACGTGCCTCCCGACCATGGAAGCATGGCAACGCTGCTTGCAGCGGGTTTTCGCCAGCGTCCAAATGACTATACGGGCGTGATCAAGATGCAGAACGTGGACAAGGGTGCGACCAAGATTGTTCTGGCGGATGGCTCTCCCGCATTCAGCCCGGGAGACGATATCTGGCTGTACTCGGGTTCGTTCTCGGGCGCGCCCTGCCAGGATGTGAAGAACACGCCGAACGAGTGTCACTTTTCTGAACTGAATACGGTAGCCTCGGTCGACGGAAACTCGATCGGCCTTGTTTATCCGACGTCCAAGCGTTATTTTGACGACGGAATCGATTCATTCGGCCTGGTCAAGATGCCGACGGTTCCTCATGACCTCTCGATGAAGAACATGCTGATCAACACGACCAACCCCATCCTGACAACCGGCATGATATACGGTCTGACGATCGACTCGGTCTTCATCAACGGCTTCGTTGGGCATGGTCCATACGGCGGCGGGTTCAAAAGGGACGTAACGATTCAGAACTCCGGCTGGGGTTTCGGAACCGGTGATGTTTCCTACGGCGCCACGGATGAGTACGACCAGTTTACGAATGTAAGCTTCATTAACAATTTCATCGTTGGCTATGCAGCGCCGGGCGCAGAGATGTATTCATCGATGGCGCGTATCTATGGCACCGAAGGTTCGTCCGGTTTCACTTTCAAAAATAACCAGCTTTACAACGCGTCGATCTTTCTCGACCAGACTACCGATGACGTCATCAGTGGCAATCAAATGCAGGACAGTATTATCAAGATGGGAACGGCCTACGGCAATAACCCTTTCAGCAATGGGCCGAACCATGATCTCTCCTACGATTCGTACGACTCGCAGGTAGCGGGTGATGTCGATAACAATACGATGAAAATAACGTCGACGTTCCTTGCGCCGTTCCTCCTGCAGCTGGGCCACTTTGATTCAGCGAGCGTGACCGGCAATACTTTCACCTATCTCGGAAACCAGACGATTACCGGCGTTGAAGCCTATTCGGGAAGCATCACGAATAACACCTTCAATATGCCGGGGGTGAGTATATCTATCCCACTGGCACTTATCCCGGACCAGACTGCCTTGAATCCTGCCGCGCCGTTCAACGTGTGGGGCAATACTTACAATGTTTCAGGGTTCTCGGTTTCCAACTACATCACCGATCCGGGGTTTACGGATATTGCTCCTATCTGTATCCAGAACAATACCTACCACCAGGTGCTGGGCCTGCCTCAGCTTGCAGTCAACCCGGGAAGCATTACCGCTGCTTGCTCTAACTAAAGCGGCAGCGCTCCCGGCAGGTGGGCAGAACGGAGGAAAAGGGCTGCGAAGCCCTTTTTCCCTGTTCGTTTGTTAGCGAATGCTTTGCACCGGTGAGGGAAGCGCTGCGAGTAGTCCGCGCCGGTCGAGCGTCTGCTGAAGAGCCTCGACAGTAGTGAATTGGATGGCCTGCAGCCCGACGGACTCCGCAGCGCGAATGTTTTCAGGCTTGTCGTCGAGGAAAAGCGCGTTCTGCGGCTCGACGCCGAGCTTGGCGCAGGTGTATCGATAGATTTCCGGGTCCGGCTTCGCGATGCCCAGTTCGCAGGACCAGGTGTGGTGGTCGAACCGGCCCAGCCATCCGAACTCCTGCCGCATGTAGCGCAGCAGCTCCTCGCCCATGTTGGACAGGATGGCGGTTCGCAGGCCCGAGGCCTGGATCGCGTCCACCCACCGCAGCATGGGCTCGTTCAGCGTGCTCCACATCAGCACATCGTTCTCAATCAGCCGTTCGATTTCGGCAGCGGTAAGGCTGAGATCGGCTTCTTCTGAGATCGTCCGCCAAAAGCTGATTCCGTTCAAGGTACCGAGATCGTAAGAGTGGCGATGCCGCCAGTAATGCGTATCGAAGGCCTGGTCGTCGAGCCCGGTAATCTGCTTCAGCGCGGCGAGCGGGGCCGCCTCCTGCGCCGTGCTCAGCACCATGCCGTAATCGAAAATCACTGCATCCAGTTTCATTCCCACCTCGGAACTCCCTTCCATTATGCGGGAGAATGGAAGCGGGCCAGGAGGGAACCGCTTGCACTTTTCCGCGCGTACAGGCTGGGACAGGGATGAGGCGCCTTTAGCAATCGCCGCCGCCGCCCGCATCGCGGAGGGGTTACCGCTGCTGGATCTGACAGCCTCGAATCCGACGCGCTGCGGCTTTACGGTGGACGCGACGGCGCTGCTGGAGTCCCTGAGCCAGACGGGCTCGCTGATATATGACCCGCAGCCGTTCGGACGCGCGGAAGCGCGGGAAGCCGTGAGCGGCTACTACCGACGGCATGGAGCGGAGCTCGATCCTGGCCGGATATGCCTGACGACGAGCACCAGCGAGGCCTACAGCTTCCTATTCCGGCTGCTGTGCGACCCAGGCGATGAGGTGCTGATCGCTACGCCGAGCTACCCGCTCTTCGGCTACCTGGCCGGGCTGAACGATGTTCGGCTGGTGGAGTACCCGCTGGTTTATGAGCACGGTTGGCAGGTGCAGCCGGGCTCGCTGGAACGGCTGATCGGCCCACGCACACGGGCGATCATGCTGGTGCATCCGAACAACCCGACCGGACACTTCATCAGCGAGGAGGAGCGCGCGGACCTTGAGCGGCTCTGCCTCCGGCACGGCCTCGCGCTGGTTGTCGATGAGGTTTTTCTCGACTACGCATGGCCTGGTATGAAAACGCGGAGCATCGCCGCCGGGCCGCACCCGGTGCTTACGTTCGTGCTGAGCGGCATGAGCAAGATCGCGGCCATGCCGCAGATGAAGCTCTCGTGGCTCGGTATGCTGGGGCCGCCCGGGCTGGTCGAAGAAGCGCGTACCCGCCTTGAGGTCATCGCCGATACCTACCTTTCCGTCAGCGCGCCGACGCAGCAGGCGCTGCCTTCGTGGCTGCACGGTTGCGATGGGGTGCAGCAGCAGATCCGGGAGCGTGTGCGGGCGAACCTGCGCCTGCTGGACGCTCTGCTCGCCGGCACTAAGGCGTCACGGCTGCAGGCTGAAGGCGGCTGGTATGCGGTGCTGCGGCTCCCGACCCTGGGTCCGGACGAGGCGTGGGCGATTCGCCTGCTGCAGCGTACCGGGGTGCTGGTGCATCCGGGGTCGGCCTTCGGCTTCGGCCCGGAGGGCTGGATCGTGCTGAGCCTGCTGCCGGAGCCGGCGGTGTTTGCGGCGGGTATTAAGCGCTTGTTGGCTGAAGCCGGCTGAACCTATCGCCTGCCAAGCGCTCTCAGAAAGGGATTGCTCTCCATTTCGGCGCCGATCGTCGTTTCGACTCCGTGACCCGGAATGACCAGGGTCTCCGGAGGCAGCGGCATCAGGCGTGCCTCGATGGAGCGCAGGATTTTTCCTCCGTCGCCGCCGGGCAGGTCGGTGCGGCCGATGGAGCGGGCAAACAGCGTATCGCCCGCGGCCAGCAGCCCGGCGCCGGGGAAATGGACGCAGATGCTGCCTTCAGAGTGGCCGGGCGTGTGCAGGATCTCGCCGGGCAGGCTGGCGAAACCGACGCGTAGGCCGTCTTCTGCGCTGGCGTCCGGCTGGGCTGTTGCGGGCGGAGCGATGCCGAGCCAGCCGGCCTGCATCTCCATCATGCCTAGCAAGGGCAGGTCCGCCTGGTGCATCAGGATGGGCGCACCGGTCGCCTGCTTAAGCGCAAGCGCGCCGCCCACGTGATCGATATGGGCATGTGTGATGAGGATCTGCGTGAGCCTCAGCCCAAGTGCGCCGAGGCGCCTGAGCAGAAAGGCAGGGCCGCCGCGCTCGGCGAGACCCGGATCATCGGCGAGACCCGGATCAATGACGATGGCTTCGCCCGTCGCCGGGTCGCCGAGCAGGGTGCAGTTGCAGGCCAGCAGGCCCACGGGAAAGGTTTCGCGCACGAAAGCGGACATAGTCCCATTGTCGACGAAGCGGAACGGCTGCAAACAATCCGGCGCGATTTTGCATAATGGTTCCATGGCATTGCGAAACGAGTGGACTGAGTGGCACCTGACGCCGGGCGGCTGGGTGCGGGGATCGACCAGGGTGCAGGGCAGAGGGAACGAGTGGGTAGATGAGCCGGAGGACCGCGTGCTCTCCTACGTGTACAAGGAAACGCAGACGAGCAGCGCCCCGGCCGCGACGGTCAGCAGTGAAGAGTCGTGGCGATCTAAGACCGCGACTGACATCCAGGAGCTGCTGGGCCGCCATGGGCAGACGCCGCGCACTCTTTGAGAACGCGGACACACGTGAAAAAGGAGGCCGACCGGCCTCCTTTTTATACTTTGGAAAATCGTACGATTTACTTTTTCGCAGGTAGGACGTGGGTCTGCGTGCCCTCGAGAACCGAGTGGCCCGTGCCGGCGGCGTGCTGCATCAGCACGAAGAGGCTGATGGTGGTGATCATGAATGCAACCGCACACCAGGTGGTTGACTTTGACAGGATATTGGAGGCTCCGCGCGGGCCGAATGCCGTCTGTGAACCCTGGCCGCCGAAAGCGCTCGCAAGGTCCGCGCTTTTACCCTGCTGCAACAGGATGATACCGATCAGAAAGAGGCAGAGCAGGACGTGAATAACGGTAAGCAGGATGATCATAGGCCGGTTCGCTTGTTCCTTGAGATGGGCTGATGGGTACGCCGCAAAACGTGAAGCTTTTCTGGTGCGGAAGGGGGGACTTGAACCCCCATGCCTCTCGGCGCCACCCCCTCAAGATGGTGTGTCTGCCATTTCACCACTTCCGCACTGCCGTGGAGCGCAAGGTTGCCTGCTCCGAAGCTGAGTATAGCAAAAGGCGAATGAAGAGCAAACACTTCCCGGGCGTCCTGCAGAAGCGGTTTGCCGGCCCCTATCCCATGCCGCGTTGCCGCAAAATTGCGGCGAGACAAAGATGTTCTGCCAGAATGAGACATCATGAACGCCTTCGCGCTGGCGAGCATTCTCATCACGGTAGCGGCGCTGCTTTCCGTCGCTAACCATCGCCTGGTGCGTCTGCCTCCGGCGATCGGCATGACTTTGCTGTCCCTGCTGCTTGCCACTGGGCTGCTGATCGCGGGCAAGTTGGCCGGCGCACACTCGGCCGCGGTCGCCGGGCACTTCATCGCGCTGGTGGCCGGCATCAACTTCAACCACCTGGTGCTGCACGGCATGCTCGCCTTTCTGCTGTTCGCAGGCGCGCTTGGCCTGGACGCCTCGCAGCTCTCGAACCAGAAGTGGGTGGTGCTCGCCTTAGCGAGCGTGACCACCGTCGCCTCCATGCTGCTGATCGCGACGCTGTGCCGTCTGGTGATGCCGTTGCTGGGGCTTACGTTTCCGCTGGCCGGCGCGCTTCTGCTGGGGGCTTTGCTGTCGCCGACCGATCCGGTGGCGGCGCTCGCGATCCTGCGCAGGGCCGGGGTGTCGCCCGCGCTCGAGTCACAGCTTTCAGGCGAGGCGCTCTTTAACGATGCGGTTGGCGCGGTCCTGTTCGTGGCGCTGCTTGAGTCGTCCCAGGGCGGAAAGCTGCCGGGCTTTGCCAGCTTTACAGGGTTGCTGCTGCGCCAGGCAGGCGGGGGCATCCTGCTGGGTATCGTGCTGGGCCTGCTGGTGGCGGCGCTGCTGCGGTTTACCCAAGCGTACCGGTCTGAGATTCTGCTGACGCTCGCGCTCGCGATGGGAGGCTATGCGCTCGCGGATGCCATCCATGTTTCCGCGCCGCTCGAAGCAGTTGTGTCAGGACTGGTCCTCGGCGGCAGGCTGCACAAAGCTGTCTTTTCTGAGCCGGCGCAGGAGTATGTCGCCAAGTTCTGGGACCTGACGGACAGCATTATGAATGCGCTGCTATTTCTGCTGCTGGGGCTGGAACTGGTGGTGGTGCCGCTGCACCTGCCGTTTCTGCTGGCCGGCCTGTGTGCTGTTCCGCTGGTGTTGCTGTCGCGGTATGCCAGCGTGGTGCTGGTGATGCTGCCGAGGCTGGGCGTGTGTAGAAAGCTCGGCCGGATGCTGACGCTGATGACCTGGGGCGGCATGCGCGGCGCCATTAGCGTCGCGCTGGCGCTGGCGCTGCCCGCATCGCAGGAAAGAGGACTGCTCTTGACCATCACCTATGTCGTCGTGGTGTTTTCGATCGTCGTGCAGGGGCTTACGATCGGGCGCCTGGCACACCACCTGGAGCCCGGCGTTCCGCAGGCGGAGCTTGCCTCGTGATGCAGCAGGTCGTGATGGAGCAAGCCATGGCAGGGCTTGGCGCCGGGCCATTGACGGAGGCGGCCGTCCGGCAATGGCTACGGCCGCTGTTCTCGCAGACGCTCGCCGGCGGAGCGAATTACCTTGCGAACCATACGCTGGGTCGCCCCCTCGACCGGATGTCGCTCGACCTGGCGGAAGGAGCAGCGCACTGGACCCGAGGGCTGCGCGACGCCTGGGCGCCGTGGCTTGCGGAGGAGCAGGCCTACCGGTCCGCGCTGGCTGGCCTGCTGGGGCTGCCGCGCGCGGATTGCGTGGTGCCGAAGACCTCCGCGGGGCAGGCGCTGCGAGCGGTGCTGAACACCCTGCCCGAGGGAGCTACGGTGCTGACGACCCGGGAGGAGTTTGCCTCGGTCTCGGTGGTGCTGGCGCAGTATCAGGCATTAGGGCGTCTGCGGGTTGTGTTTGCCGCGCCGGCTGCTGATAGTCGCTGGTCTCCCAATCGAGTCATCGACGGGCTGCGGAGGGAACCCTATGTGTCGCTCGTCGTTCTATCGCATGTCTTCTATGCGGACGGGCAAGTTTTCGACGGGTTCGCCGCGCTCTCGGATGCTTGCCGAAGTGTGGGAGCCGAACTGCTCGTGGACTGCTATCACTCGCTCGGAGTGCTACCGATTGCTATGACCGAGTTAGGTTGTGATTATCTGATCGGTGGTTGCTACAAGTACCTGCGTGGCGGTCCGGGCGCTGCTTTCCTCGCGCTCGCGCCGCATCGGGCCGATGGTGTGCCGCACGACTCAGGCTGGTTTGCGCAGGAAACCGGCAGCAGTCCATGGCGAGAATACGGCCCGGCGCTGCGCAAGGGCGGCGACGGCTGGCTGGACGGAACGCCCCCGGTGCTGACGTACTACCAGGCGCGCAGCGGCCTAACCTTCACGCGGGCCGTCGGGGTCGAGCGCCTGCGCGCATACTCGCTCGAGCAACTCCAGCTTTTGCAAGAGCTGCTGGCAGAGCGCGGGATCGCGAGCGTGGGAGGCGATGCGGCGCATGGCGCGTTTCTGACCGTCACGACGTCGCGCGCCGGGGAGATCGTACAAACGCTCGCGGAGCAGGGCATCGTTGTGGACGAGCGCGACGGGCGGGTGCGGGTGTGTCCGGATTGCCTGACCACGCGCGAGGAGTTGGAGCACGTCGCGGATGCAGCTGCTGCATGCCTGAGACGTTGAATCGTGATCTAAAAGCGAATGCTGTTTACTGATTGCACGAAAGCGCGACGCGACGACCGACGAAAGCGAATACTAGCTCAGTATGTATCTGATCGGCTGTGCATCCGTCTGCTACAGCGCGTCGCCTGTCTCAAGCGCCGCGAATAGGGCGACTACATCCATGTAAATGGCAGTTCCCTCGACTTCCAAACGCTCCCGTTCGACCCAAAACTCGCTCTCGCAGGTCTGCGCCGTCCGCGTTTCGGGGTCGATGAGCCAGATGTGCCGGATGCCCATGGTTTGATAGTCCTTGGCCCGCTTGTGCAGCTCCGAGTAGCTGTCGCTGGGCGAGAGCACCTCGATTGCAAGCAGGGGAGCCTGCACCAGCACCGGCGGGTGCGGCCCGGCCCAATCCACGACGACATCGGGCAGGCGCACCCGAGTCTCCAAGACTTGAGTGCGGATCTCGACGACAACCTGCACTCCCCACTCTTGCTCGTGCCGAAGAAACCAGCCTCCAATCAGCATCTGTAACCTGCTGTGGTCCCATGTCCCCGAAGGCTTCTCCCCGAGGTGGCCGTCGATGAACTCGACGTCGGGCCGATAGCTGGTCCTCAGATACTCCTCGATCGTAATCAGCGGTGCTTGCGCGGCCATGCGGAAATGGTATCGGCAAGCCTGAGAGGCAGCAAGCTTAAACCGAGATAGCTCCATAGCCGTCCCTGATTTCCGAAGCATCCACATCTTCGACCATTCGCCCGGCTTTCGGTCCGAAGAACTACACTAAGCGCAGACCCATGGCTGAGTTCACACACCTGCACCTCCACACCGATTACTCGCTCCTCGACGGCGCCTGCGACGTCGACAAGCTGATCACGCGCGTCCAGGACATCGGACAGACCTCGGTCGCGATCACTGACCACGGCAACATTTACGGGGCGGTTCATTTTTTCGAAGCCGCGAAGAAGCAGGGCATCAAGCCGATCCTCGGCTGCGAGCTGTACGTCTGCCAGAAGGAAGACCACCGGGCCGATCCGCAGGGCGACGACTACAACCACCTGCTGGTGCTTGCGGAAAATGAAGAAGGCTATCGCAACCTGGTTCGCATTACGAGCGAGGCATCGCTGCACGGGTTCTATCGCAAGCCGCGCATCAGCAAGAAGTACCTCGCGGAACACGCTTCCGGCCTGGTTGGTTTTTCGGGATGCCTCGCAGGCGAGCTCTCGCAGCACCTGATGAAAGACAACTACGAGGGCGCGAAGCGGACCGCGAGCCAGTACCAGGACATCTTCGGTCGCGGCAATTTTTTCCTGGAGATTCAGGACCAGGGTCTCGAGCTTGAAAAGAAGATCCACGCGGATCTTTTTCGACTGGAAAAGGAACTCGACATCCCGCTTATCGCGACCAATGATAGCCACTATCTGTGCGAGGATGACCACCACGCGCACGAGGTGCTGCTGTGCGTACAGACCGCCGGCTCGATCCATGATCCGAAGCGGTTCAAGTTCGACTCCGACCAGTTTTATGTCAAAACAGCCGCGGAGATGGAGCAGGTGTTCTCGCACGCGCCGCAGGTGGTGAGCCGCACCATGCAGTTCGCTGAGCGCTGCCAGCTCAAACTGAACAAGGTCGAGAACCCTTTCCCGGAGTTCGCCGTGCCGGCCGGGCATACGGTCGATAGTTACTTCGAGCAGGTATGCCGCGACGGCTTCCGCGTGCGCATGGAAACAGCCGTCAAGCACCTGCAGGACAAGGGCCTGCTGCGGTCGCCCATTACGGACTATCACGCGCGGCTGGAGCGCGAGATCGACTGCATCAAGGCGATGAAGTTCCCGGGTTACTTCCTGATCGTGTGGGATTTCATCCGCTATGCACGAGAGCAGGATATTCCCGTGGGCCCGGGCCGCGGCTCGGCTGCCGGGTCTCTCGTTGCGTACGTGATGAACATCACCAACGTCGACCCGCTGCAGAATGCGCTGCTGTTCGAGCGCTTCCTGAACCCTGAACGCGTGTCGATGCCCGATATCGACATCGACTTCGACATGAACCGGCGCGGCGAGGTGATCGACTACGTCACGCGCAAGTACGGGCGCGAGCAGGTCGCGCAGATCATCACCTTCAACACCATGGCGGCGAAGGCCGCGATCAAGGATGTAGGCCGCGCGCTCGATCTGCCCTACGGCGACGTGGACCGCATCGCAAAGCTGATTCCGCCGACCATCGGCATCACCATCGCGCAGGCATTGAAAGATTCTCCGCCACTGCAGGAGGCCTACGACAAGGACCCGCAGATGCGCGAGGTGATCGACACCGCGTTGAAGCTGGAAGGGCTGGTGCGCGGCGCCGGCGTCCATGCTGCCGGCGTCGTGATCGCGCCGCGGCCGTTGACCGACCTGGTGCCGTTGTCGCGCTCAAAGAACGAGGAAATTGTAACCGCGTATGACATGAAAGCGATCGAGAAGCTGGGCCTGCTCAAGATGGATTTTCTTGGGCTGACTACGCTGACCGTGATCGACGACTGCTTGAAGCTGCTGAAGAAAAGCGGCGTGGATGTCGATCTCGAAACCATCCCGCTCGACGACCAGGAGACGTACGAAAAAGTTTTCCATCGCGCGCTGACTTCGGGTGTATTCCAGTTCGAGTCAGGCGGTATGCGCGATGTGCTGCGCCGCTACAAGCCTACCAGCGTGGAAGACCTGACGGCGTTGAATGCGCTGTACAGGCCAGGCCCGATCCAGGGCGGCATGATCGACGACTTTATCGAGCGCAAGTGGGGCCGCCGCAAGGTCGAATACGACCTGCCGCCAATGGAGTCGATCCTTAAGGAAACGCTGGGCGTCATCGTGTACCAGGAGCAGGTGATGCAGATCGCGAATGCGGTCGCCGGCTACTCACTTGGAGAAGCCGACCTGCTGCGTCGCGCGATGGGCAAAAAGAACCTTGAAGAGATGACGAAGCAGCGCGAGCGCTTCGTCACCGGCGCGGCCGAAAAAAAGTTCCCGAAGGATATCGTCACAAGAGTTTTCGACCTGATGGAGCAGTTCGCGGGCTACGGCTTTAACAAGTCACACTCCGCGGCGTATGCGCTGCTGGCGTATCACACGGCCTACCTCAAGACGCACCACCCGGTCGAGTTTATGGCGGCGCTGCTGACGAGCGAAATCTCGAAGCCGGAAAACGTGGTGAAGTACATCAAGGAGTGCCGCGAGATCGGCATCGCGGTTGACCCGCCCGACGTTCGACTGAGCGGCGCGAATTTTACGCCGAATGAGGGCGCGATCCGGTTCGGTTTGACCGCGATCAAGAACGTCGGGCGCAATGCGATCGATTCGATCCTGCAGGCTCGAACTGACGCCGAGGCGAAGGGCAAAGGCTTTCCGACCTACTGGGAGTTCTGCGAGCAGGTCGACCTGCGCCTGATGAACAAGCGCGTGCTCGAATCGCTGATCAAGGCCGGCGCGCTTGATGGGTTCGGACGACGCGCGCAGCTGATGGCCGCAGCCGACAGGGCGATCGAGCGCGCGCAGAAAGCACAGCGCGACCTCGCGAGCGGACAGCATGGGCTGTTCGGCATCTTCGACGACCAGCCGGTACACACGGCCTCTACCGATGCGCTGCCCAACGTGCCGGACTGGGACGAGAACGAGCGCCTGCAGGCCGAAAAGGAAGTATTGGGATTCTTCGTCTCGGGCCATCCGCTCGATAAGTATGCGGACAAGCTACGCAACCTGCCCGGTGTGGTCGACACCTCGACGGCGCTCGAAATGAAGCCTTCACCGCCGCCGACCCGTCGCGGCGAGCGGGCTGAGGGCGAAGTGCAGATCGCAGGCGTGATTGTCGGGCTCAAGGTGGCGAAATCGAAGCGCTCGGGCGAACTGTACGCGCAGGCGCAGCTGGAAGACACGGTCGGCAAAATCGACCTGATCTGTTTCCCGAAGGATTACGCGACACTGGCCGAGAGCCTCAAGATCGAGGTGCCTGTCGTGGTGCGCGGCTCGCTGCGCGCTGAGGAGGATGCCGCGAATAAGCTTTGCCTGTCGTCGATCCAGCCGATTGAGGAGCTCAAGGTCCGTCTACCGAAGAACCTGCGCATCAAGGTGCAGCTTGACGTGGCAAGCGACGCGCTGCTGAAGGAGCTGCACGGCATGATCGGCGATTCGCCCGGGCCGGGCCGCGTCATGATCAACCTTGAGCAGCGGGGCGAGTACTGCGTGGTGCTTGAGCCCTCGGGCTTCCAGGTCGCGGCCGACCGGGCCTTCATCGACCGGGCAGAGCTGCTGCTGGGCCGGGGCGCCGTGCAGGTAATGGACTAGCTCCGTACCCACGCCTACAATCACAGGAATGCCGAGCAAAATCGCTCAAAAGACCGGGAGTAAACCCGCGAAACGCCCCGGAACCGCCCGGGAGAAGGCCACCGAAAAGATGGCAGAAATACAGGCATCGCCCCCCGCGCCGGAGCGCTGGACCAAGACCGAGCTGGCGCGGCACCCGCAGCGGCCTGACCCGGCGTTCTTCGTCGAGCAGATTTTTACCGACTTTCTCGAAATCCACGGCGACCGGCTCTTTGCCGACGACGCGGCGATCCGCTGCGGCTTCGCGCGCTTCCGTGGCGAGGAAGTGATGGTTATCGCCAACGTAAAAGGCCGCACGACCAAGGAAAAGGTCGCGCACCGCTTCGGGATGCCGGACCCGGAAGGCTACCGTAAGGCGCTGCGCGCGATGAAGCTGGCTGAGAAGTTCAACCGACCGGTATTTACGCTGATCGACCTGATGGGCGCCAATCCGGGCCTGGGCGCGGAAGAGCGCGGGCAGGCCGAGGCGATCGCGCGCAACTTGCGCGAAATGTCGCGGCTCAGGGTGCCGACCGTTGCTGTCATCACCGGCGAAGGCGGCTCCGGCGGCGCGCTCGCACTCGCCGTTGCCGACCGGGTGCTGATGCTGGAGAAAGCGATCTATTCGGTCATTTCACCGGAAGCCTGCGCGTCCATCATGTGGCGCGATGCAGGCAGGCGGGCGCTGGCGGCCGAGGCGCTTCGGGCGACCGCGGACGACGTGCGGGCGCTCAACTGTATCGATGACATTGTGCCGGAACCCGCGGAAGGGGCGCACGCTGACCCGGAAGCCGCGGCCGTTCTGCTCGCGGACAAGTTTGCCGAGCATCTTGGGGCGCTCCGCGCGCTTCCCATTCCACAACTGCTGGAACAGCGGTACGCCCGGTTCCGCAACATTGCCCAGTTTTATGCCGGCTAACGCAGAAACCGGTATGGAGGCGCAGCCGTAGTGGACTGGAGAGAAGAACACCTGCGGACGCTGCAGGCACAGCGAAAAACAGCTGCCTCGCGGCGCCTTCGGGCGTTCAGTTGGTTTCTGCTCGCGTGTCTCTATGCCGGGTTTGCCCACCAGTTCGCGGCGCGGGTGGCGCTGGCGGTGGCCCCTGTTTCCTTGTTCTCGCTGGTCAGCCGTATCTTTTTTCTTGTCTTCGTGCTGGCGGGGTTTGGCGCCATGGGGATGCTGGGCCAGCACCAGCGTCAGCCGGTCGCCGCGCAGGGCCTGCCCCGGCGTTTAGGCTTCGGGCGGGAGTGGGCGCTGGGCGCTGCACTGGGCTGGGGCGGCATTATCGCCTGCGTGCTGCCGGTTGCGCTGATCGGCGGCCTGCTGGTCAGCTTCAGCGGCTCAATGGGCGACGCGCTGGGTGCGCTTGTTGTGGACCTCCTGGTGCTGGCTGCGGCCACCCTGCTCGATGAAGTCCTGTTCCGCGGGTATGCGTACCAGCGGCTGATCGATGCGACCGGTCCGGTGCTAGCTACGATCCTGATGGCGGTCGGCTTCACGCTGGCGCGGTCGTCCGCATCCAGTGGGGCCAGCATGCTGTCGACGTTGCTGCTCGGATTTTTGCTGGCAATGGCCTACTTGAGGACGCGCGCTTTCTGGGTCGGCTGGGGCCTGCACTTTGCTTGGAGCGCCGGCACGGCGGTACTGTTCGGCCTGCCGGTAAGCGGATTGACGGATTTCTCTCCCATGATCTCAACCTATACCGATGGACCAGCCTGGCTGACGGGCGGCGGTTACGGCCCGGAAGGCTCCGCGATTGCCTCCATCGTCCTGCTGGTGCTTCTGGTGGTGCTGGCCCGCACCACGCGCGATCTGCGCTTTCAATGGGCCGTACCTGAGATCGTCGGCGCGGGCATGCCGGTCGATATCGCACCGGCTGCTCAGAAACAGCATGAACAGGCAATGGGGCCGGCCTCCGCTGCTCCGCCTGCCGGCTCGCACCTGGTGCAGATTGCGCCGGCCGGCGCACCGGTCGCCGGACCCGAGTCACCCGAGCTGCCGCCGGACGCCTGAGCGCTTGACCGGCCAACATTCCGTGGCGTCAACCGTCGTTCAGAAGCGACTTGCGCAGCGGGAGCAAACAGGTGCATGCTGATGGCGTTCCCTGGGGACTGACTATGGCTTGTATGCGACGCACTTTGCTCGATGTCGGACTGCTTTGCGGCCTGGCGGCTGCTGCTCCCGCTCTCCGCGCGCAGGTGTTTACCGTGGGAACTGAGCAGGTGGAAGGCCGCTATCTCAAGTTCGAACCCACCCATGTCGACCTGCCCAGGATGCATGCCGGCCCATTTACCCTCGAGGGGCTGGAACGGACGCTGGAAGCGGAGCAGGGCTACGCGATGCGCCCGCTGCCTCTCGCCAGTAAAGGCCTTGAGCTGGTCGCGAACGGAGCGCTCACGCCTGGCGGCTCAGACTATGTCGCCGAACTGAACAGCAAGGGCGTCGCCGCGCGACCGGGCGAGCGGGTTTCGGTGACGAAGATCACGTTCAGGAAAGACCGGCTGGTTCTGGAGTTCAACGGCGGCCCGGACCTGCCGCACAAGTACCTGCGGCATCTTGAGATAGGCGCGGGCGGCGGCATGGTGCCCATGGCCCGCGACAATGGCGAGCAGGCCGCAGGCTCGCGCCTCACCCTGATCTTCCCAGGCGGCGTCCCCAATGTCACGGGGGATGAGGTCAAGGCGCTGATCGCGCCGGTCGTCGGCTTCGGGGAACAGTCGCCGATGCAGGCGTACGTCGAAACATTGCCGCCGCTGCTCAAGCAGGCTGTGCTTGACCACCGGGTACTGGTCGGCATGGACCGGGAGATGGTGCTGCACGCCCTGGGTGCCCCGGTGCAGAAGGTGCGCGAGCAGGACGGCGGACGCCCATTCACTGAGTGGATCTATGGCGTTCCCCCGGAAAAGACGCAGTTCGTGCGGCTGCAGCATGACCGCGTGACCCGCGTGGAGGAAGCAGCGGTCGGCGCCAGCCCAATCTTACGCACCGCCAACGAGGTGGGCGACTACTGGCAAACAGCCCCGGGACTGGCGGCGAACGAACGGGAGATCAAGCTGGGCGACCGGACAGAAGCGGACAGAACGGCCCAAAATGCCGCGCCCGCGCCGCCATCGCTGCGCAAACCCGGCGAAGCGCTGCCGCAGGACAAGAACACGCAGCAGCCTTCCATGCAGCCGGTGCAGTTCCCCCAGGGCAGCGGTCACGTACCGAACCAGCCTTGATCGCGCATTCTGTCGTGTAGACTTGTGTGAGCGCTGAGACTTCACCAGCGGGTCTCCCCTTGCAGGTTGAGCCCTTTACCGGTGGCGTCGCGCACACATCATCGATTTTTTAGGAGCAGGGACCAGCATGGCGAAGATTGCGAAGACGGCTGACCGGAAGAAGGTCATGGACACGGCGAAGAGCACGGATTGTCCCAAGTGCAGCAAGGCGACGCGCATCGTGAAGCGTGTGAAGGACCGTGAGCGCGGCACCCCGGGCGGCGTGTATATATCCTGCTCCGCGTGCGACTTCCACGAAAAACTGTAACTTTTAGATGAACAGCGAGGGCCCGGCACTCTGCCGGGCCCTCGCTATTTCTCCATCCCCAGGACGCCGGCCACTTCGAGCAGCATAGCTTTCCACGCGACAGCAGGATGAGCCACGGCCGTAATCGGCCGGCCGACGACGATCTGGCTGGCGCCTGCACGGATCGCGTCCGTCGGTGTCGCGACCCTTTGCTGGTCGCCACTCGCGGCGCCGCCCGGGCGAATACCCGGGGTCACCAGGTGCGACCCCGGCAGCATTGCCTGGAGAGCGGCCGTTTCCCGGGGAGAGCAGACGAGTCCATCAATGCCATTGTTATGGGCGAGGACGGCAAGCGCTTGAACCTGTGCTTCCGGCGTCAGCGGCACGCCGGTCGCTGCCAACTGGACGGCGTTCATGCTGGTCAAAACGGTGACCGCGAGCAGTCGGGTGGGCGAGCCGGCGGCGGCTGAAGCAGCAGCGGCAAGCATTTCGGGGCCGCCGACCGCATGCACCGTCAGCAGCGCCGGGTCGAGCGGCAGGATGGATCGCACAGCACCGGCGACGGTGTTAGGGATGTCGTGTAGCTTCAGGTCGAGAAAGACCTGGTAGCCGCTCTCGCGCAACCGGCCGACCATCGCCGGACCTTCCGCGAGAAACAGTTCCAGCCCCAGCTTGACCCAGAGTGGGTGGAAGGTCGCGGGCAGTTCTGTCTGGATGGACTCAAGGAAACGAAAGGTGGAGGCGGCGGAAGGGAAGTCGAGCGCGAGAATAATCCGCTCGCGCGCTTCGGCCGGCAGTTCCATTATGCGTTCAGGCGAGATACTTTAGTGGCCCATGACGGGCAGTGGGTTCTGCACGTCGGCAAGCTGGGTGCCGTGGCTTAAAACATCGAGGCGGACCTTCGCCGTGCCGTCAAAGCCCAGGAAATGCGCGGCGGCATAAGAGAGATCGATCACGCGGCTGGCCAGGAACGGACCACGGTCATTCACGCGCACCACGACCGATTTGTGATTCATCAGGTTGGTCACGCGGATCAGGGTGCCGAGCGGAAGGCTGCGGTGCGCGCAGGTCAGGTCGGTCATGTTGTAGTTTTCGCCGCTGGCGGTTTCATGGCCCTGGAAGCCTCCGCCGTACCACGAAGCGCGTCCAACCTGGTACCAGTGCTTTTTAGTTGCGGGCTGCGCCGGGTTCGACTTGTCGACGGAGATGGAGGGAGAAGGCGGCTTGGCGGAGGTGACACTCGCGCTCGACAAGGCAACGATCCCGGCAAGACCCAGACCCGCGTAGGTTGACAGGCGGCGCATGGCGCTCTTCCGATACTGGCTGCGTTGTGTCATTCAGTCTCCCAGAAGATTGAACCAGATCAAATCCCGTAAGTCAAAGCTGCAAATGCATTTAGAAGGTGACTTTCGGCTTTATTTTCCCGTTAAATCTCTTGCTTTCCGGCGAGTGTGCAAGTCTTTCCGAGGTGTGTACTTTCTCCTTATCGGCGATATCCCCGCTTCCTGAGCAGCTTGTAGGCTGGTTCCATGCACTTTCTTCCCACTTCCGAGGCCAGTGGCTCTTCTTTTCCCATAATGCGGACGGCGCCGCCGATTCTTTTAACAATTGCAGGGTTCGACCCTTCGTCCGGCGCCGGCATCACCGCGGACCTCAAAGTTTTCGCCGCTCACGGCCTGTTCGGGGTGTCCTGCGCGACGGCGCTTACCGTCCAGTCCACCCGGGGCGTTCGGCGCAGCCAGGCCGTTGAGGGCGCTTTTATCGAAGAAACCCTCGCCTGCCTGAGCGAAGATTTCCCCATAGCGGGCGTGAAGATCGGTATGCTGGCGGACGCCGAGGTCGTGCGTGCCGTCGCCCGATGGGTCGCCGTCTACCGGCGCAAGGCGCCGCGGGCGCCAATCGTACTCGATCCCGTGCTGCGCTCGAGCTCCGGTGCGGACCTGCTGGCGCCCGCAGCGGTCGCGGTGCTCGAGCAGGATCTGCTCCCGCTCGTCTCCGTCATTACGCCGAACCTCGCGGAAGCGTCGCGACTGGCAAATTGGGAAGCCGCCACGCGCGATGCGGTGCCTGCCCTGGCAGCCGCGTTGCGTCGCCGGTTAGGCCACGGGCCGGCAGTCGTCATCACGGGCGGCCATCTAGATAACGGCGTCCCGGACGACTATCTCGCGCAAGATGGGGAAGAAGATGGCCGCTGGATTCCGGGCCGGTGGGTCGAGACACGCTCGACCCACGGCACGGGCTGTGCTTTTTCATCGGCACTGCTGTGCGGACTGGTACAGGGTTTCACCCTGCACGAAGCGACCACGCGCGCGAAGGCATATGTCGAAGCTGCGCTTGCAGCCGCCTACCCGCTCGGCAGCGGCAGAGGCCCGATGCACCACCTGTATGCCGCCGATGCGATACTTGCGCCAGCTGCGGAAGCCCGGGAGCGCGCTGAAGCGTCAGACTAGAAGGGGCGCTGGTCGCCACGGGAGCAATGCTGTGAGGGTTGGGAGCAAGCTGCGGGGGCTGTACGCGGCCGCGTTGATCGGGTTCGCGTACGCCGCGCATGCGGAACAGTTCAATACAGCCGCTCTGAACAGGACGCCCGAGGTGCAGCAGGCCTTCGCGGCATTCTACGAGATGGACTACGACACGGCGCTGGCCCGCTTTATGCGCATCGCCGCAGAGCATCCGGACGACCCGCTTGCGACCGACTTCGTGCTGGACGTGACGCTGTTCAGGGAGCTGAACCGGCTCGACCTGCTGGATACGACGTTCTATGCGAACGACGGCTTCCTGACCGGTAAGCACACCGTGGTGCAGACGCCCGTGCTGCGGCAGCAGGTGCACACGCTCAGCGACAAGGCGGTAAGCCAGGCGACGGCGCTGCTCGCGAAAAACAGCAGGGATGTGGATGCGCTGTATGCCAGGGGCTGGGCGCACTCGCTCGAGGCGACCTACCTGGCAATCGTGGAGCGCAGCTTTCCCTCGGCGCTGCGCCTTGCGGTAGCCGCAAAGAACGACGACGTCGATGTGCTGAAGATCGATCCCGACTACGTGGACGCGAACCTGATCGTCGGGACCTACCAGTATGTCGTCGGGGCGCTTCCTCTTTCGTTTCGGCTCCTGATCGGGATCGCGGGCGTAACCGGCTCGAAGCAGAAGGGCTTGGCCATGCTGCAGCTGTCAGCCGACCATGGCGTGCGCACCAGCGTAGAGGCGCGCACCTGCATGATGCTGTTCCTGCGGCGTGAGGCGAGATATGCGGATGCCGAGGCGATCGCTGAGACGCTGGCGAATCAGTATCCCCGCGATTACCTGTTCCAGCTGGAGGTGGCGAATCTGCTGAAGGACGGCGGCCAGGGGGATAAGGCGGTGGCGCAGTACGAGCGGGTACTGGCGCAGGCAAAACAGCCCGGAAACTATCGCAACGCGCACTTGGAGCTGGCGTATTTCGGGCTGGGCGACACGCTGCGCGGGCAGAAGAAGTACGAGCAGGCAGCCGGCGCCTACCGCAGCGCGGCGTACATGCCGGAGGTAAGCCCGGAGCTGAAGCAGCGCTGCCTGGTGGCGGCCGGCAAGTCCTTCGACCTGATGCACGACCATACCCGCGCCAGCCAAAACTACCAGGAAGCAGTCAACGCCGGGGCGGACACCGCGCAGGGTGTGGAAGCGAGTAAGCTGATTCGCAAGCCCTTCAGCAGCTGATGGCAAGTGGGTGGAACCGGGCGAGGCGCGGCTGCGTATGGTCTGGTATGAGCCGAAGGAGCTCGACTGCATGTTCTGTGGACGGTGTGGGAGTGAGTTAGGAGAGGGAGCCAGGTTCTGCTCGGCTTGCGGCGCGCCGGCCAATGCCGCTGCCGCACAGTCGAACTGGGGCGGCATGCCCGCGGGGATCGATGCGTCAACACGGCTCCAGCGGCCGCGCACCAACAGGATGGTCGCCGGTGTGTGCGCGGGGCTGGCGCAGCACTATCACTGGGAGCTGACCTGGGTACGTGTGGTGACGGTCCTGCTCGCCGTCTTTTCGAGCGGCGCGGGCGTGGTCGCGTACATCATCTTCTGGATCGTGATGCCGGAGGCGCCGTGGATGCTGCCTGCGACCACGGTCAGCGTACCGCCTGATGTGCCTCCAACGGTTTAGTTTGGCAATGCGGGAGCTGCCCAGCTAGGCTCAGAGGGTGAGCACTTTTCTTCCGCCGGTTCGTCCCTTTCAGCGCCCGCGCTTGAAAGCTTCTCTGCACTGTGGTCCGGTTCCGCTGCCCCGGTTGGCCCGGCGCTGGGGAACCCCGCTGTATGTCTACTCCGCCGACGCGATCCTGGCCCGCTATGCGCTGTTTGCCGAGGCGTTCGCCGGCCAGGCGCACCTGGTGTGCTACTCGGTCAAGGCAAACTCGTCGCTCGCGATATTAAAGCTGCTGGCGGCCCAGGGCGCGGGTTTCGACATCGTTTCCGGCGGTGAGCTGGAGCGGGTGCTGGCCGTCGACAGGCGTGCCGCGTCCCGGGTCGTGTTTTCCGGTGTCGGCAAAACCGCGGCAGAGCTTGACCTGGCTCTCCGCGCGAATATTCGCGTCTTCAACGTTGAAAGCGAGCAGGAACTGGAGCTGCTGGACGAGCGGGCGGCGAAGCGCGGGCGGGTTGCGCGGTTTGCGTTGCGGGTCAACCCCGATGTCTTCGCGGAAACGCACCCCTACATCTCGACCGGGCTGAGCGAGCACAAGTTCGGCATCGCCATGACCGAGGCTCGCGCGCTATATGCCAAAGCGCGCCGCTCCCGGCGGCTGCAGGCGACCGGCGTAAGCGTACACATCGGCTCACAGATCCGCGACGCCGCTCCCTTTGGCGCGGCGGCCTCCCGCGTGGCGGCGCTGGTACGCGAGCTGTGTGCCGACGGCGAGCAGACCCTGCGGTCCGTGGACCTGGGCGGCGGGCTGGGCATTGAGTACGACAGCGACGCCGAGTGGGACCCGCGGGCGCGCGTGCTGGCCTATGCCGATACCGTGCGAGCCGCGCTGGGTGGTCTAGAGGGGATTGAGCTGCTGCTGGAGCCGGGGAGATTCCTGGTGGCGCAGGCCGGTGCGCTGCTCACCGAGGTGCTGTACACGAAGCAGAACGGCAGCAAGCGGTTTGTGATTACAGACGCGGGAATGAACGACCTGATCCGCCCGTCGCTCTACGGCGCCTACCATGCGATCGAGCCGGTCGCGGCGGCACGCAAGGGAAAGGCAGCTGCTGAGAGGGTCGATATCGTCGGCCCGGTGTGCGAAAGCGGCGACTTCTTCGCGCGAGACCGCGCGCTGCCGAGGCTGGAGCGCGGAGACCTGCTCGCGGTGCTCGATGCGGGCGCTTATGGGCTGTCGCTTGCCTCGAACTACAACACCCGGCCCCGGCCTGCCGAGGTGCTGGTGCAGGGGAAAAAGGCCCGGCTGATTCGCAGGCGGGAGACGGTCCGGGAGCTGCTGGCGGCGGAAGAGGCGTAACGCCTACGCGGATACCGTTTCTGCTCAGAATGCAAAAAACGACCGCCTGGGCGGTCGCTTTTTGCGAAGTAGGTCTGTGCTAGTTCAGGATTGAGTGGACGGAAGCCAGGGTATCGGCGCCGGTGGACTGCTGCAGGGCATTGCCCCTGTCGGAAGCGACGATGCCGTCTGTTCCATTCGGCCCGAGGCCCAGCTTGATTAACGCGCGAGAGTCCGGCATGAGCTTGGTTTGCCAGCCGTTGTCGCCCTGGAACTTCTGCATGGCGGCTTCGGTGGTGGTATCCCAGTCGCCCGTGGGTTCGCCGGTCATGTAGTTCTTGCTGATAAGCGCGGTCTGGATGGCGCGGGTGCGGTCCGGGTCGATCTCACGCTGACCTGGGGTCCAGTGCGCGGCGGCAACAGCCGCGTGATGACGGCCGTGCGCCTTGTGATGGCTGCTCACCGCCACGGCGCGGTGTGAGCGCGACGCGATGGCGGGGGTGGCGGCCAGCAGAAAGGCAAGACCCATGCACTGGGACGCGGTAAAACGTGTGGATCGAAGGACCATGCATCAACCTCGGAAAAGGGATAGGGATTGCTGCTATTTGGTGAGGCTATACGGGGAGTGGAAAGAAAGCAACCGGAATGGCAAAGGCCTTTCAAGATTCGAAAGGCCTGAACCAAGTTGAGCTACACGGCCCGGCGCTCGCCGGACCCCGTGTTGCGCCTACGGCAGGGTACCGCCGACCAGCGAGGTGGAGTGGCTGCCGGACCGCGGGAAGGCGACTTCGAACACCACATCGTCCCCGGACTTGAGGGTTGCGACGATGGCATCGAACTCGGCCTTGCTGTGGACAGGTTTGCGGTTGACGGCTTCAATGACGAGTCCGGCGGTCAGCCCCGGGGAAGTTGAGGAACCGAGCTCATCGGCGAACGAACCGGGCTTGACTGCCTGGACCAGTACACCGTGGAAACCGGAGGGTGCGTTCTGCGGCAGGTCGGTCACCGTCAGGCCGAGCTTAGTCTGCGAAGCAGACGTCGTCGGGCCGTTCGGCGTGTTGTCCTGGTCGCCAGGGGTGTTCATCGCGCTTACGGTCTTGCTACGGTCCCCGATCGTGACGGTGGCGCTCATCTTCTGTCCGCCGCGGAGGTAACCAAGCGAGATGGTCGAGCCCGGGCGACGTGCGGAGATGTTATCCACCAGGTCGTTGCCGGTCTTGACCGTTGTGCCGTCGATTGAAACGATGACGTCGTTTACCTTGAGGCCTGCCTTATCGGCCGGACCGCCCGGTACGACGATGCTGACCAGGACACCGGAGCTTGCGTTATACATCTTGGCCACGGCGCTGGTGAGGTTCGGCTGGAAGGAGATGCCAATGGAGCCGCGCACCACCTTGTGTTCCGGCCCGATGAGCTGGTTGTAGATGTTGACGACCGTGCCGGACGGGATGGCGAAACCGATCCCCTGGTAGCCGTTGGACTGGGTGAAGATCGCGGCATTGACGCCGACGACCTCGCCGGCCATGTTCAGCAGCGGGCCGCCGGAGTTGCCGGGGTTGATCGCGGCGTCCGTCTGGATAAAGTGCTGAAACTGACCGGCGACACCCTGCTCGATGGTCCTGTTCTTGGCGGAGATAATGCCCGCCGTCACCGTCTGCGACAGGTCGAACGGAGAGCCGATGGCCTCGACCCAGTCGCCTACCTGCGCGGCATCGGAGTTGCCGAGCTTGACGGTCGGCAGCTTCGTGTTGGGGACGTCGATCTTGATCACGGCAAGGTCGGTGTCTTTGTCGACCCCGATGACGGTTGCGCGGTGGCCCTGGTCGTTCTCCGGGTCGGTGGTTAGCTTGACGTAGATCCGGTCAGCCTTATCGACGACGTGGTTGTTGGTGATGATGTAGCCGCGCGCATCGACAATGAAGCCGGAGCCGAGTGCTCGACGCTCCTGTTCCTGCCCGCTGCCGCCGCCCTGTCCGGGTACGCCGCCGAAGAAGCGGTTGAAGAAGTCCTGCAGGCCGCCGTTGTCGCCGCCCGGTCCACCCTGGCCGCCATCATCGCCGCCGCCGCCACCCTGGTCATCATCGCCGCCGCCACCCTGCCCGTCATCGGGGCCCTGGGGCTGCTGCGGGGTCATGCCGCGACCGTGCATGCCGCCCCGGCGCGAGTTCTGTTCTTCCTTGGGCAGTGTTTCCGTGTTGATGTTTACAACCGCCGGGCCGACCGTCTTGGCGATCTGCGTAAACGTGGTGGAAAGATTGCGCGGATCGGGGATATGCAGCGGCGTGGCATCGCGTGTATCGACAGTCTTGTCCTGCCCGTGGACACCGTGCGCCACGACTGAACCGATCAGGATGCCGGCGGAGAGCGTGGTGAGGACGATGAAGGCGGAAGCCAGGCGGCGTGTCCGGAAGCGTTGGAACGGAGCGTTCATTTCGGGTCTACCCTCGTACCTTTCATGAGTGGGTCAGCTAGATGGATCAGTAACCTGCAAAGCCGGGTGCCTCTTGGCGCTCGATGGCCCATGATCTACGGATGACCTCAACCTCTGTCCCTCCAGTGTACCGGTGCTGGAGGATCGGGCCGGGCGCCGGGAATCTCGACACACCTTTGCGAGTTAGACGGCGAATGCGCGGAAGGGTCTCAGGAAGCTATTCATAGGAGTGGAGCCGCTTCATGCGCGGTAGGTTGTACGCCGCCCGCGGGAAACAGCTCGGAAACCAGAATGGCCAGTAGAACCAGGGCCGCCCCGGCGAGCGCCCGTCCACGGAGCCGCTCGCCCAGCACGACAAACGATGTGGCGGCCGCGAACACCGGCTCGAGCGCGAAGATCAGCGCCGTGTGGCTGGCCGGTAGAAAGGCCTGCGCCCAGCTCTGGATGGCGAAAGCCGCGGCGGTCGCCAGCAGCGCGGAGACGATCCATGCGAGAAAGAAGCGCGGCGTGGCATGGAAGTAGGGATGCGGCTCGAAAACCGGCAGCGTGGCCGCCATGACGAGCGCGGCGGTAGCGACCTGTACCGTGGCCAGCGCCTGGAACGGTACCCGGAGCGAGCCGTGCGCCAGCGTGAGCAGGTGCAGCGAAAAGGCAAAAGCGCAGCCGATGGTAAGCGCATCGCCCCGGCTGATGGAGCTGAATGCGAACGGCTGCCCGGCCGGGATAGCGAGCAGCGCCAGACCGGAAAACCCGATCGCCGCGCCCACGAAAGCGCCGGTTCGCGGGCGCCCTGAGCCGGGCGCGCGCAGCCTGCGGCTGAGCGAAAGGAAGGGCACGAAGAGAACCACCATGCCGGTAAGGAAGGCGGAGCGGGAGGGCGTGGTGAGCCGCAGGCCCGCGGTCTGCAACTGGTAGCCCGCAGCCAGCAGCACGCCGGCAAGCACGCTGACGGCCCACGCCGCCCGTGGCAGCGCGCGCAGGTGCCCCCGATAGACGAGGCCGAGCGCGGCCGCGGCAAGCGCCATCCGCAGCAGGTTGAAGAGCAGGGGAGAGACATCGGCGAGGGCGCTTTTGACCAGCACGAACGTCGTGCCCCAGACCAGCACAACGGCAAGCAGCAGGAAGTGAGCCAGGGTCTCGCGGCGCATGGCCTGCTTCACGATTGAAAGACGGTGCGGCCGGCCACGACAGTGCGGAGCACCCGGGTCGCCGGAATGTCTCGTGCGTCGAGCCCCGGGTGCAGAAGGTCGCGGTCGAGCACCGCGAAATCCGCGACGTAGCCCGGGGTCAGCAGGCCCTTCCAGGTCTCCGCGTGCTCGGCGTACGCCGCGCCCTGGGTGCAGGCATGCAGGGCTTCGGCCATCGTAAGCCGCTGCTCAGGGTAAAAGGCCGGTCCGTCGCCCTCAGCTTGGCGGGTAAGGGCGGCATACAGGCCACGGAACGGGGTGATGGGCTCGACCGGGTAATCCGTGCCGAAGGCAAGCGGAACGCCTGCCGCGAGAAAGCTGCGCCAGGCATAGGCGCGTTCGGCGCGCTCGGGTCCAAGCCGCGCGGCAGCCCAGCGCATGTCGGTAAGCAGGTGGTTGGGCTGCATGGAGGCGATGGCGCCCGCGGCCTTCGCGGCGGCGAAAACGTGTTTGCCGGCGGTCTGGGCATGCTCGATACGGTGCCTTGCCGGGTTTCCGGTTTGTTTCACGGCATTGAAAGTCTCGGTCGCCAGGGCGAGCGCCTGGTCGCCGATGGCGTGGAAGCCGAGCTGGAAACCGGCGGCGGCGCGCTCCCGGGCAAGCGCGATCAAGCGGTCCCGCGTGTACAGCGGGATGCCGCTGGTCGGGGCGTCGGCGTAGGGCGCGAGCATGGCGGCGGTGCGCGAACCGAGCGAGCCGTCGAGGAAGGCTTTGAGCATGGTTGTGCGCAGAAAACGGTCCTGCGGGGCGAGGGCGCGGCGGCGCAGCAGCTCGTCGAGCGGCTCGTCGAACGGGAGCCACTCGCTAACGCGGAGCGGGAGTTCGCCGGCAGCGTGGAGAGCGCACAAAGCGGCAAAATCCTCGTCGATGGAGTTGTCCTGCACCGAGGTAATGCCGTGCGCCAGCGCCTCGGCCAGCACGAGCCGGAGCGACTGCACGCGGTCCGCCGCGGTGGGCGAAGGGATATGGCGCTCGACCAGCTCGCGCGCCGCGCGCTCGCGAAGAATGCCGGTAAACTCGCCGGCCGTGTCGCGGTCAAGGGCCGAGCCGGGCGGAGCGGCGGTGGAGCGGGTGACACCCGCGATGCCGAGCGCGGCGGAGTTGGCCACCGAGAGATGCACATCCGTGCGGGCGAAGACCGCCGGGCGCCCCCCGGTGACGCGATCGAGATCGTGACGTGAAGGAAGGATCTGCTCAAGCCAGAGGGTTTCGTCCCAGCCGCCACCCGTGAGCCACGCTGTCGCTGGCAGGCGCTGAGCGGCCTTTTCGATGCGATCGAGAGCCTCAGCGAGCGAGCGGGTGCCGGCGAGGTCGATCGAGCGCTTGAGCCGGGCGCCTTCGCCGAGGTGCAGGTGCGCGTCGTTGAAGCCCGGCATGGTGAAGGCGCCCTGAAGGTCGACGCGTTCCGCCGAGAGTTGCAACGCCTGCTCCGCGAGGTCGAAATCGGACCCGGCAGCGACGACGATGCCGTCCTGCACCAGCAGGGCGGAGACGATGCGCGGCGCAGGCGCCAAGAGGGCTTCGCCGGTCAGGATGCGGCCGTTGTGGAAGAGTGTCGCGCTCGTAGGCCTGGGCACCGGGCGAGTGTAGCAGGCTGCCGGCCGGATTCAGTCGCCGGGCGCGTTGCAGTCCGCCAGCGCCAGCAGCAGCAGCAGGATGCGCCGCAGCCCGAGGTCGCGGCCCTGTGCGTCGAACCACTCTGCCGTGGTGTGTACGCCGCCGCCTTCGCCGCCGGCGCCGATGCTGATCGCCTCCACCCCGAGCGAAAGGGGAATGTTCGCATCGGTGGACGCGGTATGGAGCTCGGTGCGGAGGCCGAGATGGCGATCTACCGCGCGAAGCAGGGCGAGGATGCGGGCGTCTTCAGGCAGCGCGCCGGCCGGGCGGTCGCCGATGAGGCGGATGGCGGAGCGCAGCTGGTGCCCGGCAGGTGCTCCCTGGTTGGCGGCCAGGACAGCATCCTCAACCGCACGATACAGCTCTACTTCGAGCCGAAGCAGCTCAGAGGCGTCGGTAGACCGGAGATCGAAGCGCGCGGTGGCCGAGGCCGGGATGGCGTTGACGGCGGACCCGCCCTCGATGGTGCCGATGCTCCAGGTGGTACGCGCGGCGTTGCGGGCGCCCGGCTGATTGCGGCCTGACGCGAGCGTCGTCTGCCGCTGGCCGAGGCTGTGGATCGCGTCGCTGAGGGCAAGGATGGGGTTGGGACGTCCGGCGTCGGACCAGGAGTGGCCGCCTGTGCCGGTGAGCGCGACCTCGAAGCGCCGGCTGCCGAGTGCGCCGGTCACCGCGGCGGAGTGGCCTGCCCCGTCGAGCACCAGGTGCGCGACGATGTGCCTGCCCCATGGCGCCTGCCCGTAGATGTGCCGGGTGCCGCGCAGATCGCCCTCGCCTTCTTCGCCGACGTTGGCGAGAAAGGCGATGCGGCAAGGCGGCTGCAGGGCGGCATGGCGCAGCGCGGCGGCAATGGCAAGCAGCGCGGCCAGCCCGGCGCCGTTGTCGCACGCGCCCGGGGCATACAGTCGGGTGCCCTGCAGCGTGGGATCCAGGGGAGTACCGGCGGGGAAGACCGTATCAAGATGCGCGGAGAGCAGGATGACCGGGCTCTGTGCATCGGCGGACGCCTTGCCCAGCCAGCCGAGCGCGTTGCCGGCTTCATCCAGATGGACACCCGTCAGGCCGAGATCGTGAAAGCGGTCTGCAAACCACAGTGCGCGGGCCTGCTCGCCGAATGGGGGGGCGGGTACCGCGGCGCACTCGCCCTGCCAGCGCATGATCTGCTGCTCGTGCAGGTGCAGCCAGCCCAGCGCGGCGTGTACGGCGCGCTGGGAGGCGATCTGCCCGATCTGTGCGAAGGCTGAGGCTGGAGCACTCATGAGGGTCTGCGGACAGCGTAGCAGCCGTCAGTGTTCCGGGTATTCGACCGAGTGCAGCCACAGGCCGCCCGCGGGGGCGGTCGGGCCCGCGGCAGAGCGGGACCGTGCGGCGAGGATCGACGGGATACTGCCCGGGGCAAGCTGGCCTCGGCCGATCGCAAGTAAAGTGCCGGCCAGGTTGCGCACCATGTGGTGGAGAAAACCCGATCCGCGGACACGGTAGACGAGCAGGTCTTCATTCCCCGGCGTGGTCTCCCAGTGCGAAGCGTAGATAGTACGGACTGTAGTGGGCGCCGGTCTGCCGGAGTCGCGATGGGCTTCGTCCGGCTCCTGCGCCTGGAAAGATTGAAAATCGTAGGTGCCGAGGATGGATTGCGCGGCCTGCTGCATCAGCTCGAGCGACAGGGGAAAGGTAAATGGGCACACGTAAGGCGCGAGCCAGGGCATGCAGAGCCGGTTGCGCCAGACGCGGTATTCATAGGTTTTGCGAAGAGCACTATGGCGCGCGTGGAAGCCGGGCGCGGCGTGTTCAGCGCCCAGAACGCGGATGGCGGGCGGCAGGACATTGTTGAGCGCGCGCCGGAGGTTGGCCGGCGGGACCGGGCCGCGCAGCGCCACGGAGGCGACCTGCGCCAGGGCATGCACCCCGGCATCGGTGCGCCCAGAGCCCTGCGGAAGGGTTTGCTCGCCCGTGACGCGCCGGATGGCGCGAGCCAGTTCACCCTGCACGGTCGCGTGCCCGGGCTGCACCTGCCACCCTGCGAAACGGCTGCCGTCGTAACACAGGGTGAGCTTCCAGATGGCGGCGTCCGGCGCCGGATCTCTCGCGACTGGCTCCATGCGACGAGGTTACCGGAACTCCCGGCGGGTCCGCGCATCTGCGTCCTGCTTCCGGGTTCCTGCCCACTTCCTGACACCAAGGTACTCACTTTCTGAGCCTTTGCCGGTTCCGGGCGCATCTGCTGGCTGGGTTATACTCGCGGGTAATTCGTCGAGCTCTGCACGTCGCGGAGCCGGGGACCCGCACCAGCACTCCCACCCTCTCCCATGAGCGGCGGGGCAAAAGGATACGGATGCACCAGGGCAGGTCGCGCAGAGTACAGGAACATTCAGGTTTTACTTTTCAATGGTTGCGCGCCGGCGCGCTTGTGGGCGCGTTGCTGCCGCAGGCGTTGCTGGCCCAGACGGCGACCCCGCTGCCAAATGGCGGCGCCGCGGCGGGTCAAAAAGGCTCGACGCCCCCGGCCAGCCCGAATATCGACAACACGGTCGAGGGTCTGCCTCCCGAGCCGCACCCCAACGACACGCAGCCGCTGTTCATGCGTCCGGACCGAAGAGATTTCACGCGTCCGCGCGGCTATTTTCCTAATCCCATCGCGCCCTACACGGCGACGACAGCTGAGCCTGCCCGCTTTACCAACGCGCCGCACCTGAACGATCTTCTGCGCAACGGGCAGCTCTACCTGAGCCTGGGCGACTCCATCGTGCTCGCGCTTGAGAACAACTTCGACATCGCCATCCAGCGCTATAACCTCAACATCGCGGACACCGACCTGCTACGCGCCCATGCCGGCTCTGAGCTGCTCGGCGTCAACACCGGCCTGGTTACCGGCACCATCGGCAGCACCACGGCTTCGCTTGCCTCCGGCGGCGGTCCGGGCGGCACAAGCGTCAGCTCTGGCGGCGCGGCCGCGGGCGCTCAGGGCCTGGCGCTCAGCACCAACCAGGGCGGCCCCGCGCCCGAAGCTCTCGACCCCGTTGTGGGCGGGACCATCCAGTTGCAGCGGGAGTTCACGCCTGAATCGAGCCCGCTGTTTTACGGCACCAACCGGCTGAATGAGAACCTCAACCAGTACAACTTCACTTATACGCAAGGGTTCGAGACCGGTACCCAGGCACAGTTCAGCTGGAATAACAGCTACCTGACGGAAAACAGCCCATACCAGGTGTACAGCCCGACCACCCAGGGGACCTTCAACCTGCAGCTGACGCAGCACCTGCTGCGCGGTTTCGGTACCGGCATCAACGGCCGCTTTATCGTGCAGGCGAAGAACAACCGGCGCGTCGCCGACTCGGCATTCCGGCAGCAGGTGCTTTACACCGTCAACCAGGTGGAAAACATCTACTGGGGGCTGGTAAGCGCCTATGAGGATGTGCAGGCGAAGCAGCGGGCGCTCGACCAGTCGACCCAGCTTGAGGCCGATGACCAGAAGCAGCTGACGATCGGCACTCTTGCGCCGCTCGATGTGGTGAACGCCCAGAGTGCGGTCGCAAGCGATCAGCAGGCTGTGGTCTCTGCCAGAAGCACGCTTGAGTACCAGCAGCTGGTGATGAAACAGGCGATCTCGCGCAATCTCGAGGACCCCGTGCTGAGCAACGCGCCGGTGATCCCGACCGACAGGGTAGACCTTGTCGAGACCCCGGAAGAGAAGATGCCGGTCGAGGACCTGGTTCGCCAGGCGGAAGTGAACCGTCCGGAGATTGAGCAGGCACTGCTCGCGCTGAAGAACGACGCAATCACCCTGAAGGGTGAAAAGAACGGGATGCTGCCGACGCTGGACGGGTTTGCCTTTTACGGCGGCTCGGCGATCGGCGGCGCGCTGAATCCGGCGGCCTGCGACACCAGCGGTTTTGGGGGCGCCACTACGAGCCCCTGCGCGGGCCTCGCGGCACAGGTGGGCTACGGCTCGGTCTTCCAGAACACCTTCAACAACTCCTCGCCGAACAAGGGCGCCGGGCTGTCGCTGAATATCCCGATCCGCAACCGGCAGGCGCAGTCAGAGCAGGCGAGGTCAGTGCTCGAATACCGGCAGGAGCAGATGCGTTTGCAGCAGCTCTATGTACAGGTTCGAATGCAGGTCATCAACTCGCAATACGCGCTTACGAACGACCGGGCGCAGGTAAGCGCGGCTGATGCGGCGCGCGAGTTTGCCTATCAGAGCCTTGATGCGGAGCAGCGCAAGCTGAAGCTGGGCGCTTCAACCACGGCGAACGTGCTGCAGCAGGAGCGGAACCTGGCGACCGCGGAGGACAACCTGATCAACGCGCGCGCGACCTACGCGAAGGACCGCGCACAACTCGACAACATCCTTGCGAACACGCTGGACAAGTACGGCATCAGCCTGGGCGACGCGGTTACCGGCAACGTGACGCAGACCCCTGCGATCCCGGGGCTGCAGCCGGCGTCAAAGCAGGCGGAACCGACCCCAGCGCTGCCGACCCCGGGTCAGCCGGGCGGCAGCCCCAACGAGGGACTCGGGCCGGATGGGAAGCCGCTGCCGGTGCCTCCGCCAACGGCGCCGCAGTAGGCGAGATACGGGTGCGAAGCACCCGCACCCGTATTTGGGCAGACTCCCGAGATACGACGTTAGCGCACCGCGACAGCGTCGAGCAGGGTAAAGAACTCGGGGAACGAGATGGCCGCGGACTCCGAGCCGCGGATGAGCGTGTCGCCCTCGGCCCGGAGACCGGCGACCGAGAATGCCATCGCGATGCGGTGGTCCCCGCCGGAGTAAATCTCGGCCCCGTATAGCTGCTGGCCCCCCGGCACGTCCAGGCCGTCCTCGAACTCCTGGACCTCCGCGCCCATCGCGCGCAGGTTGCGGGCGACCAGCGCGATGCGGTCCGATTCCTTGACACGCAATTCCTTCGCATCGCGGATACGGATACCCTGCCGGGTATACGGGGCAATGGCCGCGAGCGCGGGCAGCTCGTCGATGATCTGCGCCGAGAGCGCGCCGGAGATGGTGGTGCCGAGCATGCCGGTTTCAGGGGCGTGCATCTGCACGGTCCCGACCAGCTCGCCCTGCTTTTCTTCGAGATTGAGGACGGTGAGGCGTCCCCCAAGAGCGGTGCAGACGTCGAGCAGGGCGGCGCGGGTTGGATTCATGCTCAGCTGATCGAAGACCAGCGATGAGCCAGGGAAGAGCAGCGTGGCGCACAGGAAGAATGCTGCCGACGACAGGTCGCCCGGCACCGTGGCGTCAATGCCGGAGAGCTGCTGCCCGCCGCGAATTGTGACGCTGTCGAGGGTGCGGTCGAGTTCGGCGCCGAAAGCCAGCAAGGCCAGCTCGCTGTGATCGCGGGTGCGGACGGATTCGCGCAGGGTCGTGACGCCCTCGGCCTGCAGACCCGCAAACAGCACCGCTGTCTTGACCTGCGCGCTGGGCGTGGGCGTCGTGTAGTCGATCCCGCGCAGGGGCCGCCCGTTGATGACCATTGGCGCGTGGCCTTCGCTGAGTGCGATGTCGGCGCCCATCGCGGTGAGCGGCTTGCGTACGCGCTCCATGGGCCTGCTCGTCAGCGAGGCGTCGCCGACCAGCGTGAACGTCCCGGGGTGCGGCGCGAGCAGGCCGGAGAGCATGCGCATGGTGGAGCCGGAGTTGCCGCAGTCGAGCGGGGCAGCGGGCGCGCGCAGGCTGCCGCCGGTACCGGTGATCTCGACCGTGCCGTCTTCACTTTTTACGACTGTCGCCCCAAGGGCCTCGCTGCACCCGAGAGAGCTCCACGGATCGGCGCCAGTCGAGAAGTTGCTGATGCGGGTGGTTCCGCCGGCGAGCGCCGCAAGCAGCGCGTAACGGTGCGAAATGCTCTTATCGCCCGGCAGCTGCACGCTGCCCTGGACGCCGCGCGCGGGGCGAATCAGATGGGTCTGTTCTGAATGGCTTGAGTCTGACACTGAGGGGTCTGCTCCGCGAGAAGGTGGCTGCACCTTCATGGTAGCGGAAGCGCCGGGGTCAGCGAACCCGCAGCACAAGGACCGTTTCATCGTCGAAGCGCTCGGTTTCCCCTTCGAACTCGGTGACCTCGGCGGCGATGGCAAGGGCCAGGTCGGCGGCGCTGGCGTGCGAGTGGCGCCGCGTGAGCTCCGCGACCCGCTCCATCCCGAACATCTCGCCCTCGGCATTCTGCGCGTCGGTAATGCCGTCGCTGAGGAACACGAGCGCATCGCCGGGACGCGTCGCAAGCGAGATCTCCTCGTAGCTCACCTCGGGGAAAAGGCCCAGGGGAAAGCCCTCGGCGCGGACGACATCGACGGTGCCGCCGTCAGGCCGGGCGCGGTAGAAGATGGGCTGTGTCGCGCCTGCGTTCGCGATCTGCAGGGTCATATTCTCGTCGTTCCACACGGCGAAGACCATGGCCACGTACTGCGCGGAAACGTGACGCTCCTGGAGCGAATCGTTCAGCAGTGCCAGCATCTCGGACGGGCTGGGATGGCTGCTGCCGGCCGATCGCATGATGCCGCTGACGAGCGCGGCATAGAGGGCGGCGGGCGCGGCCTTGCCGCTCACATCGCCGAGCGCGAGCGCGGACCGTGCGCTGTCATAGCGGAGAAAGTCGTACATATCGCCGCCGATGGCGCGCGCCGGTAGAAACCTGGCGGCAAACTCCGCGTGCTGGTGCTGCGGGGTGGTGTGCGGCAGGAGGCGCAGCTGCACCTCGCGGGCCATGTCCAGGTCGTGCTCGAGCCGCTGCTCCTGCTGCGCCAGGCGCTGGTACAAACGCGCGTTTTCAATGGAAATAGCGATCTGCGAAGCCAGGGTGGTGAGCGTCCGCTCGTGATCCTCTGTGAAGTAGTTGGAGCGGGTATGCTCCAGCTCGAGCACGCCGATCACGGTGTTTTTATAGATCAGCGGAACGATGAGCTCGGAACGCGTTTCCTTGTTTTTGAGGAAGTAGCGCGAGTCCTTCCGCACGTCGGGCGCGTGTACCAGCTTGCCCTCGGCAATCGCCGCGCCGACCAGCCCGCGGTTAACCGGCAGGCGCTCGCCGAAGTCGACCAACTCGCCGAAGCGGGTGGCGAAGCGGCTCTCCAGCACACCGTCGTTCTCATTGATGATCCAGATGGTGAAGAACTGGAAGTCGAGCAGCCGCCGCATCAACTCGCCGATGCGGGCGAATAGCACGGGCAGGTCGAGGATCGAGGTAAATTCGCGGGCTATTTCGTTGAGCACCGTGAGGGTGTGCGCCTGGCGCGCGACCCGCGAGTAGAGCCGCGCGTTCTCGATCGCCTGCGAGATGCGCGAGGCGGTCAGGGTGAGCAGGTGCAGGTGCTCGGGCCGAAAATAGTTGAGCTGCTCGCTCTCGATATCGATCACGCCGAGGAGTCGGCCCTTCACGATCAGCGGGACGGCGAGCTCGGAACAGACCTGCGGGTTGACCTCGATGTAATCGACAGAGCGGCTGACATCGTTGACCAGCATGGCCTGTCGCGTTTCCGCGACCTTGCCGACAATGCCCTTGCCGACGCGCAGGCGGATGCGCTCCGTTTCGGCGACATGGCCGATCTGGAACCGCATGTGCAGGTCGCCGGTACGGTCGTTGATGAGGAAGATCGCGAAGATGCTGAAGTCGAGCACCGCGCGCACCAGCTCCGCTGTCTGCTTCAGCAGCGTGCGCAGGTCGAGGGTGGTGCTAAGCGTTTCAGCCAGGCGGATGAGAAAGTCAGTTGCCGCAGGCGTCTGCGCCGGCTCGCGCAGCTTCGCGATGGATGCGCCCGGGAGGTTGCCGGCGTCGCATTGCGCGGTGAGCGGATTGTCTTCGCCTGCGTCCACTCCTCTCCTAACCCAGCGCTCTGGTAGCACCCAGCGCCCCTGTAGCCACTGGTGCGCCGGCAGCCCAGTCCTGAAGATTGAATGATAACGCGAGGCGGTGTGCCTTTGCCGTTTTCAGGTGGCAGTCTGCAGGGCCGCGTAGGTGTCGAGAATGGTGACCGACGCGCTGGCTCCGATGCGGCTGGCCCCTGCGGCCGCCATGCGGACCGCATCGGCGAGCGTGCGAATGCCGCCCGAGGCCTTGACGCCGCAGTGCTGCCCGACCGTAGCGCGAAGCAGCGCGATGTCCGGCACGGTCGCGCCGCCGCTTGAAAAGCCGGTGCTGGTTTTAACGAAGTCGGCGCCTGCCTCCACGCAGAGCTGCGCGGCGGTGCGCTTTTGCGCGTCGTCGAGAAGGCAGGTTTCGAGGATCACCTTGAGAATCGCGCCTTCACCATGTGCTGCTTCCGCTACCGAACGAACGTCGTCGCGGACGCGCTCGAAAAGCCCGGAACGCAGGGCGCCAATATCGAGGACCATGTCCAGGTCGAGCGCGCCGGCCTGCGCCGCCTGTCGTGCTTCCGCGGTTTTTGTTTCCGGCAGGGAAGCGCCGAGGGGAAACCCGATCACCGTGCCGATACGGACGCCGGTGCCGGCAAGCGCGCGGCGAACCGTGGGCACCCATGCCGGGTTGACCATCGCGCAGGCGAACCGGTGCGTGGCTGCTTCTTCAGCCAGGGCAAGCACCTGCGCCTGCGTCACTTCAGGCTTCAGCAGGGTGTGGTCAAGCATGGCAGCCAGTGCCGCGGCGGTCGGGAACAAGGCCAGCGCCTCAGACCTCAGCTCCGCGTGGGGCAGGGGTGTTGCTTCTTGCGCGGCGTCGTAAGTTTCCTGGTACATGGTCGAGGGTTCCTCGTGCCTGCTTAGTGGTTCGCGGGGGTGTCGCTCTCCGGCATAAGGCAGATGTCCGGCAGGTTGCGGTAGCGCTCGGCGAAATCCATGCCGTAGCCGATGACGAAGTGGTTCGGAATGCGAAAGCCGATGTAGTCCGCCTCGATCGCCTGCACCCGGCGCTCGGGCTTATCGAGCAGCGCCGCCACGCGCAGCACCCTGGGATGGTGCTGTCGCATCAGCTTGCACAGGTACGAGAGCGTGAGGCCGGTGTCGAGGATGTCTTCGACCAGGATCACGTTTTTACCCTCGATCGACTCATCGACGTCCTTGATGACTTTGACCTGCCCGCTCGACGTGGTGCCTTTGCCGTAGCTGGACACAGAGACGAAATCGAAGGTGCAGTCGACTGCGATGTGGCGGGCCAGGTCGGAGAGGAAGATCGCCGCCCCCTTGAGTACGCCGACGAGCACGATTCTCTCCCCGGCAAAATCACGCGTGATCGTGGCACCGAGTTCGACGACGCGGGCCTGAATCTGTTCGCGCGAGAAAAGCACAGGGAGCGGAGAGGTCTCATCCATCAGCAATGCCCTTTTGATTTGGAGATGCGGGCGCGTGCGGCCATCTCGCTACTGTAACCGGAGTCCGGGTGCGAGCGATGCTGCCGTCTATACTTGCTGCACACCGTATGCTTCCGTATCTGCACATCTGGCACTTCTCTCTGGGAACCTTCGGGCTGATGCTGGATATCGCCGCAGTCAGCGCGGGCTTCCTGCTGCAGCGAAACTTTCGTCGCTTCCGCATCGATGCCGATGCGATCGGGATCATCGCCATCGCTACCATCGCGGGCGTCGTCGGGGCCAAGCTCTGGCATGTTCTTCAGGATCCCGCGGCACTCGTAGCGCACCCGGCGCTGCTGATCGATCGCGCCGGGCTGGCATGGTTCGGCGGCCTGGTGGGCGGGCTGGGCGCGCTGCTGCTGCAGGCGCGCAGCAACGGCCTTCGCAGCCTCACGATGCTTGACCTGTGCGCGCCATCCGCTGCGCTGGGCTACGGCGTCGGGCGCATCGGCTGCCTGACCTCCGGTGACGGCGACTACGGTAAAGCGAGCAACCTGCCCTGGGCCATGAGCTTTCCGCACGGCATCGACCCGGTCAACTACCCCGTGCACCCAACGCCGCTCTACGAGTTCATCGTTGCCGTCGGCATCACTTATTTCCTGTGGAAACGCAGCGCGCCCGGGACCGCCCGGCTGCTCCATGCCGGGCAGATCACCGGCGAATACCTGTTCCTGAGCGGACTCGCCCGCTTCCTGGTCGAGTTCATTCGGATCAATCCGCGGATCTACTGGGGCATGTCCAACGCGCAGGTCGCCAGCCTCGGCAGCATGGTCGCCGGTGTGTGTCTGGTGCTGTACGCGCGAAGGCACACGGTAACCACGCTGGTGCTGGCGCCTGCGATAGAGCCGGCGAAGGAAGCCGTTCGCTGACGCTCTGCAAACTCCGTTTGTTCCAAATTGGGAAAACTCTCCACGGTAACGTAGCCGCGGCTTGTCGCGCTCGCTAGCGTTACGGTGTACCGCCCTCGAAGCGGCGGTCACCGGAGAGGGCATTTCCTATGATGGATTACACGGCGCGCTACTTGCAGGAGACTTGCGCCATTGCGGCGAGCATCGCTCCTGAACAGATCGGGCGCATGCTCGACATCCTGTGCGAGGTGCGGGACACGGGCGGACGTTTGTTCTTTCTCGGCGTCGGCGGGGGCGCCGGACATGCCGGTCACGCGGTGAACGACTTCCGCAAGATCGCAGGCATCGAGTGCTATGCCCCGTCTGACAATGTCTCCGAGTTGACTGCACGCATCAATGATGACGGCTGGGAGAGCTGCTATGCCAACTGGCTCCTCGGCAGCCGGCTCTCGGCGGCAGATGCCTTGTTCGTCTTCTCGGTCGGCGGCGGTTCCATTGAAAAAAATATCAGCATGAACCTGGTCAACAGCCTTCGTCTCGCGCAGGAAACAGGCTCGCGTATCCTCGGCGTCGTTGGCCGGGATGGAGGCTACACGGCTCTGGTCGCAGACGCGGCTATTGTCATCCCAAGTCTTGCAGCGGACACGATCACGGCCCACGCGGAGTCGTTCCAGGCGGTGGTGTGGCACCTCCTGGTGTCGCATCCGCGGCTCCGTTCGCGGGAGATGAAGTGGGAGAGCGCCGGCACGGCTCAGCCTGCGGTCCTCTGAAGCATGTCGCCGGAACATTGTCGCCGCGCGGTATTTCTCGATCGCGACGGGGTGCTGAACGCGAACGTTTTCTACGCGGATACACAGGCGTGGGAAGCTCCGCGTGAGGTCAGCGCGTTCCGGCTCGCGCCCGGCGTGCTGCCGGCGCTCAAGCGGCTGCGGGCCGCGGGTTTCCTGCTCTTCGTAGTGTCGAACCAGCCGAACGAAGCGACAGGCAAAGCCGCGCCCGGCACAGTCGACGCGATGCATGAGCTGCTGCTGTCGCGGCTTACGGCCGCGGGTATCGAGCTGTGTGGGGCGTTCTACTGCCGGCACCACCCATCTGTAGGCGGCCCGTGCCTGTGCCGCAAGCCTCTCCCGTACTTCCTGGAGCAGGCCGGGTCCGCGCACCGGCTTGCCATGCCCGCGAGCTGGATGATCGGAGACCGCCACACCGACATGGAGTGCGGCCGCGCAGCCGGGGTGCGAACGGCGTGGGTCCGGACCGGGCAGGAGATCGTTACACCTGCCCCCGGTCTCACCGATCTTGAAGGTCAGGATCTGCCCGATGTGGTCGAGCAGATCCTTGCTGGCTGAGGCCAGCTTTCAGGAAGCTATCGCGGTGACGCTGCTGCGCTGTGCAGGCATGCCTACGTGGGGCGGAAGTATAATGCGGTCGGCAAGCGAGAAGCCGGCCTGCACGGCATCGTTGTAGAGCATGCGCACGGTCTCAAGCGAGAATGCGGTGAGGTCCTTGCCGAGCAGCGAGAGCTTGCTGAGTATATCCGGCGTCGCGGTGATAATGTGCGTCCCGGACTCTTCCGCGTGAAAGATGTTGAGTAGTTCGCGGGAACTGGCCCACAGCAGTTCGGCGCGGGGCCTCTCTGAGAGCACATCGACAGCGCGGCGCATGAGCGGTACCGGGTCGACGCCGGTGTCGGCGATCCGGCCGGCAAAAACCGACACGATCGCAGGTGTATTCCGGTCGAGAGCAGCCGCGACCCTGCCCACTTGTTCAAGCGTCATCAACGCAGTGACATTCAGCGGGATGCCGTCGCTCGAAAGACGGCGCACGAGCGGCATGGTCGAGAAGCCCTGCGTGTTCGTGACGGGAATTTTTACGTAAACATTTTCTCCCCACGAGGCGATCTGCCGCGCCTGTGTTTCCATCCCGACTTCGTCATCGGCAAATACTTCGAAGGAGATCGGCAGGTCCGGTATCGCGGCGAGAATGGCATGTGCAAATGAGCGGAAATCCTTGACCCCGGCCTTGCGCATCAGGGTGGGATTGGTTGTAAAGCCTTTGATGTAAGGCTTGCTGTACATCGTCAGCAGACTTTCTATGTCTGCTGCGTCGCAAAATAGTTTCACCTGCAGATCGCTGCTCAGGTTCATCTTAGGACTCCAGTAAAGAAAAAAACAATGGGTGTTGTTGAACTGTGCTGACTGTAGGGAGGAGGTCGGGGTGGCATGAGTAAAATCGACACTTTCACGGTTACGAAAGTCTCGGACCGGGAAAAATCTTCTTCCTTCAAGAGGGCAGCCGACCCGTATTCTTGTTTCAACATTCATTTGATTTTTGTGCAGGAGCCAATGCCCGGGGACAACCCTGTCGCAAGGCTTTGAAGTCGTGCCCGGACTGAGAATCAAGCCGGGCGAAGGAGTGGTGCGCCGTGAGTCTGCTTTCGTTTCCCACCGTCGAAATGCCCCGCGTGGAAGGGCGTCGTTATCTCATCATCGGGGGCGCCGGTTTTATCGGCAGTCACTTCGTCGACCAGCTTTTGTCTGCCGGACCCGAGACCAGACGGGTCACCATCTATGACAATTTTTCCTCCGGACGCTCATGGCACTATGAGCAGCACCTGAGCGACAAGCGACTGACAATTGTGCACGCGGAGGTGGCAGATCTGCAGCGTCTGACCGCCGCGATGGCGGCCCACGATGTCGTGATCCACCTGGCGTCAAACCCGGACATTGCGCGCGCGGCCACGGAGCCGGAGATCGACTTTTATCAGGGCACGCTGCTGACGAACAACGTTCTTGAAGCCATGCGCCGCGCGGGCGTGGGGCAGCTGCTCTATGCCTCGGGGAGCGGCGTGTACGGCGAGCTCGGCACAACGCCCATTGGTGAAGATGAAGGGCCGTTTCAGCCGGTCTCGACCTACGGAGCAAGCAAGCTGGCCGGCGAGGCGCTGATCGCAAGCTACTGCGCGATGTTCGGGCTGCGTGCCCGCGCCTTTCGCTTTGCCAATGTCGTCGGCCCACGCCAGACACACGGCGTCGGCTTCGATTTTCTCCGCAGGCTTACAACTGATCCGCGACAGTTACGAATACTCGGCGACGGGCAGCAGAGCAAGTCCTACATCCACGTGCTGGATGTTGTACGGGCAGTGCTGCTTGCGCTCGATGCAGGCGACCAGGCGTTTCAGGTATTCAATGTCTCAACGCTCGATGCCATTACGGTCGAGGAGATCGCGGATGAGGCCGTGGAGTGCCTCGGGCTCTCCGCAAAACCGGTGTACCAGTTCACAGGCGGTACCCGTGGCTGGAAAGGCGATGTCCCGGTCGTGCGGCTCAAGAGCGAGCGCATTCGCTCGCTGGGATGGTCGTCGAAGTGGAACAGCAGGGAAGCGATCCGCGCGGCGCTTGACGCGATGCGGGTGGAAGAGCGGGTGATCCATGCGTGATATGGAAAACGTACGAATGCCTCGACTGGCGCTGCTCGCGGGCGGTAAGGCGACCCGGATGTTCCCGGCGACGCTGCATGTCGCGAAATCAATGCTGCCGGTAGCCGGGGAGCCGTTCCTGGGGCACCAGCTGCGCATGCTCTCCGCGCAGGGGTTCCGCGAGATCGTGATCTGCTGCGGACACCTGGAGGAACAGCTGCGCGCGTTTGCGGGGGACGGCTCTCGCTGGGGCTGCTCCGTCGTGTACTCATCCGACCTTGCCGAGCCGCTGGGCACCGGTGGGGCCTTGCGGAAGGCGCTTCCGCTGCTCGGAGAGCAGTTCATGGTGATGTACGGCGACAGCTACCTGCCGCTCGAGCTGGCGCCGGTCTGGGAGATGTTCGAGGGCTCCGGCAAAGCGGGGCTTATGACGGTGTACCGGAACGCCGGCCGCTGGGACGCGAGCAATACCTGGTTCGAGGACGGCAGGATTCTTCGCTACAGCAAGCAGCAGCGCGTGGTGCAGATGAAACACATTGACTACGGGGTAAGCTGCCTGCGGGCCGAGGCCCTCCTGGAGTGGCCGTCCGGCGCCTGCTTTGACCTGGCCGATGTGCTGCAGCAGCTGCTCGCAAGGGATCAGCTCGCGGGTAGTGAGGTCAGGCAGCGCTTTTACGAGGTAGGCTCAGCCGCCGGCTATGCGGAAGTCTGCGCGCTGCTCGGTGGACAGGCTTCCGGAATGAGGAGCACCGCATGATTATCGCTAAAACACCTCTTCGCATTTCGCTCGGCGGCGGCGGCACCGACCTGCCTTCCTATTACCGCGAGTTCGGCGGGTTCGTCATCTCCGCCGCGATCAACAAGTACATTTACATCACGGCAAACCGCTCCTTTTTCCCCGGCTACTTCCTCAAGTACTCCGACATGGAGCACGCGACGACCCGCGACGGGATTCGGCACCCGCTGTTTCGCGAGGCGCTCGAGATGCACGATGTCGGTGACCGGATTGAGCTGACCAGCGTCGCGGACGTGCCGGCCGGCACTGGACTCGGCTCCTCCGGCGCCTTTACGGTGGGCCTGCTGCACGCCCTGTATGCCTACAAACAACAGCATGTCGCGAGCGAAACACTCGCCAGGGAAGCAGTCGAAATCGAAATGAACCGGCTCAATCAGCCGGTCGGCAAGCAGGACCAATACATCGCGGCATACGGGGGCCTGCTGTGCCAGGACTATCGCCGCGATGGCACGGTAGGCGTCACGCCGCTCGCGATCAGCGAAGAGAAAACGCGCGAGCTGCGTGAAAGCCTGATGCTGTTCTTCGTGGGCTCGACGCGCTCAGCCTCGACACTGCTTGGCGAGCAGAAGGCGCAGTCCGAGTCCCGCAACCGCAAAATGCTGGACGACCTGCATTTTGCCAAGCAGCTGGGGCATGAGACCGAGCGGGTGCTGACCGGGAGCGACGTGCTCGAATATGGCGCGGTGATGCACGAGCACTGGCTGCGCAAGCGCGGCCGTAGCGAAGGCATGAGCAGCAGCCGGGTTGACGAGCTCTACGATGTGGCGCTGAAGCAGGGGGGCGCGAGCGGGGGCAAGCTGGTCGGGGCCGGGGGCTGCGGGTTCCTGCTGCTGCAGACGCCGGACCGCAAACGCCTGCGCGCGGTGATGGAGGAAGCAAAGGTGGCGGAAATGGATTTCAGCTTCGACTTCGACGGTTCAGTCGTGATGCTGCGGAACTGAGGTATTTCTGCCGATGGCAGCGCTTTGTTAGGCTCAATGGTATGGAACTGATCATCAATGCCCAGGCGCGACAGCTCGACGCGGTGCGCGACGGCGGCACCATTGCCGAACTGGTGGTCGCGCTCGAGATGCAGGCTGACCGGATCGCGCTCGAATGCAATGGAGAGATCGTCCCGCGCTCCGAGTGGGCGGCAACGCCCGTGCATGAGGGTGACCGGCTGGAGATTGTGCATTTTGTGGGCGGTGGAAAAGCCTGACCAGACGTGCTCTACCGCGCATAGGCAAGCAGCGCGAAAAGCAGCAGCCAGAAGGCGCTCATCGCGTGCCAGAACCAGGCGATGCAATCGACCAGGATCTGCCGGTATTCCACGCGCCGAAGCCGAAACAGCCCCAGCACTGCGACACAGATCAGCAGCAGCCCCGCCAGCATGTGCAGCGCATGGCTCCCGGTCAGCACGAAGAAAAAGGCGCTGTCCGGGGTGCTGGCAAAACGAACGCCTTCGCCCGCGAGCTGCCGCCAGGCCAAGCCCATGCACGCCAGGTAGCCGCCGCCGAGGCATGCTGTGGCAGCAAGCCAGGGCCAGGTGCGCCTCGCCATTGGACGGCCCAGCCCCAGCCATTCCTCGATGACGTCGATCTCCTGGAAAAGCTGCCGGCGTCCGAACTCGGCCGTGACTGAGGACAGGATCACGAAACCCGTCGCGAACCAGAGCGCCGCAGGCACCGCCAGTGGACGCCAGTCGGCGATGTAGTTATCGGCAGCGTCGAAATGACCGGTACTTTGTTTTACAAAAAAAGCACTGATCAGAGAAAGAAAAAAGATGAGATCGCCCGCGAGAATAAAGGCGACGCCCATACGGCAGCGTCTGAGCAGTTCACCGGGGCCGCTGCCGCGCAGACCGTCATCGCCATGGTCACCGTCTCCACCCCCGCCCGTGGGACGGTTGCGAAGCGGAGGGCGACCGCCGAAGCCTGGATCGCGTCGGTCTGGCTCGGTCTGGACAGTACGGGGAGTATAGGTGGCGGGCATGGGCGGCTGCTCCCTGAGAAACAGCTTACTCGCATGTGAGGCGTCTGCAATCCTCAGGAGGAGAAAAGGTTTTGTAGCGCTGTCGCATTAGTCCCGCGACTTGCCTGCGGACGCTTCCTGTGCAGCGACGAGCGCGCGCACCTTGCTCAGAAAATAGCCGTGGACCCGGCTGTCCTGGGAGAGTTCGGGGTGGAAGGTCGCGGCGAGCAGGTGATCCTGTTCGACCAGCGTCGGGAAGCCGTCCCGTTGGGCAAGCACGCGCACACCGTCGCCGACACGCGAAAAACGCGGCGCGCGGATAAAAACCATCTCCAGCGGCGGACCGCCGAGAGCGGTATCCGCAAGCAGGATGGCGCTGTCGTTCTGGCGGCCGTATGCATTGCGCTCGACGGTGGCATCGAGCACGGCGAGGCTCGCCTGCGCGGGATGCAGCACCTCGGTGGCAAGCAGGATAGACCCGGCGCAGGTACCGAACGTCGGCCTCGATACAGCAAAAGTCTGAAGGGCCCCGAGAAAACCATCGCGCTCCAGGAGCTTGAGAAACGCTGTCGATTCGCCCCCGGGAATCACGAGGCCATCAATATCCTCGAGTTCGCCCGGTTTGCGAACGAGCACCAGGGTCAGCGGGGCGCCGGCCGAGGCCGCAGCCTTGCGCAGCGCCGCCACATGCGCGGCGTAGTCGCCCTGCACGGCAAGTACCCCGATCCGAAGCGGCCGCAGAGGGGTTGGTTGGGTTTGCTCGGCGGCCATCTCAGGCGCCGCGGGTTTGCATCAGTGCCGAGGTCTCCAGTGCCGCGATGGCCAGGCCCTTCATGGCGCCGGTACATTCGGCACTGCATTCCGCCACGATCGCCGGATCGTCGAAATGGGTAGTAGCGCGCACAATCGCGCGGGCCCGTTGCTCGGCTTCTTCGCGTGGCGCGAAGTTATAGGAATCGCTCATAAAAATGCCGGAGCCGACGAAGACTGCCTCGGCCCCAAGCTGCCGCACCAGCGCTGCATCAGCTGGCGTGGCAATGCCGCCCGCGGAGAAGTTGGGAACCGGCAGCTTGCCGGTCTGCGCGACCATGCGGACAAGCTCATACGGTGCGCGGAAGTCGCGGGCAGCGACATAGAGCTCTTCCTCGCCGAGCACGGTAAGCCCGCGCATGTCCTTCACAATCTGGCGCATGTGTTTTACCGCGTGAACGACATCGCCCGTGCCTGCCTCGCCCTTGGTGCGGATCATTGCGGCGCCTTCGGCGATGCGGCGCAGGGCTTCGCCCAGGTCGCGCGCACCGCAGACGAACGGGGTCGTAAAGTTGTGCTTGTCGACGTGGTGAACCTCGTCCGCCGGGGTCAGCACTTCGGACTCATCGATGAAGTCGACGCCGATCTGCTGTAATACCTGTGCTTCGGCAAAGTGACCGATGCGGCACTTCGCCATGACCGGGATAGAGGAGGCCGCCATGATCTCCCTGATCACGGCGATCGAGGCCATGCGGGCCACGCCGCCTTCGGCGCGTATCTGCGCGGGCACGCGCTCCAGCGCCATCACGGCCACGGCGCCCGCTTTTTCGGCGATCTCAGCCTGTGCGGCATCGGTGACATCCATAATCACGCCGCCCTTCAGCATCTCGGCCAGACCGATCTTCAGCCGCAGCCCCGCGCCTGTATTGCCCTTGTAGCCGTTGTGTTCCGCCATCACTCGCCTCTTCCGGGCGCCCGCAGGAGCCATCTATACAAGTCTAATGCAGCGGCCCGGGGGGAAAGCTCGCGGAATCAAAAGCCTTGCGCCCTGTTGACCTGCAATGGTGGATGGGCGCATTGAAGCGGTCAATTCCGCAGATAGCGAGTCTTAGCCAAGCGACGATTCACCTGGGCCGTGGCTCCAAAGCGGGTACGGCACGCCAGCGAGCCGGTTGATGAGCAAAGCTTGCGCCGTAAGCAGAAATACCGCGCACTCGATAATGACCAGCTCTCCGGCTGGGAGATGATGCCGAGGGAGACGATGAGGGTGGTGGCACCCGCCGGCGGATGGCTGACTCGGAACAGGGCCATGAGCGCGCCGGTCGTCGAGAGGGAGAGCGCGGCGGCTAAAATCGTTGCCCCATGATGTCCTGCTCGGTGTAGTGCTGGCTGGGCGCCAGGCGGTTGAGCGTCATGAGGGATAGAGGATAGCTGATGAACTTCTGCGCGTGTTGCAGGAGGCGCGGACGAAACCACGACGCGTAGTGGGCCGCGATCCACGAGAGAACGACGACACCGATCCCGACGAAGCCCCGGAGCATGCCCGCACGGTTGTGGAGATTGTCGGTGCCCATCACGATGTGGTTCATGTTGCGGACGAAGCCGGTCAGCACGACCAGAGCGATATGCACGACGATGAAGGCGAAAAAGCCGAGCATGGTAAGGAAGTGGACCGAACGCGCAGCCTGCCGGCCGCCGAACAGCTTGGCATAGCGCGGGAAACGGTTGACCACGGCGGGCGATATGGTGATTCCCGTAAGAATAGCCAGGGGACCGAAGAGGAAGACGACGGAAAAGTAGGCGATCTGCTGCAGCGCGTTATAGCCGTAAAAGCCGTTGAGCTCCGGCGGAAGGTGGAGGGTGGCGTAATGTACCTAGGTGTTCCAGGCCTGGAGCGGCACGAGTGTCGACTGCGGAATGAGCCGCCGCCACTGCTCCGTATCGAAAAGCATAATGACGAAAAAGACGCCGGTGAGGATGAACCCGTACACGTTGAGAAAGTGCCAGGACCGGGCGACGCCGACGGTGTGCCGGTAGCCCGGAGTCGCGACGAGGGGCGAGATGTAGCGAGCATCGTCCTTGGCGGTCCAGACCCGATCGGTTGGCACCGTGAGCGGGTGAAACGGATCCACTCGCTGCCCGGGGTGCAGTCGGAGTTGAAGTAGAGCCGGGGGTGGTCGACCAGGATGGACAAGCCGCTGCGGATCAGCATCATGAGAAACAGAAAGTTGAAGAAGTGGCAGTAGCGCACCCAGAGCGGAAAGCCGTGCGGGCCGCCGAAGTTATTCGGTTGAATCTGCGGCACTGGTGGGATGTACGGGAACCCGGCGAGGAGGAATTGTACCCATGCGGCGAGCACCGGCAGCAGAACCAAACCACGGCGGCGATCAGAAAGGAGGGCCGGATTCAGATGCGGAAGCGGCGATCGGGCGGGTAGTGAACGGCGGTATGGGATGCATCGAACGCGATCATGGGTGCTCTTTTATTGGAGCCTGGGCTACGTGCCGTAACCGCGATGTTGCATGGCAAGCAGCTGCTGGTTGCCTGGCCAGGAGATAGTCAACAGGAATGAGGATCGCTCCATGGCTTCGACCTCATGCTTAATGGAGGCTCCCAGGGTGATGAGGCTCCCGGCCCGTAGGTCGTACGCTTCGCCCTTTGTGTTGTAACGGATGTGGCCCTCTAAGACCTGAACGGAGCTCGTGCCATCTACGTGATGTTCTTTCATCCGGGCGGCGGCTTCCATCGAGATGAGAACGATGCGGAAGTCCTGTTTTTTGTACAAGGTCCTGGCGTGGATTCCCGAAGGCCATGGTTTCGCCTGCTGTGAAGCGGCGATCTCACCGGGCAGATCGAAGCGCGCAAGATCGGCAATCATGGTGCCATCGTCATTGGAACCTAAATTTAGACCTGGAGCGTGCAGGGGTTCTCGCCTCTGCGTAGCACTATCGACCCTTGTTCTACCCCGCGCAAGAGGAAAGGTCGCATGCTTTAGCGAGTGCTCAGTGCTTGTGCTCGGGCTGCCGCTCGATTGCGATGAACAGCGCTTTGCCTTTTGCCAGAACGTGTCCAGCATCATCGCTCAACGTGCCGGAGCAGAAATGCTTGCGACCTTCAACCCGTTCCTGCTGCCCGTGGAGCACGAGAGGGACGCCGAGCGGCGTGGGACGCAGGTACTCGGTGTCCATCTGCCGGGTGAGCGCCATGATCTTCGACCCGTGCGCGCCGGCGTGAATGGCCTTGCTCATCGCTTCGTCGAGAATGGCAGCGATCACGCCTCCATGGACAAAACCGTGCGGGCCCTGGAAGCGTTTCGGCAGCCGCAGGTGCGAGATGACGGTGCCGTCGACATCCACGAAAAAGCGCAGACGCATGCCGATCCGGTTGTGCGCGCCGCACCCGAAGCAGTTGTGCTGATCGTCAAAATGGAGCGGAACGAGGGGAGCTTTCATGGAGACTGCTCCAGCATAACGGAATCACCCGCCATGCATCGACGGCCACTGGCCGCTTGGTATACTCGACATATTATGGCCGCAGGCAAGACCTTTTATCTCGAGACGTTCGGCTGTCAGATGAATGTCCATGATTCGGAAAAAGTCATTGGCACCCTTCAGCAGGAGGGCTACAGCCAGGTCGAGACCGAGGAGGCCGCGGACCTCATCCTGTACAACACCTGCTCGATTCGCGATAAGGCCGAGCAGAAGGTTTTCAACCGGCTGAACGATTACAAGAAGCTGCACAAGCAGGGCAAGCGTTTCGGTGTGCTGGGCTGCGTGGCGCAGCAGGAGGGCGAGCGCATCTTCGAGCGTGCGCCCTATGTTTCGCTGGTTTCGGGCTCCGCCAGCTACCGCAAGCTCCCTGAGATGCTGGTTCAGCTCGAGGCCGGAAACACCCGCATTACCGGCCTGGACGATCGCCAGACGGACGAGACCTTCGTCACCGAATTCACCGCGCGCTCAAACCAGCATCGCGGCTACATCACCATCGTCGAGGGCTGCGACAAGTTCTGCGCCTACTGCGTGGTGCCGTACACGCGCGGCAAGGAGCGCTCGCGCACCTCGACCAGCGTCCTTGAAGAAGCGCATAAGATGGCCGACGCCGGCTACACCGAAATTCAGCTGCTGGGGCAGAATGTGAACTCGTACCGCGACCCGGAGCGCAAGCTCTCGTTTGCGGCCCTTCTCGCGGCGGTCGGCGAGATCGTCGGCATTCGGCGGGTGCGCTTCACGACCTCGCACCCACGAGATTTCTCGCGCGAAATCGTGGAAGCGATCGACGCGGTTCCCGCGCTTTGCGATCATGTCCACCTGCCGGTCCAGAGCGGCTCGTCGCAGGTTTTGAAGCTGATGGAGCGGGAGTATACCCGCGACTGGTACCTGGAGCGTATCGCGTGGATCAAGGCCGCGAAGCGCCAGATCAGCATGACGACCGACATCATCGTGGGTTTTCCGGGAGAAACTCCGCAGGATTTTGAAGACACCATCACGATGCTTGCCGAGGTGCAGTACGACGCGGTATTCGCGTTCAAGTACTCCCAAAGACCGAATACGCCTGCGATCCACATGCCGGACTCTATTGCGGAAGAAGAAAAATCGGCCCGGCTGCAGATTCTGCTCGAGCGTCAGCGTGAGCTGCAAAGAGGCAACTATAGCAAGCATATAGGACAAACACTTGAAGTAATGGTTGAGGGGCGCCTAAGTGTGCGCGGGCAGTTTCCCGGACGAACCACCCAGAACAAGACGCTCAACTTCACAACCACGCAGCCGATCGCGCCGGCGCCGGGTAGTTATGTGCCGGTGCGCGTCACGGCCAGCTTTCCGAACAGCCTCGCAGGCGAAGCGGTTTACCAGTAACTCGTACGAAAGGAGCACCGGTGGAAGTCGAAATGAAGATTCGCGGTCTGATGGTTGATCCTTCCACGCAGCAGCCCATCGTGATTCTTAAGGACATAACCGGGAACACGGTTCTGCCGATCTGGGTCGGGCTGTTCGAGGCGAGCGCCATCGCGCTCGAGGTGGAGAAGGCCGCTACCCCAAGGCCGATGACCCACGACCTGCTGCGGAACCTGATCCACGGACTGAATGCCACTGTCGAGCGGATCGTCGTTTCGGAACTGCGCGACGATACCTTTTTCGCGGTGATCTGGCTGCGGCAGGATGGCGAGATCGTTACGGTCGATGCTCGGCCATCCGATGCGCTCGCCCTCGCCTTGCGGTCGGACTGTCCGATATTTGTGGATGAGGATGTACTGCGAACAGCGAAGGTGATCCCCAGCCCCGCGGACCAGGCCAGCGCTGAAGATCTAAAGAATTGGCTTGAAAATCTGAACGACGAAGACCTTGGCCGCTATAAGATGTAACAGCCATTGCGACCCTTACTCTTGAAGAAATGTTGGATCAATCTGTTTGTGAAGTGCCGCTCTGGATGCCTTTTGCGCCCTTGCTTCGCTCGATGATTGCCGGTTTCCCGCGCCACCCCACAGGACAGAATGAGTCAAGGTCTTCGACGTATCGCCAAGCTGTTTGCCGCGCAGAACGCCAATCAGCTGGTGGTGACGGCGCAGCAACTTCTGCTGCCTCCCGCGTTTCTGCACACAGTCGGGATTGCGCGTTACGCCGATTGGATCACACTTAGCGCGGCGGTCGCCTATCTCGGCACCCTGAATTACGGTCTGCAGACCTACACCAACATGCAGATGACCATCCACTACAACCGTGGAGAGGTGCAGGAGTGCCGCGAGGTCCAGTCGGCCGGCCTGCGGATCCTGCTTTGCGCCTTCTTCGGAGCGGCGGTCCTGCTGCTGGTAGTGTTTGCCATCCCGCTCACCCGGTGGCTTCACCTTGCCATTTCTCCACTTTCCTCGCACATGACTTTGTATCTGCTGGGCATGCAGATTATGTCGAGCATGTTGTTCGGCTTCTTTTCAGGCTCCTACATGGTTTTCGGCGAGGCACACCGAGGCGCCCATTACGGCAACCTGAACCAGCTGCTCGGCATGCTGACTATCGTCGGGCTGGTTCTGCTGCACATGCCATTTCCGGTAATTGCCGCCGGCCAGCTTTCGGTTACGTTGATCATGGCGGTGTTTCTCAGCTTCGATCTCGGCCGCCGCTGTCCCGATATACGGCCAAGCCTTAAATATTGGCGCAAGGGTTCGCTCGGCTCTATTCTGAAGCCCAGCGGCCACTACATGCTGCTCGCCAGCTCGAACCTGCTCGCCTACCAGGTCCCCATCCTGCTGATGAAGTATCTGCTGGGCCCGACCATCGTCGTCGCCTACTCGGTCACGCGCACGGTTTATTCCCTCAGCCGCCGCCTGCTGTACCTGGTCACCAATTCACTGAGTGCGGAGATCACGCTGATCTACGGTCAGAAGGACTGGCCGCGGCTGCATAAGCTCTACGCTTTGTCGGAGCGGGTGATTCTGCTGATGACGCCGCCGATCACCTTCGGCACCATGCTCGCCACGCCGCTCCTGCTGCAGCTCTGGCTGCACCAGGGCAAGCTGTTCCGGCCCGGTATCTGCATCACGCTGGGGCTTACCATTTCCATTCTCTCGATCAAGGAACACAAGTACCAGTTCCAGTTCTCGTCGAACAAGGTGGAGCAAATATCCTGGCAGACCCTGTTCGCTTACGGGTTGACGAGTCTTATTTCGATTCCGCTGATGCGTCCGCTCGGCATCCAGGGCTACCTGCTGACATGGCTGTTATCAGAGACGGTCCAGCTCTTCTACCTGCTGCACCTGAACGACAAGCTGTTCGCCGGGGAAGTCGAGCTCGACCATAAGCCGGTTTACCAGATGCTCGCGATCATGGTGGGCTGCACTGTGATCTTCTTCTGGCCGATTCTGCACATCCGCGCGGTGCCCTATCTCTGGCAGGGTATTTTTGCGACGAGTGCGACACTTGTGCTGACCGCGTTCTGCTACTGGATCTTCCAGGTGGACGAGTTGCGAACCCTGTTGTGGCAGAAGTTTGCCTCACGCGTACCGGCCCTGGCAGGACGCGGCGGACAGGGGTAAGACCCCTTTCTACGGAAGTAGCGTTTCGCCGGCCCAGTTGAGCTGGGAGGCGACCGAGGCGCCCACCACCTCCGGCCGCAGGTGATCGTGCCACCAGGCCAGGCCGCGGGCGCGCCATTCTTCCAGAGCATCGGTGCTGCGCGCATAGCGCTCCAGGATGCCGCGAATCTCCCGCCAGTGGTCGACGATCAGCAGCGGCGCGCGCGGGTACAGGAAGTCGTCTTTCGGCAGTGGATTTGCGACGACCAGGCAGCCGGCGCGAAGGCCTTCAAACGAGCGGAAGGTATCGGCCATGGACCCGCGCGGAGCCACGCAGATACGAGACTGCATCATTTTTTCGGAGTAGCTGCCGAACGCTGCTCCCGCGGTGGAGTTCTGGTCAGCGGCCAGGTCGCCCAGGTCCATCGTCCAGCGGCCTTCCTTTTGTATCTCCTGGAGTACGTTCCAGATCTGCCGGCGTGCCTGGATCTTTGAGCTGGAGAGATAGCGACGGTAGCTGCCCGCCGGGATCGTTTCCTGCACCTGGCCGACAAAGAAGGTATCGAGGCCGCGGCTGGCCATCGGCACCTGCGGCAGCTCCTGCTGGCTGTGATAGCCGAGCGGCATGTGGATCACCCGGGGCTCCGAACGGACACGCGCCGGCAGGGCGGCTGACGGGTGGTCGAGGGCATACCGCGAGCGCGCGCTGGTGTAGCAGTCGCGCAGAAACTCGAAGGTCAGCACGGCCTCGAGCTTCGTGAAGCCGAGATGCGGGCGGTAGCCGAGGAACGGGCGGGAGTGCAGGTTGCGCAGTACGGCGCGGACATGGCGGCCGTAGACCGGCACCTTGCAGCGCTCCTCCTGCAGCAGAACGGCGACAACATCGCGGCCGTACTCGGGCAGAAAGTAGGCTTCCTTGGTGAAGTAGAAGCGGAGGCCCTCTGCCTGAACCTCGGGCAGCGCCTGCTCCAGCACGTCGAAGGGATAGCGCAGTTCGGCGGGCAGTGCGCCGGTCCACGGGGGCGGTGCAATTTCCCGAACACCCGCGCCGCCGGTGTACGTGCTGTCCATGAAAAAGCGATGCGTCGTCACTCGGCTTCCGTTCCTCAGGCTACGACGGCCGCTTCGCGGGGCGCCAGCAGCTCGCACAGGGCGTCCTCGTAGAGTGTCGACCCGGAAATGCGCTCCACGGCAGCCTGCCCGGCGCGCGCGATTGCCTGGCGCCGCTCTTCATCCCGGTACAGCGTCTCGATGGCATGCGCCATCTGGTCGACGCTGCCGGCATCGATGACCAGGCCATCGACGCCGTCGGTCAACAGCTCAGAAGCGCCGCAGTTGCGCGTGGCGATGCTGGGGACCCCGTTCGCCATGGCCTCAAACAACGCCATGCCGAAGCCGTCATCCATGCTGGGGAGAACGAAAAGGTCGCAGCGCGCATAGAACTCGCTGATATTGGGCACATACTCGATCAGCTCGATGTTCGGCGTGTCGCGGAGAAGCTCCGCCAGCTTCGGGTACTCAGTGAAATCGCTTGAGGAGCGGATGAGCAGCCGCGCGTCCGGCAGGTTGAGCCGGCGCCAGGCTTCGAGCAGATAAAGGTAGCCCTTGCGCACGGGGTTGCCGCCCAGTACCCCGACCGTGAACGGCGCATTGCGCTGGAGCCGGACCTCGCCCTTGGGCTGGGCGCGGCCAAGCAGCGGCGCCAGGAGCAGCTTAGGCTGCAGGTGCGCGGGAAACGTGCGCGCCGTGTACATGGAGGGCACCAGTATCCTGTCGGCTACCTCGTACTCGGCCAGCTGACGCTCGCGGAACCAGCTTGCCTCCGGCTGGAAGACAGCGCCGACTTTAGCCGACTCCTCGGCGATCAGGTTCTGCTGGAAATCGACGTGCGGGCACGCGCGGTCGAGCGCGAACAGCCCGCCACGCCGACGGGTCGCCTGCCCGGTGTGCAGGGTCTGCGTGGCAAAGCCGATGACGACGTCGGTGCGCGGCATCATGGCGGCGACCATGCGGTCCCACCAGACGATCCCTCGCTGAAAAGCCGCGGGAAACAGCGGCAGTTTGAAGACCCGGGAGAACAGCTCGACGGGCGCCGGCACGAAGTGCGTATCCACAGACGCGTCCAGGTGTTGAAAATAGCGGCGCGGCGCGGTCGTCCAGATGTCGACATGGCCAGAATGCTTGCGGAGCAGGTTCGCCATCTTCGTGGCGTGGAATGGCCGCACCACAGAAATCGCGACGTTCATGGAGAGATGCTAGCACGAGCCGGCGAGGGGCGGGCCTCTAGGTGAGCACGGGCATGCTCTGCGAGTGGAGCCCTTCGTCGTATGAGGCCTCAAGCGGCAGCACGATGCGAAACACAGTCCCGGAGGGGGAGTGCTCGCGCGACCTGACCTGCAGCAGACCGTGATGCTTGCCCACGATCTCGTGGGAGACCCAGAGCCCGAGGCCGGTACCGGTGATGCCTTTGGTTGAGAAGAACGGCTCGAAGATGCGGGCGAGCGTGGCGCTGCTCATGCCGGATCCCCGGTCGGCGATCACGATGGCGACGCCGGGCCAGTTCCCGCTCCAGCAGCGGCAGGCGCGGGCTCGCAGCACGAGTGAGCGCGGCCCGTCGGCGTTGATCATCGCATCGACGGCATTGCCGATAACGTTCGCCATTACCTGGCGAATTTCGCCGTCGAGAGCAAGAATCGGCGGCGCGCCGGCAAAATCCCGGATGATGTCGATGTTGTGGCCGCGCATCCGCGCTTCGTACAGCGCGAGGACCGACTCGATCAGGTCGCCGAGATCGGTAACGGCCGGGCGAGTGCTCTGGCGGTAGAACCGCAGTGTCTGGGTGGTGATGTGGGTGACGCGGTCAAGTTCAGCCTGCGCCATTTTGAGGTAACCGCGCTGTGCCTCCGGCAACTCGCCTTTTTCGAGCAGATACAGGCAGTTTGTAATGGCTTCGAGCGGGTTGTTGATCTCATGCGCGATGGACGCGGCGAGGCGGCCCGCGGCGGCCAGCTTCTCCGTGCGGCGCAGCACTTCCTCGCTGCGTTTCTGTTCCGTCAGGTCAACCAGAAAGACCGCGATCTGCAGACTCGCGAGCGGCGCTTCAGGGTTCAGGACAGCCGCGCCGATCAGCACCGGGATCGACGTGCCGCTGGGATGCCGGCAGACGGCGTCCCAGGTCTCACCGCTGTGCCGCAGCACCTCGGCGTACAGGCCGTTCGCCAAGCCGACATCGCCTGCTTCGAGTCGGCCGGCTGCCTCGAACTGCTCCGGGGGAAAGATGGCGGAGAGCGTAATGGTGCCGTGCTCGGCGGCCATGGCGGAAAGGCCCAGCAGCTGGGCCGCGCCGGAGTTGGAATAGGTGACGTGGCCCTGCATGTCGCTGATGAACAGGGCCAGAGGCGCTGCTTCAACGAGCCGGTGGAAGCGCTCTTCGCTCGAGCGCAGCGCGCGCTCGGTAGCGCGCTTGGTGCGCCGGCTCGCAGCCTCGGCCAGCTCGCGCTCGATGGCAGGGGCCAGCCGCGTCAGGTTTTCCTTCGAGACATAGTCGTGCGCGCCGGCCCGCATGGCCGCGACCGCGGTCGCTTCGCTCACGGCGCCCGACATCATGATGAACGGGATGTCGTGCTCGGTCTCCTGCAGCAGGCGCAGGGCCTCCGGCGCTGAGAACAGGGGCAGATTGTAGTCGGCGAGGATGCAGTCCCAGGGCTCGTCGAGCGCCGCGAGCATCTTGTCCGCGGTTTCCACCCGGTGGAGCTCAAGCGCGAAGCCGGCCCGCCCCAGGTGGCGCCGCAGGAGCATGGCATCGTCTTCGCTGTCCTCGACCAGCAGCACGCGTAGCTCCCGCAGGGTCGCCGCGGGTTCCGCCAGGCCACCGGGCCGGCCGGCTACTGAAGGGAAGGAGGACATTCGTTGAGTACCAGCCAGTACATACCGAGCTGCTGCGTCGCCGCGGCGAAGTCGGAAAAGTTGACCGGCTTGCGAATATAGCTGTTAACCCCGAGCTTGTACGACCGAACGATATCGGTCTCCTCGTCGGAGGAGGTCAGCACGACAACGGGCAGCATGCGGGTGCGCTCGTCTTCGCGGATGCGCCGCAGCACCTCAAGTCCGTCGACCTTCGGCAGTTTCAGGTCGAGCAGGATAACCTGCGGCTTGGTCGGCAGCGCCTGGTCGCCCTCGCCGAAAAGCATGGCGATCGCTTCCTCGCCATCGCGTGCGACGCGCACCTCGTTGGCAATGTGCGACTTACGCAGAGCGCGTATGGTCAGCAGCTCGTGGTCAGGATCGTCTTCCACCAGGAGAATCAGTCGTTTCGCTGTCATGCAGTGTCCTCACCCAAGCGTAAACCAGAAGGTGGCTCCATGGCCCACCGCGCCTTCAGCCCATAGGTCACCATGGTGACGGTGCACCACGCGTGCCACTGTGGCAAGACCGATTCCGGAGCCAGCGAAGTCCTTGTCGCCGTGCAGCCGCTGAAACGCGACGAAGAGCTTGCCCACATACTGCTGGTCAAATCCAGCGCCATTGTCGCGAATATAGTATGCCTGTTTTTCGGCAGACCACCCGAAGCCGATCCGCGCGTCATCCACCTTGCCCGTGAACTTGGCGGCATTGCCGAACATATTCTCAAACACCACGCGCAGCAGGCGCGGATCGCCCTGCGCTTCAAGCCCCGGTTCGATTTCGAAGTGAATGCGGCGATCGGGATAACCCCGCAGGACCTCCTCGGCGACGCTTTCCGCGATGGCGGAGAGCTCAATGGTCTCCGGCGTGAGATCGGCGCGGGTGATGCGCGAGAGCTGCAGCAGCGCATCGATCAGCGATCCCATGCGCTGTACGCCGACGCGGATGCGAGCCAGGTAATGCTTGCCGTCGCCTTCAAGCAGCGCGCCGTAGTCCTCCTCGAGGGCGACGGAGAAGCCGTCGACAGAGCGCAGCGGGGCGCGCAGGTCATGCGAGACGGAGTAGGAGAACGCCTCGAGCTCGCGGTTGGTGGTCTCAAGCTCCGCGGTGCGCTGCTGTACCCGGTCTTCGAGCACGGCATTCAGCTCCAGGATCTCGGCCGCGCTGCTCTCCGCAGCCTGACGCGCCGCGCGCTCGGCGTCATAAGCGGCCGCGCGGTCGATGGCCAGGGCGATCCGGTCGGCGGCAAGCCGCAGCAGCTCTTCTTCGGCGAGGGAGAAGTTGGAACCGTGCTTTCGACCGGCGACCAGCATGGCAATCACGCGGCCGGAAACGCTCATGGGAACGACCAGCGCGAAGCGAAGCTCTTGATGGAGCGCCTCAAGTGGCAGCCGCCGCAGGCCGTCGCCGGAAAGACGAACGGGCTGGCCGGTGCGCGCGGACTCAGCAAGTGCGTCATCTTCAAGCACCGCGCGGCGCTCGCCGGGCTCGAGCGATACACCTTCGACTGCGGCCAGTTCAATCTCTCCATCCTGCCAGCGGCACAGGATCAGCACATCCGATCGCGCGGCTGTCTTGAGGCGGGCCAGGAGCTCCGCGGTGAGCTCCGCGACGGGCAGTTGGGTAAAGGCGACTTCCGTAACGGACTGGAGTTTCTCGAGCTGCGCTGAGGTTTCGGCTGAGCGCTGGCGCAGGCGGCGCTCGTAATTGAGAGAACCCAGCGAAAAGATCACGAAGAGGATGTCAAGGGAGCTGGCGAGGGCGACTGCGAGCTTCGCCTCGGTACGGGCGTGGGCCGATTCGCGCAGCCGCTCGCCGAGCAGGGAGCGCTCTCCGGCCTCGGACCGCTGCACGATAGCGCGCAGCTGGGTCATCAGGTCCTCTCCCCGGTCGGCGAGCAGGGTGGCGGTTTGCACGCCGCTGTGGGTACGCCGAAAGGCGACAGCCTGGTGCAGAATGACCATGCGCTGGGCGGTCAGTGCGCCTGCCTGCGCAAGCTCGGCGGTCCGCTCCGGGTTGTCCCGCGTCATGGCTGTCAGCATGTTGAACTGCTGCGGGATATCCGCCTCCGCGGCGGTAAATGGGTCAAGGTACCGTTGCTGCCCGGTCAGCACAAAGCCGCGAACGCTCGATTCGGCCTCGGAGGTTTCGGCCAGCGTGTGCTCAAGCCGGGTGATGACCTCGAGCGTATGGGTAACCCACCGCTCAGAGCTGGCGAGCACCTCTTCCGCATGAAAGGCGAGCCAGCCGTTCAGCACAATGAGCAGGGCGGCGAAGAGGAACAGGACGGAGAGCAGTTTTTGGAACCGGGTCAGTTTCATCATGTGTGCGGGCAGGCTCAGCTAGTCGAGGCGGTACTTGGTTTCAGCGAGGCGGTTGAGCGGTCGCCAGATAAGGCGGTTAATGGTGACGACGACCAGCGCCATGATGATGGTCGCCATCAGGAGCACGGGGAATGCGCCGGTGTCGGTAGCATGGACGATCTGGGCGCCGAGCCCGACCGTGGTGAGGGTGCGGTTGTGGAGCTTGAAATACTCGGTGAGGATCGAGGCGTTCCACGCGCCGCCCGAGGCGGTGATCAGCCCGGTGATGAGGAACGGGAAGATGCCGGGCAAAATAACGGTGCGCCACCGCTGGATGAAGGTGAATCCGAAAAGCGAAGAGACCTCCTTCAGGTCCGACGGAATGGCCATGGCGCCGGCAATGACGTTGAAGAAGATGTACCACTGGGTAGACAGCATCATGAGCACTACCGCGCTGCTGCTGAGCCCCGCGCCCGCGTGCATCAGGGCCACGAGGATGAGCGGAAACAGCGCGGTAGAAGGAAAGCTGGCGGCGATCTGCGCGAGGGGCTGGGCGATGCGCGCGAGGCGCGGGTTGAAGCCGATGGCGACGCCGGCCGGAATGGTCCAGGCGGCTGCCAGCGTGAGCGCGACGACGACACGCAGAAAGGTGGCGCCGGCGCCGACCAGCAGCTCGCGGTACTCCTCGAGATGCAGGTGCCGCAACAGGAGCGACGCTTTCCAGGCGGCGGCGCCTGCGAGCACCAGCAGAAACGTGCCAAGCACGGCAGCCGCCAGCGTGGAACGGCGGCCGCTGTCGACATCGGCCATGGCGCCGGCGCGCTTTCTCTCGTTGCGCGCGACGCGCGCGTAGATGTGCTCGGAAAGCGGCTCGACCGTGTGCTCGCCGATGGTGGAGAGGAAGTTGGAGCGGCGCAGCAGGTCGAGAATGGGCGAGCGCGTGCGATTGTCGCTTTCGACATTCTCGAACTTGAACTTGTCAGACCAAGCGATGGCTGGGCGCCAGATGAGCTGGTCTGTCGCGACGATGATGAGCACGATGGTGATGAGGCCGCGCACCATCGCATGGTTGTCGCCGTCAGAGGCGGCGGTCGCAAGGTAGGAGCCAAGCCCCGGCAGCCGGAAGTTGTGCGAGCCGAAGTTGAACATCTCGCAGATCATCAGGGTGAACCAGCCGTTGGCGACCGAGATCATGGAATTCCACACCAGCCCGATCGCGGCGAAGGGCAGCTCAAGCTGAAACGCGCGTTGCAGCGGCGAGAAGCGGTTGATCTTGCAGGCCTCCTGCAGCTCGCGCGGAATCGCCTTGAGCGAGGCGTAGAAGGAGAACGCCATGTTCCAGACCATGCCGGTAAAGATCACGATCACGTCGCCAAGCTCGATCCCGAGCTGGTGGGTCGGGATCAGCGCGATCATCGCGAGGATCACCGGCGGCAGGAACGACATGACCGGGATCGACTGCAGGATGTCGAGCGTCGCGACCAGCAGCGCCTCGGCCCGCTTGTTATACGCGGCCAGATAGCCATAGCCGATCGCGAAAAACAGCGACAGCAGGTACGCAATGAAAATGCGCACGCAGGAGTAAAAGGCATACTGCGGCAGCTTCCACGCGGAAAGCGAGATCGACACATCAGGCACAGCGCCGCCCGCCCAGTAGCGGGCAATCAGCAGCACCCCGTAAAACGCAGCTAGCAGCGTCGCGCCTATGCCCAGATCGAGCACGATGGGCCAGGAGCGCTCAACGAGAAAAGCGCGCGAGAAAAGCAGGCGTGGTTGTTTTGGTTCGCTCATGCTTGCTTAACCTAAGACCGCCTGCGCGGGCCACTTCGTGGCGTGTTCTCGTTTATGTGCTAACGCGGGCCTGGTGGTCCTCGCGTGCTCGGGACTAACTTCTGCTTGCGGCCACTTCGTGGCGTGTTCTTGTTTATGTGCGAACGCTGGCCTGGTGGTCCTCGCGTTGCTCGGAGCCTCATGAAGGCTTAGTCGGAGGTGGCCTCCTTCGTCTCTTCCTCTTCTTCGTCTTCGCTTTCGGGCAGGGTAAAGCGGCGGCGGCCGCCGTCAAAGTCAAACAGCTCCGCGTAGCGGCCCCAGTTAATCGCGGTTTCGAGCTGGCGGCGCGTCTCCTCGTCTGAAAACTGCTCGTCGAGCATATCCAGGAAGAACTCTTCAGGAACAGTGTGATCGCTCTTGTTGTCGAGCGCGCGGGTAATCTGTCGCAACAGCAGGACGTGGTCGATCGCAGCTTTGCGGAACAGGTCTTTCTGCGTCAGAATATCCGACTCGGCGAAGGCGCGTCCCTCGGCACTGATGGCGACGTCCCCCTCCTCGACCTGGAGGAAATGCAGCAGCTGCGCGGCATCAACGATCGGCAGCAGGTCGTCGATCTCGAAGGCCAGTTCGTCGGCGAGCTTGTAGATATCGGCGCGGCCCGCGGTATCGCTCATGTCGATAATCATTTCAAGCAGGCCGGCGATACCGCCGGGGCGCGCGTGGGGCAGCATTTCATAGTGCATCTGGCGTTGGTCGCGTACCGGCCGCCCGGCTTCAAGCCGAGGCACCTCCGGGGTGACATCGGGCCGGGTCAGCACCTTGTAGATGTAGTCGACGAGCTGCGTGAAAGGACCGCTTTTGCGGTCGCGCGGGTGAGCGAGCGTTACCTTGAAGTCTGTCCGCACGTGGCCCGGGTTGCGCCCCAGCACGATGATGCGATCGGCGAGCAGCACGGCTTCTTCAATGTTGTGCGTCACGATGAAGACCGCCTCGGTCGGAATGGTCTTCTTGGCCCACAGCTCCAGCAGTTCAGAGCGCAGGTTCTCCGCGGTCAGCACGTCAAGCGCGGAAAAGGGCTCGTCCATGAACAGCACTTCAGGCTCGACGACCAGGGCGCGGGCAAAGCCGACCCTCTGGCGCATGCCGCCTGAAAGCTCTTTCGGGTAAGCGCTCTGGAAGCCGTCGAGGCCGACCGTATCGAGGATCGCATTGGCGCGTTCGCGCCGCTCGGCGCTCGCCATGCCGCGCGCCCTCAGGGGGGCTTCGACGTTCTCAAGAACTGTGAGCCACGGGAACAGGGCAAAGCTCTGAAAGACGATCGAGACGTTGATGGTCTGGGACTGGATCGGCTTGCCGTGCCAGAAGACCTCGCCGCCCGAAGGCTTGGAAAGTCCCGCCAGCATGCGGAGAAGCGTCGATTTGCCTGAACCCGAAGGGCCGAGCAGCGCAACGATCTCTCCAGCGACGATCGACAGGTCAGTGGGCGCGATGACCTGGATGCGGTTTTCGCTGGGTTGCGCGTAATACTTTTCGATCTGCTGGGCACGGATGATCGCGTCTTCTGGCATTACACGGGCGCTCCAATCGCGGCAAGGTTCACGGTTTGCCCCGGGCAACCGGGGCGGCCGCGCCTTGCGCTACGCAGCCAGTGTCACGAAACAGGATTGAGAGGGTGTAAAGCGTACACGTTCAAGCAAAGCGTATCATTGCAGAGAAACTTCGTCCTTATTCACAACGAGACAGTCTAATCAGCAGCGAGCGGCCCGGGACCCCACGGGATCGCGCGACCATGACGAAGTGGTCTATAAAGGAGCGCATGCAAGAAAATTCGGTAAAGCCCAAAGTGCTGGTAGCGGACGATGAGCGGGTAATCGCGGACACGCTGGCGATTATCCTCAACCAGAGCGGCTTCGAGGCGACCGCGGTGTACAGCGGCGAGAAAGCGGTGGAAACGGCAAAGACCCTGCAGCCCGACATGGTCATCTCCGATGTCATCATGACGGACCTGAACGGTATCGATGCCGCCATCCGGATCCGCTCCATGCTGCCCTCGTGCAAAATCCTTCTGTTTTCCGGCCAGGCTGCGACTGCTGACCTTCTGGATCGCGCCCGCGTCCAGGGGCACGAGTTCGAAATCCTCGCAAAACCCGTCCACCCGCAGGACCTTCTCGCCCGTCTGCGCTCGTAAGCGCAGACGCGGTCAAAAATCGCGGCGCCCTTCGAGAGACCGCGCCATTGAAACTTCATCGGCGTATTCAAGGTCGCTGCCGGCAGGCACGCCGGTAGCGATGCGCGTGATCCGCAGGGGCGATGACCCGGCGGCGCGTCCGCGCTGCGTCTCACGCAGAAGGCCAGCCAGGTAGCCAGCCGTAGCCTCGCCTTCGATGGTCGGCGATGTCGCGACGATCACCTCATCCACATCTCCGCGGGTAATCCGAGCTACCAGGTTCGCGGTCCTTAGGTGCTCCGGCCCAACCCCGTGCAGGGGCGAGAGCGTGCCATGCAGCACGTGATACACGCCGTTATAGGTGCGCGTCCGCTCAACCGTATCGATACTGGTCGGCTCCTCGACGACGCATACTTCGCGTCCGTTGCGGGACGGGCTGTCGCAGTATACACAAGGCTCAACGTCGGTCACGTTGTTACAGATAGAGCAGAGGCGCAGTTCGCGCTTGAGCGCGCGGACAGCGCTCGCGAGCGCCTCGGCGTCCTCGCTGCTGGAGCGCAGGATGTGAAAAGCATACCGCTGCGCGCTCTTGGCGCCCACGCCCGGGAGCTTGCGCAGTTCCTCGATGAGTCGAGTCATGGGTTGGGCGAAACGGGGCGGCATGGGTTCTCTTTCGTTCCTGGGTTTAGAGCAAACCTTCGGGCAGTCCAAGTCCGCCGAGAAGTCCGGACATGCTGCCGCTGGCGGCTTCATCCGCGCGGCGGCCGGCATCGTTGAAGGCGGCACGCAGCAGGTCTTCAAGCATCTGGAGGTCTTCCGGCGAGCTGCCGAGAGCGCCGAGGACGGCGGGGTCTAGGGTGACGCCGAGGACTTCTTTTTTGCCGGTCATCCTGACGCGGACCGCTCCGCCACCGGCGGAGCCTTCAACCGAGACACTGTTCAGGTGCTCGCCCGCAGCCTCACTCATCTGCCGGGCCTGTGCCAGCATGGCTTCCATCTTGCTCATGTCCATCGGGTTGTGTCTCCTTGTGTCTTGATGGTGGTGGAGGAAGCAGGAAGCAGGAATCAGGAAGCAGTAGGCAGGGTAAAAATCTAGTTGGCACAGATGCGGCTTCCTAGGAGAGAGCCTGTTAAAGCCTCCACCCTAAACCCTTCACCCTAACTCTGCCTCCTGCTTCCTGCTTCCTAAGCTCTCACCGCTTGCCGCGCAGGTCGACGACGCTGCGAACCTCGGCCTGAAACAGATCCTTTGCCTGCTGCACCAGCGGGTTTTCCATGGCCATCGCCTGCACGCTCCCAGACACAGCGGGTCGAGCGGGGGGCGAAGCTGTGCCCATGCTGCCTTCACCTGGAACCCACTGGATGGGCCGGGGCGGTTGCCCGGCATAGGGCCGAATGGCGGCACGCACCAGCTTCTCAGCCTCCGCGTTCATCGTGAGGCCGAGCATGGTTTTCCTGGCAGCTACCTCAACACGAATCCCGTCCGGCGTTTCGCTCCAGGTTCCGGCGCCGAGCAGCGTCGCGGCAGTGGCGTGGTTTCCGGCGGAAAGCGCCTCGCAGGCAGCCTCGCGCATGCCGTCGAGGTCGAGCCCGGCGGCAGGCTGGGCGTCAACTTTAGACTGTGCCGGAGCAGGTGGAGGCGGCTCGGGTGAGATCGGCAGCGCGACCGTTGGGGTTTCCGCCGCGGATACTTCCGGCTGCTGCGATGGCGCAGAGTGCTCAACAGCTACCGCCGGTTCAAGCCTCGCGGAAGGCGCAGGGCGCGAAGCGGAGGGCATCGGCGTGAGCTTCTTTTGCGCGTCGCGCTCGAACGGCGACAGGCCTGCTGAAGCATCCGTGGCCACGGGCACCGCCAAGGGCTTTGGCCTTGTCGGAGCAGCCGGCATCGCGGATGCCGGAGCAGCGCTGCCTCGCGCAGGGGCAGCACCGCGTGGCGTACCAGGGGGCCCGCCAAGCTGGGTCAGCAGCTCTTCTACAGGCAGCAGCCGCTGCAGGTGCACGAGCTTGAGTACGCCGAGCTCAAGATGGAAGCGCGGCTCCTGCCGATAGTTCACATCGTCGAAGGTGCGCAGTATAATCTGCAGGAAACGCGTCAGCTCGTCCTCCCCGAACAGGATCGCGGTCGCAGCCGCCCGCGCGCGCTCGTCCGGTGAGATCTGCAGCAGCTCGGTCTCTTCACCGGCAATGCGCGCCATCAGCACGTTGCGCAGGTAGCGTACGAACTGCCGCGCGATCTGCGACGGACTGTTGCCCGCGCCGAGCAGCCGGTCGAGCTCGGCAAGCACCGCGGCGGAGTTGTTCTCGCTGACCGACTCGAGCAGCCGGGCAAACACCGCATTGGGCATTGAGCCCATCAGCTCGCGAATCTGCGCGGCTTCGAGGGTCGTCCGGCCGTTTTCGACGGGAGCCGAGGCAATCGCCTGGTCCATGATCGAGAGCGCGTCGCGCATCGATCCGTCGCCTGCTTCGGCCAGCAGTGCCAGCGCCTCGGTCTCGGCATCCACCTGCTCGTTCGCCGCAATTGTGCGAAGCTGCTCAAGAATGGCGTCGAACTTTACCGCATGAAATGAGAAATGCTGGCACCTTGAGCGGATGGTCTGCAGGATGTCTTCGGGCTGCGTCGTCGCCATCATGAAGATGACGTGATCGGGCGGCTCCTCAAGCGTCTTCAGCAGCGCGTTGAAGGCGGCATCGGTAATCTGGTGCGCCTCGTCCAGAATGTAGATTTTGTAGCGGTCACGCGCCGGCCGGTATCGCGCCGCGTCGCGCAGTTCGCGAATCTCGTCGATGCCCCGATTGGTCGCCGCATCGATCTCGATCACATCGACCGCGTTGCCGGCGCGGACCTCCTCGCAGCTCTCGCACGTGCCGCAAGGCTCGTACGTCGGGCGCTCGGGGTTGGGTTGATCCACAGTCCCGATCGCGCGGCGGCAGTTCAACGCCATCGCCAGGATGCGCGCGATGGTGGTTTTGCCGATACCGCGATGGCCGGAAAAGATGTAGCCGTGCGCGATCCGGTTCTGCTCCAGCGCATTGCCGAGCGTCCGCGTCACGTGATCCTGCCCGACTACGTCGGAAAAGCGCTGAGGGCGGTATTTGCGGGCTAGTACCTGGTAGGCCATTGCTTTACCCATTGTAAAGGCCGGGGTAGCGGCTGGGGTAAACCGACTGCGCGGCAGGCGGCCACTTCGTGGCGTGTCTTTGTGAATATGTTGGCGCTGGCCGGGGTGAGCCTCGCGATGCTCGGCGCCGACCAACGGGAGGCCCACGGATACGAGCACCCGCCACGAAGTGGCCGCCAGCCGCGCAGGCGGTCTCACTCGCCCGACGAGAACATCGAGCCTCGGCATGCGGGGGCGCCGCAGTGGCAGGGGGCTTCGGCGGGGTCGCCGTCGTAGAGGTGGTAGTCGTAGGTAAGCTCTTCGCCGGGGGCGATATCGCGAATGGCCATGATCCAGACGCGGCCATGTTCTTCTTCTGTTTCGCAGTTGGGGTCGCAGGAGTGATTGAGGAACATGGCCGTGCCGTGGCCGTCAATTACCGTGGAGCCGTCGCCGACGCCGAAAAGATACGTCATCGGCAGCGTTTCATAGCGGATGTCGGCCTGGTCCTTGCTCATGCGGGGGCCGGTGTACTCGACCACGTGGGCGCCCTTGCGGATGCGCGTGGTGGTGTAGCAGCCGGCGGCGTGAATCGCGGAAGAGCGGATAATCAATGCCATGATGGGCCGAGTATAGATGGGGAACGCCGGGTGTGGTTCCGGCGTCTAATGATGTGGAGGGTGCGACGTGGAAACGAGGGGAACATCCAGCATGAAACTCGTGGGCCTGCTGGTGCTAGGGCTGGGAGCGGTCACAGCCGCGCTGCCGGCTGGAGCGCAAAACAGCACGCCGCCGCCTGCCGCGACCAAGCCGGCGGCGCCGGCGGCGAACGACAACGCCTTCCCCGAGGCGCAGTCGCAGGCGGCGCAGAAAGATGCCGAAGCCGCCGACAAGGCAGCTTCAAACGGGCCTGCGGCGACACCCGACGACACGGCGCCTGAGAGCTCAAGCCGGTCACGGATGAAGGGGCTCGATCTGCTCGGCGACCGCGACCCCCGGACGAGTAACGGCGTGGGCGGCACGATCCATGACCCGAAGCTCGCGAAGGAAGACGTCCGGGTCGGCCAGCTGTACATGGGTGAAGAGAACTTTCCGGGAGCATACTCGCGCTTCAAAGAGGCGACGCAGGTTAGCCCTGAGAATTCGGACGCTGTGTTTTACCTGGCCCAGGCAGCGCGAAAAACAACGCATCTGGACGAGGCGGCGGCCAATTACAAGCTGTACCTGGATGCCGCGCCCCGGGGCAAGCACGCGAAGGAAGCCATGAAAGCGCTCACCCAACTCGCCGGCAAGTAGTTTATATTAAGCAGCTTAACGCCAAAAGCTGAAGTACCACTTTAAAATGTGCGAGCCGGTGAACAAAGTGAGCAGCCCCCCGGCGCAAAGAAAAGTACCGAGCGGCAGCCGAAGCGAGCCTGTAGGTCGCCGCAGAGCCACGCTCGCGAGCACACCCGCGAAGGCGGCGAGCAGAACGCCCAGCATCAGTGTCAACCCCGCGCCTGCCACCCCGAGCCACGCACCCAGCATTGCCGCCAGCTTGACGTCACCAAGGCCCATGCCTTCTCGCTTTCTCACCACACTGTAGAGCCACCGGATGAGCAGCAGAAGACCGGCTGCACCGGCTGCCCCCAATGCGCTGCCGACCACCGGGGGCAGCAGTGGGAACGGGTAGGGGGCGTGCCTGGCCAGCGCCAGACCAGAAGCGAGGCCACCGCCGGGGAGCGCGCACTGCAGGGCGCCGAGCGCGATACCCGGCAGTGTGAAGGCGTCCGGGAGCCGAAAGGTCTCGAGATCCATCACAAAAAGACCCAGCAGAAGAAAGCAGAGGACGCAGCTCTCAACCAGCGGCGCCAGGGCGTGGAAACGCAGCGCACACAGGACAAAAAGCCCTGCGAGCGCTGCTTCGACGAGTGGATAGCGGATGGAAATTGGTTTGCGGCAGCTGTGGCAGGCGCCTTGAAGCAGCAAAAAGCTGAGCAGGGGAATGTTGTCCCAGGCGCGAATAGGCGCGTGGCATCGGGGGCAGTGCGAGCCGGGCCAGGCGATCGACTGGTGCCGGGGCAGCCGCGCGATGCACACGTTGAGAAAGCTGCCGAACAGCAGCCCGGCAATGATCGCCGCGATGGCCGGAATGGGTGAGGCTGGAAGCACTGCGTCCGAGTCTAGCCTGAGTCTGGGGCATCGCGTGGGGCCATCGGGTACAGTGATGCCATGAAGCCGATAGAGCCGATGAATGGAGCCGGGCAGGAGGCTGCAGGCGAGCTGTTTCAAAGGGCCGTGGCAATCATGGCGCGGTTGCGCGCGCCGGACGGCTGCCCCTGGGACCGCGAGCAGACGCCGCGAACGATCCGAAAGTACACGCTGGAGGAGACCTACGAGGTGCTCGACGCAATAGAGCGCGACGACCCGGAAAACCTGTGCGAAGAGTTGGGCGACTTGTTGCTGCAGGTCCTGTTCTACGCCCAGATGGGGGCTGAAGAGGGGCAGTTCACAATTGCGGAGGTGGTTGCCGGGTTGAACCGGAAGCTGGTTCGCCGGCACCCGCACGTGTTTGGGGCGGAAGCTTCGGCGGAGGCAGGCAATACGGCGGTGCTCGAGCAGGCCAGCCTGGGCATCGGGGCCGAGCAGGTGCTGCTGAACTGGAATGCGATCAAGCGTCTTGAGCGGAAGACGGAAGCAAAGGACAGCGCACCGGCGTCCCGGCTCGCGGGTGTGCTGCGCGCGCAGCCGGCGCTGCTGGAAGCGGCAAAGCTGGGTTCCGCAGCAGCGAAAGTTGGCTTCGATTGGCCGGAGCCGCTGGGGCTGATCGAGAAGATCCGCGAGGAGGCGAATGAGGTTGAAGCGGAGATCCGTACGGGCGAACCGCCTTCAGACGAGTTGCGGATGGAGGTAGGTGACCTGCTGTTTGTCACCGCGAACCTGGCCCGCCATCTCGGGGTCGAGCCGGAAACAGCGCTGCGCGACGCAAACGCGAAGTTTCGCCGCCGGTTCGGCGCGATGGAGGCCGCGGAGCAGGTGGACGGCGGCCCGGCGCTTGAAGAACGCTCGCTGGACGCGCTCGAAGAGCTTTGGCAGGGTGCGAAGGCCCTGGAAAAGCGCGCGCTCGAACGCTGACCGGCGCAGGGAAGCGATTGCGTTGACGGAAGCGCCAACTCTGCGCGAGGAGTTGCGTCTAATGGACTGGAAGCCGCGGTGCGACACAGACCGCGGGCAAGGAGAAGGCATGACTTCGCAGGAACAGGATATGTTGAACGACCTGGTGCAGAAGATCAACAGCACCCGGCTCGAGGAAAAGGACGATAGCGCGGAGCGCCTGTTGCGGGATGGGCTGGGGCGCAACCCGGACGCGCTATACATGCTGGCGCAGACGGTGCTGGTGCAGAACATCGCGCTTGATCAGGCCCGGCAGCAGATCATGACGATGCAGCAGGCCCCTCCGCCTCAGCCGGCGAAGGCAACCAGCTTTCTCGGCAGTCTGCTGGGTCATCGTGATCCTGAGCCCGCGCAGCAACAGTACCAGCCGGTTCAGTACGCTCAGCAGCAGCAGGCCCCACCGCCAATGAACTATGGCGGAGCTCCGAGCGGGCAGCCCAGCTTTCTTCGCTCGGCGGCTTCGACTGCGGCCGGTGTCGCAGCCGGAGCGCTGGCCTTCCAGGGCGTTGAATCGCTCCTGCACGGTGGCGGCGGTGGCTTTGGTGGTGGCGGCTTCGGGGGCGGTTATGGCGACGCGCCGCGTGAAGAGATCGTCAACAACTACTACGACTCCCCCGGCGGCGGAAACGAAACTATCGCGGGGCCGGACGAGCAGCCGCAGGGCGCGTACGATTCCGGCGGTCAGGATGCCGGCTACGGTGATGATTTCACCGACGGCGGCGGTGATTTCGGCGGAGATGACGATACGAACTTCAGCTAGGCGCCTCGGGCTCGCCTAGCCGGGTCCTAAACGGGGTATGCAAAGAGGGCGCGTCCTGCGGGATGCGCCCTCTTCGCGTCAGTGCGCCGGCATCGCGAGCAGGGAATCGATCGCGGCCTGGTACCCGTCGTCCGGTACAGGCGCAAAGTCGCTCGAGAGGTCGGTCGTATTGATTTCAAGCGATTTCACGAGCAGGATCTTACCGTTGAGGTGCAGCTCCTCGCGCGTCGTTTCCCAATGATGGTCACCGACATCCTTCTGGTCGACGAGGATGGTGCCTCCCTTGAAGAGCTGGCCGACGATACCCCAGCCGAAGCCGACGTCAGAAACAAGATGAGCATCGAGCCGGACCATGCGCTGCTGGGCGTCGTCGATCCAGAGCTCACCTTCCATGCCGTGGTAAACCTCTGCCTGACGATCAGGTGGATGGAACGCGGGATTGGGCTTGAAGAGAAGGCGATGGCACGGCCCGTTCGGGCCAGGCACCTCTCCGGCGTCGACATAGACAAAGGCATCCGGAAGCAGCTTGACCATCTCGTCCTCGCGCTCTCCCTCGGCCTTTGCCTTCTGATGGCGCCGCTGCTGCTCTGCGGGGTTGCCGCGCAGCTTTTTGAGGCGAGTGATCTCGGCCTGTTCAGCGTCCGGGGTCAGGGGCTGGCCGCCTTGTTCCAGCAGCCTCCTCATATCCCCGTCTTTGGTCTCGACGACCTCTTTCACGGTGGACTTGCCATCATCGGTTGAAGCGACCCGGTAGCGGAAGGGGTGATGACCGTTGCTGGCGTGCAACTCGTTATACGAGGCGTTGCGGACGATGGTTTGCGCGTCGCCGGCGGTAACGGCGGGCGGCGCATCCTGCCCGAGGCAGGCGGCGGTCAGCAGGGCCGCCGCTACCAGGAAGGCGAGCAGCAGCCGGGCATACTCCCTTGCCGGGAGAACGGGCATAGAGGTGTCGCTTAAAACATCGGAATCGTGCATCTGCTCCTTCATATCGACCGAATGGCACGATTGACCACAGCTTTCTGCTTTGGACGCGCACAGATGTAACTGGGTGAGCACCCTGCATCCATCGGTACCCATCGCAGGCGAGCCCGACGGTTGCTGCTCTCCCGCGCAGCATATAGAGTGAACGTGAGCCGGCTGGAAGCGGGCGCGAGGAGAATGCAGGAATGGCAGTGGTTGAGAATGCAAGCGCGAGCATCGGCAAAAGTGTGCAGGTGCGGGGCGAGCTACGTGGCAGCGAGGACCTGGTCGTCGAAGGATTTGTGGAAGGTACCATCACGCTGACCAACAGCCGTCTTACGGTTGGCGCCAATGCCAAGGTCCACGCCGATGTCGCGGCGCGCGATGTGATCATCATCGGGCAGCTGACGGGCAATATTACGGCCACCGGGCGGGTCGAGCTGCGCTCGGGCGCGACGCTTACCGGCGATATCCAGGCATCGAGGCTTTCGATTGAAGAGAATGCCGGCTTCTCTGGCAAGGTCGACCTGGTGCAGAGCACGGCGGCGGCAGCAACCGGCACCACCGGGCAGGCCGCGGCGCAGGCTCCCGCATCCGCACGGGTCCAGACAAGCTAACGTTTTTCGATCCAGGGCGGGTTTCGCGGCACGACGCGGATCTCGCCCATTTAACGCATCACGCGAGGCGAATCCGTTGCTGCGTAGTCTGTTCTCCCGGCGTGACGATGCCAAGGGCAAAAGCCCCACATTGCTCTCAGGACCGCGTACCCCGCGACACTCGAGCGCGTGGGCTGCGCTGCGCAAATATCTCGCCGCTGAGCCGAACCTGCGTGTGCTCGATGTCGGGCCGACCTCGCCGGCGAACGTAAAGTACCTGACGCAGGAGGGGCACGGCGTCTGGATGGCCGATCTCACATCCGAGGCGTTGCGCAGCCAGTGGGAGCTACCGCCGGTGGAACCCGGCGAAGCGCCGGGCTTTGATACCGCCGAGTTCTTCGCGCAGAATATGAACTTCGGCGGCCGGGAGTTCGACGTGGTGCTGCTGTGGACCGCACTCGATTACATCCCGGAACCCTTGGTGCAGCCGTTGATTGCAGAACTGCACCGCGCCATGCGGCCCGGCGGCCGCCTGCTGGCCATCTTCCATGCGAAGACGACGGGGCCGAATACCCAGTACTATCGCTACCACTTGACGGAAACCGATTCAGTCGAAATGCAGGAGACCGAAAGGCACCCGGTGCGGCGCGTCTATACCAACCGCAATATCGAGAAGCTTTTCTCAGCCTTCAGCAACACGCGGTTCTTTCTGGCTAAGGACAATCTGTACGAAGTGATCATCACGCGCTGATCGCAGGTGTTTCCGGCCATAGAGAGGCCTGCGCCGGCGATTTTTTCTGTGTCGCGGGCTCCCGCGTCAGGATCGCGTCCATGGTTCGGTGTGCCAGCCCGTGCCGCCGCGTGACGGAAGCGACCAGCGCGCGGATACGGCTTGCGTATTCCTGGCTCAGGAAGGCCCCGGCGTTATAGCGGTCCGCGTATGTTTTCGACAGGGCAGGGAACTCGTCCGCTACAAAGCGGAAAAACGTTTCCCGCGAGCAGGGCTTGAGGAAGAGCGGCTCCGCTGAAAGAAAGCCGGCGCCCGCCTCGGCGGCCTGGCGCGCGACAAGGTTCAGGGCTGGTCCATTGTCGGTGATGCCGGGCAACAGCGGCGAGCAGAGCACACCGGTGGTCAGCCCTGCCGAGCGCAGGCGGCGAACCGTACGAAAGCGCAGGTCAGGGCGTGGAGCGCGCGGCTCGAGCTTGCGGGCGAGCGCGGCATCGGTCGTCGTGATGGTGATGTGGAGCGTCAGTGTATTGTTCCGGGCGACCTGCCGCAGCAGCTCGATATCACGCTCGATCAGCGTGGATTTTGTGACGAGGCCGATCCGCAGCCCGCTCTGGCGAGCCAGTACTTCGAGCACGCCCCGCGTCACCTTCGCCTGCCGCTCGATAGGCTGGTAAGGGTCGGTCGCGGTACCGATTGCGATCTCCTCCGACGGATCGAAACCGCGGAGCTCCTGTTCGAGAAGCCAGGGAAGATTCTGCTTGATATAAATCTCCCGCTCAAAAGCCTCCGGATCGTTGAAGTTGAGAAACTCGTGCGTGTAGCGGGCATAACAGTAGCGGCAGGCAAACTCGCAACCCCGATAGGGATTGATGGTTCGGGCGAACCACAGTTCGCGCTTCGAGGTGGAGCGATTGAGCGCGGAGCGCACCGGGAGCGCATAAAAATTAACCAGGTGGCCGGAACCCGCGTCCTCCGCGTCGGCAGCGAGACGAGCCATGCCGGTCGGGACGTGATTGCCGAGAATCGGAAAAAGTGTATTCGCCTTATCTTCGCCCATAAAGAGAAGCCTATCGCGTCCGTGGGCGAAGAGCAAGCGAAAGTATTGAGCAGGAGTCGGCGTTGTTGAAGAGTGCCCAGCTCAGGAGCGCGGCAAGCTCTGGTCGCCTGCGGCCTGCCCCTTGTTAAACAGCTGCATGTCCCCTTGTGTCTTTGGCAGCGATGCGTAGCGCGCCACGCGAAACTCCGCCCAGTATCCCACCCAGCGCACATCGGCCTGCAGCGCAGTGCCAAGCTGCCGAATCATTTTCTCGCGAACCGCGGCGTACACCGGGTCATCGATCAGGTTAGCGGCGTCGGTCGAGCTCAGGTCGTAAAGCTGGTCGTTCTCTGAGGTGCAGTTATAGCTGTATAGGAAAAGCCTTCCGTCAGGCATCCGGTGTTGCAGCCCGCATAGAAAGTTGACACCCACGTGCCACCCGCCGAAAAACAGCAGTGGGCTGCGCGCGGGAACCGGGCCTCCGGTAAGTGCAGGCAGAAGCGACACGCCGTCCATCTTCGCCTCAGGCCGGATACCGGCAGCGTCGAGCATCGTTTGCGAAAGATCGAGCAGCGACACCGGGTCGTGCACGACGCGGTTGCCGCCGGTGGACTTCGCCGGCTTTATCACGAAGGGCACCCGCACGGTGTCGGGGTGCAGATAGACGCCTTTATCGACCAGCGCCTGCCGCCCGTTCATTTCTCCGTGATCGCTGATAAAGGCAATCAACGAATCGTCATACAAGCCAAGCCTGCGTATCTTATCCAAAAATAAGCCGATCGCCTTATCGACTAACTCCATCTGCAGAATGTAGGCGATGCGGTAATTGAGCAGCATCTGCTCGTCATAAAGTCCCCAATAGCGTCGATAGACATCGAGGATTTCCGGCTCGTTGGGACCGCGCTTGAAGTCGCGCGAACGCACCTCCTTGTACGACGCAGGCAGCGTAACAATGCGGCGCAGCTCGCGCTCACGCTCCTCAAAGCCCGCAGGGATAGAGAAAGGTTGGTGCGGGTCAAAGATATCAAGCTGCAGATACAACGGGTTTGCCGTGGCAACGCCGGTGTTCACAAGGTCCTCGAGCGTTTCCGCAGCGCGCGTGGCCAGGTAATGGCTGTACTGCGCTTCTATCGGGAAAGGCTTGCCATCCTGCTGCACAATCCAGCCGCCGGCAGAGTTACCCGGAGTTTCGCGGTCCTGCTGTAGAAATACGATCTCCCGCGAATATTTTTGCGGCTTGACGCCGAGACGACGTTGATAACTCAGGTACTCGTCGTCGTCGAAGATCGGCGGCGACCATCGATCCCACGGCTGATCGTTCTCGCTGAATGCGTCGATAAACTTCTCTGTGCCCACATGCGCTTTACCAACCTGCCGCGCAACATACCCGGCAGCGCGCAGGTATTCGGGAAAGATAGTGTCGTTCGGGCGCAGGCGCGACTCCAGCCCCTCAGGCGCGCGTTCGCCGTTGCCCATGATGTAACTGTAGCGGCCCGTAAGATACGAAGCCCGCGAAGGTGAGCAGAGCGGCACCGTGCAGAACGCATTCGCAAAAAACGTACCTGCCGCCATCAGCGAGCGGATGTTTGGTATCTGCACGCGGCTCGAAAGCGGCCGGTCCGGATGATAGAGATCAGGGCTCACCATGTCGGCTGAGATAAGAAAAAGGTTCGGGCTTTTGCCGGTCCGTGTGCGGACAAAGGGGGCGGAGCCGGTGCGCGGGTCTATGAAGTTGAGCGACTCAGCAGAGCTTTGACCCAGCGCTCGAGCGCCGCCGCCGAGCGCGGCTCCAGCGGCAAGCTCAACGAAGTTACGACGGTTCATCCATGGCTCCCGGTAGAACATACGCTGCAGCCTTCACCATGTAAATCATTACATGGTGAACTACTATCGAAGCGCCGCCCTCGCTTGTACCTGGTCAGGCCGGCGATACAGAGTATCTCAATCGCTCTGGAAAGCTCGCCAACTTACGCTTTCAGGGACTGGCGCCCACCAGTGTAATCCATGACAATAACGAACCTGGAGCAACTGCGAGCACTCCTGTGCTCGAAAGAGGAACTTAACCCGTGTCCAATCAGGTCGCCTGAGGGCCCGGATGGGGCGTCGGGAAGCTACCAGTCGCCGCGCTCCCCGAATACATCGATTACCTTGCTCAGCCGCTCCCACCCGTGTGTCCAGTTCAGCTGCAGCGCTTTTTCGAGTTCATCCGCATCTCCGGCCCGCACCGCGTTCACAATTGCCTCGTGCTCCGCGACGGTCAGCCTCAGGTCGTGCAGAATCGACGAAGCATACAGGCGCCAGTACCGCTCCGCCTGCGGCTCTACCGAGTGATGGAGCGCCAGCAGTCGAGGCCCAGCGCCCGCCTCCACAATCATCGCGTGGAACTCCCGGTCCAGGTCGAAGATCGATCCCTTGCCCGGCGCATTCTCCTTTACCGCGCCCAGCGCCCGGTTCAGCTTCGCCAGTTTGTCCGCCAGCGCCATCCGAGCGGCCTTCGGCTCCCCGGCCACGTTGCGCCCGGCCAGCCCCTCGGTATGGCCGATAATTCCGTACAGCTCCCCCGCGTCTTCCTTCGTAAGCGGCGCCACCACGATCCGGCACTTGTTCGCCGTCCTGTGCTCATGCACGTAGCCGTCGCGCTGCAGCCAGTGCAGCGCCGCCCGCACCGGCGTTCGGCTTATGTTCAGCCGCTCCGCCAGGTCGCCTTCCACCACCCACGTCCCGGGCGAAAGCCGCCCATGCACAATCAGTTCACGAATCTGGTGAAACGCCGTCGTCACGCTGGTTCCGTGCTCAGGCTTCGGCGGAAGAGAAGAGAGTTCTACGCTAGGTGTCTTTGCCATAAATGTTCAGTCTCGTTCAGTGGCGCACACGCCGCAGGGCACGGAGCCAAGTCCCTTATAGCAGAGCAGGCGCCTGATATCCCGTCTCCCCACAGTTACTCTCGGGCCGGCGCTTGCGTTTCGTGCTTTTCGACCGACGGATGACTGTGCCGTCATCGGCTGCTCCCCCGAACCCTGTTTATCGTTTTCTCGATCGCAGGCACCAGCTCAGCCTGCAGCTCCGGCCGGACCGTCTGTGCCAGGTGTACAGCCGCCCGGTAGTGCGTAAGCGCCTCTCCACCACCAGCCTTGTCCAGAGCAGGCGCCAGTTGCGGTTCTGCCATGCCTCAGCCAGCGTCAGCAGCACCAGCATCGGCGCAAGAAAATACCGGAGAACTTCGCCACCAGGGCCAGCCCGGCGGCCCCGCCGGTTATCAGCAGCCTCGCCCAGCCCGGCGACCTGCAGTATCGGTAGAAACAGAAGATAGTCGCGAACAGGAGGCAGGCGCTCCCCACATCCGTTGTGACCAGCGTTCCGTTCGCCAGAAAGTTCGGGTCGAACACGAACAGCGCGAGCGCGACGAACCCCGCGCCCCACCCGAACATCTCGCGCGCCGCCACGTACACCAGCAGCGCCAGCACCAGCGCAAATCCCATGCAGGCCATCCGCGCGGGCCACAGCACCCGGTCTCCACCATTGTCGAAGACCAGTGCCCGCCCTTGCAGGAAGGCCTCGTTTCCGTGCGACCGACCCTCGCCCGGAGGCAGCTTCAGGTGCATCCCAAGCAGCGGAAGCGCGGCCGTCAGCTTCACCAGCGGAGGCACCTCCGCATTCAGCCGGTAGTCATGCTGCGTCCAGATGTTGTACCCGTCGTATAGATGGTGCGCCTCGTCCCATGTGGCCGAGTACGCCTGCGCAACCCGCATCAACTGGCCGGCAACAGCAACAGAAGCGCAGAGACAAGCACCCTTCGATACACAACGCCCGATCGCATGACAGGTACCTGCATCTCACCGCTCCGCTGACCGAAAAATTCGCTCTTAGCAAGCCCCGAGCAACGCGAGGACCGCAGCAGCCCTTACTGGCACATAAACAAAAACACGCCCCAGAAGTGGCCGCCAGCCGCGCAGGCGGTCTATCACAAAAAGAGTTTCTCCGGGAAGTCCTGGTAGCACACCGGACGCAGCCATCGTTCGATCGCCATTGCACCCACCGAGGTAAATCGGCTGTCCGTCGTCGCCGGGAACGGGCCGCCGTGCACCATCGCCCGCGCCACTTCTACCCCGGTCGGAAACCCGTTCGCTACCAGCCTGCCGGCTTTTTCTTCGAGCACCGGCAACAGCTCTCGCAGCAGCGCATAGTCGGACTCCTCAAAATGCACTGTGCAGGTCAGCTGCCCCTCCAGCGCCTCAGCCACCGCCATCATTTCGTCGACGCTCTCGCAGTCCACCAGCAGAGAGGCCGGTCCGAACACCTCCTGCGCCAGCCCCGGCTCCTCCAGAAACTCGCGAGCCGTCGTACCGCACAGCAGCGCCTGCCCGGTACAGCCGGGGGCCGCCGCACCCTCGGCCAGCACCGTCACTCCGTTGATCGCGCGCAGCCCGGCGGCGCTCTTCGCATACGCCGAGGCAATCCCGGCGTGCAGCATGGTCCCGGCAGGCGCCTCGCGCACCGCCGCGGCGACGTTGCGGGCAAACTCGTCCCACCCGGCGCCGCGTACCCCCACCACAATGCCGGGATTGGTGCAGAACTGCCCCACGCCAAGCAGCACCGATGCAGCAAGTCCCTTCCCAATCGCCTCGGCGCGCCGCTTCAGCGCGCCCGGCAGCACAAACACCGGGTTCACGGAGCTCATCTCCGCAAACACCGGGATTGGCCGCGACCGCCCCTGCGCCAGCGCCGTAAGCGCCAGCCCCGCCGCGCGCGACCCCGTAAAGCCCACCGCCGCAATCGCCGGGTGCTGCACCAGAGCCTCGCCCAGGGCATTGCCGCCGCCTGTCAGCAGCCCGAAGACGCCGGCAGGCATCCCGGTCCGCACCGCCGCCCGCACAATCGCAAGCCCCGCCAGCTCCGACGTGCCCGGATGCGCGGGATGCGCTATCGCTACCACCGGGCACCCTGCCGCGAGTGCCGAAGCCGTATCGCCGCCGGCTACTGAGAACGCCAGCGGAAAATTGCTTGCGCCGAAGACCGCGACCGGTCCCAGCGCCACTCGCATCGTTCGCAGCGCAGGCTTGGGCAGCGGCTTGCGCTCGGGCTCAGCCGCGTCCGTCGCCACCTTCAGGAACGCGCCTTCCCGCAGCACCGATGCAAACAGCCGCAGCTGCCCGACTGTCCGTGCCCGCTCACCTTCGATCCTGCCCACGGGTAGCCCGGTCTCGGCCACCGCCCGCTCGATCAGCGCAGACCCCAGCGCCACCAGTTCCTCGGCAATGGCCTCAAGAAACAGAGCCCGCGCTTCAGGCTTCGCGGCTGCAAAGCCGCGGGCAGCGCCCCCGGCGAGCCGGCACGCTGCATCGATCTGCTCCGCATCCGGCGCGCTAAAGTGCCCGGGCAGTACCTCGCCGGTCGCCGGATTCACCCCCTGAAGCGCTTCTCCCGGAGTGTTGCCGGCAACACGGGCGCCCCCGATCAGCTGCGATCCGTAAAGGTTTTCTCTGCGGAGGGAAGGGTCTAGGATTGTCATCACCGCAATTCTAAGCGCTTCGGCAAACCTGCCATCTAGTGCTGGGCGGTATCACCGGGAAGGCAAACACATGCGCAAGCAGATCACCGAGCAGGGAACACAGCAGGGAAGCCAGACCGGAAACTGGCTCGATCTTGAGCAGCTTGCAGCTGTCGAGGTCAGCTCCGAGGCGCAGGGATTCCCCATTGAGAACGCGCTGGTCGCCGGCAAGACCGGCGGCTGGGCAGCCGCAAACACCGGTCGCGCCACCGTCACCCTTCGCTTCGATACGCCGCAGCCGGTCAGTGGCGTCTTTCTTCACTTCCAGGAGCCCGCGCACGAGCGCTCCCAGGAGTTTGCCCTCGAAGCCGCCTTCGCCGACGGCACCCGCCGCGAGCTCGTCCGGCAGGGCTGGAACTTCTCCCCCGGCGGTTCGGCCTCTCAGCAGGAAAACTACACCTTCAACCCCCGCCCGGTCACCGCGCTCACCCTCACGATCGACCCCGATCGGGGTCGCGACCGCTATCCGGCGACGCTCCTGGCATGGAGGGTCGCGGTTGAAAAATAAGGCGGGAGACCGTACACCTAACGCTGCGCGCACTCGCCAAACGTAAGCTCGCTGGCAGGGCTGCCGGTCTCTGCCTTCCATGCCTCGAACAGCCGCCCGTAGCTCAGCGTCAGCAGGTCATCGGCGGCGAGGCCGAGCGACCGGGACTGCTGATCGATCCAGGCCTCAGGCCCTTCAAGCTCCGCGAACACGCCGATCGGTGTCTCATCGATAACGCAATGGCCCGTGGCATCGGCGAACTCCGCGCGCCATTTCTCGTACACAAAGGCCCGCGCAAAGCCGAGGCGTTCGAAAACAGTGCAGAGGGCCTCTCCATCCTCGACCTGCGTCTCCGTCTCGTCGCGATGCTTGAGGCGCTCAGAAGGATCAAAGTTCGACGGCAGGCACTTGTGCGTCAGGATCCACCGCTCGCCGTAGCGGCGAACGCGCAGGATGGAACGCACCGCGCGTAAGCTATGCTCCGGTGTGTCGAAAAGGACGTTATGTTCAAAGGTGCGGGGAGTCTGCTCTGTGAAACCGAGCGAGAGCAGCTTGTGCGTAAGGGCGGCGACGTCGTGGACGCGGAACTTGACCTCGATTTCGACAGCTTGCATGGCACAAGTATACGAAGAGTCCGGGGGGTGCGACCGTGGGTGACGAGGGAGAAGATCGAGGTGCCGGGTTGCACACGGCGCGGCTGTTTGCCGACCCGCTCAACCCCGCGGCATGCGCCACAGCCGTGAGCGAGGCAGCCGCGATTCTACGCCGCGGCGGAACGGTCGCATTCGCAACCGAGACGGTGTACGGCCTGGGCGCGAACGCGCTCGATCCAGGCGCGGTCGCGAAGATTTTCGCGGCGAAGCGCAGGCCAGCCTGGGATCCGCTGATTGTGCATGTAGCCGATGCTGCGGGGCTGGCGCAGGTAGCGGCTGAGCTGCCGGAGCCCGCGCGGTTATGGATGGAGCGGTTTTGCCCCGGGCCGCTGACGCTGCTGCTGCCGAAGAGCCCGGGTATCCCTGACGCGGTGACGGCAGGCAGGCCACGCGTCGGGGTGCGGATGCCGGCGCATCCGGTGGCGCAGGCGTTGCTGCGGGCCGCGGGCATTCCCATCGCGGCGCCCAGCGCGAACCTGTTCGGGCATGTGAGCCCCACGACGGCGGAGCATGTGCTGGCCGATCTCGATGGCCGCATCGACGCGGTACTCGATGCGGGCCCGGCGCAGCATGGGTTGGAGTCGACGGTGGTGGACTGCTGTGAGGATCCCTGCGTGTTGTACCGGCCCGGTGCGGTCACGCTGGAGCAGTTGCGGTCAGTCTGGGCGCGGGTCGAGGTGTATCGCGAAGCCGCAGCATCTTCTGCCGCTGCGCCGGAATCGCTGCCATCCCCCGGGGTTGGCCTGCGCCACTATGCGCCGAGCGCGCGGGTGGTGCTGATCGAGCATGGCCCGCGGCAGGCAAGGGAACTGCTGGCCGCGATCGAGGCGTTACCCGGACCAGGAGTCATGCTCCCGGAAGGACTGCTTTCGCAGGCCGAGCGGGCAACGATTGCAGAAACCACGCCCGTGTTCGCCTGGGGCGGATGGCACCGGCCGGAGGAAATGGCGGAACGCCTTTTCGCGGGTATGCGCCAACTCGACGCACTTAAATGCAGCCGGATCATCTGCCCGCTACCGGAGCCGTCCGGGATAGGAATGGCGCTCTGTGACCGGTTGCGAAAAGCCGCGCGCTGAGTTGCTGGTATCGCTTAAGCGTCAGTCTCTCCCGCTTTGAAGAGATATTTGACACTGCGCTTGAAGATGAGTGTGCGCGTACAGTTGCGGACCTTGATAGTGTCGCGATCAAACCACTCGACCACTCCCTGGATACTCTCTCCATCCTCAAGAACGAAGACCATCTGCGTCTGGGCCTGCATCTGCTTCTGGAAGTACAGGGCTTCAGCATGCGACGCGGCACTGCTGCCGGTTACGCGCTGAGCAGGTTTGTGGCCCTCGTGCCTCACCAGCGGCTCGGCTCCGCGAAGCCGCCGCGGCGCCAGAACGTTCTTGGCCATATTCTCCGGCATGCGTGGGCGCACCAGCTTGCGCGGCCCCTCGATAGGCAGTGCCTCAGCTTCGCGCTCCATCAGCACGGGAGGTCTTGAAGACGCGTCGGATGCGCGGCTGGAGAGGTCGAAAAGTTTCGTAGCTTGAGCCATGGCCAACATCTTCTCTGACCGGGCCCTTTCCTGCGAACAGAAACAGGAGTGCTCTGCAGCCTTGCAGGCTCGGCGGGACCGGACAATCGAATGGATTTCTTGGGAGTATCCTAGCCGAGCCCCACCTTGAGAGCAAACCGAAAGATACCTCTTCTGGCCGAATTCGCATTACTTAAGTGAGTGCGGGTGAGCCGAGCGAGGCAGCCATGGCATCGAGCGAAAGCGAGCGCAGCAGGTTGCGCCGCATGCCTTTTTCTACCTCGTCGATACTGCGCACAGCCGCCTCAATCCACCCGAAATTGACGGACTCCGTGAGCGCGGCGAGCTCCCGCGCCAGGTCGAGATTCCGTACCAGCCCGGGCTGGCCGCTTTTGAGCAGTAGCAGATCGCGCAACACGCTCATCAGGCTGCGCAGCAGGGCACCGGTCTTCTCCTGGCCCTCGGCGCCGGCGCGAAAAGCCTCCGTCGCGCGGAACAGGGCGGAGTAGTCCGGCTCGCGAAGCGCATTGCGCAGCAGCAGCATCGCGGTCGTGCGGCTCTCGATATACGCGGGTAGGTCGAACGCGAAGGCCGCGCCCGGCGCCCCGCCGCTGAGCCTGGCGACCAGCGCGCGGTCGCTGCTCTTCCACTCGGGGCGACGCTCGGCAAGCAGGCGCTCCAGCTCTTTCAGCGGAACCGGGCCAAGCGCGAAAGCGGCAGTACGCGAGCGGATCGTCGGCAGCAGCTCCTGCGGATTGTTCGACAGCAGCACGATGGTGGCATGTGCCGGCGGCTCTTCGAGTACCTTCAGTAGCGAGTTTGCCGCTTCCTTCATAAACGTGCTGGCCGTGAAAATAAAAAACGAGCGGCGCGCTTCCGCGGGTACGCGATAAATCTCCCGAATCACGGTGCGAACCTGGCCCAGCTTGATCAGCAGCTGCGGCGGATCGGGCGGCACCACCAGCACGTCAGGGTGCGTCTGCACCAGGATGCGCGTGTCCTTTTTATCCGCATCACGCAGTTCTTCGCGTGCCGCTACGGCCTCATCCACGCGCGCGCGCAACGGAGAAGCGGCTGCGATGCGCATGCAGTTGCGACAGGCTCCGCAGAAATCAGGCAGGCCGTCCTGCGTTTTCGACGGTTGCAGGCAGTTCGCCGCCCGCGCCACCATCAACGCCAGCGTGTACTTACCGATGCCGCGCGGACCGCTCAGCAATACCGCATGGGGCAGGCGCTCCGACGCAAGACTCTCACGCAGAAGTCTGACGGTCGCATCGTTGCCCAGCAGGTCGCGGAAGCCCATGCGTCGAGCCTAGCAGAGGAAGTAAAGCGGCTGCGCGACTTGTCTTACGAAGCAGGCAGGACCGGATCGAGCATGCCGTCCCGTGTAAACATCTGTCGCATTCCGCGCAGCGCCTGCCGGGTGCGCTCTTCATTCTCGATCAGTGAAAACCGCACATGCCCGTCGCCGTATTCGCCAAACCCCACGCCCGGCGAAACGGCAACCCTGGCCTCGCGCAGCAGCCTTGTCGAAAACTCGAGCGATCCAAGCGGCGCAGCCTCCGCGCCGGCATACCCGCCCGTGCGGTACGCCGCCGGAATCGGCGCCCACACAAACATCGTTGCCTTGGGCGAGCTCACCTGCCAGCCCATCTTGTTCAGTCCGGAGACGAGACAGTCCCGCCGCTTGCGATACGTCTCCGTAATCTCCGCTACGCACTCCTGCGGGCCTTCGAGCGCGAGAATGCTCGCGACCTGGATCGGCGTAAACGTCCCGTAGTCGCAATAACTCTTGAGCCGCGCTAGCGCGTTTACCAGCTTGCTGTTGCCGACCATGAACCCGACCCGCCATCCCGGCATGTTATAGCTCTTCGAAAGCGTGAAGAACTCGACCGCGATGTCCTTAGCCCCGGGCACTTCGAGCACCGACGGCGCGCGATATCCGTCAAACGTAATGTCCGCGTAAGCCAGGTCGTGCACCAGGTAAATGCCGTGCTCGCGGCACAGCCCGACCACCCGCGTTAGAAAGGCGAGGTCCACGCACTGCGTCGTTGGGTTCGCCGGGAAGTTCAGGATCAGCATCTTCGGCTTCGGATACATCAGCGGGATCGTCGTTTCCAGCTCTTCGAGAAATGTATCTGTATCGTGGATAGCTACAGAGCGAATGTTAGCGCCCGCAATCACCGGCCCGTAGATGTGGATTGGATAACTCGGGTTCGGCACCAGCACCACATCGCCCCTGTCGAGCGTCGCCATGCACAGGTGGGCGATGCCTTCCTTTGAGCCGATGGTGACGATCGCCTCGGTCGCAGGGTCGATGTCGATATTGTAACGATGACCATACCAGTTTGAGATTGCCTTGCGCAGCCGCGGGATTCCCTTCGACAGCGAGTAGCGGTGCGTCTCCGGTCGCTGCGCCGCTTCCACCATCTTGTCGACGATATGCTTCGGCGTCGCCCCGTCGGGATTGCCCATGCCGAAGTCGATGATGTCCTCGCCGCGCCTGCGGGCCTCGGCCTTCAGCTCACCGGTAATGTTGAACACGTACGCGGGCAAACGCGCCAGTCGCGGAAACTCGTCCAAACCTTTTCTCCCAGGCACAATCTACCTAGCAGCTTACGATACTGCCCGGCGTTTCACGCCTCCCAGGGATCAATCAAAGACACACCAGAGTCACTGAAGTCAGAGACGTTGCGCGTTACGAGCGTCAGTCCATGGTGCAGTGCCGTCGCTGCCAGCAGGGCATCGATGACCGCGCGGTCCCGGCCTGCCGTAAGCCTGCCCCATCGCTCGGCTATCTCTGCGCCCACGTCCAGCAGACGCTCCTCAAAGCCAACCTTCAGATCGTCGGCCCACGCTCCCAGCCTGGCCGCATACGCCGCATCTCTGTAGGCCAGCCTGTGGATGCCTCTCCGAATCTCCCCAAGCGACAGAACACTCAGGTACAGCTCCGTTTCCTCAGCGCTCTCAAGAAAACGAAGCACGCCGGGATGCGGGTTGCGCTTGACCGTTTCCGAGATCACGTTGGTGTCGAGCAGGTATCCGCGCGTCACCATCAAAACTCAAGCGCGCGCTTACTTCCTGTGTCGCGGTCTCGTTCAAGCTCCAGGCCGTCGAAGCCATCGGCTTTCGGCCCGTTCAGCAGTAAACCCTTCAGGCTGGGTCGCGACGCTCGCAGCAGGCGATAATCAGACAACGACAGAACGACAGCACGCTGCTCACCGTGACGCGTAATCGACTGCGGACCATGGATCTGGGCCTCGTCCAGCAATTCGCTGAATCGGTTTTTTGCCTCACTGATCGGCCAGAACGCCATATCCGCTCCCTCAAAGTAATTCTGTCCATTATAGACAGATTCAGGAGGCACCTGCCGAAAATTGTTCCCGCGAATGTTAACAGCGCACGATCTTATCGCTGGTAATCCCCTTGGTTGCGTTGCGTGTGTCAACGACAATCTGCGACTCGCTCACAATCTGTGCGTAGTCATACTCTGAGTGGTCTGTCGCGATCAGCACGCAGTCGTACTGCCCAAGGTTCGTCAACGGCGTGCAATCCATGTTCAAATCGTAGTGCCGGCCGCGCCCCACGTGCGCGAAGAACGGGTCGTTATAACTCACCTCCGCGCCCCGCGCGCGCAGCATCTCGATAATCGGCAGGGAAGGCGACTCGCGCAGGTCGTCGATGTCCTTCTTATAGGAGAGCCCCAGCACCAGCACCCGCGACCCGTTCATTGCTTTCTTTTTCCGGTTCAGCGCTTCGATGGTGTGGTCGATGACATATGCGGGCATTGCCTCGTTCACCTCGCCGGCCAGCTCGATAAACCTGGTGCGAAAATCAAACTGTTTCGCCTTCCACGACAGGTAGAACGGATCGATCGGGATACAGTGCCCGCCAAGCCCCGGCCCCGGGTAAAACGCCTGAAAGCCAAACGGCTTCGTCTTTGCCGCGTCGATCACCTCGAACAGGTCGATCTCCATGCGCTGGCACAGCTGTTTCAACTCGTTCACCAGCGCAATGTTCACGCATCGGTAGATGTTTTCGAGCAGCTTCGTCATCTCCGCCGCGGCGGGCGAGCTTACCGGGACCGTCCGGTTGAAGATCGACCCGTACAGCGCCGCTGCCAGCACACCCGCCGGCTCGCCGTACGACCCGATCACCTTCGGAATATCGCGCCGCGCCACCGTGTCGTTGCCCGGGTCTTCGCGCTCCGGCGAAAACGCGACATATAGCCCTTCGCCCTCCCCGCGCGTCACCTTCAACCCACCCGGCGCGCCCGCTTCCAGCAGCGGAATCAGCACCTCTTCCGTCGTCCCCGGATACGTGGTGCTTTCAAGCACCACCAGCTGCCCCACGCGCAGATGCGGCGCAATCGCCCGCGCCGTCTGCTCGATGAAGCTCAGGTCCGGCTCATGATGCTCGGAGAGCGGCGTCGGGACACAGATGATCACCGCATCCATCTCGCTGATCGCGGCAAAGTCCGCTGTCGCTTTGAAGCCCGCGCGCTGCGCCGCCGCGATCTCCGTCCCCGGAATGCGGACGATATACGATCCCGCCCGGTTCAGCGTTTCGACCTTTTGCGGGTCGATATCGAACCCCGTGACAGCGAAGCGCTCCTCAGAGAACAGCAGCGCCAGCGGCAGTCCCACGTAGCCCATGCCGATGATGCCGATGCGGGCCGTGCGGTCTGCGATGCGCCCCAGCGCAACCCCATGTTCCGCGCCAATAGAAGCCAGTTCAGTCATTTCAGCCATAACGTATCCACCCATCATCATACCGGGGCATATGCGGCAAAGCTCCTCTTGTAGTCTGGCCTCTCAAGAGCAAACCCGCCCAGCCCACAGATGCTCCTTGAAAGAACATCCACAAACTCCTACCATCTTCGTGGAGTGGTTCGTAAGTCAGGAGCGCCGCATGGAACCTTTCAGCCGTATTACCCGGCATCCTGAAACCATGGGGGGCAGGGCATGCATCCGCGGCCTGCGTGTCACCGTTGGCATGGTCGTCAGCCAGGTCGGCGCCGGGCACACCATTGACGAAATTCTCTCCGACAATCCGTATCTCGAACGCGACGACATTATGCAGGCTCTTCGCTATGCTGAACTCGAACAAGGAGCGCTGCTGACCGTCGATCCGAAGCGTACTCGCCTGCGACTACTACCGCTCTAAAAGCGAAACACATGGCGAGGCACTTCTCATGTGCATGCCGTCCTCTATGGAATAAGGAAAAAGGAAGCTCTAGCGGCCGCCCAGCATCTTTGCCAGCCCAAACGCCACTGCTGCCGCAATGCCGCCGACGATCACAGTCTGCAGCGCGCCGCGCACCATGCCGGTATCGGTAAAACGGCCCTTCAACCCGCCGAATACCAGCAGCGCCACCAGTGTGCACACTACGGAAGCCAGCAGCGCCGACTGGTTCGTCTGCATCAGCATGTACGGCGCCAGCGGAACCAGGCCGCCCACGATGTACGCGACTGAGATGGTGCTGGCGCTGCGCCATGCGCGTCCCGGCTCCGGCGCTTCGAGCCCGAGTTCGAACCGCATCATGAAGTCCACAAACTTCTGCGGATCGCGCTTCAGCGCCTCCAACACCGGCCCGCTCGCCTGCCGGTCCACGTGGTACGCCTCGAAAATCTCGTAGATCTCCTCTTCCTCGTCCCGCAGACGCGTCTTTACCTCCAGCTCCTCGCGCCGGCGCTCGCTTCCGTAGTGCTCCGCATCACCGCGTGCGGCCAGGTACCCGCCGAGGCCCATGGCGGTCGCCCCGGCGGCGATCTCCGCCAGCCCGGCCAGAACCACCAGGTGCGTCCCCGCGGCAACGCCGCTCAGCCCCGCCGCCAGCGCAAATGGCACCGTCAGCCCGTCGGACATGCCGATGACAATATCGCGAACCAGCTCGCTTTGTGCAAAATGGTGCTCCGCATGGGTGTGCATGTTGTTTTTCACTTTCCCTCAGAGCACATCCCTGAGCGTGACGTCGTACACGTGCACGGCGCCATTGCGGTGTACGGTCAGGTGCAGCACGGTGCCTGCCGGCTGGTTGAAAACAGGATCATTCGGGTCATCCGAGGGAGCCTTTCCATCAATCGCAGTGATGCTGTCGCCCGGCTTCAGACCGCTGGCCTCGCCCGGGCTGCCCGCAAACACGGTCTTCACCGTATCCGCGCCATCCGCAGGATCAATAATCAGACCAGCGCGATTGAAGATTTCGCGCTTATTCCAGTTGGCATTCTTCTCCAGGTACATCACGCCGCGCATCGCATCGACGGTAAGCGTGAAGCGATTGAGAATGCTCTGACCGATATTACCGGCATTGACGTTAGGGCCGTCCGGCTGTGTCTGGAGCCGGACCACCGGGTCAGCAATTTCGAGGTCGCCAATCCGCAAAGTGTGCAGGCGAGCAAACCAGGCTTCTGGCGACGGGCCGCCAAAGCCTCTGCCGTTGTAGCCCTTGTAATGTGCGCCGAGCGAACTGACGAAATGATGTTCCTGCATAAAGGCGGAGTTCAGAAAGAGGCCGACCTCGTTGCCGGTGTCGAGCGTGAAGATACCCGGAATGCCATCGGCCTCCGCATTGATCTCCGCGCCGTTGCCGTCCTTGTTCAGGATCAGCGGAACCGGACTGCCCGTTCCGGTGTATCGGAAGCGGGGACCATCGAAAAACGTCAGCTGGTTGTGTTCAAAGTCCACGCGGACGGCAAAGCGCCGCATCAGCTCCCAGCCGACAACCATTTCCGGGTCATTGGCATTCGAGGGAATGTCCAGCACATAAAAGGTTTGATTGCGCACTGTGAGATCGCCGATCGTCAGCGTGTCCACGTGTGCGGTGTGCACCGTGATCGCTCCGCCGATCGCTCCGAAGTGCACGGGAGTTTCCTCGACCTTCAGTCCGAGCTGTTTGGCGAACCTGGCGCTGACAATATTGACCGCACCCGTGTCAAAGACCGTGCGGAAGGGTCCCTGCCCATCGATTTTCATCTTGAAGATCAAACCGCCCTCAGCCGGTACGGTTACCTGGCCTGAGGCAGGCATCGTGTAGTCCGTGTGAAAGGGCGGTTCGAAGTCGGCCTGGTTGATGCGCGGCAGCGCAGCGAGCTTTGTCGTGCTAAAAACGATAGGTTTCGTATCCGCTCCCTTTTGCTTCCGGAAGGGAAGCGTCAGCCCGCTCTCGGTCAAGCGAAAATCACTGAATATGGTCGCGGAATCGCCGTAAGCGATGCGATCGATGTGATGCGCCTTTCGATCGATCCAGAGCGTAAAGCCGTTGCCGCCCGGCACCTTGCACTGCAGCAGATCGTAGGTGACGCCGTTCGCGGTCACAGGTGCAAGCAGCGCCACCGTTGCACCGCCAAAGTTGGGTTCCCACCAGCCATTGCGGTGGATGTAGAGATCGTCAATGTCGCCCGCTTGTTTGCCGCCGGGTGTCAGCAGCACATCCCCGGCACTGTCCTGCTCCCAATCCCTGACGGGCGTATCGGCATGGTTTTCGACGCGTCGGCCTTCGATCTCTACACGGTCGGCGTTGGCTCCCGTTCGCAGGTCGTCCACCGTTGCGATGGTGCCGGTCTTGCCCTCAACCAGCACCGTGCCCTCGGCGCGAAGTTCGGCAACCCGGTTCCACGCTTCGCCGCCTGTCGCTGCGCGAACCTGAGCAAGGATTGCGGCTGCCTTCCGTGTTTCATTTTGCGCGTGTGATGTGAGCGCGTGAAATCCGCTGAGGATGAAAACGCCTAAGGTGAGAGCCTGAGCACTGTGCAAGGACCTGAGCATAATGTGCCCACCATCCTATCGCGCGGACAGGTATCTTCCCAGCCCGGAGCACCCCAACGAGCACCCGCCACATTAGGGCTATGCCCCAGAAGTGGCCGCCTCCCGCGTAGGGGGCCTTTCCCTCCATCCCGCAAAACCCGCCTGTTCCACCCTCAACCCTCCACCCTGTACCCTAGACTCAATGTCCAACGCCCTAGCCTCCGCAGCCTCCGCTTACCTCCGCTCTGCCATGCACCAGCCCATCCAGTGGCATGAGTGGGGGCCCGAGGCGTTCGCGCTTGCCGCAGCGCAGGACAAGCCCATCCTGCTCGATATCGGCGCCGTCTGGTGTCACTGGTGCCATGTTATGGACCGTGAGTCCTACGAGAACCCCGCGACCGCCGCGCTTATCAATCGCCACTACATCGCCGTCAAGGTCGACCGCGATGAGCGCCCCGACGTCGACGCCCGCTACCAGGCCGCGGTGCAGACCATGGCCGGGCAGGGCGGCTGGCCGCTGACCGCGATTCTGACCTCCGACGGACGCCCCTTCTTCGGCGGCACCTACTTTCCGCCGAACGACCAGTACGGGCGCCCCGGCTTTCCGCGTGTGCTTGAAACCCTGGCCGGCGTGTGGCGCGAGCGACGTGCCGAGCTCGACAAAACCGCCGCCCAGGTCCTCTCCGCCATCGACCACGGCGAAACTTTCTCCGGACGCTCCGGCTCGCTTACCCCCGGTATCGTCGATGCGCTCGTCGCGAGCGCCGTCGGCAACCTCGACCGGGAGCACGGCGGCTTCGGCTCCGCACCCAAGTTCCCGCATCCCGCCGCGCTCGACCTGCTCATCGACGTCTCGGCCCGCACCGGCTCCGCCGACACCCGCCACGCCGCTGTTTTCACCCTGGATGCCATGGCCCGCGGCGGCATGTACGACCAGCTCGGCGGCGGCTTCCACCGCTACTCCGTCGACGAGCGCTGGATCGTGCCGCACTTTGAAAAGATGCTGTACGACAACGCCGGCCTGCTGGCCAACTACGCTCGTGCTTTCCAGACCTTCGTCGAGCCCGAGTTCGCCCGCGTCACCCTCGATATTCTGCGCTGGATGGACTCGACGCTCAGCGACCGCGAGCACGGCGGCTTCTACGCCTCGCAGGATGCCGACATTAACCTCGATGACGACGGCGACTACTTTACCTGGACACTGGCGGAAGTCGAGCAGGTGCTGGCGGCTCATCCTGAAGAACTGCGCCTCGCCGTCGCTTACTACAATGTTCGCGAGTCGGGCGACATGCACCACGACGCCAGCCGCTGCGTGCTCCACATCCCGCGGCCCTTCGCGGAGGTTGCCGCCGCCTCCGGCCACACGCCCGAGCAGGCCGCCGAGCTGCTCCGCTCCGCCCACGCCAAGCTTCTCGCCGCCCGCGACCAGCGCCCCACCCCGTTCATCGATCGCACCGTCTATACCGGCTGGAACGCCATGGCCATCTCCGCGTATCTCGCCGCCGCCGAAGCCCTCGAACGCCCCGCGCCCAGGCAGTTCGCCCTTCGCACGCTCGACCGCCTGCTCCGCGAAGGCTGGAATGCGGAAACCAGGCTTCTGGCACACGTGCTTGCCTACTCTGACGGCCACACTCCCACCGCAACCGCTCCGGGCGTTCTCGAGGACTATGCCTTCGCCATCCACGCCGCGCTCGACGGTTGGCAGGCCACCGCCACCCTTGCCTATTACGAAGCCGCCGAGGCCATCGGCTGGGCCATGGTTGAGCGCTTCGCCGACCGCACCAGCGGAGGATTCTTCGATACGGATCAAAGCCCAGAGGCAACAGGCAGGCTAACAGACACGGCAACAGGCGAAGCAACAGGCAACCCCGCTCATCCGCCGCCGGCCACGCCGCTCGGCATCCTCGGTGCGCGCCGCAAGCCGCTGCAGGACGCACCGACCCCCGCCGGCAATCCGTCCGCGGCCGCCGCGCTCCTGCGTCTCCACGCTCTCAATGGCAACGACGCTCTCCGCGAGCTTGCCGAGGACACGCTCGAGTGTTTCGCCGGTATCGTCGAGCAGTTCGGCCTCTACGCCTCCAGCTACGGTCTCGCGCTCGAGCGGCTACTGCTTCCGCCGGTCCAGATCGTCGTCGTGGGAGAACCCGGGGACGAAGCCGCCCACCGCCTCGCTACCACGGCCACCGCCCGCTTCGCGGTCAACAAGAGCGTCCTGCGCCTCCGCCGCGACCAGGTCAGGGAAGACGCCTTGCCGCCCACGCTCGCCGAGACCCTCCCCCACCTGCCGCAGCTCCAGCCCGATCCAGACAGCACCGATGGCTTCGCCGTGGTCTGCCGCGGCACAACCTGCCTCCCACCCATCCCCGACCCGGAAGAACTCCTGCGCACCCTGGCCGGCGTCTAGCAAGCCAGCCAGGGTTTACTCTGCGCCCGCTACATCCCCTCCCCGGTAAACGGATTGACGTCAGTCGAAGCCCGAACCGTCGGATCCGCCACGGCTTGTTCCGCCGAGGCGCCCTGACCGCCGAACCGCGCCGCGCCCAGCGCCTGCGGACCGTTTACAGTAAACACGCGCAACGGGTCGCCTGGCAGCATGTGGTGCTCCAGCAGGGCCATTTTGACCCTGCGCTGCAGCTCCCGCTTCGGCCCCCACTGCTGGTTGGCTTTTGTTTTCAGCAGGATAGGGTATACAACCTGCGAACCCTTGATCGAGTCCACGCCCAGCAGCGTCGGATCGGCCAGAAAGGCGTCCTTGAACTCCGGGTCATTCCGAACCCCCATCGCTGTCTCTTTCAGCAGCTTCAGCACCTCGTCCGGCTCGGCGGAGAAGTCCACATCCACATTGATCGTCGCGACCGAGTAGTCCCGCGTCATGTTCGCGACTGTCGTGATCTGCGAGTTGGGGATGAAGTACACGGTCCCGTCGCCGTCGCGCAGCGTTGTTTTGCGCAGGCTCATGGCCTCCACCTGCCCTGACAGGCCCGCCAGTTTCACCATGTCGCCCACGTTGTACTGGTCTTCCAACAGCACCAGCATGCCGTTCAGGCAGTCTTTTACGACGGTTTGGCAGGCCAGGCCGATTGCGACACCTGCCACCCCGGCCGAGGCCAGCAGCGGCGCCAGGTTGAAGCCGATCAGCGGCAGGATCCACATCACCGCCAGCAATCCGATAACGCCGATGCCGGTTGCGCGCAGCACCGACGACAAGGTGCGAGCCTGGGAGATACGGGTCGCGGCGGCCGCGTGCTTCTCCGCGATCCGCGCCATGCGATCGGTAAAGTAGCTCAGGATGCGGATCATTCCCCAGGCAAGCAGCAGGATGATCAGCACCTTCGGCAGAACATCGATCAACAGGTGCTGGGCAGTGTCAAACAACGCATCGGGGTTGAAAAACGCACGCAGACTATGGTGCTGCGGAACCGCTACCGGGGCTGCTGCAAAAAGGAGTAGCATGCGGATGTTTGTTCCTTCGGGGGCTGAGATGGAAACGTACGGATCACAGGGGCGCGGCCTCGCGGGACGGCGACCCGGCATCTTCCACTCTAATGCGATTCGCCGGGTGCTGTTTCGGGTGTGCCTGCTTGTGATCGGCGCGATCTGGGCGACCGGCCCCACCCGCGCGCAACATGAGGCCGGCCCGCCCACAAGCGGGGCGGAGGCCCAGGGCGGCATCCGCGGTTCCGATGCCCCGGCGATCAGCCCGCAGCTGGAGCAGCAGATGGCCGACCGCCGCAACGTGGACCGGCAAAAAGCCCTCGAAGCGGATACGCAAAAGCTCCTCGCCCTGGCTCAGCAGCTGCACGATGAGGTCGCAAAGACCAACAAGGACCAGCTTTCCATCGCCGTGGTAAAGAAGAGCGAAGAGATCGAGAAACTGGCCAGGAGCGTCAAGGAAAAGATGCGCGGCTACTGAAGCAGGGAAGCTGGGCGGCGGTTATAAACTGGAAGCGCACCAGCGCAGAGGAGGAGACGGATGGCGGCGGGTGAAATTGTCGTGCCGGAAACTGCAGCGGAAACCGGGAACTCCCACCACTCCGCGAAGCGATGGTCGGGCCTTGCCCCGGCGCAGCTCGTCGAAATCTACCGCCTGATGCTGCTGTCGCGACGCACGGACGATCGCGAAATCCAGCTCAAACGCCAGCAAAAGGTCTTCTTCCAGATCTCCTGCGCCGGGCATGAGGCTTTGCTGGTAGCGGCGGGCATGGCGATGAAGCCCGGCTACGACTGGTTCTTCCCCTACTATCGGGACCGCGCGCTCTGCCTCACGCTCGGCTCTACGGTCGAAGACTTGCTGTTGCAGGCTGTCGGCGCGGCAGCCGACCCGTCGAGCGGCGGCCGGCAGATGCCGTGTCACTGGGGCAATCCCCGGCTCAATATCGTGTCCGCATCCTCGGTGACGGCGACACAGTGCCTCCATGCCATCGGTTGCGCTGAGGCAGGGCGCTATTTTTCGCGCCACCCCGAGGCCGCCCGGAAGCACGCCGGCGACTACCGCGCGTTCAAGGACGTCAGTTTTCACGGCGACGAGGTCGTGTACCTGTCGATCGGCGAGGGCTCGACCAGCCAGGGTGAGTTCTGGGAGTCGCTGAACACTGCCTCTAACCAGAAGCTGCCCGTGGTTTATGTCATCGAGGACAATGGCTACGCCATCTCGACCCCGGTTGAAGTCAACACGCCCGGCGGTTCCATTTCGCGGCTGGTGCAGAACTTCCCCAACTTCTTCTTCGCGGAGGTGGATGGTACTGACCCGATCGCAAGCTACGCCGCCATGGCCGAGGCGGTTGCGTGGTGCCGCGCCGGCAACGGGCCGGCCTTTGTGCATGGGCACGTGGTGCGGCCCTACTCGCACTCCGAGTCTGACGACGAGCGCCTGTATCGCAGCGCCCGCGAGATCGAGGCGGACGCGCTGCGCGACCCGCTGCCGCGGTTCCGCGAGTTCCTGCTGCGCGAAAAGCTGCTGGAGACGCCGGCGCTCGAAGCGCTGGAGCGGAAGGTCGATGCGGAGGTGGGTGAAGCCTCCGATCGCGCGGTCGCCTCGCCCATTCCGGAGATAGCGAGCATACCGAAGCACGTCTATTCCGAGGATTACGACCCCACGGACGCGCGCCTGGTCACGCAGCCTGTCGCAGGCGGCAACAGTAAGCCGAAAACCATGGCCGACCTGATCAACAGTTGCCTGCACGAGGAGATGCGGCGCGATGAGCGCATCATCGTCTACGGCGAGGACGTCGCGGACGCAAGCCGCGATGAAGCCCTGCGCGCCGGCGAAATCAAGGGCAAAGGTGGAGTCTTCAAGCTGACGGCCGGCCTGCAGACCGAGTTCGGCTCGGAGCGGGTGTTCAACTCGCCGCTGGCGGAGGCGAACATCGTTGGTCGAGCGCTCGGCTATGCCGTGCGGGGCATGAAGCCCGTCGTCGAGATCCAGTTCTTCGACTACATCTGGCCCGCGCTGCACCAGATGCGCAATGAGCTCTCAAACCTGCGCTGGCGCTCGAACGGCACCTTCTCCTCGCCGCTCGTCATCCGCTGCCCCATCGGAGGCTATCTGACCGGCGGCTCCATTTATCACTCGCAGTCGGGTGAAGTCATGTTCACGCATACCCCGGGCATCCGGGTCGTCATGCCGTCGAACGCGCTTGATGCGAACGGCCTGTTGCGAACGGCCATTCGCTGCGACGACCCCGTGCTGTTCCTCGAGCACAAGCGCCTGTACCGCGAACCCTACGGACGCGCGACCGATCCCGGCCCGGACTTCACCATTCCGTTCGGCAAGGCAGCCACGGTGCGCGAGGGGACAGACCTTACGCTCGTCACCTACGGAGCGGTGGTGCCACGCGCGCTGCAGGCGGCGCAAAGGGCTGAGCGCGAGCTGGGCCTGCAGGTGGAACTGCTCGACCTGCGTACCCTAAGCCCATACGACTGGGACGCCATAGCAACCTCGGTCACCAAAACGAACCGCGTGCTGGTCGCGCACGAGGACATGCAAAGCTGGGGCTACGGCGCTGAAATCGCGGCCAGGATTGCGGACGAACTGTTCGATGAGCTGGACGCACCGGTGCGCCGGGTGGCAGGCATGGACACGTTCGTGGCCTACCAGCCGGTGCTCGAAGACGAGATCCTGCCGCAGCCTGATCGCATCTTTAAGGCGATCCAGTCGCTGTCGGAGTATTAGTGGATGAGTCAGCGCCTGCAGAATTAGGGTCAGTATGCAAACCGTGCTCGTTGCGGTCTGCCGACTTGTCGAACGAGTGCGTGCTCCTGAAAAGCCAACGGCTCAGGAATGAATGACGGTAAAAGCGTTTCTCAGGGTCCACGGCTGCTGCTCCGCCAAGCGGATTAGAGCAACTGGTCTCCCGAACGAGCGCGGGCCGCTGTTGAAACGCTAAAGCCCTCCATACCAGTCGTAGCCGAGCTTGGTCCAGTAGTCATCCGGTTTGTCGTTGGTGTAGGCGATCAGGCCGATCCGCTTGATCTGCTTGTACCCGTACTTCGTCGGCATGTGCAGCCGTAGCGGAGAGCCGTGAAACTGCGTCAGCGGCGCACCCATCATCTCCGTCACGAGGGTCGCCTGAGGGTGCCGAAGCGCGTGCAGATCGTATCCGGTGTAGTAGTCGCCATCGGGCGTCTCCATATAGACGAAGCGAGGCTCGCGCCCGTCGATCGCTTCGGGTGGATACTCCTCCAGAAAGTCCGCCATCCGGACACCGGCCCATTGAACAATCTGGCTCCAGCCTTCGATGCACTTGAACTGCGTGATTAGTTCGTAGCGTGGCAGGCGCAGGATGTTCTCCATCGTCAGCAGGAGGCCGGGAGTTTTTGGCGGAAGTGTGGAGCTGCTTTCGCCGGCCTCCTCCATGCCGCGTGGCTTCCGGCCTGTATGGTTTTCGTCCTCCATCGCCTGTTGCACCATGGACGCGGGCGCCATCTTCTGGGAGGAGAGCATTTTCGGGTCGACCTTTGTGTCGTGACCTAGATCCTCCTTGCCGGCCTGTTCTTCGTATTCGTAAGTCCACGCTGTCACATCGTTTGTGTAAAGACTGTGCAGTCGCGCATTATGCACCCCTACGGTCTGCAACCGCCACGTTTCCGGCTTCAACGTCCTTTTCAGACCGTATACGCCGTTTACGCGCAGGGACTCCGCCTTGTGCGCCGAATACGTTGGAGCCAGAGGTTCATCGCGGAAGATAGCGCGCGACAGGGCGGCATTCCACCGAAGCGCCTGCCGAATTGGCAGCGGCTGCATCTCTCTTTCAGGTGCGATCTCCAAAGCATGGTAGCCGGCATAGCCCGCGGCAGCCGCTGCACCCGCAAGGACAAACGAGCGCCGCGTGTGGCGCCTGGACGCGGCAAGCACCTCTCGGTCGGCTGCTTCACTTTCCTGAACGCGGCGCGTCAGCACATCATCGGCATCCTGCGGGTCTACCGGCCGCTGCTTGCCCTCGAGGACAGGAGCAGGCTCCGCGGCGGGATGGGCGGATTCAGCTAGAGGTTTTTCGTCTTGCGGTGGTGTCATCGCCAGTCCTTCCTTTCCATCTCCAGAGAGGGAGCTTCAACACGCTGCACCTCGCGCCCGCTCACCATCGCGCGGAAGTTGTTCCAGCCGGCAAGAATCACCTGTCCCACGTGGATTACGAAAAAACCGAGAAAGCTCATCGTGATCCAGAAATGCAGCCAGCGGGCCATCTCATACCCTCCGCACAGGGTAGTAAGCCAGTGGGTGGAGGTGGGCTTGTAAATGGCGAAACCGGTCAGCAGCATGCCCGCGCCCATCAGAATCACAGACGTGTATGCAATCCGCTGAGCCCCGTTATACTTCGTCTGCGCCGGCAGACCCTTGCGGACATGCAGGTCAACAAGAGTCACTTGAACGGCATCCTGCAGGCTTCGCCGCTGAGGCAACAAAAACCTCCACTCCCCGGAAAACCATATGTACAGCACATAGCAAAGACCATTCAGAGCAAAGATCCACATGAAAAAGAAGTGGTACCCAAGACCTTGTGTCACGTGATACGGAACATGCAGCTTTGCATAAAACCAGTCCGGGAAAAAACGGAAGAGTGTGAAATGCCCGACCCCGATCCGGTACACCCGGTGCGAGTGCAAATAGGCATTGTCCGAGTCGTTCCAGTAGATCAGCACACCGCTCCAGATCATGGTGAACAGCACCGGAAAGTTCACCCAGTGCATCCAGCGAATCGCAAGGGGATGTTTGTATTCCAAGCGGATGCTCGGACCGGGAAGGCTTACTGACTTACTAACGGGTGTCGCGGTCATCTCACCTCCACAGGTCTACTCGAAAGTTCACTTCATCAAGCTTCGAAGCATTGCCCGACAGCGTCAAATAGTGCAATATTGCACTGTGTGCACTTTGTGAGCCTTCGAAACAGAAAACGCCTGGAGACCATGGACACGATCATCGACGTAGCGGTCGATCTGTTTCTGGAAGGCGGCTTTCACGCAACGCGCATCGATGACATCGCGTTGGCCGCGAATGTGTCCCGTCGAACGTTCTTCAACTATTTCCCGACCAAGCAGGACGTGTTCGCGGAGTGGTTCCGCAGCCAGGGGAACTATCTTGCAACCTATGTCGCTGAGCGTCCGGCCGATGAGGACGTGTGGGCGTCTTTACGATTGGCGTACGACGCCATGCATGGCCTTTTCGGGCGGGACAGCGGACGTGTGCTGAAACTACGCCGGATCCTCGCGCTGGAACCCGTCCTTCTGGCGAAAAAGTTCGAGTGCCTAGCATCCACAATGAGCAATCTCACCCCGGTGGTTGAGCAACGTCTCCTGCAAATGCCGGGCAGGAGCTTTGCAGCACGCGTCCTTGTTCACGCTTCCCTGGGTGCTTACAACTCCGCCTGTGCTGATTGGGAAGCAAGACCGAAGGGGCGGTCCTTTGGTTCCGTTCTCAAGCGTGCTTTCGCCTTGGCTGAACCTGCGATCACACGTTCCACGCCCGTACCGGCAGGGTAGGCAGATGTTCCAGTTCTCTCAACCGACAGCAACTTCCTTCCAGAGAACGAGTCTGCATGCACAGGAGTTATGTCTATGCGTTTGACTCGGCGGGTTTTCATGCGCGGCGGTGCGATGGCGGTGGTCGGTGCCGCGATGGTGCCCGGACTTTTTACCCGGGCGGTGCTGGCCCAGACAGAAGGATTGCGGCGGGGCGGCAAGCGGCTGGTCGTCATCTTTCAGCGGGGCGCCGTGGATGGGCTCAACATGGTCATCCCGTATCGTGAGAGCGCCTACTACCAGATGCGGTCATCGATCGCGGTCTCTGCGGGGCAGGTGATCGACCTGGACGGCTTCTTCGGGCTACACCCGGCCATGGCTTCGCTCAAGCCGCTATGGGATGCGAAGGAGCTTGCCGTGGTCCACGCCTGCGGATCGCCGGACCCGACGCGCTCGCACTTCGACGCCCAGGACTATATGGAAAGCGGAACTCCGGGCATCAAATCGACCCCGGATGGCTGGCTGAACCGGGCGCTTGCCGCGGCGCCTTCCTCGAACCCTCCGAGTGCTTTCCGGGCCATTTCCATGGGAACGACGGTCCCTCGCACTTTGCAGGGCAAGGTCCCGTCCGTGGCGGTCGGCGACGTGCGGAACTTTGGAGTACGCGACCCGGCGGCCCGCATCGCGTCGCAAACCGGTGCCAGCCAGGTTCCGGACGGCTTTGCGGCCATGTATGCCGGGAGTGCCGACACCGTCCTGCATGGCACGGGAGCCGAGACTTTCGAGGCGATGCGGATGCTTCGGTCCGCAACTCCGGAGCGCTACCAGCCTCGCAACGGGGCCGTTTACCCCGGCAACCCGTTCAGCGAGAACATGAAAGGGATAGCCCAGTTGATGAACGCAAACCTCGGCGTTGAGGTAGCGTTTGCCGAGATGGGTGGCTGGGACACCCATCAAAACCAGGGTGGCGCGGAAGGCCAGCTTGCCAATCGCCTGCGGGAGTGGAGCGAAAGTCTGGCTGCTTTCCGGCAGGACATCGGACAAGACGGCGAGGATGTTGTCATCCTCACGATGTCAGAGTTCGGACGGACCGCGAAGCAGAATGGAACCGGTGGGACCGACCACGGGCATGCCAACGTGATGCTGGTGCTGGGCGCACCCGTCCAGGGTGGGAAAGTCTACGGCGTATGGCCCGGGTTGCGCCCGGACCAACTCAATGAAAATCGCGATCTCAAGGTCACGACCGACTTCCGGCAGGTGCTCAGCGAGGCTGCTTCCGGCACGCTGCACGTGTCTTCCATGGAGCGCGTATTTGAAGCTAAGCCTATGTACGAGAATCGGTCGCTGCGATTTCTTAAAGCATAACTTGAAGGAATCAATCGTATAAACGTTTTGAGGAGCAGAGCACTTAGGGAACCAGCTTTCTGTGCAGGATGACCCACACCGAGATGCCCGCGGCGATCAGGGCAAGCAGGCCTAAAACTCCCATAATGCCCACTATCCAGATGCGGGGAACCGGCGGCTCGCCCGGTGCGATTCTCGCGTAGCGTCGCATTTTTTGTGGCTCGGTGCGTACTTTTGTTTTTGAGGTTGTTCCGGTCGAACCGGCGCTGCTCTTCTTATTCAGGCGATTGCTCATCGTGACTCCTTTATTCTCAAGCCTCTCGGCGGTTGGCGACCGGGAATCCTTGCGTAGGATGTAAACCATGGCAATGATGCGGTTGTGCGGGGCGGACGAACTGCCGAAGCGCGGAGCGATGCGAGCGTTCGAGGCGGGCGTCCGGTCAGTCTGCGTGGCGAACGACGAGGGTGTGTTCGCGATGATTGACAATGTCTGTCCGCACCGCCAAGGTCCGTTAGCGGAGGGCGAGATCGAACACGGCAAGGTGCTCTGCCCGTGGCACGCCTGGGCCTTCGACCTGAAAACCGGGGAAGCCGAGCACAACGGGAAAGAGGTAGTCCAGGTATTCCGGTTCGAGGTGCAGGGAGAAGAGGTCCTGATCGACCTGGAAAGCTAGGCTTTCTTCCGGCTGGTGCGGCGCAGTACCTGTGCCAGCGAGACATCCTTCAGTGACTGCAGCATAGCTGTCTCGGCCTGCGAGAAGACCCGGCTTACCTCGGCCGCGATACGCTTCGCATCCGCTCCGTGAATGGCCGCGTCGTGAAACAGGGATGAGGGTTCAACCGCTCGGTAGATGTCGGCCAAGGAAATTTTCGCGGCGGGGTAGACCAGCTCAGAGCCGCCGCTCGGCCCCTTGTGGTTGCGCACCAGGCCGGCTTTTTGAAACTGCGCCAGGATTCGCCGGATCACAACGGCATTGGTCTGCAACCTGGCGGCGAGCGACTCCGACGAGTGGAGTTGATCCGGCTGACGGCCAAGGAGAATCAGCGTATGCATTCCGGTTGAAAACCGTGTGTTTGTAGCCATGACGGTAAGACTCCTTTGATCCAGGTTGGAGATGAAAGCCGCGCGCGGGCCGTTATTCCCGGCCTTCCGGCACGTATGATGCCTGCAATCTCTTAAAGAACTGCCTGCCACAACCATTGATCTGCTTTTACGTCGACCTTATTTCCGGTTGAGCAGAAATTAGCATGAAGTTATAGCGTCTGCTTTGCCCGGGAAATCTCCGCAGCGCCATGCTAGCATCAGGGGTCGCGGATGGCCGCCCTGGAGAATATGTCGGTTTGAGGATCCTTTTTGTGGGAGACGTGTTTGGCCACGCAGGCCGGCGCATCGTAGCCGAGCACCTGCCTGCGCTCGTCGAAGCTCAGGGTGTGGACCTGCTGGTGATCAACGCGGAGAATTCCGCCGGCGGCTTTGGCGTTACGCCGTCGACGGCAGAAGAACTGTTCGACCTGGGCGCGCACGTGCTGACCACGGGCAACCACGTCTGGGACAAGCGCGAAATTATCGAATACATGCAGGGTGCGGCTGTCGATAGTCACGAGCGGGCACGGAGAGTGTTGCGCCCGGCCAACTATGTCGAAGGGACGCCGGGGTTCGGCTGGTACCAGGGGCAACTCGCGAATGGACAGGCCTATGCGGTCGTCAATCTGCAGGGGCGCGTGTTCATGGCGTCGAACGACGATCCCTTCCGCACCGCGGACCGGCTTTTAAAGGAGATCACCGCGCCGGTGGTCCTGGTGGACTTCCACGCGGAGGCGACGAGCGAGAAGGCCGCGCTGGGCTGGTATCTCGACGGACGGGTGACGGCGGTGCTCGGAACGCACACCCACGTGCCCACGGCAGACAATCGTGTCCTGCCGGGCGGTACGGCCTACCAGACAGACGTCGGCATGAGCGGACCGTACAACAGCGTCATCGGTGTCGAAAAGGAGCAGGTTCTGCACCGCTTCCTCACCGGGATGCCGGCGCGTTTTGAGCAGGCGCGGGACGATCCGCGGATGAGCGCAACGCTCATTGATTGTGACGGAAAGACCGGACGGGCGACAGCAATGCGGCGCTTTCTGCTCGGCGAGTGAGCTGATCCTGTTCCCATTTCGGTCTAATGTCGTTCCAGGGGTTCCGAAATGACTTCGGAGTGCGCAATATGTAAGGAATCTGTTGCATTAAGGTAAGACTCTCTCGTACAGTCCGGCCATGCTAAAGCATGTCGGGGAGTGTTTATGGAGAGCAATGACGGCCCCGCGCAGAAGCACCTGAGCCGGGGTTCAGGGATGGCAGAAACAGATCCAGGCAGACGCCTGAAGGGCAGATCATCGGTCGCGGCAAACAGCGTCGGCGGCGCTCGCCTCAATCTGTGCGGGTTTCTGCTGCTGTGTCTGGCATGCCTGCTGCCGTGGCTGACTGCGTCCGCGCAGCAGTACACTTTCTCACGCTTTGGACAAACAGATGGACTGCTGAACCAGGACGTAAGCTCCATCGTCCAGGATGCGCGCGGCGTGTTGTGGGTAGGGACTGAGAACGGGCTTTTCCGCGCCGACGGCAGCCATTTCGTCCAGGTTGATAGCTTCCGGCGTGCCGAATACGGATCAGTGCTTGCGATGCACGCGGACGCAGCTGGACGCTTGTGGGTGCTGGGGGGCAAGCGCCTCGTCTTCTTTACAAATGGTGAAGCACTCCACGCTGTCCACGGTGTCGAACTGAATGTGCTGGTCGACGACGGTGCAGAGCTCACCTCGTTTCCCGATGATCCGGATACGCTTTTTATGCTTCGAAACGGTGTGCTCCAGGCGATACACAGCGCTGATGGGGGCACCAACTGGAATGCGACGCCATTATTTTCCGGTGCGCTGCTGGACGCGCACCCGCGTTTGCGTAAGCTGGCTGGGCTGGCCGTGGACCCGGCGCGCGGTGTGCTGTGGCTGGGGTGTGGCGATGGACTCTGCGAGATTCGACCGGCGAGTAGGCAGGCGGTCGATCGCGCCCCGGTAGTCACGGAGTGGAATACGCACCGCGGCATTCCTCCAAACGCGTGGACCTATGTCATGTTGAGCCGCGATGGTGCGGTCTGGCTCCGGGGAACGGGAAATGTCCTGCGTCTGAACCCGGAGACCTGGAAAGTGGAAACGTTTGGCGACCCTTCTGCCGGCAAGGCGCCGCAATTGCGTTACTCGCGCTTGATTCAAAGCGTGGATGGCGAGATGCTGGCAAACCTGCCGGACGGTCTGGCGCGGCTCCACGAGGGCGACTGGACGAGCTTGGGAGCAACGAACGGGCTGCCCCCGAGCGAAATCGAGACCATGTTCTTCGACCGCAGCGGCGGGTTCTGGCTTGCGCCGATGGGGCAAGGCATCTGGCGATGGCTGGGCTACGGAAACTGGCAGAGCTGGACGCACGCCGAGGGCATGAGCAGCAACGTGGACTGGAAGATGTTGCGCGACCGGCAGGGCGCGATGTGGGTCGCCACCAGCGACGGACTGAATCGGATCGACGCTGCGCAAAACAGAGTTGTGCCCCTCCTCACCTCAAATTCCGTGCTTGACACAGAGGCTCTTGCGTCGGATACCCGCGGCTTTTTATGGACAGGCACCAGCGACGGAAGGGTGATCGAGGTTGACCCGGTGACGCAGCATTTGCGCCAGGTGGCGACGGGGATGGGCTTTGTGTATCGCCTGTTTGCCGAGAGGCCTGCGGCAAGTTCTACAGCGGAGCCGCACGTGTGGATCTGCTCGGCGACCGGGCTCTGGTTCGTATCTGCTGCCGACAACTGGAAGAATGTGCATCGAATCATCGACCCGAGTGCACCTTCGTCCACCGTGTTTGGCGCGACGCAGGACCGTGATGGACGGCTGTGGTTTTCTGCGGAGGGTGGCGTTTACGGCTTGAATGCGGGAGTATGGCACCGGATAAAGATGCCGCCGGGTGCAAAGCTTGTCGATTATCCCCTGATATCCGTGGCACCCGACGGCACGTTCTGGATGCAGGCGGCCATGCCCGTACCACTGCTTCACCTGCGGATCAGCGGTGACCAGGCAAGCTTGATTGACTCGGTGCCCGGAACAGTAATTGGTTCAGACGACATGAGCTTTATGCTGATTGATCGGCGAAACTGGCTGTGGGTCGGCACGGACCTTGGCGTGTACGTGTTCGACGGCAAGCGCTGGGTGCAATGTACGCAGGAAGACGGACTGATCTCCGATGACACGGACACGAACAGCGTGTACGAAGATGCGGATGGCTCGATGTGGTTCGGGACCGCAAGCGGAGTGTCCCACCTGCTGCATCCGTCGCAGCTGTTCCGCGTAGGGGCGCCTAATATCAGCGTCCGCGATGTGCGCCTCGATAATAGGGTGCTCGAGGCCGGGGTGCGGCAACGGTTCAATATCCGCAAGCCTGAACTACGGGCGACCCTGTTCTCGACGTATTACACCAGGCCGCGCGCCGTCGCGTTCCGCTACCGCCTGCTGGGGCTTGAAAATGAGTGGCAGACCACGGACAACGGAGAGTTCGTCATCTCCGGCCTGTCGCCCGGCGAGTACACGCTGAGCCTGCAGGCCATGGACAGACGCGTCCACGAGTTTTCGGAGCCGATCGACTATCCCTTCACCATCCTGCCGCCCTGGTATCTGCGAAGCAGTGCCGAGATCGCGGCGGCGGTTCTGCTTTTCCTTATTGGAGCATTGGCATGGCGCATCAGCCTGGCGCGCCTGAAGACAAGCGAAGCCAGCCTGAAGGCGCGGGTGGACCGTCAGACAGCCCAGCTGCTCGCGGAGAAGATGGAGCTGGAGCGCACCCAGCGGGAGCTGGTCGAGACCGCCAGGCGCGACGCGCTTACCGGTCTGCTGAACCGGTCGGCTATTTTCGACGTTCTGGCGGTCATGCGGCGCCAGGCGCTTTCCAATGGCACCCAGCTCAGCGTCGTGATGGCCGACCTCGACCACTTCAAATCCATCAACGATCGCTGCGGACACGCCGTGGGGGATGCCGTGCTGCGCGAATGCGCGGAGCGGCTGCGCGAGACGCTGCGACCCGCGGATGCTGTCGGTCGCTACGGCGGGGAAGAGCTGATGCTGCTGATCCCCGGGTTGACGCCGTCTCACGCTGCGACCCGTATGGAGGAAATTCGCGCGTCGATCGCATCGCAGCCCATCGTGCACGGCGAGCATGTGCTCCACGTCACCTGCTCGTTCGGGGTCGCATGGCTGAATGAGCACCACGAAAATCTCGAGGCAGTGGTGAACGCGGCGGACGCGGCGCTCTACATCGCCAAACAGAATGGGAGAAACCGCGTCGAGTTTACCCCGGACGCGGTTAAAGAAGCGTTTGTCACGAATGCCTGCTGAGGTGTCGCGGCTGGTCGTGGAAACTGCTGAAACCGGACTATAACCCCGATGGTGCCTCCAGTTTGAGGTCGGTGAAGTAGCCGTTTGCGCGGAGTTTCCGGAGGCGGGGGTCTCGGTCCGTGCCGAGGTATTCGCTCAGAAAGTCCAGCAGTACCTGTACTTTCGGCGTAAGTCGCGCCGGCCCGGAAAAGAGCGCGCAAAGCGTGATCGGTTCCGGGCTCCAGAGCGAGAGGATGGGTACAAGCCGGTCGCGGATGTCCGGGCATTTCGCCATGTAGAGCGGCAGGATGGCGATTCCCAGCCCACGCAGCGCGAGCTTCAGGTGAACGATTAGATCGCTCACGACAACCCTGAACATAATGTTTGGAGTCGCAAGTTGCACGCCTCGGCTTAACTTCCAGACGCCTGCGCCGATGCAGCTGTGAGACGTCAGCTCCTCGGAGGAACCGGGGTTTACCGAAAGCCTGAATATAGCCGGGACTGGCGAACATTCCTCGCACCGTGCCGGGATAGGGCCGAGCATGCGGCTGTTCTTCTGCTCCAAAGAGGGCTCGGCGCGCGATCAGTGTAATAGAGGCTTGCCTCACCGCAACATATTTGCGGCCCGGCTATTACATTCAGAACGACGCAACACTAAAAGACGCACTCACCGGTCCGGGCATCTATCCGATGCCGCTCGGCACGGCGGGGGTCTGCGCGGTGGATGTGCGGGACATTGCGGAGGCAGCTGCGATTTCTCTCACGGCAGACGGGCACGACGGGCAGACCTACGACCTGGTTGGGCCGTCGACGATCAGCGGTCCGGGTAATGCAGCGATCTGGAGCAAGCTCCTGGGCAAAGAGGTGAAGTACACCGGTCACAACTTCGATCAATGGGAAGAGCAGATGCGTGCGAGGGCAACCGGCTGGGCGGCTTTTGATCTTCGCATGATGTTCCAGGGCTTCTTCGACCGAGGTTTCGCGTCGACTGAAACAGAGGTCGCTCGCCTGACGGCATTGCTTGGCCATGCACCGCGCAGCTATGAGGACTTTGCTGCTGAAACCGCCGCGTCATGGAAGGTTTAGCAAGAGACCGTGCCTGCACTCAGTCGTCGCCGCGCGGCAATGTTCAAGAGTGGAGCAATCAAATCGCCTGCAAGAGCAGGCGACAGTAAATCCCAGGAGAAACAGCATGCAGGAACAATTGCCCGCATATCCTCCAGTCCCACCGGACGACCTCAACCGCACTCTCATCGTCGCCACGCCGGATAAGGATAAGAGCCTGCCGCACATCGGCCTGGTCGGGACACTTGATGAAGGACAGCAGGCGGAGTTCATCAGGAAAGCAAAAGAACTGGCGCCGAAGTATCGCACTGAGCTGCTGAAAGAGGCGTAGCCTTGTGCGCCACTTCTGCTGGAGCAGCCGTAGCTAGGCGCTGTTCGCCGAACTAAGGCTTGCCTTGCGGACGCAGCAGCGGGAAGAGGATGACATCGCGGATAGATCGCGCGCCGGTGAGGATCATCGTGAGCCGGTCGATGCCGATACCCTCGCCCGCAGTCGGCGGCAGCCCGTAGGAGAGCGCGCGGATGTAGTCTTCGTCCATGGCATGCGCTTCTTCATCGCCGCGTGCGCGCTCGCCAAGCTGCTGCTCGAAGCGCCGCCGCTGTTCACCCGCATCGTTGAGCTCGGAGAAGGCGTTGCCGAGCTCGAACCCGCCGATGTAGAACTCGAACCGCTCGACCCACTCCGGCTCGTCCGGCTTGTTTTTTGAAAGGGGGGAGACGGCGACAGGGAAGTCGTAGATGATGGTCGGCTGGATGAGATGGTCTTCGGCAACTGTTTCAAACACGGTGGCAATTGTTTTTCCGGCAGGCTCACCGGCCTGGTAATCGACGGAGATGCCGGCTCCTCGAAGCTGCTGCACGAGCGCCTGCACCGCTGCCGGGTCGGCAAATGCCTCGGCTGTGGGAGCACTGCCGGCCTGCTCCGGCCAGAACGCAACAATCGCCTCCCGCATGGAGTAGCGTTGCCAATTCGCCAGGTCAATATCCTGCCCATTGAACCGGGTCAGTGTCGTTCCATTGACCTCCAGCGCGACGAACTGCACCAGCTCCTCGGTCAGGTCCATCAGGTCGTGATAGTTCGCATAGGCCTGGTAGAACTCGAGCATCGTGAACTCGGGATTGTGCTGGGTCGAGATTCCCTCGTTGCGAAAGTTGCGGTTGATCTCGTACACCCGGTCCATGCCGCCGACGACGAGTCGCTTCAGGTAGAGCTCGGGCGCGATGCGCAGGTACAGGTCGAGGTCGAGCGCGTTGTGGTGCGTGGTAAAAGGTTTGGCCGCGGCGCCGCCGGCAACCGGCTGCATCATCGGCGTTTCCACCTCCAGGTAGTCGCGCTCGTCAAAGAACCGCCTGAGCGCGCGCAGTACCTGTGCCCGCTTCACGAACACCTCTCGTACCCGGATCGCCTCCGCCGCGCCGCCGGCCTGTGCTTCCAGGTCGCCCTGCGCCTCGTGCTTATCGTGCTCCCCGTGTTGCTCCGCGACAGGCTCGGTCTCAAGCTCCGTGTTCATGAACAGGTCGACATAGCGCTGGCGATAGCGCAACTCCACATCCGCCAGACCGTGGTACTTCTCCGGCAGCGCCAGCATGGCCTTGGTCAGGAAGGTGATGGTGTCGACATGGACACTCAGCTCGCCGGTGCGGGTGCGAAACAGGTAGCCGGTCACGCCAATGTGGTCGCCGGCATCGAGCAGCTTGTAAAGCTGGAAAGCCTGCTCGCCGACCGCGTCTTGGCGCACGTAAATCTGCAGGCGCTTGCCGCCCTGCTGCAGGTGCGCGAAGCCCGCCTTGCCCTGCGCGCGGATCGTCATCAGTCGCCCGGCGACGGAAACCTGCGTGCGCGCGGCCTCAAGCTGCTCGCCGGTTATTTCGTCAAACTCCTGCCGGATCGCCGGTACCGTGTGAGTTGTCGCGTAGCTGTTGGGGTAGGCCTGCTGGCCGAGGGCGACGATCTGCTGCAGCTTGTCCTGCCGGAGCGCATGGAGGCTGCGCTCGAATTCCGAATCAAACACTTGGGCGTCCTTGTCTTGAGGGGGTCTCGGCCAGTATATAGAGCGCGTGGCGCAGCGAATTGGTAGAGTGGAAGCCTATGGACGCCCCACGACAGCCCGGCAGGCAAAAACCCATGACCGGCAGCACACAAGCGCTGCTCAAGGTTGAAAAGCTGACGCAGATCGCCTTCGCGCTGCCGGTGGCCGTGCTGGTGGGCTGGCTGCTGGGTGCGGGGCTTGACAAGCTCTTCCATCGGCACTGGATCTATATCGCGGGTTTAGCGGTGGGTGTGATTGCCGGCTTTGTGCAGCTGTTCCGCATGATCGGCGACAGCAAACTGCTGGCGGCCTCGGCGCCTGACCCCACCGCCCCGAAGGGACCGGGCTTTACGGGCGATGCAGGCCGAGACGCATGAGCATTGAGGAAGAGGCGCAGGCGCCGACGGAGTTGACGGATGCGCTGCTGAAAGCCTCGATGCGGCGAGCGATGCGCCTCGTGGCGGTGCTCGCGCTGGGGCTGGCTGCCGTGCTGCTGGTCACGACGGGATGGCAGACGGCGCTGCTCCTGCTGATTGGAGCCGCGATCTCGATGAGCGGGCTGCGCGAGTGGCAGAAGCTTGTCGCGCTGATCATGGTGAAGCTCGATATACAGGCAGGCGTCAGCCGGCCTTCAGCCGGCGCGGCGCGGGTCATCGTCGGCTTCCTGCTTCGGCTTTTGCTCGCCGCAGCGGTGCTGTATGTTAGCCTGAAGAGTCTCCACGGATCAGTGTTTGCGTTGCTGGGTGGGCTTGCGCTCGCGATGATTGCTCTGGCAATTGAAGCGGTACGGCTGATCCGCTCCTGACTTATCCCTGAACTGGCGACGAAATTTTTTTGCCCAAAGCGAAGGAAGAATGCTTTTTCTACTCGACGCGCTGACCCGCTTTCTGAACAGGTTATTTGCCGGCCCGGTGGACGTGGTCATGCTGCACCTCGGCATCCATCCCGCGCAGCCGCATGCGCCGATCACCAACGCTATCGCTCTTGAAATTTTCTCTTTTTTCCTCCTGGTCCTATTTTTCCTGGCGGTACGGCTCACGCTTTCGGTTGAAAAGCCCGGCACCATTCAGTTGATCGGTGAGGGCGTGTACAACTTTGTCGACGGGCAGGGCGAATCGATCATGGGCGATGCGCGAACGCGGCATATGCCGTTCGTTGCGGTCATCCTCATGTTCGTGCTCGTCAACAATCTGTTCGGCATCCTGCCGGGCATTGTTACCCCGACCGCAAGCCCCGAGGTGCCGCTCGCGCTGGCGCTGCTGACATTCCTGTACTACAACGTCAACGGGCTGATCGCGAACGGACCGGTGGGCTACTTCAAGCACTTCCTCGGCCCCATCTGGTGGATGGCCTGGTTCATGCTGCCGCTCGAGATCATCTCGCATTTGGCGCGTATCCTCTCGCTCACCGTCCGTTTGTACGCCAATATGTTTGCCAGCGATCTTTTGACGCTGGTGTTCTTTTCGCTGGTTCCGATCGGCATTCCGATCCTGTTCCTCGGTCTGCACTTCGGCGTGGCGCTCATCCAGGCTTACGTCTTCATGCTGCTGGCCATGATTTATCTATCCGAAGCGACATCGCACCAGGAAGAATCGCTCTAGTTTAACGAGGAGATTCCTGCCGGGGAGCAACGCTTCCGCTCCGGCGCACGGGGAAGGTCGGCAGCGTGAGGGCCATGCCTGAAGAGCATGCGTCAACCACCCACTGCCGGCTTTGAAAGCACCACATAGGAAGCGAACAAGGGAGAACGACCGCTATGAAGCAGTTCCAGTACATCTTTATGACACTTTCCGTCCTGCTGCTGGCCTCGCCAGCCTGGGCGCAGACCGGCAACGGAAATGGCGGCGGCATGAGTTTGGTGCCGCTTGGCGCGGGTATCGGCATGGGCATCGCCTCGGCAGGCTGCGGTATCGGCCAGGGCCTGGCTGCCGCAAAGGCGGCAGAGGGGTTTGCGCGAAACCCCGGCGCACGCGCCGGCATCCTCTTTTTCTACGTGCTCGGCCTCGCGTTTATCGAGTCGCTGGCGCTGTTCACCCTGGTCATCGTCTTCGCGGTCGTCAACAAGTAAGCTGTCTTCGCGACCTGATACGCGATCTGAAAGGAAAGGCCCTCTCCGCGAGGGCCTTTTCCGTGTTTCCGCCATCCAAGCAACGCATGGCGGTTTCTCTCCTGTTCGACAGCATCGGCAAACGTTTCGGGCAGTCTGTCGCGCTCGATGGGTTGTCGCTTGCCGTTGAACCCGGAGAGATTTTCGGCTTCCTCGGGCCAAACGGCGCGGGGAAAACCACGGCGATTCACGTGGCGCTCGGCCTGCTGAAGCCTACCAGCGGATTTGGGGAGTTGCTGGGCCAGCCGTTCAGCCGGGCCCGGTCGGCCAGGGCACGGGTAGGCTACGTGATGGATGCCCCCAGCTTCTTCACGGGGACGGCGCTCGACAACCTTCTGCTGGCCGGCAGGCTGAACAGCCAGGAAACCAGGGGGCAGGAAACCGGGCTGCGCGCCCGGGCGAGCGAACTACTTCGCTGGATGGACCTGCCGGCTGACAAAAAAGACGCACGCAAGTTTTCGCGCGGCATGCAGCAGAGGCTGGCCCTGGCCCAGGCGCTGGTGAACCGCCCGGAGCTGCTTATCCTCGATGAGCCGACCTCGGCCCTCGATCCGCCGGCCGTGATGCTGATCCGCGAAGCGCTTATCCGCGCGCGCTCGGAGGGTACGGCCGTATTCTTCTCCTCGCACCAGCTGCAGGAGGTGGAGCAGCTCTGCGACCGGGCGGCCTTTTTGGATGGCGGCAAGGTGCTGCACACCGGGTCGATGGCGACGCTGCTGCAGGAGGGCGCGAGCGCTCGCGTGGTTCTGCGAGGGCTGCCGGAGGACAGCCGGTTCGTGCAGCAGAGGAAGGCTGCGTTCTCGAAAACACCGGCGGACTCCGTTCGCGGCGACCTGGTCTTCCAGGTGCCGCTCGGGGAGCAGCGCCTGTTTCTCGAACAGGCATGGGCGGCGGGAGCGGAGTTGGTCGCGGTGACGCGGGAACACCGGACGCTGGCCGACCTGTTCGCCGCGCGGCGCATTGCGAAAGCGAGTCCCGGGGCGAAGGTGGAGGAGCCATGATGACAGGCAGCCTGCTTCGCATCTCGCTCGTGACACAGAAGCTCATGCGGCAGAATCGGCTGCTGCTCCTGTTGATGCTGCTCTGGCCGTGCGTTCTGTCAGGCATTCTGATGGTGGCTGAACGGGGCGCCCCGGCCAGGGACGATGTGGCTTCCATCCTCGCGCAAGAACTGTTTTACGGGCTGGTGCTGGTAAGCCTTGCGGCGAGTGTCGCGCTCGGCACCGAATGGAAGGCCCGGCGCACCCAGCAGGTGCTGGGCCGCGCGGTGGGCCGCACGGAGTACCTGCTGGCGCTGGGCGCGAGCGCGTATGTGCCGTTTGCGGGTTACCTGCTGGTCTGGGTGTGCAACGCCGCATTGTTTGCCGGGCTGCTCCATGCTAGCCTGCCGATGCTCCTCGTAACGCTGGTCGCAGGTCTCTCGGCGGGGCTGGTCCTGTGCGCGACAGGCCTTTTGTTCAGTGCGGTACTACCGCAGATAGCCGCCGCGGTGGGTACCGGACTGGTGCTGGCGGGCTGCGTCGCGGTGGGCCGCCATGGCGCCCGAGGCATGATGGCACTGTTCGGCATTGTGTCCGGCTTTGGCACCCCGCCGACCGTACCCTGGGTTCCGGTAGCGGAAGCTGCGGGCGTTGCTTTCGTGATCGTTGTCTTGGCAGCCGTGCTATTCGCGAGAAAAGACCTCCCGTAAACAGGAGTGTCGCCTGCTTACCGCTGACGTATTGCAGTGCCCCCAGCAAGTGCCGACGTGGCCGGCTGGGTAACGAACGTCGCAGCGGCCGCGCGGGCTGCATTCAGGACGCGCCCCGGAACGACGCCCAGGATCAGCGTCGCCGACGCCGTTAAGAAAATGGCAAACAGCAGGGGCATCTGCACCCGGGGCATGGTCTCGATCAGCGCGTTTTCCGCCGGGCGGGAGTATACCGCCGCTAGCAGGCGCAGATAGTAGAATGCCGCGATGCCGGAGTTGACCAGGCCGATGATCGCGAGCCACACCAGCCCGGAATGAAGCGCCGCGGCAAAAACGTAGAACTTGCCGAAAAAGCCGCCGGTGAATGGAATGCCGATCAACGAGACCAGGAAGAAAGCCATGGCGCCGCCGAGCAGGGGCGACCGATAACCCAGCCCGCGGTAATCCTGGGTGGTGGTCAGCCGGTCGTTATAGCCGCCCGCGTGGGAGATGATGGCGAAGATGCCGACGTTCATCGCGGCATAGGTTACGGCGTAAAAGCTGGCAGCCGCGACGCCATCGGAAGAGAGCGCGGTGAACGCGACCAGCAGGTAGCCGGCGTGGGCGATGGAGGAGTAGGCGAGCATGCGCTTGACGTTGCGCTGCTTGAGCGCGCCCAGGTTGCCGATCGTCATCGAAAGTGCGGCCATCCACCAGATGAGCGGCTGCCAGTGATTCGACAGTGACGGGAAGGCGACGAACAGAATACGCAGCAGGACGGCGAAGGCTGCGGCCTTAGGCGCGGTGGACATGAGCGCGACGACGGGCGATGGCGCGCCCTCGTAGACGTCGGGCGTCCAGACATGGAAGGGGGCGGCCGAGGCCTTGAAGCCCAACCCGATCAGGATCATGCCGACGCCGAGAATGGCGAGCATCGGGGTAGGGCTGTGCGGGAGCCGCGCCGCGATGAGGCCGATGCGCGTGGTGCCGGTGGCGCCGAAAGTCAGCGCGATGCCGTACAGGAAGAACGCCGTCGCGAAGGAGCCGAGCAGGAAATACTTAATCGCCGATTCGGGTCCCTTGGCGGTTTTGCGCCGGAAGCCGGCAAGGATGTAGGACGAGATGGAGGAAATCTCGAGCGCGACGAAAACCAGCAGGAGCTCGACCGCGGAGGTCATGAGCATGGAACCGACCGAGCCGAAGATTGTCAGCGCGAAGAGCTCACCCAGGTTTTCAGAGTCCGCTGGGACGCTATCAAGCGTAATCAGCAGGCAGACCAGAGCGATGGCGGCGATCAGGACATGGAAGAAGCCGGAGAATGCGTCGGTCTGGATGGTGTTGTAGTAGGCCGTGCCGGGCGCCATGTGGAGCTGCTGCATGGAGGCGAACAGCGCCAGCAGCGCGCCGATGAAAGCCAGCCAGCCCATCGGCCTGCGGCTGGCGTGCTTGGGCATGACCGGGTCAATCAGCATGATGAGCACGCCGGTGACGGTGAGGATGACCTCCGGGAGGATGCGGAGTAGCTGCGTGTTCATTTGGCCTCCGCGGTGTGTGTTGGAAAAACAGGTGTGACGATGATGTGACCTCGGGCGTAGGTCGCCAGGCCGCTGACCGCGGGCGTGATGGCCCGCATCCAGTAGGGCGAAGCGACGCCCATGACAAGCATCAGCACGATGAAAGGCCACATCGCGACGTGCTCGCGCGGGTTGAGGTCGTGGATCGCCGTGCGGCCCTGGACCAGGGCGGACTGGCTGCCGTAGAAGACCTTCTGGATCATCATGAGGAAGTAGGCGGCGCTCAGGATGACGCCGAGCGTAGCAATGGCGCCCGCGGTGGTGTGGGTGGCAAAAGTGGCGGAGAGCACCAGGAACTCGCCGACGAAACCATTCAGGATCGGCAGACCGATCAGCGCGAGGCCGGTGATGACGAAGAAGGTAACCATCCAGGGCAGGCGCGCGGCCAGGCCGCCATAGGCCGCCATATCGTAGGTGCCGTACCGCTCATACAGGATGCCGAGCAGCAGCAGCAGCGCGCCGCCGATCAGCCCCTCGTTGATCGTCTGGTAAACGGCCCCATCGAGGCCCGCCAGCGTAAAGCCGAAGATGCCGAGGGTGCAGAAGGCCAGCGCCGCCACGGTGCCGAAAGCCACCAGCCGCTTCAGGTCCTTCTGTACAAGCGCCACGAGCGAGCCGTAAATGATGCCGATGACCGAGAGCGCGATCATCCATGGTGCGAACTCCCGCGCCTGCACGGGGAACAGCCCGAGATTGAACCGCAGGATCGAGTAAAGCCCCAGCTTGCCGGCGACGACCATGGCCATCGCGGTCGGCGCTTCGGAGAAGACATCCGCCAGCCAGCCGTGCAGCGGGAAGACCGGTACCTTGACGGCGAAGGCGAAGAGAAAGGCAAAGGCTGTCCAGCCGAGCGCCGCAGAGGAAATGCCCAGCTTGCCTGCGGCCAGCATCGCCTGCAACTCTACGAAGTCGAAGGTGCCGGTTTTGGCGTACAGGTAGAGGATCGCGACCAGAAAGAGCGCCGACGGGATAAAGGTGTACAGGAAGAACTTGATCGCTGCCTGCGGCCCCTTAGTGCGGCCGAACATCGCGATCAGGATGGCCATGGGGATCAGCGACAGCTCCCAAAAACCGTAGTACAGGAAGACATCAAGCGAGGCGAAAACGCCCAGCATCGCGGTCTGCTGCAGCAGGAAGAAGAAGTAAAACTCCTTGGTGCGGGTGGCGATGGCGGTCCAGCTTGCCAGCACCCCGAGCGGTGCCAGGAACCCGGTCAGCACCATGAGCCAGAGCGAGATGCCGTCAATGCCGAGGTGGTAGTGGATGTTCGGGTTCTGGATCCAGAAGTAATTTTCGACGAACTGGAAGCTGCGGTCCGTGTAGTCGTAGTGGAACGGCAGGTGCAGGGTGAGCGCGAATGTGAGCAGCGAGAACAGGAGCGCGCACCACTGGATTGCCTTGCCATGGCGCGGCAGCAGCGCGATCAGCAGCGCGCCCACCGTGGGGACAAAGATCATGATGGAAAGGATGTGTTCGTTCAGCACCAGTTCGTGTCCTTGTCAGAGGGGGCGCGCTATCGCGGCGCCATGTGGGTTCCAAAGCCGAAGAAGGTAAGCACCAGCAGCAGGGCAGCGCCAAAGGCGAGCCAGCCTGCATAGGAGCGGATATTGCCGGACTGCATCCGTTGCGCGACCGAGCCCAGGCCCTTAACGCCCTGGCTGAGCCCGAAGCCCGCGCCCGTGATGACGCCGGTATCGACGAAGGCGGCGAGCACATAGCGGGACACAAACACGGTCGGCTGCACGAAGATGGTGTCGTAGAGCTCGTCGATGCGGTACTTGTCGAGCAGCAGCAGGTAAAGCGAGCGGAAACGGACTGCCAGCTCACCCGGTAACGCGGGACGGCGGACATAGAAGAGGTACGCGACGCCGAACCCGGTCAAGGCGGTCAGTGTCGAGATGATGGCCAGCGTGATTTCCAGAGCGCCATTTTCGCGGGCCTCAGGGGCGCCGGCCACGCGCAGCACCGGCGACAGAAAGTTATGCAGGAAGTTGCCCTCGCCGGGAAGACCCAGCGCGCCGCCGAAAAGCGCGAGAAACGCCAGGATAACGAGCGGGGCGAGCATGGTCCAGGGACTCTCATGAGGCTCGTGGCTGTGGCTATGCGCGTGCGGATCGGGCGAGTGGATGGCGGCATGGGGAGCGGCATGGGCGGTGGAGGCTTCCGCCATGCCGCTCGAAGCTTCGGCATGGTGCGTCGGCTCCGGCGTGTGGGCCTGGGCGAGCGTGGCGCGGCTGTCGCCGAAGAACGTAAGGAAGTACAGCCGGAACATATAGAAGGCCGTGAGACCGGCAGTCACAAGACCGATGAACCAGAGCAGCTTCGCGCCGGGATTGGCGGAGGTGAAGGTCTGATAGAGGATTTCATCCTTCGAGAAGAAGCCGGAAAGCGGCGGGATTCCCGAAATGGCGACGACGCCGACCGTCATCGTCCAGAAAGTGACAGGGATCTTTCTCCACAGGCCGCCCATGACGCGCATGTCCTGCTCGCCCGATAGCGCGTGGATGACCGAACCGGCGGCGAGGAAGAGCAGCGCCTTGAAAAACGCGTGGGTCACGACGTGAAAGATAGCGGAAGAGTAGGACGCGACACCGCAGGCCAGGAACATATAACCCAGCTGCGAGACGGTCGAGTACGCCAGCACCCGCTTGATGTCGGTCTGCATGAGGCCGATGGTGGCGGCGAAGAATGCCGTGGCGCAGCCGATGATCGCGACTGTTTCAAGCGCGAAGGGCGAGCGGTCGAAGATGGGGTGAGCGCGCGCGACCATGTAGACGCCGGCCGTGACCATCGTGGCCGCGTGGATCAGCGCGGAGACCGGCGTGGGGCCTTCCATGGCGTCGGGCAGCCAGACGTAGAGAGGAATCTGCGCGGACTTGCCGGCGGCGCCAAGCAGCAGGCAGAGCGCGATCGCCGTAAGCCAGCCGCCGTGGAGAGCAGGCTGCGCCGCAAGCTCCGCGAAGACAGTGTGAAAGCTCAGCGTGCCGAAGTGCAGGATAACCAGGAACATGGCGAGCAGGAAACCGAAGTCGCCGATACGGTTGACGACGAATGCCTTTTTGCCTGCGTTGGCAGCCGAGTCGCGGTCGAAGTAGTAGCCGATCAGCAGGTACGACGCCAGGCCGACTCCCTCCCAGCCCACGAACAGCAGCAGGAAGTTTTCCGCCAGCACCAGCGTGAGCATGAAGAACATGAAGAGATTCAGATAGGCGAAAAACCGCCAGAAACCTTCCTCATGCGCCATGTAACCGACCGAGTAGAGATGAATCAGGAAGCCGACGCCGGTTATGACGCAGAGGAACACGGTCGTGAGCTGGTCGAGCGTGAAGGCGAAGTCGGCGTGGAAGCTGCCGGTGGTGATCCATGGCGCCACGTACTCAATGTGCGGAATCGCCAGCGAGTGGAAGTGCAGGACGATATTGAGCACCAGTAGGAGCGGCATCGCCGTAAAAAAGAGCGCGACCGCTGAAAAGGCCGGCCGGGACAAACGACGGCCGATGGTGCCATTGATCAGGAAGCCGAGGAACGGCAACAGGGGAATCCAGAGCAGGTGCAGAGAAGGTGTGCCGTTCATAGTTTCATCAGGTCCACTTGGTCGACGTTGAGCGTGTTCCGCGCGCGGAAGATCGCGATGATGATGGCGAGACCGACCGCGGCCTCAGCCGCGGCAACCACCATGACGAAGAATACGAAGAGCTGGCCCGAGACCTCGTGCCACTGATGCGAGAAAGCCACAAAGGCGAGGTTGACGGCATTGAGCATCAGCTCAATCGACATGAAGATGGTGATGATATTGCGCTTGATCAGAAAGGCGCCGACACCGATGGAGAAGAGGATGGCGCTGAGGACCAGGTAGTAGGCGACGGGAACGACCATGTTAATTCTGCTCCTTGCGTGCGAGCGCGACCGCACCGAGGATGGCGATCAGGATCAGGACCGAAGTGACCTCAAAGGGAAGCAGCAGGTCGGTAAACAGCTTTTGTGCGAGCGTCGCGGTCGAGACAACCGAGTCGCCGAGCTGGGTTGCGCCGAGGTGGAGTTTCTCACGAAGAAAGACGAAGGAGAGCAGGCAGACCAGCGCGACGACGCCGGGGAAACCGGCTGCCGAGGAGACGACACTGGTGCTGCGCGCGCGATCTTCTTCACCCGCGTTCAGCAGCATGATGACAAAGGTGAACAGCACCATGATGGCGCCCGAGTACACGATGACCTGCGCGGCCGCGAGGAACTCCGCCCCGAGCAGCAGGTACAGCACGGCAAGCGAGACCATCACCACGATCAGCGACAGGGCGCTGTTGATGGGGTGCCGCTGCAGCAGGAGATTGAGCGCGCCTGCGATACACAGCGCCGCGAAGATGAAGAAGAGGACGAGGTACATTCTGAATCCACACTCACTCTAGCGATCGGCTCGCAAGGTTTTTGCCGGTTCCGGTAGAGGCCCGCAAAGGCCATTGTTGAAGAAATCAAATTGTAAATCACCATGCCCGAGGGTGAGTGTTCCGCACAGGCTAGAAAGGGGTGCGCCAGGCGAACCACAGGCTGCTGGCAATGATGTTGAGAATGGCAAGCGGCATCAGGAACTTCCATCCGAAGCCCATCAGCTGGTCATAGCGGAAGCGGGGCAGCGTACCGCGCACCCAGATGTAGAGAAACAGGAACAGGAACACCTTGAACATGAACCACAACACCGGCAGCAGGGCAGAGAGGATCGGACCGCCGAAGTTGTCCGGGAGCAGGTGCCCGAATGGGCTGGTCCAGCCGCCGAAGAACAGCAGCGTGGCGACGCAGCCGACCGTGATCATGTTCGCGTACTCGGCCATGAAGAACATCGCGAACTTCATCGAGGAGTATTCAGTGTGATACCCGGCTGCGAGCTCGCTCTCGGCTTCCGGCAGATCAAACGGGGTCCGGTTGGTCTCGGCGTAGGCGGCCATCAGGTAGATAAAGAAGGCGACGAACTGCAGGCCGCCGAAGAAGTTCCAGCTGATAAGCCCATGCGCCGACTGGACATTGACGATGTCGCGCAGGCGGAGCGAGCCGGTACGCATGACGACGCCGACGAGCGACAGGCCGAGGGCCAGCTCGTAGGAAATGAGCTGTGCGCTGGCCCGGAGCGAGCCCAGCAGCGAGTACTTGTTGTTCGAAGCCCAGCCCGAAAGCGCGATACCGTAGACGCCGACCGACGTGATGCCGAGGATGACGAGCAGGCCGATATTCACGTCCGCAACGTCGAACATATCGACGCCGTGGAAGCTGATCTGGCGGCCGAACGGGATGACCGAGATCGAAATCAGCGCGCAGGCCAGTGCGATAATCGGCGCAACAATGTAGAGCGGCCGGTAAACAGCGGTCGGCAGAAGGTCTTCCTTGAGGAAGAGCTTGAGGCCGTCGGCGAGCGGCTGCAGCAGGCCGAAGGGACCGACCCGCGAGGGTCCCCAGCGGTTCTGGATGCGGCCGACGACCTTGCGCTCAAGCAGGACGGTGTACGCCACCGCGGTCAGATAAATGCCGAGTACCACGGCAATCTTCAACAAACTCAGCAGGGCAAAGATCAGGATCGTGGTCACGCGTTCAGCCTTCCGTGGTGCCGGGGTTGGTTCGAGATTAAGGCGGCTTGAACCGCAAAACTAATCCGCCGCAGTTTCAGCAGGCGTGGTTTCACGGCTTTCCATGACCTCGTGCAGAACACTGGAGTAACGGCCCAGTGTACCTGATGTAAAGAGCGTGTCGTTTGAAGGGAGCACCAGGTCCGCGCGGTCGGCGGACAGGCTGCCGATCTGGACCAGGTCGGTCCGCATGGGCTTATCTGAGCCCGAAAACAGCTCAAAGCGCGAGATAGCGTAGGAGGGAACGAGGCGCTGGATCTCGTCGAACGTGGCGAATGGGTCGAAGGGGCTCAGCTTCGGCTCGTAGTTGTTCGCCGAAAGCCAGACCGCATGGCGATCGGCTTCGCCGGACTGCGCGCCGCGGGACTGGCCCATGTCCGCGCGGAGACCTTTGCCGAAGGGTACGAGCGCCTGGGCGCGGGTACCCATGCGGTCGGCGATGCGCACGATCAGCTCGAAGTCGGCGCGCACGCCTGCCGTGTCCGACGTCTTCTTGACCAGCTGGATATCGCCGTAGGTGTTGGTGACGGTCCCGGCCTTCTCGTATAGGTAGGCAGCGGGCAGCACGACATCGGCAAGCAACGCCGTCTCGGTCAGGAACATATCCTGCACGACGAGGAAGGTATTCCCGAGCGCCGCGGGGTCGACCCCGTAGCGCGAAACCGGGTTCGAGCCGACGACGTAGAGCGCCGCCAGCTCACCGCGACCTGCCGCATCCATCATCTCGACAAGGTTCAGGCCCGGGGTGGTGGGCATCACGGCGCCGTACTCCTCAGCAAATGCGCCGCCGTTCGCGACGGGCGTGTAGCCCGGCAGAAAGTCCGGCAGCATGCCCATATCGGCGGCGCCGCGCGAGTTGACATAGTCACCGAGCGCCGCGAACTTCAGGTTGGGCATGGTCTTGCCCAGCGCAATCAACGCCTCGATATCCCGGCCACGCAACTCCGAACCGAAAGCGACGACTACCGTCTCCTCGGCCAGGATCGCCTCGCGGAACTTGGTCGCGGTTTCATCGGGAACGAAGTCGGACGGCGACCCGGCAAGCCATGCCAGCACCGCGGGGTAGCCATGCGAGGGAATCTGCACAGCGGCCTTGGCCTGGCGGCGCAGCTTGATATCCGCATGATTGATCAGGTAGAGCCGCGCGCGGTTCTGCCGGACATTGGTGCGGATGTTCCAGGCAAGCGCGGGATGCTGCTCGGTCGGGTCGTTGCCGATGACGAGCATGGCCGGCGCGTTCTCAAACGAGCGCAGGCTCGCCGCCCGGTCCGGCGCATTGCCGAGCGCCGCGAGAAATGCCGGGTAGTCCGCCGTACGGTGATGGTCGATGTTGTTGGTACCGAGCACCGTGCGGCCAAACTTCTGCAGCAAGTAGTTTTCTTCGTTCGTGGTCCGGTTCGACCCGATCACGCCGATCGAAGCGCCGCCGCGCGTGTCGCGAATCTCGCGCAGGCGCTTGCCCACGTGGTCCAGCGCGACCTCCCAGGTCACGGGCTCGAGCTTGCCGTTGGCCTGGCGCACCAGCGGCTTCGTCAGCCGGTCTTCGCGGTTTGCGAAATCAAACGAATAGCGGCCCTTGATGCACAGGAAGTCGCCATTGATGCCGCTCTTATCGCGGTTGTCGCCGCGCACGATCTCAGAACCTTCATTGTCCTGTCGGGTGCCGAGCGTCGTCTTGCAGCCGTCGCCGCAGTGGGTGCAGATGGTCGCAGTATGGTTCATCTCCCACGGCCGCGTTTTATAGCGGTAGGAGCCGGAGGTCAGCGCGCCGACCGGGCAGATATCGATGCAGGCGCCGCACTCTTCACAGTCCAGATGGTCGCCCATGTTCGGCGCGATCACGGAGCCGGAGCCGCGGTTCTGCACGCCCAGCGCCCACACATCCATACCCTCGCCGCACACACGCACACAGCGGTAGCACAGGATGCAGCGCGGGCGGTCGAAGAAAACGACCGGCGACCACTGCTGCTCCTCGCGGTGGTTTTTCATCTCGGTGTAGCTCGACTCGGCAGCACCGTACTTGAACGTCATGTCCTGCAGCTCGCACTGGCCGCCGGCGTCGCACACCGGGCAGTCAAGCGGATGGTTGCCGAGCAGCAGTTCGAGAATGCCCTTGCGCGACTGCGCGATCTCCGGGCTTTCGGTCGTGACGACCATGCCTTCAGCAACCGGCGTGGTGCAGGCCGTCTGCAGCTTCGGCATCTTCTCGACGCGCACCACGCACATGCGGCAGGCGCCCTGAAGCGACAGGCCCGGGTAGTAGCAGAAGGACGGCACATCGATACCCACGCTCTTGCAGGCATCAATGAGCAGCGTGCCCGCGGGTGTGGTGATCTGCTTGCCGTCGACGGTGAGGGTTACTGTTTTTACGTCAGCCATGATGTTTTCTTTCTTTTTCTGCGTGCAGGCTTAGTGTGCCTGCTTCTGGAACTCTTCGATGATGCGCTGCTTTTCGGCCAACCTGTCCTCAAGGACAGCATTGCGGACCAGCAGGGGCATATCTGAACGAAGGCGGTCGATTCCGGCGCTGAGCCGGCTCTCGGATGCGAGAATATCTGCTCGCGTTCTACCAATTTCCGTCAGCAGCCGGTTCTCGGTTTCACGGCTAGCATCTTTAGCCCGGGACTCCACGGCGATTAGTTCCTGCCGCATCTGCGCCTGTTCTTTGGCCAGCGCCTCCATGTTTGCCGACAGCGTACGAATCTCCGGGGCCAGGAAATCCTGAATGACTTTGCGTGTATCTTCAACTGCGCCCATCAGCAACCTCCACGCGGAATATTGACTGCCTGCTCAGAACGTACATTCCTTTGGTGAGTTCCACCGTCACCTAATGCGCCGCGAGCTGTACCAAATTCGGCGCCTGCTGCAGAATGAGCCCTGGCGTCGGCGGGTTCTCGCTGAGGAACGCTTCGAACTCGTCCCGGAATTTGGTGATAAAGCCGATCGTCGGCATTGCCGCGGCATCGCCAAGCGGGCAGAAGGTCCGGCCCATCATGTTTTCCGCCAGGTACTTGATGTTGTCCAGGTCCTTCGACACGCCGTGCCCCTGGTAGACGCGGGTGATCGTCTTCTTCAGCCAGTCCGTACCCTCACGGCACGGGATGCACCAGCCGCAGCTCTCGTGCTGATAGAACTTGATAGTCCGGAGCGCGAACTCGACAATCGAAACAGTCTCATCAAGCACCACGACACCGGCCGATCCAAGCATCGTTCCGGCCTTCGCCAGCTGGTCGAAGTCCATGCCAACATCGATCTCGTCAGCTCTTAACACTGGAGTGGACGAGCCGCCCGGCACCACCGCCTTGAGCTTTTTCCCTCCGAGCATGCCACCCGCTACCTCATAGATCGCTTTACGCAGCGAATAGCCCATCGGCAGCTCGTACACGCCGGGTTTGTTGACATGCCCGGAAATGCCGAAGAGCCGTGTGCCGCCATTGCGCTCCGTGCCGATCTTCGCGTACTCCGCACCGCCGAGCCGCAGCACATGCGGAACACTGGCGATGGTTTCGGCGTTATTAATGACGGTCGGGCCGCCGTACAGGCCAACGACAGCAGGGAAGGGAGGACGGATCCGCGGTACGCCGCGCTTGCCTTCAAGCGACTCCATCAGCGCGGATTCTTCCCCTACCTCGTACGCGCCCGCGCCGGTGTGCGAAATGCAGTCGAAATCAAGGCCTTCAATGCCGAAGATGTTCTTGCCGAGGAAGCCCTTGGCATATGCCTCCTCGATGCACTTGTCCATGATGTCGAGCAGGTAGCGGTACTCGCCGCGCATGTAGATGAAGCCCATCTTGGAGCCGACGGCCAGCCCGGCGATGATAGTGCCTTCGATGATCGAGTGCGGGTCGTACTCGCAGATCGGGCGGTCCTTACAGGTGCCCGGCTCGCTCTCGTCGCCGTTGACCAAAATGTATTTCGGGCGCTCCGACTGCTTGGGAACGAACGACCACTTGAGCCCGGTCGGGAAGCCCGCGCCGCCGCGTCCGCGCAGGTTCGAGGCCTTCATCTCATTGATGATGCCCTCCGGACCCATATCAATCGCGCGCCGCACCTGCTCATAGCCTCCGAGCTCGATGTACTTGTCGATCTGCTCGGCGCCCTGGCCGAAACGGAACGAGATGACCTTGACTTCGTCGGGATGGGAAACCAGGTACATGGTGCCTCCGTTGCTGGTGCTGGAAAGCTGCGCTTTCTTCGCACTTAGATATTGCGGGATACTGCGTTACTGCGGGCGCGCCTGTGCCGTGTAGTCGGCGATCGCAGCGTCCATGCTTGCGGGTGTCACATCTTCTAGATAGTCATAGTTGATCTGCACGGCAGGCGCCCAGCAGCAGGCGCCGATGCATTCCACCTCTTCCACCGAGAAGAGCCCGTCCGGGGTAACGCCCTTGTTTTCGTGGATGCCGAGCTTTTTCTGGCAGTGCTCGAGGATGTCATAGCCGCCGCGCAGCATGCAGGAGATGTTGGTGCAGACCTGTATGTTGAACTTGCCGGCAGGCTTGGTCCGCAGCATGGAGTAGTACGAGAGCACATTGCGGACGTCGAGCTCGGTCACCTCGACACGGGCCGCCGCCTCCTTCACCACCGCCTCCGAGCAGTAGCCAATCTCATCCTGCGCGTAGAGCAGCATGGGGATCAGCGCGGAACGCTTGACCGGGTAGATCGTCACCAGGTGGTCAAGCCGGGCGGCGAGCGCCGGAGAGAAGATAGTGGTCTGCGTGTTCATCGTGTGCTGATCCTCGTATGCACTTTATTCCATTACCAGTGTAGCGAGCGCTTCGGCCAGCGCGTCCATTTCGAGTTTGCCAGACTTTCCACTCCACGCAAACGTGCCGTCCATCGCGAGCCGGAAAGCGCCTTCGTCGAGCAGCGAATCGCCATCCGCGGCCATGTGCGAGCCGATATCGTAGACCGCCCAGTAGCCCTCGCCGCTACGCAGCTGCAGGTCGAGCTTAATGGTGCGCCGAGGGCCTTCAAGGTGCAGCTCGTTCTTTTTGGAATCGATCAGCATCGCCTGCGGAACCTGCTGGCCGAGCGAGGCTGCCGCCAGATACGTCTGCAGGAGACTCCTGAAAGAGATCCAGAGCTCCCGGCGCGCCGCGATCTGGCCGGCGCTAGCGGTCAATCTCGCCAAGCACGATGTCAATCGAACCGATAACAGCTACGACATCCGCCAGCAGCCTGCCCCGGCACATGGTGTCGAGCGCCTGCAGTGTCGCAAACGACGGGTTGCGCATGTGCACCCGGTAGGGCTTCGCGGTGCCGTCTGAAACGACGTAGTACGCCATTTCGCCGCGCGGCGACTCGATTGCCTGGTACACCTCGCCAGCCGGAACCTGGAAGCCCTCCGTCACAATCTTGAAGTGGTAGATGAGCGATTCCATCTCCGTCTTCATCTTCTCGCGATCGGGCAGCACGACCTTCGGCGCATCGGCGGTTACGGGGCCTTCCGGCATCCCGTCGAGCGCTTGCTGGATGATCTTGACCGACTCGCGCATCTCCTCCAGACGAATCACGTAGCGCGCCCACACATCGCAGTCGTTCGAGATCGGTACCTTGAACTGGAACTTCTCGTAGCTCGTGTAAGGCATGTCGCGGCGCAGGTCCCAGTCGACGCCGGAGGCGCGAAGCGGGGGCCCGGTAACGCCGAGCGCGATCGCGTCTGCCGCGCTGAGGTGCCCGACGCCCTTGAGGCGGTCGACCCAGATCGGATTGCCGGTCAGCAGGTTCTGGTACTCATCGATCTTCGAGGGCATGCGTTTGATCAGGGTCTGCACCCGGTCGAAGAAGTCGAGCGGCGGTTCGAGCGACACGCCGCCGATCCGGAAGTAGGAGGTCATCATGCGCTGGCCCGCGACGTGCTCAAACAGGCGAAGAATATCCTCGCGCTCGCGAAAAGTGTAAAGAAAAACCGTCAACGCGCCGATATCCATCGCATGCGTACCCAGCCAAACCAGATGCGAATTCAACCGGGTCAACTCGTTCAGCATGACCCGCAGCCACTGCGCCCGTTCCGGGATTTCAATCTGCAGCAGCTTCTCAACCGCCAGGCAGTAGCACAGGTTGTTGCTCATGGGGGACAGGTAGTCGATGCGGTCGGTGAGCGGGACAACCTGCTGGTAAAACTTCGCCTCGCAGGTTTTTTCGATCCCCGTGTGTAGGTAGCCGATATCCGGCACAACCTTTAACACCGTCTCGCCGTCGATCTCGACCACGAGCCGAAGCACCCCGTGTGTCGACGGGTGCTGTGGGCCCATGTTCAGGATCATGGTGCGGTCTTTAGTCGGATCCTCGGGGCGTGCCTGAAGCAGGGAAGAGGTCTCGGTAAACTGGCTCATCAGCGGTATCCCTCCACGGGAAAGTCTTTGCGCAATGGATGGCCTTCAAACTCATCCGGCATCATGATGCGGCGGAGGTTTGGGTGGCCATGGAAGCGGATGCCGAACAGGTCGAAAACCTCGCGCTCGTAGAAGTCGGCCGACGGCCAGACCGGCACGATCGAGTCGGCGCCGCCGACAATGGAGTCGACAAAGATGCACAGCCGCACCCGCTCCTTCAGCGTGTGCGAAACAATGTGGTACGTCACCTGGAAGCGAGGCTCGGCCGGCAGCCAGTCGACAGCGGTAACGTCCTCAAGAAAGTTGTAGCCGGCGGACTGCACGGCATACGCGGCCTGCCGTATGTTTTCGGGAGCGACGGTAATGGTCAGTTCGCCGTGGTCAAACCTGGCGTTCGCAATCAACGCACCCAGAGACGAAACGGCCTTGTTCCCGCCCATCTCTTTCAGGACTCCTTCTTTATCGAGCAGAACAGCTGTCGCCATTACAGGTCCGCCTTATCTGAAGACCAGTCGAGAATGCCCTTTTTCCAGATGTAGAAAAAGCCCACCATAACGAAGCCGAGATACACCAGGATTTCCCAGAAGCCGAAGAGTCGGGAGCCGGTGATGTGCGGCAGCTGGCGGTAAATGACCGCCCAGGGGAGCATGAATACGGCTTCCACGTCGAACAGGATGAACAGCATCGCCACCATGTAGAACCGCACGGAGAAACGGCCGCGCGCATCGCCCTCGGCCGGGATGCCGCACTCGTAAGCGGCCAGCTTGGCCTTGCTTGCACGGTGTTTGCCGATGATCCAGGAACCGGTCGCCATGGAGCAGCCCATTCCCACGGCGATGAGGATCTGGATCAAGAGGGGAAGGTAGTTCCAGAAGTAGTGCGGGGCAGAGGACACGAAGCGTTCACCTTTTTCTGTCGTGATCTCTCTTCAATCTAAAAGGGTGTACCCGGGGCGTCAAGGAACGGAAGGGAACGGTTTCATCCGCATCAACCCGGGATAGGCCGTTGCTGAAGGACTCGCTCGCCGAAGTGCCGGAACGGGATGACACACGGTGGATGTCCTGAATCGGGCCGCACCCTGATTCTTCTTCTGAAAGGCTCAAGTGAGGAGACGAAGCGCCGATAGAGTGGGTGTCGGGAAAGGACACCACACACCCATGCAGACTGCTTTGCTCCCCCAGGCTCCCCGCTCGATTGACCACTCCACGCCGCCCGTCGGCTACCCAGGCGCATCGCACGCCGCTACGCTCCCGGTGCTGCCCGGACAACCCGGTACACATAACCAGCCCTTTGCCGACATTTCCTCGGCTGCAGGGTACGACGGCGACCTTGAAGCCGGAACGATGATGGAAGGGCCGGGCCTTTTCACGGGCCTGCGCGTGGCGCTGCTGTTCAACGTCTTTCTGGGGCTGGCGGGCCTGCTGGCGTACGAAGCCTGGACGGCCCTGACGTACTGAGCTATCGAGGCCTCTACCGCTTTGAGTCTTACGGTTGAGGCCACGCATTTTCTTCGATTAGCTTGTCGCGTTCAAAGTGCATTTGGCGCCTACTTCGGGCGGAACGGCGGCCTACTGTTTTATCGCCGCCTGCTCGATGACGGCTCCGCGCGAACGGCCGCCCGGCGCAGCCGCTTCTTCAACCATGGCGCGGATGCGCGCCGCGCAGCTTTTCATTGAAAATCGCTTGTCGAACGAAGCATCGGTGCGCGCCGCCATCGCGGACCGCTCCTCTGGAGCGAGCGCGAGCCATCGCTGCAGGAGGCGTACCGTTCCAACTTCCGTGTCGTCTTCGACAAATCCGGTTTGATCTTCCATGATGTAGTGCCAGATGTTGATCTTGTCTGAGATGAGCACAGGCAGGCGACACGCGATCGCCTCGGCGATCGCAATGCCGAAGTTCTCCTGGTGCGAAGGAAGCACGAATGCTTCCGCCGAGAAAAATGCGCCCCACTTCACGTCGCCTTCGAGCATGCCCGGCCAGTGCACACGGTTTGCAAAGCCGGCGTTTTTCGCGATTGCTTCAAGAGCCGGTCGGAGACCATCCGGGTCCGGCCCTGCCATCACCAGGTCGAGGTCCGGGTTCTCCGCGGCAATGGTGCAGAACGCCTTGAGCAGCAGATCGCAGCCTTTTTTCTCGTGAATCCGGCTCAAAAAGAGTAGAAATCGGCGCCCGGCGACCACCGGCAATTCCTTGATAAACGTTGTACGAAGCCGCTCTGGGTCGCCGCTGGGCCGGCTTGTCCCGAGCGGGATAACAGCACTGCGCCACCGATGCGGTGTAAACGTCTCAACGGACAGCTTTTCCTCCGCCTCTGTCGTAAAGACGACGCGTGTCGCATCCCGCAGTACGCGGTACTGCGCTAGCAGCCAGAAAAGCTGTTTTTTTACGTGTTTCAGTGGATATTTACGGCGAAACCAGGGGTCGAGCATGCCGTGCGGGAAGACGAAATACGGAATACCGGACGCCCGTGCCGCATGACGCACGACCAGGGCCGGATACTGCCACAGCCCATCGATAATGACAGCGTCATAGCGGGTCAGGTTGGACGAGAGCCAGCGCTTTGCTTCAGGACTGTATCCAAAGGTTGAGGTAGATGGGCCAACCGCATGTACTTTAAAGGGGTAGCGAGACAGGTACTCTGCATTCGGTGCATCGAGTGAGAGCACTTCAAGCTCCACGCCAACCTCACGATAGCTGCGTGAGAGCTGAAGAAGGTTTTCCGGAGGGCCGCCGCCTGCTGGAGAAAGATCGTGAATCACGTGAAGCAGACGCATCAGGACTGAGCACTCCTCGCCTCGGTGCGTGGTGCCGCGCCGGGCCTTGATAAGGACATAGAATACGATTCGCGCTGCTGATTTGCACTAAAAGAGCGCGCTTGCCTCTCTCCAGGCATTACGAAAGGGCCTTGCACTCGGACTGCCCGATCAGCCGACGAGTGTGCCCGGCGATGACCAGGTCTTCTTCCGCGGGCAGAATACGAACCGGAACCTTGCTGTTTTCCTTATGAATGAAAGCGGCATTCTCCTGGTTTGCCGTACGGCTGAAGGTCAGGCCGAACGGCGCCAGGCGCTCAAGCACGGCCGCCCTAAGGGGAGCGCTGTGCTCGCCGATGCCGCCGGCAAAGACGAGCAAATCGAGACCGCCGAGTGAGACCGTAAGGCTTGCCACCTGTTTAGCAATTGAGGTGGCAAACAGGGCAAACGCGAGCTCTGCGTTCGAGCGCGAGCGCCTGTCCGCTACAGGTTCGCTCATCGTTTTCTGAATGTCCTGCAGGTTTCCGCTGCCTTGTGCCACAGCCGCAAGGCCCGAGTCGTGGTTTACCATGCGCTCCAGCTCTTCAAACGAAAACCCGTACGCGCGGGCCAAAAAAAGAAGCACGCCGGGGTCAAGATCACCGCTGCGGGTTGCCATAGGGATGCCGCCGCATGGTGTCATGCCCATCGTGGTGTCAATGGATTCGCCATGGAATACCGCGCACAGGCTCGAACCGCTGCCCAGGTGCGCCAACACGACCCGCTCGGGCAAGGGGTGCGGCTCGGCCCGCAGCTGCGCTACCAGGGACTCATAGGACAGACCATGAAATCCATAGCGCCGGACACCGTCCTCGGCAAAGCGCTCCGGAATTGCAAGGCGTTTGGCGACCGCTGGCATTGTCTGGTGGAAAGCAGTATCGAAGCATGCCGCCTGCTCGACCCCGGGATAAAGCCTTTGCGACTGCTCAATGAGCTCGATCGACCCAGGCAGGTGCAGCGGCGCGTAGTGAATGGAAGCCTTGAGCGCGTTCAATACCGTCGGCGTGAGGCAGGTATGCTCTCGCAGCGAAGCCCCTCCGTGCACTACGCGGTGGCCGATCCCCACCGGTTTGAACCGCGGCTTATGCTCGCGAAGCTGATCGGCGATGGCGGCCAGCGCGTCCGGCTGGGAGTTGAGCGCGTGGTCGTTCGACGCCAGCTCCTTGCCTTCAGCATCCCGCACGGAGAGCTTGCCGCCGCCTTTGCCGATGCCGCTCGCCTCCGCGATCAGGACAGCGCGCTCACAGCCAACCGGTTGTTTCTCGTCGTGGAGGAACAGGCCTGCCTTCAGGGAGGAGGACCCCGAGTTGAGCACCAGGATAAGGTCCTCGCCACCAGAATTGCTCATGCGTTGTCACCGCCGGTCTGCTCCGGCTTATCGGCGGACAGATGCTTCCCCCATGTCCAGTCGCGTACCTCCGGCATATCTTCGCCGTGCTCGGAGACATAAAGCTTGTGCTCCTGCATTTTCTCGGAGTGCAGCTGCTCGGCCTCCTCCATATGCGCGGCCAGCTTCGGTGTCCTTCGTACGGCATCGAGCACCAGCGTGAACCGGTCGATATGGTTGATGACGCACATATCGAACGGGGTCGTCGTCGTACCCTCCTCACGGTAGCCGTGGACATGGAAATTGTGCTCATTGGTTCGTCCGTTTACCAGCGAATGGATGAGGGCAGGGTAGCCGTGATAGTTGAACACCACGGGCTTATCCGGTGTGAACAGCCGATCGAACTCATCATCTGGAATACCGTGCGGATGCTCGCCGGGGCGCTGCAGCGTAAACAGGTCAACCACGTTGACGACGCGCACCTTAAGGTCCGGGTAGCGCTCGCGCAGGATGGAGACAGCGGCCATGGTTTCAAGCGTAGGCACGTCGCCCGCGCATGCCATTACAAGGTCGCATACCTCGCCCGGCGTGCCCGCGCCATCAGGGCCGTTGCTGCCGTCGCTGCTGGCCCACGCCCACACGCCCAGGCCGGCGGTGCAATGCCGTACGGCATCCGGCATGTTGAGCCAGACAGGTGAAGGCTGCTTGCCCGCGATAATCAGGTTGACGTAGTCGTGGCTTCGTAGGCAGTGGTTCGCGACCGAAAGCAGGCAGTTGACATCGGGCGCCAAATAGATGCGCACGATCTCTGCTTTCTTATTCGCGACGTGATCGATAAATCCAGGGTCCTGGTGCGAAAAGCCGTTATGGTCCTGGCGCCAAACATGCGAGGTCAGCAGGTAGTTCAGCGAAGCGATCGGCTTACGCCAGGCCAGCTCGCGAGAAACCTTGAGCCACTTGGCATGCTGATTAAACATGGAATCGATAATGTGGATAAAGGCTTCGTAGCAGGAGAAGAAGCCGTGCCGCCCCGTAAGCAGGTAGCCCTCAAGCCAGCCCTCGCACATATGTTCGCTGAGCACTTCCATCACGCGGCCATCGAGGCTCAGGTTTTCATCGACCGCTTCGTACTCAGCGTCCCAACGCTTGGGTGAAGCCTGGTATAGCGCCTCCAGCCGGTTTGAGGCAGTTTCATCGGGACCGAAGACGCGGAAATTGCGGTTGTGCAGGTTGGCCTTCATTACGTCCCGCAGAAAAACACCCAGAACCCGCGTCGCCTCGGCTTCGGTGCCTCCGGGCTCATCGAGGGCCACGCCGTACTTTTCAAACGGAGGCATTTCCAGCTGCTGCAGCAGGAGACCACCGTTAGCATGGCGGTTCATGCCCATGCGCAGACGGCCTTTCGGGGCGATGTCAGCGAATTCCTTGCGGAAATGCCCATCTTTGTCGAACAGCTCCTCGGGCTTGTACGACTGCATCCACTCTTCGAGCATGCGAAGGTGATCGGGATTGCTGCGAACGTTCTCAAGCGGAACCTGGTGCGCACGCCACGTGCCTTCAACCTGCTTGCCGTCGACGAATTTAGGGCCGGTCCATCCTTTGGGAGTTCGCAGGATGATCATCGGCCAGCAGGGCCGATCGTCTTCACCGGGTTTCACGTCCGCGGTGCGGAACTTCTGCTGAATGGCGCTGATGCCGGCGTAGGCATTGTCGAGCGCCTCGGCCATTTTGCCGTGCATCTCCATCGGCTCATCCCCGGCGATGATCACCGGATCGTAGCCGTACCCGCGGAAGAGCGAGAGCAGCTCCTCTTCCGGGATGCGGGCCAGCACCGTGGGGTTCGCGATCTTGAAGCCGTTGAGGTGAAGGATCGGAAGCACCGCGCCGTCTGTTTTCGCATTCAGGAACTTATTCGAGTGCCAGCTGGTTGCTGCCGGTCCGGTCTCCGCCTCGCCATCGCCCACAACGCAGGCCACGATCAGGTCCGGGTTGTCAAAGGCCGCGCCGTAGGCGTGGAGCAGGGAATAGCCGAGCTCGCCGCCCTCGTGAATCGAGCCGGGCGTTTCCGGCGCGGCATGGGACGGGATGCCGTATGGCCAGGAAAACTGCCGGAACAGCCGCTTGAGGCCGTCTTTACTTTGCTCGATGTTCGGGTAAATCTCGGTATAGGTGCCCTCAAGATAGGTGTGGGCCACGAAGCCGGGACCGCCGTGGCCCGGTCCCATGATGAACATCATGTCGATCTCGTGCTCGCAAATGATGCGATTGAGGTGGGTGTAGATGAAGTTGAGCCCGGTCGTGGTGCCCCAGTGGCCAAGCAGACGCGGTTTGATGTCGGCCGGCGTCAGAGGCCGTTCCAGCAGGGGATTGGCCTGCAGATAGATTTGCCCGACGGTGAGGTAGTTCGCCGCGCGCCAGTAGGCATGCATTTTGTCCAGCAGTTCCGGGTTGAGCTTTGACACCGTAATCTCTCCTGCCCATACACCCTGAGTGGCAGCGGTATAGGCGTACCCACACGGAGCGTGGTGCGGCGCCAGGCGCGCACACAGGCTGAAACGTGTGGGTCTCTGTACAGTACTGATGCCGAATTGCGCCTGCGTGAATGCTTGCGGGAGGGGTGCAAAGCCGCCGCGGGGCTGTGATAAAGTTGGTTTTGCCGGAGAGATGGCAGAGTGGTTGAATGTACCGCCTTGGAAAGGCGGCGTACTCGCAAGGGTACCCAGGGTTCGAATCCCTGTCTCTCCGCCATACCCTTCCTAAAGCATCTCCCAAAAATAAGTGATGGCTGGTTCGTGACATGCCCGTGTTGGCCGGTCGATTTCTGCTCTAGCCTCGCGCCGGAGGCCACGTTCCCATGCGCTGAAACATTCCGAACCAGTCTTCAAGATGCCAGGTGTGGCTTACTCGTCCCTCTCGAAGATGATGGAACTCGTAAAGACGTACTTCGATGGGCTGCTGCGACCCGGCCACGCTGAAGATCTCTCCCTGATGCGTTCCGACCATACGTGCGCGCACCCCGGCCCTGCCAGACGCGCCGACAATCTCGTCTACTTCGATCCTGAGATCTGGAAAAGCTGCAAAGTAAAGAGGCATCATCTTTTTGAACCCGTTGGTGCCCGGTTCTTGCCCCGGCGCAAGCGGTATGTCTTCCCAATCGGGCCAACATGCCTCGTCCAGTAAATCAGGGTTGCGCTCATTGAACGCTCGGTAGAGCTTCTCGATCGTTTGTGTTTCAACTTCACTGAGTCCCGATGTGACTGCTTTCTGGTTCATGGACATACCATCTCTCCCTTTTCGATTCGCCTCTGGTTACCCGGGTCCTATAGCCGACCAGGTGAATCTTCTGAAGCGCCGCGCCACAATGAAGGCCACGTCCTTAGATAAGGGTACGGTTGCGCGTCATCCGCCGGTAGTGGGGTGACTTCAAATGGTGTAATGAATAAGATTCATGAATCATGCGAAATGAACTGAGCGAACTCGCAATCTTTTCCATTGTGGCTGAGGAAAGAAGCTTTACCAGGGCAGGAGCGCGTCTTGGGCTTTCACAATCGGCAGTGAGTCACATGATGCGAACGCTGGAGAAAAAGTTAGGCATCCAGTTGCTTGCGCGTACTACGCGAAGCGTATCCCCTACTGCGGCCGGATCTGCCCTCTTACGAAACCTGAATCCTGCGTTGGAGCGCATCGAGCAATCGTTGGCGGAAGCGCGAAATCTCCGAGACCATCCCGCGGGTAAAATTCAGCTCGTCCTCTCTCGAACGGCTGCTCGCCTGATTTTGCTTCCGAAGCTTACTGCGTTCTCTCAGGCTTTCCCTGATATTGAATTGGATATCACCTGTTCGAATGACACGATCGACCTCATCGCAGGGCAGTTCGATGCTGGAATACACATCGGTGAATTCATACAACGCGACATGATTGCGGTGAAAGTGAGTCGAGATATGCGGCTAGCTGTTGTAGGCTCACCCACCTACTTTGAATCCAGAAAGATTCCGAAATCGCCCGGCGATTTGAAGGAACACTCGTGTATCGCGCTTCGGCTAAGAAAGAGCGGTGTCTATCGTTGGGAGTTTGAAAAAGGACGGCGATCTCTGACGGTTAACCCGCGTGGTCCACTGACATTCAGCGATTCAGATTTTGCAATTCAGGCTACGCTTGAGGGTGCGGGCCTGATGATGACGATGGAGGCACAGATAGAAGAGCACGTCTCAAAAGGAGATCTCGTTTCAGTACTTCGAGACTGGTGTCCTACCTTTCCGGGCTATTTCCTTTACTACCCAAGTCGACGCAATCAACCTGCTGCTCTCATCGCTCTTATCAACGCTCTCCGGCTATAGCTGAGTATGCCTATTCAGAACTCTCCTGCGGTCCCGCCAGAACTTCTGTCAGTATCTCGATCCGTTGCAGATCGGGCTCGCTCACGAAATATCCAGTGGGCACAGCAGTGGCATTTTTACAGAATAAGCATTATCAGACTCGTTTAATAAGGAGCTACTTAATTGCCTCTACCCTCTCAACTTCCTGATCGCTCAAATCGCCGCTGTTCCTGAACACAATCGTCCGGTCAGTGCACCTTGTCGAGTAGACTTCGCTGCTGCAACAGTTCCAGCAATGCAGTCTCCTCGTGCCGCAACGCCGCGGTTTGTTCGTCGATCTCCTCCTCGAGCTGTTCCTTGGCGGCCTTTGCCGTGATTCCTCCCAAGTAGGCTTCAAGCACCGCGGGATGAACGTAGCACTTGCGGCATACAGATGGTGTGTTGCCTAGGCGTGCCGCCACGCCTGCAATTGCCTGCACCACGTTCTTTTTCGCCTGAGTCGCGGAAGTAAAAGGCTCGCATTCGCGAAGCATTACAGACGTTAAAACAGAGCCCGCCCAGGTGCGAAAATCCTTCGCCGTAAAGTGCTGCCCTGTGACCTCGAACAAGTATTCGTTGACATCGGAAGAATCGATGCTATGCGGGGTGCCATCCGCATCCAGATACCGGAAGAGTTCGTATCCGGGTATGTCAGAGCAGCGCTTGATGATGCTTGCAATACGCCGATCATGAAGGTCAATCGTGTGGTGGACGCGGCTCTTGCCCTGAAAGGTAAAAGTGACGGTAGAGCCATGCACGTCGACGTGCCGGTTACGCATGGTGGTCAGTCCGTAGGATTTATTCTCGCGAGCGTACTCGGCATTGCCGACCCGAATGAGCGTCGCCTCCAGCAGCTTCACGATGGTCGCGAGCACCTTCTCTCGCGGCAGGCCGGGTAGACCAAGGTCGTGCTGGATGCGCTCGCGTATGCCGGGCAAGGCTTCAGCGAACAGGGTCATACGCTCGTACTTGGTCTCATCGCGGACCTCGCGCCAGCGCGGATGGTAGCGGCTTTGCTTGCGCCCCTTGGCATCCCGCCCGGTTGCCTGTAAATGTCCGTTCGCATGAGCGCTGATCCATACGTCGGTCCAGGCCGGCGGTATGACCAGTGACTTGATGCGCGCAAGCGTTTCCTTGTCGCGCATTGCCGCGCCATCCGCCCTGATATAGCGAAAGCTTGAGCTATGTTTTTTGCGCTGGATCCCGGGTTGTGTGTCGCTCACATAGCGAAGGCCCGCCGCCTTTGCCGACTCGATTGGGTCAGTAACCGGCTCTGCGGGTTCGGGAACTTTACGACTACGCCTGCCTGATGCCGCTCGCATGTTTCCTATGATGCGCCAGGCTGACTGCAGGAGATTGAAAGCACGGTTGACCACACGCGATCATTTCACTGCAGAAGTAAGCGCATCAGAGATTGCGCTGACCACCGAACCCCAGTCGCCGGGCGTGCGCTGGCGAAACAGCCGCATCGTCGGGTACCAGGGGCTGTCCTCGCGAGCCGTCATCCAGCGCCAGTCGGCTGCATACTGCAGCATGACCCAGACTTGTTTGCCCAGCGCTCCAGCCAGATGGGCAGCGAGTGTATCGACCGTGATGACAAGGTCAAGCTGCTCAATCGCGGCAGCCAGTGGCAGGAGGCCGCCGCCACAGTTCTCTGCCGCATCGCGAATGCCGAGCACCCTGGCGTCCCTTGCAGCATCGCCTCCCTGGATACTCCAGAACTCAATGCCCTGCCGCGCCATGAGCGGGCGCAACGCGTTTATAGGTACTGCGCGCTCGGGGTTCCACGCACCCGCCGCCCACACTAACCCCACGCGCGGTTTTGTTTTAGGGCCCATGTCTTGGGCACTTTGCTCGATAATCTCGGGGAGTAACTCCAAATATCCGGTTTGAATCGGTAACTCGGTTAGTGTCGTGCGAAAGACGTAAGGCAGCTCCATCACTTCGATCTGGATGTCCCACTGGACAGGTTCGCTCGGGCTGTCTTCGCCCCAGGTGATCGCGCGATTAACCCCGTTGAAGCAGCGAGCCAGAGCGAGCATGTGTCCGGGCAGCTCAAACACGACGCTTGCCGCAAGCGCATTGAGCGCAGGCGCGTAGCGCAACATCTGCACGGAGTCGCCCAGTCCGTGCAGGCCCCGCACGATAACGCGCTTACCTTTGATTGATTCACCATTCCAGAACCGGTGCGGGTCCGGAGTATTCCGCATGCGGATCAGGTCGCTTTCTCGCCAGGCCGCAGCAAATTCGCCGCCGAGCATCGCCGCCATCCACCGGCCGGCGCTGCATAAGTCGGCGCTGGCGCCCAGCGATTCTGCCCTGCTGAATGCCGAAATAGATTCAGGCAGAAAGCGCTTAGTTAGAAGCTGCTGTGCGATCGCCAGGCCAGTGTCGGCCTCGGTCACGCGATGTGGCCGCGGTGAGGGTAGACAGCGTGTGGACCATCCGGCGGAACATCAACTATGTGTCGCCGGCACAGGTACACTTCTGCTTCAGGCTGGGCTTCAATCGTGAACCCCGATGAGCGCAGCATCGCCTCAACACACGCGCGGTTGGGAGCCCACCAGTTCGTTTCGTCATGCGAGTAGCGGTGCTCGATGAAGTGCATCTTCGGGTAACCCGGTTCGTCAAAGGGCGCTGGTGCGTTGAAGTCATAGTCCTCGTCAACCGCGGCAATGTCATGGCTGCCGCGCTGCATGCTTTGAAACAGCAGAAGGTCCTTCGCCACGTGCTCGTGGATTAGGTCGAGCGCGAGCAAGGGATGGCGCAGGTGGTACAGCACACCCATAAAGATGACAAGGTCGAACTGCTCACGCAAGGTACCCACGTCCCATACCGCGAGCTTCTCGAACTGCACGTCGAGTCCAGTCGCTTCCGCTGCAAAGCGAGCCTGGCGTAGGTACCGGTTATCGGTGTCAACCCCCAGCACACGCTCGGCTCCACGGCGCTTCATTTCGAGCGAGTAGAAGCCGCCATTGCACCCGATATCGAGCACGCTCATGCCGCTCATGTCCGCAGGCAGAAGATCTCTGAAGTGACGGAACTTTACCTCGGGGTAGTCGCCGAGAAAGTGCTCGGGCGCAGTCTGGATACCGCCGATTTCCATGTTGTGGAACCACGGCCCCAGCTCCCGGACTCGGTGCTGGATCGTGTCGCGATCAACGGGTGTTACAGTTGCACTGCCGTTTGCCGTGTGTTGTTTGTTCAAGCCACGCTCCCCTTTTCCCTTACGCAGTGCTGTTGCTTATTCCGCAAGCAGTCGAAGCGCTTCGCGATAGCCGTGCAAAGTGCCGACGTCCACATAGGCATCGCCGGCACGTACCCCTGTGGCGCGGCCGCCGGCGGCCAGCCAGGCGTTGACAAGTGTTCCCAGGTATTCGTCCTTGCGCCCGGGGCTGCACCACAGCGCATGGAGTTGATGAAATATCCTGCCCGGAACGCGAATGGCGCCCCATATCCACCGCGACCGTATCACCGGCTGCTTGACATCAATCATGAGAACAGCTCCCGCTTCGTCTGTCACTACGGCGTCGAATATTTCAGGATGCTCAACTGAGAACAGCAGGAACGAGAGCTCGTCCGCGGGCAGGCGGGCCAGCCCGTCCATGGGGGTCCAGACCGTGTCCGGTAAACCGATCAGGACTGAATCCTCAGCATTGATGAACGGGGCCGCACGAAAGACCGCATCGCACAGACCGCCTGGCGTGGGCTGCACGACATAGGCAATGTCCGCGCCCCACAGCCGCCCACCGTAGTACTCAAGAATGTCGGTCTTACCCGGCGAGATGACAAAGCATAACCTGTCAGCCCCTGCAACAATCATGCGCTCAACGAGATACTCGCTCACAGCGCGCGGGCGTTCTCTTCCCTCTTCAACACAGCTGCCAACCGGCAACAGCTCCTTTGAGAAAGCGAGCGGCTGGATGCGACTGCCCACGCCTGCGGCCGGAATGATGCCCCATATCTTCCGACTCGAGCTGCTCGCTAGCACAACGTTGCCTCCTCGCGTATCGATCCGTCTGCGCCGGAGAGGACCGCGTCACAGATGAGTTCAAGCTGTTGGATGCGCCGCTCTCCCGTATGCTCCGCCAGCGCGCGCGCACGCGCCGCCTCGGCAATTCTGCGCAACTCCGCGTCGGAGAGCGAGAGCGCCGCGACAACATCTGCAGCACTGTCAACCTGGATAATTTCGACACCTGGTTGAAAAAAATTCCCAAGCCCCTCCCAGCTATCTGTAAGCATCACGGCCCCGCAGGCGGCTGCCTCAAACAGCCGACCGGACGGGCAATAGCCATAGCGGGCCATGACGCCGCGCGTGACGTTGAGCGTGGCTCGACCGGATGAAAAAAACGCCGGGTGCAGATCAGGGGGCACGTGCTGCACGAATCCCATGTTTCTCGTCCATGGAAAATGCTCGGGGTACTGTGCGCCGCCGATCAGAAACGTCTCCGCCGGCAAAAGCTCTGCCGGTTCCACAAACAACCTGCGTAGAGCGTCCTGCCGATCGGCGGCATAGGTGCCGAGATAGGAGAGCGTCGAGCGAAACTCGGCGAGCGGCTCGACCGGGCGATGGTTGTTCGGATCCACAGAGCCATAAAGTGCACACGCACTTCTCGCGCCGAGGCGTATTTTCAGCTCTTCCAGTGCCTTTCCACCTGTAAAGCTTAGGACCAGGTCAAAGTCTCGCAGGCCGTGGAGCGGCAGGTATGTCACACCGCCAGAAGTTGTAAGTTCATCGAGCGTCACCGGAGTATCGAGGTCATAAAAGGCCTTGATTGCTGCATGACTCGCAAGGATAAGTTCGGACGCATTACGGCCGTCAGGGCAAAAGCTGGTGCAGAGCGCCAGGTCCGCAGTATCAAGCTCGGACTGAGCTGCCTGCTGTATGTCGGTAAACTCCGTGTAGAGTCGCAGGGTCGCCCCGTCCGGCAGCCTGTCAAGGTCCCGCGTTGTCGCGTAGTAGGGTACGTCCTTTTCATAAAAAATGACTGAATGCCCACGCCGCACCATTGCCTTGACGAGCGATCGCCAAAGGGTCGCGTGACCGTTGCCCCACGAGGAAGAAATAGTAAGCCCGAAGATCACGATGCGCATGGCCGGCTCCCTCTGGATGCAACGAGCCAATGTTCCGCCGGATTGAAGCTTCGTCTCATCATCGGCTGCACTCGCCACAGGCCGACACGATTGCTTCAAACTGCACAGCGCGATGTGTGGCTGTATGCTCGGCCAGAATCCGTTCCCGCGCCCGTGCGCCGATACGCGTGCGCTCTTCGTCCGGCAGGTTACTAAGCATGCCGGCAACCTCATACGCGTCAGACGGTATGAGTATCTCTTCGCCGGGAGTAAGAAACTGCTCAATACCCGCCCAGCTGTCAGACAGGATCGCTGCTCCGCATGCGGACGCTTCAAAAAGACGCACGGACGGAGAGTATCCCGCGGCGATCATGTCGCCGCGCGTAAGGTTCAGGGTAAAGCGGCTGGACGAGTAGAAGACTGCGTGGTCCGACGGCGGCAGGTGAATCATACGCAAAACATTTGGCTGCCAGGTTATGTCCGACGGATACTGCGGGCCGGCGACAACGAATCGGCTAGCCGGCAACAGAGCAGCAGCGCCATCGAGCAGGCGCATCAGTTTTGTTTGGCGATCAGCAGCAAAGGTGCCGAGATAGCTGAAGTCGCAGCGGAACTCCTCACGCACTGGAGCCGGATGATACAGGTCCGGGTCAACCGAGCAAAAGAACGGCACAGCCCTGCGAGCGCCGAAGTGCTGCTTCAACTCCTGTAATGCGGGGCCGCCGGTAAAGCTGAGATAGGCCGCATAGTGCGGGATTAATTTGGCATCGAGATACTCTGTACCACCCTGTGCACGCAGCGCAGCCAAAGTAACTGGCGTGTCGATATCGTAAAAGAGGATGGGGGCATGCGCGGTTGCCAGCAGCGCGCGCGTGGCCGCGATCGCGTCAGGAAAGTAGGATCCAATTACGATTACATCCGCATCGGCACACGCAGAGAGAAGGTGAGTTTCTTCCGCGTTCCAATCCTCATACAGTTGCACAGTGCAAAATCCAGGCCGAGGCAGGTCGCGGTTGCTCTCGTACCACTCCACATTCTTCTCAATGAAAAGAATGTCATGGCCGCGCAATGAAAGCGCTTTCAGCAGCGACCGGTACGTGGTCGCGTGGCCGTTGCCCCATGACGAAGTGATGGTGAGGCCACAGACAACGATCCTCATACAGACGCTGTTTCCGCGCGGTATCGCAGACAGTTCTCAAAGGCCTGCTCTGCTTGCAGCGCGCGCTGTGCATAGGTGTGGTCGCGCAAAGCGCGCGCGTGAAAGGCCTCCCCGATGTTTCGGCGAGCAGGGTCATCGTAAGTCGCAAGCGCGTCCACGACATCCTGCGCCGTGCGGACCACAAGGATTTCTGCGCCGGGCGCGAAGCAATCCTCGATGCCCGGCCAGTCATCGCAAAGCAGGCAGGTGCCCGCTCCGGCAACCTCAAAGATGCGAGTCGGCGGCGAAAATCCGGACTGCGCCATTGACGCGCGATTGATGTTCATCACCATGCCCGCAGAGCAGTTCACCCGGTTATGCTCGGAGGTCGGAACGTGGCCGATGTACCGGACGTTCGACGGCATAGGCTTGTCGCCCCAGCCCTCTCCTCCGAGCAGAAAACGTTTCCGGGGCGCCAGGGCGGCAGCATGGAGAAAAAGTTCCTCAACCCGCGCTTCGCGATCAGGCAGGCGGTTCCCCAGGAAGGCGACATCGCAGGCAAGCGATGGGTCAGCCGGCACCGGGTGATGTGTTTGGGGATCAAGCCCGTTGTAAATGCTCGCGTATGAGCGTGCGCCAAAGGCAAGGTATTGTTCCCTGCACCATGGTCCGCCGCCGTAGGTGAGCACAAGGTCATACTGCGGCATCGACGAACGAAAGGCATCAGCCGGATCGGCGTGCATCCGTGTCAGGGTCGCGGGCGCGTCAACATCCCAGAACACGACAGCGCTGTGCCCCTGGAGCTCAAGGATGCGCTGCTCAATCATTGCGTCGTCGATGCCGATTCCGCTGTGCTTAACCACGATGTCCGCGTCTGCGGCGAGCGAGAGCATGCGATCAAGGTCAGTCCCGGGCTGGTACACCACGGACTCAACGTAGGAGAAGTCGTCGCTATCTCGGTGCTGCTGGCGCCCGTAGGCGTCGGGCTCGGCGAAAACAATCGTGTGGCTAAGCCGGGCAAGATATTTGTAACAGCCGCGGTAATAGGTTGCCGCACCGTTCCAGTAGGAGGAAACGATGCTGGAGCCAAAAGCGAAAATCTTCACGCAAGTACCTCCTGCAGTATCCCGGTAAGCTGGTGAGCGCGATGCACACAGGTGTGGTGCTCGATGATCGTGCCGAGGCCGCGATGGGCCTGGGCTTCTGCCGCCGCACGATCAACCAGCAGAAATCGCATCGCCTCCACCATTTCAGCGGTGTTCCGCACCATTAGGAAGTCGCCGGGATTGAACAGCTTCTCAGTGTCCTGCCACGGTGCGGAGATGAGCGGAATGCCGCACGCGAGTGCTTCGAACACGCGGATCGTCGGGATGCCGGTCATCGCCGAGCTGTACTGCTGGCGCGGAATGTGGACAGTCAGGCGCGCGCCGCTGTAAACCGCGGGTGCATCAATGTTAGGCAGGTAGCCGTTGTACTCGACTCGCGCCGCGCCGAGCGCATCGAGAGCGTGCCGCGGAAACCGTACGCCGTAAAGCGAGAACCGGAACTCCGGTGCGAGCGCGGCAGCGGGTTCAAGATAGAAGGTGCGAATCTCCGCGGCTCGCTCATCCTCACCCCAGTTCCCTATCCAGACAGCTTCTGTTGCGTTAGTCGAGGAATATCCCGGATGAAACACGCTGGTATCGGCAGCCTCGTGCAAAGTCCACACGCGTGTAAAGCCGAAGCGATCGAGGTAAATTTTGCGCAGCGCTTCACCGAAAGCAAGGATGCCGTCGAAACGTTGCAACCCGTAAAGCTCCATCTGCTCCGGGGAGGAGGACGCGCGGTGGTGCGTGTCATGAAACAGCAGCCGGAAGCCCAACTTATCGCGCAGCGCGAGGAGCCGCTGTGCAAGCGCGGGCGGGTTCCACTCATGCATGATGACAATCTGCATGCTTGCCAGTCGCCCCTCTGACATCGCGTCAGACTCTTCTACTGCGGAATAGTTCTGCAGATTGAGATCGGCATAGGTGCCGGCGAACTGTGCAAGCGACTTCTCACCCAGCGCTTCGGTCCTCAGATTGTCGATTGACCACTCGCTCTCAGGCTCAAAAACGGTGACCCGGTGGCCGACCTGCTGCAACGCCCGCATCAAACCGCGAAGAAAATGGGCATTGCCATTGTTCCAGTCGGAGCGAAGCGTGTGCGCGAAGTAGGCGATGCACAAGCTGGTGGAAGAATCAGCCATGGCGCATCGTCAGCAGAGCACTACCGCCGCTCCAAGCGTTCGATTGTTTTCTGACGCTCAGCGGACCACACCTGAAAGCTCCGGCTCTTCAAGCTGCTGCAGCGAAAGCGGCTGCTGCTCCTGGATATCGCTGTAGCCCTTGTCGGCGAACAGGTTGAGATAGAAGCCGTGAGCGCGTTCCCAGGCCTCTTCATCGGGCTGCGCGCCAAAGGTTGTCACGTACTCCGGGCTACCCGGGAACGGAAACATCGGCACAGGCTCGCTGACCCACACGCCATGTGCCTTCAGGTTCGCCTGCCATGCCGAGACAAGCGCAGGATCATCTTCCGGTGTCTTGATGAGATTGGCCTGCACCCACGGCAGCTTCTGCTTCGCGAAGATCAGTAACTCGGTAATCCGGTCTGTCGAGATGCGGCAGTTCTTGTTCATCGCATCGCGGCCTTCGTCGGTAATAGACTCGACACCGCACTCAAACGAGACACAGTGCGCGCGCGCAAGCAGATCGATCGATTGCTCATCCCACAGATCGATGCGCGTCTGGAAGCCGATCGAAACGGGTCGCTTCGCAATTTCCTCCAGCAGCGCGCGCACCTGCTTTCCGACGCCGAAAATCTCATCGATGAAGTATATGTAATCGACACCGCGACGGATGAGCTGGTCAATCTCCGCGAGCACAGCCGACAGCTCACGCTCGCGGTACTTATTGCGAAACAGCGTCTTGTTGCAGAAGGTGCAGGCGTACGGGCAGCCGCGAGCAAACTCGACCTCCGCGCCGTGGTGCAGATGATCGGCACCGTTTCCGGGGAAGATATGATGGAGGTGATGGTGGCGCTCCACCGGATAGTCTGAGTAATCAAGCGGCCCAAGCATCCGCATATCCGTCGCGCCCAGGCCCGGCGTTGAGTGCACCACGCCTTGCGCGTCGCGCCAGCAGCAGCCGGCGATCAGCTCCCAGGGCGTCGTCGCGAGTTGTGGCAGCGTCTGGTCAGGCTCTCCGCGCAGCACCACGTTTGCGCCGGTTTTTCTCAGCGTGGCGAGCGGCGTTACAGAGCCATGCGGGCCGATCACAACCGTTGTTGAAGAACAATCGAGTGCCGAAAGCCACTGTGCCGGAACTCGCAGCTCCGGCTGTGGGCAGCGCCAGAACAGGTACGACGGTGCGGTCGGTATTACCAGAAAGTCTTCGTCGAAAGACCGCAGGCGCGTTCGTACCTGCTCAGGGCTGAAGTCTTCCATCCACGCGTCGATCAGCAGAACGTCCTGCCCCGCGGAGCGTAGCATCTCGCGCGCCGCAAGCAGCTCCAGCGGAAAGTGCGGCTCGGCGCAGCCGAAGTAGGTTGAGCCTTCAAAGCTCCACTTAGGGTTCACCAGCGCGAACTTCATGCTACCTCCTCGGCAACCGGTCCATCCTGCAAAGACATGCCGCGCTGCCCTGCGAGCAGTTCGCGGTTCTCTTTCCAGAACCGGTGAATCGCCTCAAGGATGTCGCCATTCGATCGCTGCGGCCGCCACCCTGTCTGCGCGGTTAGCTTGGCTGTATTCGAGACGTAAAGGGGCTGGTCGCCGGGGCGCGTCGCACTGTACCGCAGCATCGGCTCGCAACCGGTCTCGCCTGCAATGGCATCGAGCATTTCGACCACGGAGACTGCGCGCTCAGGGCCGCCACCCAGGTTGAACACCTCGCCTGCCGTATGCGATGAGTGCGCGCGCGCTGCTTCCATCGCATCGACCAGGTCGTGCACGTGCAGAACGTCGCGCACCTGCAGCCCGTCACCGTAAATCGTGATCGGCCTGCCTTCCAGAACGGAGTAGAGAAAGTGCGCGACCCATCCCTGGTCTTCGGTGCCGAACTGACGCGGACCCGCGATACACGACATGCGGAAGACGACCGTCGGCAAACCATAGATGCGTGAGTAGTCGCGCACATACTGGTCCGCCGCGCCCTTGGAGCAGCCGTATGGAGAGTGGAAGTCGAGGGGTTCGCTCTCCTTCACGCCGCGGAAAGTTTTGTCGACAGCCTGGTAGCGCCTGTCGCCGGCGCGCGTGGGTACGCCGGCGAGCGAGCCGTACACCTTGTTGGTAGAGGTAAACAGTAGAAACGGATTCCGCCCGGAACGCCGCGCTGCTTCAAGAACATTGAAGGTCCCAATGACGTTCGTTTCCAGGTCCTCACGCGGCGCGGCGATGGACGTTGTGACCGCAACCTGCGCGGCGAGATGATAAATCTCGGTGGCATGGCGCACGGCATCTGTCACTGCCACTGTATCGCGTATATCGCCGTTCAGAAATTCGAGGCGGCCAAGGTGAGGCGTTCCCTGCAGCCACTCAAGATTGTGCAGGACCCCGGGCCGGGACAGGTTGTCAAACACCAGCACACGTGCACTGCTATCCGCAAGCAGCCGCTGCGCCAGGTTTGAGCCGACAAAGCCCGCTCCACCGGTGATCAGGATGGTACGTCTCTCACGATGCGGCATGATGCGTCCCTCCTGAAGTTAAGTCTGGGTTGGCGATGGTGTTGCTCATGCGGTCAATCCATGCGTGCTGAGCTCTTTCAGCATGGTCGCGGCGTTATCGACCGCTTCCTGCCCGCGCAACCATTCGGCAAGCTCCTTGAAGCCCTCTTCATGCGTGACCTGCGGCTCATAGCCCAGCAGGGCGCGTGCCCGGGTCAGGTCGGCGTAGCAGTGGCGAATGTCGCCGGCGCGGTACTTCTGCGTAATGACCGGGGCGATGTCCTTGCAGAGCGCCAACGCAAGAATCTCCGCAACCTCACGGATTTTGATGGGAGATCCGCAGCCGATGTTGATGACTTCGCCGTCGGAGTCGCGGCTGTCCATGGCAAGCATGTTCGCGCGGATGATGTCATGGACACTCACGAAATCGCGCATCTGTTCGCCGTCTTCAAACACAAGCGGCGCCTGATTGTTCAATAGTCTCGCCGCAAAAATCGCAGCGACGCCCGTGTACGGATTCGAGAGGGCCTGGCGTGTCCCGTAGATATTAAAAAAGCGTAACGCAGTAACCGGCACACCGTACGTCCGGCCGTAGATAAGGCAAAGCTCTTCCTGGTCCCGCTTCGACAAGGCATACACAGAGTTGAGCTCAGACGGTTTTGTCTCATTGGTCGGCCGCGGCGCCAGCACTCCTCCGCACGCATCGCAGTGCAGCTCCCAGGCTGACTCCCGCAGCTGCGCCACCGGGCGAACCGGCGGAAACGCGTCTTGTCCGCACACGGTACAGCCGTACTTCCCTTCTCCATAGATCGACATGGAGGACGCGACGATCAGCTTTTGCGGCACATGCCCGGTGTCGAGCAGAGCCTGCAAAAGCTCCGCCGTTCCCTGCGTGTTCACGCTCATGTAGCGGCTGATCTCATACATCGATTGCCCCACACCGACGGTGGCCGCGAAGTGGAAGATCACGTCTACACCGCTGAGTGCCTCGCGCAGGCGTACCGGGTCGCGCACATCGCCGATCACAAGTTCAACGTCCGGCGAAAGGTAATCTGGGATACCGTTCGTGTGAACCTGCGGCGTCAGGTTATCGAGAACGCGAACGCGGTGGCCCGCGCGAAGCAGTCCATCCGCAAGGTGCGAGCCGACAAAGCCTGCGCCTCCTGTAATCAGAACCTGCCGGGGCTGGCCGTTAGCTAGCTTCATCGTGCTGCGGTCTCCTCAAAGTCGGGCTGGCGTTGCCTACTGTCAGCGGCCGGGGCGTAACGGGCTACCGCCCAGGCAGCGTACTCGGCGAAATCATTTATGTTCCTCGGCGGACTCGTGTGGTGGTCTTCAAGCCCGAGGTGAGCAGGCGTGAAACAAAGCGTGAGCGCAACCCGAAACGGTTTGAGCGCTTCCATCTGGCGGTCAAACCACTCCACCGCATCCGGCCTGTAGTAGTCGGCCCAGCTCAGCCCTGTCCGCAGGTACTCGACGCCATGCTCGCGCATCCACTCGACGGCGTCGTCAAGCCTTGGATCCTGGTAGTGAAACCATTGGCAGAAACCGACGCTCCCATCGGAAGGAAAGCCAGCGGCGGCCAGTTTGGGAGTCCCATCATCCTTGACCAGCCCCAGATAGTAGTGGCGGTAGTAGGCTGAGCCTTCTGCTTCCTTGTGGCGGGTTTCCGCCGGCCAGCTCGGCGGCAGGTCAAACAGGCTGTACCAGTAGATACGCTCAGTGTTGCCCTTGAGCAGCTCAAGTGTCCGCCTCATGCCGAACTCCTGCACCTCTTCGGCTCCGAATGACGAAACGCCCACCTCTGTCACCCACACAGGCTTGCCGCTCACCTCGGACGCCTCGGCTACTCGCGCCGGCCAGTCACTTAGCGGCCAGTGGTTCCAGTCCAGCGGAAAGCCGTGTACGCCGACCGCATCCACGCAGTGCATCACGCCGTGTGCAGCCATCAGGCGAAGAAAGTCCGAGTCGCAGGAGGACACGCCGCCGAGCACAATGGTCACGTCGGGGTTTACCGCGCGAATCGCACGAGCGGCGGACTTCACCATCTCCGCAAAGATTGTCCAGTCAGGATCGAGCTTGAAGTTCCAGTGCGATAAATTGTTGGGCTCGTTCCAAAGGACGACGGCTTCAACCATGTAGAACTCCCGGCAACGACAAACCTGTGCCTTGTCTTACCGCAAACGCTGTATCGCCTGGTGTTATGCGACGACGGGGCGCCGGCGCAAGGCATCGGGCAGTTGTTCAGCTATGAAGGCAAGTAGATGATCGAGGTTGCTCACGAGGCGCCATGCGCTCGGAATCGGCTGAATACATATCGCCAGCAAGGCCTTCGCACGGCTATCTTCTTTTGAATCTGCCGTTCGGTCATGGGCGTCCGTTCCAGGGATTGTCACAGAAACACGATTGTGCTCTATGGACTCCACAACACTCTGTTCGCCACCGAACATCGGTAGTCGAAGTAGATTGCCGCAAGCAGGGGAAAAACGTGCCCTCGGCATGGTAGCGCAAACCATGCGGCCAGGGCGCGTACCGTTTGGCCCTTGCCATGTATGCCGTGGCTGTTTTCTTCTGTGTTGGTTCGCCGGCGCCTCGGTCGGCATGAAGGAGAACCTTGGACCGACGCAGTTTTCTCGCCTTGGTGAGCGCGGCAGGCATGGCGGAGGCGGCACACAGCTCTCGCGCCTTCGCCGATGCCCATCAAACCGCGTCGCCCTCTACCCCGTATCATCCCGGCACGATCCAGAATGAGTACACCCTGCTGCTGCCGGGCGAGCGCGAGGCGCTTGCCGCCGCGCCCGCCGTCCTGGGAATGACCGGGGGCACCGTGCAGGTCAGGCACGGTTCTGTCACGCGTGCACTCGCCGTCGGAGACAGTCTTGCGGGCTGGCAGCTGCTCGCCACGCCTGAGATCAACGGCGTACCGACCGCGGTGTTTGAAAAGCATGTGACCCATCGCGGTGCGATCGCCTACGTGACCGAGCGCGGCGGCACAATCGCCATGATCCCGAAATCGATAGGAGATCTCTCGAGCATTCGCCCCCGGCAAACCTCGACACCGCACGGCGTACGACTCGAGCGCAGCCAGGTGCCGGGGCCAGACGTTGCCGGTCAGTACATCCTCCGCTCGCAGGACGACCCCTGCTATGAAAATGTCGCCGCCCTCGGCGCGGAGTACATCGGCTGGTCGCTGGTCGCGAATGAGCAGGCAGGCCCCTTGCGCTCCGTCTACCTGCAGGCTGACGGCACCAGCAGGCAGCCTGCCCGCAACGCGCAGAACGACTGGGCGCCTGACCTCGAAGGCCCACTGTTTGACCCGGAACGTTTTTTGCCCTTCGACGCACCGCATAAATATGCCTATCAGCCCGGCTGGAGCAAGCGCACACTGCTGGGCGGCTACCTGCCCGTGGCGGATACAGGCGTGTGGAACCTGCAGTGGAAAGCCGGTTACGAGGTCATGATGCTTCTGCCGCCGGGCGAGGAGGCGACACCGATCGCGCGGGTCCGCGTCAAACGGCTCGATACCCCGGAGGGCGAAGACGTCTACGACGATCACTACTGGAACTGCAGGCCCGGATCGTTCTACGCCGCGCTTGTCGGGGTCTGGAACCGCTGGCATCTGTTCTACGAAGACGCTATGCCGGTCGAAATCCCCGACCCCTGGCTGCTTGACGCCGCGCGTGCGGGCATCACGCTCTCCCTCTGTAGCTATCGCGGGCTTGAGCCGACGTACCAGGTAGGCGAAGGCGGCTACACCAAGATTCCAGAGCGAAGCCACGCGCTATTTCCGGTCGCCCATTACGAGTTCATCTGGGCGCAACAACTCTGGAACCTGACCGACGTGAGCGACCCCTACTTCAACCACTACCTGGAGCGCTACATCCTGCCGGATGGTAATTTTCTGTACAACACCCAGGACCAGGTGGAAGGTCCTCTGAATGTCGGCCTTTTCCTGTGGAACAACGCACGCGCCTATGCCTACTCAAACAATCTGCAGACCTTTGAGCAGCGCCTGCCCGCGCTCGACAGAATGCTTGGCTACGTGCTGGCGCGCTATGCCTACGGCAAGCAGCATTACCCTGCCCCTGACCGTCGTCACGGGCTCATCTGGGGATCGCCCGAGGCTGACCTCGGCGACCCGAACAACGATTTTCTCGATTCGCACCCGTTTTACTTCCAGAACACCGCATGCGTGTGGCGCGGACTGCAGGAGCATGCGCGCGCGCTCGAAAAAGCCGCGGCGGCAAGCGGCAAACCGGAACACACCGCGGCGGCCGCGCGCTACAGCGCACTGGCGCAGGAGATGCGGGCAAACCTTGCCGCGTCGCTCGCCGCTACCATCGCAGCCGGCAATCCGGTCATGCAGGCCTCCGGGATCACGCCGTTTGAGCCGAACGACACGGCACGCAAGCCCTCACAGCTGCTGAGCTACGAAAACCACCGCTTTATGCAGGACTGGTTCCTCGCCGACTGGGGCGACCCGGCGCTCGATCAGGGACACCTGAAGCATCGCGCGCTCGCCGGACAGGAGATCTGCGGGCTGAACACCGATGGCGACGTGGCGCGAACCAGCAACTTCATGGCCCATGGCACCCTTGCCGTCCGCATCCGTCAGCAGGACTACCGGCCGTTTCTGCTCACGCTGTACAGTCTTGCCTGCTATGCGGCCGACTCCGGCAGCCGCTACGCACCGGAAGATGCGTACATCCCGGGCAGCTACCCCGGCGAGCAGAGCCCGTACGGCTGGTCCGCCGTGATCAACAGCACACTGCAGCCGACGCTCGGGCTGCGCTGGCTGCTGTGCTACGAGGAGAGCGACAGGGACCTGTGCCACCTGCAGAAGGCCGCACCCCGGCACTGGTTTAAACGCGGCGAGCGTATTGCCGTGCAGCGCTGCCCCACCCGCTTCGGTGCTGTCAGCTGGAGCACCGAGGCCGCCGGCGATCATGCCTGGAAGGTCATAGTCGAGGTGAGCGAAGGGTTCGCCGCCGACGTCTCCTTGCACATTCATCCAGCCGATGGAACACCGCTGCAGAGCAGCTCCGCGGGCGCCCTGCAGGACGGAGCGATCCTGCTGGATCGGGCGTTGCTCGCCCGCGGCCGCCGGGTGGAGTTCACCGTAAGCTGACGAAACCCGTTCGCCATGGTTACCGGCAGATCGGTTTCGCGCGGCCGTGGGCTGTAAGCAGGCCGTCCGGCTTTATACTCCAACCTGTCATGGGCCCCGGGCCAGTAGCCGGTCTCGTGAAAAACACTTATGAAAGCTTCTGCTGTCGAGAATCACGCGAAGGTTTTCAGCCACATCGCCTACCGGCCTGACATTGACGGCCTGCGCCGTGGCTGTCCTGGCGGTATTGGCGTTCCACCTGCAGATTCGTTATGCCCTGGGAGGTTTTACCGGGGTTGATGTTTTCTTCGTCATCTCGGGCTACCTGATCACGTCCATCCTGCTGGCGGATATGGATGCCCGGCGCTTTACACTGATCTCGTTCTACACCCGCCGGATCCGGCGCATCTACCCCGCGCTCGTCGCGGTCATGGTCGCCACCAGCCTCTTCTCGCTGATCGTCTGCATGCCGTCTGAGCTCAAGGACTTTGCGCGAAGCCTTATCAGCGTCAGCCTTTCTGCCTCGAACCTCTACTTCGGTTGGAACTCGAATTATTTCGATCCGTAATCGGGGTCGAGACCCGCGCTGCAAACCTGGTCACTCGGCGTTGAGGAGCAGTTCTACCTGCTCTTACCCTTGCTTTTGGTCCTGCTGCGCCGCTGGGCGCCGCGGCGCTCAAGGGTTTGCCGCAACGCTTCCCGGCGGCTGCCGTGGCTGTCAGCCAGTATGTCGATGAAACGCCGGACAATCGACTTGGCACCTGCATGGTCATCCGCACCCGTGACTTCAGGCCCGACCCCTGTCTCACCGAAGACCCGAACCGCCCCAACTGGCTGCTCATCGGCGACAGCCACGCAGCCTCCCAGTGGGAGGGGCTCGTCAAAGCATTCCCCGGCGTTCACTTCATGCAGATGACCCGCGCCTCCTGCCGCCCTGACCCGATCCGCACCGACGCAGGCTGCGGCGAGCTCACCCAGATGATCTTCACCCGGTTCCTCGCGACCCATCACATCGATCGCATGGTCGTCGTGGGCCGCTGGGTTGATTACGACATTCCCGGGATCAATCGCCTCGTCGCCTGGACCAGGAGCCGATCCATCCCGCTCACGCTGGTCGGGCCCACGCCGGACTATGACGCTCCCCTGCCCCGTCTGCTCGCTTACGGCATCATGCGGCACGACCCCGACTTTGCAAACCGGCATCGCGAACCCGGGACAAACGAGCTCGACGACAAGCTCGCCCAACTCGCTGCTACCCGCTGGCATGTTCCTTATATTTCGCTGATCCGCATGTTCTGCTCTCCCGCAGTCTGCGCGCCCTATGTCAACGCCGGCAGAACCATTCCTCTGCTCATTGACGACGATCACCTCTCGAACGAGGGCTCAGTCATTGCAGGCCAGCGGATCGCAGCGCAGCACATGATGACAGCCGGAAGCAGCCCGGTCTCGCGCTTACTGCTGCGAGTCTCGCGCCAGTAACTCTCTCAGTTTCCCCACGTCGAGATCGGGCTGCGGATACTTCAAACCCAGCCCGCGCAAGGCGTGCAGCACAATCGACGCAATCGCGATATTCCGATACCACTTATGGTCGGACGGGATGACGTACCAGGGCGCATGCTCATGCGCCGTTCGCGGGATGACCTCGCCATAGGCCTGTTCGAACCGCGGCCACAGCTCCCTGTCGGAGAAGTCGGATTTTTTCACCTTCCAGTGTTTGTCCGGTGTATCCAGGCGCGCCTTGAAGCGACGGGCCTGCTCCTCCAGACTGATATGCAGGAAGAACTTGAGCGGAATGATACCGTTCTCAAACCAGGTCCTTTCCAGGTCGACAATCTGGCGCATGCGGGTGTCGGTATCCTCGGTCGACAGGCTCGCGTGGGCCCGGGGTACCAGCACATCTTCATAGTGAGAGCGATTGAAGATCGCAAGCGTGCCGGCAGCGGGCGCGGCGCGGTAAATCCGCCACAGGTAATCGTGCGACCGCTCCTCGGCGTCCGGCTCGACAAAGGAAGTCACCTTGCACACCTGCGGGTTGACCCCGGTAAATACGTGGCGAACAAGCCCGTCCTTGCCAGAGGCATCCGCACCCTGCAGGATGACCAACACAGCCCGCTTTGCCTCCGCGGCCAGGATGCGAGCCAGGTCGTTGATCTCCCCTGTATACCGCTTCAGGTCGGCATGCGCCTTGCGCTTGCTGTCGTATCCGGCAGTCGAGCCGGTTGAGCGTTCTTGAAGCCGAAGCTCCGAGCCGGGGCGCACCCGGTATCGGTCGGCAAACTCCTCGGGTGCTGCCAGGTCGTCCCGCGCTGCGCTCATAGTCGTAAGCTCCTGCCTGATTCAAACGTAAACAGCCAACACTTTGCTACCGATACCGGCATCGCGGCAAACCATGTTTGTCTCCCGAAGGCCGGCCCGGTTTTCCATCGTTTTGTTGGTGGATGCATCACATGCAGTACGTGTCTCCCCACTTCGCCCGGGGCCCGCACCGTCGATCTGGAAAGGCATCGCATTGAACAAGCTGTTCGGGACGCTCGGAGCAATAAGCCTGTTCGCATTGCGCGTCATCGTCGATGCATTCCACCCGCCTTTCGAGATAGAAATGCTCTGGATGCAGTTGCTCGACATCGGGGCCAAATCGCTGCTGCTCATTCTCGCCTCCGGACTTGCTCTCGGCACGGTCATGGCTTTCCACACCCGCAGCACCCTGGTCACCTTCGGCGCGGTGTCCATGATCCCTTCTGTACAGGCTGACGCGTTCTTCGTTGAAATCGGCCCGCTCGTCGCCGGGCTGCTGTCTGCCGGTCGTGTCGGCTCCGGCATCGGCGCGGTGCTGGCCAACATGCGGGCCACGGAGCAGATCGACGGCATCGAGGCGCTTTCGATCGACTCGTTCAAATTTCTCGTTGTCCCTCGCGTCATCGCCTGCGTTATCGCCCTCCCCGTTCTCACGTTGTTTATTGATTTCGCGGGGCTCCTGGGCGGATTTATGAGCGAGTACTTCAACTCGCACATTTCCTTTTATCTCTACATCACCCGGGCGTTTACTGACCTTGGCTGGTCCAACTTCATCCCACCGGTGCTCAAGACTGCCGTCTTCGGCTTCATCATCGGCTCCGTATCCTCGTTCTTCGGATACACCACCAACGAAGGGGCAGAAGGCGTGGGACGCGCTGCAACCAACAGCGTCGTTCTGTCTTCCCTGCTCATCATCATTGCCGACGTTATTTTGATTCGATGCATCTTCTTTCTCTTCCCGGAAACCGCCATATGAGTGACAACGAAAAAATAGCTTTGCGCTTCGAGCACGTCTCGAAGGCTTTCGGCTCCAAGCAGGTCCTCGAGGACGTCTCGTTCCACGTCCTCGAGGGTCATGCCCTCTGCATCCTCGGCCGCAGCGGCATGGGCAAAAGCGTTACCCTCAAGCTCAGCATCGCGCTTATAAAGCCTGACGAAGGCAGCATCTTTATCGACGACGATGACATCACCAAGCTGCGCGGCAAGGAGCTCTCAGGTGTTCGCCGCCGGATGGGCTTTCTATTCCAGGATGCCGCGCTCTTCGATTCGCTCTCCCTGTATGAAAATCTCGCGCTGCCGCTGCACCGGCTTACCCGGAAATCCTGGAAAGACGTTGATGAGGCAGTCGACAAGACTCTGCATCAGGTCGGCCTTGAGAACGAGAAGAACAAAATGCCGGTCGAGCTTTCAGGCGGCATGCGCAAGCGTGCCGGCCTTGCCCGCGCGCTCGTGCTGGAGCCACAGATCTTGCTCGTCGATGAGCCCAGCAGCGGTCTCGATCGCATCACCGCTTCTGAAATCGACGACCTCCTGCTGAAGCAGAAGACCGAGCACCACACCACGCTCGTCATCGTGACGCACGACGTGCATGGCGCCCGCAAGGTCGGCGATCAGTTCGCCGTACTTGAAAATGGGCACCTGGTCGGCTACGGCTCCGCCGATGAGATCGAGCAGAGCGACAACGAAACCGCGCGGAAACTTATCTCGGAGCGATAGCCATGGCGAAAAGGAACATCATTGTCGGACTCTTCGTCGTTGCCGGACTCGTGCTCTTTGCGTTAGGCCTGTTTCTGATCGGCAGCCGCCACAAGGCATTCGATCATCACATGGAGTTCTATGCCGAATTCAGCAACCTCGGTGGTCTCGCCAAGGGAGCCAAGGTCCGGGTTTCCGGCATGGAGGCGGGACAGGTTACCAACATTCAGGTACCCGACTCGCCCTCATCGCGCTTCCGCGTCAAGATGCAGGTTGACGCGAAACTGCACGGGCTGATCCGCACAGACTCGCTCACCACGATCGGCACCGAAGGCGTCGTCGGCGATACCTACCTGCTCATCCACACCGGCAGCGCCAGGTCGCCCGCCGCAGTCAACCACTCCACTCTCCCGAGCAAAGAACCGTTCGAGCTGTCAGCTCTTCTCGACAAAGGCGACGGCCTGCTGAACCAGGCCGGTAAGACGATCAAGGATGCAGACACCACCATTCAACAGGTCGGCGGCAGCCTGAACACCACGCTCGCTACTGTAAACACCACAGTTACAAATGTGGACGATGTGGTCGCCGGCATCAAGCAGGGCCGTGGGGCTGTGGGGCTTCTCCTGCGGAACCAGCAGTTCGCCGACCAGGTGAAGCAGACCCTGAACGGGGCCACGCAGGCGACCGGTTCGCTTGCCCATGCCTCGGGGCAGGCCGACCAGATGATCTCCCAACTGCAGTCGCGCAACCTGCCGCAAAAAGTCGACGATACCCTGAACAGCGCCAGGAGCGCGGCCGCGCAGCTTGACGCAACCTCAAAGCAGCTCAACCAGACCATCGCCGAGGCCACGGGCCCGGACAGCCAGGGAATGACAGCCGGTGCCAACCTGCGAGAGACCCTGTCGAATACGAACGCCGCCACGGCCAACCTTGCCGACGATACCGAATCGCTTAAGCACGAGTTTTTCTTTAAGGGCTTCTTCAGCAAGCGCGGCTACTACCAGCTCACCAATCTTTCGCCCGATACGTACCGGCAGAACAAGGCGTTCACCAACCAGGCGAACCGCCGCGTCTGGTTGTCGGCGTCCGACCTCTTCGAGACGCACCCCGATGGAACGGAAGACCTTTCCTTCCGCGGCAGGGAGGCGCTCGATGACGCGGTGACCCAGGATGGCGGCTCAGCCATGAATCGGCCGATCGTCGTCGAAGGATACTCAAACAGCCCGGACACCGCAGCGGAGGTTGCGCTCTCGCGCAAGCGCTCGATCCTTGTCAGCCAGTACCTGCAGAAGCACTTCCAGCTGGACCCGCGCAACGTCGGTTTTATCGGCCTGAGCGATTCGGCCCCGAAAGGCGCCGGTCACGCTGGGTGGAATGGTGTCTGTGTCGTCATCCTGCGGAGCAAGCACTGAGGCTCCGCAGGATGACGACCGTGGCTGCCGAAATCTCGCAATACGCGTCCACGTAAACTGAACGCATGGATCGGAACAACCGTATCTTTATAGCCGGTCACCGCGGGCTCGTCGGCTCCGCCATTTTTCGCCACCTGCGGAGCCTGGGTTTTGAGCAACTGCTCGTCTGTGGCCGCGAAGAGCTGGACCTCGCCGACGGTGCGGCTGTTGACCGGTGGTTTGCGCGGCACAAACCGGAGTTCGTGTTCATCGCTGCTGCCAGGGTCGGCGGCATCCTCGCCAACAGCACGTACCCGGTCGAGTTCCTGTCAGAAAATCTCGCAATCCAGCAGAACGTCATCCGGGCCAGCTACCAGTGCGGCGTCCAAAGGCTGCTTTTCCTCGGCTCAAGCTGTATCTATCCCAGGGCGTGTCCCCAGCCCATTCGCGAGGAGTATCTGCTGACCGGCGAGCTTGAGCCGACCAATCGCGCGTATGCGCTGGCCAAAATCGCGGGCATTGAGCTGTGCTGGGCCTACAACCGCGAGTATGGAACGAGTTTCCTCGCCGCCATGCCGACCAATCTTTACGGTCCTGGGGATAATTTCGATCTGCGGACCTCGCACGTGCTGCCTGCCCTGATCCGCAAAGTCGCGGAAGCCAAAGCTGAAGGCCGGGCCGCGGTCGAGGTATGGGGCAGCGGCACTCCGCGCCGGGAGCTGCTATACAGCGAAGACTGTGCCCAGGCCTGCGCCTTCCTCATGATGCTGCCGGAGGACGCCTTCAAAAGCCTGCTGCTGCCCGACTCTCCGCCTTTGATCAACATTGGTACCGGCGAGGACGTCTCGATCCGCGAGCTGGCCGGGATGGTCGCCACGCAGCTCGATTTTCCGGGTGAGATCGTCTTCGACCCGAGCAAGCCGGACGGCACCCCGAGAAAGCTGCTCGACATCAGCCGCATTCGCAAGCTCGGTTGGCGTTTTCAAACCACCTTGCCCGATGGCATTGTCAAAACTCACGCCGCCTACCAGGCAGGGCTCGCCCGTCGATCATCGTGAGTCGAATGCTCTAAAATCGTGGGATGCAGGCCCTCCTTCTTTCCGAATACCGCAAGCTCGAAATCACGGACGCCGCGATGCCGACGCTCGCCGCGGACGAGGTGCTACTGCGCGTTGAAGCGTGCGGAGTATGCGGCAGCGACGTGCATGGTTTCGACGGGAGCTCCGGCCGCCGCATCCCTCCCATCATCATGGGGCACGAGGCAGCCGGAATCATCGCCGCTACGGGTCCGGCAGTCACCCGGTGGCAGGTGGGGCAGGCCGTCACGTTCGACAGCACACTGTATTGCGGACATTGCACCTTCTGCCTGCGCGGGCAGGTAAATCTCTGCGATAACCGCCAGGTCTTCGGAGTCTCCTGCGGCGACTACCGCAGGAACGGCGCGTTTGCCGAGTATCTCTCTGTACCGGAGCGGGTGCTGTACGCGCTGCCGGCAGAGTTGCCGTTTGAACAGGCAGCGATGATCGAGGCCGTTTCCGTAGCGTTGCACGCGCTCGCCGTTGCTGAATTTCCCGGCGGAGCGACAGCCTTGGTCATCGGCGCCGGCATGATCGGCACACTGATCATCCAGGCGCTGCGCGTCGCCGGCTGCTCCCATATCTTCGCCGCGGACCCTGACCGCAGCCGCCTGGACCTGGCTGCGTCGTCGGGCGCGCACACGCTCATCCAGACGGGTCAGCAGGATGTCGTCAAGATAGTTCTCGCGGTGGAAGCAGCCGGAGTAGACCATATTTTTGAAGCGGTGGGCGTCGGCGAAACCATTGCGACTGCGATCGCCGCTGTTCGCAAGGGAGGCACCGTAACCCTGGTCGGCAACATCGCCGCGCAGGCTGCGCTCCCGCTGCAGGCCGTTGTCACCCGCCAGATCCGGTTGCAGGGCTCGGCTGCCTCGGCCGGTGAGTATCCCCGGGCCATCGAGCTGCTTGCCTCGAAGCAGATCGACGTCTCTCCCCTGATTTCCGCGGTCGCACCGCTTGTCGAGGGCGCCCAATATTTCGACCGGCTGTACAGCCGCGAGCCAAACCTGATGAAGGTCGTGCTGAGGCCGGGCGTATGAGCGCTGCCCAGCCGCTGTTCGACCTTGCCGGGCAGGTTGCGCTCGTTACCGGAACCAGCCGCGGGCTGGGCCAGTACTTCGCCCGGGCACTGGCTCGCGCCGGCGCTGACCTTATCCTGACCAGCCGCGACCCGGCTACGCTCGCCCCATTTGAGCAAGAGATCGCCTCGCTCGGCCGTCGCTCCGCTTCCGTCGCGCTCGACGTGCAGGATGAGATCTCGATCCGGTCGGCCATTGCGACGGCGGAAGCGGCGTTCGGACACATCGACATCCTCGTCAACAACGCCGGCATGAACATCCGTAAACCGGCGCTCTATGTCAGCTGGGACGACTGGAACCGGATCCTCGACACGAACCTTCGCGGCAGCTTCTTCGTCGCGCAGGCTGTCGCCCGCGGCATGATCGCCCGCGGCTATGGCCGCATCATCAATATCGGCTCGGTCACCTCCGTCGCGGGCTATGCGGGCCTTGGACCCTACGGGGCAAGCCGTGGCGGCATCCGTCAGCTCACCATGAGCCTGGCAGACGACTGGGGACCCCATGGCGTCACTGTAAACTGCCTCGCCCCCGGCTGGTTCAGGACCGAGCAGAACAAGGTGATGTATGAAAACCGGGAGTGGCTGGCATACCTGTGCGATCGCATCCCGCTCAAACGCCCCGGGCGCCCGGACGATCTCGATGGCTCCATCGTCTTCCTGGCTTCGGAGTGCAGCCGTTACGTGACCGGGCAGACGCTGCTGGTGGATGGAGGCATCTCGACCGGCGCGACCAAAGCCATGCTCACGCCCCCGCCTGCCGCGGAATAGAACTCAGGCGCTCCGCTCCGGCAACTGCACACGCTCGATCCGGCCCAGCAAGACCACGTAACTGGCGATTCCAAACAGCAGAACCACCCCGGCCAGCGCGAACGCCGCTCCGAATGAATGCGTGAAATGGCTGATATAGCCGGTTGCGATCGGCGCTGTGATAGCTGCGATCTGGTTCACCAGGTTCATAACGGAGCCGACACGTCCGACGCCGCCGGCCGGCGCGAGCAGCGAGGGCAGCGTCCACACGACCGGGGCTGCCGCGGCAAGGCCGCTCAGCGCAAGGCTCAGGCACAGCACCACCAGCCCTGCCGAGTGGGTAAACGCCGGCGCAACGACACAGAGGCCCAGGACCGTGCCCCCGAGCAGCACGGTTCTGCGTACCCGGCCCGGATGCCTGCCGCGACGGACGAGCAGGTCGACGAGCAGACCGCCAACAACAAAATCCGCCACCGCGGCCAGTATCCATGGAATCCCGGTGAGCAGCAGCGCGGTATGCATGCTCAGGCGCACGCCCTGCTCCAGGTATACCGGCAGCCAGGTAAGCAGCAGGTAAAAGCAGTAGTTGTAGGCGCCCGAACCCAGCGCCGCGCCCCAGATCTTCGGCTGCCGCAGCAGGTCTGCCAGGTCTATCCTGCGCGCCGCACGCTCCACCAGCGCTTCCGGCACGCAGCCCTCGCCTGTTCCTGGGTCGCGATACACCCAGGCAAACACGCAGGCATACGCCAGGCTTAATACCGCCGTGGTCGCGAAGTTGGCGCGCAGCCCGTAACGCAGCAGCACAAAGCCCAGCAGCGGCGTCCCGAGCCCGATGGAAAGCTTCGCGGCCGCGTCGAAGATCGCGGTCGGCATCCCGCGCGCCTGCTCCGGGAACCACAGCCCCACAGCCTTGGCATTGGCCGGAAACGTCGGCGCCTCGCCGATTCCAAGCAGCAGGCGCGCGGCGAACAACAGCACCAGCGTCGGCGCAATCGCGGCCAGCCCCGACGCCATGCCCCATAGAACGATCGCAACCAGCATGACCCGGCGCACGCCCCATCGGTCCAGCAGCGCCCCGCTCGGCAGCTGCAGCCCCGCGTAGGTCCAGCTGTAGGCGCTCAGCAGGTAGCCGAAGGTCACGTCCGACATGCCGAAAGACGTTTGCAGGGCGCTGTGCGCGACCGATAGGTTGACTCGGTCGAAGTAGTTCACCAGCACGCCCACACCCAGGAGCATGGCAATCTGCCAACGTGTACTGTTTGCGCGCAGCATCCTCAACACTGTACATGGGCGATTGGGCCGGCTGCTTACAAGACCCTCTCACCGGTCCGGCCGCTCACCCCCGGGTTCCCCTGCGAAACTCCTGCACCATGTCCCTCGACCGGCGCACGCCCTTGGCCTGTTCAACGATCACCGCATGGATTTCGGGCGGCAGCGTCGGATCTTCCAGAGCTTCCTGGTAGGCACGCATGGCAAACCACTCACATAGCTCGGTTGACCCCAGCAAGTCGCGGTCCCCGGCCCCGAGCGCTGCTTTAAGGTCAATCCACTGCCGGTGCATGCTGCCCAGGGCCGTACCCGACTCATGCACCTCTTCGGCAGCCACACGGCGCATGGCGCGCTCCAGTTCGGCAGCATAGGCGCTCCGAACAACCGACTCTTCCAGCAGAAACTCTCGGCAGGCGGCGTCCTGAACACGTTCTCCCAGCTCGCGAAATCCCTTTTCCCCATCCCTTAAAAGCGCGACCAGGTCGTGAACGGCAGAGTGCGCGACCGTTGAAGCCATACTGTTTCCCTCCGGTATTTCACGATTGCAAGCAACAGCCTGGACGAAGCGCCTGCGCTGAAAATTGTTTGTACCACGGGGAACGAAGCAGGGTACCTGCCTGGATGTTAACTGGGCTGCGTGCCCTGAAAGGCAACTGATTGCTCCGCGGTGTGACTTTCGATTGTCCGTATATCAGTATTCCTGCCGTCCCACAAACGTTTTCTCTTCCCGCTGGAAACACGGAACGCACCCGGCGCAAACAATGATGCATTCGCACATCCGGTCGCATGGGCCGCTACGTTCCCCCTGTATGAGTAACCCCCTACTCTCACGGCACTGGGTCTTGCTGATGGCGAAACAAGCACGCCGCCCATCTAGACAGGCAGATCTACGGAACCATCTCCACGGAGCAAATACAACGAGAACGCAGGGTCACGGATCATGCAGGACGCTCGTCGCTGGACGGGATTGGAGCGATTGTGCCTCTTTATGAAGTGTCAGTCGCCTATCTCGAGTCCGGCGAAGCCCGCCACGCTCAAGCCTGCAAGTCGGTTTCCGTTAACAGCAAGGAAGCGATCGACCTTGTTATCGCGAAGGCCGTTCAATGGAACATCGGCGAACATCGTCCCAAAATCATTACCGTTCGCGAGTACGACGCGCACCTGAACCAGGTAGACGAGGTCGCCAGGTATCAGGCCAACTAAACGCACACAGCAGAGCATAGTCCCGGGGCTCAGATGCCACTGGGACTATGCAATGCTGAGTAATCTTCAAGCGTGAACGTAACGGCGAGGCTCTGGAACGGGAGTGGGCGATCACGACCTTGAGCTTTGTGAAACTTAATTGGGATTGATTTGAATGCCACTACTAGGTCGCCTTACCACTCTAAGTCTTTAGAGTGTATGGCGGGGACGACGGGGCTCGAACCCGCGACCTCTGCCGTGACAGGGCAGCGCTCTAACCAACTGAGCTACGTCCCCCAGTGTGTCAAACTGCATGACCGTCAACCGCACGGCCAGCAAGCCCGGGCGCCTGGGATGCTGCCCGTTAGAGGAACTATAGCAGAAAACCCGCTAAGTCCGGCACTCCCTTGCGCTTTCGCCCGGCGCCGGCGTCCTGCTGCGCCGCCTCGCTGCTACACTCGAAAAAGTTCTGACCCAAGGGAGTTCTTTTCATGGCTGATGTGACAATTACAGTTCGACCGAACGGGCCGTTTCGCGTGGAAGGTCCGATCAAACTGATGGATGCCAATGGTGCCGAGTGGGACCTTACCGGCAAGCCCGCGGTATCGCTGTGCCGCTGCGGAGCATCCACCAGAAAGCCTTTCTGCGACGGCATGCACTCGAAGATCGGCTTTCAGGCAGCGGAAGCTGCTGTTATCGCGCAGGAGCCTTCCGCGGCAGAAGCGGTCAAAGGCGACACTGCTCCCAAGAGTTAGCACATCACGCAGCGGGCGCCGGAAGTATTGCGAGCGAAATAGATGAATACCGCGCCCAGCCGCAAGTTCAAGACAAGCAAGCTCCGCTTTATCGCCCACCTTGTGCGCGAGTCGCTGCTTACCCCCACGCGCGGTACCCAGCATGTTCCTCTTCCTGCTGCGCGTGGGGAGCTCGGGGTGACCTGGATCGGTCACTCCAGTTTTCTGATCCAGATGGCTGGCAAATCCATCCTTGTCGATCCGGTTTTCGCCCGCTTCCTGGTCGTACTGAAGCGAAGGCGCAAACCGGGATTACGCCTTCGCGACCTGCCGCCGATCGATCTCGTCCTCCTGTCCCACGCGCACATGGATCACCTCAACCTGCCATCACTCCGCGGCATTCTGCGCAACAATCGACGGCTTAATGCCGCGCCGCCGGCTATCGTCGTTCCCGAGGGCGTGCAGGACCTGGTACAGCATCTGGGTTTTGCCGCGACGCACACCCTCGCCACCTGGAGCTCCCGGACAATTAGACCCGTCACCGTTACACTTACGCCAGCCCGCCACTGGGGAGCACGCTTGTTCAACGACACGGGGCGCGGGTACGGAGGCTATGTTCTTCAGGGTGAGGGCCATACGCTTTATCACGCGGGCGACAGCGCATACTTTCCCGGTTTCGCGGAAATCGGCGAAAGGTTTCATCCTGAAATTGCCCTGCTGCCCATCGGGGCCTATTCGCCTGACGGCTTCCGCAGCGTACACACAAGTCCCGAGGACGCGCTGCAAGCTTTTCTCGATCTCGGCAGCCGCACCTTCATCCCGATGCACTACGGCACATTCCGCCTGTCGCTTGAGCCGATGGACGAGCCGCCGAGGCGCCTGCTCGCCGCTGCCGACACGCGCGGTATCGCCGAACAGATGCTCATGCTTGAGGAGGGTCGTACACACCTTTTCGCCGCACCGATCATCGGCACGCCCGCCAGCGCCGCGCCAACATAGAAGCGGTCTCATCTATACAGTCGCGGCTTCGGTTCAGAGCGTGAGCCCCGCTTCGGCGGCGGGTCTCGTGGGTGACATTGTTGAAGGTGGCGTGTTTATGAGAGCGCTTCCAGCGCTTGCTCCTGTATGCTCCCTTCATTCGCGCTTTGGCGCAGTTTTGACCAGGAATGGATTCGGGAACCATGCGGTTGAACTCTCTTTTGATCAAAAGCGCGCTTGTCGGCGCACTGGGTGGCCTGCTTTTCGGCTTCGACACGGCGGTCATCTCGGGCACCACCCACCAGCTCACCCAGGTCTTTTCGCTCTCCGCCGGGCAGCTCGGCTTTACCGTCTCCATCGCGCTCTGGGGCACGGTGCTCGGCGCACTGACTTCCGGCAATCTGGGGCAGCGCATCGGCTCGCGCGAGGCGCTTCGTGTCATGGCGGTGCTGTATCTTATCTCCGCTGTCGGCACCGCGCTTTCGTGGAACTGGACTTCCCTGCTCGCCTTCCGCTTTATCGGCGGACTGGGTATCGGCGGCTCGTCGGTGCTGGGACCTGTGTACATTGCGGAGATGGCGCCGGCGCGCATTCGCGGGCGTCTCGTCGGCCTGTTTCAAATCAATATCGTGCTCGGCATCCTGCTCGCGTACGCCTCCAACTTTTTTATTGAGCGCCTGCAACTCGGCGCGCGCACCTGGCGCTGGGAGCTGGGCATAGCGGGCCTGCCGGCGTTTCTCTTCCTCGTGCTGCTGTTCGGCGTACCTCGTTCAGCGCGCTGGCTGCTGACGCAAAACCGCGTCGACGAAGCCCGGGCAGCACTGGGGCTTCTCGGCTCGCCCGATCCGCAGGCGGAGGTCGACGGGCTGCGCCAGGCCATCCATGCCGATGCTGCCCACACCAGCGCGCCCCTGTTTACGCGAAAGCTGCGCCTGCCGATCTTTCTCGCCGTGTCCATCGGCCTGTTCAACCAGCTGCTGGGCATCAACGCCATTCTTTATTACCTGCCGGACATTTTCCGCTTCGGCGGTTTCTCCTCCATTTCGAGTGCGGAACAAGCTGTCATCATCGGTGCAGTTAACTTCATCTCGACCGTGCTTGCCATGACCGTCATCGACAGGATCGGACGTAAAACGCTGCTGCTGGTCGGCTCGGTCGGCGTGGCTGCCGCGCTTGCCGGCGTGGCCTATGTCTTCCTCACCCAGCAGCACCTTGCCGCTCTTCTCTGGCTTCTCGTCGGCTTTATCTTTTTCTTTTCGATCTCGCAGGGCGCGGTCATCTGGGTGTATATCAGCGAGGTCTTCCCAACGCGGGTTCGCTCGAAGGGGCAAAGCCTCGGCAGCGGCTCGCACTGGGTCGCCAACGCGATCATTTCGTTTGCATTTCCTGTCGTGGCACGACATTCTTCGGGGCTGCCGTTCGTCTTCTTCAGCGCGATGGCGGTGTTGCAGTTCTTCGTCGTGCTCTTCATCTATCCCGAGACGAAAGGCGTTTCACTCGAGCAGCTGCAACAGCAGCTTCAAACCGGCATCGACTGATCTTCTTCGCCTTCTGTTCGCTATAATGGCGACTGAGGGGATGCAGGGTTTCGTATCGTCACGCGCGTCGTTTCCGTAGCGAATGACTGCGAGGCTGTTCCGACCATCCAAATCACGATGCAGGTGCAGCAAAAACTCGAAATCCTGGCCGATGCGGCGAAATATGACGCCTCCTGCGCCAGTTCCGGGGCCAAACGCTCCGGCAACGGGAAAGGTGTCGGCCACTCCGATGGCATGGGCATCTGCCACAGCTACACGCCGGATGGTCGTTGCGTCTCGCTGCTCAAGATATTGCTGACGAACTACTGTACCTACGACTGTGTCTTTTGCGTAAACCGCGTCTCAAGCGACGTGCGTCGCGCCCGGTTTACCCCGCAGGAGGTCGTCAGCCTCACGCTCAACTTCTACAAACGCAATTACATCGAGGGGCTGTTCCTCAGCTCCGGCATCATCCAGTCTCCGGATTACACGATGGAGCAGCTGATCGAGGTAGCGCGCGGCCTGCGGGAGGACCATTCCTTCGGCGGCTACATTCACCTCAAAGCGATACCCGGCGCGAGCAAACAGCTCATCGAACAAGCCGGCAAACTGGCCGACCGCCTCAGCGCCAACATGGAGCTGCCGACACAGCAGGACCTGGTGCAGCTGGCGCCCGACAAAAAGGTCGACGTCATTGAGAACACGATGGCGCAGATCTTCGAGCACAGGACCGAGGCCGATGAGGAGAAGAAGCGCTCACGCCTCGCGCCGAAGTTCGCGCCTGCCGGGCAAAGTACGCAGCTCGTCGTGGGTGCAACGCCTTCGACCGATCAGGATATCCTCGCCACGGCCTCGCACCTGTACGGCAGCTATGCGCTGCGCCGGATCTATTACTCCGGCTTCAGCCCCTTTCCGCAAGGCGACGCGCGTCTACCGCTCAAACCCGCACCGCTGGTGCGCGAGCACCGCCTTTATCAGGCCGACTGGCTCATGCGCTACTACGGCTTCAAGGGTGAGGAGTTAACAACAGTCGAAGCGCCCAACCTGGACCTGACGCGCGACCCCAAGCTGACCTGGGCGCTTGCACATCGCGAGTTCTTCCCTGTCGATGTGAACCACGCCGCGCGCGAAGTCCTGCTGCGCGTACCGGGGATCGGCTATCGCAATGTTGAGCGCATCCTGCGTATCCGGCAGTACCATCCGCTGTCGCTCGACGATCTCCGCAAACTCAACGTGCGGATCAAGACTGTTTCACCATTTGTAACAACGACAGATCACACCTCTGCCGCGACCGTCGTACTCGACTCCGAAGCACTGCCCGCTGCAATGGTGATTCCCGCGCAAATGCAGCTGTTTGCCGCGGCAGCCGGCGCCGGCACGGGGCAGCTTTGAGTCTCGTCATTCCCCCGGAGTTCGCGGCCTGGCGTGAAACGGCACGGCGCCTGCTCACAGAGGGCATCCATCCAGATGCCGTGGAGTTAATCGCTGAAGAAGCAGGCACGGCACTTTTGCCGGGCCTCACGCCGGAACCCGAGCCGGACCCCATACACGCCATTCTCAAGCCATCTGTACCAAAAAGCTTTCTTGACCTCGCCGAGATCGTCGCCTGCCATAGCGATCCGGGGCGCTGGCAGCTCCTGTATCGCGTGCTGTGGCGACTCCAGGGCCGACGCGACCTCATGAACGATGAGCTGGACGAGGATATTGCCCGCCTGCACCGCATGGACCACCAGGTTCGGCGCGACCTGCACAAGATGCACGCCTTTCTCCGCTTCCGCATGGTCATCGAAGGTGACCGCGAGCACTACATTTCCTGGTACCGCGCGGATCACCGCATTCTCGCGCTTGCCGCTCCATTCTTCGCCGAGCGCTTTGCCGTGATGCAGTGGACGATCCTCACAGACTACGCTTCCGTAAGTTGGAACCCGGAGACGCGGGACTTTGCCTGGGGTCCGGGCGTGCCACGCTCCCAGGCGCCCGCGGAAGACGAGCTTGAAGCGATGTGGCGTTCGTACTATGGCTCCATCTTCAACCCGGCCAGGCTGAACACACGCGCGATGAAGGCGGAGATGCCGACGCGCTACTGGGCCAACCTGCCCGAGCTCAACATCCTTCCCCAGCTACTCACCAGCGCCGACAGCCGCGTAGGAGCCATGATGGACCAGCAAAGCACCCTGCTCAGCAACACCTTTGTACCGCAGGAACATACCCTGCTTGCTCTTCGCGAAGCCATTCCCCGGTGCGAAGGCTGTGACCTGTACAAGCCCGCGACGCAGGCCGTATTCGGCGCCGGGCTGCCACGCGCCACGATCATGCTGGTGGGCGAGCAGCCGGGCGATGCGGAGGACCTCGCGGGTGAACCTTTCGTGGGGCCAGCCGGAAAGGTGCTCAACCAGATCGTCGACGAACTAGGCCTCGCTCGAAACGAGATGTACGTGACGAATGCCGTCAAGCACTTCAAGTTCACAGAGCGCGGCAAGCGCAGGATCCACGAGTCGCCGAACCTGCGTGAGATCGGCGCGTGCCGCCCGTGGCTGCTCGCTGAGCTCGATGCCGTGCAGCCGAAAGTCGTGGTCTGTCTCGGTGCGTCGGCGGCGAAATCGCTGCTCGGCGCGAAGTTCGCCCTGATGAAAGAGCGCGGCAAGGTAGTTGAATCGCCCTACGCGCAACGCGTCATCGCCACCATTCATCCGTCCGCTGTTCTTCGCGCCGAGGGCGAGTCAAAGCAGACACTCTACGACTTCATCCGGCAGGACCTCGCGCTGGCGATTGCTACCGCCGGGCGCGAGGCCTAGCGGCTATTTAGAAGCTGACTTTCGGCGCCGTGCGTGAACCCTGGTCAGCCTGGAAGTAGTTGTTATCCGTATGGAACCCGGCCAGACCCGCCCAGACACTTGCGGGAAACTGCTGAATATAGGTGTTATAGTCGCGGACCGTCAGGTTATAACGGCGGCGCTCGACGGAAATGCGATTCTCCGTTCCTTCCAGCTGGTCCTGCAAGGAAAGAAAGTTCTGGTTCGCCTTCAGGTCCGGGTAGCGCTCGCTGATCGCAAGCAGGCGCCCGATCGCGCCATCCAGTCGGTTGTTCGCGGCAATCTTGCTCTGCGGATCCTGTGCATTCAGCAGGCCGGCGCGCGCGTTTGAAACATCCGCGAACACCGTTTCCTCGTGCTTGGCGTAGCCCTTTACCGTGTTCACCAGGTTCGGGATCAGGTCAGCTCGCCGCTGCAGCTGGGTGTCAATCTGCGCAAACTGCGCCTGCACATCGTTATGTTTGGCAACCATCGTGTTCTTCGAGCCGATATAGCTCATAAACGCGATGATGACGATCGCCACCAGGGCAACAACTGCTAACGTTCCACGCTTCATCGTTCCTGTCTCCAGCTACCGGTTATCGTTCATCAACAAATCAAAAGCTGCCACCGGCCCCGCCGCCGCCCGTGCCACCACCGCCAAAGCCTGAGAATCCATCCCCATCATCATCATTACGGCCGCCGCCCCCGCCCCCGCCGAAGCCGCCGCCCATAAACATGCCTAACAGAAACGGCAACATGCCCGTACGCGCCGCCAGGATAAAGATCAGCAGAAAAACACCTGCCAGGATCAGCTTGCCGGCCTTACCCATGTGCGGCTGCTGCTCTACCGGCCCCACCTGCTGACGGGCCGTGCGCAGCTGTACGCCTGCGTCCTGGGCGATCAACCCGGCAAGCTGCTCGGTCCCCAGCGTCACGCCCTGGTCGTACTGGCTTACCCGCAGATACTGCTGCATCTGGCGCCCGATAATGCCGGAACGCTCATCGGTGATCACGCCTTCAAGCCCGTACCCTGTCGAGATAAACCATTTGCGGTCGTTGATCGAAACCAGCACGATCACGCCGCGGTCCGAGCCTTTCGCGCCCACTTTCCAGGCGTCTTCCAGCTGCACGGCATAGTCGCTGATAGGCTCGCCCGCCGTATCGCTTACGGTAACCACGGCGATCTGCGCGTGTGCTTGCCGCTCCACCGCGCCGCACAGGCGGTTCAGGTGCGCCACAACCTGGGGTGAAAGCTGGTGCGCATCGTCGCTGACATAGTCCGTGGGCCTCGGCAGGTCCTTGACCGCCTGCGCACACAAAAAGCCTGCTCCGGGGAGCAGGAGAAGCAGAAACAGGGCAAGCCTAAGCCGGATACGCATCATGCACCCCTGATTGTACGAGAAGAAACGGCAAAAGCCCGGACGCAACAAAGCCCGCTCGCGGCGGGCCTTGTTCCCTACAGTGCAGCGTGCCGATTACATACCGGATGAGACGTTATGCGCTTGCGCCAGGGCCTGTGCCTTTTGCAAGTGCATGTCTACGACCTGGGCACCCTGTTCGGCGGCGGATTTCTCACTCGCCAGCTGCCCGTTGTTCGCCTCCATCTTGAACTGCTTCAGGTCTTCGGTGTGGTCCTTCACCATCGCCTGAATGTAGGCCTTGTCAAACGCGTCGCCGCTAAGACCCTGCAGTTGCTTGTAAACGACCTTATCCTTCTTCGAGATGCCGGTTGGCGGTGTCACTCCTGCTTCTGACGCGACCGGCTTCATCCCGTCGTTCAGCTTGGTATGGTCCTGGATCATCATCTGCGCGAACTGCTTCACATCGTCGCTGCTGCTCTTCTGCATCGCCAGGTTCGCGGTCTGGATCTCAAAGTTGCTGCCCTGGGTAGCTTTCCTGAGAAACATCTTGTCCTGCATGGATGCCCCATTGCCCGACATGCCGTTCATCTGAGCCTGCGAGTTCATGCCGCCGGGAGAGTTAGGGGAGGTCGCGCCGCTGGGCGTACCCCCGCTCGGCTGCTGTGCACCGCCCGCGCCGCCCGCCTGTGCCACGGCGATCCCTGTACCCAGCGCCATACTCAACGCCATACCGATCATCATCTTTTGCTTTGCCATGCCAATCTCCTTACGCAGGTGGCCATTCTTCCGCCACGAAGCCTATGCGTGATAAGGCGCTGATTCCTCGCATTGCGTTGCCCGCAACCCCGCAGACTGACTTTGCGGCACAGTATCCTTGCAAAATGAATACTCCCGCAGCCGCAGCACCCGTCGCCCGCAAGGAACCGAAAACCGTCACCCTGCACGGACAAACCCTGCACGACGACTACAGTTGGCTGCGCAACAAGGAAAGCGAAGAAGTGCAGGCGTACCTGCATGCTGAAAATGCCTGGACCGCCGCGAACATGGCAGATACTGAGGCCTTGCAGGCGGAGCTTTACCGCGAAATGCTGTCGCACATCAAGGAAACCGACAGCAGCGTCCCCACGAAAGACAAGGACTGGTGGTACTACGCGCGGACGACCCAGGGCGCGCAGTACCCGGTGTACTGCCGCAAGCGCGGCACCCGCGAAACGTTTGAGAGCGCCCCGGAAGAGGTCATGCTCGACGTGGAAGCGATGGCGCAGGGGCAAAACTTCATGGCTGTGGGCAGCGTAACGGTGTCGGACGACGGCAAGCTGCTCGCCTTTTCGACAGATACCACCGGTTTTCGCCAGTACACGCTCCAGGTCAAAGACCTGCGCACCGGCGAGCTGCTGGCCGAGCGCGTCGAGCGTGTCGGCTCCATCGTGTGGGCAGCGGATAACCGCACCCTCTTCTACACGACTGAGGACGAAGTACAGAAGCGCCAGGACCACCTGTTTCGCCACGTCCTCGGCACGCCCCACACCGAGGACGCCCTAGTCTTCGAGGAGACCGACGAGCGCTTCAACCTGGGCGCCGGCCGCACCCGTGACGGCAGGTACATCATCATCGAGAGCGGCAGCCACACGGCCAGCGAAGGACGCCTTCTGCCGGCGGATGCCCCGGAGCAAAAGCCCATTCTGATCGCGCCTCGCCGCGATGCCGTCGAGTACTACACCGACCATCGCAATGGACTGCTCTACATTCGCGTCAACGATCGCGGGCGCAACTTCCGGCTTGTCACCACGCCCGTCGACCAGCCGGCCCCGGAGCACTGGACCGAGCAGATCGCGCACCGCGACGATGTGATGCTGGAAGACGTCTCGCTGTTCGCGAACTTTGCCGTCGCCGCCGAGCGTCACGGCGGCCTTGAGCACCTGCGCGTGCTGCACTTCGCGGGCGCAGGGCCCGAGGTAGCGCGCGAAGCGGAAATCCGCTTCCCTGAGCCGGCCTACAGCGTGCACCTGGGCAGCAATCCCGAGTTCGAAACGGAGCTGCTGCGCTACAACTATCAGTCGCTCGTCACGCCCGCTTCCGTGTTCGACTACGACGTGAAAACAGGCGCCAGCCTTCTCAAAAAAGAGCAGGAGGTACCCGGCGGCTTCGACCGCACGCTCTACCGCTCAGAGCGCATCAACGCCATCGCGGGCGACGGCACAGCGGTGCCAATCTCGCTCGTGTACCGCGCCGACAAGCGGCAGCCCGGGCAAAACCCTCTGCACGTCTACGGCTACGGCTCCTACGGTTACCCGCTCCCCCTCGGCTTCAACTCAAACCGCCTCAGCCTGCTCGATCGCGGCTTCGTGCTGGCCTACGCGCACATCCGCGGCGGCGGCGACCTGGGCAAGCCCTGGCACGATGCGGGCCGCCTCCAGCACAAGCGCAACACCTTCACCGACTTCATCGCCGTTACCGAGCATCTGCTCGCCAATGGCTACGGCGACCCCGCGCGCGTCTCGATCCAGGGCGGCTCCGCCGGCGGATTGCTCATGGGCGCCGTCACGAACATGCGGCCCGACCTGTTCCGGGCCGTGCTGTCGCAGGTGCCGTTTGTGGATGTGATGAACACGATGCTCGACGCTTCCCTGCCGCTCACCGTGCCCGAGTACGAGGAGTGGGGCAACCCGAACGAGCCCGAGGCTTTCGAGACGATGCTCAGCTACTCGCCCTACGACAACCTGCGCGAGACCGCGTACCCCGCGATGCTGGTCAAAACTTCGCTGAACGATTCGCAGGTCATGTACTGGGAGCCGGCCAAGTACATCGCGAAGCTTCGCACCCTCAACACCGGAGCAAAACCGGTCCTGCTGCACACGAACATGACCGCAGGCCACGGCGGCGCCAGCGGACGGTACGATTACCTCAAGGAGATCGCGTTTGACTATACGTTTCTGCTAAGAGAGCTCGACTCCCAAGGCTAAAGTTTTCAAGTCCATTACGCGATGCAACGTGTGCCGCCCAAGCTAACCGACGCATGACATGCCTATCGCCTGCGAGAGTTAGGCAGCCGATAATAGCTGGCAGCAGTAGAGCGAGGCAAACAACAGAAGGATTTAAAAAAGTGGAGCTATTGACTGCAATAAAGACTCCACCCTTAACAGCAATATAGGCAGCCAGAACAGCAGCTACGCCAGTAGTCATTACTGATGCTCCCTCAACCAAATACTTAGATATTTCCACCTCAATGAGTAAGCGTTCCTCTAAATCCAATAACCATCGTTGAGGAAAGGCTTGCAGGAAAGTGACTAGCTCTAGCTCTCTTGCGAGCCTCTCATCGAAAGGACTTGGATAGCCCTGCCTTCTACGTCGAACATATTGACGGATGAATCGCACAATGTCGAACAGCACGGGCACTTGGCTTAGGCAAATTATCCCAATTGCACTGAGCTCAGCCACCCACCAGGCAATGGGCATCTTTAGTACGTGATGAAGAACAAACAGGACCAAGCACCAAATGGCTATCAGACTATAGGATGTGATCATGACGCCCCACTGATGTATCCAATTGGAAGCGCTCTCTGAATTGGAGAGTAGCCGGGACTTTAACGCCTTCACTGAAGGCAGAGTAACTTCATCTTTTTGACCCAACGACCACCTTCCAGCCAGGAGTTGCAGCAGACGCGGGCACGAACACGACGTTGGAGGGGATACCCTTCCAACGTCGCAGTGTCTTAGTTCTTCGCCCCCAGCATCCCCGCCTGCAATACCACCAATCCCGATAAATCCTTCTTCTCCAGCCCGTGTACTTCCTTATTAAACTCATCCACCTTGCTCGACCAGTTCATTGAGCAGAACTTCGGACCGCACATGGAGCAGAACGCCGCTTCCTTGTAGTAATCGTCCGGCAGCGTCTCATCGTGCATCGCGCGCGCCGTTTCCGGGTCCAGCGACAACGCGAACTGCTTCTCCCAGTCGAACGTGTACCGCGCATAGCTGATCGCGTCATCGCGGTCCTGCGCGCCCGGCCGGTGTCGCGCGATATCGGCCGCATGTGCCGCGATTTTGTACGCAATCATCCCGTCCTTCACATCCTTCTCGTTCGGCAGGCCGAGATGCTCTTTCGGCGTCACGTAGCACAGCATCGAAGCGCCATGCCAGCCGATCATTGCCGCGCCAATCGCGCTCGTGATGTGGTCGTAGCCCGGCGCAATGTCCGTGACCAGCGGCCCCAGCACATAGAACGGCGCGCCGTCGCACAGCTCCATCTCCTTCTCGACCTGCTCCTTGATCTTGTCCATCGGCACGTGCCCCGGGCCTTCGATCATCACCTGCACATCGCTCTTCCAGGCCTCGCGCGTCAGCTCGCCCAGCGTTTTCAGCTCTGCGAACTGCGCTTCGTCGCTCGCATCCGCGACCGAGCCCGGCCGCAGCCCGTCGCCCAGTGAGTAGCTCACGTCGTACTTCGCCATTATCTTCGTGATGCGGTCGAAGTTCTCGTACAGGAAGTTCTGCTTGTGGTGCGCCGTCATCCACTGCGCCATGATCGCGCCGCCGCGGCTCACGATGCCCGTGATGCGCTTCGCCACCATCGGAACGTACTGGATCAGCACGCCCGCGTGGATCGTGAAGTAATCGACCCCCTGCTGCGCCTGCTCCTCGATCACCTCGAGGTACATATCAATATTCAGGTCTTCGACCCGCTTCACGCGCGTCAGCGCCTCGTACAGCGGCACCGTGCCGATCGGCACCGGCGAGTGGCGCAGAATCCGGTCGCGAATCTCGGGAATCGCGCCGCCCGTCGACAGATCCATCACCGTATCGGCGCCGTGCTGCACTGCCATGTGCAGCTTCCGCAGCTCTTCATCGATATTCGAGGTCACGGCCGAGTTGCCGATATTCGCATTCACTTTGCAGCGCGTCTCGATGCCGATCGCCATCGGCTCCACCTCAGGGTGGTTGATGTTCGCCGGGATAATCATCGTGCCCTTGGCGATCTCGGCGCGGATCAGCTCGGCGGAGATATTCTCACGCCGCGCCACGAACTCCATCTCCTCGGTAATGCGCCCCAGCCGCGCGAAGTGCATCTGGCTCATGTTCGTATCGCTTGAGCGCGCCGCCTCCTGCCTGCGGGCTGCGATCCACTCGTTACGCGGCTCAAGTATTTCGGTGGCCCGTTCGGGCGTCGTCTGCACGGTAGCTGGGTTGGTCATCAAATCCCTCTCGGCGGCCCTGGGGTTGGGGCGGGCTGAATGTTCTGATGATACGCGGATGAAAAGCGATTTACCTAAACCCCTAAATGGACCAACAGCTCTCCGCGTGGCTTTTCCGTCAAGGAAAGCCACATGCCGCAAAGTCACCCTCCCCACTCGTAGGGAAAACGCGCAAAAGCGTTGGGAAGCGCCTCGACCGGACGGTACCGTTCCCGCGCAAATCCTTGACGCCGCTCCGACAGGCTCCTACCCTTGAGCTAAGCATGTCGCCTGCCCCCCACACATCGCGCCCGCAGTCCACCCGTATTACGGTCGCGGTCCTCATCGTGCTCGCCGTCATCGGCTACCTCGCCGTGACCGCGACGCAGGCCAACAAGAGCTACTACGTCACCATCAACGAGCTCCAGACCATGGGCGCGAAGGCCTATACGCGCCATTTGCGCGTCGCCGGCAACGTTAAGCCCGGCTCCATCGACCACCACGGCGTCGGCGCGCGTTTTGTGCTGATTGAAAACGATAAGCGCCTGCCGGTCGAGTACGACAGCACCGAGCCGCCGCCCGACACCTTCAAGGACAATGCCCAGGCCCTCGCCATCGGCATGTACGGCCGCGACGGCGTGTTCCACGCGACGGAACTGCAGGCCAAGTGCGCGTCGAAGTACGCACCCGCCCCCAACGCAAAACCCGCCGCAAATACAACCGCCGCGCTGCACCCGGCCCGCTAGCAAGCTGCTAGGCTGGTCCGGTGCCCTACCTCTACATCGACAAGCTGTTCAACGAGTTGCGCGACGAGCTGCTCTCGGCTATGCACGCAGCGGCTGACCGCGAGATCCGCACCGGACAGAGAGTCGATGTCAACCGTCTATACCGGGCCTTTACCCGCGCCGCCGTCGGCAAAATGGCAAACCCCGTGCGCGTCTCCGACCGTTGCCTCGAAATGGCCCCGCCGCGCTCCAAGAAAGGCGCCGGGCGCGATACGGAATTGTAAGCGATGACCCCCGTCCAGGCTGACGCCCCGCAAATCTCAACGATCGCGCTACACGATGTCTCCCACATCTACAGCGCCTCCTCGGTCCTGCGGCACATCAGCCTTGATCTCGAACCAGCGCGCTGCTCCCTGCTGCTCGGCCCCAACGGCGCGGGCAAATCCACCCTGCTGCGCATCCTCGCCGGCCTGCTGCGGCCATCCTTCGGCTCTGTCTCCGCGTGGGGCGAGCAGCCGGAGAACGTACGCGACCGCATCGGCTATATGAGCCACGCGCCCATGCTCTACGAGGAGTTCACGGCAGTCGAAAACCTGCGATACTTCGCCGAGCTGTACGCGCCGCGTGCCTGCCTTTCACCGTCCGACGCGTTGCAGGCAGTCGCGCTTGACCCCCGGCTCACGAAGCCGGTGCGCGCCTACTCGCAAGGCATGCGCCAGAGGGTCTCGCTGGCGCGCGTGCTGCTCTCCCGGCCGTCGCTGCTGCTGCTCGATGAGCCCTTCTCGAACATGGACGCGGAAAGCGCGCAGGCCATGCTCACCCTGCTCGCGCGCCAGCGCGATCGCGGCACGACGATCGTGCTGACCACGCACCAGCGCGAACTCGCTGAACCGCTCGCCGACGAGCTGCTGCTGCTGCGTGACGGCGAACTGCGGAGCGAGCCGGTGTGTATCCGGTGACGTTACAGAAGCAAATAAAGCTCTACTGCCAAGCCGTGTGGGTGCAGCTGCTCAAGGACCTGCGCCTCGAATGGCGCTCAAAAGACGCGCTCAACGCGATGCTCTTTTTGGCGCTGCTGGTCGTCGTGCTGTTCTCGCTCGCCTTCGACCCCACCCGCGCCGGGTCGCGCCAAATTGCGGGGGGCATCCTGTGCGTTGCGATCCTGTTCGCCTCAACAGGCGCACTCAACCAGGCGTGGTCGCGCGAGCTGCGCGGCGGCGTTCTCGATGCCCAGCGCATGAGCCCCGCGCCACCGTCATCGCTGTTCCTCGGTAAGGCCATGGCAAATTTTCTATACGTCACAGCGGTCGAACTGGTGCTCGCACTGCCGTTCACCATCTTCTACAACCTCGAGGTCAAAGGCAGCGCCGCGCTGCTGCTCCTGCTGCTGCCGTTCGGGACATGGTCGCTGGTCGGCAACGGCGTCTTCTTCGCGGCATTGTCCATGCGCGCCCGCTCCCGGGAACTGCTGCTGCCGCTCCTGCTGTTCCCGATTTTCATCCCCGCGCTGCTCGCAATGACTTCCGGCGCTACCGCCATTTTTACTGGGGAAAGCGATCCGGTCTTCTGGATCAAGCTGCTCGCCGGGTATGACATCGTGTTCACGACTGCCGCGGTCCTGCTGTTCGGGCTGGTGCTGCACGCGGAAAACTAGAGCAATTTCCATACGTGTGGAGTGAAAAAGCTAAGGCGTCGCCGTCACGTTCCCATGCTGCACACGCGCATGGTTGTGCAGCACGTGGGTTGCGGAGGCAATCACCATCCACGCGCCGACAATGATCGCGGCCAGCGTCAACACCAGCCGCAGGCCCCTGCGGTCTCCTGCCTGGATCTGGTGCCGGTGGCGCTTGCCCAGGATGAACTGCCCCACGATTCCGATTGCGAACACCGCCGTACCAATCACCAGGACCAAGATCGCCATCCGCCACTACCCTCCAACTGTCTGAACGCAAGTGTATTTGCTCACAGTGAGATGCACCTGTAGAAATGTGAGCCGCACCCCGGGGATTTAGACTGGAACTGCAAAGGAGTGGGATGAAAGTGCTGCAAACAGTCTGGCTGGTGGCGACCCTGCTGGTGCTGGGCTGGGGGTTGCACGTCGCGCTCTTTGTGGTACCGGCGGATGCCGCGCAGGGCGACCTGAGCCGCATCTTTTACTACCACTTCCCTGCCTGGATCGGCACCTCGATCTTTTTCGCACTGAACCTGCTCTGCTCCATCACCTACCTGGTTTTGCGGCACCGGAACCGCGCCCGGGCCATGCAGGCTGATGCGTTGGCGCTCGCCTCGGCGGAGATGGGCGTGGTCTTCTGCACGGTCGGGCTGGTCACCGGCTCGCTTTGGGGCCGCGCGGCCTGGGGCATCTGGTGGACATGGGACGAGCGCCTTACCTCAACGCTGATCCTGTGGCTTATCTATCTCGCCTACCTCCTGCTGCGAAGCTTTTCTGAAGGGACATCAACGCGCACCCTGGCCGCCGTCATGGCTATCTTCGGCTACCTGGATGTGCCGCTGGTCTATATGAGCACCCGCTGGTGGCGCACCCAGCACCCCGGCCCGGTCTTCGCCGGCGGCCCCGGCACCGGCATGGACCCCAGCATGATGCCCGCCGTCTGGTGGAACATGGCCGGATGGCTCATGTGGGGCCTATTCGTCGCCTCGCTGCGCTATCGCACTGCCGTGCGCGAGCAGCGTGCCGAGGATGCCGTGGCGCAAGCCCTGCTCAACGAACCGGCACGCCTGAGTACGAGCAGCCTCCCGGCGGGAGACCGCGCATGAGCGGCTTCTGGGCTACCTACACGCACGACATGGCTCATCGGCACGTCCTGCTCGCCTACGGCTTTGCCTGGCTGCTGCAGCTGGGCTACCTTGGGCTGGTGCTGCTGCGTTCGCGGCGCAACGCCGGCACTCCCGGCGCAGCTCTTCCCGCTCACTTCGATAAACATTCCTGATCGTGCGGGTTACACTGACTCAGAGGTTTCTCCATGCTTGTCGTTATGAAGTCGCACGCGACCCCCGAGCAGATCGCAGCCGTCTGTGACCGGATCGAAGCTCTGGGCCTGCGCCCGCACGCGCTGCCCGGCGCCCAGCGCACCGCCATCGGCATCACCGGCAACAAGGGTGAGGTCGACCAGTCCAGCCTTACCGAGCTTTCCGGCGTCGCCGAGGTCATTCGCGTTTCAAAGCCCTACAAGCTGGTCTCGCGCGATGTGAAGGAAGAAGACACCATCATCCGCTTTCCCGGCACCGATATCACGGTGGGTGGGCGCGACCTGATGGTTATCGCGGGCCCCTGCTCGATCGAAACACGCGATCAGGCCTTCAGCACAGCCGATGCCGTCGCCACTGCAGGCGCGCGGTTCTTCCGCGGGGGCGCCTACAAACCCCGCACCTCGCCCTATGCCTTCCAGGGGCTGGGTGAAGAAGCACTCGTCATCATGGCTGAAATTCGCGAACGCACCGGCATGCGCATCGTCACCGAAGCCATCGACTCGGAAGCGCTCGACTTGGTCGCCGAGTATGCCGATGTCATCCAGATCGGCGCGCGCAATATGCAGAACTACTCGCTGCTGCGCGCCGCTGGCCGCAAGCGCAAGCCCGTGCTGCTGAAGCGCGGCATGTCCGCGACACTTGAAGAGCTGCTGATGGCCGCCGAGTACATCATGAGCGAGGGCAACTACGAGGTCATCCTGTGCGAGCGCGGCATTCGCACCTTTGCCGACCACACCCGCAACACGCTTGACCTGAGCGTGGTGCCCGCGGCACAGCAGCTGTCGCACCTGCCCATCGTCGTCGACCCCAGCCACGGCACCGGCAAGCGCGACAAGGTACTCTCGATGGCGCGCGCGGCGGTCGCGTGCGGCGCCGACGGCCTCATCGTCGAGGTGCACAACCAGCCGGACCGTGCGCTCTCAGACGGCGCCCAGTCGCTCTACCCGGAGCAGTTCACGCAGCTCATGGAAGAGGCCGCGCAGATCGCCGCGATCGTCGGCAGGCATGTACCGCGAGGCGCTACGGCAACACAGGCGGTTACGGTCTAGCCAATGCCTCCGCTTCTGCAGAAAGGCCGCCTCAGCGCGGCCTTTCTGCTGCGCGGCGTTCACTGTCGCGTACAGTGTCAAAGAGCATCATGCGTCCACCCTCCGCCAAACCTCGCCTTCGCGCACAACTCGCTTGTTCCTGCCTGGCGGCGCTGCTGCTCTCTGCCGGCTGCAACACCGGCGCCTTTCCGCACTACCCTGCCGATTACCGCGAATACGCCTATGTCGCGAACGCCGGCGGCAACACCATTTCCGTGCTCAATCTCGTTGCGCTTCGCCCTGAGACCACGCTGCAGGTGGGCCCTCACCCGGTTGCGCTCGTGGCCAGTCCCACTCGAAACGAGATCTTCGCGGTTAGCCAGGGTTTACCCACCGGCCGTGGCTCGCTCGCGGTGATCGACGCGGAATCGAACCGAGTCGTCGCGACGGTCGCCCTCGGGCGGGCCCCGTCAGCCGTGGCGATCGATCGCCAGGGCGCTCGCATCTATGTGGCGAACAGCGAATCGAATAACATCACCGTCGTCGACGCAGCCACACTCCGGGTACTGGGCCCGGTCGGCGCGGGCGAAGCGCCGGGGGCGATCGCCGTCTCTCCCGATGGGTCAACGCTGGTTGTCGCCAATCGCCGGAGCGGCAGCGTCAGCGTGCTTGGGACCTCGGCCAACGACCTGCCAAAGCTCCGGGCGTCTTTTCCCGGCTGCCCAGGCGCCGGAAGCATCGCCATTCTTCCCGACTCGAGCAAGGCATTCATCGCCTGCTCTGACGGGCACCAGGTCATGGCCGTGGGTCTACGCACCGTGCCTCAGCCTCGCAGGCATGAGCAGGCCGCGCCCGAGCCGGACCGTATGCTGGCGCTGCTCGACGTGGGGCAACGACCGGTGCGGCTGGTGCTCAAGCCGGACGGCGGCGAAATCTTCGTCACCAACGAGCAGGCCGACACCGTGTCAGAGATCGCGACCGGCACGAACGAGGTTGGCGGGGCTTCGCTGATCGGCTCCCACCCGGCCTACGGCGTCATCAGCGCGGATAATGCCATGCTGTGGGTTGCGAACGGGCAGGCGGATTCGGTCGGCGTGTATTCGATCGACGACGGCAAGCGGATCAACACGGTGCATGTGGGCAGCGGGCCCGGCGCGCTGGCTTTCTCCGCCGATCAACACCTGCTGCTTGCAGCCGACGTGCGCTCGGGCGATGTTTCAGTCGTTCGCACGTTCAGCCGCAACTTCAGGCACGAGCCGGTTTACGGAACACTGTTTACCCTGCTGCCGGCAGGCGACAACCCCCAAGCCATCGTGGACAAGGCCTTCCGGGTCACGCGTTAGCAGGTGCTTCGGCGCGATGAAGCAGCACGGTCAGCCGCAAAACCTCCGCCACGCTCCAGGCCTGGGCGATACAGCCGCGAGGCGTAAATGGCGCGCTGGCGTCGAACACCTCGCTGATCGTACCGATGCCGCCTTCGCACAAATGTTTTTGAAAGCCTTCAAGAAAGCCGGACGCCGTCGCCAGGTCGTCTGGGTAGGCCCTGAGCCACGCGTCGACAAACGGGCCGATCAGCCAGCCCCATACCGTACCCTGGTGATAGGCGGCATCGCGGGTTTTCAGGTCGCCGGAGTACTGGGGCATGTACCCGGGGCTGCCCGGGGCCAGGGACCGCAGGCCGACCGGCGTGACCAGCTCGGCCTTCACCTTGGCAAGCACGGCACCCCAGTGCTCCCGGGCAAGGATAGGGTGCTCGAGTGAAATGGCGAGCACCTGGTTCGGACGGCAGGCCCGGTCGTTCCCATTGACCACCGTGCTCGCCTCAGGCTCGGCTTCGACGACGTCGTACAGATAGCCGCCCTCTGCAAACCAGAACTTTTCGCCGAAGCTCTTGCGCGCCTGCTCCGCATGGCGTCTGTAGCGGCTGCTCGCGGTCGTGTCGCCCAGTTTGTCGAGCCAGCCTGCGAGCAGGCACAGCGCGTTATGCCACAGCGCATTGATCTCGACCGCCTTGCCGCGGCGCGGGGTGACGACCCAGTCGCCGACCTTCGCGTCCATCCAGGTGAGTTGGTAACCGGGCGCTCCCTGGCACAGCAGGCCGTCCTCGGGGTCGACACGGATGCCGAAGCGGGTGCCGCGCAGGTGCTCATCCGCGACCTCCGCCATGCGCGGCGCCAGAAACTCGAGAATCTCGGCATCGCCCGTCACCTGAACATAGCGCTCGATCGCGTGGAAGAACCAGAGCGTCGCATCTGCGGTGTGATAAAGCCCGGAGGTATTGCCCTCTGGAAACATATTGGGGATCAGGCCATCGCGGATGTACTCGGCGAAGCTGCGCAGGATGAACTCCGCTTCCCGGTAGCGCCCGGTCGAGAGCGTCAGGCCTTCGAGCGAGATCATGGTGTCGCGGCCCCAGTCGGTAAACCAGTGGTAGCCCGCGATGACCGTGCGGATCTCCTCGCCCACGGCCTGCGCCCGCACCGTATCCGCGGCGCGGCCCACGGGCAGGATGAGGAACTGGTCGGCGGCAAAAACCAGCTCCGGGCCCATGCCGGAGCGCGCGGCCTCAGGGGCGGTGCTCAGCAGGCGGCGGCGGCGCTCCTTCTCGATGGCGAAAGCCTGCTCGACCGGCAGCGTCTCCGCCCGGTCCCAGCTTTCGCTCGAGACGCACAGCGACACACTTTCGCCCTGTGCCAGCTTCGCGGAGAAGCAGCCCGGCGACCAGAGCCTGCCCTCCCAGTCGTATCCCCGTTCCTGCTCGTTCCGGTACTCGAGGCTGTGGATCTCCTCCTGGAACAAGCGAAACATGGCATCGCTGCCATCGATGGAAAACAAAAGCGGCGGAATATCCGGCGAGCAGGAAACCTCGTAGCCCTTCGCGGTTGCGGTAAGCCGGTAGTCCATAACGTTGGGGCCGGCAAGCGCACCTTCGTGCGGGCGAATATCGATCGACGGCCGAAGCTCAAGGCAGGCATTGCTGCCGCGCAGAAGCCTGTACCGGATGAAGGTGGTGTTCTGCCGGTAAACCATGCATGCGCGCTTTTCGAGCTCGAAGTTCTCGCAGCGATAGGTCCAGACCGGTAGCCCGTCTTCCAGCCTGAACTCGGCAAGGTTAGGGCTGACAAGCTCCAGTTGCGAGGCGCGGGCAACGTCCTCGGCGACGAGCTTGTGCTGCTTGCCATCGATGGTAAGGGTCTCCTCAAGCTGGTTGAGCATCATGGTGCGGCCGTGCGGCGCTGGCAGCGCGGCGATGAGCCAGCCGTGGAAGCGACGCGTGTTGATGCCGGAGAGAGTGCCGGAGGCGTAGCCGCCGATGCCGTTGGTCACGATCCACTCGTTGTACAAGCTGCGCGCGGCGCGGGTGTCACTGCCGGGTCCGTCAGCGTCGAGATGGATGGTGCGGGTGAAAACAGGAAAGCGGGGTACTGGCATTATCTGGATGTCCTTAGCGTTAGAGAGGTGTGATGGGGACGAGCCGGTGACAGGGCGAGCCGGTTGAGATGCGCGGCTGCCCTGTGAACCGACTCAATCCGGCTGAATCGGAGCTGATTCCTTCGGCAGCGGGCCCGGCACAAGGAGCGAAGCCGAGGCTCCCGGGATATTCCAGCCCATTGCCGATACAGGTGGTACAGCGCCGCCGCCGCCAAAGCGATGGTCGTCGCTGCTCCAGGCCATGGCCCAGGAGCAGCCGAGCGGCGCGGCAAGCAGCGGTTCGGGCGCATGCCGCAGCTCAAGGTCGAGGCCGAAGTTTACGACCAGCAGCCGGTCCCCGCCGTCTTCCGCAACAAAGCGAAGGACAAAGCAGTCCGACGACAGGACCGCGCCATCCAGCTCGCCGGCCCTCTGCCGGGCCAGCACCGGATCGGTCCGTCGCAGGTTGAGCAGTTCGCGGTGCAGCGCAAGGATCTGCGGCCGTCTGTCTGCCTCGTTCGGGTCCAGCTTGGAACGCTGAAACGCCTCCTCGGCGCAGGGGTCCGGGATGGCGTCCAGTGCGTCGCGGCTGGCGAGGCTCGGGAACTGTCCCAGAAAGACCTCGCGTCCCTCGCGTACCGCATCGGCAAGCTTCTCAGCATGGTCGCAGAAGTAGAGAAACTTCGACTCGGCGCCGTACTCCTGTCCCTGGAAGAACATCGGGGTGCCGGGCATCAGCAGCCAGAATGCCGTCATGGCGCGGTACACACCGGGGTGGCTGCGGAGACGAACATGCGAGCCGGTGTCGGTATTCGCCACCTGGTCGTGGTTTTCGAGGAAGGTGATGAACTTTGCGGGGGCGATGTCGCGGGTGGAACTTCCACGCGTATTACCCTGCCAGCCGTAGAACTGGCCCTGAAACAGGAAGCCGTGTCGGGCCGCGGAAACAAACTCCTGCGCCAGCCCCAGATGGTCGGAGTAGTAGGCCTCGCGCTTGAGCGTAAGCCGCACCATCATCGAGTGGTGCAGGTCGTCGTTCCACATCGCATCCAGCCCATAGCCTGCTTGCTCGACCGGATACATCAGCTTCGTGTCCTGCGGCTCGTTCTCGGCGATGAGGAGGATGGGACGGCCTCCCGCGGCTGCACGGGCAGCTTCGCCAATCTCCTGCAGGATGTGCTTCCCGAAATTGAGATTGTCCGTGATGGACTGCGTGGCGTCGAGGCGCAAGCCGTCGAAATGGAACTCGCGAATCCAGTACGCCGCATTGGCCAGGTAGAACTCGCGAACCGGCAGGGAGTCCTCTCCATCGAAGCTCATGGAGTCGCCCCACTCGGTCGCAACCTTCGCGAAATAGCCTTTTGAGAACTGGGCCAGGTAGTTCCCGTCGGGGCCAAGGTGGTTGTACACCACATCGAGCACGACCCCGAGACCGGCCCGGTGCGCGGAGTCGATGAAGTGGCGCAGTTCATTGGGCGTGCCGTAAGCGTTGTGCGGCGCGAACAGGTTGACGCCGTCGTAGCCCCAGCCCCACCGCCCACTGAACTGGGCAAGCGGCATCACCTCAAGAGTGGTAATACCGAGATCCGCGAGGCGTGGAAACTCACGCTCCGCCGCGGCGTAGGTACCCTCCCGGGTAAACGTGCCGATGTGCAGCTCATACATCACCTGGCCTTCGATCGAGCGGCCGGGCCAAGCGCTTTCTTCCCGGCTCCACCGGTAGCCGGCCGGGTCTACGATTGCGGACGAGCCGTGGGGCCCATCGGGCTGCCGGCGCGACGCGGGGTCCGGGTACGCCTCGGCCCCGTCCAGTTGAAGCTTGTAGCGATCGCCGGGCTTCGCATCGGACGCCAGGGCCACCCAGTACTCCTCGCCATCGCGCTCCATCGGCAGCGCGGGGTGGCCGTCGACCAGAACGGCAACGCCGCTACGGCCCGGCGCCCAGCACCGGAAGTGAACACCGCCTGTCGCGAGTGCATCGGCGCCAACCGGCAACACGCGAAGCATTGTGGCGTCTGTCGTCAGCAGTTCATTCGATCGCATTCAATCTCAAAGATACTATCTGGCGGCCTGATGTGTTTCCTCTTCATTCGTTTTCTGCCCGCTCGTAACGTCCATCGCGCGAGGTATTTTTCTTCTAAACTCGACCGAAGCGCGTGTTCCGCTCCGCGCCGTGAAGGAACTGCATGACCGTACCTGCGGAACACGACGTGCCGCCCCGTGAGCCTCGATGGGACCTGGTGAGCCTGGGCGAGGTAATGCTGCGCCTCGACCCGGGCGAAGGGCGCATCCATACCACCCGGCGCTTCGCGGTGTGGGAGGGCGGAGGCGAGTACAACGTGGCGCGCAGCCTGCGCCGCTGCTTTGGCCTCAAAACCGCAATCGCCACCGCGCTGGCCGACAACCCGGTCGGCAGGCTGGTCGAAGATCTCGTGCTGCAGGGCGGCGTTGACACCGGCCTGCTGCAGTGGCGACCCTACGACGGCGTTGGACGCGAGACGCGCAACGGGCTGAACTTCGTGGAGCGCGGCTTCGGCTCTCGCTCGCCGCTCGGCTGCTCTGACCGTGGACACACAGCGATTGCACAGGTCGGCGCCGACACCTTCGACTGGCGAGACATCTTTGTCACGCGCGGCGCGCGGGCGCTGCACACCGGCGGCGTGTTCGCGGCGCTGTCACAGAGCACGGCCGCCGTTGCTGCGCAGGCCATGGATGCCGCCCGGGAAGCCGGGGCGCTGGTCTCCTACGACTTGAACTACCGGGAATCGTTGTGGCGCTCCTTCGGCGGCAACGCGCGCGCGCTGCAGGTCAACTCCGAGCTGACGCGCAAGGCAGACATACTGTTTGCCGGGGAAGAGGATTTCCGCGAGCGGCTGGGCGTAAGCCTCAAGGGCGTTGAAGGTGAGGAAGCGATGCTGCGGCGTGTCGCGGCGCAATACCCGAAGCTGCGAGCGATCGCCATGACGCAGCGTACGGCTGCGAGCTCCTGCACGCACCACTGGGGCGCGGTGGCGCTGGTCGATGGCGAATATGTCGCGGTAGAAGCACGGCAGATTGATGTGCTGGACCGCATCGGCGGCGGCGACTCGTTCGCAGCGGGCTTTCTGTACGGATTACTGCTACAGAAAGACGCAGCGTGGTCGCTCCGCTGCGGCGTAGCCCACGGCGCACTGGCGATGACCACGCCCGGCGACACCAGCATGGCGACGCTTGAGGAAGTCGAGCGCGCCATGGCGAGCGATACCATACGGACACATCGCTGAAGGAGCCCCGGCTATGACCCATGAAGTGTTGCAACGCATCACGGATGCCGGCATCGTACCGGTGCTGCGTGCCGCTAGCCTCGAGGAGGCGCTCGCTCTGGTAGCCGCCATGGTCGCGGGCGGCATCAGCGTGATTGAAGTGACAACCACCGTGCCCAATGCCGCCGAGGTGCTGCGTCGGCTGCACATGGAATACGGCGACGCCCTGCTGCTCGGCTCGGGCACCGTAACCACCGTGGCCGAGTGCGAGGAGACGATTGCGGCCGGGGCCGAGTTCGTGGTTTCACCCAGCCTGCACCCGGAGGTGATTACGCGGACCCGCGCACTGGGCAGGCTCATGATCTCCGGAGCGCTGACGCCGACGGAAATACTTACGGCCTGGCGGGCCGGCGCTCACGCGGTGAAAGTGTTTCCCTGCTCGGCCATGGGCGGCGCGCCCTACCTGCGGGCGGTCCATGCACCGTTTCCCGAGATCCCGCTACTGCCGACCGGCGGTATCACGCTCGCGACCGCTCTTGAGTTTCTCGATGCAGGCGCCATCGCGCTCGGCGTCGGCAGCGACCTGGTGGACGCGAAGGCAATCCGCGCGGGACGACCGGAGCAGGTTACCGAAACCGCGCAGGCTTACTGCGCGCTGGTAAAAGACTGGCGCACCGGCGCGGGTAAACGGCGGCCTGCATAGAGGTAGTTACCAATCCGTAAGGGTGCCGTCGAGCTTGCGGTTAACCGGCAGGTACGCGCGCTGGTACGGGTACCGCCGCGCGAGCTCCTCGTTGTACGTCACACCCAGGCCCGGCGCATCGCCCGGCGTCATATAGCCGCCGGCAAAGCGGTACTCGTGCGGAAACACCTCATCCGTCAACGCGGAGTGGTGCATGTACTCCTGAATGCCGAAATTATGGATCGCCGTGCCAAAGTGCAGGGCCGCGGCCATGGTAATCGGCGAAAGATCGGTAGCGCCGTGGCAGCCGGTGCGCACGTGGTACAGCGCGGCGAAATCCGCGGCTTTCTTCAGGTGCGTCAAACCGCCGCCGTGCACAAGCGCCATGCGCAGGTAGTCGATCCACTGGTTCGCGATCAACTCCCGCGCGTCCCAGATCGAGTTGAACACCTCGCCCACCGCAAGCGGAGTGGTGGTGTGCTGACGGATGAGGCCGTAGCCGGACTGAAGCTCCGCCGAAACCGGATCCTCAAGCCAGAACAGGTGATACGGCTCCAGCGCCTTGCCCAACCTGGCTGCCTCGATCGGCGTCAGCCGGTGGTGCGCGTCGTGCAGCAGGTGCAGGTCCTCGCCGAATCGCAGGCGCGCCTGCTCAAACAGCCGGGGTGTGTGCACCAGGTACTTTTCCGACGACCAGAGGCTTTCAGCAGGCAGGCCCCGCGTGGTAGGCTCGTACGGCGCGCCGTCTTTTGGCACACCGTAGGTGGCGGCCAGGCCGGGCACGCCGCTCTGCAGGCGCACCGCGAGGTAGCCTTCCTCGACATACCGGGCAGCGTGGTCCAGCGACTCTTCGACAGTCGCGCCATTAGCGTGCGTGTAAACCAGCACGCCCGTGCGGCTGCGGCCGCCCAGCAGGTTATACACCGGCGTGCCCAGCGCCTTGCCCTTAATGTCCCAGAGCGCCAGGTCGACCGCTCCGATCGCAGCCATGGTGACGGGGCCGCGGCGCCAGTATGCCCCGCGATACAGGTACTGCCAGATATCTTCCGTATCGAATGGGTTGCGCCCGATCAGACACGGCAGCACGTGCTCCGCCAGGTATGTGTCGACCGCGAGTTCGCGGCCATTGAGCGTCGCATCGCCAAGCCCGGTAATGCCTTCGTCCGTTTCAACGATCAGCGTGACGAAGTTGCGGCCGGGCGAGCAGACGCTGGTACGTGCATTTGTAATCTTCACGGTTGCGTTTTAGCTCCTGCCTGTTGTACCGGGGCTGTGACAAAAGAATCGATCGGCGCGGGCCCCGGCCCGTCAGGGTGCGCGATCACTGGTTCACCCCGCTTGCACGGAAGCCGCCGTCCACCGTCAACATTTCGCCTGAAACGAACGACGCCGCATCCGAGGCAAGAAAGACAGCCGCTCCACACACTTCATCAATCTGCCCGAAGCGGCCCATCGGTGTGCGCATCAGGATCTCCTGCCCGCGCCCGCTGCCAAGCAGGAAGTCGCGATTGAGGTCGGTGAGAAACACGCCCGGGGCGATCGCGTTGACACACACGCCGTCCCGCGACAACTCGACCGCGAGTGTTCGCGTCAGCATCACGACGCCGGACTTGCTCGCGGCATAGGCCGCAACGCCGTGGAAGGCGACGGAGCTGGCCAGCGATGCGATGTTGATGATGCGCCCGTACCCCTGCTGCACTATGCCTCGTCCGAAGATCTGGCAGGAGCGAAAAGTGCCGGTCAGATTCGTCTCCATCACACGCGACCAGTCTTCGTCCGTGCAGTCGAGGGTCGATGCGCGGTGCGTAACCCCGGCTGCGTTCACCAGGATATCGACACGTCCGAAGCGCTCCATTATTTCTGACCGAAGGTGCTCGAGCGACGCGCGGTCGAGCACGTCGGACTGCACCCGAAGAGTCTGGCGGCCGAGCGCCTCGATCGCGCCGGCCACGCTCTCGACCTCCGCGGAGCGGCGGCTTTTCGCGACCACGTCAGCACCGCACTCCGCCAGCGCCAGTGCGATCGCGCGACCGATGCCGGAGGTGCCGCCCACCACCACCGCGCAGCGCCCGCCCAGGTCGAACAATTGTTTATCCCGCGTTGTCCCACTCATCCGCAACCCCCAGCACATGAAGCTACAGCATTGTGCGAAACGCCGACTGGCCGCTTGTGCAAGCAACCATCTACACTGCTCTACATCCTCGAATGTCCATGGAAAGGTTCTCCAATGAACGATTCACGACGCACATTCTGTGCCGCTTCCCTGCCTGCCCTGCTCACGGTGCTCGCCGCGCGCGAGGCGCTTGCCGCCCCCGCGCCAACGCTCGACTCCTTCGCGCTTCCGTTCGCGCAGATGAAGGAGCAGGGCCATGGCCCAAGCACCTTCCGTGCCATCACAAACGGCGTGACCGCGTCAGGCGAGCACATCGAGATCCACGAAACAGAGCTGCAGCCCGGCGCCTCGCCCCACCCGGCGCACCGCCACAAGCATGAGGAGTTCATGCTCATCGTCAAGGGCAATCTCGAGGTGACGATCGACGGCACCTCGACGGTCCTGAACAGCGGCTCGGCTGCGTTTATGAAGAGCAACAGCCTGCACCATGTACGCAATGCGGGGCAGGATATCGTGCAGTATTTTGTGGTGGGGACCGGGATGGACGCGTAGCGGCTAGATACGGCCGGCTGCGCGTAACTCCTCAATCTCTTCCTGCGAAAAAATACGCGAGCGGATGTGGAAGCGCACACCTTCCGGTCCTTCGAGCGAGAACATGCCGCCGCGGCCGGGCACCACATCCAGGATGAGCTGCGTGTGTTTCCAGTATTTGAACTGGCTGCGGCTCATGTAAAACGGCGTGTCGCCGAGCGTCGCCAGCAGAACATCCTGGTCGCCGGTCATAAACTCGCCGCGCGGATAGCACATAGGCGAGCTGCCGTCGCAGCAGCCGCCGGACTGGTGAAACATCAACTCTCCATGCCGCGCGGAAAGCTTCTGCATCAGATCGGCGGCTGCCGGGGTGCACAGTACCTGCTCAGGATACTCAGCCATAACTTAGAAGAAGCCCATCGCGTCAGGGCTGTAGCTGATCAGCTGGTTCTTGGTCTGCTGGTAGTGGTCGAGCATCATCTTGTGGTTTTCACGCCCGATGCCTGACTGCTTGTAGCCGCCGAATGCGGCGTGCGCCGGGTACAGGTGGTAGCAGTTGGTCCAGACACGGCCGGCCTCTATGCCGCGGCCCATGCGGAAAGCGCGGCCGATATCGCGCGTCCACAAGCCCGCGCCCAGACCGTACAGCGTGTCGTTCGCAATCTCGAGCGCTTCGTCCTCATCGCGGAAAGTAGTAACCGAAACGACCGGGCCGAAGATCTCTTCCTGGAAGACGCGCATCTTGTTATTGCCCTTGAAGATCGTAGGCTCGACATAGAAGCCGCCGGCCAGGTCGCCGTCGAGATCCGCTCGCTTGCCCCCGGCCAGTACCTCGGCGCCTTCCTGTCTGCCGATGTCCAAGTAGGAGAGAATCTTTTCCAGCTGCTCGCTCGACGCCTGCGCGCCGATCATCGTGCTCTTGTCGAGCGGATTGCCCTGCCTGATCGCCTTGACGCGTTTGACGGCGCGGTCCATGAATCGGTCGTAGAGGCTCTCCTGAATGAGCGCGCGCGATGGACAGGTGCAGACCTCGCCCTGGTTCAGCGCGAACATCGCGAAGCCCTCAAGCGCCTTGTCAAAGAACGCGTCGTCCGCGCTCGCGACATCCTCGAAAAAGATGTTGGGCGACTTGCCGCCGAGCTCGAGCGTCACCGGGATGATGTTCTGCGAGGCGTACTGCATGATGAGGCGGCCAGTGGTCGTTTCGCCCGTGAACGCGACCTTCTGGATGCGAGGGCTTGACGCGAGCGGCTTTCCTGCTTCAAGCCCGAAGCCGTTGACGATGTTGAGCACGCCAGTAGGCAGAATGTCCTCGATCAACTCCATCAAGACAAGAATCGAAAGCGGCGTCTGCTCGGCCGGTTTCAAGACGATGGTATTGCCGGCGGCGAGCGCGGGCGCGAGCTTCCACGCGGCCATCAGGATCGGGAAGTTCCATGGGATGATGAGCCCGATGACGCCCAGCGGCTCGTGGTAATGGTAGGCGATGGTCGTCGCGTCGATCTCGGAGATGCCGCCTTCCTGCGCGCGGATCACGCCGGCGAAGTAGCGGAAGTGGTCGATCGCAAGGGGTAGGTCGGCGGCCATTGTTTCGCGAATCGGCTTGCCGTTGTCCCAGGTTTCGACGGTCGCCAGCATCTCGAGATTCTCTTCCATGCGGTCGGCAATTCGGTTGAGCATGCGGCTGCGCTCGGCAAGCGAGGTCCTGCCCCAGGCGGTCTTCGCGGCATGCGCGGCGTCGAGCGCCAGGTTAACGTCCGCCGCATTCGAGCGGGCGATACGGCACAGCACCTGGCCGGTCACCGGGGTTACATTTTCAAAATATTCGCCGGACGAGGGCTCCGCCCACTTACCGCCGATGTAGTTGCCGTACTGCTGCCGCAGGGACAGCGGAAAACCATAGGTGCCGGGCCGAAGCGCGGTGATCGTCGACATATCGATACTCCTTGGGATGGAACTCGCAGGGGTTCTCATCCGGGAAGGATTCTATGCCTCCGGCAGCGCGTCTGTCTCGCCCCGGCACTCCGCAAAAGAGACGCCCTGCCGAACCCGGCAGGGCGTCTCTTTTGCGTTAAACCGACATCAGTGCTTGTAGCCCACCTCGATCGTCTGGATCTCGTACGGGTGCATCTCCACTGTCGCCATTCGTCCGGAAACCTGCAGCTGCGCGCCGTCCTCCTTCTCCATCAGGTTGGTCAGCTTGGCGGTGGTCGCGCCTTCCGGCAGTTCCACCTTTATCTGCTCGCTCTTGCCCGCGGACTCGTACATGCGCAGCACCAGCGCATCGTCGTCCTCGGCTTTCTTCATCGCGGTCAGGATCACCGTCGGCGAAGATACGGAAACGTAACTGTACATTGCCGGCAGGGGGCCGGCATGCGGGGAGACCTGCGTGGCTGTCATCGGGTAGTTGAAGTCATAGCCGTGCTGCACGGTCAGCCCTTGCTTCCAGTCGCCGGCATGCGGGTACAGCGCATAGGCAAAGTGCTGCGCGCCTTGGTCTGCCTGCGGATCGGGGCTTACCGGCGAACGCAGCAGCGTGAGCCGCATCAGGTTGCCGACCGCGTCGTATCCGTACTTCGAGTTGTTCAGCAGGCTGAAGCCGTGCGAGCCGTCGCCTTCGTCAGCCCATCGCAATGCCGGGACCTCGAAGCGCGCCTTCTCGAAGCTGTTGTTGCGGGTGGTTGGCCGCTGGATCGAGCCGTACGGGATTTCGTACGTCGCGTTCGGGCTTGTCGCCGCCAGCGGGAAAGCCGCCTTCAGCAAAACGTGACGCTCGTGCCAGTCGACATCCGTCGTTACGACAGCATGGTCCGCGCCGGTCGCCAGGCTGATCTCCTGTGTAAACGTCGAGCCCTGCCACTTGCGATGGATGCGAATGGCAGCGCGCGTCGGGGTGTGCTCCACCAGTTCGACTGAGTCCGTCATATCGAGCTTCGTAGGCGGTACATCGTAGGTGCCAGGGTCGATATTCCAGGCGTCGAACTGCTTGGGGTTGTCGGCAAAGGCCTGCAGCTCGTTGCCGCACGCGCCCGCTGCAAGCGTTTCAAAGTTGGCGCGCTTGTCGTAAAGGCTCGTGATGCAACCGGTCTGCTTGTCGACCTTGACCCGCAGCGTGTCGTTTTCCAGGGTAAGGTCTTCGGCTTTCAGATCGCTCGCGAAGGTCTTCTTGCCCGGCACCACATGCACCAGTTCGTATCCCAGGGCCGGCACCTTCTCCGCGCGTACCAGCAGCTTGTACGTATTGGTTTTCGCGTCAGAGGAGACAACCTCCGACGGCAGCGTTTTCCCGTTCGCATCGACCACTGAAATGGCTTCAGCAGCCTGCGGCATCTGCACATCCAGGCTCACCATGCCGGAGCGCTCCCACGCCAGCGGGTTCCACAGTAGCACCGGCACGCCCGTACCGCCTGCGGTGTTCACGTTGGCGTCAAGGGTCTTCATCGACGCATCGGAGATCTCATTGGTCTCGCGCCGAACCACGTCAAACTGCTTCTGCGCTTCCTTGTAGATGATGCCCAGGCCGGAGCCCGCGGCAAGGTCGTGGAAATCGTTGAACGTGATTTTCTTCCATGCGTCGGTAAACTCGGCGTTCGGGTACGTATTGCCGTCAAGCCATGCCAGCGAAGCATACTTCTCGGCGTTCAGCGCCTCTTCCTCACTGTCGCGCATGTTCTGCTTGTGCTTGGCCTGGGTCGTGTACACGCCGCGGTGGAACTCAAGGTAGAGCTCGTCGTCGAAGGTCGGGATGCTGATCTGGCCTTCTGCCGCAGCGGCGGGGTACTGGTATCCCTGAGCAAGCGAGGCATAATTCCAGGTTTTCGAGTCCGCGGCAATCTTCGGCCGAACGTCCTTAAAGTAGCTGTCTGCCGTGCCGAACTCGAACTTTGGCGTCGGCTTGTCGTTGTCCGCCCAGTGCATGCCTTGGTCCAGCACCGCGCGGGTCGCGCCGCCGCCGTGGTCACCCGAGCCGTACAGGTCCATCATGCTCGGCAGGCCGGGGGCCTGCTTGCGCGCGGTCGCGAAATCCATTGAGAGCCGTACCGGCTCAAGCGCGGTGTTGCCGTAGCCGTGCGGGAAGTAGGTTAGCACCTTGCTGCCGTCGGGCGACTCCCACCAGAAGAGCTTGAAAGGCAGCTGGTTTGTATCGTTCCACGACATTTTTTGCGTGACAAATGTGTCGATTCCCGACTTCTTATAAATCTGCGGCAGCTGCCAGTTGTAGCCGAAAGAGTCCGGATTCCAGCCGATGTGGACATCGACCCCGTACTCTTTTTCGTAGTAGCGCTTGCCGATCAGGATCGACCGCACCAGCGATTCGCCGTCCGGCAGGTTCAGGTCCGGCTCGACCCACATGCCGCCGACCACCTCCCAGCGTCCGGCCTTGATGTCCTGCTTGATCTGATCGTTCAACTCCGGGTACTTATCGGACATCCACTCGTTGTACTGCGCAGCCGATTGCGTGTAGGTGTACTTCGGATACTCGTTAATAAGCTGCGCGGCACTGCCGAATGTGCGGTACACCACGTCCACGGTCTCGGTCCACGGCCACAGCCAGGCCGCGTCAATGTGCGAGTTGCCGGTCAGGTGAAAGGTCGCCTGCTGCAGCAGCGGCTTCAGTGTGTCGAGATCGACCTGCGCGGCCTTCAGCGAGGCGTCGAACTTTTGCTGCCCGGCAGCGCCCGCAGTCGACAGCGCCTTGAAGTCGATGGCCGCCGCTGCCTTCTCGACCGTTGCCTGGTCTGCCGTCTTGTTTTTCGAAAGCGACGGAATCAGCAGCTCGGCCGATACCAGCTCCGCGCGCACATCGCTCGGATTTGGCCGATCTTTTGCATACTCAAACCGCAGCTCCGCGCGTCTGAAGACCTTTGGATCGGAGGTCGGCAGCAGCTTGACCGCGACCAGGATACGCTCGCCCGGCTTGGCGTTCTCGGTCAGCGCGATAGGCTCCATGTCGCCGCCCATCGCCACCCGACGCCCATCCAGGTAGATGATCTCGGGCACCGGCGTGTCCTGCGCCGCGCGATTTTCCGACATAATCTTCAACCCGGTGTTGAACCGGAAAGTAACGCGCATGCCCGCGGTGTCATACCCGTTGAAAGTCTTCGGGATCTCGATAACGCGGCGGTACCACACGGCTTCCTTCGGCGCCTCGCTCCTGGGCTGCACCATCTGCCAGCTCGAGTCGTCGAGCGTCGTCGACTCACCATGCGGAATGTCGCCCGCGTGGAAACGCCAGTCGCCGGCCTTCATCATGTTCAGCGATCCGAGCTGCTCGACCGTGCTGCGGACAGCAGGCGGAAGAGACGAAACCATTCCTCTTACGTCGTTCGGGTCGCCCTGCGCCTGTAATGAACCTGTTGCCGCGGCAGCCAGGCACGCCGCCATTGCCGCCTTTGTTGCTACCCCGTGTGCTCCCCTTCGCTGCCGACGCATCATGCCCTGTTCTCCCCTGTGTGTACTCATCTTTTATGCCGGCGGCTGTGGGCGCGAGCACGCGCTTGATTAGAGGCCGGTAGCGTTTCCAAAAAAGCGCTCCCGAGGAGATTATTCCATTTGCGCGGAATGTGCGAGGTTTGCCTGGACGCGGACACAGCAGGCACTCGTTCGCGCCCATGCTTCAATAGAAATGAAGGACTTGTGAGCATGCCCCTGAACTGTGGAATCGTCGGACTGCCGAACGTCGGCAAAAGCACCATCTTCAATGCACTTACCTCGGCCAAGGCCCAGGCCGCCAACTACCCGTTCTGCACCATCGACCCGAACACCGGGGTCGTGACCGTGCCGGATGAGCGACTCCAGAAAATCGCGGCCCTCATCAAGCCGAAAAGCCTGGTACCCACCACGATGGAGTTCATCGACATTGCCGGGCTGGTCGAGGGCGCGTCCAAAGGCGAGGGCCTCGGGAACCAGTTCCTCGGCCACATCCGTGCGACCGATGCGGTCGCGCACGTCGTCCGCTGCTTTGACGACCCGGAGGTAATCCATGTCGCCGGCGCCGTCAACCCGCTTCACGATATCGACATCATCAATACCGAGCTGCTGCTGGCCGACCTGGACACGGTCGAGAAACGCTTTACCCGGGTCGAACGCGCTGCGAAGTCCTCGACCGACCACAAGGTAAAGGCCGAATTTGCTGTGTTGCAGAAGCTGCGCGAGGTGCTGAACGCGGGCAAGCCGGCCCGCACCGCAGAGCTGTCAGAGGATGAAAAGCTCATCGCGCGCGACCTGTTCCTGATCACCGCGAAGCCCCAGCTTTACGTCGCGAACGTAGACGAATCGGGCTTGCAGGCCGGCAACGCCTACACCGCCGCCGTTGAGCAGCGTGCCGCGGAAGAAGGCAGCCAGTCGGTTAGGATCTGCGGGGCGCTCGAAAGCGAAATTGCACAGCTCGAACTCGGCGAGCGCGACGAGTTCCTGGCCGATATGGGCCTTGCCGAGCCCGGACTGGACCGCCTGATCCACTCCGCCTACCGGCTGCTTGACCTGATTACCTACTTCACCGCCGGGGTGCAGGAGGTACGCGCCTGGACCATCCGCCGCGGGACCAAGGCGCCCGGCGCTGCCGGGGTCATCCACTCGGACTTCGAGAAGGGCTTTATCAAAGCGGACTGCTATGCCAGTGACGACCTGTTTGCGCTGAGCAGCGAACAGGCCGTGAAGGAGAAAGGCCTGCTGCGCTCCGAAGGCAAGGAATACACCGTGAAGGACGGCGACATCCTGTTCTTTAAGTTCAACGTTTGACAGCAGCGACCTGCCGCGGGCCCGCGTCCACAGGCTGGAACTATGGAGGCACAAACGCCGAAAAGCGGTTTGCAGGCGACTGTGCAGCAGCACGCCCGGGAGGCCGGTTTCGCCGAAGCGGGCATCGCTCCCCTGCCCCGCTTCGGCGAGCAGGAAGGCGAAGCATACGCACGCTACTACAGGAACTGGGTGGACCAGGGCCACGCCGGCGAAATGGAATACCTGAAGCGTAGAGACGCGCTGGGGCGTTTCGTACGCAGCGCGGTTGAGCTGGCCGTGCCCTGGGCGCGCTCCATTATCGTTTGCGCCGCCCAGTACGGCGGCGGCGCGACGTACCCGTTGTCAACCGACCCCGCTCCGAAAGACGCCGGCTGGATCGGTCGGTATGCCTGGTCAGGCCGGGAGACGGAGCTGGGCACGCTCGTACCCTCGGACTACCATAAGGTGCTGCTCCGCCGGCTGAAGCGTGTTGAGGTCTCGTTGAAGGAGGAGCTCGGCGAGTTCCAGTCCTGGGCCTACGTCGACACCGGGCCATTGGTCGAACGGGCCTTTAGCGCGATGACCGGCGTCGGCTGGACCGGCAAAAACGTCTGCACCCTCAGTGAAGGGCTTGGTTCCCTCTTTTTTCTCGGCGTCATCGTGACGAACCTTGAGGTTCTGGCGGAGCAGCGCGCGACCATCCCGGCAGACCGCTGCGGCTCCTGCACACGCTGCCTCGACGCCTGCCCGACCGATGCCCTGACCGCGCCGTACCGGATGGATGCCAGCCGCTGCATCGCCTATCTCACCATCGAGAAACGCGGCGCGATCGACGAAGAGTTTCGCGCGGGTATCGGCCGGCAGATCTTCGGCTGCGACATCTGCCAGGATGTCTGCCCCTGGAACCACCGGGAGCGCCGCCGCTCATTGGTTCCCGCAGCCCCGGACCCGGAGCTGACGCCGCGGGACGCGCTGGTGAACCCGTCGCTCGGCGCCCTGGCCGCCCTGTCGAAGCAGGAGTGGGAAGCCCTGTTCTTCGGCTCGCCGGTCAAACGAGCCCGGTTTGAGGGGTTCAGGCGAAACGTCGCCATCGCCATGGGCAACAGCGGCGATCCGTCGCTGCTGCCCCAGCTTGAGCAGTGGGCTGCCCCGTCTCAGCCCGACGCGGTGCTGAGGGAGACCGCGCAGTGGGCCATCAAGCGGCTGCAGTCCCTGCGGGAATAAAAACCGACGTAATGCAGACTATACCTCCGTCACCTTCTCATTGGGCAACCAGGCGAGCATGATGCTGCTGGGAGATTGCCCGCCCTGGGCGCACACAGCATGGAGACGATCACGGATTTTCGCAGTATCCCGGACCACTCGGCGGCACTCCCGCACGACGCGCTGATGGCAGTGTTGGGCGCTATGCCGACGCCGCTGGTCTGGTTCAGGCTGGGCGACGGTCAGGTGCTATTCATCAACCACGCCTTTCGCCGGCAGTTCGGCTACCGGCTGGAAGATGTGCAGAACTCGAAGCATTGGGCGGACCGCTTCCCGGATGCCGTGCAGCGCGCGCAGGGCGACAGCGAAGCAGGCTTGCCGATCGAAGAAATGGAACTGCAGCTGCAACTGCTCGATGGGAGCGAACGCACCGTCCTGCATAGCAGCGTGGTGCTGCCTGATCTGGATTGCGCCCTCGCCATGTACATGGACATCACGAAACGCAAGCAGGACGAACTGCGGCTGCTCGAAGCCGAGCGGGCTGAACGCGAGCGTGAAGTAATCTACCCGCTGCTTCTCAATCACACGCACGAAATGGTCGTGCTGTCCTCCACCAACGGAACGCGGCGCTATGTATCGCCCGCGGTTCTCTCGATGACCGGCTGGACGCCGGAGGAGTACCTGGGCAAACGCCTTGAAGACATGGTGCATCCCGGGGACTGGGACATCGTGAAGCTGGCGCGTGAGCGTAGCAACGCAGGCGCCACAGGAGAGCAGGTACGGTATCGCTCCCTCAAGAAAGATGGCACTTACCAATGGCTTGACGGCCTGGCCTCCTGCTATCGGGATCCCCTGACACAGAAAGCGCTTGGCTACGTCGCAACCATCCGCGATGCCTCACTGCAACAGGCGGAGCAGGACGCCCGCACTGCACTGCTGGAGCAGCAGGCGCGCTTCGACCACCTGACCGGGGTCGCAAACCGCCACGTCTTCTACTCGGCCCTGTACGATGAAGCCCGCCGCCAGACCCGGAACACTCAGGCGCTCGCTTTGCTGCTGATCGATGTGGACCATTTCAAGCAGTTCAACGACAGCTACGGGCATCTTGAAGGCGACAGGGTACTGAAGAAAATAGCTGACATCCTCAAGTCTTCGGCGCACCGCGTCGCCGACCTTGTCGCACGCTTCGGCGGCGAGGAGTTTGTGCTGCTGCTGCCGATGACTGAGCCTGAAGGCGCCCGGATGATCGCTGAAAATCTCATTGCAAAACTCGCGGAGGAGGCGATTCCGCACGCGGGCAGTCCGCTCGGCTACGTGACCGTGAGCATAGGCGTCGCCTGCTGGCCGGCGACGCAGCCTCTCGATCGGGACCGGCTGCTGCTCGATGCCGATAAGGCGCTCTACCATGCCAAACGTCAGGGCCGGAACACCCTGCATATCGAGCGATGCGGAGAAAAAGACACGGCCGAAACTGCTTTGCAAAAGGATTGAAAGGCGCCGCATGCGCTTTGATTCACGCTCATCCTTCAGTTAAGCGCCTGGCAGCGGCAGGAGTTAGGGCACGATACACTGCAATTCAGGCCGTGCAGTCGCAATCGGATATCTCAAGAAGCGTGTCACCAGGCAGTTCCCGTACGTTTTGAAAGGCGCCCCACCCCAATTGCAAAGCCGCTCCTCCCGCTCGCTGCCTGCCCCGCTCGCCTGCCTGCTGCTGCTGCTGGGTATTCTCGCCGGCTGCCGCCACCAGCCGGGCAACGCGCCCGCGAAACTGGAGCGCGTGATGACCGACCCGCTGGCAATCGCCCTGCACGCGCACGCCGATGCCGGGCACCTCGCTCCTCTCCACTGGCCGGACTTCTCCAATTACAAACCGCAGGTCTGGACCTTCTACAAGCAGCGCGACTGGGAGGCCGCGTGGGTCCACAAACACAAACCCACGCCGCAGGCCGTCGCCCTCATGAATCTTTTCGCCATGAGCGCGAGCAAGGGCCTGAACCCCGCTGACTACGACGCCGCCGAGTGGCAGGGCTGGTCTGCAAGGCTCCCGCATGCCGGCGCCCAGCAGATCGCTGCCTTTGATATGGCTATGACGGTGAGCGCGATGCGCTATATCTCTGACCTGCACGTCGGGCGGGTCAATCCATCGCACTTCATCTTCGGCATCGACATCCAGGCGAAAAAGCTCGACCTGGGCGGCTTTTTGCAGCAGCAGGTAATCTCTGCGCCCGATGTGGGCGCCGCGCTGGCAGGCGTCGAACCTGACGCGCAGGAGTACAAGGACACGGAAAAAGTACTGGTGCAGTACCAGCAGGCTGCAGCGATGGCTGCCGAACACCTGCCTGCGCCCGCGGGCCCCGTGAGCGCAGGCGCACACTATGCCGGGTCAGCCGCTTTGGCGGCACGCCTTACGGTGCTGGGCGACCTGCCCGAGGCCAGGGATGGCGGCGGTACCTACACTCAGACCATCGCGGATGGGGTAAAAAGCTATCAGGACCGGAACGGTCTGCCCGGAGACGGGCGCCTTACCCCTGCAACGATTGCCGCGTTGAACAATCCGCTCGACGGTCAGATTCGCCAGATCGAGGACACCCTGGAGCGCTTTCGCTGGCTGTCGTCCGAGTACCAGAACGCCCCCATCGCCGTGAACATCCCTGAATACAAGCTGCGCGCCTACGGGGACGACCACAAGCAGCTATTCGAAATGCGAGTGGTGGTGGGCCAGGCCAAAGAGGAAGACCACAAAACGCCGGTTCTGGCGAAGACCATGAAGTATGTCGTCCTGCGCCCTTACTGGGTCGTCACGCCAACCATCATCAAGAAGGAAATCCTGCCGCACGTGCAGGCAGATAAAAGCTATATCGCCGACAAGAACTTCGAGGTCGTGGATCGGCACACGGGCAAGCAGGTTGAGAACTGGTCGGTTGCTGCGATGGCTAAAGGGATGTACATGGTGCGCGAGAAGCCGGGCCCGACGAACTCGTTGGGGCTGATCAAGTTCATGTTCCCGAACAAGCTGAACATCTACCTGCACTCCACGCCGGCGGTGCAGCTCTTCAGCCGCTCGCGCCGGGACTTTTCGCACGGGTGTGTTCGTCTGCAGGATCCGGAAAAGCTGGCGGACTGGGTGCTGGGCGATCAGCCGAAGTGGCAGCCGGATGTGATTCACGACGCGATGGAAAACGGCGAAGACAATAAAACCGTTCTGCTGTCGCATCCGATCCCGGTCGTCATTCTCTATGAGACGGCTCGCGTGGAGGAGGACGGCAAGGTGCACTTCTTCAAGGACCTGTACGGCTACGACGCCGACATGGAATCCGTTCTCGCCAAAGGCGATCCTTTTCCGGTCAAGCCGGAGCCGAAGAAGATCACCCCAAACGATACCGAATAACCGGGCGGTACTACATCAGGGTCCATTTGCGGACGGGGCCAACATCCACGTGAACGAACTTGGAATGAGGATAGTAGCCGACGCCGCCGTCCTGGAGCGAAATTGCCGCGCGGTCCAGCCTGCGGGTAGAAACACCCGGAACCCGGATATCGATGGCTTTGCCCAGCATGTGCTGCGAATGCTCAGCTACGCCCGGACCGTGATCGCGGAGATACTCGTTGCTTTCCGGAGTCCGGTATCCGCACACGATGTCGATAATCCCATTCGACCGGTGCAGCTTCTGCATCAGCGCGTAAAGCACATCGAACTCGTGAGGATCGTAGGTGGTCGCATCGCCCGTACGGTGATCGCGCAGAAAATGGTTGAGCATGGCAATGGCTGACGGCACGTACTGATTGCCGACGCGGTAGGTCACGTCCAGCGACTCGCCGGTATGGAGGTGGTGCATGTGCAGGTGGTACTGTTTTCTCGAGCTGGGCGCCAGGTACAAAGGCGCGGATAGTTCGATCGCCAGGCCGGGTTCCGCGGCGGCTGCAATAGGTGTAGGCGCGGCAGGGGCTGATGCGACCGTGTTGGATGACGCGCCGGCCGAGGCAGCGAACAGGAAGGCGCACAGCGCAATCGCTTGATGAGTCACAAAAGCCACAGGGACAATCTCCTCGCTGGACCGGCAGAGCTGGAAGTTTTTAGTTCGCGTAGGCCTCAAAAAAGGCACGGGAACTGGCTCGATTTTAACCCCAGAATTCAAATGGCAAGTGGGAATAGCAAGTACAAGCATCCATTTGAGGTTCCGAAAGGAACCTTGACGGCCCTAAACTTTGGCTCCAGCCGCAGCTTCAGCCTCAAGCGCCACTGAAAGCACTGGGGACGCGGGTAGATGAGCGGCAAGGTCGAGCTGCAACAGCCTGAGCAGCAGGCGCTTGTCCCGGGTCGGCACCGTCGGTCGCACTGTACGTTGGTATGTGCCTGCGGACGACGGCGACAGGCTCACATCCCCGGCCACGGCAACTTTCTTTTGCGCGGCAGCGGCGAAACTTCTGAGCATCGGTGCGACCAGGTGCAGATTCCCGGTTCCGGGGATCGCAATCTGCGCGGCTGCCGGGGCTTCGGTCCGCTCCTCGTCTCTTGCCCTGAGCACACGGGCGCGGAGCTCAAACATCACCGTGAGAGATGCAATTGCCCGCTCTCCTGCCCGCAATACCAGTTGCTCGAGCATGGGCGCAAGCGCGAACAGCAAGCCTTCCAGTAGGCGCACCGGGCACTCGAACGTGTACTGCTCTCGCAGTTGCCGTGGGATTGGCGCCGGCGCGAATAGGTGTAGGTGCTCGCCGCGCGCGAGCTCACGCAGGCGCCTGCCCGTCTGGCCCATGCGCGCGATCAGCTGCTTCTGCGGCAGCGCGGCCACCCCGCCCAGGGTACGGATACCCCACAGCGCCATGGTCCGTGTCTGCGCCTCATCGAGGTCGAGAACATCCAGCAGCAGCGGGGCAAGCGCCTTCTGCTGCTCGCCCGGCGGAACGACCGTAACGCCCGGCGCGGATTTCGCAAGCGAACACGCAGCATTAAAGTTCGCACTGATAGCAACCGACCCATACAGGCCCCGGCTGTGCAGGGCCGCACGCAGTGCTTGCGCGAACGCCTGCGGACTACCCTGCGCCCCGGCCGTACCCGCAACGCTGAGCACGCATACGGCCGCGGATGCGGCATGGCATGTTTCCACCTGCGGCGAGTAGGTACCGGCGCAGGCCAGCAGGGCGACGCGCGCTCTTTCCTCCTCCGCGAGCGCACGCCGCAGCAGCGTAATGCCGGCAAACGACTCTGCTTCCACACGCGACATACCATTCCGCAGACCGTCGCGACGGGAGACCGCACTGCCGGCACAAACGCGTTCCCGCGGCGGCAGCCCATCCATCACTGCCAGCGGGCTGCCCCGGAGATGCCTCCGCAGGCGCAGCAGGGCCTGCGCCTGAAACTCCGGTACGTGCACACAGGCATACATGGGGCCATCCCATGGCTGAAACCAGCTTTTCATGGGCGGTTTATCACGATTGCCCGAGGTCTTGTGCATTCGATTCAACCTTCCCTGCCAAATCAACCTTATTCGCCTTTTATTCGCCTATATGAGGATGATCCCTGGAGCCTGCTTCTGTAAAGGTGGAAAACGGAAAGGTTGAGAACAGTGCAGAAGACGCCTGATCTGCACCCGGGAGGGTGCAAAATATGACGGTTGCAAGCCCAAAGTACTGTTCCGGTTCCTGAACAGGAGCGCCTGTTCCAGTTCGGCCTTTGCATCACCAAAGTGGGTGCGATCGTACCGTCCTTATTTGCGTGTCGGTGAGAGTGGTGGAATCATGAACAGGACTGAATGGTTTTGTTTGTGCACGCGAGGACGTGTGTCCTCCCAAAGTTTTGAAAGGAAGCTTCATGGAGCAGCAGATAGTGTCGGATGCGCTGGTTTTCTTTGGTGCCACGGGAGATCTCGCCTACAAACAGATCTTCCCGTCCCTTCAGCGGCTCGCGAAACGCGGCAAGCTGAAAGGCCCCGTAGTCGGGGTCGCCAAGGCCGGCTGGACGCTGGACGACCTGAAAAACCGGTGTCGCGACAGTATTGCGAAGCATGGCGGCATTGATCCGGAGGGCCTGGATGTCCTGCTGAACTGCCTGCGTTATGTCGACGGAGATTACAGTGATGCCGCAACATTTGCCAAGGTCCGGCAGGAGCTGGGCGAGGCAAAACACCCCCTGCATTACCTCGCGATCCCGCCTTCCCTGTTCGTCCGCGTGGTCCAGCAACTCAAGGAGTCGGGCAATGCGGATGGCGCCCGAATCGTGGTCGAGAAGCCTTTCGGTCACAGCGTCGAAACCGCAGCCGCGCTGAACCATGCGATCCACGAGGTGTTCCCGGAGGAGTCTATCTTCCGGATCGATCACTATCTCGGCAAGAATCCCGTACAGAACCTGATTTTTTTCCGCTTTGCGAACTCCTTCCTGGAGCCCATCTGGAATCGCCAATACATTCAAAGCGTGCAGATCACGATGGCGGAAAGCTTCGGGATCCAGGGCCGCGGCAGCTTTTACGACAGCGTCGGCGCGATTCGGGACGTGGTGCAGAACCACCTGATGCAGCTGGTGAGCAATATCGCAATGGAACCGCCGCCATGCCCGGACGTGGAAGCGCTGCGAGATGAGCGGGTGAAAGTGCTGAAAAGCATCAAGCCGATTACATCCGACGACGTGGTGCTGGGCCAGTTCGACGGCTACTTGGAAGAGCCGGGTGTACGCCCGGGTTCGGGTATCGAAACCTATGCAGCCATGAGGCTGAACATCAACTCATGGCGCTGGCGGGATGTGCCGTTCTTCATCCGTACGGGCAAGGCGTTGAACAATACGGCGACGGAGATTATCGCTACGCTTCGGCAGACGCCGGCAGTGTTCTCAGACAAACTCACACCGCAGAATTACGTGCGTTTCCGGCTCAGTCCGGAGCCGGTCGTAGCCATCGGCGGATCGGTAAAGGAGGCCGGCGATACGCTGCGCGGATGCATGGTGGAGCTGAACGCTTCGCAGCAGTGCGGCACCAACGATCTGCTTCCCTACGAGGAACTTCTGGAAGACGCCATGCGCGGAAACCCGGTGTGGTTCGCGCGCGAGGACTACGTCGAGGAGAGCTGGCGGCTACTCGATCCACTGCTGAAGGACCTGCCGAAGGTGCACACCTATAAGGTCGGTTCCTGGGGCCCGGAGGCTGCAAACGAGCTGACGCGGGATGTCGGCGGGTGGGCAAACCCGGTCTGAAAAGCGAGAGCGGTTGCAGTGAATGACAGCGCGTTACGTGGGCAAAGTCACGAGGCCGCGCGGGCGGTAGGGCGTTGCATCGGCGCGCTGTTCCTTTTCCATCTTTGGCGTACTGTGGCGCGGTGAATCGATGAATGCAAGCACGTCAGCGACGAGCCCTATGCCCAGGGGATTTCGAAGGTGTGCAGGTTCTACGTGGAGTCGCCTTTGGAGTGTCCGTCTGCTGGTTGGCGTTGTTTTGATGGCCATATTGGTGCCAGTGGCATTTGGTTTGGTGCAAACAACGAAAGCGTTGCCGGACTGGCAAGAGGCCGCAGGCGGCAGGATGGCATTCGAGGTGGCCACCATCAAGCCTGCGGAACCCGGCAAGCACATCGAGCAAAACGTCGGTCTGAACATCGATGATGAGCCGATTCCGCCAGGAGGACGCTTTCGGGTGCAAGGAACGCTTCCAAGCCTCATCGATTTTGCCTATAAGATCATATCCACCCGCAAAGAGCGAAACGCGATGCTCGTACATCTGCCTAAGTGGGTCGCGAGCGACAACTTCGTTATTGAAGCCAGGGCGGAGGGCAATCCGACCAAGGACCAGATGCGCCTGATGATGCAGTCGCTCCTCGCCAACCGCTTTAAGCTGGCCTTGCACTTTGAGACGCAGGAGATGCCGGTGCTCGCTCTTGTGCTTGATAAACCAAAAAGGATTGGGCCAAGATTGCGGCCCCATGCGGATGGTCTTCCGTGCGATGCGAAGTGGACGCCGCCGCCGGATCCCACTTCGCCATCTGTTGCGCCGGGAGAATTCGTGTCCTCTTGCGGCTCGAACGCGCTGTATATTGTGCCAAACCAGTCGTTCCTGGTGGGTGCCCGAGACATTACCATGCAGTACATTGCCAGTTACATGCCTACGTGGCAGGATTTTGGCCGGCCCGTATTAGACCGAACCGGGCTAAAAGGCACTTACAATTTTTCACTCGATTCCATGCCTGTGCGCAATGACCCTTCAACCCCAAGTACAGACGCTCAGCTCGATACTGGAGCGCCGAATTTTCGCAAGCCCTGAAAGAGCAGCTCGGATTGAAGCTGCAACGCACAAAAGCTCGGGTTCAAGTTGTCGTTATCGACCATGTGGAGCAGCCTTCGGCGAATTAGCTATGACCGAACAAGCAAAACTTTAACCGACTCACACATAGCTAAAGCAATCCGACAATTTATATGTGAGGTCGTGTTCCGCCGTGCAGTCGGCTCTCCGGAAGTAAGCCCGGTCTAAGGGCGAATCCGATTTGAAAAGCGAAAGCGGTTGAAATGAATGACAGCGCCTTACGTGGGCAAAGTCGCGAGGCCGCGCGGGCGGTAGGGCGTTGCATCGGCGCGCTGTTCTTTTCCATCTTTGGAGGTTTGTGGCTGCTGCTTTCTGCCGATGCATCCGGCCGGCTGGACCGCATGCCCATTGGTTTGATTGCAGCAGTTGTTCTGTTGTTCGTCGTCATAGCGATACGGCTTTTGCGGCGCGGCAAGGAGGCTGGAAACGGCGCATTTCCCGAGGAGCAGAGAAAGCGAAACGGTCGGTGCTTCGCTATCCTCAATGCGATCCAGGGTCTGGCAATCTTTCTGGACTTTCTTCTGCTGCCTAAAACGAGATACGGCCAGTTCTCGATTCCGCTTGCAGCCCTGATCGTCGGGCTGCATTTCTTTGCCCTCCCAACGCTTTATCGACATCAGGCCAACCTGGTCACGGGAGCACTTCTGACGATCTGGGCAATTGCCTGCCCGCTGCTCTTCAAAGGCGACGCGATGCTTGCGTGGACGGCGATGGGCGCCGGGGTGATCCTGTGGGGCAGTGCCGCATGGGCGTTGCACGCTGCTTATAAGCTCCTGCGAATCGCACGGCTTTAGGGGCCATTCCACCAAAGCGAAAAACTTATGTAGGCTCCGTCGCATATACTTGCCACCATCAACAGTGGCATTGCAACGGGTTTGTGCCATGCAAATTTCTTGATTTCAGCCCCTTGCTCATGGTCATGCGTAAACGTTGGTTTGCTCGACGCAAGATGAGCTATCTTTTATCTGCCACCTGCCCCGATAGCGTCCGTCAAGCCGACTTACCGGGACTTATCAAAACCGTACGACGTGGCAAGCTGACATATTTCCAAGTCGCACAAGCATCATGTTGAGCTTGCTTCGGAGGTTTGCCTGAACCAAGCCGGTTGAGCGCGTGTCAAGCGTACTCAGACGGCTTCGGAAAGCCTCACCTCTGCATAGCATCAAGTATTTCGCTGGTCTGTCTCACCCTCGCGATGCGCGGAAGTATCTTCTCCATTGCGAACTCATGCAGTCCGGGTGCGACGCTGCCGCATGCATCCGATGCTAGGACAACGTTGTAATTGAAATCGAAAGCGGCACGGGCAGTAGCCTCGACGCCCAGGTTTGTAGCAACTCCACAGATGACCACCGTGTCACAGCCCCGACGCCGAAGCTGCAAATCCAGTTCGGTACCGAAGAACGCGCTCATTTGTCGCTTGGCAACACGAACGGCCGCTGGAAGCGAGTTGATTTCGGGGACGAGCGTCGCAAATTCTGCGGGTAAGCCCGCCTTCGGGAGTTCCCAGGGAGAATCGGCAAGCCCTTTGGGTGTGTCCGCGTAGCCGGGAGCGAAGTCCGTTGTGGTCAGAACGATCGGAGAGCCGAGTTGCGCAAAGGCATGGCCCAAAGACGCTGCTTGACGGACAATTTGCTCGCGTCCGAACGGCACAGGTTCCGGGTCAAGGATTCCCTTTTGCAGATCGATGATGATGAGAGTTGTTGTGTTTTTTTCGAGGATCAGCATAGAGGAATATCTCCTGGTTGGGGTATGTCGATAACTATCTTGCCGAACGCTCCAGCTTGCAGGTGATCGAGCGCCCCTTGCAACTCATCGAATCCGTAGTGTCGATCGATCACAGGTTTCAGGCCAATGCGGTCGACGGCGCGGACAAGATCTTCAAGTGCCCGGCGATGGCCGGTGACTATGCCCTGAATGACGGGGGCTTTGAGCAGAATGGGCGTGGTAGGCGCGGTCAGCTCCTTGGCGCCCTGGAGGCCGATCACCGAGATACGCCCCCCGGGAGAGACAATCTGAACTGATTGTTTAAAGTTGTCGCCGCCGACAAGCTCAAGCACATGATCGGCTCCGCGGCCCTTGGTGATGTCGAGAGTCATTTCGACGATATCGCTCGACCCGCGGTGGATGCAGTGTGTACCTCCGAGTGCCTTCGCGCGCGCGAGCTTTTCCAAGCTGGATGAAGTGATAATAATCTCTGCACCGTGCGCCACAGCAATCTGCAAAGCGAAGAGCGCAACGCCGCCCGTACCAGGGAGGAACACGGTCTCACCCGCTTTCAGGTTGCCCTGCTCCACGAGCGAAAACCAGGCGGTCAGTCCGGCGACGGGTAAAGTGCTCGCATGTGCGTCGTCCAAGGATGCAGGGGCAGCCGTGAACCATTCTTCTGAAAAGGTCACAAACTCAGACAGCACACCGGGGTAATAGCCGCCAAGCGTCCGGTAAGACGGTTCGCGTGCTGTTCCTCCCGGCTTGCCATCGATCCATTCGGGAAGAAAGTTGGCGATCACACGATCTCCAACGCGAAAGCGCGTAACGCCATCGCCGACAGCCTCCACCACGCCGGCCATATCGGAGGCCGGCACAAATGGAAAAGCGAGCGTCAGGCCCATGCCGTTTTCCAGCATCAACAGGTCGCGAGCGTTCAGGGACACAGCCCGCACACGCACAAGCATTTCGCCTGGGCCGGGGCGCAGTACCGGGGCTTCATCGATTCGAAGGCCATCGCGTCCATGCTTGTCGATCACCCAACGCCTCACTGGGTTTGCTCCATGGAGTCAGCGACCTGTGCGTTTGGTTGGACGCTATCCCAAACCGCGTTAAAGGCAACCATGTCGAGGAACTCTGTCGCTTGCATGAGACGGCCCTCTCGAAACTCCAAAACAAATACGTAGCTGTTGTGGTATGCCTTGCCATCAAGCGTCATTCCGTCTGCATCAGCCACAATGATGACGTCATCGCCGTCGGCCATGATCTTCGATGGCAACGGCACGGGTGGTTTGCTGAATCTGCCCATGAACGGCGTTGCCACGTTCGTCACAAATTCCTGCTTACCCCTGGTGCCGCAATGCGGAGCCGTGCCAGGGATGACGACGGTGCCATCAGCGCCCATGAGATCCAGAATGGATCCATTCCCCGTTCTCCACCGGTTGAAGGCATCCTCCACGACTTTCCGATTCTGCTGCATGTTCACACCTCAGACGCAAGCAGTTCGACAAGATTCGAACTGCTTTTGGTAAGAGTACGCAAAGCCAGCTAAGATTGTCAAAGTGAAAGCCGTCGCCCATCCGCATGTCCAGGATCTAGATCTGGCGAAGGTATTTCAGGCGCTCAGCGATCCGGTGCGACTGAGACTCGTGCGCATGCTTGCGGCTGAAAAGGATCTACCCTGTGGTGCCCTGTGCCTGGGCAGGCCGAAGTCGAGCATGTCGCACCACTTTAAGATCATGATCGATGCGGGTCTGCTCCGTGTGGACGTTGTCGGCAACGTTCATATAAACAATCTGCGGCTCAAGGATCTTGAGAGCCGCTTCCCAGGATTAATGACAGCAATTCTCCGAGTTGATGACAAAATCAATCAAAAACAGAGGAGGTCACGGGACATTTACAGGAAGATGCCGGCGAATATTGAGTGACGACAGCGGCGCTCTCCATCGGTGCAAACGGAGCTTTCTTAGTCCTGCTAAACGCGCCTGGCGGAAGTTGGCTGCGCTCGGCCTCAGGGCGTCAGCGTGCGATTTTGACGTTTGGTGTCGTGACCCCGTACCGCAGGCCGTCGACCAGTAGGTCAACCATTTGCCGCGCATAGAGCGGCTCTTCACCATTCGGTCCATGGCACAAGGCCGCGACTGTTAAAAGCAGGTGATCGGGGTCAATCCCAGGACGTACGGTCTTCGCTGCGACAGCCGCGCTAAGCAGTTCTCCGAGCGCCACGTGCATGCGTTGTAAAAAGTAGCCCGGCAGAGCGCTATAGGCGGGGTCGCCCGAGTGGAGCGCTGCGGCGAGTCCCCGCTTCGTCCCGAAAAAATCCATGAGGCGACGCAGCCAGCGGGCAAGTGCCTCGCCGGGCTCGTACTTTTTGGCGAGGGCTGATGCCGCATCCGCGCATGCATCCACCTGTGTCTGCATCACAGCCGCAATGAGAGCAGACCTCTGCGGAAAGTGGCGGTAGACCGTACCAAGGCCAACGCCCGCCTTCTCCGCAATTTCTCGGACCGGGGCATCCACTCCCGACGTGCTGAAAACCTCAGTAGCCGCCTGCACGATCGACACCAGTTTGCGCTGTGCATCGGCACGCATTCGGCGTGGCATCGCTTCTTCAGGTTCTTGCAGGTCCGTTCGTTCTCTTATTCGTTTTTTCATGGACATCGCTTGCAAAAGGAACTGTGTTCCGCTTACGATATGGAACAGTGTTCCGCCTGTGCCAGCATATCAGCACATTAGCGGCGTCAAGGAGAACACAATGGACAACAAGCGTATTGCTCTCGTCACCGGAGCCAATCAGGGTGTCGGGCTTCAAGTAGCGAAGGAACTTGTGGCGAATGGCGTTACCGTTTTCGTCGGGTCGCGAAATTTCGAACGCGGTGAAACTGCGGCACAGCAGATTGGCGCGGGTGCCATCGCGCTCCAGCTTGATGTGACGGATCGGGTATCGATTGCTGACGCTGCCGAGCGTATTCGCAAGGATTTCGGCCGACTTGACCTGCTCGTTAACAATGCGGCTATCTCAAATATAAACAAGGGCGATTTGTCCCTCCAGGAGTACGCCAAGCTGACCCTCGCGAGCAACGCTCCTCTCGACGAGATACGCGCAGTGTGGGAGACCAACGTGTTCGGCGTACTCGCCGTTTATCAGGCGATGCTGCCGCTTCTACGCGAATCGTCAGACGCACGCATTGTCAACGTGTCGAGTAGCGTCGGCTCGCTGACGACGAATGCAGACCCTGCCTACCCGTACCACGCGTTTTACGGGCCGGTGTACCCTGCGTCCAAGGCGGCGCTCAATGCGATGACGCTGGCGATGATGGTCGAGTTGGAGTCAACCGGAATCAAGGTCAACTTAGTCTCTCCGGGATTCACGAAGACTAACCTCAACGGCTATGCAGGTACGGAGTCTGTCGAAGATGGCTCTCGCGAGGTAGTGCGCGTTGCGCTGCTCGGCCCGGACGGCCCGACAGGTACGTTCACGCGCGCGGACAGCGTCCCACTACCCTGGTAATCGGCAAGGTTGAAAGCACACCGGTGCTGACTACTGGAAGTTTTGTCCCTACTTACCCGCCAGGAACTGGTCGATGGCCGGGGACACTTTCCCTATCTCGCAGCCGGCTGCCATGTGTCCGCAGTCAGAGGTCAAGACAAGAGTCGGCGCGTGTACCAGCTTAGCGAAGGCGAGCGCGGGGATCGGGTTCACCATGTGGTCCTGCTGCGCGTTAATGATCAACATCCTGGCATGTACGCCGCGCGCCGCCACAAAGATCGATCCGCCGTGCGCGATGTCCTGGGTCAGCATCGCCTGTAGCTGTCGCAGGTAATCGTTGGCATCGGTCCCCACCTTCATCGACTCGGCGGTCTGCGAGAAAAACTGCGCGAAGCCTTCGCGCGTCGTATGGTCCACGCGAAACTCCGGCGTTGCCAGGTTCATCTGGTGCAGGTACGAAACCATCGGCAACGCCGGGCTCTTCGTATAGTGCCCGTGCTCGTATGCGGGGTCCGTTTCGAGCGCCTGTTTCTCGGCCGACCACAGCAGTAGATCGTACGACGTCATTTGGGGCGTCCCGAGGATCGGCACCAGCAGGTCCATCATGTCGGGCGCGTCGACGCCCCACTCAAATGTCTGCATGCCGCCCATCGCCTGGCCCACGACCGCGTGCAGGTGATCGAGATGCAGCGTATCGCGGACCAGCCGCTGCTCTGCGTGCACCATGTCGCGGATCGTGAACACCGGGAATGCCGTGCCATGCTGCGTCGTGCTGTTGGAGGGCGAGGACGACACGCCATTTCCAAATGGATCAACGACGATTACAAAATACTTGCTCGTGTCGACAAAGTGCCCGGGGCCCGGCGCCACGACTGCACCCACGTCGCCGCTTCGTCCGGTAAACCACACGGGGAACAGCACGGCATTATCCTTCGCCGCGTTGAGCGTGCCGTAGGTGCGGTAACCCAGCCGGCACTGCGTGATCGTCGCGCCGCTCTCCAGTTTGCAGGTTCCCAGCTCCGCATAGTGGACCGGCGGAGCCTGCTGCGCATGCAGCAGGCTCGCCGACAACAGCGAGAGTGCCAGCCACAGCTTCATGCTGCAGTCTCCTGCGCTGCCGGCGTCAGCTCTGAGAAGTCCGCGATCCTGCCCAGTTCGCTGACCACGGCGGCTAACAAGGCCAGCCGGTTCGCGCGGGTCGCCGCGTCCTCCGTCATCACCATCACCGTATCGAAGAAGCGGTCGACATCGGGGCGAAGTCCGGCAATCTGCTCCAGCGCTGTTCCATAGTCACGGCGCTCACGCAGCGCCTCTATCTTCGGTGCCAGTGCTTCCATCGCGTTCCACAGCTGTCGCTCTGCCTCGTCTGAAAGCAGGGCCGGGTCAACCGCGGCAGCAGGTGCCATGCCCTTTTCCTCACCCTGACGAAGAATGTTCTTGGTCCGCTTCCACGCCGCGGCGATCGCGGCGAAATCTTCGGAGCCGCGCACCGCCGTCAACGCTTCGCAGCGCCGCTGCGCGTCAGGAACATCGTCAGCGCCTGCTGCCATTACCGCATTCACCACATCCGCGGGAATGCTGCACGCTTCACGGAGATAGAAGCTGAGGCGTTCATCGAGAAAGCCGCGAACGCTTGCTGCAGTTCCCTCGCCCGGGTCTGAAACTCCATCATCTGCCAAGGCCGCGCCCAGCAGCTCATCCAGCGCAAGCGGTAAGCCTGATACGGCGAGAATCTTCACGATGCTGTTCGCTGCGCGTCGAAGCGCGAACGGGTCCTTTGAGCCGCTCGGTGCGAGCCCGAGCCGGAACATGCTGACGACAGTTCCTATGCGGTCGGCAAGCCCCAGCAGCCGGCCTTCGACCGTCGGCGGAATCGGGTCTGACAGCGATGCCGGGCTGTACTGCCAGTAGATCGCCTGCGCGACCGCATCCGTATCCTCCCCGCCGGTACGCTGCGCCCGGGCATATAAGCCGCCCACCACTCCCTGCAGCTCCGTAAACTCCTTCACCAGCTCAGTCGTAAGGTCGACCTTCGCCAACTGCGCCGCCACGTCCAAAGCCCGCGCGTTGACGGTTACACTGCGCGAGCTCACCAAGACGGCAAGCACACCGGCGATACGACGCGTGGACTCCGTCTTCTCGTAATAGTTTCCGAGGTCTTTCTGGAAGGTCACCGACTTGAGCAACTCGACGCGATCCGCAAGCGCGATCTTCTGGTCGAAGCTCCAGAAAAACTGTGCATCGTTGAAGCGCGCGCGCAGCACCCGCTCGTTGCCGTGCAGGATCGTCGATTCGCCGCCGGCATCTGCCACCGTGTTGAGCACAGCTAAAAAGTGCGGCATCAGCTTTCCACTTTTGTCTTCGACGGCGAAGTACTTCTGGTGGTCGCGCATTACGGTGACGAGCACCTCTTCCGGCAGGGTGAGATAGCCGGCGTCGAAGCCGCCCAGCACCACGGACGGCCACTCCGCAAGGTGGGTCACCGTTTCGACCAGCGCCTCGTCCTCGCGCCAGCGAGCGCCAGGCACCATGCGCGTCACGCGGTCAAGCGCTTTGCGGATCGAGTGCCTTCGCGCTGCGACCTCGGCCTCCACAAAGGCCGTACGCAGCGTCTCCGCATACTCCGCAGGTATTGCAATTGGAACCGTCGTCGCACCGTGCAGCACGCGATGCCCGCGCGACGCGTTTCCTGCGCGAATCCCGGCAAACTCCACCGGCACAATTACAGTGTCGAGCAGCGCGACCATCCATTGCACAGGCCGCACAAAGCGCTCCGGCTTGCCCGCTCGCCAGTACATCGGCTTCGGCCAGTTCAGCAGGGCAATCTCTTTCGGTAACAGCTCTTGCAACAGATCCGCAGCCGCACGGCCTGGCCGGGAGACCGTCACGCTAGCGTACTCCCCTTTCGCCGTACTGAGCGGCACCAGTTGGTCGACCGGCACACCCGCTTTCTTCGCAAAGGCATGTGCCGCGGCCGCGGGTGCGCCATCCCTGAACGCGATGGCCCATGCCGGTCCCGTCAGCAGTTCCTCAGCATCCGGCTGCTTCAGCGCGAGCCCTCGCGCCAAAACGGCGAGCCTGCGCGGCGTCGAGTAGGTCCGCACCTCACCCTGCTCTGCATCCAGCAGGCGCTCCCGCTTGAGCAATGCCGTAAGCCTTTCGCCCAACTCCTGCTCGGCCGCGGCCAGCATGCGCGCAGGCACCTCTTCCAGTCCAACCTCCAGCAGAAAATCAGCCATGCCTTAGCTTCTCTTTTCTTTCATCTGCTGCGCGGCATAGGCACGCGCCACACCTACCACGAGCGTGCGGATACGTGCCATAACTGCCACTCGTTCGGTTACGGAGATAGCGCCGCGCGCGTCGAGCAGGTTGAACAGGTGCGAGCACTTGAGCGCCAGCTCGTAGGCACCGAGCACTGGAAAGCGCCGCAGGTCGAGCTCCTGCGGCGGCTTCGCTCCTTCGTCAAGCAGCCGCTCGTGGTGTTTAGCGTGCTCACCGGCCAGCTTCTCCGCATCCTTAAAGCCTGCCAGCAGCCCGGCGCACTCTGCTTCATACAAGCGCAGGTGCTCCCACAGCTTCTCTACCTCTGCGGCCTCAAAGCTGTACACCGAGAGTTGCAGCTCTTCTTCTAGTCGCATGTCGCCATACGTTACCGCGGCGCCAGTCTCCGGATCGCGCGCCCACACGATGTCGTAGATTGAGTCCACATCCTGCAGGAAAGCTGCGATGCGCTCGAGGCCGTAGGTGATTTCGCCCGTGATCGGGTCCAGGTCCATGCCGCCGCACTGCTGGAAATAGGTGAACTGCGTAATCTCAAGTCCATCCAGCATCACCTGCCATCCAACGCCCCACGCACCGCCTACCGGCCACTCCCAGTTATCTTCTTCAAACTTCAGGTCGTGCTCGCGCAGGTCGATGCCGATCGCTTCAAGCGAGGCCAGGTACACGTCCTGCACGTTGGCCGGGGGCGGTTTCAAAATCACCTGGAACTGCGTATGTTTGTACAGGCGGTTTGGGTTTTCACCGTAGCGCCCGTCGGCGGGGCGGCGCGAGGGCTGCGCGTAGGCCAGTCGCACGGGCCTGGGGCCCAGCACCCGTAAGAAAGTCTCAGGCGACATGGTGCCGGCGCCCACCTCGATGTCGAATGGCTGCTGCAGCACGCAGCCGCGCTGGGCCCAAAAAGTTTGCAGGCGAAACAGAAGCTCCTGAAAAGTAAGCGGCTGCGCGTTGTGTGCAGCGGCTGGAAATGTGCTCGCGGAGGATGCCAATCGACTGTCTTCTCGTGCAGATAGCGTCTGCCATTTAGAGTTTACCGGAGCGGCGCCGGCGATCCTGGCGCAAACATTTTTGAACCAATGCCGCTCTTTTGACGTATTCCCGAGCGAACCGCAATGTGGAACGTCCAAAGCTGCGGCAGAGCCGGTTGATGCAGGCTCGCACGCGAAGATCACGCACCGATGACGGAGAAAAAGGAGAGCAGCATGGAGAGGAATATCACGCTGGCGGCAGCGCTGCTGGGGGGTCTGCTGGGCCCGGCCGCGGCAGGGTCCGCACAGCAGTGCGCCGGGGGAGTGCGCGTCGAGGGCGTCGTGGTCGATCCGAACGGCTCCACCATTGCCAACGCCCAGGTGCTGGCGGGCGATGGCGAGCACGCCACCACCGATGATCAGGGGCGGTTCACGCTTGCCTGCATTCCGTCGAACGCGACAACGTTCAGCGTTGAGGCGCAGGGCTTCGCCCCCGCCAGCGCAGCCGCTGACACCCCGGTAAACGGGGTCGCGCACCTGCACATCCAGCTGCCGATCGCGCAGGTCGAAACCAATGTGCAGGTCGGCAACACCGGCGACAGCAGCGATGCGCTTGACCCGGACAAGGGACTGGGCACACACACGCTCACCGGCGACCAGATTGCCCAGCTCGCCGACGACCCGGACGACCTGGCGCGGGAGCTGCAGGTGCTGGCGGCTGCCGCCGGAGGAACGCCCGGCTCGGCGAAGATCACGGTGGACGGATTCCAGAACTCGAGCGCACTGCCGCCCAAGAACTCAATCGCCCGCATCGTGACGGCGCCCGATATGTACTCAACCGAGTACCAGGAAGCGCCGTACGGCGGCGGCCGCGTGGAGATCTACACCAAGCCCGGCGCGACCAGCTATCACGGCGCGGTGTTCCTTACCGACAGCGACGGCAGCTTCAATGCGACGGACCCATTCTCAGTAACAGCCACGTCTGCCGGCAAACGCCGGTACGGCTTTGAGCTGACCGGGCCGATCACCAAGAAGTCGAGCGACTTCAGCCTTGCTCTTGAAAAGCGCGACATCGACGAGTTCAATGTCGTGAACGCCAACGGTCTTGATGCCAACGCGCAGCCGGCATCGATCAGGCAAACCGTGTCCGCGCCGCAGCGGCTCTGGATCGCCTCCGCGCGGGGCGACTGGCAGGTCACGCCGAACGACATCGCGACCCTCTCGTTCTCAGCAAACGTCAACAATCTTGGCAACCAGGGTGTCGGCGGCCTCACGCTGCTTGACGCAGGCTACAACAGCCATGTCGCCGAGTACGACCTGCGCTTGACCAACACGCAAACCTTCAACGCGAACCTGCTGCACGAGACCCATATCGGCTACACCTGGAAGGACACGGCGCAGGACCCGCTGTCGAGCGCCCCGAGCGTGCAGGTAGCCGGCTACTTTACCGGCGGCGGCAACACCGGCCAGTACCTTAACAACCGCGAGCGCGATCTTGAAATCGACGACGACCTGCTGCTGACCAAGGGGCGCCACTCGCTCAAGATCGGTGAGCAGGTGTTCGGCAACTTCATTCACGAGGAAGACCCGGACACCTTCAACGGCGCGTACACGTTCGGCGGCACCGCCACGCTCACGCCAATCCAGCAGTATCAGGCTGCCCTGCTCAACCTGCCGGGCGGTACGCCCACGACCTTCCAGTCGACCACCGGGATTGCGCTGGTGCCGCTCACACAGTGGCGGCTAGGGCTTTACGTGCAGGACACCGTGAAACTGAGCGCCCGGCTGACAGCATCGGGCGGCCTGCGCTACACGCTGCAAAGCTCGCCCGCCAGCTATGCCAACTTTGCTCCGCGCGTGGGGCTTGCCTGGGCGGTCGACAAGCAGTCGAAAACGGTGGTGCATCTGCGCGCAGGCTTGTTTGACGACCCGATCGACCAGACGCTGGGGCTTGAAGCAGAGCGTTTGAACGGGACCCGGCAGATCGAGCACCTGATCTACTCGCCGTCCTACACTGCCCCGCTGACGCCGATTGCCGGCTCTACCAGCATCGCGACGGTGCGTTCGCTGCCGAAGTCCTTCGCGCAGATCCCGTCGTTCCAGACCACGGCCGGCGTCGAGCACGACTTTCCGCACCACTGGCACCCGGAGATCAATTACATCTATATCGAGGTTTGGAATGACGACCTGTCTCGGAACATCAATGCGCCGCTGGTGACCTCAAGCAACGATGCCGTGCCGAACCTGGCTGCTGCCCTGCAGGCGCCGCGCCCATTCGCGGCGAACGAGAATATGTTTCAGTACCAGGAGACCGCCCATCTCAGCGGCTCGGTCATTTTTCTCGGGCTTGACCAGCACAGCTACAGACGCTTCGGCTTTTTCGCCGGCTATGTGTATCAGCACCTGAGGGGAGACTCGGTCCGCAATGCCGGGTTCACGCAGTCGGCTTACACCAACGCGGGTGAGACCGCACGACCTGACTGGCAGCGAAACCATCAGTTCTTCGGTGTCGCCAATTACAACCTGCCGTACAAGGCCGAGCTGTCCGCCGAACTTGATGGGAACAGCGGGCAGCCCTACAACGCGACCACCGGCACTGACAATAACGGTGACGGCGTCTTCAACGATCGACCATCGTTTGCGGCCGCAGGGGCCGGCGGCGCTTACCCCACCACCTTCGGCACACTGACACCCAACGCCATCAACGGCGATGTACCGCGCAACATCGGCACCATGCCCGTACTGATCCACCTGGACATGAACCTGAGCCGCGCATGGAAGCTCGGCCCGCAGAAGGCCGACCACCCGCGCACCCTGACGCTGAACGCCCGCAGCGCCAACATCCTGAACCACACCAATGTCACAGCGGTAAGTTCAGTCGTTTCGTCGCCGTCGTTCTCGCAATCTATAGCGGCTGAAGCAGCGCGCAGGCTGGAGTTGGGAGCGCGGTTCACATTTTGAACCGGGATTTCCCTCAGCCGCCCAGCCGGGAGAGCGCCCGCACGCTTTGCAGGCGCTGCTCCCCGTGCTGTTCAAGCGAGTTCATCAGCAACAGACGCAGGTCTGCCGCGCGTGTCCGGGGCCACGGCTCGCCGGCGAACCGCTCCGGGGGTGACTGCAGCAGTTCTCCGGCAGCGGTGCGCGAGGCGGGTGACAATGTAAACGTGCCCGGCTTGCGGTGTTCCTCGCAGAAAAGCCCGTCGGCGCCCGGCTGCCAGAACGCCGGCTTGTCCGGCGCAAACAGCGCACGGCACGCCGAACACCTTCGCAGGTCGGGCATCCAGCCCATCAGCCGCACCATCCAAAGCGCGAAGTACGTTACCGGCATCCAGATCCGGCCGATGCGGGTCTGCTCCAGCACATGCAGCAGGAGGCGAAATGTGGCGTCCTGCGGATCGTGCTCCGGCAGCATCTCGTCCAGCACCTCGGTGTAGAAGGCCAGCGCGGCGCAGCGGCCATAGTCTACCGGTTCCGCAAGCGGCGAACGAAGGATTTCAAGCGAGTCCAGCCGCACCAGCTCTTGCCGGGGGCGCGTCGCGTAGTTGGCAAGCACATGCGTCATGGGCTCAAGCGCGCCGCCGAACCGTCGGCGCGACTTTGAGGCAGCCTTGGCCACGCCGCGAATCTTGCCGGCGTCCCGCGTAAACAGCGAGACAATCTGGTCCGCCTCGTGCACCGGCCAGGTGCGCAGAACCACGGCTTCCGTTCTATAGTCCGTATCTACTCCCTTGCGCGTTCGTGTTTTGGATGCGATTCCGACCAGCGGGAGGGCCACGGCTCTTTTTCAGCTCACCTCCAACAAGAACATGCAACGAAGTTGCCGCCAGCCGCGCAGGCTGTTTTGCATAAATATGTTTTATTGCCTCTATCACTTTACTTTATGCAAATAGGCAACGGAAACGCCTGAATGTAGGCTTGATTGAGAACAATCCTTTACGCTTGCGCTGTCTGCCAACGCGCTCACAGGAGCTTACACTTTGACCGACCTACGCAATTTTCTTTCGCTTCCCTACGCCGAACTGGAAAAGCTCAACCTTGAAGCCAAGCAGGAACGCCTCAAGCGTGTTTCGCCAGACGAGATACGCGAAAAGCGCCTGGCCTATCTGAAGGGCGAGCCCGGTATCAAGGCCGTGACCGTGCTGTTCAGCGACCTGGAAGGCCGGCTGCACATGCTCGATTACGATAAGAAGTTCCTGATTGCGAGCTACGACAACCTGACGTTCGATGGCTCGTCGATCCGCGGCTTTACCGCGCAGCGCGAAAGCGACCTGCGCCTCGGCATTGACTGGGCCGCGTTCTACTGGGCGCCCGCCGATGTTTTCGGGGCAGGCAAAGTGCTGGTCTTCGGCGAGGTGATCGATAAAACCGGTAAGGCGTATTCGGGCGACATGCGCGGCGTGCTCAAAGGCTTTGCCCAGGGACTCTACGACCGGGAAGGCTACACGCTCAACGCCGCGAACGAGATCGAGGGTTTTCTGTTCGCGACACAGGACGCCGAGCGGCTGTTCCATAAAAACCATCGCTTCGATTATGTGAACCAGGGCGGCTACTACCATTCGCTGCCCGGCGATCCGCTCCGCGACTTTATCGATCGCGCCGCTGAAGTGATGCGCGCGATGGGCTTCGAGAACGAAAAGGACCACCCCGAGGTCGCGCCGTCGCAGTTCGAGATCAACTACAGCTACGGCGAAGTGGTTGCGGCAGCCGACCAGATCCAAATCTATAAGCTCATCTGCCGGCAGATCGCGCAGCAGATGGGCATGACCGCCTCGTTCCTGCCGAAGCCGGTCGTGGGCGTCAACGGCAGCGGCATGCACACCAATGTGTCGATCACCAAGGACGGCAAGAACATCTTCTGGGACGCGAACGGCACCGAAAAGCTATCGCCCCTGGCGTGGGATTTCATCGATCGCATCCTGACCCACGGCAACGATATTTGCCTCCTGCTGAACTCGAGCGTGAACGCGTACCGCCGGCTCGACCCGCACTTTGAAGCGCCGAACCAGATCAAGGCTTCGGCGACCGATCGCGGCTCGATGGTGCGGGTGCCGATCGGCAACGAGAAGAGCGCGCGTGTCGAGGTGCGCTCTGTTGGCCCGGATGCGAACCCCTACCTGGTGCTGTACTCCGTCTTCCGCTCGGGCCTCGAAGGCCGCACGGCGAAGATCGACAACCTGCGCCAGGCCGAGCGCTACCTGCCGGACAACATCTACACGGCACTCGATGACTTTATGAAGGCCGAGTGGACGACAGAGCTGCTGGGCGCCGATGTAAAGCACCGCTTCGCCGACCTGAAGCAGGGTTCCGCCGACCGTTGTGCGCGGCTGCTTGGAACCTTCGTGAAAGCGCCCGAGGTGCAGTTTCATCACGAGGTGTACAACCAGTACCTTTGGAATGAGTTTTAAGAAGTTACACGCGTTGAGGCATAGAAAAGCGCGCCCTTGCGGTGCGCTTTTTTTATGCCCTGCGCGCTGCATACTTGCCGACAGACACGATTCCTGAATAACTCCGCAGAAACAACTCCACAGAACCAAGAGACGCAAGACTATCTGGAAGCCACATTGCGAACGGCACGCGCTTTGCGTGATGCCCGTGCGAGCTTTCCGCAGAAAGCCGGGACGTTCGTCATCTGCTTTGCGAAGTGTCGATAGCCGTCCGTTCCCGGTCGAAGAACTGCCCAGTAGCTGCTCCGCGTCATCAGCGGCTTGCCTTCGGCGAGTTGGTTTTGCATGATCCGTACGCCGCACTGCAGATTACGCCCGGGCTGAAGAATGGTCCGGTCCGGGTCCTTTATGCGCCTATGCCGGTCCTGCTGCCAGTCAAAAGCGCAGCCGTAACGCTCGGCGTCTTCATACTTCAGCTGGAGCAAGCCCTGCTGTCGTGCGGGCCGCTCGGTGACATCATCCTTGGTGTTGACGGTGGGGTCGAGGTGGTGTACATCGCTGGTCGGATCGAGGCCGGCTTCCGCGCCCGCAATGGCCTGAAAGGTGTACGCCCAGAACGCGCGACGATCGACCACGGGGAGAGCCGCGAAGCGCGGGCAGTAGCTGCGCACGGCGCGGCCGGCCGCTGGGGAAAGCAGCGCGGGCGGCAGGGCTTTTTCGACAACCGCATCCCATGCGGGATCCCAGGTGGGGCCGCCGAGCTTTTCCGCCTGGTGCTCGATCGGAGTAGCCGGAGCGGCTTTCAGGGCAATCTGCGGAGCAGCGGGACGCACGTGCGGCTTTGCAGCGGCAGTGGTATCGCGCTTGCAGCCAGGCAGGAGAAGGGCACAAAACAGAAAAGCAGAAACAGCAGCGATGCGGGTGCTCAAGCGAAAAGTCCTTTCACTTCCTTAGACTTTGTACCGGTAAAGGAGGCTGAGCGGGTAGATTTGAAGTAATACAGCCGTAGTTACCAAGGCTTAGTGTTGCTTTCTCGGACCGCATTTATTGACCATTCCGAGAAGACAACTTGTCGGTACTGACCGGCTGCTCGTGCCTGCTAGAAACGGAATCAAACAGGGCGCATGCTGGTTTGCTTCAATGGAGTTCGGCAAGGAATCCATTCATCTCAGCGACGACCTGACGTTCATTGGAGAGGTACACGTAATGGTCCGCATTCGGGATTCGAATGACACGAGCGCCCGGCACCCCGCGGCTAAAGGCATCGGCCCAGGCGTTACAGCGCGCTGTGTCGTCGGCTACCAGAGCGGCTTTGCGGGTCGGGTCACCGGCAGGAAAGCGGTCCCAGTTGTGTGGGCAAGCGTAGATCGCGAGCGCGGGAACTGGAATATTGGTGTACTTCTGCATGCCAAAGTTGAGCGCGGCTCCGATAGGCGTTCGCGGGGGTAAAGGAGGCATGTTCGCGACCTGCTCATTGTTCTGATGGAGAACGGTCTTGAACCGTACTACAGCCGCTTCAAGCTCTAATAATTTGTTCTTCTCGTCTACGCCACCAGCTTCAATCTCGTCGATACGCCTCTTGATGTCGTTCATCTCGATCTCTATCAGCGGGTGAGTGGGATCGTAGAAAGCAAAACCAGTTGCGGCGTCGAGGTAGATGAGGCCAGAAACCTTCTCAGGAAAGCGGCTGCCGATGGAGCTCAACTCCTGGCCCGCTAGAGAGTGTCCTACGAGCACAGGACGTTCTATGTGAAGCGCCTGCATCACCGCAAGAACATCATCCCCAAGGTGGTCTGCTGAGTAGTTGCCATTGGCCGGTGCCGGTTGGCTGGATGCGCCAGACCCTCTTCTCGTAATGCCGTAGACATGATGCAGCACTGTGAACTGGGGAGCAAAACCATCGAAGCGATGCGCGGTATCTCCAGCGCCGGCGAGGAAGATGAGCGGCCTGCCGGAACCGCCCCAGTCAACGACCTCTAGCCGGACGCCCTGCTCGACCGTGACCAACTGAGTCTTATGCGGCGTGGCGTCGATCTGTGCGGGAGCACAACTAGGAAGCAAAAGCGCAGCCATGCAAAGAGACAACTTGAGACGCATTCGCATCGCTCACGCCTCCTTCTTTAGAGAAGTGAGACCCAATGTTCCGCCTAACCCCATGGTTTCCACTGCGGAGGAAGGAACAACAACCATTGCTCCCTTCTCGCGGATGGCTTCGTAAAGCATGTTCATACCGCGCAGATGCAAGGCGCCTGGATTGCTCTCATAGACACGCGAAGCCTGGGCAAATTGCTCGGAAACCTGAACCTCAGCTTCGCCGAGAATCACGCGGGCCTGCCGCTCGCGTTCCGCCTGAGCTTGCTGCGACATAGCATTCTCAAGTGCCTGGGGTATCCGAACGTCACGAACCTCGACAGACTGGACGGTGATGCCCCACGGGGTCGTCTTCTCATCCAGGATTTTCTGTAGCTCTCGCCCGAGCGTATCCCGGTCTGTAATCATCTCTGCAAGCTGATGGCGACCGATAGATTCCCGCAAAGCGGTTTGCGAGCTTAGGGTGATCGCTTGCAGGAAGTCTTCCACCTCAAGGATGGACTTCTCAGCATTCCAAACCAGCCAGAACACAATGGCGTCGACATTCACTGGAACCGTATCGCGGGTGAGAGTCGACTCAGCACTCACGGTGGTCACACGGATTCGCTGATCGACATACCGGCTGAGTTGTTCTGCAATGGGGATGATGAAGAAGAGACCTGGTCCTCTTAGGCCCTGGTAGCGACCGAATCGCAACAGGGCCACCTTCTGCCACTGATCGACCACCTTGATCGCGAACAATAGATAAAGGCCAATGACAGCGCCAATGATTGTCCAGAGCGCAGATCCCGTGACCTTCGCTACCAGTAGTCCTCCCACAAAGAATGCAAGGAATGCGGTTAAAGCGGCGCTGTTGAACTGCTTGGACTGGAACACGGTTACCTCCTCTTCGGTTCTTTATGCTGCGAAAGTGTCTGGATTAGCTGCTCGATAGTGAATCCTGCATGGCCCGCTCTCGACACAAACTCATCAACAAGCGTGATGAGTTGCCGTTCGTGGTCTTCCCGGGAATGTTTCATCTCCTGCTGTGCGATGAAGGTTCCCGAACCCTGCTGGGTTTCCAGCAAGCCGCGAATCTCCATCTCCCGGTAAGCCCGCAGGACAGTGTTCGGGTTGATCGTTAGATCGACAGCTACGGAACGCACGGTGGGCAACTGATCGCCCACGCAAAGTGAGCCGGTGGCTAGAGCCGCTTGCACCTGATCCATGAGTTGGCGATACACCGGAATGCCGCTGTGCGGGCTCAGTCGAAAGATGAAAGCTCGTTTTTGCCGCCCTTGCTCTGTCACCACTGCATATTGATCTAGTTAACTAGAGCATTGCAAGAAAAAAATATGGTGCTTCGGACGCTGGTTATCGTTCCAACGCATAGGTCACGAGAGACGCGCTTCCCGTCACCAAACTCAGCATCGCCGCCAAAACGCATTTGCCGGGCGAGAAAAAGCAAAGGCCGGGCTCTTGCGAGCCCGGCCTTTTGTTCGCGAATAGCAGCTTAAGTTCTAGCGCCCGAAGTGCGCCGAGTTTTTCTCTGTAAAGTGAGCCCATTTTTCCGGCAGGTCGTCGCCGGCGAAAATCGCCGAGACCGGGCAGACCGGCACGCAGGCGCCGCAGTCGATGCACTCGACCGGATCGATGAACAGCTGGTCGACTGCTTCGAAATCGCCTTCGTCCTTTTTGGGGTGGATACAGTCGACCGGGCAGGCGTCGACACAGGCGTGATCTTTGGTACCGATGCAGGGTTCAGCGATTACATAAGCCATCTGGAAGCGTCTCCGTTGCGGTGTATGGAGAAAATTGTAGCAGGCGAAGCGCGCCTATTCTGCCGCTTCGCCGCCTGCCTTGCGTTGCGCGGCAAACTCCGCCGGGCTCAGCAGGGGCGCCAGGTTTCGCCCTGCGAACATATCGGCGAACACCGGCAGCAATTGTTGCTTGAGAGGACCGTTGGTCGCCAGCACCTCGCGGCTGTCGAGCCGGAAGGCCCTGCCATCGAAGCAGCTCAGCGTTCCGCCGGCCTCGGTCACCAGCAGAACCCCCGCGGCCGTATCCCAGGGGTTCAGGTTGAACTCCCAGTACGCATCGATGCGCCCGGCAGCCACGTACGCCAGGTCGAGCGCGGCGGAACCGGCGCGCCGCACCCCGTGCGAGCGCATCGTGATCTCGTGGTAAAAATGCGCGTTCGGGTTCTTGTGGCGTGAGCGGCTGGGGAACCCCGTCCCCAGCAGCGCCTCGCCGAAGTTGGCAGTGCGGGAAGCGTGCAGCTGCCTCCCGTTCAGGTAGGCGCCCTTCCCTTTTTCCGCGACGAACAATTCGTCGCGCAGCGGGTCGTAAATCACGCCCGCAACCAGCTCCCCGTCGGCATCGTCTGCGGTGCCCGCGGGCCGGTGCTCAAGCCCGAGCGAGACGCAGAACACGGGGAAGCCATGGGCGAAGTTCGTCGTTCCGTCGAGCGGGTCCACGTACCAGCGGTAGGGCTGATCGAGCCGGTGCCGGGTGCCTTCCTCGCCGAAGATCCCGTGCTCCGGGAAGGCTGCGGAAAGCCGCTCCAGCAGCAGTTTTTCGCTGGTGCGGTCGGCCACCGTTACCAGGTCGACGTCCGTTTTGTACTCGGTCTCGACACCGCGCGCGTAGAACTCGCGCAGCAGCGCACCGGCCTCGCCCGCGATCTCAGCGGCCTGATCGACCCACGTCCATGCAACGCCTTCCGGCAGCTTGCTCACTTTGCGGCTTCTCCCTCGCCCGCGGCGGTTTTCCGCTCGGCTGCACGGCGCCGGGCTTCCTCCCGGCGCGGGTATTCGCTGATGGTGCGGATCTGTTCCTTGTAAATGAAAAGGTTCGGCTGGTCTTCTCGCGTGAGCCGGATCATGGAGTCGTCGAAGTATTCAATCCAGCCGCTCACCACTTCGCCGTCGCGCAGCTTGACGCTGACCGGTACCTGCTTCTCACTTAAAAAGCGCAGGTACAAGGCTTCCTGCCCGCTTTCACCCATGGCAATGGATTTCGATCGACGGAGCGCCGGTACGGTTCGGGAGGGCATACGTCATTGTATGAGCGTCCTGCTTTTTCCTCCGCATGATTATGGCCGGGTTCCCGCGCGATAGTACCCACTACGGTAGTGCGGGGTGTCCTGCGCGTCGGGCGCCAGGCCCTGCAGGTTGACCTTCAGCGCACGAAAGTCGCGCGGACCGGCAAGCAGATCCGGTTTCGCATTGCCCGTATGGGGGTAGTAGGCCAGCAGGTACTGTGTACGCAGGTCGTCGCTTACCTTGTGGAAGGCCGCGTCCAGGCCGCCCTGGTCGACATAAAATGCCCGGCCCCCCGTTTCCTGGCTCAGCACGATCATCGCGTGTTCGCCGGCAGTATCGCGACCGGCATCCGCCTCGATCGGTACGTCAATCAGGCTGTAAATGATCACGTCGCCGCGCTGCGCGGCTGCCAGGGCTTCGTCAAACGACGTGCCGGTGACCGTATTGCTTCCGTCTGACACAACAACCAGCACTTTGCGCCCGGGCCGGGGCGCCAGCGACTGCGAGGCCAGCAGCACGGCGGCATACAGGGCCGTGGCCGGGCCGCGCCCAAGGCTGCCCATGCCGCTGTCGATGCGGTGGATGTTGTTGGTGAAAGGCACCGCTTCGCGCACATCCGAGTTGAAGTCGAACAGGGCCAGCTGGTCCTTCGGCGTCAGCAGGCTTTGCGCAAAGCCATGCGCGGCATTTCGCTCCGCGCCCATGTCCTTGTGCGTGGAACCGCTGGTATCGATCGCGAGCACGATCGAAAGCGGCACATCGGTCTGCTTCTCAAACACTGCAATCGTCTGCGGAACGCCGTCTTCCGATAGCGCGAAGTTGTTCTTTTCCAGCGTGGCGACCGGGGCCCCGTGCTCGTCGGTGACATCGACGAAGACGTTGACGAGATGGACCTGTACGCGCAGGGTCTCGGGCGGGGCGGCTTCCTGTGCCTGCACCCCGGTCCCGGGGAGCATGGCGGCCAGCAAAGGGAAAACGGCTCCCTGCCAGCGCCTCAAAGCCGCACCCCGTGCACCAGCGCATCAGGGAAAGGCTCGCCGTCGGCCCATACAGCGCCGTCGATGAAGAACTCCTTTTTCCAGATCGGCACGGTCGTCTTCAGGGTATCGATGATCCAGCGGCAGGCATCGAAGGCGGCCCCGCGATGCGCGGAGGCAACGCCGATCAGCACACTGGTCTCACCTACCGCGAGCTGCCCCAGCCTATGGTGGAGGAAGGCGTCTCGCACGGCAAACCGCTCCCGCGCCCGTTGCAGCAGGGCCAGCATCTGGGTAACAGCCATCTCGTCATAGGCCTCGTAGATGAGGTGGCTGGTCTGGCGCCCCCGCGTGTTGTTGCGCACGATGCCGTCAAATAAGACGACCGCGCCGTCGCTCCCGGCCTTGAGCGCGGCAACCGGTTCCACGCCGCTGAGCGGGGCATGGGTCAGCAGAACCCTGCCCTCGATTGAAGTAGGAGCAGAACCGCCGCCGCTCACGGGCGGCAGCAGCGCAACCTCGTCGCCGGGCTTTAACAGCTGCTCACCTCGGACATAATGCTGGTTAACGGCGATCGCCAGCCGGGGCCATAAACCCGCGAGATCCGGGCCTGCCGCGCTCTCCAGCTGGGCCAGCAGCTCATGGACAGCCGGGCGCTCATCCGGCAGGTCAACCCAGCGCTCGGATGCACCGAAGCTTTCCCGTAGAATCCCGAAGAAAAGAACCCGGACTCGCATGGTTCCAGCATACCTTCCGGCTTTCAAAGCTCTGGCGCGGTTTCGTTTGCAAATTTGTTTGCAGGTTCATTTCGGGACGCAGGCCAGGCCTTTCCGGTTGCGGGACAGCGCCATAAAATCCATCCGGTCGTCACCACGCGGCAGCATTGACAAAGCCCCCGGGCAGCCGCAGAATCGGGTATCGGTGCGGCGCAGGGTGGTCCTTGCGCGCCCGGTCAGGAAAGGCCTCTCCCTTGCAAGAAGTTCTGCAGACCCAGTTGAACGGCATCCCCAGGATCGCCAGCGGCAAGGTGCGCGACCTGTATGCCGTCGACGGCAATCTGCTGCTGGTCGCGACCGACCGTATTTCCGCTTTTGACCACGTACTCGCCAGCGGCATCCCCGGCAAAGGCAAGGTGCTGACCCAGCTTTCGCTGTTCTGGTTCGAGTTTCTGGAGCACCTCGTTCCAAACCACCTGATCCAGTCGGAGGTCGATGCCTTTCCTCCGGAGCTTGCACCTTTCAGCGAGCAGCTGCGCGACCGCTCCATGCTGGTCAAGCGCGCGCAGATGTTCCCGGTTGAGTGCGTCGTGCGCGGCTATCTTTCCGGCTCAGGCTGGAAGGACTACCGGGAAACAGGCTCGCTCTGCGGCATTCCGCTGCCTGCCGGGCTGCGCGAAAGCGACGCGCTGCCCGAGCCGCTCTTCACGCCTGCTTCGAAGAGCCGGCACGGTGAGCATGACGAGAACATCTCCTTTGAGCAGATGGCCGAGCAGATTGGCCGCAAAACAGCCGAGACCCTGCGGGATCTGAGCCTTGCGATCTATAACCGTGCCTCGGAACATGCCGCGCAATGCGGGCTGATCCTGGCCGACACCAAGTTCGAGTTTGGACGGGTAGGCGACGTGATTCTGCTGGCCGATGAGGTGCTGACGCCGGATTCGTCGCGTTACTGGCCGCGGGACAGCTATGCGCCCGGCGGCGCCCAACAGTCGTTCGACAAGCAGTTCGTCCGCGATTACTTAGAGGAAATCCATTGGAACAAGCAGGCGCCGGCACCGGCGCTGCCTTCTGAAGTGATTGAAAAGACGCTCGCAAAATATCTGGAAGCGTACCGCCTGCTCACAGGCCGTACACTTTCGCTCGGAACAGGCATATAAGGGGGAGCTCCCAGTGGCGGCAGCAGACTGGGTTATTGTCGCTATTTTGCTCCTGTGCGTGCTGCAGGCAGCGCGGCGCGGTATTTTTGTCGAGGCGTTCTCGCTAGCCGGTATTGTGGTTGGTATCGGCGTGGCGAGCTGGAACTACACGCGGCTGCTGCCCTGGCTGCAGGGCTGGCTGCGGTCGCAGGCGGTTGCCGATGCGGTGGCTTTCCTTGCGATCGCACTGTTGGTCATGATCGCGGCCGGGATCGTGGGCAGGCTGATCCGGTGGTCGATGCGGACGATCGGGCTCGGGTGGGCAGACCGGCTGCTGGGCGCGGCGTTCGGGCTGGTAAAGGGTGGGGTGCTGGTAACGCTGGGCGTCATGGCGCTGGTCGCATTCTGGCCGGGGTCCAGGGTGCTTCAAGGCTCAAGGCTGGGGCCGTATTTCGTGACAGCCGCGCGGGAAAGCACGGTGGCGACACCCACCGGGCTGCGGGACAAGGTGCGGTACGGGGCCATGCTGGTGCGCGAGCACACGCCTGGTTTTCTTGAACGGCAGTGGTAGAACAGGAAAGTGAGAGACATCGAGTGAGACGCGAACTGGATTCCCTGGTGGGACAGATGTATGCCGGCGGCATAACGTATGCCGAAGCGGTACGCGAGTTCAAGAAGCGTTTCCTGCTCGAGGTGCTGCACGCGCACCGAGGCAACCAGTGCAAGGCGGCCAAGGACCTGCAGGTCCACCGCAATACCCTGAGCCGCATGATCGCCGAGCTCGCGATCGAGCCGGCCGAGATGCGACCCGGCATGAAACGTCCGCCCCGCAGCGAACGTCCAATGCTTGAGGCAAAGCGCACCGGCAGCGATCCCCTCTGACGCGCCCTGCCCCCTTCGGTATGACATCTTCCTCATCACAAAGCGCTCCGGCCAAAGCCAGTCTCGACTCATCTCAGGTCTACGTTCGCCCGGGCTTCCACTGGGACGAGCAGGCAGCCTACCTGTTCGATATCGACGGCACCCTGCTGCACTCGCGGGACAGCGTGCACTACGAGTCGTTCTTTGCCGCGGTAAAGCACGTGCTGGACGCGGAGCTCGCGCTGGACGGCGTGACGCTGCACGGCAATACGGACCCCGGCATTCTGCGCGATGCATTTCGCCTGGCCGCTATGGAAGAGTCCACGTGGAGACCGCACACGGACGCTATCTTTGAACATATGAGCCGGAGCGTGACGGCTCGGCAGGCCGAGATGGACCTGGTGGTGATGCCCGGGGTAACGGCGATGCTGGCCCACCTGCAGGCAAAGGGCGCGGCGCTGGGTGTGGCTACCGGCAATATCGAAACGATCGGCTGGATCAAGGTAACGGTCGCCGGGTTGCGGGACTGGTTCTCCTTCGGCGGCTTCAGCGACGGGCTGGAGGTCCGCTCCGCGATGATCGCCCAGGCGCTGCTGCTGGCGCGGACGGCAGCGGGGCCCGAGGCGACCGTTTGCGTGGTGGGCGACACGCCTTTCGATATCTCCGCGGCGCGGGAGAACGGCCTGCCCACCATCGCGGTAGCAACCGGAAATTACAGCTTTGAAGAGCTGCTGCGGGCCGAGCCGGAGGCCTGCGCCGGCAGCCTCGATGCCCTGCTCGAACATACCCGCACGGATGTGGACTGAGTTGCCGACGCCTATTCAGAAATTCGCGGGTTTTGCGCTCTGCCTTGCGGCATGCACGGTGCTGAAGGCGCAGGCGCCGCAACACGCCAGCAATCACGACCGCGACCGCGCGCAGCGGTTCTTTGTAAGCGGCGGCAAGGCTATCTCCGAAAAAAACCTGCAGGCGGCGGTCGATGCTTTTTCCAGGGCGTCCGCGCTCGACCCGGCCAACCCGAACTACAGCGCCGCGCTCTCGATCACGCGCGACAACATGGCCACGCAGCTGATGCAGCAGGCGCTGAAAGCGAGACTGCTGGGCGACGACGGAACTTTTCGCGCCCGGTTCCGCGACGCCGTGGCCGCCGACAGCCGCAACCCCCTGGTCATGGAACATGCCGAGGACCTGAGCACAGACGGAGACGCAGAGAAATCGCTGGTGAACCCGGTGCAGAACGATCTCGGGCCGCCGATCGAGCTCGCCCCCACTGCCGGGAAGCACAGCTTTCACCTGCTGCTGCCCGCAGCCGAAGTGCTCCAGCAGGTGTTCAGCGCATACGGCATTACGCCCACCGTCGACAGCTCGGTCGGCAACGAGCGCGTTCCTTTCGACGCGGACGATATCGACTTCAGGCAGGCGCAGCAGATGCTGACGCTTGCGACTGGCACGTTTATCGTTCCGCTGGACCCGCGCCGAGCCCTGCTGGCGCATGACAACAAGGAGAACCGCACGAAGTACGAGCGGCTGGCGATCGAAACCGTGTACCTTCCGGGGCTTACATCGGCCGAGCTGAACGATGTGAGCAACATAGCGCGCAATGTTTTTGAAGCGCAGCAGACCACACTGCACGAGTCGAACAACACGCTCACCATCCGTGCGCCCAACCTTCGCCTGAATGCCTTCAACTCCGAGCTGACCGAGCTGCTCGCAGGGCGCAGCGAGGTGATGCTTGACGTGGACGTTTACGAGATATCGACCGAGCGGATGGTCAACGAGGGCGCCGAGCTTCCACAGACGAGCAGCCTGTTCAACATCACGTCCCAGGTCAACAGCCTCATCACCGCCAACCCGTCGCTCGTGCAGGAGATTATTTCGAGCGGACTTGCGAGCCCCGGCAATATCGGGGAGATCGCGGTGGCGCTGATTCTCTCCGGGCAGGCCGGGTCCACACTGCTGTCGCAGCCCTTTGCCTACTTTGGCGGCGGCATCACGACGACCGGCATCACGCTCTCGTCAGGGGCCGCCAACCTGCAGCTCAACGCCTCCGAAACGCGGATGCTCGACAAGCTGCAGTTGCGGCTGCTTGATCAGGAAGAGGGCACGATCAAGATCGGCGAGCGCTACCCGATCGTTACTTCGTCGTACTCAAACCTGGCGACCGGCTCGACCAGTATCGCGGGCATCAACTCGGCCGGCCTGTCGAACACGCTGCAAAACCTCGGCGTCAATCTCTCCGCGCTCAGCTCGGCCGCCTCGGCGACCGTACCGCAGGTGGACTACCAGGACATCGGCCTTACGCTGACCGCGACGCCGCGCGTTCAGCAGGAACACGACGTTTCGCTTAAGCTGCAGCTGCAGATCTCCTCGCTGAGTGGACAAACCCTGAACAGCAATCCGATCATCAACAACCGGAAGAATGACTCCATCATCAACGTCAAACCGGGCGAAAAGACGGTGTTTTTCAGCCAGCTAACCCAGCAGGAGAACGCCGCGCTGATCGGACTGCCGTTCCTGAGCGAGATTCCCGGCTTCGAGTTCGGCACCAACCGCATGACCGACAAGACTCGGGACAGCCTGATTATCGTCCTTACGCCGCACATCGTGCGGCTCGGCCACACCAGTGGGATAGGGCAGCTCGTACTGTTGCCGACGCATTCGTCCTGAGTCGTGTCATTCGGCGCAGCGCAGCAGTCTACCGACCGTCCCGCTTGACGCATTTTCACACTTGCTATGATCCATCCGACCTGAGCGGCATGCGCCTTTCTTGTGACGGAAAAGCCACGCGCACATCTGCCGACCCCTCTACGTGTGGAGTGAAAATGCTTGTAACGTTTTCGAGAGGACGGACGGTGAGGTAAAGAGTCCTGGCTTGGTGTAAAGGGATACAGGAGCACGAAGTAAAACTCGTCGATGAACGCCTATTCAAAATATGCCCATGTAATCTTGTCCAAACGCTATGGCTGAAACACTCGCAAGCCTCAGAACCAAAAGCCACTACGAAATCCTTGATGGATTGCGCGGTGTGGCTGCTCTGATGGTAGTCGCCTTCCATACTTTCGAGGCGTATGGCAACGGCAACCGCTTCAAACAGCTCATCAATCACGGCTACCTGGCAGTAGACTTCTTCTTCTTGCTCTCCGGTTTTGTCGTCGCTTATGCCTACGATGACCGCTGGGGAAATATGACGCAGTGGGACTTCTATAAGCGTCGCCTGATCCGTCTTCAGCCTATGGTCATCATGGGCAGCATTATTGGAGCGGCCCTTTTTTATCTCCAGCGTTCTCCCATCTTCCCCTTGATTGCCATCACTCCGGTATGGAAGGTGCTGGTCGTCATGGTCGCAGGCTTCACCTTGATTCCCCTTCTGCCTTCGATGGACATTCGCGGCTGGCAGGAGATGCACCCGCTCGACGGTCCCGCGTGGTCGCTCTTCTGGGAGTACATCGCGAACATTCTTTACGCGGTTGGCCTACGCAAGCTTTCGAATAGGGATCTTGGCCTCTTTGTTCTCTTGTCGGCTGGTCTTCTGACGTATCTTGCCGTGATGGGTGGGAGTGGCGATGTGATCGGCGGCTGGTCTGTCGATGGAAAGCAACTGCACATCGGCATCGCTCGCGTGCTTTATCCATTCTTCGCCGGCGTCCTGCTGATGCGGCTGGGTAAGCGGATTCATGTCAAGGGAGCATTCACACTTTGCAGTCTGCTACTCATCATCATCTTTTCGATTCCCAGACTCGGCGGTGCAGCCCACTTATGGATGAACGGTCTTTACGAGTCGTTCTGCATAATCGTTCTCTTCCCGATGATTGTTGCCATGGGCGCCGGAGATAAAATCACCGGAAGGTTTTCCGTCAAACTTTGCAAGTTCTTCGGCGATATTTCGTATCCGCTCTATATTACTCATTATCCGCTCGTTTATGTCTACGCTGCCTGGGCGAAACGCACCCATGCACCCGCAAGCATGGGTTTGACTATGGGAGCACTGCTCTTATTGACGAGCGTGACAATCGCTTATGCCTGCCTCAAGCTCTATGATGAACCGGTGCGTGCATGGTTGCGCAGGCGTGTCCTCCTGACTAGGGGATGAATAAGAGCATTTTCACTCTTGGTGTAGAGGCCCGGATACTCGCTCCAGTGGCTTTTCCCGACGGAAAAGCCACGCATACATCTGCCGGCCCCTCTACGTGTGGAGTGAAAATGCTCTAGGAGCTTGTTGAAATACTCTCCGCATGTGGCGTTTCACAGCGATGGATCGTCTTTGGAGTATGCGTGGAGACGAGCGGCGGCAGGTGGAGATATTTAGTTGTGTGACGCTGGAGCAGCGTGTGCCTGGGGACCATCCGTTGCGCGAGATTCGGCGGTTGACGGACGTGGTTCTGCGGAGCCTGAGCGTGGAGATTGATCGGCTGTACTCGGCCTCCGGGCGGCCATCCATCGCGCCGGAGTATGTGTTGCGTGCGCTGCTGCTGCAGGCGTTTTACTCGGTGCGCTCGGAGCGGCAACTGGTCGAGCAGTTGGAGTACAACCTGCTGTTCCGCTGGTTCGTTGGCCTGGGCATGGATGACGCGGTGTGGAACCATGCCGTGTTTTCGAAGAACCGCGCCCGTCTGCTGAACTCCGAGGTGGCGCAGCGCTTCTTCGCCGAAGTGAACAGGCAGGCGCAGCGCTTCATGAGCGACGAGCACTTCACTGTGGATGGCACGCTGGTCCAGGCGTGGGCCTCGCAGAAGAGCTTCCGCAAGAAGGACGGCAGCGATGATGGCGACGGTACCAACTTCCACGGGCAGACGCGCTCGAACGACACCCACCAGTCGACCACCGATCCGGACGCCCGGCTTTATAAGAAGAGCTACGGCAAGGAGTCGAAGCTGGCATATCTGGGCCATGCGCTGGTGGAGAACCGCAACGGCCTGATCGCTGCCGCCATGGCCACTACTGCGGACGGACATGCCGAGCGCGATGCCGCTCTGCTGATGTTGTACGAGCAACAGAAGAGGCGCGCCAAGCGCATCACGGTGGGAGCCGATAAAGCCTACGACGCGCGTGAGTTCGTCTGCACTGCCCGCGAGTTGAACGTCACCGTGCATGTGCAGAAGAACGACAAGGGACGTCGCTCGAACCTTGATCGCCGCACCACCCGGCATCCAGGCTATGCACACAGCCTGAGCCGGCGATGGCTTATCGAGAAAACCTTCGGCTGGCTCAAGCAGACCGGACCCCTGCGCCAGGTCAAGCTTCGAGGGCTGGCAAAGGTGGACTGGATCTTCGTCTTCAGCTGCGCCGCCCACAACCTGCTGCGCCTTCCACGACTGCTCGCCGCCCAAACCGCGTAAGTCCCGCAGCCGCACTGCGCCCCAAAACCCCGGTGAGTGCTCAAACCAGCACTCCCTCCCACTCGAATCGACCCCGCAGCCACCCCCGCCCGAGCCTCACAGAACCCGGCCCACACCAAAACAGCCCGCTCAAACCCACCAATCTCGTCAAACGAAGGGCTTGTTCAACAAGCTCCTAGGTTCTGTGAAGTTGGCTTTGTCGGAAAGTGACCTGGATCTGATCACAGCCCCAGCTCTCGCAGATACATGCGAGATGCCGACCAGATCATCGATCCCGCGCTGCTCAACTGAACGGCGTCCATAGGAAGTGGCAAAAGCCCGCACAAGGTGTCGGTGCGTCCGTAGAGTTACAGATTGAGTCTCAGACCTGGCTTTTGGCCGCAATGGGGAACCGTCGCCCCATGCCGAAGGCCTTGGGCGTGAGTTTGAGCACGGGCGCGGCCTGCTGGCGCTTGTACTCGCTCCGCTCCACCAGCTTCAGCACGTGCGCCACTTCTTCCTGGTCCAGGTGCGTGTCTTCGGCGATCTCTGCCGCAGTCTCGTAGCGCTCGATGTAGGCGGCGAGCACCGGGTCAAGGTGCGCGTAGTCCGGCAGAGAATCCGAATCGAGCTGACCGGGCCGCAGCTCCGCCGAGGGAGGCTTGGTAAGGATCGCCTCCGGAATACGCTCGCGGTCGCGGTTGGCATAGCGACACAGCCGGTAGACCTCGGTCTTCATCACGTCGCCGATCACCGCCAGCGCGCCCACCATGTCGCCGTACAGGGTGCAGTAGCCGGTCGCCATTTCACTCTTGTTGCCAGTGGTAAGCACCAGCGCGTTCCACTTGTTTGAGAGCGCCATCAGCAAGGTGCCGCGGATGCGCGACTGCAGGTTCTCCTCGGTCAGGTCGGCTGGAAGATCCTGGAAAAGAGGAGCGAGCCCCTGGTTAAACTCCCTGAACATGGGTGCGATCGGCAGCACCTCCATGCGGATCCCGAGGTTCGCGGCAAGCGCCCTGCTGTCCGCGATGGAGCCCTCGGACGAGTACTCGCTGGGCATGCCGACGCCGATCACCTGCTCAGCCCCGAGCGCTTCAACCGCGATGGCGGCGACGAGCGCGGAGTCAATGCCGCCGCTCAGACCGATCAGCACCCGGCTGAAGCCGCACTTCCGCACATAATCGCGCACGCCCATGGCCAGCGCGCTGAAGCACAGCGCGTCTTCATCGTCAGCCTCCGCGCCCGGGCGAATATCGCCGGACTGCGTGGCAGTATCGAAGAAGACCATATCTTCCAGGCAGGAGAACGCCCGCGCCGCGACCTGTCCCTTCGAGTCGAGCGCAAGGCTGGTGCCATCGAACAACAGGCTGTCATTGCCGCCCACCTGGTTCACCATCACGACGGGGCGGCTGTAGCGGCGCGCGATCGCGGAGAGCATTGCTTCCCGCGTCGCGCGCTTGCCCCGCCAGAAAGGCGAGGCCGAGATGTTCAGAATGACATCGGCGGTCGCACCGGAAGCGCCGGGCCGCATCAGCTCTTCAATCGGATCGACGCGGTAACGCCGCGTCTCCCAGAAGCTCTTGTCGTTCCAGGCGTCTTCGCAGATGGTGATCGCGACGCGCTCGCCTGCGATCTCGCAGATGGATTGCGCGGGCGCGGGTGCAAAGTACCGCTGCTCGTCAAACACGTCGTAAAATGGCAGCAGACGCTTGCTCTGCACAAAGGCGACCTTGCCGCCTTCAAGCACGGCGGCGGAGTTGTAGACATGCTTGCCGGTCTCGCGGGGCGCGCGCGACGGAAACCCGCATAGCACGGCAATGCCGAGGGGCTTTGTACGTGCGGCCAGTTCGTTCAGGACCTCTTCCGCGCGGTCGACGAAAGCCGGTTTCTCGAGCAGGTCTGCCGGGGGATAGCCGCAGATGGAAAGCTCCGGAAAGATGATGAGGTCAGCGCCGGACCGTGCCGCGCGTTCGGCGAACTGAAACATCGTGCTCAGGTTTCCGGAGAAATCACCGACTGTGGGATTGATCTGAGCCAGTGCGATCTTCACTTAACCAGTGTATCGCCGCGGTGCTGGGGCGGCGAGCGATGAGCAACTCCGCGTGGAACTTTAGGGCTGCCGCAGCGTACTAGCCTGTCATGAGAACTCAATGGCGAGTGATAGCAATCGGCGGCATGGTGCTGGCGGGCGGCATCGCTGTCGCGCAACAGACACGCGCCGGGCCTGCGCCGGGCGCGGACGAAATCATGTCGCGCGTAGCCGCCAACCAGGAGAAGGCAGAGCAGGCGCGGGCACACTACGTGTATGTGCAGCATGCCCGGGTTGTTTCTCGCAAAGGCAAGACGCTCATGTGCGAGGAGCTAACGGACTCACGGATTGCGCCATCGGGAAATGGCTCGCATGCGGAACTGCTGAAGTTGCAGGGCCAGGTCTTACATAAGCACGGCTATGTAAAGTATTCATGGCTTTTGCCCGACGAGATAAGTAAGCAGCAAGGAGAACAGGCGCAGCCGAAAGAAGAGGGCAACCATAATGCAGTCACCCTCAACCTCGATGATCAAGATATGGATCGAGAAATCGTTGAAGACCTTCTTGGCGATCTGACGCGGAGCGACTCAAAGGATGGAATCGACGAGCGGCTGTTTCCTCTGACCTCGAAGAGTCAGGGGAATTATGCCTTTCGGCTGACGGGGCAGGAGCGGATGAATGGCCGTGACGTTTATCATCTCGAGTTCCGGCCAAAAACGAAGGACTCTTCGGAGTGGAAGGGCGATGCTTACGTCGACAAGGAAACATACCAGCCGGTCGTGGTGAGTACCGAGATGGCGCGCAAGGTTCCGTTTGCCGTGCGGACGCTGTTGGGCACAAGTGTGCCGGGACTGGGATTTTCAATCACGTATGCGCCGCAGCCGGATGGGGTGTGGTTCCCGGTGAGCTTTGGCACCGAGTTCAAGCTGCATGTGCTGTTTTTCTTCAGTCGCGAAATCATCATCGATGCACACAATGGAGACTTTGAGAAAACACATGTGACTTCGCGAATCATTGAGAACCAGAAACCGCAGTAGGGGTCACCACACCAAACGTCAAAAGTCATACGCTAGCGCGTCCAAGGATGAGCGCAGCCAATCCCGCCAATGGGTTAGCAAGAACGCATGCTCCGACAGCTCGCGAAGACGCATTGGTCCTAAGCGCGGAAGATGCCGTCGCGACATCTCTCGACGGCATTTTGCGGTCATTTCAGACGCTCTCGGACGACTGGTACGTCCTTAAAAAAACCACGTTCGAGTTGCACCGCAGGGATGGAACTTGGCAGCAGCAAAGCCGCGAGACCTACGATCGTGGGAATGGGGCGACTATCCTGCTTTACAACCTTGAGCACCGAACCGTGGTGTTGACCCGGCAGTTTCGTTTTCCGGCATATGTAAATGGGCACTCCGGCATGTTGATCGAAGCTGCGGCTGGCCTGCTCGACCAAGCCAGCCCAGAGGATCGCATTCGAGCCGAAGCCGAGGAGGAGACCGGCTATCGCGTCTCCCATGTCCAGAAGGTTTTCGAAGCATTCATGAGTCCAGGCTCTGTTACCGAACGGCTCTACTTCTTTGTCGCCTAGTACGAGAGCGGAGCAAAAGCGACGCTCGGAGGAGGCAATCACGACGAAGGCGAAGACATCGAGGTCCTAGAGCTTTCACTCGAAGCTGCGATGACGGCCATTGCAACAGGTGAGATTCAGGATGGCAAAACCATCATGCTTCTCCAATACGCTTTCATCCACCTTTTCCCAACCCAAGGAGCTGCGCTCTGATGTCGAGTTCATCCACACCCTTAATGATTCTCATCGCAGGCCCTTACCGTTCCGGCACCGGTGACGACCCGGCTATCATGGAGCGGAACCTGCGCACCCTGGAAGCTGTCGCACTCCCTCTTTATAGGGCCGGGCACATCCCCCTAATCGGTGAGTGGATTGCTCTTCCTTTGCTGCGTGAAGCTGGGTCAACGCGACCCGGAGATGAGATTTACGACGAGATCCTCTATCCGATAGCAAATCGTCTTCTGAGTCGCTGTGACGCCGTTCTTAGACTTCCTGGCGCTTCCAAGGGCGCCGATGAAGATGTTCGCCTCGCGAAAGAGCGCGGCTTAGCAGTTTACGAGTCGCTCTCTGATGTTCCCGGGTGCGCATGACTTCTGTCGTGTTCCGCCCTTGCGCAAACCAACGTTTGTGCAAGGCTGCCTTGCTGGACGAACTACCAGCATTTCAAGGTTACAAAAGCCTATTGCGATTGCCTATTAGGTGGCAATAGGTTTGCGCAACAGGCCTTACCGTACGATTTTTGACGTTTGTGTGGGGACCCCTAGAAGGATGTCAGGTGGGCAGTACCAGCTCGTCAAGCGAGAAGAACTGCCGCAGCACCTCGTCGTCGGATGCTTTCATCTCCTCGATGGTGCCGAAGAAGCGAGCCTTGCCCTCGTGTAGAAACAGCACCCGGTCGGCAAGCCGCTGGGCGAAGCGCATGTCATGCGTCACGACGATGCTGGTCAGCTTGAGCTGGTGCTTGAGCTTCTGAATCAGGTTGCCCATCAGCTTGGCGATCAAGGGATCGACCATCGTGGTGGGCTCGTCGTACAGAATGGCCTCCGGCTGGGCCGCGAGCGCTCGCGCAATCGCGACCGAACGCTTCATGCCGGTCGAGAGACTTGACGGCAGGTCTTCACCCGAACCGGTAACTCCCACCATTTCAAGCAGCCCCGAAACGATCTGCTGGATCTGGTCCTCGTCAAGGTGCTGGTTCTCGCGCAGGGGAAAGGCGACGTTCTCGCGGACCGAAAGCGAGTCGAACAACGCGCCGTTCTGGAAAACCATGGTGACCTTGCGCCGAATCTCCTGCATCTGGTCTTCGTTGAAAGCGGTAATGTCTTCGCCGGCGACGCGGATCAGGCCGCTGTCAGGCTTGTAAAAGCCCATAAGCTGCTGCAGGGAGACCGACTTGCCGACCCCGGAGCGGCCCAGGATACACAGGGTCTCGCCCGCATTGACAAAGAAGCTCACATCCTCCAGGACGTGGAAATCGCCAAAGGACTTCGAGACGTGCTCAAAGGCGATGTAGGGCTGCTCGGCCGGGTGGTCCTTCGCCTCCTGCTCCGACTCCTCCCGAATCTCCTCATCGCACGGTACGGGCGCATCCACCAGCTTTTCGATATACGCGAAGCTCTCGGGCAGGTTTTCGAACTCGCCTGCATGGTCAGCGTGACCGGGCTCGCCCGGCGCTTCGTTTTCCTGCTTTTCGCTCTCTTCCGGCTTGCTCATGATTTTTCCTGTTTCCGACTAGATGCGCGGGAGGGTGTCGACGGCCCGGGGCTCCGGCGCGAATTCCGGCTGAAGGTGCGCCAGGTCTCCCGGGGTATTGAGATTAGCAAACCAGGCGTGCGTGCCGGTCCAGCCCAGCGCGGGGGCCAGTGCCTCCACGCGGAAAGTATCGAAACTCCTTGGGGGCGCCAACTGCCCGATCACGCGCATGACCTTGCGATCGCCGCTTTTGAGGGCTTCCCCGATGCCCTTGGCAAGGCTCGCGTGGTAGACGGCGCAAAGCGGCTGCGGCCTGCCGCCGATCCACGGTACGGTAGCCAGGGCCCCGGTCGCGGAGGCACGGTCCCACAGCAGTCGGAGCAGTTCCGGATGCATCCGGGGCAGATCGACCGCCATGAACAGCACGGGAACGGGGGAGGCCTCTCCAAGCGAGCGGAGACCCGCCTCGATCCCGCCGAGCGGGCCGAAATCCTCATACCGGTCCGCAATGACCGGAAAGCCACAGGCAACCGGTTCGCGCAGACCGGCTACGGCCGGGGTGAAGCCCGCCCGGGAGAGCATCCCGAGCGCGTGTTCGAGAAAAGTGACGCCTCCCCACGAAAGCTGTGCCTTAGACCGCCCCATGCGGCTGCTGAGGCCGCCGGCCAGCACAAATGCGTGCCGGGGCTCCGTCACATCGCTCCATTCCGAGGTTCGCCCAGCGATTCGAAAAAGAGAATCAGCGTCTCGATCCCTCGGTGAAAGTTCGCGATGTGGAACTTCTCATTCGGCGCGTGCAGGTTGTCGTCGGGCAGCCCGAAGCCCATCATCACGCTCGGAATACCCAGGCCGCGCTCGAAGTCGCCGACCACCGGGATAGAGCCTCCGCTGCGGATAAAGACCGGCTCCGTACCCCACACCTGCTTGAGAGCTCGCACCGCGGCGCGAATGTACGGGTTGTCTGTGCCGATCACGGCTGCCTCGCCCGCGTGGATGAGCCGCGCCTCGACCGACACGCCGCGCGGCGCGAGCGACTCGACGTACTGCTTGAACCGGGCAAAGGTCTCGGTCGATTGCATGGGCGGCACCAGGCGCATGGAAATCTTGGCAGTCGCCTTTGCCGGGATGACCGTTTTAGCGCCCGCGCCGGTAAAGCCGCCCGGCATGCCGTGTACCTCGAGCGTCGGACGGGCCCAGGTCCGCTCCATAACCGAGTAGCCGAGCTCGCCCGTGAGTGCCGGGGCGCCGATCTCATCCGCGAGATACCGCGCCTCGTCGAAGGGCAGGCGCGCCCAAGCGGCCAGCTCCTCCGTGCTCGGCGCCTCCAGCCCGTCGTAGATTCCCGGCACCAGGATCCTTCCATCGGCATCCTTGAGCTGCGCGATGATCTGGGCGAGCGCGATGAAGGGGTTCGGCGCGGCGCCGCCGTACATGCCGGAGTGCAGGTCGGTGCGCGCGCCCCGCACTTCGACCTCGGTGTAGATCATGCCGCGCAGGCCCACGCACAGGGTCGGCAGCTCCGGGGCAAACATCTCGGTATCCGAGACCAGCGCGAAGTCAGCCTTGAGCCGTTGCGGGTGCCGACGGATGAACGCAGCGATCGACTCACCGCCAACCTCCTCCTCGCCTTCAAGCACCACGCGCACGTTCAGCGGCAGACGCCCCCCGTGGGCCTCGAACAGCGCCGCCAGCGCCTTGATGTGCATGTACATCTGGCCCTTGTCATCGACCGCGCCGCGGGCGTACAGGTTGCCGTCCCGCTCGACAGGCTCAAACGGCGGGCTCAGCCACTCATCCAAGGGATCAGGCGGCTGCACATCGTAATGGCCGTAGCACAGCACAGTTGGGGCGCCGGGCGCGTGGAGCCACTCCGCGAGCACGAGCGGGTGGCCGGTTTCGCCGGTCTCTCCCGGCACATCCACCAGCTCCACCTGCTCCATGCCGATCTGCTTCAGCTCAGCCGCTAGAAACTCAGCAGCCCTGCGAACGTCGTTTCTGTGCTCGGGCAGGGTCGACACGGAGGGAATACGAAGCAGCTGCTTCAGTTCCTGGAGCGACTCATTTGCGTTCCGGCGGGCGATTTCAACAGCGGAGTACATTGAAAGTAGTTCCTCAGGTATGTGTCTTAACTTGTTTAAAGCAAGCAGTTTAATATCGCGGCAGCTTCAGGTCGATCGTTGCCGACCAGGCGTCCACTCCGCCCGCAAGGGACTGTGCCTGCTCGAAACCCTGGTTCCGCAGCCATGTGGCGACGCTGAGCGAACGGACGCCGTGGTGGCAGATTGCGATGATGCGCTGGTCCGGGTCGAGCTCCGCATGGGCCCGCGAGGGGACGTCTCCCATAGGCATGCTCACGCTTCCTTCGAGCCGCGCAACCTCGTACTCCCAGGGCTCGCGCACATCCAGCAGCAAAAAAGCGCCGTCTCCAGTATTCTGTTGAAGTGTCGCAAGGTCGTCGGGCTGTATTTCGTAAGGCAGCATGCGACCAGAATACATCCGCACCCATCCGCCCACCCCCGGGGCGTATCCTGCGAGCACGTAGACACCAATCGCCTCTCTGCCCCGTTTCAGGGCAGAACGGTTCACATTATTTTGGTGGACACTTGAACCTGAGTGTCCGGTTTGATCAGGACTCCACGCATAGCCATAACCGCAAACAGCAGCAGATGCAGACAGGACCGGCCCACGATGGGAACTACTGAACGAGTGATGATTGTCGAAGACGAGGTGCATGCGCTGCATGGCCTGGCCGAACTCGTTTCATCCTGGGGCTATGAGACAGAGATGGCCGCGGACGGCCTTGAGGCGCTCGAAAAGCTGCCGGGCTGGCAGCCCGGCATCATCGTTACAGACCTGAAGATGCCCCGGATGAACGGGCTGGAGCTGCTGCAGCAGCTCCAGGCGATGAAGCAGGACTGCACGGTCGTCGTGCTGACGGCGCAGGGATCGATCGAGCTGGCGGTCGAGGCGATGAAGATCGGCGCGTACGACTTTATTCAGAAGCCGGTGGAACCGAACCGGCTGCGCACCACCCTGAGCAATGCGACGCACATGCGCGAGACAGAGCGGCAGCTCGAGGTGACGCGGCGCAAGCTGCGGGACACGGGAATCCTGGGTCCGCTGGTCGGCTCGTCGCGCAAGATGCGGGACATTTTCTCGCTGATCGAGCAGGTCGCCCCCTCGAACGTTTCCGTGCTGATTACCGGCGAAAGCGGAACCGGCAAGGAGCTGGTGGCGAGGGCGCTGCACGAGCTGAGCCCCCGTAAGCCGAAGCCGTTCGTAGCCGTCAACTGCGCGGCGATCCCGGAAACGCTCATTGAAAGTGAGATCTTCGGCCACGAGAAAGGCGCCTTTACCGGCGCCATGGAGCGGCGCGCCGGCTGCTTTGAGCTGGCTGAGGAAGGCACGCTGCTGCTGGACGAAATCGGCGAAATGCCGGTTGCGACTCAGGCCAAGCTGCTGCGCGTGCTTGAGGACCGCAAGCTGCGCCGGCTGGGATCGAAGCTCGAGTCGAGCGTGGACGTGCGCGTACTCGCGGCGACGAACAAGAACCCTGAGGCCGCGGTCGACAGCGGGCACCTGCGCCCCGACCTGTACTACCGCCTGAACGTGTTCAACATCCACATGCCGCCGCTTCGCGATCACAAGGAAGATATTCCGGCGATTGTGGAAGCGATGGTGCAGGACATGAACAACAAGCATGGGCGGCAGGTGCCGGGCGTGGACCCGGGCATGCTGCAGCGGCTGATGCAGTACGACTGGCCCGGCAACGTGCGCGAGCTGCGCAACACGATCGAGCGGGCGGTAATCCTGTGCGGCAGCAATCCCGTGAGCGTGCAGCACCTGCCGCCGGGCTTCGGCAGCCGTGGCATCGACTCCGGGTCGGAAAGCGCGGTCGCGAACACAGTGAAGGTGGAAGTGGGCACCACGGTCGATGAGGCCGAGCGCCTGCTGATCGTGAAGACGCTTGCCTCGACCAACAACAACAAGACCCGGGCGGCGGAAATCCTCGGCATCAGCCTCAAGACGCTGCACAACAAGCTGAAGGAGTACAGCCAGAGCCGTCTGCGGCACCGCGGCGACCGGGAGTTGGCACGCAACGGGACTGAGAAGGAAGCACAGGTCTAGAGCATTTTCACTCTTGTTGTAGAGGCCCTGGTCTCGCTCCAGTGGCTTTTCCCGACGGAAAAGCCACGCGCACATCTTCCGATCCCTCTACGTGTGGAGTGAAGATGCTCTAGGCGGACACGCCCCTGCGCGGGCCGGATGTCGAGCCTGGCCGAATGCCCGCGGCATTTTTTCGTTGTGCGTGGATAATCAGGCATGCGGTTGCGAACAAAACTCGTGCTGGCGGTGACCGGGCTGGTTTTTCTGCTGGTCTCGGCCACGTCATGGCTTTACCTCGCGCGTTCGCTACGGCAGTATGTCGACCAGAGTTATGCCGCGACCGACATCATCGCGCACCAGGTGCTGTTCACAACGCGCCAGGCGATTGAGCAGGGGGTGATCCACGGCACCATCCAGCCCAGCCTGCCGCCGGACCAGTTTCGCGCGCAGGTAGCGTCCCGGCTGCAGCGCGACGCCTCGCTGAACGCCCTGATGGACTCCGTCATCAGCTACTCGCCTACCGTTTTCGATATAACGATCGCCGACAGCAGGAATGTCGCGCTTGTAAGCACCGATCCGCTGATGAATGGGCGGCCGCTGCCCTGGCGCCCGGATTACGGCAGGCTGCGTTACCGTTCCGTGATCAAGGTGCTGCAGATCGTCGCCGGCAAGGCCCGGGTCTATGACCTTCCTCTCTCGCTTGAGCGCAACGACCGCGCCTTTGCTACGGTGCACATCGGCATGCGCACCAGCTTTCTTCTACAGGTTTTTCGCCCTTCCCTGCTGCAGGCGGCGGCTTACGCCGTTGGCGCGCTGCTTGTCTCGCTGCTGGCCGCGGCCCTTGTCACTTCCGTGGCGCTCGCGCCGCTGGAGCAGATCAGCCGCCGTCTGGACCTTTTGAATGCCGAAGCAGACCTGGGCCACGCGTCCGCCGAGCATGCTTCGAGCGATACCGTGCTGCTGGTTTCGAGCAAGATTGAGCGCATTGGCGAGCGGATGCGCAATACCGAGGAGGTATTCTCCGCCCTCAAGGAAAACCTGGACCAGATCCTGTCGAACCTGCAGGACGGCATGATGCTGTTTACACGCGATGCCCGGGCCGTGCTGGTTTCGAGCTCGGTCGAGCGCTTCCTGGGCATGGAGCGCGACCGCATGCTCGGGGCGAACGTCACGCAGATTTTCAACCGCTCAACAAAGCTGGGGCGGATGGTGCGCGACGCTTTTGAAAACCGCACGTCCATTCCCCAGGCGGAAGTAAAGACAGAAAGCGGACGCAGGCTCGAGATCGCGCTTGAGATCATCCAGCCTCAGCGGGGAGACCAGGGCGACAGCCTGGGGGCGCTGCTTACGCTGCACGATCTCGAGTCGGTGCAGGAGATCGAGAGCGAGCTGGAACTGTCGCGGCGGCTCTCCGCGATTGGGCGGCTTACGGGCGGGGTCGGCCACGAGGTTAAAAATCCGATTAACGCGATCGTGGTGCACCTGGAGCTGCTGAGGAACAAGCTGCATGGGCCGGAGGCCTCGGCGATGCGCCATCTCGACGTCATCCAGAGCGAAATCCAGAGGCTTGACCGGGTGGTGCAGACGCTGGTTGATTTTTCGCGGCCGGTCGAGCTGAAGCTTGAGGATGAGGACCTGCGCCAGATCACATCAAGCGTGCTGATGCTGGCCTCGGCGGAGCTGGCGACTCACGACGTGCAGCTGCAGACGGTGCTTCCGCAAAGGGCTGTCGTAGTGAAAGTAGATGCTGATATGCTGCGGCAGGCGATCCTCAATGTCGTTCTGAACGGAACACAGGCCATGCCGAACGGGGGTATGCTGCGCGTTGCGCTGACGCAGGACGCGCAGTCTGCGACGCTGACGATTGCGGATACCGGGGTGGGGATCGCGAGCGAGATCCTGCCCCGTATTTTCGACCTGTACTTCACCACGAAAAAGGATGGGAGCGGGATCGGCCTTGCGATGTGTTACCGGATCGTACAGCTGCACTCAGGGGTGATCGAGGTGACATCGGAGCCGGGCCGGGGGTCGACTTTTACGCTTCGCCTGCCCTGAGCCATGCGCTCGACCGGGCTCCGCGAGACATTGTTGAAAGAACAGCAGCACTGCAGGGCGGGCAATCGGCATGAGGACGGGTCGGGTTTTCAGAGGGCGGCTGGCAGGCGCAGGGCTGCTCCTGGCGTTGTGCGGGGCAACGGGATGTCGCCACAAGGCGCCCCCGCCGGTGCCGCAGGCCACAACCGCGCCTCCGCTCACTCCGTCGTCGATTACGGTGATTACGCCGCTGCCCTCGGTGCCCCCGCAGGCGACTGCGGACGTCAAGCTCCCGGCGCCGGCACCTGTGCCTGCTCCCGCACCCGCTCCGGTGCTCGTCAAACACAGGCGGCGCCTGCATCGCAGGCAGGTTCCTCCAAGTACCGCGTCATCGCAAACGCCGACGGAAGCCCCTACCCCAGCGCCGGCTCTACCCACCCGAACCGCCGCGAGCATCGACCAGAGCGCCGCCGCGTCGGAAGCACCCGTGAGCAAGAGCGCCGCGTCTACCGAAGCCGCTCCGGCGCTGGGGCAGCTCTCCACCGGCACCGCGATCAACCCGCGCGAGCGAACCCGCATGCTGTCGGCGATCCAGGTGCAGGAGGTTCGACTGGACAAGGTCAAGGGAGCTGCGACAGAAGGCGATCAGACCCTGGGCTTGCAGATACGCAGCTTCCTTGAAAAGGCGCGCGAGGCGATCGCTGAAAACGACCTGGACGGGGCGGAGACACTGACGACGAAAGCCCGGGTGCTGCTGGACGAAATGCAAAGCGAGTAGTCTTTCGATATGAGTATTGAGGTGCTGGTGATCGGGGGAGGGCCTGCGGGGCTGGCCGCTGCGATCGCCGCAGCCCAGGCCGGCCTTTCCGTAATGGTCGCCGAGCCCCTGTCCGGTGCGATCGACAAGTGCTGCGGCGAGGGGCTGCTACCGCCGGCGGTACGTGCTTTGGGTCTGCTCGGCATCCGCGAAGAGCAGCTTGCCGGGGTAGGGTCGCCGCTCACTGGCATCATTTTTTATCAAAATCGACAGAGGGCGAGCGCGAAGTTCGGTGCGGGGAGCGTCGGTTTCGGGGTTCGCCGGACGGCGCTGCACACCCTGCTGCGGCAGCGCGCGCTTGAGGCTGGGGTGCGCGTGGAGACGCATTCTGCCCGCCTGGTGCACGGCGGGCTGGCCCCGCAGGTGTTGATGGATGGCGCGATCCAGAGGCCGCGGTGGGTGATCGGCGCGGATGGGGCGCAGTCTTCGGTGCGTGCCGCTGCCGCCCTAAACGCAGGTCCAGACGCGGGTTCAATCGTCTCGAAGCGGTTCGCCCTGCGGCAGCACTTCCAGCTCGCATCGCAGGCTGCCGCTCCTGCTCAGGTTGAGGTGTACTGGGCGCCGAACGCACAAGCCTACGTCACCCCGGCCGGCGACGGACGTATCGGAGTCGCTATCCTTGCCGGCGAGAAGCTGCGGTCCATGGCTGCGGCCCTCGCGCTGTTCCCTGCTCTGCGCGACCGGCTCGGTGACGCTGAAAGCTGCAGCGATCCGCGAGGCGCGGTGTCGTACCACCGCACCCTGCGCCGGGTCCACGCAGGCTGCGTCGCGCTTGTGGGGGATGCGGCAGGCAGCGTGGACGCGGTCACCGGCGACGGCTTGTCGCTGGCATTTCAGCAGGCGCTTGCCCTGGGCCACGCGCTGCGCGAAGGCGACCTGGGCAGCTATGCCCGCGCGCACACCCGCCTGCTGCGGCCGGCTCGTGGCATGTCGCGGATGCTGCTCGCAATGGGCAGCCGGCCTTTGGTGACCGCTGGCTCGATGCTGCTTCTCGGGCATGTTCCGGGGCTTTTCGCCGGCCTGCTTCGTCTCCATACCCATACACCGGTTTCAACGTCGTTGTTCAAGGAGAGTTCCCCATGGCAACCTGCACCCATCTCGACCAGATCCACGATGTAACGCCCAACACGGACGGCTGCGAGGAATGCCTGCAGACCGGAAGCGACTGGGTACACCTGCGGATGTGCCTAATGTGCGGGCACGTGGGCTGTTGCGATAGCTCACCGGGTAAGCACGCGACAAAACACTTTCACCAGACGAAAGATCCGCTGATGCGCTCAATAGAACCCGGCGAAAACTGGGGATGGTGTTTCATTGATGAAATAGAGCTCTCGCTGGGGTAGCGGTGCCGCCATGTTGCCGGGCAACGGTCGTAAAATAAGAGAGCCAGTCGTACTCGCGGATTGCAATTTTCCCGAAACCTATGCAGGCAGCAGAAACAAAACCACGCGCCCAGGGCGCAAAAGGGTCCTTTCATGAGCAAGCACTCTTCTGAAGAGTTAGAGCAGCAGGGCGAGGCAAGTGTCGAAAAGAAAACCGAAGGCCGGTTTTCAAGGCGAAGCTTTCTGGGTCACCTTGGCGCGGCCGGCATTGCGGCGACCGCCGCCCCGGTCCTTGCCCCCGCGGCCGCGGCGCAGGTAGCGGCGGAAGCACAGGCGCCCGCCGGAACGCGCAGCGTGACATTGAAAGTAAACGGACAGCCGAGGACCGTGCAGATTGAGCCGCGCGTCTCCCTGCTGGACTGCCTGCGGGAGGAGATGCAGCTGACCGGCACCAAAAAGGGCTGCGACCACGGGCAGTGCGGCGCCTGCACGGTACATGTGAACGGTCGCCGCGTGAACGCCTGCCTTACGTTCGCGGCGATGCACGAAGGCGACGAGATTACAACGATCGAGGGGATCGGACAGCCGGAAAAGCTGCACCCGATGCAGGCAGCGTTCGTGGAGCACGACGCCTACCAGTGCGGTATCTGCACCTCGGGCCAGATCATGTCGGCGGTCGCGGTCTTGAAGGAGCCTTGGGGGCCGAAGGATCGCGACGTACAGGAGGCGATGGCCGGCAATATCTGCCGCTGCGGCGCGTATAAGAACATCGTCGCGGCCGTGCAGTCTGTTCGACAGGGCGGCGTCAGCACAGCGACGACTCAGGCGCCGAGCGCGTTTGTACAGGAATATCTCCGCACGTCGAAAACCTCGTCAGGGACCGCGTCAGGAAAAAGGAGCATCGGATGATCGACTTTGCACTCAGCAAGGCTTCGAGCCAGGAGCAGGCCGTGCGGCTCGGCTCTTCCGCGCAGACCGCGCAGCAGGGCGCGCAGGTACGCTTCATCGCCGGCGGAACCACGCTTATCGACCTGATGAAGCTCGACGTCGAGCGTCCCCGGCAGGTGGTTGATATCAATGCGCTGCCCCTCTCGACGGTGACGCGCAACGGGGACGGTTCACTGCGGATCGGCGCGCTGGTGCGGAACTCCGACCTGGCGCACCAGCCGGATGTGCTGGCCGCCTACCCAGTGTTATCGCAGGCGCTGCTAAGCGGGGCTACCGGGCAGTTGCGCAACATGGCGACCACCAGCGGCAACCTGCTGCAGAGAACGCGCTGCACGTACTTCCGCGACACGGCGTTCGCGGAGTGCAACAAGCGCAACCCGGGCTCCGGCTGTGCCGCGATCGACGGCAACAACCGCATCAATGCGGTGCTGGGCACAAGCGAGCACTGCATCGCTACGCACCCTTCAGACATGGCGGTTGCCATGGCGGCGCTCGATGCGCGGATTCACGTTGTGGGGGTCAAGGGCGAGCGCGATATCCCGATCGCCGAGTTTTACAAGCTGCCCGGCACGACGCCCAATATTGAGAACGCACTCGAACCGGGCGACCTGGTCACCTACGTCACGCTTCCGGCGCCGGTGGCTGGTGCGCGATCGCACTATCTCAAGCTGCGTGACCGCGCATCGTATGAGTTCGCACTGGCGAGCGCGGCGGTTGTGGTGGAGATGGACGGCAATCGCATTCGCAAAGCGCGCATCGCCCTAGGCGGGGTCGGCACAAAACCCTGGCGCGCCGAAGAAGCCGAGCACATGCTGGTGGGCAAGCCGGCACAGGAATCGCACTTCCATGCGGCTGCCGAGGCCGCGGTACGCGGCGCCAAGCCTTACCGCGAAAACGGTTTCAAGATCGAGCTCGCAAAGCGCTGCGTCGTTCGCGCACTGTCAACGGCTACCGCCCAGCAGGCATAACGGAGAGGATCAGGTTCGATGGCAACCAATGGCAATCCCGCATCCATTCTAGGCGCGGCAGTACCGCGTATCGATGGGCCGCTCAAGACCACCGGCGCCGCGAAGTACTCGGCGGATTTCGACCTGCCGCGCATGGTGTACGCCGTGCCCGTCTGCGCGACGATCGGCAAAGGTACCATTACGAAACTCGACCGCAGCGCAGCCGAGAATATGCGCGGCGTGTTGCGCGTGTACAGCTACGGCAACGTGCCGCGGATCTACCGCTCGAACCCCGCGGATGGCGAGGCGCATGTGGATGAGTCGCGCCCGCCGCTGAGCGACCAGACCGTGAGCTACAACGGGCAGTATGTCGCATTCGTCGTGGCGGAAACGATGGACCAGGCGCGCGCAGGCGCTGCTGCCGTCAAGCTGGAGTATGCGGTTGAGACGCCCAATGTTTCGCGCGACCTGAGCGACGGCTTTACCGCCAAGCTGAATGTGAAGAGCGAACGCGGCGACGTCGAAAAAGCGTTTGCTGCCGGGCCGCTCACCGTCGACGAGACCTACACAACGCCGATTGAAACGCACAATCCGATTGAAATGCATGCGGTTGTGGCGGACTGGGACGGACGCGCGTTTACGATCTACGAGACGACGCAGGGTGTTGCGAACAGCCAGGCGGTGCTGTCGCAGATGCTTGGCGTTCCGAAGGAAAACGTCCGGGTCGTGATGAAGTTTCTCGGCTCCGGCTTCGGCGGCAAGCTCTTTCCGTGGAGCCATGTTCCGCTGGCTGCCGCTGCTTCCCGCGATCTGAACCGGCCGGTAAAGCTGGTTGTCGATCGCCACATGATGTTTACCAACGTGGGCCACCGCCCGCGCACCGTGCAGCGGGTACGGCTGAGCGCGACGCCCGACGGCAAACTGACCAGTGTTTCCCAGGATTACGTCAACGATAGTTCCATCCTGGACGACCGAGGCGAGAACTGCGGCGAGGCGACGCCGCTGTTGTGGAGCAGCCCCAACCTGCGGGTGCGCGCGGGCATTGTCAACCGGAACATCGGGACGCCGACGCCCATGCGCGGCCCGGGCGCGGTGCCGGGTCTGTACGCCACCGAGTCCGCTATGGACGAGCTCGCGGTGAAGCTGAAGATGGACCCCGTGCAGCTTCGACTCATCAACGAGCCCGCGCTCGACGAGAGCAACGGCAAGCCTTTTTCATCACGGCACATGAAGGAGTGCCTCACCAGGGGCGCCGAGCGCTTCGGGTGGAGTAAGCGAACTCCTCAGGTCGGCTCCATGAAGCGGGACGACCTCATCCTCGGCTGGGGCGTCGCGTGCGCTTCCTGGGGCTCCGGACGCTCCGGCACGGACACGCGCGTCAGCTTCGTCGACGATGGATCGGTGCGTGTTTCCTGCGGAACGCAGGACATCGGCACCGGAACCTACACCATCTTTGCGCAGGTTGTCCACGCCACGACCGGCGTTCCCATACACCGCATCTCTGTGATCCTCGGCGACACTTCCCTGCCTCCGGGGCCCATGTCCGGCGGATCGATGGTCACGGGTTCCGTACTGCCTTCGATCGAGCAGGCGTCGAAGGCGGCGGTCGCCCAGCTGCTGAAGCTGGCGGCAAGCAGCAAGCAGCCTCCCCTGGCAGGTCACAACACGGGCGAGTTCGCCTTTACCAACGGCTTCGTTCACCTGAAATCGGCCGCACCCGAGAGCGGCGTGCCGTTTGAAAAGCTGCTGCACGATGCGGATGTGCGCGCGGCGACCGGCGACGGCAAGACCGGGTCGTCGCACAGCGACCCGGCAGCGAACAAGTACTCCTTCCACTCATTCGGCGTACACTTCGCGGAGATCGAGTACGACCCCGGAATCGCCCGGGTGCGCGTGTCCCGTGTCGTCTCGGTGATCGATGTCGGCAAGGTCATCAACCAGGGGCCGGCGCGCAACCAGGTCGAGGGAGCGATCGTGATGGGTATCGGCATGGCGCTGTTCGAGCAGACCGAGCACGACCCGCGCAATGCCCGGGTGACGAACAATAATCTGGCGGACTACATCGTAAGCACCAGCCCGGATACGCCGGATATCGATGTAAGTTTTCTGGATTACCCGGACCTGCACCTGAGCAGCTTTGGAGCGCGCGGCGTGGGTGAGATCGGCCTGGCCGGAGTGGCGCCCGCGGTTACGGCAGCCATTTATCATGCAACCGGCGTTCGCAAGCGCGAGCTTCCGGTGCGGATCGAGGATCTGCTGCCCCCGATGCGCATGGCCTGAATCGAATAGATTGAAAAAAGGGCGGCTGCCGGGATCTTAAATCCGGCGGCCGCCTTTTTATGCCCACTTACATGCTATCGGGAGAGCATGTCGGGTCTTGTACAAGCCGGGTGCGGGTTGCTTTACTTCCATTGCACACGCAAGATGTTTTCATGCCTGAAGCAAGCACCGACCCGCGCGTTTACCTTGCGGTTGAACGCACTCTGCTCGCCTGGATCCGCACCGGCCTTGGACTGATGGGCATCGGCTTCGCCGTCGCCCGCTTCGGCCTCTTTCTGCGCGAGATGCGCCCCGGCCAGTTCTCCTCGACAGGCGGCGGCCACTCCGTCTATGCCGGTGTTGCCCTCGTGGTCCTTGGCGTCGCGGTCAATGTCTCTGCTGTTCTCCACCACGTCCGCACAGTTGGCGCGCTCCGCTCCGGCAGCTGGCAGCCCCGGGTCTCGTCCCAGGCCATCGTGCTCGGATATGTGCTCGCGCTCGTCGGTGTCGGCATGGCGGTCTACCTGCTTGTACTGCATTAGCGCGTGTCGGCCCGGGCCCGTGCTAGCCTGAGATTGCCGCAGCGGCAATGGCGATGGAATCCGCCAGGAACATTTCTTCTCTTTTCTCGCAAGTTTCTGCTCTCTGAGAGCGAAGAAATGTTCTAAACCGCTCTCCACGCGAGAGTTGATGATCCCTGCCGATGGCAGGGGTGTGCCCGGTCCTGTCACAATCCAACTGCACCGGTTCACCGGAGAGTGAGGGACCCGCTTGTCTAAATACCTGGCTATCGCCATCGGAGGAGCGCTCGGCTCCCTGGCCCGCTTTCTTGTCGGCACCGCTGTCTTTAACAGATTGGGCAATCGCGCGCCCTACGCGACGTTCATCGTCAATATGAGCGCCTGCGTCATCATCGGCGTGGCCCTCACTGTGCTGAACCGGCGGGAAGCACTCAGCCCGTTCTGGCGCTACCTTATCCCGGTCGGCTTTGTGGGTGCTTACAGCACCTTCTCAACATTCGAGTGGGAGACACTTACCAGTCTGCAATCCGGCGCATTTCTCGTCGCGACCATCAACGTCGTCGGCAGCGTCTTTCTGGGGCTTCTCGCCGTGTGGGGCGGCGCCCTGCTTGGCCGCCTTATTCCGTAAGCTGATCGTCCGAGTGCACCACCAAGATCGAGACCTTCAGCTTGCGGGCGAGCTCCTGCGAGGTTGAGCCTTCGATCCACCGCCTCGGCCGCGAAATCTCGCGGTGCCCCACCACCAGCAGATCCACCCCGTGCTCCGCGACAAAGCGTTCAATCTCCTGCTCCGGCTGCCCTTTGAAGACAACGGAAAGCGCCGCGATGCCGTCCTGCCTGCCGGTCTCGACGGCCTGCTCAACCCTGGTTTTCAAGGCAGCCTGCTCTTCACCTTCCTGTTCCAGCCCAAACCCCTCCGCCTGCTGCTCCGCACTGGGTGGCTCCAGCACGCATAGCAGCACCACCTTCGCGCCCCAGCACCGGGCCATGGAGAAGGCCACCTGCACCGCTCGTTCTGCTTCCGTGCTCCCGTCATCGCCTACCAAAATTGAACTGAACGTCTCCATCTCTGTTCCTCCATTGCCGCGCTGGACTGCCTCGCTATGAGACGGCGCGAAGCCCGTCTCCGTATGCTTCGGGCCGTTGAGGGGCTACCGCCCAACCCGCACGGCGCGTAAAGGTTGCGCTCAGTCTGCCGGTTTTCGTGTGCCGACTCGTATCTGCCGCACTAAGTGCGAGACGCGACTTTTCTCCAGTAAAGGCATCTATATGAGTGAGGTAACACTGATGCCAAGGACAATGAAATCACGAGCGATCCTGATGCTTTCCCTGGCTGCACTGAGCGCTCCTGCCTTCGGACAGATTGAGACACCAGCCCAGCCGACTTCTGCCCAGTCGAATAACGCGCAGCCTGCGTCCGCGCAGCCTGGCACCCTCAACTATGTCGAAGGGCAGGCCTCGCTGAACGGCAGCGCGCTCAACTCCAGGTCCGTGGGCAATGCGACGCTCGAGCCTGGCCAACTGCTTGAGACCGGAAATGGCCGCGTTGAGATCCTGCTGACCCCCGGTGTGTTCCTCCGCCTCGGCGACAACAGCGCGCTCAAGATGATCGCGCCCGACCTGACCCATACCGAGGTCTCGCTGGTTCGCGGCAAGGCTGATATCGAGGTCAACCAGGTCTTCAAGCAAAATGATCTGCTCGTGGACCAGGGCGGCACCCAGACCCAGCTGCTACAAACCGGACTGTACGCCTTTGACAAGCCGGGCAGTACCCTGCGCGTCTTTAACGGCAAGGCTGCCGTTTTCCCCATCAACAACGATGGCAATGCGAAGCCGGTCCTGGTAAAGGGGGACCGCCAGCTCGAGCTGAACAGCGACGACCGGAAGCCCGATCGCTTCGACAAGAAGGCCTCGCAGGACGGGCTTTACGACTGGAGCAGCCTTCGCTCGCAGTACCTAGGCGAGGAGAACCAGAACCTCGCCGCGAATTACGCCGGGGTGGGCGGCTTCAATCCCGGCTGGTACTGGGACTCGGCTTACCTGGGCTACAGCTGGCTACCCGGTGACGGCGCCTTCCTGAGCCCGTTCGGATACGGCTTCTACTCGCCGTTCTACTTCGGCGGGGGATATGGCGGCTTCGGTTATGGCGGGTTTGGACGCTATGGCGGCTACAGGGGCGGCGCGTACACCGGTCGCGGTCTTCGCGGGCCGGTCAACGGAACCCGCGCCAGTGGCTTCGCAGGCGGCGGTTATCGCGGCGGCAGTGTTGGCGGAGGCGGCTTCCACGGTGGAAGCATTGGCGGTGGCGGCTTCCACGGCGGCGGAGGCGGCTTTCACGGTGGGGGCGGTGGGGGACACCGCTAACTTTTTCAGTAGGAAACCAGGACAAGAGCTCGCCTAACGGCGGGCTTTTGCCACGTCAGCCAACGCATACACTGGACAGGCGAACGCCGGCGAACACCGGCGGCCAGGAGATCGATGCGGCACTTTGTCCCCTACAGCCTTTTACCCCTGTTTCTCGCCATACCTTTTGCCGGTAACGCCCAGGTTCCCAAGCCCTTCCTGCCCCCGGCCCATGCGCCGGTCGATATGGTTCTCCCGGCACATCTCGGCGCGTACAGCGGCCACTTTCTTTCGGGCGGCCGAGGTCTGATCAAGCCCCTTCCGGCTGCTGACCCCATCTTTACCGCCTCCGCCGCCTGGACGCTCTCCGCCTGGGTCGAATTCGCCCCGCAGGCCGACCGCTCCTACCTGATCGCCGGCGCCGGCGACCCGCAGGATGCCGACTTTCGCTTTTTCGCCCTCATCGACGGCAAGCCCGCACTGCGGCTTGGCCCTTCGCAGCTTCTGACTGCATCTGCTCCGCTGGCAAAGCCGGGCCCACACTACTTTGCCGCCACGTTCGACGGCACAACCGTTCGCTTCTTCGTAGACGGCGCCCCAGCGGGCGAAACCCGGCTTCACGCCGGCCCCATCAAGCCGCAGCTTGTTCTTGCCCCGGTCGATGGAAGCTGCGGCACGGCCGTCTGCCCCCACTTCGGCGGCCGCATCGCCCACCTCACCTTGTCGCGCACTGTCGTTTCGGCTGAGGCTGTCGCGACCGAAGCGCACGAGCCGCCTGACTTCCGCCTCATCGCTTTCGAGGAAGGATCAAAGCCCTGGGCCGTGCAAATGGTCCAGTACATCGGCCGCACCGCCCCGCAGGATCCATCCACCCTCCCCCAGCCGAACGCGCCGTTTTCAAAGCCCGTTGCCCAGCCGCTTCCACCGGCTCGCACCACCCTTACGCCCTCCAGCAATCCGAACGACTGGATATTCGAAGGCGGCTGGAAGCTCTCTGCCGCGCCCGCGGTCTCTGCCAGTCCGTCGGAAGTATCCACAACCGGCTTCAACACGGCGAACTGGCTCGCCGCCACCGTTCCCGGAACAGCCCTCACCACCATGGTCGCGCGCGGCCTGTACCCCGACCCCGACTACGGCCTCGATAACCTCGCCATCCCGGAAAGCCTGAACCGGCAGGGTTACTGGTACCGCGCCGAGTTCCCTACTCCGCAAAACACCAGCCCGGACAAGTACCTGGTGCTTGACGGCATCAACTACCAGGCCGAGGTGTGGCTCAACGGGCAGCATCTCGGCTCTCTCAAGGGCGCGTTCACCCGCGGCCGCTTTGACGTCTCTCGTCTGCTCGAAAAAGGTAAGGCAAACGCCCTCGCGATCCTCATCTCCCCGGTGCCGCACCCCGGCATTCCCAATGAGCAGTCCATTGCGCTCGGCTCCGGGCTCAACGGCGGCATCATGGAGCTTGACGGCCCGACCTTCATGGCGACCGAGGGATGGGATTGGTTCCCGCCCATGCGCGACCGCGACACCGGCCTGTGGCAGAACGTCCACCTTGTCGCTACGGGCCCCGTCTCGATCGAAGATCCGCAGGTCATCACCCACTTGCCGCTGCCCGATCTGTCTCAGGTTGATATCACCCTCAATCTGCCGCTGCGCAATGGAACGGACGCGGCCATTCAAGGCACTCTATCGGCCACTTTCGAAGGCGTGTCTATCCACAAAGAGCTCACAATCGCTCCAGGCGAAACTATCGTCACCTTTTCGCAGAAGGACTTCCCGGAGCTCCACCTTGCGCACCCACGCCTGTGGTGGCCCAACGGCTACGGCAAACCCGAGCTGTACCACCTGACCACCACCTTTCAACAAGGCAAAGGCTCAACTCCCAGCGAGAAGAAAACCCGGTTCGGCATCCGGGAAATCACCTATGAGCTCAGCCTGCTCGACTCCGCCGGCGCCCTGCGCCGCGTCGACTACGACCCCACCGTGGGCCGCGAAGCTAAAGATCCCCAGGTCGACGTTACCCACGATGCCATGCGCCAGGTTCCCAACGGCTGGGCCGCGTCGATTGCCGCTGGCGACGATGCGTCCCCCGCCTTTACCCCGGTCGCCGACACCCGCGCGACACCTTACCTGATCATGAAGGTCAACGGAGTCCGCATCGCTGTTCGCGGCGGCTCCTGGGGCATGGACGACTCGCGCAAGCGCATCTCCCGCGAGCACCTTGAGCCTTTCTTCCGTTACGACCGCGATGCCAACCTCAACATCATCCGCAACTGGCAGGGGCAGAACACCGAGGAGACCTTTTACGACCTCGCCGATGAGTACGGCATGCTCGTGTGGAACGACTTCTGGGAGGTCACGATGGACTCGAACGCCGAAGCCCAGGACCCCCAGCTCTTCCTCGCGAACGCCCGCGACACCATCGCCCGATACCGCAACCACCCGTCTATCGCGATGTGGTGCGGCCGCAACGAGGGCGTTCCGCAGCCCATCATCAACCAGGGCCTGATCGACCTGACGCACCGGCTTGACGGCACCCGCTACTACTCGCCCAGCTCAAACCAGGTGAACCTGCAGCCCAGCGGACCCTACTCCTACGAAGACCCGGCGGACTACTACACAAAGCTCGACCCGGGTTTCGCGGTCGAAGTCGGCACGCCGTCGCTGCCGACGCTCGAGTGGTTCGGGCGCTGGATCCCCAAAGCCGACCAGTGGCCCATCTCCGACGATTGGGCGTACCACAACTGGCACCCGCACGATGAGTTCAACAAGCACCTTGAAGCGCAGTTCGGCGCTGCGGACAGCCTCGCCGACTATGAGCGCAAGGCGCAGCTGCTGAATTATGTCGACTACCGGGCCATCTTCGAGGGCTTTAACGCCCACCTATGGGCGCCCAATGCCGGACGCCTGCTGTGGATGACCCAGCCCGCGTGGCCCAGCACGCTGTGGGGCATCCTCAGCTCCGATTACGACACCCAGGCCTCGTTCTACGGAACGCAGAAGGCCAATGAACCTGTCCACATCCAGCTCGACCTCTCGAACAACGACGTGCAGGTCGTCAACACCACCCGCGAGGCGCTGCAGAACGTCACCGCCAAAGCCACGATCTACTCGCTCGACAGCAAGGTTCTCACCTATCAGCAAAGCAGGCTCGACGCCCCTGCTGACGATACTGTCAAGACTATCCACCTCGACCTTGCTCAGCGCTTAACAAGTGGTGGAGTCTTCTTCGTCCGGTTAACCCTCCAGGCGCAGGATGGTCGTCTGCTCTCGACCAACTTCTACTGGCGCGGCAAGGATGACGCGAGCTACCGCGCCCTCAACAGCCTCGCCCCAGCAACCCTCACGCTCACCGCCGTGCCCTCGGCGCCGAGCGCGCGGCAGGCAGACGCCGGGGCCACCAGGCACTTTACCCTTCACCTGAAAAACACCGGCAGCACCGCTGCGCTCAACACAAAACTCACTACCTTCGACGCAAAAGACAACAAGCAGATTCTGCCGGCCTTTTACAGCGATAACTACATCTCGCTGCTGCCCGGCGAAGAAGAAACGCTGACCCTCGACCTGCCCGGCACTTCGAACCAGGATCCCATCCGCATTGACCTGAGGGGCTGGAACGCGGTCCCCACTTCGACCACGATCCATCCGTAACCGCTTAAGTGGCAGATAGAACGCCGAGCAACGCGAGGCCCACAAATGCCCGCACCAGCAAGTACACGATCACCCGCCACGAAGTGGCCTTCCCGGTCACAAGTGCCCGAGAAGACTCCCAACCAGCACCGCCAGCACCACGGCCGACACCGCGACATACAACCAGTCTCGCTCCCGCCGGTACCCGACCCCGGCAAACAGCACCCGTAAAAACGGCACAGCGATCAGCAACAACACCCCGCACATTATCATTGCGCGAGCATCCCCGTGCACCGCGCCGCCCAACACTGCGCGCAATCGCAGCGGCTCGCCGTGGAACACCCGAAACCGCGTCGCCGCGCCACCCTGCCGCACCAGCAGAACCACTCCACCCGCAAAAATCACGGCGGCAGCCACTCCTGTCAGCCAACGCAACCCACGCTGCAGCGGCGAGTCGCAATCCTGCGATAGCAGCTCCACTACAGCCGCCCCGTCAGTCCGTTGAAGATCATTTCCACCCCCAGCACCGCGATCACCGCCGCAAAGACCCTCCGCACCGATTGAACCTTTGCCCGCGTCAGCACCCGCGCGCCCGCAAACGACCCGGCCAGCACCCCCAGCGTTACCGGCATCGCGATCGCCGGGTTGATATAGCCCCGGCTCAGGTACACACCGGCACTTGCCGCCGCCGTCACCCCGATCATGAAGTTGCTCGTCGCGGTCGACACCTTGAACGGAATGCCCATGGCCTCATCCATGGCCAGCACCTTGACCGCGCCCGACCCGATCCCCAGCAACCCCGACAGCGCGCCCGCCCCGAACATCAGCCCGAACCCCAGCGGAACCCGCCGCGCGCAGTACTGCACCCGACCTGCGTCGCCAGGATAGCTTCCGTTCAGCCGCAGCCGCGCGGCGAGCGCATCCGGCGCCCGGTCATCTTTTATCTGCTCTCTCTTGCGCAGCGACGAGAACGCCGAATACAGCAACACGACTCCGAACAGGACAGCAATCCACTTCACCGGCGTGCTCGCCGCAAGAAACGCCCCGCAAACTGCACCGATGGTGGTTGCAATTTCAAGAAATAAACCGATCCGCAGGTTTGAGAACGCCTCTCCCATGTGCGCCGCCTGCGCCCCGCACGAGGTCCCGATCACCGAGACCAGCGATGCGCCGATCGCATAATGAACATCCACATGAAAGCCCAGCGTCAGCATCGGCACGATCACCACCCCGCCGCCCAGCCCCGCCAGCGACCCCAGGAAGCCCGCCAGCAGCGAGCCCGCCAACGCCAGCCCCGCGAACTCAACTTCAGTCAATTCGCCCCCGCTCCGTTACAAATTGGTAAACGCAGTGCTGTGCTCGCTTGCTGACCGCAGCACTGCCGCACAAAGTGAGACTACGCCGTGTTTTGAGACTTTCGTTTTAACAGGTCAAAGTAGATAGCCTCTTTCCTGAATAAAAAAATAAATGTTCGGCATCCCATGCTCGGACCGGTATGAAAAGGCGGGTAGCCGATGTTTGGGAATAATGCTGTGGTGGACCGGGACGACGCGCTGCTCACATTTCAAAAAACAGCTGGATCAGGAAAGAAGTTTTGTGACGACCAGGCGCGGCAACGCCTGTCCACGGTCGGTTTTCTGGTCGTGAGCGGCATGACAGATACCGACGACGCCGCCAAGGTACGTCTACTGATCGAGCCCCTGTTTGACCGACGCGTCGGCTTCAAGGAAGGCCGCCAGTTCGATATGGCAGGCGTTGAGGATGACGGAAACGCGCCGCGGCTGCCCCAGATCCTGGCGCCCCGAACCTTTGCGCCGGCGCTTGCGAATACAGCCATGTTCAAGAACGCCCATCAACTGGCGCTCGAACTGCTCGGACCCGGTGCGACGTTCGTCTTCGATCACGTCATCAAAAAGCCCGCCCATGATGGCGCTGTGACGCCTTGGCACCAGGACGAAGCTTTTCACGATCCCATGTTCCACTACGACGAAATCAGCATCTGGATGCCGCTGCAGCCCGTGAACTCAGAGAACGGCTGCATGCAGTTTATCCCCGGCCCGGGCGAAGTCCTCCCGCACGGCTCCCCGAATGAGGACACCCGCGTCCACGTCGTCGAGTGCCTGTCCGGGTTCGACCCACAGGACGCTGTTGCCTGTCCGCTTGATCTCGGCTCCTGCACTGTCCACACCGGGCGAACCGTTCACGGCGCCGGGGCAAATCTTTCGAGCGCTCCCCGCTATGCCTACATCATGGTTTTCGAGAATCCGCGGCTGCCCCGCACTGAACTGCGTGCCTTTCCCTGGCAAGCCGAACAGAACTCGCTTCGCGCCCAGCGCGCGAAGGCGTGGCGGCGCAATGGCGGCTACGCCGTGCTCGTCTGGCGACGCGTCAAGCGCGCTCTGTCAATGCGTCACAAAGCATAGTGAGCACGCTGTTGCTTTGAATCTGCTCGCAATCCAGCGCTAGCCCATTCCCCGGCTTGTAAGTGATCATCACGTGCAACCGTTTTTAGTTGCATATGAACGCGCAACCTGTCATACTACTCTATGACGAAGGCACAGAAGCTGCTGAAGCGCTTCCAGAGTAGACCAAGGATTTCACCTGGAATGAGCTGTTGACGCTGCTTGCGTCCCTCGGTTTTGAGCTCCGCGCAACAGACGGCTCAAATCGCAAATTCATCCACGCGCAAACCGGCGTAATTCTCATGATGCATGAGCCGCATCCAGGCAGCATCCTGAAGGCACATCAGGTTCGCGCTGCTCTCGATTTTTTGAAACAGGAGGGATACATCGAATGAGTCAGACACTTACGCATAAGGGCTATGACGGTTCGGTAGAGTACAGCGCCGAGGACCGCATTCTTCATGGGCGACTGCTCGGCATTCGCGACATGGTGACGTTCGAAGGGAGCGATGTGGAGTCGCTCGAAAAGAATTTTGCAGCGGCTGTAGAGGAATATCTGGACTTCTGCAAGGAGCAGGGGAAAGATCCGGCCCAGCCATTTAGCGGCACGTTCAACGTGCGCACGGGTGTTGATCTCCACCGCCGCGCCGCCCTCTATGCTGAAGCGCACAGCGAAAAGCTCAACAATGTGGTCAGGCAAGCGCTGGAAGGTTTTCTGGAGCATGCCGGCTGACCTGCCAAAGCTTTTGCTCTAAGCTTCGACTGAAGTGGCCCAACAACACACAAAAGCACTCGCAGCTCTGGCACTCGGTGTCACGGCTATTGCTTGGTCCGCCATCTTTGTCCGATGGACGCACATGCCGGGCGTCGCTTCGGCCTTTTACCGGGTTCTCTTTGCATCGATTGTCCTGATCCCATATCTTCTGTTCTCCAGAACTACATCAAGCAAGACAAGCTGTTCCAATCTTTATCTAGCCCTCCTCGGGGGAGCTTTCTTTGCCGGCGATCTTGGGCTGTACAACATTGCAGTTCTCCGAACGACAGCCGGCAGCGCAACTTTTTTGGGCAACAACGCCCCAGTGCTGGTTGGTCTTTCCACTTGGCTCATCACTCGAAAGGCGCCGACTGCGAGATTTTGGATCGCCTTGACTTTCGCCCTCTGCGGAGCCTGGCTTATCGTAGCGGTAGACGCGCATCATCTCGCTTTCGGCCAGCGTGGCGACTCGCTGGCTATGCTGGCTTCCGCTTTCTTCGCGCTCTATGTCGTCGTCACAGGTCGTCTCCGGGAGAGCTGGCATCCTGCGTCTCTTCTTGCGGTCTCAACAAGTGCCAGCACAATCGTTCTTCTGCTCGTTGCAATCTCATTTCATGTTTCCTTGATCGTGCCAAGTGCCTCATCTTTCGCCGCGTTGCTTGGCTTGGGTTTGGTGTGTCAGGTCATCGGCTACTTCTGTCTCACCTACGCTCTCGGCCATCTCCCAACAACTATGACCTCCGTTCTCTTGCTGGCTGTTGCACCGCTCACAGCTATCTTCGCGCTGATTTTATTTGGAGAACGAATGACAATGTGGCAGCTCCTTGGAGGAGCCCTCGTACTGATCGGCGTCTGGATAGCAAGTACCATCGTCAGCCCCAGGAATACACTAAACCCGACATGACCCAGACCATTGCCTCCCTCAACGCCGCCCACGCCATCCCTGGCATCGCCACGATCGTCCCCGGCACAAACGACCTACCGAAAATACGCGTCACCACCCGCGCCGCTACCGCTGAAGTCTATCTCCACGGCGCGCAGATCACCTCCTGGCGCCCATCCGGCACGACGGAAGACGTGCTCTTCCTCAGCACGCAATCACTCTTCGAGAGCGGCAAGGCCATTCGCGGCGGTATCCCGGTCTGCTGGCCCTGGTTCCGCGCTAAAGCCGATAATCCCGCAGCCCCGTCCCACGGTGTTGTCCGCACGAAAGCGTGGGATCTCGAATCCGTTACCCACGACGCTGACGAAGTTACGGTCACCCTCTCGATTGAAAACACAGCCGAAACAGAAAAACTCTGGCCCTACACCTTCCACCTGCAGCTACGCATCACCATCGGCGCCACTCTGCAGCTTGAGCTCACCGCGACCAACACCGGCAATGCTTCGTTCACTTTTGAAGAAGCTCTCCACACTTATTTCCATGTTTCCAGCATTGACGCAATCAAAGTAACCGGCCTCGCCAACACACCCTATCTTGATAACACGGACGATAACAGAGAACACACCTCCGCAACCGAATTACTCTTCGCCGGCCCAACTGACAATGCCTATCTCGACACGACGACTTCGCTCGACTTAGTCGACCCCGGCTTCCGCCGCACGTTACGCACCCATAAAATCCACTCCGCCGCCACCGTCGCCTGGAACCCCTGGCAAACAGCTGCCGCAAAACTCCCCGACCTCGGCAATGATGAATGGACACGCATGGCCTGCGTCGAAGCCGCCAACATCCTTGGCAACGCCATCACCCTCGCGCCCGGCGAACACCACACCATGACCTCAACCATCACCGTCAGCTGAGTTTCAACCCGTCAAATCTCCTCCGAATACACTGCTATTCCCCATGTCTTCCACCGTACAGTGGGAGTCCACATGCCAACACCACGCAAGACCTTCGCGCACCTCCGTCCCACCGGCGAGCACTCACGCACCCTGCTGCTGCTCGCCCTGCTCCCCCTCACCGCCCACGCCCAGTCCACCAAGGCCTCCCTGTTCGGCACTATTCACGATGTCTCCGGCGCCACCGTTGCGAGCACCCGGGTCACCCTTACCAGCACACTCACCCACGCCGGCCGAACCGTCACCACAGATGCTTCCGGCGCCTTCTCCATCCTCGACCTTGAGCCCGACACCTACACGCTTTCCGCCGCGCACCCCGGCTTCGCGACCGACGAAGAGCAGGGCATCCAGCTCACCGCGCGTCAGCAGCTCCGGCTTGAGCTCACACTTACCCCCGCGAGCGTTAGCACCCAGGTCACCGTTACCACCGCCGACGCCGGCGCCCTCAATACTGAGGACTCCTCCATCGCCGCCGCGCTCTCGCCAGCCGACGTACTCGCATTGCCTGCCAACTACCGCGGCAACGGGTCCACCAGCCCGCTCACGGTGATCCAGACCTTGCCCGGCGTACAGCCTGACTCCGCCAGCTTTCCGCCCGCCGCCTCGTCTTCGCCAAGCCCCAGCGTCAAGTTCTCCATCCAGGGCGGCCTGCCTTCACAGTCTGAGACGACGGTGGACGGCATCTCCGCGCAAAACCTCACCACCAACAACGTGCAGGCCGATGCCTTTCCTTCCGCCGAGTCGATTGCTGAGATCCGCGTCGACGGGGTCAATAACAACGCCGAGTACGGGCAACCGGGTGAAATTACAACTGTAACCAAACAAGGCACAAATACCCTGCACGGCTCTGCTTTCTGGTACTTCCAGAACTCCGGCTTCGACGCTATTCCCTTCGGCACCAATGCCGCCAACAAACCCAAGAAGGTCGCCAATGACTTTGGCGGCTCTGCCGGCGGGCCGGTCGTCATCCCCCGCCTGTACAACGGCCACGACCGCACCTTTTTCTTCGGCACGTACGAGGGCCTTCGCTTCCCTGAGTCCACGGTCGAGCAGTACCTGGTACCCACCGTCGCCATGAAGCAGGGCAACTTTTCGCAAGAGACCACAGCGCTTACCAACCCCTTCGCCGGCGGCAACTACCCAAATGCCACGCTCCCCGCCATCAACGCGAGCGCCCAGCCCTTCCTCCCGCTTTTCCCCGACCCCAATACCGGCAATACGCAGTCCGTCGCCGCCACCCTTGCTTCCGGGCAGAGTTATAACTACCTCACCCTGAAGGACAACAGCATCGGCTCCAACCAGTTCGACGCGCGCATTGACCAGTCGTTCGGCGCGAAGGCTTTCCTCTACGGGCGCTTTACCTGGAAGAACATCGCGCAGACCCAGCCCAACGTCCTCAATCTACCCGCTTCCAACGCCACCACCCAGTACCGCATCTTTGCGACCTCCTTCAACTACACCTTTACGCCTAACCTGTCGAATGAGTTTCGCTTCGGCTTTACACTTGAGCAGGATGGCACGACCAATCCATTTGACGGCGCCGCTGTTACAAATGCGGCAGCGCTTACCGGCATCGGTCCCAGCTTCCCGTTCAACGGCATCTCCCTGCTGCAGTTCAACCGGCTCACCACGCTCACCACCCCGGGCGGCAACGGCCGCCTCAACCAGAGCGAGTCCTCACGCCTGTTCCAGTACGTCGATAACCTGACCTGGCAAAAAGGTCGGCACACGCTGCGCTTCGGCGGCGACATCCGCACGCTCCAGGCCAACACCCCGCTCGACGCGACGGCCGGCGATAACTACGGATCGTTTCTCTTTGACGGCCGCTACACCGGCCAGGAGTTTGCCGACTTTCTTACCGGCGTACCTTTCCAGTCGATCACCGATAACATCACCTCGAACAATCGTGGACGCAGCCAGGCCTACGCCGTCTACGTGCAGGACAACTGGCGCGCCACGCCCAGCCTCAACCTCAACTTCGGCCTGCGCTACGAGTACCATCCGCCCTTTGAGGCCCTCGACGGCAATCTCGGCAACTTTGACCCCGGCGTCGCTCGCTCCGGGCGGCTTATTTACCCCACCGGCCATGCCGACCTGCTCTCCGCGCCGGAGCTCGCGAACTTTAACGCCTGCCCCACCGCAGGCGTCACCAACCCGTTCGCCACCGGCGCCAGCGTCAACGGCGCGCCGTGTACCCCGGTGCTTTCAAGCTCGCAGGCGGGCCTGCCCTCCGGCCTGCGGTTCGCGCCCAAGCTCCGCTTTGAGCCGCGCGTGGGCTTCGCCTGGCGTCCTTTCGGTAACGACAAAACCGTCGTAAGCGGCGGCGCCGGCTACTACAACATCACCACTTCAGGCGCCCTCTTCTACGCGCTCGCCGGTACCCTGCAAACGAACGAGCAGATCTTCAACAACTCCCCCGCGGGCGTCGCCCCCGGCATCGTTTTCCCCAATGTCGGGCTCGGCACCAACCCCGCGCCGCAGTACGGCTCCGCCGGATTCAACGCGGCAATCGATATCCACTGGCACGATCCCTACTCCCTGCAGTCCGCGCTCTCAATCGAGCACGAGTTCCCAGGCCGTCTCGCCGCGCGCGTCTCCTATGTCGCGCTCCAGACTAAACACCTGGTCTGGCAGCCCAACTACAACGACCTGCCCCTCTCCTCCACCACCCGGGCCGCCGACCAGCCGCTCTCCGCCTTTCCTTTCCCCAACTTCCAGACCATCAACAGCCGCAATACCGAGGCCGGCGCCGACTACAACTCGCTCCAGGCGCAGCTTACGCGGCCATATGCGCACGGCATCTCCTTTACCTCGGCCTACACCTATGCGAAAAATCTCTCTGATAATCAGGGGACCTTCGGCGCCTTCGGCAGCAACCCGGCCTCGTTTTCCGACGAACAGGGCGGGTATTACGCGACATGGTCCGGCAACCGCGCACTTGACTACGGCAACGTCGACGGCACCCGTCGCCATCGCCTCCTGCTCACCGGCCTCACCGACCTGCCCGTCGGACGCGGCCGACGTTTCGGCGGCTCCATGCCCCGCGCTCTCGACACCCTGGTAGGCGGCTGGCAGGCTACTAACATCTTCGTCTACCAGACCGGCCCATTCCTCACACCGTTCATCCCCTCCGGCACCGCCGACCCATCCGGCACCGGCTCCGGCGCCCTCTTCAGCCGGGCGCAGCGCCCTGACCGCGTGGCTCGCGGCAATTCGTCCTTGCAAAGCCGCCGCCAGTGGTTCAACACCGCCGCCTTCGCTTGCCCCAATGCCGCGAACGCCGTGAACGACAGCGGAGGCTTCGCCGCCCTACAGTCCGGCGCGTGCACCACAGGCGTCGGCTCCGCACCCATCGGGCGCTTCGGCACCTCGTCGGTCGGCGATGTCGAGGGCCCCGGCACCGTCAATCTCTCCTCCGGCGTCAACAAAACCATCGCCCTCACCGAGCAGTTCCACCTGCGCGCCGAAGGCACCTTCACCAACGTGCTGAACCACACCAACCTTGCTGACCCTACGCTCGACACGACCAGCCCCGCCTTTGGGACTATTACGCAGTCCCGCGGGTCGGACTTCGGCGGCAATCGCACCGGGCAGGTTTCGCTGAAGCTCGAGTTTTGAGAGGATAGGGTGGAGGGTGAAGGGGTCAGGGTGTAGCAGGCGAAGATCAGTGAGCAGCGAGCAAAAGCAGAGGCAGAAAGCAGAAATCGCGGCCACACGCGCGCGGACTTAAACCCGATCAAGGGTAAAAGTCTTTTTTCAGAGCACCGACGGCAAATTTTCTGGCGGTAGCTCTCCCGGGTTCGCTATGCTGGTGTCGCCGGCGGCGGCCCCACTGCCTCGCCGGACAACGACGCGTGAAAGATACTCCCTTTGATCAAGCTGCCCTCCCCGACTCTCGCATCGACTCTCGCATCGGTACTGCTGGCCGTTGCTGTTCCTTATGCTCCGGCGCAGACCCAGACACAGTCCACGATGCTGACCATCGACGCGGGCACTGCGAAGGCAAAGAGCAGCCCCACGCTCTACGGGCTCATGACGGAGGAGATCAATTACTCCTACGACGGCGGGTTGTACGGCGAGCTGGTCAGGAACCGCGTTGTCGAGCACGGGTGGGGCGGCACGGACCACTGGTCGCTGAGCCAGCGCGGCACCGCGCAGGCCACCATGTCGATCGACCGCAACACCGGCCCCAGCGAGGCCATCCCCGCAAGTCTGAAGCTGGACGTCACCAGCGCCTCAGCCGGGAACACGGCGGGGCTTGAAAACGAGGGCTACTGGGGCATTCCCCTGCGCCCGCAAACGACCTACCAGGCGTCGTTTTATGCAAAGGCAAGCCGCCCGGACCAGACCGTGACGGTAACGCTGCTTGCGGATGACACCGGCAGGCCGATCGTCGAGCAGGAGGTTCCGCACGTCGGCACGGAGTGGAAACGCTACAGCCTGACCCTGCAGACGCCTGCGATGACCGCGTCCTCGCGCAACCACCTGGTCCTGTCGGTCGCCGAGCCCGGCACGCTATGGTTCAACCTGGTCTCGCTGTTTCCACCCACGTACCACGACCGCCGGAACGGTAACCGCCCCGACATCATGGAAAAGCTGGCGGCGATGCACCCGGCCTTTCTGCGGCTGCCGGGCGGCAACTACCTTGAAGGCGACCAAATCGCGGATCGTTTCCAGTGGAAAAAGACGATCGGTCCTCTGGTCGATCGGCCCACCCACCAAAGCCCCTGGGGGTATCGCAGCACCGACGGCATGGGACTGCTTGAGTTCCTGGAGTGGTGCGAGGACCTGAAGATCCAGCCGGTGCTCGCGGTGTATGCGGGCTACTCGCTCAAGGGCGACCACGTGGACCCCGGCCCGGCGCTGCAGCCCTATGTCCAGGACGCGCTGGATGAAATTGAGTACGTGACCGGCGACGCCAATACCCACTGGGGTGCTGAGCGCGTGAAGGATGGTCACCCCGAGCCGTTCAAGCTGCAGTACATCGAGATCGGCAACGAGGATATGTTCGATAAATCCGGCAGCTACAACGGCCGATATGCGCAGTTCTACGACGCCATCAAGAAGCAGTACCCGCAGTACCAGCTGATCGCCACGACCCCGGTCACGGGCCATACCGCGGATGTCGTCGACGATCACTATTACAAGTCGGCGCAGGAGTTTTTCGGTGATGTGCACCACTATGACCACACCGACCGGAACGGGCCGAAGATCTTCGTAGGGGAATGGGCGACGCGCGAAGGCACACCGACCCCGAATTTCGGCGCGGCGCTGGGTGACGCGGCCTGGATGACCGGCATGGAGCGGAACAGCGACATTATCGTGCTGGCCAGCTACGCCCCGCTGCTGACCAACGTGAACCCGGGCGGCCTGCAGTGGGACACGGACCTGATCGGGTACGACGCGATGAACAGCTACGGCTCGCCCAGCTACTACGCGCAGATGCTGTTCAGCCGGCACCGCGGTGACGAGATACTGAACAGCAGCTTTTCCGGCTCGCCGGTGCGGCTGTTCCAGTCCGTGACGCGCGATGCCGCCAGCAGCACTCTGTACCTCAAGCTGGTGAACGCGACGACGCTGCCGGCTCCGGTAGCCATCAAGCTGACCGGCGCAAAGAAGGCCGGCGCGAGCGGAACCATGTGGACGCTGAGCGCGCCTTCGACCGAGGCGACCAACTCGATCAGCGACCCTACCCGGATCGTGCCGTTGGAGCACCCGCTGGCGCAGGCCGGCAGCAGCTTTACGGTCACGCTGGCGCCGCTCTCCATCAATGTGATTAAAGTGCCGGGCCAGCGCTGAAGGCAGGCATGTTGAAGGAAAGCGGCAGGGTAAGCCCGCCTGTACGATGATGGGAGAAGAATGATGATGCCCAGCCGCCTTGCTCTCCTCGCTCTCGCCGCTTCCCTGCTCGCGTCCGCCGGGATAGCGCCGGCGCAGACCCCGGGTACTCCCCCACCGACTGCCTCCAGCATGTTGTCGCCCGCGCTTGAGCAGCTGCGCGAAACACTCTCAGGCCTGCGCCTCGACAAGTGGAAGGCCCCCGGGCCGGTGCGCGAGCAGGCCAGCGGCAATATGGGGTCGATTACGCGCGACCTGGACGGCACCCTTCCCGGTCTGCTGGCGACCGCGGATGCTTCGCCGGGTTCGGTAGCGAAGAACCTGCTGGTGTTCCGCAACCTCGACGCACTGTACGACGTGCTGCTGCGCATCGTCGAAACTGCCGATCTGTCTGCGCCGGAGGCTGAAACCAATGCGCTGCACGCCTCGCTGACGTCGCTTGAAAGCGCGCGGCGCTCGCTTGGGGACTCGATCGAGACCGCTGCCGTGGGTCAGGAGCAGCAGGTGGGCAGCCTGCAAGCACAGGTGCAGACGCTCAGCGCTCGTCCCCCGGCTCCGGACGTGGTGGACGATACGGGCAAGACCGCCGCGACGCATAGGCGCAAGCCTGCCGTGAAGAAGACTCCGCCGCCTGCTGCACCACAGTAACCTGTTGTCGGGAACTTCCTCGGGAACCCCGGTGTCTACCCCTGAGACACGGCATGCGCCGCTCGCTGGCAAGTCCGGCAGGCGGCCTGCTAAGGTGGAGGGGACAGAGTGCGCGTGGGGCTGGCCTTGGGAAATCTAGCGAGTGCGATTGGCGGTGTCCGGCCTGAAGAGGCCACCATCCTGCTTGAGCTGAAGGCCGGCTCGGAGGAAGCGTTTGCCTCGCTCATCGCGCAGTACCAGCAGCCCATCTATAGCCTCGTCGCCCGCACTATTCGAAACCCGTCGGACGCGCCTGACCTGACCCAGGAAATCTTCATCAAGATATTTCGCGGTATTCGCGGCTTCAACGGCGACTCGAGCCTGCGGACCTGGATTTACCGCATCGCTCTCCACGAAGCTTCGAATCAACGGCGCTGGTGGCGTCGGCACTGTGAGCGCGAGGTCGCACTCGAGGGAGATAATTGCGACAGCGACGGGGAGTCGCTTTCCCTGCTCGAAACACTGGCCGGGCACGACGAGAGCCCGTTCGACGCCGCGGCATCGTCGGAGCTGCGGGCGCAGGTAGAGGCTGAGCTGCGCAAGGTCGGCGAGCCGTTTCGCACGGCGGTCGTCCTACGTGACATCGAGGGCTTCTCGTATGAAGAGATCGCGGAAATCCTGAATGTGCAGCTCGGCACGGTAAAGTCCCGACTGATGCGCGGACGCGCGCAGCTTAAAACCCGCCTGGCGCCCCTGATGGCTTCCCGGCTTTCCCATCGCCCGCTCGCGGAGGGTTCCCGATGAAGATCCTGCTGTGTACCGAGGTCGAGGAACAGTTTTCAAGCTATATGGACGGCACCCTCTCCGGGATCGAGATGGTGGATGTGCAGGAGCACATGCGACACTGCAAGGCTTGTACCCGAAGCTTCGCGCATTGGCGCGGCACGCTGTCGGCGCTTGAAGAGCTGGGGCCGGCGAAAATGCCGCCGTCGCTTTCCCTGCGGCTGCGCGTCGCGCTGTCGCATGAGAAGGCGCGGACACCGGCGGCCCGGCTGGAGCGTCTGCGGGTCAGCTGGGACAATACGTTTGCCCCTCTCATGGTGCAGCTGTCCGCTGGTTTCGCCAGCTCGGTGCTCCTGCTGGGTACGGTTCTCCTGCTGGTCGGCACCTTCGTTACGCCGGAGCAGGCAGCTGCACGGGACCAGCCGATGCAGGTGACGTCTCCGCCGCGCCTGCTCTACGTGTCCCTGCCGGACGGTTCGAGCCCGGTGGCCACGATCAACGGATCGGTGATCGTGCGGGTTTTCGTCGACGACCATGGACGGGTTTACGACTACCACTTGATCTCAGGCGCCATCGATACCGGCAGCCGGGTAGCCCTGGCTAATGAGATGATGTGGAGCGTTTTCGAGCCCGCGTACGCCTTTGGCGATCCGGTGCGCGGGTCGGTCATCCTGTCGCTCGCCGGTATTTCAGTCCCGGGTTAACGCTGCGGAGCGGCTGAGGGTTGCGGCGGTGGAGCGGGCTGGCCCGCTCCACCGGGCGAGCTCGTCGAGCCGTCTACCAGTTCGACATCGAAAATGAGGTCGGCTTTCGCCGGAATTACCGGCGGACGGCCCGCATCCCCGTATGCCAGCTGATAGGGAATGAACAAACGGCGCTTGCCGCCGACGCGCATGCCCGCAAAGCCCTGGTCCCAGCCCGGAATGACCTGATGGCCGCCCAGCGTAAAGGGGAACGGCTGATTGCGGTCGAGTGAGGAGTCAAACTTTGTGCCGTCGGACGCGAGCCAGCCTGTGTACTGGACCGTGATGGCGTCTCCAGCGGCCACAGGCGCGCCCGTGCCCACGTGCAGATCGATGTAGCGTAGCGCGAATGCCGTTTGCACCGGGCCGTCAGCCGCGGGGATCCCGGGCGGTACTACCGGTGCAGCAGGGGCAGGCGGGCAGGGCGCCGGCTTTGCGACGGTCGTGTGCCGGCGCACGTGGTGTACGGATGCCGTCTGTGCGGCGGCTGCCATGGCGCAGCCGAGCAGGAGAGGGGCTGAGTATTTCGCGATCGTTCCGGTCAGTGACAAGGGCAGTCCTCCTGCGCTCCATAGTACCGGCTCCCCGGGACCGTGGCCCGGCACGATCCTCCTGCTGCATTAGACTGGAGTGCAGTCACGCTGCTTACCCATGCAACCTTCCCGTTTCCGCCTTTTCGCGCTGCTTTCTCTCCTTCTGCTTGCCGGCTGTGCGCTGTACGCACAGAAACCTGCGCCTAAAACCATCCAGAGCAAAAATCAAGGGCTGGCTCAGCCCCGTGTGCCCAAGCCTCCGGCGCTGATTGACCCGGCCGGCCCCGCGGTGTCGCTCACATCGAGCGAAGCGCTGTTTGACGTGGCCGTCGCGCTCAACGCATGCGGGTACGACGCGGGTCTCGCCCACTCCGACCCGGTGCGGCAGCAGGTGCGCGAGCAGATCAACCAGGCCGCGCAGGCTTCGCCCGAGGCCCGCGATGCACGCGACCAGCTGTGCCTGTTTATCAACCAGCACCAGCTCTCCGAGGGGTCGCGCGACCTGGCCCAGTATGTCTCGCTGGCGTTGTACCTCACGGCTCCGCCCGAGCTCACGCTCTCGGTCGACCAGACGGACTTGCCGCCGGATGCGACCCAGGTCGTCGACATGCTCCCGGTGCTGCGCAAGTTCGCCGACGCCATCCAGCTGCACCTCATCTGGCTCCGCTTTCACCCGGAGTACGAGGGGGAGATCGACAGGCTGCACGACCCGCTGACGCAGATGATCCTCGAGGCGAACACCTACCTCAAGCTGCCGGCCAGCACCTACACCGGTTCCCGCTTTCTGGTCGTGCTCGAGCCGATGCTCGATCCCTCGCAGACCAACGCCCGCGTCTACGGCTCGGATTACGTCGTGGTCGCCTCGCCGGTCAATGGCGAGATCAACCTGCACGATGTGCGCCACACCTACCTGCACTACGTCATTGAGCCGCTGCTGTACGCGCACGCCAGCACGCTTGACCGCTTTCTGCCGCTGCTTAAAGCAGTGCGTGAGGCGCCGCTTGACTACCAGTACCGGGCCGATATTGTCTCGCTCACGATCGAGTGCATGATTCGCGCGATTGAAGCCCGCACCATGAGCACCGGCGTTGCCATTTACAACGTGCCCGCAACCGCGCCCCGTGCCGAGCTGCCGCAGCTGCAGCACCGGCACGACCTTACGGTGCAGCAGGGCGCCGCGGTCCGGCAGGACGCGGTGAACAAGTCCATGAGCGAAGGCTTCGTGCTGACGCAGTACTTCTTCAACCAGCTGGGCCAGCTGGAGCACAACCCCGAGGGCCTGAAGGAGGCCATCGGTCCCATGGTGTACGGCATGGATGTGGATGCCGAGGTACACCGCGCAAAGCAGATCACGTTCGTGGAGCAGGCCCCGGCAGACGTGATCCGCAACCCCGGCAGCGGTCGCGGCCTGGACCAGGCGGAAGCGAAGATCAAGGCGGGCGATGCCGAGGGAGCGAGCAAGCTGGCGACGCAGGCCATCAAGGACCGAACCGCCGACCCGGCCCGCGCCGACTACCTGCTGGGCCTGACCTGGCTGATGAAGGGCGATGTGGACTCGGCCGTCAACGACTTTAAAGAGACGACGCGGCTGACGCAGGATCCGCGCCTGCTGGCCTGGTCGCACATCTGGCTGGGCCGGATTGACGACGTTCGCGATGCGCGCCCGGATGCCGTGACTGAGTACAAGGCGGCGATGACGGTTCGCGACGGCCAGCAGGACACGCTGGAGGCAGCGCAGAAGGGCCTGAGCCAGCCCTATACGCTGACCCACGCGAACAGCAGCGGCGCGGGCAGCGCCGAAAACGACGGCAAACCGCAGTAACGGGAAACGGTACGGGCGGCACCTGCTCCCGTCGCCCGGGCGTGGGTGTGCATCTTCTAAAGTTAGGGTGACGCTCCCGGAAAAAGCTGCTTACCGCTGCCCCTCGCCCCGACGCAGCAGAAATGAGTGTACTGACACGTGCCGGAAACTCCCGACAGGCAGGCCGCGCCCCAGGCGCTCGAAGCAAAGCTGGGCTACCATTTTGAGCGGTCGTCGCTGCTGAGGCAGGCGCTGACCCATAGCTCCCTACGCCACGAACACCAGATCGCGCAGCAGGCGAACGCCGACGGCGACGGCAAGAGTACGCCCGGCATGCGCGACAACGAGCGGCTTGAGTTTCTGGGCGACGCGATCGTAGGGATGCTGGTCGCCGAATCGCTCTACCGGCGCTTCCCTTCGCTGCGCGAGGGCGAGTTGACCCGCCTGCGCGCCGCGCTGGTCAGTCGCAAGCACCTGGGCGAAGTAGGCATCGCGCTGGAGCTTGGGCAGTGGCTGCACATGGGCCGCAGTGAGGAGCGCAACGGCGGCCGCAACAAGGCGGTGCTGCTGGCCAATTGCGTCGAGGCCGTGACCGCGGCGCTTTACCTCGATAGCGGCAGCATTGAAACAGCGGCGGCCTTCGTCGAGCGGGCCATCGTCGAGCCGCAGGCCGAAACTCTTTACCGCGAGCTGAAGGCGAAGCATGCCATCGGCGACTACAAATCCGCGCTGCAGGAGTTTCTGCAGGCCCGCGGCTGCGGGCAGCCCGAGTACACGGTCGAGGCCGAGACGGGCCCCGACCACCGCAAACGCTTCCTGGTCGAGGTACACACCGCCGCCGCTGACCCGGACGGAAGCCGGGCGCTGGCGCGGGGCAGCGGCAGCACCAAGAAGAAGGCCGAGCAGGAAGCCGCGCGGCGCGCTTTCGGGCGGTTGAACGAGCAGCAGGCAGCCACCGATACCGAGGCCGAATCCGCCGCGGCATCGCCATGAGCACCAGCAGCCACACCCCGGCCGCACCGCCGAAGCCGCGTCCCTCGCAGCAGTACGCCGCCTCCCTGCTGCCGACCGTGGCGGACACGCTGCGCTCGCTGCTGTCGATGATCGTGATAGCCCTTTTTCTGCTTACGTTCGTCATCCAGCCTTTCCGCATTCCATCTGAGTCGATGGAGAGGACGCTGCTGGTGGGCGACTTCCTGCTGGTCAACAAGCAGCTTTATGCGCCGGCAGGTATTTTTCACCGGCTGCTGCCGTACCGCGCCCCACGGCAGGACGATGTGGTGGTCTTCCGCTTTCCGCTCGACCCGCAGGATTACGTCGTGAAACGCATCGTCGGGATGCCCGGCGACCGGATCCACCTGTCCCACGGCGTGGTGTTCCGCAATGGCGCGGCCTTGCGCGAGCCGTTTGCGGTCAGCGAGCCTGCCTACGCCGACCCGTACCGGGATAACTTCCCCCGCGGCGTGTATACCGACCCGGGCGTCGACCTGCACTGGTGGCGCTCCATGCAGGCCAACGTGCAGGGAGGCGATGTCATCGTTCCTGCCGACGAGTATTTCGTAATGGGCGACAACCGCAACCACAGCCGCGACAGCCGCTACTGGGGCTTCATTCCACGCAGCGACATACTCGGCCGGCCCTTCGTCATTTACTTCTCCCTGCGCGAGCCCTCGGCTACCGATGTCCCCACGCTGCCGGATGATAAACTCGGACACGAAAACGACCCGGTGAACGGTATCGTCGACTTCGCGCGCTGGGACCGCATGTTCCGCATCGTTCGCTAGCTGCAAGCAAAGGACAAACACCGCGCCCATGGCAACTACGGTCGACGAAGAACAGCAGACGCCCCGGGCCAAAGCCGCCTCGGAAGAAACACCGCTCGAGTTCATTGCCTCCATTTGCGGGGTGCTCGTGTTCGGCCTTTTCGTCCTTACGTTCGTCTTCCAGAACTTCGTCATTCCTTCGGGGTCCATGCTCAAGACCCTGCTGATTGGTGACCATGTCGTCGCTGATCGCATCACGCTCGCTCCCAAGGCAAGCTGGGCGCCGTTCGTTTACTACCGCAGTGTCCGCCGCGGCGACGTCATCGTCTTTTACAAGCCCGGCGAGCCGGACATGACTCTCGTCAAGCGCGTCGTCGGCATCCCGGGGGACCGTATCCACCTGCGTAACGGCGTCGTGTACCTCAACGGCAAAGCGCAGACCGAGCCCCACGCCGCGAAGACGACCGATCAGAACTATCTGCCCTACATCGACGACTTCCCTGCCGTGCCTCCCAGCGAAGCCAATGGCGTGACCGCGACCTGGGCCGCGGAGCTGCCGACACATATCCAGGGCGAAGACCTGGTGGTTCCCTCCGGCGATTACTTCTGCATGGGCGACAACCGCGCCAACTCGCTCGACGGCCGCTACTGGGGCTTTGTGCCCCGCGCTAATATCGTGGGGCGTCCGCTGTTCGTGTACTGGTCGTTCATTACAGGCGAAGACCAGAACGACAAGACAAGCGCCAGGGACCAGGCAGCCTGGTTCGGTCACATCGTGCTGCACTTCTTCGACCAGACCCGCTGGAGCCGGACCTTCCACCGGATCAAGTAACGTGCCGCAGCCGCACATTGAACCTGTCCCACCCAGTGGAAACGCGCCGCGTGAAACGCCGAAGCGACCGGTTCGATCCGTCCGGCGGGAAACGACGCTGCTGATCGTCTGCATCCTGTTGCTGCTGCTCGCGACCATTCCGCCGCTCATCAATCTTGGCCGCTACCAGCGGCGCATCGCCGTGGCCATCAGCCGCTCCATAGGGCGCCCGGTCAGCATGGGCTCTATCTCGCTGCGGCTGCTGCCGTGGCCGGCCTTCCAGATCGACAATCTGGTCGTCAGCGAAGACCTTGGCTTCGGCGCTGAGCCGGCGCTGCTGGCCCCCGAGGTGATCGTCGAGCCTCGGCTCTCCTCGCTGTGGCGCGGCCGCTTTGAGCTGAGCCGGGTCGAGCTGACCGATGCCAGCGTCAACCTGGTCCGCCGCGCCGACGGTCGCTGGAACATCTCCTCCGTACTGCTACAGGCCTCGCACATGCAGAATGCGCCGACCGGGCAAAAAATCCCCGGCCCGGCGCCGCGCTTTCCGTACATCGAGGCGACCGGGACGCGGGTGAACCTGAAGCGCGGAGCCGAAAAGCTGCCCTATTCCCTGCTGAATGCGGACTTTTCCATGTGGCTCGCCCGGCCTGATGTGTGGCAGCTCAAGCTTGAGGGCCAGCCGGTTCGCACCGATCTCGATCTGTCGCTCGGCGATACGGGCCTGCTGCATATCGAAGGCGAACTGCACCGCGCTTCGGCGCTCGGGGCCATGCCGCTCACGATGACCGGCGAGTGGAGCCACGCGCCGCTGGGCCAGCTGAGCCGCTTGCTGCTGGGCCGCGATGGCGGCTGGCGGGGCGACATCGACCTGACGGCACGGGTCAGGGGCGAAGCCGACCACCTGGACCTGCACACGCATTTGGTCATCCTGAACCTGCACCGGCAGGAGTTTACGCCGGACCAGCCGTTTGCCGTCGATGCCACCTGCGACGGACGGTACAGTCGGTCGCAGCCCCAGGCCAACCTGCTGCACTGCCGCTGGCCGGTGGGCGCGGGGGCGCTTACGTTGAGCAGAACCACCAGCGATAACAAGCCGGGCAGCGCGCAGATGCTCCTGTCCCTTGACCGGCTGCCGGCATCCTTCCTCGCCTCCGCGCTAGGGCTCATCCGCCCCGGCACCCCCCGGCCGCAGCGCTTTACCGGAAACGTGAGCGGGAGTTTCGGTTACGACGCCGCTACCGGCGCACTGGCCGGCGATGCCGCCATCCCGCGGCTCCAGATCGCAGGCGCTGGGCAGGACGGCGCGGCACTGGTGCTCACCGGCATCGCCGCACATGCCGTGCCGGGGCCGCAGCCTTCGCTCGCCATCACCGGCGAGCCGGTAAACCTCGGCGTTCTGCGGTCGCCGCTTGCGCCTTCAGCCGAGTTGACGGCGCAGGGCTACACGCTGCACGCCAGCGGCGGCGCGACGCTGCCGGCGCTGGCCGCGGCTGCCGGTGGGCTGCACCTGCCCTCGCTTGCGGACCTGTCCGCATCCGGCAGTGCCGCCGCAACGGCGCAGGTTGCGCTCACGACCTCTGGAACGTGGTCCGGCGGCGACACGCCGGAAACCGCCCGTGTCGCCGGCAGCATCCGTCTTGAGAATGTCCAATGGAGCCCGCCGTGGCTGCCCGTACCGGTCCATCTCGCGGTTGCCAGCGCTTCCGTCGCCCCCGGCATTGTCCGCTGGAGCACCCCCGCGGCTACCCTCGTAACGGGTAACTCGCTCCTGCGCTTCGCAGCAGAGGCAGCCGTGCCGATGGACTGCACGAGTCCCCCGGCCTGCCGCACGCAGTTTTCGCTGCGCACCGATGCGCTCGACGCGCAGGCCCTGCAGTCCGCGCTTTCGACCCACAGGGCCATCCTGTCCGCACTACTGGACCGCATGGATGCCGGCAGCCGGGTCGCCCTGCCGGATGTCACAGGTTCGGTCCATGCCGGGATTTTCACGCTCGGCAGGCTCGCCATGCACGACGCCACAGCCACCCTGTCGACCGACTCCACGGCTCCCGGCCACCCGTTTGTCCGCATTGAAAGCCTGGATGGGCGCACGTTGGGCGGCACTGTGCATGTGCAGGGCACGGTACATCCCGGAAGCAGCGGGCCGCGCTACTCGCTGCGATTGCTGGTCGCCGGCATTAACGTAACCGAGGCTGCCGCCCTTTGGCACGAGGGCTGGGGACCGGGCACGCTCGGCGGAACGGCCGAGTTTTCGCTCGCCGGCAGCAACCGCGCAGACCTCCTCGACTCCATTAAGGGGAGCTTCCGCGCATCCTGGCTCCACTCCACCACGGGCGGCCCGCTATCGCCCGCACTTCACCAGTTCGCCAGCTGGGACGGTTCCGGCACGCTGGCCCCGGAAGGCATCGAGCTGACGCGCAGCACGCTCTCGGGGACGCCGGCGACGGTCTCCGGCAGCATCGGCTGGGACCGAACCCTGCACCTCGACGTGCTGAATCCAGGGGAGTCTCCGGAGCCGCTTTCCGGCACCCTTGCGGCGCCGGAAGAGCTGCCCGTCGCCGCGGACGAGTAACTGCGCTCTACTGGATCAGCTTGCGGTGGATGCTTGCTTCGACCTCGGGAACGCTTCCGTCGTTCACGTCGACCTCAGTGGGCTCACCCTGCAGAAGGATGCGGCGCGACAGTGTGCCGCGAGCCGGAACCCTGACCTGCACAGTCACTGAGGTAGAGGCTGAACGCGCGGTGACCGGCACCTGGGTTTCGGCGTAGCCGGTGTTCGCGATATCGACCGCCACCAGCCATTGGTCGCCGGCCCCGGTGCGGTTTGAGAAGACATTTTTGATCGTCAGGTCGGGCAGCCCCGGGTCGCCGTAGACCCAGTCCCTGAAGAACCAGCCCAGGTCTGTACTTTGTTCCCCTGCGGACTGACCGGTTGCGCTGTCTGCACTCGCGGGCGCTGCCGAGGCATCCGCGGCGATGGCTTTCTGTAGGACTGTCTGGAAGTACTCTGGCGTGGTGTCCTTAGCCGGGTCATAGGCGCGCAGGGCGGCGCCCAGGGCCGCATCGCCGGCATAGTTGCGGAGCATCCACAGCACCGCGGTCGCTTTCGAGCGGTAGAAGACGGGCTGCTGCGCGGTCACCAGCGGCTCCCCGGGTGAGCTGCCGGGGCTTGCCGGTTCGGCGAGCGTCAGGGCTGCGCGGTCCCCGGCAAGCTGCTCCAGCGCCTTTTCGCGGCCCTGGGTGCGCTCGGTCCACAGGGCCGACATAAACTCCGCAACACCCTCCCGCAGCCAGGCGCGGGGTGACCGGAAGTAGGCATGCGTGAGCGGCCCGGCAAGCGAGTCGGCAATCTCCGACGCTGTGCCATTGCCCAGGCTCAGCAGCAGCGCATCGCCGTCGTCGGCAGCGGCTGCATCCTTGAGCGGCAGATCCAGCAGCAGCAGGGGGTCGGGTTTTCTGTCGCCGAACCAGTCGCGGAACAGCGGCTCCAGCAGCCCGGCGGCGTCCGTGTAGTTGGCCACGAACGGCAGATGCGCCGGCAGCGCCGCGACAGCCACCAGCGGGGTTGCCGCCGCCGCGACCCGCGTCGTCAGCACCAGCGACGGCGCACCGAACCCGAGCACGGTCGGTGGCAGGTCAGCGCGCACCACACCCGGAAAGCCCGCGCTGGGCATAGACAGGGGGCGTCCGGGCGAAACGCTGTGACCGTCAAGCACCGCAAACGCGGGCGGCTCTCCGGTAAACTCGGCGGTCAGCGCCATGCTCACGGTCGCCGCGCTGTTTCGCCGTTTCTGTCGCCCTATCTCGTAGAACAGCTTTGCGCCATCGCCCAGCAGCGCGGGGACTGAGCAGACCGGGTACCAGACGGTATCGCCAAAACCGCGCAGCCCGGTAAAGCCGTTGCCGATCCGGTCCCAGTCGGACTGCTGCGCCAGCAGGGCAGGCGTGCCGATCCGGTCGAGCCGGACGCTCGATGCCGGGATTGCTCCTGAGTAGTCAATGGTGAGGCTCAGCTTGCCGCCGGTGGCAAGCGGCGAGGGCAGCTCGACGGCAGCCTCGGTCAGTGCGCCGGTGTGGTCGGCATCGCTCTGCAGCGTGTGCGCGGCGAACCGGAGCGCCCGGCCCGCGGCTGTCCGAATATGTTCGAAGTGCAGCGAGGAGCCGAGCTGCAGCGGCAGAACGGTAAGCGGCGTGTTGCCGCCGTTGGTCAGTGTGGCGTGCAGCTCCACTTCCATCGCGGCTGTTGCCGGCTGCAGGTGGATGATGAACGCGTAGCTGTCAAAAACAGGCGCAGCCCGCATTGCGTCGCTGACGGAAGTAGCCAGGGAGGCGGGCGCGGTCTCAGCCGCGGACTGCGCCGGGGCTGCGCCGGGGGTCTCCGTTGAGCGGGAAAACACGACCTGCCCATGGGGGTCGGGCGGCTGCGCCGAATCGGGTGCGGGCGCTGAGGGCGCGGGCGCATGGTGGCCGGCGGTCGACTGCCCGTGCAGCGCGGGCGTAAAGCCGGGGCCGGCCATCGCGGCCAGAATAAGCCCGGTGCGGAAGACACGTTGACGCGGCAAATACCTCAGAATGAACCCAGACCCTTCTGTTTTTTCGCTGGTTCCGGTGCCTTTTCCTGAGCAGGTTCCTGCCCGGCAAGCAGCTTCGCGCGACGCTGCCGCGCTGCCTCGAACAGGACCACCGCCCCGGCGACCGATACATTGAGAGACGCGATCGCCCCGGCCATCGGGATCCGCAGCAGATGGTCGCAGGTGCGCCGCACCAGCTCATGCAGCCCTGCGCCCTCGCGCCCCAGCACCAGGGCGCAGGGCGTGGTGAAGTCGAACCGGTCGTAATCCTGCGTGCCGCGCTCGTCGAGCCCGATGACCCAGATGCCGGCTGCCTTGATCTGCTCGAGTGCCCGCGTCATATTGACGACCCGCGCCATGCGGATATGCTCGACCGCGCCGGCGGAGGCCTTGGCCGCCACCGCGCTGAGCGGGGCCGCGCGGCGCTCCGTTGAAACCACTCCGTCAACCCCGGCGCCGTTGGCAGTACGCAACAGGGCGCCCAGGTTCTGCGGGTCTTCCACGCCGTCCAGCGCCAGCAGCAGGGAGCTTTTGCCGGGCGCGGCTACCAGGAAATCCTCGAGATCGGCAAGCTGTTTTCCGCGCACGATGGCGACCACGCCCTGGTGGGCGGCGGTTTTTGCCAGGTCGGTCAGGTGATCGCGGGGTTCCATGCGCAGGCGAATGCCGTGTTCCCGGCAGAGCGCGGCGATCCGGTCCAACTTCGCATCCGCGCGGTCGCGCGCCAGGCAAACATGGTCGAAGGTGCGGGAGCCGGCGCGCACCGCCTCCTCCACCGGGTGGAGGCCGTACAAAATATCCATCTACTGAGTGTAGCGGGGTCGCCTGCGAGCGGCCGGCGCGCGGAGTTGCACCTGGATAAACACTTGCGGGTAAACATTTCTTGCCGGCTTGCGCGTCCTTTGCGCCATTTCCGGCGTCTGATGGTGCAGACATGAGCAGCCACGCGAACACCCTTCGAGCGCTTGATGTTTCCGCCCAGACGGCGAGCGCGGAGATCGCCGAGCGTTTAAAGCGGCAGGATCCGCTCCTGCTCGATGAGCTGATCGTCGAGTACCAGCACCGCCTGCTGCGCTACCTGCTCTACCTGACCGGAAACCGCGAGCTAGCCGAGGATATTTTTCAGGAAACTTGGATGCGGGTGTTGATGCGCGGCGCGCAGTTCAACGGCAACTCCCGGTTCGACACCTGGCTGTTTACCATCGCCAGGAACCTTGTGATCGACTTTCGCCGCCGACGAGTGATGACGAGCCTTGAAGAGATGGCTGAAAACGCGGATAATGAGCGTCCGTTTGAGATCGCAAGCTCCGAACCCACCCCGTTCGACAACTACCTGAGCCGCCAGAACAGCACGCTCGTCGCCGCTGCCCTGCTTACGCTTGACCCGCTGCACCGCGAGGTGCTGGTGCTGCGCTTTCATGAAGAGCTCGCGCTCGATCAGATCGCGACGGTTACGGGCGCGCCGCTCTCGACCGTCAAATCCCGTCTCTATCGCGGCCTCGCCGCCCTGCGCCCACGGATTGAGCAGGCTACCACCCCCGCAGTGCAGGAGGCAGGACTATGACGCGCCTGCCCAACCGGGAGCCTCTGCCGGCAGCGGGAAACCAGCCAGACCCCGAGCTGCTGGCCGCTCTGACCGGCGGCAGTGCCATCGCAGACCGCGCTCTTTCCCTGCGCACACGCCGCGCTGTGTACAGTGCACAGGTCGCACGCCGCTCCACCCGCGAGCAGGGGCGACGGCACCTGTTTATCGTGCTTCTGATCGCCGGTGCCTTCGTTTTCGCCATGGCTCCCGCCATCTGGGCCGGTATCGATGACATGCTGGGCGGTGAAACCCTGCTCGACGGTCCGGGAATGGTGATCACCTTCAGCATCACGCTCTTCGGGGCCCTGGCTGCTGTGTTTTCGCTGCTCAGCCGGCAGCGCAACCCGGAGACATTCCGGCATCCCCGGCGATAGCCGGCGCACCCGCAACCCTGACTCGCCATGCCTAACGACCCTCAGCACCGCAATACCAGCGACGAGCAGCTCCCAACCCTGACGTCGGAGCTCCAGCTCATTCCCAGATGGTCAATTGCCGCCGCCGCGGCAGCCTTCGTGGCCGTACTGTACCTCTTTCTGGTCGTGCTCCCTAGGAACCACACACATCACCAGTTCCCCATCGGGCTGCGGCTCTATTTCGCCCTTTCCTGGAGCGCTCTGTCGGCACTCTACATGCTGATGGTCGGCTATATCTGCCGCGATACCGTGCGTCGGGGCATGCGCGCGCGCGTCTGGATCGTCGTCTGCCTGGTGCTGCCCGGCGGTATTGGCTCTGTCCTGTACTTTCTTCTGCGCCAGCCGCTCATCACACTGTGCCCGGCGTGCAGTACGCGGGTGCAGTCGAGTTACCATTTCTGCCCGCAGTGCGCCTACCAGCTGGAAGCAAGCTGCAGACGCTGCTACAGCAGCATGGGATTGACCGACCGCTTCTGCGTCGAGTGCGGCTACGACCGCGCCAGCGAAGAGACGCCGCAGCGCCTGTACGCCTTCCGCGATGAGGCGTGAAGCCTCGGCAGCGGCTTGTATACTTACGCAGCGTATGACCATGACCGCCCTGATCATCGATGACGAACAGCTGGCGCGCGAGGAGCTCGAGTTCCTGCTCGAAGGCGATGATGTCGAGGTGCTCGCACAAGGCAGCAACGGGATCGAGGCGGTCGAGCTGATCCGCAGCCATCGCCCGGACGTGGTTTTCCTGGACGTCCAGATGCCCGGGCTCGACGGCTTTGCCGTGCTGCGCAAGTTGATCGAGAGCGGGGGCGCCGAAGCGCTGCCCCAGATCATCTTCGCCACGGCGTTCGATCAATATGCGGTGCGCGCCTTCGATGTCAATGCCATCGACTACCTGCTGAAACCGTTCGACCGGTCACGGGTGCTGCAGGCGCTGGAACGCGCCCGCGCGCGGATGCAGGAGCGCACCACGGCCGCGCCGGCCAGTGAAGCGACCGGGGCCGAGGCGCAACTATCCGCGCTGCTTCGGCTGATCGAGCAGAACAGCGCCGTCGCGAAGCCGCACGCTGCCAACAAAATTGTTCTGCAGGCAGCGTCCCGCCTGCTCCTGGTCGACCCGAAGGACATCTGCTTCGCCTCGGTCGACGACGGCACCATCACGGTAACGACGCCCACGCTCGAAGGCCAGTCGAGATGCCGCACGCTTGAGGAGCTGCTGGAGCTGCTGGACCCTTCGGTATTCTGGCGGGCGCACCGCTCCTACATCGTGAATCTGAACCATATTCGCGAAGTGGTGCCATGGTTCAAGAGCAGCTATCAGCTCCGCATGGACGACCGCAAGGCGTCGGAGATCCCGGTAAGCCGGACGCAAACGCGAAGGCTGCGCGAGCTGTTCAAGCTGTAGATTGCATACACTGTTCTTCAAGTGGTCGAATGCATAAACTTGTGTGGAGGTCATGTTCATGCTCACAGTCACGGAAGATGTTCAGCCCCTCACCGCGCTCTAAAGCGATAGTGTCGCGATCATGCGTCACCTGAAACACACGCAATGCCCTCTTACGCTTACCGTTAATGGCAAGGCCGAAGCTATACTTCTGGATCCGGTCCTCTATGAACGGCTGCGCGATCTCGCCGCGTTGGCCAGCGAAGAAGAAGGCATTCGCCAGGGGGAAGAAGACATTCGAATGGGTCGGACACGGCCGGCCCGTGAAGTGCTGGAAGAGATAAGGGTTGCTCTTGGCATTCCGCGTTGAGGTCTCCAGGCGCGCTGAGAGTGATCTCGCTGAAATATCTGCATACATTTAGCGCGGGCTGAATCCGCAGACTGAACGCTGGTTCATGAACTTTACCAGGCGATCGTGAGCTTGGAGAATCTGCCTGAGCGTGATGCACTTCTCAGTGTCCGGCGCAAATACAGACAACTGTTATTCGGCGCAAAGCCGCATATTTATCGCATCATCTATAGCGTTGACGTGAAAGGCAAAGTTGTCGCTATCGCTCACATACGTCATAGAGCACGTACCGGCGATGGAGTCTAGAACTGCTCAGGCGGCGCGCGCATCGGCAGGTGTTTGCCGACGCCCCATCGCGACCCAGCCGGCGGCCAGCAGGGTAAGCAGCGCAATAATCCCCTGCGAGCACACACAGTAGAGGCACCACACCTGCAGCACATGCCGCTCGATACTGGTGAGATAGAGCGCGTAGCAAAAGCCCACGGCGGCGCTTACCAGCAGCAGCTTACGCAGTCCAAACGCAGCAAGCAGCAGCAGCAGCGCGTAGCCCGCGATGCCGACTGCGGCGACCGGCACCCCGTGCACCATGGCGAACCGACTGTGGTTTACGATGCCGCAGTCCCAATGGGCGTTGATGTCGCAGGGCTGCACATCGGTCGAGTAGTGGACCCGCAGTGCGAGCGACGATACGATAATGCCTAGGGCAGCAAGCAAGGAAAGCAAAATGCGCATGTACGGAGAACGCTCCCGGGCAGATGCTGGTGTTGTTCTGCCTAATCCACTGAGTTTACAACCCCGCAGGCAGAGCGCCATGACGGGTAAGAGGAGTCACTGCATGTTTGGATCGAATCGCACGCCACGCGGAGGGGCCCTGCCGGCCTGGTTGTTTGCAGTAGCGATCGCTGCCTGCCTGCAACCGGCGGCGCACGCCCAGTTCTCTGAAGCGTCCCAGGTGCCGCAATCCATGGTGGATTCGCCCGCGCTGAAGCCGCCCGCCGGCTCGAACGTGGCGATCGTCGAGTTTGCCGACCTGGAGTGCCCAGCCTGCGCGGCTGAAAATCCGACACTGATGGCTGCGATCGAAAAGTACCACGTGCCCTGGATGCGCCATGACTTTCCGCTGCCGCAGCATAACTGGAGCTTCCAGGCGGCGGTCAATGCCCGCTGGCTGGATGAGAAATCAAAGCAGCTGGGCAACGACTATCGCAACGCGATCTTCGCTCAGCAGCAGTCGATCAGCACGCCCGACGACCTGAACCAGGTTACCCAGAAGTTCGCGATGGAACACAAGGTGCAAATGCCTTTCGTGGTGGACCCGCAGGGCAAGATTGCCGCCGCGATCCGGGCCGACCGCGACCTGGGCCGCGACCTGGGCGTAAACCGTACGCCGACCGTGTGGATTGTGACGGCGCACAGCCATGATCCGGGCCACCCGTTTGTCCAGGTGACCGACCCGCAGATGCTGTATGCCTACCTGGACCAGGCTGTCTCAGCCACGGCAGGCGCCGCAACGCCTGCACACAAAACGCGCGCCGCGCGATAGAGCGTGATTCTGCCGGCAGCAGCCCCACCTGGGTGATGGAGCGACCCCGACTCTGGGCAGTGCACCCCCTGACCCCGTACACTTGTTTCGTGCAGTTTTGCCGCGCGCCGGGCCCCTGGCGGACCCAACTTTCGAGCGCGCGCGAGGGAGTTGAAACCCCATGGCTACCAAGATAGCAGTGCCCGTCGAGGCAGAGTTTCAGAGCGAGATCGCGGAGTGGATTGAAGCGTTTGATGAGGTAATCGTCGCAGAAGGGGCCGAGCAGGGCGCCACGCTGATGGACGCGCTGCGCAAGCGCGCCGGCGAGGCCGGCATCCAGGCCCCGGGCGAGCTCGTCACCGAGTACCGCAACACCATTCCGGCGCACGAGGAGGAGCCTTACCCCGGCGACCGCGATCTGGAGCGTAAAGTGGAAAGCCTCATCCGATGGAACGCGATGGCGATGGTCCACGGGCAGAATAAGAAGGACGCGGGCATCGGCGGCCATATCGCCACCTACTCCTCGCTTGCGACGCTGCTTGAGGTGGGTTTCAACCACTTTTTCCATGCCAAATATCCAAGCCACGCGGCGAGCGCCGGTCAAGAACAGCCCGGGGATTTTATTTACTTCCAGGGCCATGCTTCGCCCGGCGTGTACGCACGCGCGTTTCTCGAGGGCCGCTTCGACGAAGAGCGCCTGCTGCACTTCCGCCACGAACTGCGCGGCAAACCGGGACTTTCGAGCTATCCGCACCCTTGGCTGATGCCTGATTTCTGGCGCTTCCCCACGGTTTCGATGGGCATCGGCCCGCTGAACGCGATCTACCAGGCGCGCTTTATGCGCTACCTTGAAAATCGTTCGCTGATCGAGAAGACCCCGCGCAAGGTGTGGGCGTTCGTCGGCGATGGTGAAACGGACGAGGTCGACACGCTTGGCGCGCTCACGATGGCGTCTCGCGAGAAGCTCGACAACCTCGTTTTTGTCATCAACTGCAACCTGCAGCGGCTGGATGGGCCGGTGCGCGGCAACATGCGCGTCATCGATGAGCTTGAAGGCGTGTTCCGCGGCGCGAACTGGAATGTGATCAAAGTCGTGTGGGGCTCGGACTGGGACAAGCTGTTCGAACGCGACCACACCGGCCTGCTGCTGCAGCGCATGGAAGAGTGCGTTGACGGAGACTTCCAGGCATACAAGGCCAAGGGCGGAGCCTACCTGCGCAAGGAGTTTTTCGGGAAGTATCCCGAGCTGCTGGAGCTGGTGGCCGATTACACCGATGAACAGCTGGGCGCGCTGCATCGCGGCGGCCATGACCCGGCGAAGATCTACAACGCCTACAAGCGCGCGACGGAGCACACCGGCGGACCTACCGTGATCCTGGCGAAAACCGTAAAGGGCTACGGCCTGGGCAGCACACAAGCACGTAATGCCTCTCACCAGGAAAAAAAGCTGACGGACGACGGGCTGACCGCGTTTGTGAAGCAGTTTGATCTGCCGCTGTCGGAAGAGCAGGCCAAGGCTGCGAAGCCGTACAAGCCCGGCGCGGACGCCCCAGAGCTGCAGTACATGCAGGCCCGTCGTGCCGCGCTGGGCGGCTATCTGCCCGCCCGCACCGTGCCTAAGCGCGACTTTGAAGCGCCTTCACTCGAGTTCTACAACGAGTGGACCGCCGGCTCGAAAGGCCGCGAGGTCTCGACCACCATGGGGTTCGTCTCGATGCTGCGCTCGCTTATGAAGGACCCGAAGATCGGCAAACTGATCGTGCCGATCGTGCCGGATGAAGGCCGCACCTTCGGGTTGGAGTCCGCTGTACGGCAGGTGGGCATCTACGCGAGCGAAGGCCAGAAGTACAAGCCGCATGACGCGGACGTGATGCTGTACTACCGCGAGGAGCAGGACGGGCAGATCCTCGAAGAAGGCATCACCGAAGCCGGATCGATGGCGAGCTTCACGGCCGCGGGCACCGGCTACTCCAATTACAACCTGCCGACGATCCCGTTCTATATGTATTACTCGATGTTCGGCTTCCAGCGGGTTGGCGACATGATCTGGGCGTTTGCCGACTCGCGCGGCAAGGGCTTCCTGATGGGAGGAACGGCAGGCAGAACGACGATGCTGGGCGAGGGGTTGCAGCACCAGGACGGCCACTCGCACCTGCTGGCGTCGACCGTGCCGACCTGCCTTAGCTACGACCCGGCCTATGTGTACGAGCTTGCGGTGATTCTGCAGGATGGGGTAAGGCGCATGTATGCGGAGGGCGAAGATGTCTTCTACTACATCACCATGTACAACGAGGACTACGCGATGCCCGCCATGCCGGAAGGCGTGCAGGAAGGCATTGTGCGCGGACTTTACCGGTTCAGGTCAGCGGAGAAAACGGCAGCGAAAAAGGGCAAGCAGGCGGCCCCGGTGGCGCAGCTTTTCGGCTCCGGGCCGATCCTGAACGAAGCGCTCCGCGCGCAGGCGATCCTCGCTGAAAAGTATGGTGTGCAGGCCGATGTGTGGAGCGTGACCAGCTGGAACGAGCTGCGCCGCGATGCGCTTGAAGCCGAACGCTGGAACCGCCTGCACCCGGCCGACGCCGAGCGCCAGTGCTACCTGCTGAAGGCGCTTGGGGATGCCAAGGGACCGATCGTTGCCGCCAGCGATTACATGAAGACGCTACCCGACCAGCTTTCGCCGTGGCTCGGTAGACGTCTCGTTACGCTGGGTACGGACGGCTTCGGACGCAGCGACAACCGCGAGCACCTGCGGCGACACTTCGAGGTCAACGCCGAGTCCATCGTAGCGGCTACGCTCTCGCGGCTGGCGCGCGACGGCGCGTTCGATAAGGTAAAGGCGCAGGCTGCCTTTGCTGAGCTGGGTATTGAAACTGAGGGCATTAATCCGGCGCGCCTGTAAAGGCCGTTCTTCAGGCAGACAGCGCCAGCCGCGGCAATTATGGTCGGCGGCTTTTCATGGCGATGACAGTCGTCGCAAAAACAAAAACATCCTCGATCAAAGTCGCGCGTCGAAACAGCAAGAGTTTCTGCTTTGACACGCGCCTTACGGTCCATTCCGCTGCTACTCCTGGTGCTTCTGCTCGGTATGCAGATGGTCACAGCGATGCGCGATGTGCATCAGCGGCGATGCACTTTGGCACATGCGACTCCTCGCACGGAATTTCAGACATGGTCCGCTGTGATGCCTGCCCGCATATGGGCGGCGCTCGTGCGGCCATGGCAGCCGGCCCTATGCAGATCATGCCTTCAGCATGAAGAAGCATTTGCTGCCGCAGCGGAGCAACACCTGCCAGCCCCGGTAATTGCTTGTCCATCTGCATCATGGGCCCTTCCATGTACGCATCATGCGGGTAGTTGGGCACGTCGTTCGCTGGTCGACAAGCTTGAGAACCATGGCCTGCGCCCCGGCTGGAGCCAGTACATGCAGGGCATGATGACCTTTGTCCGCGTGCTGCTGCCCGATGCCTACGATGCCGTCATCGCGCGCATGCAGGCAGCCAACCGCACCGGCGACCCATACGCCCTCGATCTACAAGCGCAGCTGATTCCGAAGGGGAAAACATGAGACACCTATCGATCGCACTCATGCTGCTCGCTGTTCCCTGCGGAGCCCAGTAGCAGTCCATGCCGGGCATGACCATGCCGATGGACAGCAAGCCTGCACCATCCACCCCGCCTGCCCAGGCACCGCCTGCGGCGCGAAGCGATGTTCACTCCTTCAGCCACGACACGCTGGCGCTGCAGGAGCCTGAAAACCCGGGGCGCCACACCGGCGCCGAGCTGCCCGCGCCGGAACTGTTACGCGAAGTATCGAAGCGGGCCCCGATGCGCGTTGAAGATTTTCTTACGATGGCGATGCGCGCCAACCTTACGCTTGCTGAAGCGCAGGGTTCTGTTCGCAGTGCGGAGCAGCAGGGTAGGCAGGCAGGGCTCGCGCCGAATCCTTTGATCGGCTACAGTGGCGATCACATACGCGGCGGCTCCTACGGCGGCGGTGAAGAAGGCGCCTACGTGCAGCAGGAGATCGTGCTCGGCGGCAAGCTCGGCTTGCGGCGCGACGTGTACCGGCAGCAGGCAGCCTCCAACCGGCTCGGTGTTGAGCAGCAAGCACTTCGTGTCCGGAACGACGTGCAGCAGGCGTTCTACAGCGCGCTGGTAGCGCAGGCAGCCGTCACCTTGCAGCAGCGCATGGTCGGTGTGGCGCAGGATGCATCGAAGACTGCGCACCAGCTTGCGAATATTGGCCAGGCTGACTCTCTCCCGACATCCTGCAGGCCGAGGTCGAGACGGAAAAAGCGCAGGTGCAGTTCGTCCACGCGCAGCGCAGCTACCTGCAGGCATTCGCGAGCCTTACAGCGATTGCCGGCGCCGAAGCTCTGCCGGCTTCACCACTCGTCGGCGATGTTGAAGCGCCGCCGACCGTGGATGCGGAGCAGCAGGTCGCAAGACTCACAACGCAGAACCCTACACTTGAGCGCGCGCAGCAGCGGGTCGCCGTAGCCCAGGCGCAGCTCAAGTCCGCACAGCGCGAGCCAGTGCCCAACCTGACGGTGAAAGCCGGCGAGTGGTACAGCGGCGAACAGCTCGGCAGCACCAACATACCTGCCGGACCGATGAGCTTTGTCGAGGCCGGGGTTAATCTTCCCCTCTGGAATCGTAACCAGGGCAACATCGAGGCAGCAAAAGTAGACCTGGAGCGCGCCCAGGAGGACGTCACGAGGACTCGTCTTATATTACGCTGGCAGGCTGAAGAGTTTACACAGGATTACCAGTCCGCTTGCTTCGAGGCCGAGCGTTACCGCGACGAGCTGCTGCCCCGCGCCCGCCGCGCCTACCAGCTCTACCTGATGAAGTACCAGCAGATGGCGTCCGCCTACCCGCAGGTCCTGCTTTCACAACAGGCACTATTTCAGTTACAGATGCAGTATCTTGCGGCACTCGGGCTGGAGTGGTCCGATACGCTCAGCCTGGAGAACAGGATGCTCGAGGGCGGCGTTGCTCAGTCTGAAAGCGACGCGCCCGGATCGCCGACGATGAACCTGCCCGATGGCGGTGTTCAATAAGGCGGGAAATGTGCGACGATGCGTCGTATGCTGACGCCGATCCTCGACACGCACCAGCACCTCATCTACCCCGGCGCGCTTACTTACTCCTGGACTGCCGGCATCCCGGCGCTCGCAGGGCGCGCCTTTACCGTGCAGGACTATGAGGAGCAACGCGCGGGCACCGGCATCGTCGGGGCTCTGTTTATGGAGACGAGCCCCGATGCCTGGCAGCAGGAGCTTTCGCTGATCGAGCGGAAGACGTCCGAGCCAGCTTCGCCGGTGCGCGGCTTCATCGCCAACTGTCGGCCTGAGCACCACGACTCCTTTGCCGCATACCTGGACTCAATCGATACTGCGCGGCTGGCCGGTGTCCGTCGTATCTGCCATGTTGAACCCGATGAGCTGTCGCAGACACCGGAGTTCGTCGCGAGCATCCGCCTGCTCGCGGAGCGCTCGCTTCCCTTCGACCTCTGCCTGTTTCCGCGGCAGCTTGCGATCGGCGAGTTGCTCGCACGTCGCTGCCCGGACACGCAGTTCGTGCTCGACCACTGCGGCGTTCCCGACATTGCAGCCGCGGAGTTCGATACCTGGAGCGCTGCCCTGCGCCGGCTCGCCGCTTTGCCGAACGTTTGCTGCAAACTCTCCGGACTACCGGCTTACTGCGCCCCGGGTGCTGCCGGCGTGTCGACGATACGCCCTTACTTCGAGCACGCGATTGAACTATTCGGGTGGGAGCGCGTTGTATGGGGCAGCGACTGGCCCGTCTGCACCCAACGCGCGACGCTGCAAGAGTGGATCGGGATTTCACGAGAGATCGTCGCGCATGAGTCTGAGGAGAACCGGCGCAAGCTCTTCCACGAGAATGCGCTGCGTATCTATCGCCTGGGGGACGGCTCAAAGTACTGGATATAGTTTGTTCCTCAGGCATGCTTTAAAATTAAGAACAGAATTAGTATCGCAATCCTCAGGAGATCGCGCAGGCGGCAATGGAGTCGGAGACAAACCTCGTCGTGTTTCACCTGCGCTGGACCGGGACCAGCCTGCTGCTTCAGGCCGAACCGGTTGAAGGCGGTCCGCAGGCCTTCGCCATGCAGGGCGTGCAGCTGCGGCGATTCCAGTACGAGGGCGATGTTCTGCGAGCGCTCGAGCACGCCGGCGTGGGGCACTGGTCATCTTTCCCTTCGGATAGCATCCAGGCGACAGTGACGCGTCTGCAACTCCGGACGATCGGCTTTCGCGGCAACTACTAAGTTATTCAGCGAGTGCATTGGCCTGCGCCATCGCTTGCGTTGATCGCTCCCGGTCCCCGGTCGCCGCATACATGGCTGCCAGCGTCCTCCATCTGCGGGCCGATGCCGGCGTTTCCTGCACAGCGCGCTCTTCAGCCGCGATTGCCGCCGGCCAGTTCAACTGCCGGCTGTAAGCGACCGTCTCGATATCATCGAGACCGGCCTTTGCCGCACCGTCGGGGGCATCGCGCGACAGGCGCTCAAGTAGTCGCAGTGCGGCGTCCACCTCACCGTTCAGCACCTCGGTCTTCGCGAGCGACAGCTGCACGGCAAAGCTCGGCTGCGCTTCCATCCGCGCCGCCTGCCGCAACGCGCCTGTTGCCTCCGCGTAGCGCCCTTGCCCGGCGTACACAAGGCCCAACTGGTACCACGCAGCATCGGACTCGCGCATCCGCAGCGCAGCGCGAAACGCCTGCTCCGCAGCATCAGGGTCGCCCTGTGTCTCGTCAATCTGCCCTTCCAGCACCATGAGCGAGTCATCGCCGCCTGCAATGGACCTAGCATCTGCCATTGCCGCTTTCGCATCCTGGTTCCGGCCCAGCACGAAATAAATCACGGCCGCATTGGCGAACCTTTCGTAACGCACCATGCGCGCGCCTGCTGTCTGGCCATCGCGAGTAAGCATCTGTCGTTGGCAGTCGATGCGCAACGCGGATAACTTTGCTGCGGGCAGCGCATCGCGCCGCACCAGCACAATTGCCGCAGAATCGAGATACACGGGTACCCACTTTTGATTTTCGCAGTCCGCACGCAGTGGCACCGCCTCGATCCCGAAGAATCGCGAGAGCGGCAGGATGACTATTCGGATTCCATACCGCGCCGATGCCTTGTCCCACTCTTCCGAGTCAAGCGGCAGGCTTGCGAGCCGCATCTGCTCGGAAACAAGCTTGTCTCCGAATGGAAGATAGCGGCCATCACCGAAGTCCTTGTACCGCGGCCCCAGCCGCCACGTGAGATAACTGCCCAGGTTGAACGAAGAGAAAAGCTGCCCCGGCAATGCCTGCTGCTCAACGAAAGCTGCCGCGCGCTGCGGCAGCCACCATGAGGCGCCGGTTCCGAACAGCGTAACCTGCCGCTCTTCAAGCGCTGCGCGATCTGTCACGATTTCGAATGATCGCCAGGCTACAAACATCACAAGCGAAAGCAGCGCAAGCCGTGCCGCCGACATATACCAGGCGAGGCTGCTGAAGCGCTGCAGCCGCCGCGCACGGGCCTCACATTCGGCGCCGGCAACCAGACAGGCTATCGGTAGAAACACGCCCTGTGTACGCGCCGAGGCAAGGCAGGCAGAGATGGCAAGCGCGAGGAAGAGTGCAAGCCCGAAACGCTTGCGAAGCAACAGCGACGCAAGCGCCACAACAGAGATCGCGAGCATCCACCAGATCGCACCAAGCGAGGTAAAAGGATGCAGCGTGCTCCAGAAAAAGTCGCGATACAGCGGCGTTGTTTCGAGCACGAGATTCGCCTGCTGCGCTGAAAGATGCTCCTGCGCCGCGATAGCACCGTACATGCGAAATCCCCACGGGTTGACGAGCGTGCCGGCAAAGCCGGCTGCCAGCCACGGCGCCGCGCGTCGCAACTTCGCGAGCGCCGCTGTTCGCGCGTGGCCGCGAAAGCAGTCCACAAGTTCAGCGCCAACATAGCCCAGCATCAAGCCCAGCCCCGCGATAAAACCGGTGTGCAGGTTGACCCAGAACACCATAAGCAGCGGCAGGAGCCAAAGCCTGCAATTTTTCTCTTTGTAGTGCGACAACAGCAAACGCGTGTATGCCGCGGCGATCACGACCGAGAACAAGCCCGATCGCGGGATCATCTGCGCCTCAAGTATCGGCGTTGCTACCAGCAGCAGCACCAGCGTCGCCCGCCTGCTGCCCACCCCCACAATGGCAAGCGTTGCCACCAGCGCCAGCGTGCAAAACCAAGAGATGGCAACATAGCCGCCAAGCTCGAACAGCGCCCGAAAGACAATGCCCGCGAGCGGCGGATAGATCCACGGCACGCCCGGCGCTGTGTATGAGAGCGTGTCAACTGAGGACCACGGGTGCCGCGCATCCGCCATCTGCCAGCCCAGGTCGAAGTCCGCCACACTCCGCAGTCCGGCAATTGCTCCATACACCAGCAACAGCGAGAGCAGCAGCAGATGCATCGCGTCCGGCCGTTTGTGAAGATGAAACGCAGGCAGCCTCATTCCACCAGCATGACACTCTCCCAGCCTCGGCCGTTAAGTCGCAAAGAAAAAGGCCGCGCTCACCGCGCGGCCCCATTGTTCACCAGCTACCGCCTCACTTGCCGAACGCACTCACAATCGGGCACACCAGCGGCTCCAGGTCGACCACCGATGGCGGCGCAAGCGTGATGCCCAGCAGCACCACGTTCCGATTGTTCGGCAACGTTATGCTCTTCACCAGCTTCAGCGGATGCAGCTTCAGCGTGTACAGGTACACGTTGAACGCCTGGCTGTCCTTGCTGCCGTCGTTGTTATCGCGATACGCCGTCTTGATCGCAAGCGACTCGTTCGGGTAGCCAGTCAGCGACGACCAGTCACTGAAGCTCTGGTGAAACGTATCCGTCGAACCGTCATAGTAATGCACAGCGATCGTCTGGTCCGTCTGGTTCCCCTGCACCCCTGTGCCCAGCAGCTTGAGGTCCGCGAAGAACCCGAGCGGCAGCGCTATCGTCTGTCCCGCACCATACACTGCGTCCGGCACATTGTTGCCTGCGACGTGGAAACGCGAAGGACCGACAGCAATCTCTTCGCCGGCAGCGGTCGCGTCATTCAGCAGATTTGCCGAGTACGCCGTACCTCCCGCATCAAGGCCGGCGTCTTCCGCAAACGTTGTGCCGTCGGTGTAGATGCCGGTCGCGTTGTACGACCGCGCCAGGTTTACTTCCGCCCCAAGCGGCAGGTCAGACAGTGTCGCCGCCAGCAGCACCACGTCTCGGTTTTTCGGCAGCGTAAAGCTCTTTACACTTTTGCCGCTGTTCAGCAGCAGGGTGTAGCCATACACGTTGAACTGTCGGTTGTCCGCTACTCCGGTGCTGGTGTTGCGATACGCCATCGCGACCGCTTCCCCTTCATCTACATTGGTGGACGGCGCAAACCAGTCGCTGAAACTGGCGGTAAGCTGCGACGTGGTTCCGTCGGTATATGTAACTGTGACGGGTTGGTTTATCTGGTTGCCGTCGATGCCCGTCGCCAGCAGCTGCAGCGTGTTGTAGCGTCCCTGTGGTAGCGCGATCGTCTGCCCCGCGCCGTACACCGCGTCCGGCACATTCGGCGCACCCAGTCGGAAGCGGATGCCGTTCAGCACGCGCGCCTCGGTCAGCAGAGAGGCTGAAAACGCATAGCCGCCGCCATCCAGGCCACCGTCACTGAACGCTGTTCCGTCAGTATGTACGGCAGCCAGGTTATAGCTGCCGGCAAGGTTCACGATCGTTCCCAGGCCGCAGTCTCCCAGCCCCGCGCTTACCGCAACCGCAAGCGATGGCACTGTACGGGTCGTCGCACCGGAGGTGCCGGTCACCGTGATCGGCGAGCTGCTCGATGTCGGTGCGGTCACGCCTGCGCTCAGGGTCAGCTGGCTCGTAGTTGCCGTGGTTACAGGCGAGAAGCTCGCGCTCACCAGCGGCGGCAGCGCTGTAAGCGCCAGCGTAACCGGGCTGGCAAAACCGTTGATCGCGTTCACCGCGATCGTGTCCGTCGTGGTGTTGCTCTGGTTCACGTAGATGGCGGGCTTCGCAGCGGTCACGCTGAAGTCCGGCAGCGCCAGTTGCACGTACGCCGTGTGCATGATGCCGCCGCTTGTGCCTGTGACCGCGATGACGAAGTTGCCGCCAGGTGTGGCAGCAGTCGTCTCGACGTTGAGCGTGGTCTGGCCGGCGCCGGTCAGCGTTAAGCCGTCGAGCGTCGCAGACACCCCGGCCGGCGCGCCGATCACGTTGACGGCAAGATCAACCGCTGCACCGAAACCGTTGGTCGGCGATAAAGTAACAGCAGCAGTTGCAGTCTGACCCGGGGTAAGGTTCAGCGTTATCGGCGATGCAGACAGCGCGAAGTTTGGCATCGATGAGCCGATACCTGCCGGGGCCAGCGTGTCGAGCATCGACTGCCCGGCCGGGCTGCCCCACCCGCTCGTAAGGTCATACCCGGGGACCGCCTGGAACAGGTCTGGGCTGGTCGCGTTGAAATCGTTGCCGGCCCACGATGTCGTGAAACACATTGCCGTAGGTCGAGCCTTGCCCAAGCGCGTAGAACGTCTGGTTTACGAAGCCGATCGGATTACCATTGGCCTGCTCATTGGCCAGCGCGAGGAAGGCTGCCCAGCGCGGCGCGGCCAGGCTGGTGCCGCCGATACCGGTCTGGCAGCTACCGTTCGCGCAGTAGAAGTTGTCGGTGTTCGCCTCCATCGCGATGTCAGGAATATTGCGATAACTCGGTGAGCCTTCGTTGGTGCTGTTGATCACAGGGACCTGGTACGTCGGGATCGGCGAAGCCGTGTTCCAGCCGCCGCCGCTACCCACCCAGGCGGTCTCTGACTGCCAGGTGCCGCCCGGGCCTGCGGTCGTCAGGTCTGTCCCGCCCACGTCCGTCACGTTGGGACTATTGCCCGGGTAGCCCACGCCGCCCACGTTCGCGCCCGCGTCGCCTGAAGCGATGAAGAGGTTCTGCCCCTGCGCCGCAAACTCCATAAACACCTGCTCATACCCCTGCATGGTGGCAGGCGTGCCGCCAAAGCCGAAGCTCAGGCTCAGCTGTTTCGCCGCGTCGTCGCTGGCCGCCTGCGCAAACGCTGTCATCGCGTCGCTGCCGGAGCCGTAGGCTTCGTAAATGATCAGCCCTGAAAGCCCAGGCGCCATTGAGATCGCCTGTTCCATGTCGATGACTTCCTCACCGTCGTCGCAGCCGCTCGCGCACACTCCGTCTACGTCAAGCAGCACATTGTAGATCGGGACCTTGAGCGGCTGGTTGACCGCGGTGAAGTAAGCCTGCACGTCGCTCAGGTTGTAGGGTCCCAGTTCGACCAGCCCGACCGTTTGCCCGGCCCCATCGAGCGACACGCCCGGCGCGTAGGCCGCGCGCATATCGCTGCCCAGGAACTGCCCGCCGGTTCCCGATCCAGTCGTGTCCGCGTGCACCGTGTTCGCATGCGCCAGCATCGGGTGCGGCCGCTCGCGCGTGCTCAGCCCCACGACGCTCAGAATGGGCACCGCGTTCGACACCGTCGGCTCCACGTCCGGCGCATAGTAGTTCCGGTTCTCCGTCGTGCTCTTGTGCATCTGCAGCTTTACCGCGAACGCCTTGTTGATCTGTGCCGGCGTACCCGTCACGTTCACCAGCATCCGATTTGGAAAGGTCCTCGTAACCGTAAAACCCTGCGCCTTCGCAAATGCCGTCACGCGGTCGTAGTCAGCCTGCGTGGGGCTGAACCGGTCTACGAACTGCTGCCGTGAAAGGTACTGGTGGTACTGCGGGCTTTTCGGATCCTGCTGCTCGCGCAACAGCGTCTGCAGCGCTGCGGCGTTACGCAGCGGCAGCGTAAGACCGAACGGCACAGCCTGCGCCGCCGGCACCTGCGCGACCACCGGCTCGCCTGCAGGAGCCGACTCGTGGGTAGGCATGGCGTGGCGCTGCTGGGCCACGCCGGTGGTTGCGGCGAGCAGCGGCAAGGTGAGCGCGAGGGTCGTTGAGAAAACGTTATGATAGCTCGTCGATGGGCGCATGGTCATGTTGTTTGTGTCTCCACGTACGCGTTGGCCGGGTTTACATCGCGCAAATAGAGTGCGCAGCGAATGCGAACCACAGTAACCCAAAGATCGGCGCGAGGTCACTACAAATTGATCGACGATTTCAGCTTGCAGAGCTTGGCGCCGGAAGCTATGTATTTCCGTATTCCGCGAAAAACTTTTCAATGAAATTACGGATATTCTTGGAAACGCTTTCAGGCTGGGAGGTCGGTCTTCATGGTGGTTGCGCGGCATGGGGTCACTTTTTTTACCATTTCACTACGAATGGTCTTAAGATTCTTTTGCACCGCCATTCGCACCGCGCGACATGCTTATGTTGATCGCTCCAGTGGCAGGGCTTGTCTTTGAAAGGACCCCCATGTTCAGTACGTCGCTGAAACGATCAGCATCCCTTGCACTGCTTATGCCGCTGCTTGGTACAGTCGCGGTTATGGCACAGACGCAGAACGGTATTAACGGCACGGTCACCGATGCGTCCGGCGCGGTTGTCGGTAACTGCCAGGTCGAAGCTCGTAACGATGCGACGGGCGTTGTGACCCGCGCCACCACCTCTTCGGCCGGCAGCTACAACTTCCCTAACCTGCTGCCCGGCAGCTATACCGTGACATTTACTGACAAGGGTTTTCAGACTTCCGCCCACAGCGGCGTCACTGTCGAAACGGGCCGCTCTTCGAGCGTGAACGGGATGCTGAGCGCGGGCTCGGCCACGACAACGATCGATGTCAAGAGTTCGGCAATTTCGCTGCAGACCGATACACCGCAGGTTGGCGTCACGATCGAGAATAAGGTGGTGCAGGAACTGCCGGACGAGCTGAGCGGACAAGCTCGCCAGATCGACAACTTTATATTCCTTGCGCCCGGCGTTACCGGTAGCTCGTTCAGCCATCGCATCTCGGGCGGCGAAGACTTTCAGAACGAGGTTCTGTTCCAGGGCATCCCGGCGGTCCAGTCTGAAACCGAAGGCTATCAGACCTACATCAATCCTCCGTTTGAAATGGTCAATGAGTTCCATGTGTCGAGCTCGGTGTTCTCGACCCAGTACGGCATCGGGCAGGGAGCCGTGAATTATAACTTTGTCTCCGGCACGAATACACTGCACGGCGATGCGTTTTACATCAACCGCAATAACTACTTCGATGCCCGTGGCCTGGTGGAGATCAACCCGCATGTGCCCGTGAACAAGGAGAATAATTACGGGTTCTCCGTGGGCGGTCCCGTGTATATCCCGCACCTGTATAACGGGCGCAATCGGACCTTCTGGCATGCCACGGACGAGTACTTCAAGTACAACCAGCAGCCCGCGGCAACCATGACGGTGCCGACGGCGCTGGCTAAGCAAGGCAACTTCTCCCAGTACCTGCCCGTGCAACTGTATGCGCCGCAGGGTATCAACTGCCCCGGGCTTACACCCGGCCAGCCGATTCCGGGCAATGTTATTCCTCAGAGCTGCATCAGCCCATTGTCGGCAAGCCTGCTCAGCCAGATTCCTGACCCGACGCTGACCGGTCTCACCAACAACATCAACTCCCAACTTGGTGTGGTGACGACCAACCAGACCTCCTGGGGCTACACGCTGGATCACAACATCAGCGAACGGTTCTCACTGCACTTCAGCCAGTGGCACGACGCACAGACCTCGCCGGCGATCGACAACACCGCATACTTTGCGAACGAGCTTTCCGGACTCAAAACAGAGCCGCGGCTGGGCTCGGGATTCTTCCTGAACTTTGTAGGCTCGCTGACACCGAATCTCGTCATGACCGCGGGTCTAGGCTGGCTGGGCGAGTTGAACAACGAAGAGAACGCACACCAGGGCGTGAGCTTCCCGGGCATCGTGGGCGCTACCACCTTTCCGGTCATCAGCTTCGGCGGCTCCGCGCCCGATGCGCTCACTACATGGGGCGCGGGCACGAATGGCGAGGTCAGCAGCATCAACCGCAAGCTGGGTATTGCTTTCCAGAACAACTATCTGTACACCCACGGACGCAATACCTTCAACTTCGGCTATGAACTTCGCCGCGCGTACCAGGACGATCACGAGTCGCAAAATGCTACCGGCCATTTCACGTTTTCAAGTCTTACAACCAGCAACGGCAATACTGACCAGAACGCAGGTATGAACGAGAACAATACCGGCAATGCATTCGCGAGCTTCCTGTTCGGTCAGGTGGACCAAACCTATCGCCAGCAGGCGTTCGAGACCAGGCTACGCAACTTTTCGATCTCGCCCTACATCATGGACGACATCAAGGTCACCCCGGCGCTCACGATCAATGCCGGGCTTCGCTATGACGTCCTGGTGCCATTCACGGCGGACAACCCAGGCAACATCGTCTTTCTCGACCTCAACAAACCGAATCCCGGAGCTATCGGTGCGAATGGGCCGCTGCTCGGCGCGGCAACCTCGCTTGGGAGCGGGCCGGAAGCCGCGGGCTTCACCCGGGACGATATCTCCTGGAAGAACGTCGGCCCCCGCCTCGGCTTTGCCTACGCGGTCAACCAGAGAACCGTCGTCTCCGGTGGCTACGCCCTTACCTTTCTGGACGGCGGTGCGTATGAGTTCGGCACCAACAAGACAGCAAACAATTACGGAAACGTGCTGGCCGGGCTGAATCAAACTCCTTCCAGCGGCACCCCTACCGCGAATTACGGCAGTTGGGATGCACGCCAGCTTGCCAATCCAGGGGCTACGCCGCTGACCGCGGCGCTCGGGAATGGTTCGGGGGTGTTGCATGCCTTTCAAAAGAGCGGCATTCGCCAGCCCTACTCCCAGATGTATGACCTCGGCATCCAACGCGAGCTGCCCTGGAATCTGTTTACGGCGATCACTTATGTGGGCAACCATGGCGTTCACCTGGCTTCGGCGCTGAACAACACGAACCAGCTCGATCCTCGCTACCTGTCGCTGGGCCAGTCGCTGCTCGTACCCTGGAACTCGACGCAGGGCCAGGCAGCGCTTCAGAGTGTGGGCATTCCCAACCTTGGCGGCCTGTATCAGCCTTACGCTGCCTTCGCGACCGACTACCCCGGGCAGACCGTGCAGCAGGCGCTGCTGGAGTACCCGCAGTTTTCGGGCACGGAGAACGGCAATACCTTGAATAACTTCGAGTACGACGGCGTCTCCATCTACAACGCTTTGCAGGCTCAACTGCAGAAGCGGTTTACGGACGGCTTGAGCTTCCTGCTCTCGTACACCTACTCGCGCACTATGTCGAATGCCGACCATGGGTTCACCACGCAAACGCCGAATGCGCTGAACAAGTTCAATCAACGCGCGGAATGGGCGGTATCCTCGGGCGACCAGCCGCATGTCATCTCGCTCAGCGGTGTGTATGAGCTTCCGTTCGGCGCCGGCAAGCCGTTCCTCTCGGGAGGCAACAGCTTCATCAGCAGGGAAGTTATCGGCGGCTGGCAGGTGAGCGGTATCTTCCAGTACGCGAGCGGTACGCCGTTCGGCATAAGCGCTTCGGGAACACCCTTGCTGACTGGCGGCAACCGCGCCAATGTAGTGCCCGGGGCTGCCATCCACCTCAATTACAAAAACTATTACAAGGGACTGCCCGTCTATAACACGGCCGCGTTCCTCGATCCCGGCAAGGCCGCAGTTGGCGACGCGGAGCGTAACCAGAGCGATCTTCGCAACCCGTTCGGCTCAAACGAAAACGTCACTCTCGCGAAGAAGTTCAGCTTTGGTGAAGGTGTGCAGGCCGAACTTCGGATGGAGTACTTCAATATTCTCAACCGTATGCAGGTCTGCGGACCGACTGACTCCAACGTCAGCGATCTACGCACTAAAGGCAATCCCAACGCCAACTTCGGGTACGTCGTTGGTCCCTGCCAGGGCAACACACCGCGCCAGGGCCAGGCATACTTCCGGGTGAGCTTCTAACCTGTCTTTTCCCTTACAAACAAAAACAAACGCGGACTGGATTTATCCAGTCTGCGTTTTTCTTTTCCCGTTCCACCCTGCTCGGCTACCTGGCCTGCGGCGCTGAAAAGCAGAGAGGCTCCATTTACTCCGGAACCTCTCTGCCTTATTTCTGCTTCCTTAAAAGTGGAAGCCAATCTCCGCATTCAGGGCACGCGGTGTGACATAGTGCGTTCCGCTGAAGGTAGAGAGAAAGTTATACAGCGCGTACTTGTTCGTGATGTTGACACCCGTCAAACGCAGGCTCCAGCGATAGTTATCTCCCCCGAAAAGGTTATCCTTTCCGATAGCCATATCAAACAGGCTGCGGGGCTGAATGCGCTGCGGGTTTTTGTCGTCATTCTCGGTGTTTGCCGCGGGAATCTGCACCAGCTTCGAGGTGAGCTGAGAGGCAAGGCACTGATTGTTTTGAATCGCCTGGCCGGGTGTAGCGCGCACTCCGTTGCATATGAGACCTGCCTCGGATTGCTGATCCGCTGTCAGCCCGGAAAGATCGACGTACTGTTGACCATTAGTCGTAGCCGTGCTGTTGCAGCCGGTGTTCGCACCTGCCACATCGTTATAGCAAGGCACAGAGCCGGCAACCAGTCCGCTGTCGTACCGCCAGTTGAAGCTGAACCAGGGTGAAAACTTGCCCGGGACCTGATACTGCAGGTGAGTGGTTTCGTTGTAACGCTCGTCGTGATCGATGCGGAACGGTGTGTTGCTGGACCCGGTTCCAACGGTCGCACCCGCACCTGCCAGCTGTGGGTTGAAAAACCTTGCCGCCACCGAGGACATGACGACAAAGGCGGTAAGGCCATGGAAATCAAGCGCGTCTGCACTTAGGACAAAGCCGGGTATTTTTGAGTTGTGCCAATCGATCGGGAAGGTGATAGGTGTATTGCCCAGCACGCTGAAGTCGAACGCATTGTGGGTGTACTTCCAGATGTAATCGGCGTTGACGACAAAGTGCCTGCCGAGGGCCTGCTGAAAACCGGCATGAAACTCGTTGCGGTACCCTGGATTTTCAACTGTGTTGGTAACGCCCGGCGCGCAGGCGAGGAGAGGATTCAGTACAGCATCGCCGCAGCCTACGCTCGAAAGAACCAGGTTTTCGTTAAAGGGCGTCTCCAGGCTTCTCGAATACGATGCGCGCAGCACTGTGTTCGACTGCTTGATCCGGTAGGAGATGCCGACGCGCGGCTCCGCCTGTCGCGCCACGGTCAAGCCGTTGTAGAGATCGCCACGAATCCCAAGATTAAAAAGCCACTTACCCGCCTTAATTTCATCCTGCACGTACAGTGCAAGCTCCTTCACATCCGCGTGGCCGAAAAATGCATAGTTCCCTCCACCCCTCGTCAGGTCATAGGGGGCAAGGACAGTGTTGTAGTCCGGGTTCGCCTGAAAACCTGCCAGGCCGCACTGCGAGGGGTCGCTGTAGCCGCTGAGTGAGTTGCCATCCGCATCCACGCACGGCGCGTTGAGCGTGGAGTCGACAATGCCAAGATTGTCATGCTCCCGCAGAAAAGTGTGCTCATACACGGCGCCGGCCTCTGCCGTGTTTATCCCTTTTACGAAAGACACTTCCGCATGAGCGCCGGCATTCAGGAGCGTACGTTCCTGAGAGATGGATTCACGCTGCAGATTGACCGGGCCGAGATCGGAAAGAGGGTTGTTGCTCGGGTAGTAGTTATAGGAATCCTTGCGCACGTAAGGTCCGAAATTAAAGACGGCAGTGTTGCTGATGATGTGCGTATAGCTGGGCGCGATGTTAAAGGTCTCAATCTTCGAGTGCTGATCGGTGTTGCCTACGTTCGAGAAAACAGGGGCATCCGTATTGCCTCCACTTACGACGTTATAGACGTTCAGGTTGTCGTAACTGTTCGGCGTTTGAAACCATGACCGGCTGTAGTTCAAATCAAGGTGCACCGAGTCTTTCGGGGTGAGTTGCCGGTCAATTCGGTCAAACACGTTTTCCTCGTTGCCTTTATCGTGAAAAACCGTGAACTCCGGCGGATCGAGAAAACGTCCGGTATTCAGGCCATCGATGTAGAAGAAGTTGCCCCCCTTCGGACCTCCGGTACCGAGGTCGAACGTCGCCGCCGAGGAGCCGAAGGTTCCATAGGAACCCAGGACATCGCCTGTCGGTTTTGTAAGCCCCTGCCCGGAGCGCGTGGTGACCTGGATTACCAGGCTGGTTTTGTCTCCGAACTGGGCCGGCGGAGCGCCCGAGATGACCTGCAGGGAGTCGACGGCGCCAACGGGAATCTGGTTTGAGAAGACCTTGCTTTGCTGGTCGGTAATCGGTTGTCCGTCGATGTAGAACGAGTTCGACGCGTGATCTCCCAGGCCGTGGAACAGCCCGTTTGAGTCAGCAGCTACGCCCGGCGAAGCGAGCGTGACAAGCGAACTCAATCCCGAAGATTGACTTTCAAGTGGGACCTTGTTGAACAGGCTGCGGTTAATATCCGTGTGGAAGGTGGTGTCGGACTCGATCAGATCGCTGCCGGTGACAGTTACATTTTCCGCGGACTGCCCCGGCTTGAGGACTTCATTCAAAGCGAGTGGAACAGAAGACTGGATCCTTGCATCCTCAGTAAATGAGCCGAAGCCCGCGGCAGTTACCACCAGGTGGTAGCTGTTGAAAGGCAGGTTGCTGAACTGGTAGTGTCCTGAAGCATCGGTGACCGCTTTCACCTTGTATCCGCTGACAGGATTGTCCAGGGTGACGGTAGCGCCGGGGATAACCGCACCTGTCGCATCGACGACCGAGCCGGCTATTGTGCCGGAGTTGCCAGCGGTCTGTGCAAACGCAGCGTGCGTCACCGAACCGCTCGCGCAGAGGGCTGCGAGGGACAGGGCTGCTGGAGCCTTCGCGATGAAGGTTCTAAGAAACATGGTGCCTCCGAAAATGTTGAAAGGGTGGACAGGTTCAAGAAAGCAAAGATGACCTGGGCTCATAAGTGACCATCGGGTGCAATCCGTACTCCTCGAAGCGGTTCGACTCTAAACGGAGGCAGGCGGGGGACGAATGAACGTGGTGAAGACGACGAAGCGCGTTCCTCGCGATGTTTCGCCAGTCTCAACCTTGCGAAGGCGGCCCAGAACGCGTGTCGGCAGCTGCGCTGCTTTCGCCTGGAATGGCACATGCGCGGTCGCGCAGAGTTGACACTGGCCGGCGCTCACCGTTGTGAAGTGGTGGGAGTGCGCGGCCTCGGCAGTCATCAGCACAAGAAACTGCAGACAGACGAATGCCGCGATCAATCTTCCGAATTTTAGGAAAGCATTCAAGCGCTTCTCGACAACTCTCGATACTGGTGCACAGTGGGAGCTTTAGACTTTGCGGTACGTGCCTGGCTTGTCGTTAATAGTAATGCATGTGCAGCTAAAAGCTCATGGGATTTTACGCATCACGCGCGACAGTCCGCGCACGTTCCGTAGAGGAAAAACTCGTGCCCGGTGATCCGGAATCCCCGTGGCAGCTTTGGCTTTGGGGCAATTTCGCAGCCGTTCAGTTCAAATACCTTGTTACAGGAGTTGCATTGAAAGTGGTGGTGATGCTGCTTGCCGGAGACTTCATAGTGCGGCGCTTTCCCGGGCAGGTTCACTGCGACGAGCCACCCTTCCTGGACCAGGGTCAAAAGATTTCGGTAAACCGTGGCAATGCTGATACCTGGCACCACTTCCTCTGCCAGGCCCAGCACTTCCGCCGGCGAGAGCGGTCGGTCAGCCTCTGTCAGCGCCGCTCGGATCGCTTGCTTCTGTTTAGTATCACGGACTTTTACCTCCATGGATTGTTTCTCCTTATAAAAGTTTGCGATGCCAACGTGAGAGTACGCATTCGTCAAAGCCGATGCAGCAAGAGATTCGCCAGGTAGATCAATCCGCACCCTGCGAGGATTGATGGCATGAGATATTTTCGAGACCCTGTTGAACGCCTCACCTCCGGGAGAAAGTCACTGGTAGCCAGCTGGACGAAAAACCCGGCTGCCAGCGTAAGCAGAATGACAGAGCTACGGGGGGACAGAACGAGCCACACGGTCAGCAGCCCTCCAAGCAATGGCGCAAGCGCATCGGCAGCTAGAAACAAGTAGTCCGGCAGACGAGCGCGCTCGCCATTCGTGACCACGATGATCGTGTTCATGCCGTCTCCGAGATCGTGCGCGGCAATCCCCAGTGCAACTGCGTAGCCCGCCGGGTGCGAAGCTGCGAACGCGGCCCCGATGGCCATACCATCGCGAAAGCTGTGGGAAATCAGCATGAGTCCAGCGATGCGTCCAATCGTCTTATTCGACTGGACCCCTCGTCTGTGGCGCCTGTCCATGGCGTCCAGAAAATTTTCGATACCCAGAAAAAGCAGAAACGAAAGCAGCGTCAGACCCAGAACGTCGCCTGACGAGAAGCCTGCCTGAGTTCCCAGGCCGATGGCCTCGGGCAACAGGTCGAGGAAGGATGCTCCGAGCAACAGGCCTGCGCCCGCGGAGATCAGCACGGGGAGGTAGCGACGGTAGCGCAGCGCCAGCAATCCCCCGAGGACGGTTGAGAGAACTGGAATGATAAGGAGGGCGATGGGCATGTCGAGGGTGGCTAGATCGCCGCTTTCGATAATACACTTGCAGTAGTATCGCGCCTGCGCATTAAGGCACGCGAATCGACGCAAACCGCGGACCCATCCTTAGCGAGTTCCCACAAAGGTCCCCGCAATAGAAAAGCCCCGGCATAAGCGGAGGCGTCAGTGTCTCTTGTTTTTGGCTCCTCAGGTAGGACTCGAACCTACAACCCTTCGGTTAACAGCCGAATGCTCTGCCATTGAGCTACTGAGGAGTATGGTGCATAGCGCCGGGTGGTGAACCGTCACGCCTGACTCTTTATTTTTATCAAAGCGTTCGTCCTTCGTCAAAGAAAGAGCGCCGGCGGCGGCTCAGCGAGTCCTCAGCCGGTGAGCGCTCCGCGCTGCGCGAGGATGGCTTCGGCGGCGCGGCGGCCGGAGGCCAATGCGCCTTGCAGAGACGGCGTTTCTTGCGCGTCCGAGCAGAAATACACGTTATCGGTAACGCGCGTGGCGCTGGCCTCCCACTGGGTGGTGCGTGCAAGCGGCAGGGCGTACGGGATGGGATAGCCGCCGACCAGCCGCCAGCTGTTGACGACCGCGGCGCCGAACCAGCGCTCGGCATGTTCGCGTACAGCCTGCTCGAGCGATTCCATGGCAACGTCGTCAGCCGGGGCCACGCTTACAACGCTGACGGCGATAAGCTCCTGCCCTTTCGGCGCGTAGCGACGGGACACCTGGCTCATCACGGCGAGATTGTTAATGGGACCCCCGTCGGGCCCTTCGCCGTTGAGCGCCAGGATCGGTCCTTCAATCGGCGACCTGGGCGCGGCATAGTACAAGGTGGTCGTACGGTTCCATTGGCGCTGCTCGCGAGCCTGGGCGCGGGTGTGGGGCAGCAGGTCGGCCAGCAGAGGCCGCAGAACATGCTCGGCTACGGCAAAGACGAGCTGCTTGGCCTGGATAGCGCCGCCGCCTTCGGTCGTAAGGGTAAAGCGCTGCTGGCTGCGCGCGACGCGCACCACGCGCGTGTTTAACTCGAGGGTTTCCGGCTTCAGCCGCGCGGCCATCTGCTGCGGGATGCGCTGCATGCCTTCAGCCGGCACAGCGGTTGAGCCGGAGGCGAACATGCGAAACAGAAACTCAAAATAATGTGCCGATGTCTGCAGTTCACTTTCAAGGAAGACTCCCCCGAAGAACGGGGCGAAGAAGCGGTCGATCATCTTCGGCGAGAAGCCGAACTCCCGCAGGAAGGCGTGAGTCGTCTGGTCGCGGCGCTGGAACAAGTCCACCAGCTCTCCTCGATTGACGCGGGAGCGAAGCCGCGCGACGCGCCATTTGTCGCCGAGCGTGACAATGTCGTCAAACAGAAACCTGGTGGCATTGATCGGCTCGCGCCATGGGTCGACAAAGCGGTGGAAGCGGCCGCCGTGCCACACCAGCGCCCCCGGGGTAAAGCGGCGCAGCTTGAGCGCGCGATAGCTCAGGACCGCCTTGGTCTCAGGGTAGCTGGTGAGCAGCACCTGGAAGCCTCGGTCGAGGCGAAACCCATCGACGACATCCGTGCGGACGCGGCCGCCGGGAGCGTCGGAAGCCTCAAGCAGCAGGGTGTCAAACCCCGCACGCTGCAACAGCTCGGCACAGCGCATACCGGCGAGCCCCGCGCCCACAATGACGATATCTTTCTCCACGCTTCTCCCTGTGTTGCGGTTTAGATGCACAGCGCGCGGCAGCAGTCGCCGTTACCAAAGGTGCTTTAGAAGCATTTTCACTCTTGGTGTAGAGGCCCGGACACTCGCTCCAGTGGCTTTTCCCGACGGAAAAGCCACGCGCACATCTGCCGGCCCCTCTACGTGTGGAGTGAAAATGCTTTAGTATTTTGCCTTGGCAAGCTCATTTACGCACGTCTCGGCGCGCCGGCGGAGCGCGGCTCGCTCGTCACCGGACTTTTTACGAAGCGTGTTGTACGGCATGCTCATACGCGGGTTGCGCCCCAGCAGCAGCTCGTGTTTCTCAAGAAAGCTCCAGTACAACGCGGTAAACGGGCACGCATCGTCGCCCAGGGCAAGCTTTGGATTGTAACGGCACTTGCCACAGTAATCGCTCATGCGGTTGATGTACGCGGCGCCGGAAACGTAGGGCTTGGTAGCGGTAATGCCACCGTCGCCATAGGTACCCATGCCCAGCACATTGGGCTCGACAACCCAGTCATACGCGTCGATGTAGCCGATCCAGAACCAGTCGGTCAGCTCGCGCGGGGAGTAGCCCGCGAGGGTCGCAAAATTGGACAGCACCATAAGCCGTGTGATGTGGTGCGACCAGCCTTCGTCGATCACCTGGCGAACGACCGTATCCAGGCAGTTGAGCCCGGAGGGAACACCCCAGTACACCGCGGGCAGCGGGAGCGCGGCGCCGAGCGCGGACGGACGGGCGCCCGTGTCTTCTCCTGTAGCGAGTGGCGCTGACGCCTGGTTGTTTGCCTTGCCTGTTGCCTTGCCTGTTGCCCTGCCCGTTAATTCTCGCGGCGTCTCGGCAGCCGTGGCGATGTTGCGATAACCGTCGGTCACGCGGTGGATGTGCCGCATAAACTCGCGCCAGCCGAGAATCTGCCGTACAAAGCCCTCCGCACTGGCAAGCGGGATCAGGCCCTTCCCTGCTGCTTCCACCACGTCGGTGACGATGCGCCAAGGCAGCAGGCGGCTGATGTTGATAAACGCGGACATGCGGCTGTGGAACATATCCGGCTCGGGCGTATACATTGCATCTTCAAAGGGGCCGAACAGCGGCAGCAGGTGCTTGAGGCTCCATTGCCAGGCGTCTTCGATATCCGCAAGCCTGAGCGGGAGCTGCCAGCCTGCCGTCGTGCCAAAGTGCCCGGGGAACTCCCGGTCGACCAGCGCGATCACCTCAGAGGTGATGCGGTCTGGAGAGTAGCCGGGCCGCGTCGGGACAGGCGGCTGGCCTCGGTAGCTTTTGCGGTTCTCGGCATCGTAGGAGAACTGGCCGCCCTCGGGCTTGCCGCCGCGCATCAGGTAGCCGGTCTGCTCGCGCATGCGGCGGTAAAAGCGGTCCATCAGGTGGTGTTTGCTTATAGGCTCGCCGCTTGGTTTGCCGTATACCCGGTCGAAATCCTCATCGGTCGAAAGCCATGTTGCGTCCGGGATGCGATTGATCTCGACTCCACGCGCGATAGCATCTTCAATATCGAGGCGCATCTCGCGCTCGGCCGGTTCCATCATGGTAAGCGGCGGCAGTTTGTAGCGATCGCGCGCGGCAACAAGTCCGTCGGCGAAGATACCGGGTGTGAACTGGTAGACGACCTTCACGCCGCGCGCGGCCTGCTCAAGCGCGAAGTGGCGCTGGCTGGCAAGGATGAGGACCAGTTTTTTCTTATGGTAAGGGCGGCGGTGGGCCTTCGCGAGTGCTTCCATCATCACGATGCCCGCGTCCGCCGGCGCAGTCTCCGCGAGCGGTCCCGCAGCATCGGTCAGCCGGTCGTAGTGTACATAGATCCAGCGGCGATTGCGGACATCAGTCGCCGATGGTGCGGCCGCGCCAATCTCATCGGCGAACCCGGCAACAGCAGACATGCTTCACCTCGTTCAGCCTCAAGGCTATCGTGTGCCGGCTGCGAGCACATAGCGACAGCCGGCAAGCAGTGTTGACGCTGCTGGACTAGAAGAGCAGAACGGCAACGCGGTACGCGGCGAAGTCGGTATTGCGCGGATTGATGGCGGGGCACGCGCCGATCGCCGCGCGGGTGTATTGGCCGCTTGCGATGGCATCGCCAAGGGGCTGCGGCAGGGTGCCCAGGTCGGAGCTTTCCCAGTGCACCACGAACCGCGCGCCGGCGCCGGCATTGCCTTCAAACTGGGGGCACGCCGCGCGCGCGGCAGCCTGCTCACCACTTTTCTCAGCAGAGATCTGCAGTCCCTTTGACATAATCTCTTTCGCGACAGCCTGCTCGACGTCCGCAGGTTTGCGCTCAGGCTCGCTCGCGCTGAAGTCTTCGACGGCCCAGAGCGTTCCATTGCTCTGCACAAGGCCGATGCCGATCGAGTTCATGCGCGGGTCGAGGATGTTGGCGCGGTGCGGAGCGGAGTGCATCCATTGGTGCTCGATGGACGGGGCAGAGGGCCCGTAGGCGATGTTTTCAGCAACGGCCTGGAAGTGTGCTCCCTGCGCGGCGGCACGGGTGGCGACGTTGGGCTCGCCCGTAAGCTGGTGTGAAAGATTGTTGGCCTGCGCCATGGCATTGGCATGGATGGCGGCCGCAGCGGCAAGCGTGGGGCTCCACGTAAGCGGAGGGAGATTTTCGGCTGCGCGGTCCTGGTTGGTAAGGTCCAGGATGAGCTTTTCCTGGGTCCCTGGAGTTCCCGAGTTCTGGGCGCCCGAAGCCGGAGCAAACGCGAGAAGCGCGAGCAACAAGCCTGCCGGGGCAGGATTAATGCCCGGCAGGTGGCGCGGCATCGGTCTGTTTTCCGTGTTCCTCGTGCGGCGCAGGATCGTTCAACGCGTAAATCACCTCGCCGGAGCGGGTGTAGTGGAGGCGCTGTCGCGCCACCATCTCGATCGTGTCCGGATCGCTCTGGAGACGGTCGACATGGTCTTGCAGCTTCGTATTCTCGTCTGAAAGCTTCTGTATCTGCGTTTTCAGGTCGCGGTCTTCGCTGCGCTTCTGAGCATAGGCCGTAATGCCGTTCTGCCCGAAAAAGGCATGCCAGCCGAAAACCAGCGCGAGCACAACCTCGAGGGCCGTGGCCAGGCGGCGGCGAATACGGTAAGCGGCGCCTGCCGCCTGTCGCACCGGATTATTCGCCTGCCTCGCCATTGCCGTCTCTTCCCTGCTTATCTATCTACTGCATAACCCAGGCTTTTGCCGCTTCGCTCAGCTTCGCCGAGTCTTCCTGCTTGCGCACCTCGGTATACACGCGCACCACCGGTTCAGTTCCGGAGAGCCGATAGCAGACCCAGGACCCATCGTCGAGGATCAGCTTGAGCCCATCCGTCCGAACGATGCTCGTAACCTTGCGGCCGCCGAGCTCGGTCGGATCGCCCTTCACCTTCTGAGTGAACTTGTCCTTGACCTCCGGGGTCAAGCGGAAGTTCTCACGATGTGGGTAGAAGGAACCTACTTTGCCAAATAATTCCTGCAACTGGGTACCAAGGTCCTTGCCGCGGCGCGCCACCATCTCGGTTACCAGCAGACCGGCGAGCACGCCGTCTTTCTCCGGCACATGCCCGCGAATGGTGAGCCCGGCGCTCTCCTCGCCACCGATAACGATCTTGTCGGCGTTGATGAGCTCGCCGATGTACTTGAAGCCGACCGGCGTCTCATAGAGCGGTACGTTGTTCTTTTCAGCGATCGCGTTAATCAGGTTGGTAGTGGCGACAGACTTGGCGACGCCGTTCTTCCAGCCGCGCGTCTCCATCAGGTACTCGAACAGCAGCGCGATGATGTAGTTGGGTTGGATGTAGGTGCCGTCAGCGTCGACGATGCCGAAGCGGTCGGCGTCGCCATCGGTGGCGATGCCGATGCCCGCGCCGATCTCCTTCATCTTGGCCCGGCAGGTGTCCAGCAACTCGCCATCGGGCTCAGGCGCGTGGCCGCCGAACAGCACATCGCGGTAGTCATGCACGGTTTCGACGGTCACGCCGTGCTCACGCAGGATATGGCAGCTGTACCCGCGGGCGGCGCCCCAGAACGGGTCGAAGACGACCTTGAGCCCGGATTTCTGAATGACGTCGAAGTCCACAAGCTCGCCGATGCGCTTAAGATAGTTTTCCTTGATCGCGGTCTCGTCGTACTTGCCCGGGGCCGCCGGTGCGACCGCTTCTTCCCCCAGCGCTTCGATATTGGCCTCGATCTGCTTGGTCGTGTCCGGCAGAGCGGGCGCGCCGTCCGAGGTCGAAAACTTGATGCCGTTGTACTCCGGCGGATTGTGCGAAGCGGTAAAGTTGATGGCGCCTGCGACCTTCTGCTCGCGAACCGCGTAAGCGATGGCAGGGGTCGGCGCAGGCTCAGGGATCACGCGTGGGGTGACGCCGTTCGCCTTAAGGATGCCTGCGGCTTCGGCGACAAACGTTTCGCCCAGGAAGCGCGGGTCGCGCCCGACGAGCACGGTATGCGTGCCGCCGGGCTGGCCGGCTACAAACTTTGCAATACCGGTAACGGCGCGGCGGATATTGGCCAGGGTGAACTCTTCGGCGACGATCGCGCGCCAACCGGATGTACCGAACTTGATAGGTGTCGCCATGTGCTCCTTCATTCCCGCTGAAGCGGTTTTCGTTCTACTGCTAACCGCCCAGTGAGATGCGGCAAAGGATGCAATCGGCCACCGTGGAACACGCGCACGGGTCGCGACGGCGGCTCTTTGCTATTCTGGTGCTTCGCCCCGGCATGCGTCTACTCGTCCTCGTCTTCGCTGCAAGCATCGTGGTTCTGCTCTCCGCGGCATGGGCAGTCGCTCGCGCGGTGCGCAGGCATGGAAAGCAGCCTGCTGAACCCTCCGGCAGCCTGGGATTGAGCGCGACAGAAACAGACGAGGGCGCGGGTCGGGACGAGCACTAGCCTGTTACGGTTCGCTGTTTTAATTCGCTTTTGCGAGCAGCGCCAACGATAGACGACAAGGGAGTAAATCGCCAGTGATGGAAACGACTTCGCAGCAATCCGTAACAGGCTCTTCGGTAAACGCCGGCGCAGGGCTGCTTTCAACCACGCGGCGGCGGGTCGTGGCCGTCCTGCTTGGCTCCCTGTTTGTGGCCCTCTGCGCGCAGGTTGCGGTCCCGCTGCCGTGGACCCCTGTTCCGATGACAATGCAGCCCTTCGGCGTGTTGCTGGTAGGGCTGCTGCTGGGCCCCGGACTGGGAGCGGCAGCGATGGCCGCGTACCTGCTGGAGGGCACGGCAGGCCTGCCGGTGTTCGTGCCGGGGTTTGGCGGACTGCTGCCGCTTGGCCCAAGCGCGGGTTACCTGTTGTCGTACCCGCTGGTGGCCGCGGTGGCCGGGCTGTTGTGGCGCCGGGGCGGCGGCTTTCTACGCGCGGCAGCAGCGGCGGCAGCGGGCAATGTGCTGATCCTGCTCGGCGGCGCAAGCTGGCTGGCTGTCGCGACACACAGCAGCCCGGCTGCGGCGTTTCGGCTGGGCGTGCTGCCGTTTGCCGGCGGTGATGCCATCAAGGTCCTGCTGGCGGCGGCGATCGCAACCGGCTGTGCCCGGCTGAGCGGCTTTCACCGGGTGGACACGCGCAAGGGCGCGTAAGCCTTCCTCCAGCGTATTCTGGAGCAGTACCGCCAAGCCTCCGTGCGCCTGTTCTATCGGCAGCCAGGCTCAGGCAAAAGCGCGAGTGCAGCCTGCGCTGCCCGCGAGGAAAGGACCAACCCAAGTGAGTGCTACCCCCGCAGCTCCCCGGATCGAAACACCCGGCAATGTGCGCGAAATCTCGATTGCACACAGCCCGGACTCCGATGACGCTTTCATGTTTTACGGCCTCGCCACCAACAAGGTGCGCGTACCCGGCTACAAGTTCTCGCATGTGCTGTGCGACATCGAAACGCTGAACCACAGGGCGATGCACGAGGCTTTCTACGATGTCACGGCGATCTCGTTTCACGCGTACCCATACCTACAGGAGAACTACGCGCTGATGGCCTGCGGCGGATCGGTCGGTGAGAACTACGGGCCGATGATCATTGCGCCGCACCGCTACACGCTTGACGAAGTGAAGAAGCTGAAGATCGCGGTACCCGGCACTCTGACGACCGCTTACCTGACGCTGAAGCTGTTTGCGCCGGAGATTGAGACTGAGGTCGTTCCGTTCGACGAGATCATTCCGCAGGTGCTCGCGGGTAAATACCAGGCCGGGCTCATCATCCACGAGGGGCAGCTGACCTACGGCAACAACGGCCTGAATAAGATCATCGACCTGGGCGTGTGGTGGCGTGAGCAGACGGGCATGCCTCTGCCGCTGGGCGGCAACGCCATCAAGCGCTCGCTCGGGCCGGAGGCCATGCGGGTCACGACCAAGGCGCTGAAAGACTCAATCCAGCACGGGCTGGACCACCGCGAGTCCGCGCTTGAGTACGCCATGCAGTTTGCCCGCGACCTGGACCCCCGCCTCGCGGACAAGTTCGTAGGGATGTACGTGAACGAGCGCACCCTGGACTACGGCAAGGATGGGCGGCTGGCCATTGAGAAGCTGCTGGCGATGGGCCACGAGCGTGGCATCATTCCCGAGGTCGCAAAGCTCGATTTCGTGGAGTAGCGCTTGCTAAACTAGTCGCGAATGGAGGACGGCATGGCTGCTGCTGCACAGGTTCCGGTGTACCTCTATCGACACACCGCGTATGAGCCGGACGCTGAATATGTCGACGGCATGATCGAGGAGAGGGCTGTGGGAGAACGCGATCACGCTGCCTGGCAAATGGCCGTGGCGCTCTGGTTTTCGCTGCACGCGGATGAGTGGAACGTGGCCGTGCTGCCGGAGTTGAGGGTCCAGACCAGTGAGACCAGGTTCCGCGTCCCGGATGTGGCAGTCCTCGATGCGGACTTGCCGAGAGAGCCGATAGCGACCGTCGCCCCGCTCGCCGTCTTCGAGGTGTTAAGCCCGGAAGACTCGCACACTCGGCTGATGCGCAAACTCCATGACTACAAACGTATGGGCATCTCCGCGATCTGGGTGATCGACCCGGAAACAGGCGTGTTCGAGCGATATATGAATGGGCAGTTGCTGCAAAACACGGATTTCTCGCTCCCCGACCGAGGGATCGTCTTCGCGGTCTCGGAAATCGCAAAGCTCGTCCGTTAGGCCCATATTTAGCGTGGCGAACTCCAGCGGGTAGCCCTTTCTGCGCTATCGAAAGACAGAAAACCGAAAGGGGGTTCGCGATCACTCGCGAACCCCCTTTCGTTTGAGCCGGAGGCGCTGCCCGCCTCTGGCCCTAGAAGAACAACTTCGCCGAGACCTGCAGCTGGCGCGCGCCGTACAGCACACTGCTGGTGCCGGTGGTCGCGCCGAACGGGAGGCTGGCATACGGGGCGACGCACCCGTTTGGACCGTGAACAGCGCTCGAGCACGTTGCGCTGGTAGCTGATGCAGCGGTCCAGGTGTAGGCGTTGGTGTTGACGCTGAGGCGGTTCTGCTGGTTCAGCAGGTTGAACGCTTCGGCGAAGAACTCCATGCGCAGCGTATCGCGCAGCTGCACATTGCGACCTACGCGGGCGTCGATATTGCGCAGGCCCGGGCCGGCGAAGGCGTTGCGAGAGACGAACGGCGCGCGGCCCGGGGTCGGCGAGTTGTTGAGGCTCAGGTCGCCTCCGGTCAGTCCGCCGTCGACGCCTCCCGTTGGAGACGAGCTGAGAAATGGGGTGATCGGAAAACCGGTCTGCTCGGTCGCCGTGCCGGAGAACGTCCAGCCGTTCGCGGCGATGCAGGCATAACGGTTCTCAAGGTGGACCTCAGGCGCGTACACAACCGACCCGACAAAGCGGTTCCGCATGTCCAGGTCGGAGCGTGAGTACTCGAGCTTCCGGTTCATCGGATCGACAGGTACGTCGGTGCCGTTGAAGGTGCCGTTGACGCCGGAAACCTGGCCGCCGTCGATGGCCTTGGCCCAGGTGTAATTGACCAGGATCTGCAGGCCGTGGTCCAGGTGCTTATCGATCGTCACCGCCATCGAGTTGTACCAGGAGTTGACGTCGGAGAAGCCGGCGAGCACCGAGCCTGTGGTCGCGTCCAGCCGGCGTGTGTAGAACGGCACCGTGACCTGCGACTGGGTCACACCGCGCGCGTTCACGATGTCATAGGTGTGCGTGGTGGTCGCCGGGGCCAGGTTGGTATTGACAAACTCCGGCAGGCGCATGGCGCGATTGCCGACGTACTGGATGGTGAGCGACGAGCGGAACGGCAGCTCCTGCTGCACGGCGAAGTCAAAGGAGTGGGAGAACGGGTTGAGGAAGTGCGGGTCCAGGCCGCGCGCTGCAACGGTCGCGAGCGGAGGGTTGGTATTGACGGTCTGCGAAACAGCGGCGCCGGCAAAGGGTGCGGCCTGCGCCGGGCCGGGCGGGGTAAACAGCGTGTTCGGCGCGTGCGGCGCCCAGGGCTCATAATTCGCGCTGCCCGGGGTTTCCGTTTTGGTGTTGTACTGCTGCTGGTACACGCCGTTTTCACGGCGAATCGTGTAGTAGGTCGAGTTGGTGGTGAGGCCGTAGACCAGCCCATAGCCGCCGCGCACCACGGTCGACGCGTTAGGCTGCCAGGAGAAGCCGACGCGCGGCTGGAATGCGTGATAGCCGGTGTTGATGGTCGAGGTATAAAGCTGGGCGACACTGCCGCTGGTATTCGGGCGGTCAGGCTGCGGCACCAGCTGCACATCGTAGCGCAGGCCCAGGTTGACCAGCAGGTTCGGCCGCAGCTTCCAGCTGTCCGCGGCAAAACCCGCAATGTCCTGGTTCCAGAAGTCGTCGGTCCCCGTGTGGGTAATGGGGTCGTTGACCTGGGTGAACGAGGTGTAATGCTGCCCGCCGTTCAGTCCGTACACGTCCTGCACCCAGTTGCCGAAAATCTGCGCCGGGGTTCCGGTCGAATAGGAGTAGCTGCCATCGCCCTGGAACAGGTTCTGCAGCTGGTCGTGGATAAAGTTGAGGTCAACGCCGGCCTTCAGCGTGTGCTTGCCCTTCGTGGTCGTGTAGACATCCTCAACCTGGTAGCGATGCTCGTCCGGAAAAGCGCCGCGCGGCAACGCCGCGGTTTCTCCGTAAGCAGTGATGCCGGTGAGCGAGATAGCCGGGCCGGGCGAATTGGTGGTGTCGGTTTCGAGATCGCGCGAGTAGGCAAAGCGAACTTCGTTGTCAGCATGCGCGGAGAGCACGCTGGTGACGTTCGCAATCAGGTCGCGCTCATGAAAGTTGGCCGTGCCGTTCTGCGTCACCGAGCCGTTCGGAACGGAACTGGAGGAGTTGTAGCCGTTGGGCAGGTGGAAGTTGTCCCAATTGAAGTCGACGCTGGCGTGGTTGTTCTGGTTGATCTGCCAGTCGAGCTTCGGGAAGAAAATATCCTGCCGGGTATTGCGCGCAAAGGAACCTGTAAGCCCCAGCAGATAGCTCTTGGCCGCGGTGCACTGCGTTGCGCTGATCGGTGTGCCGCCGGCCGGGACGGTGGCATTGCAGTCGAAGTTGTTAATGGTGGAGTCGGAGGTCGTCGAAGTGTAAAAAATCGGATTCACGCGGCGGAAGCCGTCGTAGGTAAAGAAGTAAAACAGCTTGTCGTGGATGATGGGGCCGCCGACCGAACCGCCGAACTGCTGCTGCTGGTGAATAGGCTGCGTAATCAGCAGCGGATTGGGCCTTCCGGAGGCCACCGACGAGAAGTACTGGCTCTTGTTGTACGGGTCGAGCGCATTCAGCGCCGGGTAGCGCAGGTAGTAGAAGAGATCTCCGTGGGTCTGGTTGGTGCCGGACTTGGTGATCGCGTTGATAACGCCGCCGACAGCCTGCCCGAACTCCGGCGAGTAGGCCGAGGTCTCGGTCTGAAACTCGTTGATGGAGTCCTGCGAATACACGTAAGGGGCGCCGACGGAGCGGCCGCGGGCCTCTGAAAAGAAAGCCTGGTTGTTATTCGCGCCGTCTACCAGGTTGTTGTTGTAGATACCGGAAACGCCGCGATAGGTCAGCAGGCCCGAGTCGCCGTCGGGCGCGACATTGGCCGTCAGCAGCGCGAAGTTGTCGTAGCGGCGGCCGTTGACCGGCAGGTTGCTGACCAGGTTCTGGCTGATGTTCTGAGAGGCGTCGGTCTTTTCGGTGTCGAGCACGGGAGACGCGGCGTTTACCTCAACATTGGTGGAGACCGAGCCCGCGGCGAGCTCGACGTTGATGCCGAGCACCTGGCCGACCTGCAGGATGAGGTTTTTGCGATCGACGGTCGAGAAGCCGTCGCTCGAAGCAATCACCTCGTAGTGGCCGGGCTGGAGAAAATCGACGAGATAGTCGCCGGAGCCGGTGGTCGCGGTGTCGCGGGTGGTGCCGGTATCGGTGTTGATGATGTGGATTTTCGCGCCGGCGATCGTGGCGTGGCTGGCATCCTGCACGTTGCCGCTGATGGTGCCGAAGCCCGCGGTCTGTCCGTAGGCAAGCGTTGCGGAGCCAAGGGCGAGGGCGGCGAGCGAGGCCTGCCTACGAAGTAGATGGGTCGGCATAGTTTCCTTGTTGTCTGTGCTCCGCGGCGGCGGGCCGGCGGGTTGTGGTGCAGCAGTCGCGAAAGTGCAGTCCTGGGTGGCCGTGTATCTGCACCCTAGCGTACCTGCTTCCCTGCCCGCGTCAAGCAGCGACTTGCCAGGCGTATGGAAAATCTGTGAGAATCGCGGGCTTAATTTGCACAGGATTGACAGCGCCGGGTTTTGTATCGCTTTGCCGTTGCTGCTCCGTCTTGCAGCAAACCTTCCGCAGGCTGAGAATAGTCTGCAGGCGCCCTCCCCCTGATCGCACCTCCCGGGCGCTGCAGCGGAGCCCCACGTGACTGGCCGAACCGTCCCACCTCTCCTTCTCGCCCTCGCCTTTGCCGGGGCCATGTTCGCAAACGCACAGCAGACCCCTGCGCCCCAGCAAACGCAGCAGACACAGCCCCAGGGCGCGCCCCCCGCCACACCGGACGACCAGACCACCCCGGACCAGGGCGGCCCCGGCGGAGACAACGGCGCCATCGCCATCCCGAAAAAGAAGGAAGCGCCCGCACCCGCGCCGCCCTCTCCGGCTGAGCCCGTCATCAAGAACCCGCCCGAGCTTTCCAACTACTCCCTGCGCGTCAACGTTCCGGTCGTAACGGTGGATGTCGGCGTGATTCTCGAAAAGACGCACCAGTTCGTACCCAACCTGCAGCAGGCCAACTTCCGCGTGTTTGAAGACGGACACCCGCAGCAGGTCACGCACTTCTCGCGTATCCAGGCGCCCATTACCGCCGTGCTGCTGACCGAGTTCGCCGCAAACAGCTATGCCTTTATCTACGACATGCGCAACGCAGCCTACGCCTTCGCCGAGCAGCTCAAGCCGGATGACTACGTCGCCGTAATGACCTACGACATGCACACCGAGATACTGACCGACTTTACGCAGGACAAGCGCCTGGTCGCGCAGGCGCTCAACTCGCTCGTTATCCCGACCTGGCGCGAGACCAACCTGTTCGACGCAACGTATGAAACGCTCGACCGGCTCAGCCGGATCGATGGCCGCAAGTACCTGGTGCTCATCTCCTCCGGCCGCGATACCTTCTCGAAAATCACGCTGGACAAGGTGCTGCAGAAGATCAAGGCTACGCCCAATGTGACGATCTTCTGCATCGGTACCGGGCAGTTCGCGCGCATCATGGCCGAAGGTCGCGGCATGAGCGGCTCACGCGAGATCGACTATCTGCAGGCCGATAACCAGCTCAACACCTTTGCCCGCATGACCGGTGGACAGGCGTTTTTCCCGCGCTTCGAAGGCGAAATGCCCGACATCTTCCACCAGATCAACGACTCAATCCGCAACCAGTACGTGCTGACCTACAGCCCTGAAAACCAGAAGCAGGACGGAACCTATCGCAAGATCCAGGTCGAGCTGGTTGATAACGAGGGCAACCCGCTACGGATGCAGGATGAAAAGCACAAGTCCTTGAAGTACGACGTCATCGCCCGCGACGGGTACAAGGCGAAGCTGCCAGTGGAGTGAACCACTCCCCAACCGACTGCACTGCGCGTACCATGCTCAGTTTAGGCTGAGTGGGATTCACTCACATTTCACATTTAGCGCTTGACAATTATGGCCCGCGTTCGTTACTTTAGCAATCGAGAGTCGAGACTGCTAGCACCTGGTAATTCGTTCTGCCGGCATCTTGCACCGGCACTTTGCACCAGTAACTTAGGAGAAGGAAACTATGGCATCCAGCACCGTTACATCCACGTTTACACCGCTGCACGACCGCATTCTGCTTCGCCGCGTTGAAGAAGGCGAGTCCATCCGTGGCGGCATCATCATCCCGGATACCGCGAAGGAAAAGCCCCAGGAAGGCGAAGTGATCGCCGTGGGCAAAGGGAAGTCGAACGACGAAGGCAAGACCTTCCCGCTCGATGTACAGGCAGGTGACCGCGTCCTGTTCGGCAAGTATTCCGGCACCGAGATTAAGATCGATGGCGAAGAGTTCCTCATCATGCGTGAGGAAGAAGTCCTCGGCATCCTGAAGAAGTAACCCGCGTCGCCGCTGGCGGCGTTTTTCATGTGTGCCCGGCAAGGGCAATGTCCCGAAACACCCCGTAACAGGCAAGTTCCAAACAGGTTTTAGGAGAAGAAACACAATGGCAAAGCAGATTCTGCACGGAGAAGACTCCCGCCAGGCGATCCTGCGTGGCGTTAACACGCTCGCCGACGCCGTCAAGGTAACGCTCGGCCCCAAGGGCCGCAACGTCGTCATCGAGAAGAAGTTCGGTTCGCCGACGATCACCAAGGACGGCGTCACCGTCGCCAAGGAGATCGAGCTGTCGAACTCGCTCGAGAACATGGGCGCCCAGATGGTGCGCGAAGTGGCCTCGAAGACCTCGGACGTTGCCGGTGACGGCACCACGACCGCGACCGTTCTGGCCCAGGCCATCTACCGCGAAGGCGTCAAGACCGTTGCCGCCGGCGCGAACCCGATGGCGCTGAAGCGCGGCATCGATAAGGCTGTCGAGGCCATAGTCGGCAAGCGCGACGAGAACGGCATTGTCACGGGCGGCGCCCTGTCGACCTTCTCAAAGCCGGTTACGGGCGAGATGATCGCCCAGGTCGGTACGATCTCGGCCAACTCTGACTCGACCATCGGCACCATCATTGCGGAAGCGATGAAGAAGGTCGGCAAGGACGGCGTCATCACGGTCGAAGAGTCGAAGACGCTCGAGACCCAGCTTGAAGTGGTCGAAGGCATGCAGTTCGACCGCGGCTACCTTTCGCCTTACTTCGTGACCGATCCGGACCGTATGGAAGCCGTTGTCGAGGATCCGTACATCCTGATCCACGAGAAGAAAATCTCGTCGATGAAGGACCTCCTGCCGCTGCTCGAGCAGGTTGCCCGTAACTCGAAGCCGCTGCTGATCATCGCGGAAGACGTTGATGGCGAAGCGCTTGCGACCCTGGTCGTCAACAAGCTGCGCGGCACGCTAAACGTCGCCGCCGTCAAGGCGCCGGGCTTTGGTGATCGCCGCAAGGCCATGCTCGAAGACATCGCAAAGCTGACCGGTGGCCGCGCCATCACGGAAGATCTCGGCATCAAGCTCGAGAACGTGAAGGTCGAAGACCTGGGCCGCGCCAAGCGCGTCACCATCGACAAGGACAACACGACCATCGTCGAAGGCCGTGGAGAGTCGTCCGCGATCGAAGGCCGCGTCAAGGAAATCCGCAACCAGATCGAAAAGACCACTTCTGACTATGACCGCGAGAAGCTCCAGGAGCGTCTTGCGAAGCTGGTCGGCGGCGTCGCCGTCATCAAGGTCGGTGCAGCTACCGAAACCGAGATGAAGGAGAAGAAGGCACGCGTGGAAGATGCGATGCATGCAACGCGCGCGGCAGTCGAGGAAGGTATCGTACCGGGCGGCGGCGTTGCCCTGGTTCGCTGCACCCCGGATGTCGATGCCCTCATCAAGACGCTCGAAGGTGACGAGAAGATCGGTGCCCAGATCATCCGCCGCGCGATCGAAGAGCCCCTGCGCCAGATCGTCGGCAATGCCGGTGAAGAGGGTGCGGTGGTTGTCGGACGCATTCACGAGTCGAAGGACCATCACTTCGGCTACAACGCCGGCACCAACGTGTTCGAGGACCTGGTCGCGGCCGGCGTCATCGACCCGACCAAGGTGACGCGCACCGCGCTGCAGAACGCGGCGTCAATCGCAGGCCTGATGCTGACGACCGAAGCCATGGTCGCCGACATTCCGGAGCCCAAGGGCGCCCCGGCCGGCGGCGGGCACTCGCACGGCGGCGGCGGCATGGACGGCATGTACTAAACACCTGCCCTGCTGCACACGAAGAAGCCCCGCTTTCGAGCGGGGCTTTTCGCGTGGGGAAAGTAAGCCTCACAAACAAAAAAAGAATAAATATACGCAGCGCCAAAAATTGCGCGGTCAGTTCCGTAACCGGGGACCAAAGGATGTAGAAGCAAACCGGACTTACCGGGCTGCGGGTAAGACTTACCCGGACTAATCCCCCAAAAGTTGCAAACGATATGCAGGCGCGGCCTGTCGCGTTGCCGGTGGCAACTTGCAAAAAGTAAAAACCCCGTTACTCTGGGACTAGAAATCACTTAAAGCCTAGGTTTTCCCAGGATACGCCCGTGACAAGGACGCACTCGACGTGTCTTTTTCGGCTCCCTTTTGCGTTGTTTTTGACGTTTATGGGGTGTGCCTCAAGTTTTGCCCAGCAGAGCTTTCTGTCTCCCAGTTCCATTTCCGCGCCGGCGGCAGGCACAAGTCCCCTGCCTGAGGCGCCCTCGCCCGCGGGTGCCGCGGTGAATCTTGCGCCCGCGCCCGCCATGGAACAGCCCATCGTGCTTCCGAAGAACTGGCGGATAGCGCCGGGGGCCAGCCGGTCGAATGTACCGGCCAAGGTCCGCTACTACCTGGGCAGTACCTGGTCGATCCGCAACCTGCTGGAGGGGATGGCCGTGGCCGGGGTCCCCAATCTCACGTCTCCGCCTGTCGAGCCGCTTGCGCCCACGAACGACGATCCGGTCGCATCGAGGAACTACCAGCACGCGATGGATGCGTACGGCGACGACATCGACAACTGGCTGCGGGTCAATGAGACCATGCTTCGGTACCGGGCAGCCCGTTTCGAGGTGGGGTTTGCGACTGCCGAGACCCGGCAGCTCATCAGCAACCTGGTCCTGCCGCTCGCGCTGCACCAGCAAGCGCAGTTCATTCCAGCGCCGGTGAACTCTGACCTGAGCGAGCGTATGTGGAATGCCGCTAGCTCCATCGTGGTGACGCGCAACGATGCCGGGATGCTGGTGCCCAATTACTCGAAGCTGGGTGGAACGGTGGCGGCCGCTTTCATCGGCAAAGCGTTGTATGCGGGCGCTTTCAATGCGCCCGAGCTGAACTCTGGGCATTTCGTAACGCACTACATCGGTTACAGCCTGCTTGGCGACCTGGCCACGAACACCGCGCACGAGCTGGTCCGCGCCGCACTCGAGCCGGACATGACGATGTACAACCTGCACGGCCGCGCCAGGGACGATTCCTACTACCCGCTCTCGCTCGGCGGAAAACTCGTGTACTGGGCGCACAGCACGTACTCCCCGCGCAACTTTGTGACCGGCGCGCTGATCGCGGGTCTGCCGACGATCGTGGACCGTCCGGCAGAGCCGCAGGGAAGGCAGCCTGCCACGTGGAACGGCTACCCTGACTACGACACCGCCTACAACCACTACGGCGACAGCATTCTGGGTTGGAAGCAGAGCCTCGAAGATAATGTGCGCTACCACGAGCACAGGCTGATCGGGGGTTTGTCCGAATCGGAAACGCAGATGTTCCTGCAGAACTTCGCCATCCCCGTGGCGTTCGACATGGACCCGCGCTACGTGCCGCTTGGCACGGGCTACAGCACGAGCGACCGGATGGCCCATGCGTTCAGGGGCCTGGTGGTGACGCATACCGATGCCGGCAACCAGACGGTGAATCTGCCGGTCCTGGTGGGAACGGTCGGCTCGGCTTTTGCAGCCAAGGAGCTGTACTATCCGCAGCTCGGCACACCCGCGCTGGCAACCACCTCGGTGCTGGTCAGGACGATCGGGCTGAACTTCGCCGCCGACGCTATTGGCAACGTCGTCGGCGAATTTCTGCGCCATCGCGGCTACTAACGTTGCTAGGGCTTCAGCTTCCGTCCCAGGCTGATCCTGATACCGGCGCGTGCTGTCATCGGCATCGAGAGATAGCCGATGGGGCTGATGTGCTGCTGGCTCAGTAGATTGTCGAGCTGCGTGTACACCCCGATGCGGCTGTTGACCTGGTAGGTGCCGCCGCCGTTCAGGCTGGCGTAGGCTGAGTCGAGATTGCGGTTCGGCAGCAGGAGCGAGTCACCGAAGCCGGCGTCAGAACCGCCAAGCGCAGTTGTGTCGTCGGCACGGCCGGCAAAGGCGCCGCTGGCGACGCCGCTCCACTTTTTACCCGTGTACGTTACAGAAACGAAGCCCGTGTGCGGCGGCCGGCGAAAAGGCCGCGCGCCCACCAGCGGCGAGAACGATCCGATGGCGACATTGGTGAAGTTGACCCCGCTGTTGACGACCGGCATCAGCGCGTCCGATGAAAACGAGTGCTGCACCACGGCGTCGAGATAGGTGTAGCCGCCGCGGACAAAGATGTTCTTCTTCGGGCTGTATTCGACCTCCGACTCCGCGCCCTGAGCGCGAAACGATAGCGAGTTCAGGTCAATGCCCGGGCTCCCGTTCGTGTTGAGATAGACCTTGAGCGCGGCCTGCTCCACTGGGCTCAGGTTCGGCAGCAACTGCGGCACGGCATCCGAGCCGACACTCTCGATTTGGTTGCCGAACTCGTTGTGAAAGTAGGTCACCCTGAGCAGCACGCGCTCACTGGCGATGCTCTGCTCAATACCACCATCGTAGGAACGGGTGAGCGCGGCGCCAATGGGCTTGACCGCGAACTGGTTGATGAAGCCGTTCGCGCCGTTCCCCTGGAGAAACGCAAGCAGCGATCCGGTCTGCTGGCCCAGCGTCGGCTCCTTGTACCCCTTGCTGAAATTGAAGGTCAAACGCGTTCCCTGCAGCACGCCTTTGCCCGGGCGTACCAGGTAGTAGGACGCGCCGAGGTGCGGCGCACCGACCGTTCCGAAGAGCCCGTTCTTCTCAATTCCGCCGCCCAGCGTGTAGAAAAAGCGGTTCTTGAAGTCGCCCTGCAGCGCCAGCGTGTAATCGAAGTTGGTGCGCTCGATCGGCTGCTTTGTGTCGCCGTACGAAGAGTGATCGGCTGTCATACCGCGCTCGTCCTCGTAGCGAATGCCGGCCACCCCGAGCAGGTGCGGCGTAAAGGCATAGCTGGTCTGCCCGTGGACTGAATCGCGGTTTGACGCGAGGTCGAAAATCGATTGCTCCGAGCCCACATAGCTCGTAATCGTTTGCCCGCTCACCTTGAACCCATTTGCTCCCGTGACGGTTACAGGTTGGCCGAGATAAATGCCGTCCGTGGCGTCGAGCGCCCCTGTCGCGCCGAACTGCTGAAAGCGTTCGCGCTTGCGGCTCAGCCCGTACTCCACCTCACCATGCCATCGGTCGGAGAAGGTGTGGTCGATCGTCGCGCTCAGGTAAAGGTTCTGGTCTGACTGCTTCTGGTCGGTCGGCGTGAGCGTAAACGCATACTGCCCCGGGGCGCCCACTGCGGAGTCACTATTGCGCGCCGTCACGCGGAGGTGCGTCGCCGTCGAGAGCGCATAGCCCAGGTTCGCGACCGAGGTCACATCGTGGTAGCTGTTGTTATCGACTGAGTTCGTCGTCTGGAAGTCGCCGAACGCGCCGTAGTAGTCGAGCGCGTTGCGCGTTCCGCCTGCCTGCACTTCGTTACGGTAGGTGCCGAAGTTGCCACCGTCGCCCTCGTAGAACAGCGAAGGAAACGGCGTAGAGCCGCGCGGGGTGGTGAAGGCGACCACGCCTGCGCCAGCGTCGGTGCCGTACACCACGCTGTCCGGACCACGGTAGGCTTCAGCGCTCGCGATCCCAGTCGTCGCCACATTCGCGAAGTCGAATGTGCCGCCGATATCGTTTACCGGCACGCCATCCAGCACTACCTTGTTGTCATCGGAGTTGCCGCCGCGGATGAACAGCGAGGTCAGGGCGCCGTGCTCGCCCGAGGTCGTAACCGAAAAGCCCGGCACCAACCGCAGCGCGTTCACGACCGTCTGCTGATCCTGGAAATCGACTTTGCTGAGCTCCGTGATCGAAGCGCTGACCTGGCTCTGCGGGATCGGCGTCCCTGTTGCCGTCACCACGATCGATTCGCGCAGCGAGTCGGGTTCAAGCGTGATGTTTTTCTCAATGCTGCCGAACGCTCCACCGTAGAAGCTCTCAGTCAGCAGCTGGCGAAAGTTTATCCCGGTTGCCAGTACGTAGTAGCGTCCGGCGTTTGAGGTGCTCAGCGTGTAGCTGCCGTCGCTGCCGGCGCGCGTCGTCACGATGATGTGTCCGTTGTCGACCAGCGCGACGACCGCGCCGGGGATCGGCAGATTCAGCGGATCGGTCACAATCCCGTGCACCGCTACGGCGTGCAAGGCCGGCGCACAGGAGAGCGAGAAAGAGGCAGCGAGCAGGAGGCGGAGGCTCCGCGCGCTGGCGGCTCCGGTGGGCGGGAAATTCATCATCTGGATGCAAGGCCTTCTCTGTTCCCCTCGGAACAGAAGCGAGTCATGGATTGCATGCGCGAACCGGTCTCCTGACTTGGCGCTCCGTGCGCGGCAGCCTTCCCCGACTTGGGTGGCTTTGCGTGTGCCGCGCGGGTCGTGCTGCGCCTTACAGTTGCGGGGCAGTGGCGGAGTTTCACCGTCTTCCCAGATTCTTTCGAGCACGCCTGCTGATTTATGTCAGCTCTCAGCATAACGGACATCAGCGCCGGCGACTCGCCCGGCGCTTGTTCTCTCGATTGATTTGGGGGACAGACGTGCGCTCCAAAGCGTCCGTTTCGCATTATTTGCCGTCTCGCCGGCAGTGCGTTCACGCAGAACCGCGTCCAAGTACAGAGATGAAGCTTGTATCGAGGGTATGTTTGAACGCCGGCACACTCCGTTCGTGTGTCTCGACCGCGCTCTGTGCGCTGCTGCTGATGCCTGTCGGCGCGACGCCGGTTCTGGCCCAAAGTTCCACTTCTAAGACGCAGGCCCCGGCATCGACAGGGATCGCGACGAAAACCTCGGCCCAGTCGTTCTCCGAGGGGGCCACGCAGGCCTCAAACGGCGCCCAGCCCGGGCAGCCGACCGCGCCGAAGCCGGCAACCGTCACCAGCCTGCTGGCTTTGCCTGCGCCGCTGCCGCCCTCGCTGACGCAGGGTATCGACGTCAGCGCCCGTTCCACAGAGATACTCGCGCATTTGAGTGAGGTGATCCGCTTCTATCGCATGGCTGTTACGCCGGTGCAGAAGGTGGGCGAGCCGAGCGATATGCTGTACGCTGAGCAGGCGCGACTGCAGGCGACCCAGGTTGCTCAGCTGGCGTTTCAGGCAGCGCGGGACGAGGGCGCCCTGCTGGCCCGCATCCCGGGCAAAGCTCTGCCGTCTGCCCAGCCAACGGCAGAGCAGGGAGAACGCCAGAAACTGAATATGGCGAGGCAGAATGTCGCGCAGCGGATCGACAGCCTGCAGCAGCAGGACGATGCGCTGGACCAGCAGATCGCAACTACCCGGCCCTCTGAACTTGCCACATTGAAGGAGCAGAAAGAGAACGTTGAGGGTCAGCTAAAACTGAGCCACGCGATGGCTAATGCCCTGGGAAAGGTCGGCGGCGTCTCCGCGACAGAGAGCAGCAGCGGACTTCAGGGCGACATCAACCAGCTGCAGCGCTCTGCCCCGGAGTTGGTGGACGATAAGGTCAAGGCGGTCCCGGACACGATTGAGAACCTATCGCCTGAGCGGGACTCCGGCGTCAGCAGCCAGGCCCTCGTGCTCTTCAGGCTGCTGAGCACGCAGCGTGCCATCAATCAGCGCATCGACGAAGCGCAGAAGCTGCACGACCAGGCACTGGAGCTGCGAACCCCGCTGCTGAAGATTCTGCGCGCCACCCTGCAGGTGGGCAACACCATGCAGGCCGAGCCGGCTGCGGACGGCAGCGCCTCCGCTCCCACGGCGAACGATCTCGCGGCGACCAGAAAGCGTTATCGCCAGTTAACCGATGCGTTCAACGCTATCTCGAACGTGTCGGTCCCCATTAGCCAGGAGGTGCTGCTGCTGGAGCAGACGCGCACCAATCTCGTCTCCTGGCGCACGGCCGTCGATGCGGAGCGCAGCACGATTATGCGCTCGCTGCTTCTGCACGTGTTGTTCATTGCACTCGCGCTTGCGGTGATTCTTGGATTGAATGAGGTCGCGCGCCGAACCATCACGAAGTATGTGCATGACATCCGCCGGCGGCGCCAGTTCCTGGTGATTCGCCGTATCTTCGTCGGCTTCTTCAGCGGCATCGTCCTGCTGTTCGGCTTCGTTACACAGTTCAACTCGCTGGCTACCTTCGCCGGTTTTATTACCGCCGGTATCGCGGTCGGCCTGCAGACTATCCTGCTTTCGGTGGCCGCGTATTTCTTCATCGTAGGCCGGTATGGCGTACGTGTCGGCGATCGCATCACGATTGCGGGCGTCACCGGCGATGTCGTGGATGTCGGCCTGGTGCGCTTCTACATGATGGAGCTGACCGGCAGCGGCACGGAGCTGCACCCCACCGGACGCGTCGCCGTCTTCGCGAACTCGATCCTGTTCCAGGCAGGCACGCCGCTGTACAAGCAGATTCCGGGTACCGAGTACGCGTGGCACGAGCTGACGATCAAGCTGAAGCCTGAGACCGACTACCGCGCAGCGACCGATGCCGTGCTGCAAGCAATCACCACCGTCTACGCCAGCTACAAAGTTCGCATTGAACATCAGCACCAGCTGGTTGAGTCGTGGATGGATACACCGGTCGAAGCTCCTCACATCGAGTCGCGCGTTCAGCTTGCCGATGGGCTGCAGTATGTCGTGCTGTACCCGGTGGAGATCCGCGATGCTGCCGCGGCCGACGAGAAGGTCGTACAGTCGGTGCTGGACCTGATGATGCATAACGAGAAAGCGAAGACAGCGATCGAGGGGCAGCCGACGGTAAAGGCCGTCATCAAAGGTTAGCTGTGATAGCTGTCCCGCGCGTTGCTCCGGCTGCTACCTTGAACTCGGGAGGGGAACGACGTGGGCAGCGAACAAGACCTGATCTTTGTGTCGATTGCGGCGTACCGCGATCCGCAACTAGGACCGACAGTGGCGGACTGCCTCGCGAAAGCGCTGCACCCGGAGCGACTCCGCTTCGGCATCTACCGGCAGCGGGATGAGCAGGACGCGGAGCTCCCGTTCGATCGCGATGACGCGCGGTTTCGGCTGATCGAGATCGACTGGCGCGAGAGCAGAGGCGCGTGCTGGGCGCGCGCGGAGATCATGAAGCTGTGGCGCGGCGAGCAGTGGTTTCTGCAGGTTGATTCGCACTGCCGCTTCGTACACGGGTGGGATACGAAGCTGATCCGGGCGATGGGCGAAACAGGCTCCGCAAAGCCGCTGCTGAGCACCTACGCCAACCCGTTCACGCCGGGCTTGTATGAGATCCTTACGGGCGATCCGATGCAGATCATCTTCCAGGCGTTTACGCCCGAGGGTATCCCGCAGTTGAAGCCTGGGCCGTTCCCCGGGGGTGGCCAGCCGGACCGGCCGGTACCGGCGCGCTTCCTTGCCGCGGGCTTTCTGTTTGCCGGTGGGCAGTTCGTCGATGAGGTGCCGTACGATCCCGATCTGTACTTCATGGGCGAGGAATCCGCGATGACCGTGCGCGCCTATACCCATGGCTACGATCTCTTCCACCCCGCGAACGTGCTCCTGTGGCACGACTACCTGAGGCACGACTCCCGCAAGCACTGGGGCGATCACGCCACCCTGACCAACGCCGCGCGCCCATGGAATGAGCTGGACAAGCGGAGCAAAGCGAAGGTCCAGCGGCTGCTGAGCGGCGAGCCGGTTGAAACCTTCGGCCTCGGCTCAGTCCGTACCCTTGAGCAGTACGAGGCGTACTCAGGCCTCTCTTTCCGGCTGCGAAAGGCCCATCCTTACACGGTGCTGGGCGGGCAGCCGCCGAACCCTGAGCCGCCGCCCGACTGGGCCGAGAAGATCCAGCCTTGGATTACAAGAATCGTCGTCGAGCGCGAACTCCTGCCGGAAGGTTCGCTCGATGACCCGGCGCTCTGGTGCATCGGCATCGAGGACGAGGAGGGCCATGAGATCTCCCGGATCGATGCCGATGCGCTCGAACTCGCCGCCTTTCGCGATACCGAGGGCAGCATCGTGCTGACCTGCGAGTTTCCGTCCGATGCCATCCCGGCGACCTGGAGCATTCACCCGCTCAGCCGCTCGCAAGGGTGGCTGCCGAAAATTCGGGGACCCTTGGGTGCGGGGGACTTTGCCATCCTTGAGGATGAGGATGACGAAGCGGCTCAGGGTCGTGATGAGACGCGCTGAAGTGTTCAGTCCGGGAAGGTTTCAGCTACCGGCCTGTAGTTCAGGAAACGTCCCCGATCGCGCAGTATGTGGATATGTAAGTCATGGTCGCTCGATCACCTTCGAAACACTTTCGTACTGCTAAATCCATATCGTATCCAATTCAGTCTACAATTGCCCGGTATGTTTGTGAGCTCATTGGGAGTCCGTCGGGTGCGTGTCGTGGACTCGCACACAGAAGGTGAACCAACCCGTATTGTCGTCGAAGGCGGCCCGAACCTTGGCGGCGGCGACATACAGGGTCGGCTGGCGATCCTTCAGTCAGAGTGGGATGGATTTCGGGCTGGTGTTGTGCAGGAGCCTCGCGGCTCAGAAGTAATTGTGGGGGCGCTTTTATGCGAGCCGCTCGACCCATCCTGCGCCGCGGGGGTGATTTTTTTCAACGACGTAGGATACCTGGGGATGTGCGGACATGGAACGATCGGGCTGGTAACGACCCTGGCGCACCTGGGCCGGATCGGGCCGGGAACTCACAGGATTGAAACCCCTGCTGGGGTGGTATCCACTGTCCTCCATCAGGATGGCAGCGTGTCTGTGCAGAACGTATGCAGCTATCGGTATCGCGATGCGGTCTCGATCGATGTCCCAGGATTCGGCACATTTATCGGAGACATCGCCTGGGGTGGAAACTGGTTTTTTCTGGTCGCGGACCACGGCTACGAGCTTGAGCTTGCTAATCGCGCTGCTCTTCTCGCCGTGACCTCGGCCATCCGCTCAGCCCTGGCTGAGGCCGGCATTCGCGGCAGGGACGATGCGCCGATTGATCACATTGAACTGTTTGGCCCACCCCGGAACGCAGCCAATGCAAGCCGCAACTTCGTTCTGTGCCCGGGCGCTTCGTTCGATCGTTCTCCTTGCGGTACTGGGACCAGCGCGAAGATGGCTTGCCTGCACGCCGCCGGTAAGTTGCGGGCTGGAGACACGTGGCGACAGGAAGGCATTCTGGGAACTGTCTTCGTCGGCTCAGTGGAAGCACTGGGGGATAGCGTGCTGCCTACGGTTACGGGGCGTGCGTGGGTGACCTCGGAAGCAGTGCTCCTGTTCAGCCCGACCGATCCATTCGCGGAAGGCATTTCGCTCTGATGTCTACTTTCGACGTGCTCATCGTCGGTGCCGGCATTATCGGTTGCTGCTGTGCATCGGAGTGCGCGCAGGCAGGTCTCAGCGTGGGCATCATTGAGCCCGGCGTGGTGGGAGGAGGAGCGAGCGCTGCCGGGATGGGCCACATCGTCGTGATGGACGACTCGCCTGCCCAGCTGGCGTTGACCCGTTACTCCCGTTCCTTGTGGCAGGAACTGCAGCCGCGGCTTCCGCCTTCCGTTGAATACGAAACCCGAGGAACAGTGTGGGTCGCTGCCGATGAGGAGGAGATGAGCCAGGTCTATGCAAAGCAGGATGCCTACGGCTTGGCCGGCGTGGAGTCGGTCGTGCTCGACGCGAAGGCCCTCGCGGTGGAAGAGCCGAACCTGCGGCCCGGACTTGCCGGAGGATTGCTTGTACCCGGGGATGGCGTCATCTATCCGCCCGCGGCGGCAGTCTTCTTTCTTGAGGAGGCGCTCCGCCAGGGAGCTCTGCTGTTGCGCGGGAAAGCAGCGGTCCACATCGGCCAGGGCGCGGTAACACTGAGCGATGAAAGCATCCATGCAGCGGGAGCCATCGTAGTAGCTACGGGGGCGGACACACACCTGCTGCCGTGGCTGCCGATCCAGAAGCGTAAGGGTCACTTACTGATTACCGAACGCCAACCGGGATTCGTGAACCATCAGCTCGTCGAGCTCGGCTATGTGAAGAGTGCTCACTCGGTTACGACGGATTCGGTGGCCTTCAACGTTCAGCCGCGACAGACCGGGCAACTGCTGGTCGGCTCATCGCGCCAGTATGGAAACGAGCATCAAGCGGCCGACCGGGAGATACTCGACCGGATGCTGCGGCGAGCGTGCGACTACATGCCCGCGCTCGCGCGTGTCTCCGGCATTCGCGTGTGGACAGGGTTTCGTGCCGCAACGCCGGACAAGCTGCCCCTGATTGGTCCGACACAGGACCCGACCGTGTTTCTTTCGGTCGGGTTCGAAGGGCTTGGCATAACGAACGCGACAGGAGCGGCGCGCCTGCTTGTGGACCACCTGTTCCAGCGCAAATCGCTGATTGACCCTACCCCCTATCTACCGGCTCGTACTGTAACCACGGAAGTGGCTTATGCATGAACGTCCTCTCGTGCACCTTGTGGTCGGCGGCCGGTCCGTCGCGGTGCCGGCAGGCTCCGTTTTGAGTGCAGCGTTGCTTGCCGCAGAAGTACCCTGCAGGATTTCCGTGACAGGTGAGCCGCGAACGGCGCTCTGCGGCATGGGTATATGCTTCGAATGCCGCGCGGTTGTCGATGGCGTTCCGCATCAACGGACGTGTCAGTTGGTATGCCGCGAAGGCATGCGCGTGGAGACACAGTCTTGACGCGGAAGACGGACGTCCTGGTCGTGGGCGCCGGGCCGGCCGGTCTTGCCGCGGCGACGGCCGCCGCGACGCATGGCCGCACTGTGGTGGTCCTCGATGACAGCCCTGCCGCAGGAGGACAGATATGGCGCGCAGGCGTTGACGAGAAGCGCAGGAACATCGCCGCAGGGTCCAGGGCCATTGCGGCCTTTAATAGGTCAGGGGCGGAGTTGCTACCGGGGCGCAGAGTTTTCGATGTTTCAAAAGATGGCTTCGTGCGCGCACTGGTCGAAACAGCGGACGGCCCGCAAGCAGAGCTATTCGAGTACAAGCACCTGGTGCTCGCCACCGGAGCACGAGAGCGTTTCCTGCCTTTTCCGGGGTGGACGCTCCCCGGCGTCTTCGGTGCCGGTGGACTGCAGGCGCTGGTGAAGGGCGGCTTTTCCGTACAAGGCAAGCGGGTTGTCATCGCAGGCAGCGGACCGCTCCTGCTTGCCGTGGCTGTGCACCTGCAGGAGTACGGAGCGAGAGTCGTTTGTATCGCGGAGCAAGCCTCGCGCACAAAGCTATTGCCCTTTGCTGCGACGCTCCTGGCGCATCCAGCGAAGCTTTTCCAGGGCGCGCGTTACCGTGCCGCGCTGGCACGTGTGCCGTACCGCACCGGGTGCTGGATCGTTGCGGTAGAAGGCAGCGACAAGGTCTCCTCTGTTCGGCTGACCGACGGCAGGCGGACCTGGGAGGAGGCTTGCGATCTGGTTGCGTGCGGCTTTCATCTTGTGCCCAACACTGAACTGCCAGCATTGCTGGGCTGCCGCTTCGAGGGTGACTTTGTGCAGGTAAACCAAGCTCAGCAGAGTTCGTTAGGAAACATACTGTGCGCCGGAGAGCCGACGGGAATCGCCGGGGTCGACGCTGCCTGTGTGCAAGGGCAGATCGCCGGCCTGGTCGCCGCGGGACAGGAAACGAAAGCCGCAGCGCTGTACGGACGACGTGACCGGGAACGAATCTTTGGACTCAAATTAAACGCGTCTTTCGAGCTACGGCCGGAGTTGTGCGCGCTGGCCGAGCCGAGAACCATCGTTTGCCGATGCGAGGACGTTCGGTTCGAGCAACTTCAATCTCAGTCTTCCTGGACTGACGCAAAGCTGCAAACGCGCTGCGGCATGGGCGCGTGCCAGGGACGGGTCTGCGGGCCGGCGGTACAGACGCTTTTCGGCTGGCGTGCGACCTCCGTGCGATCCCCTGTTTTTCCCGTTCCAATTTCCGTTCTCGTCAGCAACAACGTTTCTGCCATGACCACCGTTACAGATCTTCAGGAGATTCCATGAACTGGTTTGGTGTTATGCCTGCCATGACCACGCCCTTCGACGATGCGCTTGCTGTCGACCACGATTTTCTCGCGCAGCACGCTGCATGGCTCCTCAAAAACGGGTGCTCGGGGCTTGTGATGCTGGGCTCTCTCGGCGAAGGCGCCACGCTTGAGCACGCGGAGAAAATCGACATCCTGAAGACGGCTGTGCGGGCCTCACAAGGCAGTACGCCGGTTGTGGCTGCCATCTCGTCGCTCTCAACCCTGAACGCCGTGAGACTGGCGAAGGAAGCTGAGGATGCCGGTTGCCAAGGCCTGATGGTGCTGCCGCCCTACGTGTACACATCGGACTGGCGAGAAATGAAGCAGCACGTTTCTACCGTTCTCAGTGCGACGAAGCTCTCCTGCATGCTCTACAACAACCCGCCGGCTTATAAAACAGATTTTCTTCCCGAGCAGATTGCGGAGCTTGCCGGTGAGCACGCGAATCTGGAGGCAGTAAAGGAATCAAGCGCCGATGTGCGCCGTATTGCCGCTATCCGCGAGCTGCTGGATGAGCACCTGAAGATTTTTGTCGGTGTGGACGATGTGCTGGTGGAAGGCGTAAACGCAGGCGCAGTAGGCTGGGTCGCCGGCCTTGTTAACGCTTTTCCCGCAGAGTCCGTGGAGTTATTTGAGCTTGCGCGCGCCGGCAGGCATCAAGAGGCATTTGCGCTTTACCGCTGGTTTCTGCCGCTGCTTCGGATGGATACGGTTCCCAAGTTTGTGCAACTTATCAAGTGGGTGCAGGGTGAGACAGGTAGCGGCTCGGCAAGGGTTCGACCGCCGCGGCTGGCGCTCGAGGGCACCGAGCTTGCCGACGCGCGAACGATTCTCGAGACGGCCCTTGCCTCTCGGCCGGCCACCAGGTCGACCGCTCTTCCTGAACTGCAGTAGGTTGACACTCGAAACCGCAGTAACTACGAAGGAATGACCTTGACTTTCTCGAAACTGGCCGCATGCTCTCTCCTCGCAGTGGGCAGTAGCAACATCCTTCGTCGCCCAGTAAGGAAATCCTGATCCGGAGTACCACCTTCGTGGGCGCTTCCGGATTTCGAGGGGTCAGCCACAGACCTGTAAGCGCACGATTCGTTCATTGCATTTCAGTGCGTTCTATGGTTTCTGGTACATCGCTTAAATCAACGTGACCTCGATGATGATGGTGACCCCGGGAAGATTCGAACTTCCGACCTGCGGTTTAGGAAACCGTCGCTCTATCCACCTGAGCTACGGGGCCAGTCGGGTTATTGTCTCACTAGGGGAGTCGGAGGCGCGCGGCAAATTGTGCATCCTACCGGCAACACCGATACCAAGCTTTTGCAGAAAGACCAGGATCCAATCAATATGACCGACACGCAACAATTTGACATTCAGGAAGGCCACTCCTTCCCTCGCGGGGCGCACTGGAACGGGCACGGCGTCAATTTCGCCATCTTCTCAGCACATGCACAAAAGATAGAGCTCTGCCTCTTCTCAGAAGACGGAAAGACCGAGCTGCAGCGCGTTGCCCTGCCCGAATACACCAACGAGGTATGGCACGGTTTTATACCGGGGCTTGGGCCCGGGCAGCGCTACGGCTACCGGGTCCATGGCCCATATGAGCCGGAAAAAGGGCATCGCTTCAACCCGAACAAGCTGCTTCTAGACCCTTACGCTTACGCGCATATCGGCGAGCTCGTCTGGGATCCGGCGATCTTCGGCTACACCATGGAGTCGGGCGACGACCTGACTTTCGACGAGCGGGACTCAGCGCCGTTCGTCCCGAAGTGCATCGTCGTTGACCCGAACTTTGACTTCACCGGAGCACGCGGCCGAAAGCACGTTCCATGGGAAGACACGATCATCTATGAAACGCACGTCAAGGGCTTTACCAAACTGCGGACCGACATCCCGGAACACGTTCGCGGAACCTACGAGGGGCTCGCGCAGAAGCCCGTGATCGAGTACATCAAGACCCTCGGCGTGACATCAATCGAGCTCCTTCCGATTCACACCTTTATCAACGACAGCAACCTGCTTGAAAAGAACATGGTGAACTACTGGGGCTACAACACCATCGGCTTTTTCGCGCCTGACCCGCGCTACGCCGCCAACCGGCCCGACACCCTCAAGGAGTTCAAGGAGATGGTGGCCCGCTTCCACGAGCAGGGCCTCGAAGTGATCCTGGACGTGGTGTACAACCACACCGCCGAGGGCAATGAAAAGGGCCCGACGATCTCCTTCAAAGGCATCGATAACAGCAGCTATTACCGGCTGATGCCGGAGCAGCCGCGGTACTACATCAACGAAACCGGCACCGGAAACACGGTCAACGTAAGCCATCCGCGGGTACTGCAGATGGTGATGGACTCGCTGCGCTACTGGACATCCGAGACAAGCGTCGACGGCTTTCGCTTCGACCTGGGCACCATCCTGGCGCGCGAGCCGAACGGCTTTGACAACCGGAGCGGTTTCCTGAAGGCCTGCTCGCAGGATCCGCTGCTGGCCTCGATCAAACTGATTGCCGAGCCGTGGGATTGCGGGCCGGGCGGCTACCAGGTGGGCGGCTTTCCCCCGGGCTGGGCCGAGTGGAACGACACCTTCCGCGATACGGTGCGGGACTTCTGGAGAGGCAAGGCGCCGGCCTCGGCGCTTACCGAGAAGCTGTGCGGCTCGGGCAATATCTTCAACCACCAGGGACGCAAACCCTGGTCATCCATCAACTTCATCACCGCGCATGACGGCTTTACGCTAAACGACATCGTTACTTACAACGAGAAGCACAACGAAGCCAACGGCGAGGACAACAAGGACGGCAGCTCTGACAATCGCTCGTGGAACTGCGGCGCGGAAGGGCCGACGGATGATCCCGCGATCAAGGCGCTTCGCTCGCGGCAGATTCGCAACATGCTTGCAACACTGTTGTTGTCGCAGGGGACGCCGATGCTGCTGGCCGGTGACGAGTTTGGGCGTACGCAGGGCGGCAACAACAATGCCTACTGCCAGGACGACGAGATTTCGTGGCTGAACTGGGAGATCGAGGACAAGGGCAATCACCTGATCGACTTCGTGAAGCAGCTCACCTCGCTGCGGCACAGGTTCCCAATCCTCCGCAGAAACCGCTTCTACACCGGCTCCTACAACGAAGCGATGAACGTAAAAACGCTGACCTGGGTCAATGCGAATGGCAGGGAGATGGAGGACCAGAACTGGGGCGATTCGGCAATGAAGTGCTTCGGCATGCTCATGGACGGTCGGGCCCAGACCACCGGCATTCCCAAACCCGGCGATGACGCCACCATGATGATCGTCATCAACGAGCACGACGATCTCGTCGAGTTTACGCTGCCGGAGTCCTTCGGCGGCGACGAGTGGGCGCTGCTGATCGATACCAACCGCGAGAAGAACGACGCCTCAGGGGTATTCAAGACCGGCGAATCGTACGGGGTTACCGGCAGGTCAGTCCTGCTGTTCGCCCTACGGGCTGAAAACGCTCACAAGGGCGAATACTAAGCATCGGCGGACTCACAAATGGGGCCTCATTCCGCAAGGAATGAGGCCCCGGCTTTATGCTAGGCTCACGCTTGGTGGAATCCCTGCTGAACCAACTTTTTGCTGAAGAGTATCGTGCGCTGCGGCCTCGCGCGCCCATACCTCCCATCCATGCGCGCTATTACCGGTTTACCAGTCTGAATACCACGATCCGGCTGCGCGAAGGCGAGTTGCGCGTCCACCTGTCGGACCTGCTCGAAGGCGCGCCCGAGCCGGTTCTCCGTGCCATCGCGCATATTCTGCTGGCCAAGCTGTACCGAAAACCTGTCGAGGCGGCACACTCCACCCGGTATCGCCGCTATACTCTGTCGGAGCCAGTGCTGCGGCAGGCAGAGCGTATCCGCCAGCTGCGCGGACGCAAGCGCATCGTTTCCGCGCAGGGCCAGCGCTGGAACCTCGACGAGGTATTCGAGTCGCTGAATACCCGTTTTTTCCATGGATTGCTGGGCCGTCCGGTGCTTACCTGGAGCGAGCACAGCGCGCGCCGTCTGCTGGGGCACTACGATGCAGCGCACAATACCATCATGATCAGCCGGATCTTCGACAGACCCGGCACACCGCGCTTCGCGATCGAATACCTGATGTACCACGAAATGCTGCACCTGAAACATCCCGTAACGGTCCGGCAGGGCCGCAGATGCGTGCATCCGCGTGCTTTTCAGGAGGAGGAAGAGCGGTTTCCGGAGTTCGCTATGGCGCGGGCTTTTCTCAAAACCCTAAAGTGATACTTTAAGCGCTAAGCAATGTGTCTTCCGGTTTCGATTCGCCCTTGCAGCGCAGAAGGAACGATGTAACGCGGGCGGCAAAAATCTCCGGGTCTTCCTCGAACGGGAGATGCCCAAGGTCGGGCAGAATCTCAATCGGCGCGCGAAGTACCGCTTGCAGCCGCATCGCCGAGCTGAGCGAGACTGCCCGGTCCCGCTCGCCCCATAGCAGCAGGATGCGCAGTTTCCGGAGGCGCGGCAACATCGGCGCCAGGGCCGCCATATCCGGTACCCAGCTCCGAAGCACGCTGAGGACGTACTCGACCGTACCGGGAACCTGGAGCGAGCGAACATACTCTTCGAGCGATCCGGGCCGTAGCCGCCGAGGGTCGCCGTACATCCGGGAGAGCGCCGTGCGGTGAACGCGCGTCGGTGCATTCGGAAGCCACGTGGCGAGCCGTCGACCGAGCGCGGTCCCGGCAAAACGAATCTGCGGGCGCGATTGGACACAGAACGGGTTGGCAGGGGCATGCAGCACCAGCGAGCGCACACGCTCAGGGAACAGTGCAGCGAAATACATGGCGACCGCCCCGCCATGCGAGGTGCCGACCAGGTCAACCCGGCCGAGATTCCGCTGGTCCATCCAGGCGGCGAGGCGCCTTGCTGAAGCTTCGAGGCCTGCGTCGATACCCGTGACGCGATCTGAGAAGCCGATACCGAGGGCGTCCACTGCAAAAACCTGGGCGTGCCGGGCCAGGAACTTCATCGCGGGCTCCCAGCATGAGGCGGCCCCGAGCAGGCCATGCACCATGACCAGCGGATCACCGGACCCGGAGACCAGCGAATGCATCCGGTGACCGCCTGCCACGATGTTTTCCGTGTGCACTGGCGGGTGACCGGCAGGGCTGACGAGGTGGACTTCCGGTGCCAAATGACTCTCCTGGGCCTCGTGCTTTTGAACTTGCCGGCGGAACCGGAAGCTTCATTGTTACAGCAGCATGAATAGATCGCCAGTAAAAGCTTGCCCGCGGGATCGCACCTCTTGTCCGCGGTGCGTCCGCCTCGGCCAAGCCAGCCGTAATCTCGCAGTTGTATAGTTTCCCGTAGTTGCCTTCCATATTTTCAAGATCGTCGCCAAGCGGCATCAGGGGAACCGCGGGCGCGATGCGCCCGTACCTGTGGAACGCAGCTGGAATGCGGATTACATGGTGCGGCATCTGGCCGGCTTGAATGGCCATGTACTTGCTAAGTAACTCTATCGAGGTCACTTTCGAGTGACCGTATGGGTGCATGGGACGGTCTCTCCAAACCCGAGTGGTAGCAGTCGCCCTGGCGCTCCTGACCGTGGCTGCGGTGGCGCTCGCCATCATGAATTTTCGCCAGGAACAGCATTTCCAGCAGCCTACCGACGGAATCTGGTGGGCTGAGGCGCATGGCTCGCTACAGGCGCAACGAGTGCCGGCAAACTCGGCAGGCGAGCGGGCGGGTATTCGCGCAGGAGATCTGCTGCTTTCCGTAAACCAGCAGGCGACCCCGAGAATCGCTGCGCTGGTGCGCGAGCAGTTCCGCACAAAGGTCTACGGGTCGGCGAGCTATGTCATCGCGCGGCACGGCATCCGTATCGATGTCCCCGTTATCCTGGAGAGCGCGGATACCAGCATTTACTTCGGGCTGCGGCTCATCGCGCTGGTCTATCTCGGGATTGGGCTGTACGTGCTGTTCCGGCGCTGGACCGCGCCCCACGCGACACACTTTTACATCTTCTGCGTGGCCTCGTTCGCGGCTTACGCCTTCCACTACACCGGCAAGCTGAACGCGCTGGACTGGACGATTTACTGGGGCGAGATTTTCGCCGGAGCGGTACAGCCGGCGCTTTTCCTGCACTTTGCGCTCTCATTCGGCAAACGGTCGAACCATCGCCGCACCTGGATGCTGGCGCTCACATACACCCCGGCCGTACTCATCATCGGCCTGCAGATCTACGCCATCCTGTTCTGGCAGGCGACGGAACTGCTGGCGCACCGTCTCGACCAGATCGCGGTGGCCTACCTGGACTCGTTCTATATCCTGGCGACCCTGCTGTTCTCAATCCAGTATCTGCGCGCCGGCAAGGAGGCCGGCCAGGTCCTTCGCCGACAACAGCTGAAATGGCTGGCCCGCGGCTCGGTGCTCAGCGTCGTGCCATTTTCGCTGTTTTACGTGCTGCCATACTTGCTCGATCGCGGAACGCCGGGGCTGCAGGATGTCGGCATCATTGCCCTCGTTATTCTGCCGCTGACCTTCGCCTGGGCCATCGTGCGCTACCGGCTGATGGACGTGGATCTGATCTTCAAGCGGGGCGTGACCTACGCGCTGGCCACTGCCCTGCTGGTCGGGGTGTACTTCCTTGTCGTCGCCGTTGCAGCGGAAATTGTGCGAAACCGGCTGCCGAGCTTCGGCATATACGGGCTGCTGGCAGCCATCATCATCACCTCCGCGCTGTTCGACCCGGTCAAGCGAGGGATTCAGAGCCGGATGGACCGCCTCTTCGACCGGAAGCGGTACGACTATCGGCAGACGCTGATCGATTTCGGCCGCACCCTGGGTACGCAGACAGACCTCGACCACCTTCTGCGATCTATTACCGGACGGCTGTCACAGACGCTGCTCGTCTCCCGGATCGCGGTCTTCCTTGAAATGGACGAGGATAAGGGTGTGTTCCGGATGGGCGCGGCCCACGGGATGGCTCCTTCGCTGCACGAACGCGAAGGCAGCCTGGCGCTCGGCTTCCTGGACTTTGACCAGCCCGGCGCCGGTTCGCACATTTTCCTTGAAAACCCCCAGCAGGCGCTCCATCTGACGGAGGCCGAACGGCAGACCGCCTCGGCACTCGAGCTGCACTACTACCTGCCCTGCCGGGTGCAGGAGCGGACGATCGCTGTGATCGGGCTGGGACGCACGACAGAAGGAGATTTCCTGTCGAGCGAGGATGTCGAGCTGCTCGAGTCGCTCGCCGGCTACGTCGGGATCGCCATCCAGAATGCGACGCTCTATGCAAGCCTGCAGAGCAAGATCGCCGAATTCGAGCGGTTGAAGGAGTTCAACGAGAACATCGTCGAGTCGACCAATATAGGTATCCTAGCGGTCGATCTCAACGAGCGTATCGAGAGCTGGAACGCGCAGATGGAGGTCCTGTTCGCGATGCCGCGCTCGCTGGTGCTGGGGCAGCGGCTTGCGGATGTCTTCGATGAGGGCTTCGTGCGGGAGTTCAACCGGGTGAAGAACGACCCCGGCGTACACCACCTGTACAAGTTTCCGCTCGGCGGACGAGGAGAGATCGCAGCGGCGGCATCGTCGGACGAAGAGGGCCGGGTCGCCAACATCTCGATCGCGCCGCTGGTCTCGCGCGAGTTCAAGACGCTGGGCCGGATCGTGCTGGTGGACGACATCACGGCGCGCGTGGGGCTTGAGTCCCAGCTGGCGCAGGCGGAGAAGCTGTCATCGATCGGATTGCTGGCAGCCGGGGTAGCGCACGAGGTCAACACGCCGCTTGCGGTCATCTCGTCGTACACGCAGATGCTGAGCAAGCAGCTGCGCGATGACGCGCGGCTGGCGCCGCTGCTCGACAAGATCACGAAACAGACCTTCCGCGCCTCCGAAATCGTGAACAGCCTGCTGAACTTCTCGCGTACGGGCGGGTCGGAGTTCCGCTCGACCGACTTGAACGCCGTGGTTCGCGAAACGCTGAACCTGCTGGAACACCAGCTCAAGACCTCGCGGATCGAGCTGATCGTGGATCTCGCTCCGCAGCTCCCACCGATCCAGGGCAATGCCGGCAAGCTGCAGCAGGTGTTTTTGAACCTGTTTCTCAACGCGAAGGACGCCATGGCAGAGGGCGGCCGGCTGCGAGTGTGTACCAGCTGTGACAGCAGCGTGGTCGTGTCGGTTGCGGACTCAGGCTCGGGCATCGCGCCCGAACACGTGCAGCGCATTTACGACCCGTTCTTTACGACCAAAACAGCCGTCAAGGAAGGGCAGCGCCGGGGCACGGGGCTCGGGCTCGCCGTGACTTACGGGATCATGCAGGAACATGCCGGCAAGATCCACGTTGAAAGTCAGCCTGGCGCCGGAACCACCTTCGCACTCGAATTCCCACTGAAAGAGAAACCTGCGCATGTCTGAAACGACCTACCCGGACACACCGGTTTCTGAAGCCGCGGAACAACGCGGTACCGGCTACACCATCCTGATCATCGACGACGAAGCGGGCATTCGGGAGACGCTGGAAACGCTGCTCGAGCTGGAAGGCTACGCGGTCGAGATGGCGATCGACGGCGAGGCCGGACTGGCGCGGATCGAACAGCGCCCGTACGATCTTGTGCTGCTGGACCTGGCGCTGCCGGGTTGCAATGGCATCGAGATCCTGGCGACGATCCGCGAACGCACGCCGGAGCTGCCGGTCATCATGCTGACGGCGTACGGCACGGTCGACAACGTGGTCGATGCAATCCGGGCAGGCGCCCAGAACTTCGTTCAGAAGCCGTGGGACAACGAAAAGCTGCTGGCCGACATCCGCTCGGCGATCGCGCGCTACCGGGCGGAAGAAGAGAATATCCAGCTGAAGCGCGCGCTCAAGCAGCGCTACAGCTTCCCGAACATCATCGGCAAGAGCGAGATCATGCTGAAGATCTTCGACACCGTCGCGCAGGTGGCCCCCTCGCGCTCGACCGTGCTGATCCAGGGTGAAAGCGGCACCGGTAAGGAGCTGATCGCGAAGGCGGTCCATGCGAACTCGCCCCGCAGGGACAAGCCCTTTGTGCCGGTAAATACGGGCGCGGTGCCGACGGACCTGCTGGAGTCGACACTCTTCGGGCATGTAAAGGGCGCGTTTACTTCAGCCATTTCAGCAAAAAAAGGGCTGTTTGAGGTCGCAAACGGCGGAACGCTGTTCCTGGATGAAATCGGCACGATGCCGCTCGATACACAAGCCAAGATTTTGCGGGTGCTGCAGGATCGCCGGTTTATGCACCTGGGCGGCACGCAGGAGATTCAGGTCGACGTGCGGATTATCACCGCGACGAACGTGGACCTGCGGCAGGCGGTGCGCGAAGGCAAGTTTCGCGAGGACCTGTTCTACCGGCTGGATGTGATCCGGTTTGAACTGCCGCCGCTGCGGGCGCGGCGCGAGGACATCCCGGCACTTGCGATCCACTTTCTTCGGCGCTACTCCGACGAGAATGAACTGCCGATGCGGACGCTCTCGCCCGAGGCGCTGCGCGCGCTGGTCGATTACGACTGGCCGGGCAATGTGCGGGAGCTTGAAAATGTGATGGAGCGCGGCGTGGTACTCAGCACGGGCCCGGTCATCGGTCTTGAGCTGCTGCCGACGCACGTCGCTGGGAAAAGTTACTCGTCAAGCCTGCTGGAGCACAACGCCAACGCTTCCCTGTTCGACATCATGGAAGACATCGAGAGGCGCATCATCATCGACAAGCTCGAGCGCTGCGCCTGGAACCAGACCGAGGCTGCCGAGCAGTTTCGCATTCCGCTCTCGACGTTGAATCAGAAGATCAAGCGGTTGAGTATTGAGATCAAGAAGCGAATGCGGGAGGCATAAATGCGAGTGAGGGTTAAAGCATGGTATTTGACTCGCTCTTTCCCTCGTTTCTTGCGACTTACAATCTTGACGAGTAATCTCACTGCGACGACTTCGTCCGCGTCTGTCACCTGCGGCTTGCCGGGTAGCTCACGACGAGGCGGGTCGTACAAGACACGGTGGGCTTACTGAGGAGAGCCATGAGAATCGCTGCCTGCACTCTTTTGCTGAGTTTGTCTGTCAGCTCACTTTTTGCGCAATGCTATTATGCCGCGCCCGATGTGTCATCGACCTACCCCAATCCTGCGTATCCGGTTCACGTACATATCTTCCAGAACCACTACAGCTATAGCAACGGTGATTATCACGGCTATGGGCGGCGGTTTCGTTTACCCTGGCGGCCTCTGTGTTGAGTGTGCCGGTCTATATCCAGTAGACCGATCCAGTAGAGTGCAGCCGGGACGACGATCTTGAAAGTCTCCATCTTTACACTTCTACTCAACAGCATCAGCAATTGCGCTCTGTCTCTAGACTGGAGCACACTGATTCCAGGAACCATCCCGACTTCTCTGCTCGTATCCGGTCGTCGGAAAGAGCAAACCGGGGGATTCAATCCGAGTTTTCACTTGCTATGCGGAACCTGGCGCACGTACCGCGCTAACGTCAAGGGTCGACCTCTTCCTCTTGGAAGGCCGGCCGGGAAAGAGAAAAACTTCATTCTCCCGATCACTACGCTCCAGCTTCCCGAGACCTCATCAAGGGAACCCAACCTCAAGCGCGCGACGCTTCACGGTGTCTCACCGGGTCTTCCACGCTCTGAAAATAAACTCTTCTACCCGGCACTCGACGGTTTGCGCGCGGCTGCGATCCTGATTGTCTTCTTCGGTCATTATGAGGCCAGTGCCCACCCGCTCCTTTCCTATGGCTGGGCAGGTGTCGATCTGTTTTTCGCGCTGTCAGGGTTCCTGATTACAGGCATACTTTATGACACCCGCGACACAGCCGATCGCTTTCAGACTTTCTACATGCGCCGCACACTGCGCATCTTTCCGCTCTATTATGGTGTGCTTCTCGCAGCACTCCTCACGACGCCGATCTTTCACTGGCTTTGGAGTTCGGCGTGGCTTCTCTGGCTGACTTATCTGGGCAATTACGCGAGGTTTTTTTACTGGCACACTCCAGCCGTTGCGGCAACAGGTTCCTTTGAGAACCTCGTCGCGCAGTCGCCGTTTCCCCATCAGTTCCTCATCTACACCAATCACTTCTGGTCACTGTGCGTGGAGGAGCAGTTTTACCTGGTGTGGCCGCTCGTCGTCTTCTCCATCAAGAAACGGGAGACGCTACGAAATACCTGTGCGGCCGTTTTTGTAGCTTGCCTGTTTGCTCGTATTGCCTGCTTTTACCTGCTGCCGCAGTGGATGGTTCACGCGGATTTTCTTTACCGTGTCACGCCGCTCCGCGTCGATGCTCTTCTCATCGGAGCCTTTGTCGCACTCTGCCTGCGCGGACCTGAAGCCGCAATACTTCATAAGGCAGCGCGGCCTCTGCTCGCCGTTTATGTCGCTTGTTTCGCGACTTTCCAGTTCACCTGCATCGCCGTCTCGCCGCAGCACACCGCTTATCAGCCCGACCTGGGCTCGCCCGTCATGACGACCATCGGCTTTTCGCTGGTTGATATCTTCGCGGCTCTGCTTGTCGCCGCACTTCTAACTCCCAGGGGTGTTCTTTTCCGCGTCTTCAATATCGGTTGGCTTCGCCGCCTGGGCCAGGTAAGCTACGGCTTCTACATCTTCCACCTGATGTTCAAGGATGTGTATGCCGCTCTGGCCCATTGGCTGGCCCCTGCGATGGCGGATACAACAAACCTCACCGCAATCGTCGGACTGGTCGGCACAACCATGCTTTCCTTCCTGAGCTATCGCTACTTTGAAACACCGTTCCTCAAACTGAAGCGTTACTTTGTCACGAAGTAGGCGTCACCCTCAGTCGCGACAGCTTGTACTGCGGGCAATCGCGCCGCGTGTAGCAGGCGTGCTTCGTTCCGGACGGAATGCGAAATTCCTGAAGATGCGTGACTCCGGCGGGCCGGATGTGCGAGTCTGCATCCAAGGATGCGTGCGCGCATCCAAAGGAGCCAGTACCCGAAGCGCCGCATCCAAGGGCGTCTAAATACCTCATGGCAGACAGCACACTGGACCGCGCGGCAAAAAACTTTATTCTGGCGCTGCAGGATTACGCCAAGCTCACGGGCCGCGCACTCTCGAACCTGGTGCGGCCGCCGCTCTACCTGGCCGATATTTTTACGCAGGCTGACTCGATTGGCGTCGGATCAATCCCGATCGTGCTGCTCACCGGCTTCTTCACGGGCGGTGTGTTGGCACTGCAATCGGCGTCGTCGCTATCGCAGTTCGGTGCGGCTGCTATCACCGGGCAGCTGGTCTCGTTTTCCATGATCAAGGAACTGGGGCCGGTGCTGACCAGCCTGATGGTCTCGGGGCGTAATGCTTCCGGTATGGCATCGGAGCTGGGCTCGATGGTAGTGACCGAGCAGATCGACGCAATGCGGGCGCTGGGCACGGATCCTCTGAAAAAGCTGGTGATGCCGCGCATCGTGGCGACGATCGTAATGCTTTTCTTCCTGACGATCCTGTCGGATGCGGTAGGGACGATGGGCGGCGGAACGGTTGCGGTGTTCATGCTGGGTCAGGGCGGCTCGCAGTATTTCCATGCGGCGTACCAGTCGCTGGTGTTCGCCGATATTTTCCAGGGGCTGGTCAAGCCGATCTTTTTTGGCTTCATCATAGCCACCATTGGCTGCTACTACGGCATGACCACCAAGGGCGGTACCCAGGGCGTAGGCCGCGCGACCACGCAGGCGGTCGTGGTGTCCTCGGTGCTGATCATTGCGAGCGACTTCGTCCTGAGCCGGCTGATGATCGGGATTTTCGGACGATGACGAAGATGGCGCCTGCGTTAGACGAGCAGAAGAAAAGCTGGCACGAGCAGCACCCGGACGAGCCTGTCATCGTGTTCGACGGCGTAACGCTGCGTTCGCCGGAGCGAACCGTGCTCGATGACATTTCATTCAATGTCAAAGGTGGGGAAACACGTATCCTGCTGGGGCCGGCCGGCGTGGGCAAAAGCGTGCTGCTGAAGCTGGCGAACGGGCTGATCCGGCCAAGCGCGGGCACGATCAAGGTCTTCGGCGAAGATCTGGGCAAGCTGCGCGAGCAGGATATGTTCAAGCTGCGCGACAATATCGGCATGGTTTTCCAGGAGGGCGCGCTGTTCGACTCGCTGACGGTGCGCGACAACGTGGCCTACCGGTTGAATGAGGACCACGTGCCGGATGAGGAGATCGACAAGCGGGTCCACGAGGCGCTCCGGTTCGTGGAGCTTGAGGACACGATCGACAAGTTCCCCTCGCAGCTCTCGGGCGGCATGCGGCGGCGTGTTTCCATCGCGCGCGCCATTATCAGCAAACCGGAACTGGTGCTGTACGACTCGCCGACGGGTGGCCTTGACCCGATCACGTCAAACACTATCATCGAGCTCGTGATCAAGCAGCGTGATGTGTACGGATCGAGTTCGCTGCTGGTCTCGCACCGGCTGCAGGACGCCTTTACGCTGGCGACGCACCGGTTCAACAAGGAAGCGAACAAAATGGAGAAGCTGCCGCAGGGCGAGGTAGACCCGGGGACGACCTTCCTGGTGCTGCACGAGGGCAAGCTGGTCTTCAACGGCTCGACCATGGACCTGGTGCACTCGGATGACCCCTTCATCAAGGAATATCTGAGCTGATCCGGAAAGCCCGTCGAAACAGACCGCAACTCCGGCGCCGAAACATCGTCTAAGTGAAGCAGTTATGCAGATTCCCAAGCTAGAACGGCGTCCCGAGCTCGATGCGCTGCGCGGGCTGTTCCTGGTGTGGATGACGCTGACGCACATGCCCACGCGGATCAGCGAGTGGGTCAACCAGCCGTTCGGCTTTCTTTCCTCAGCAGAAGGCTTTGTTTTTCTCTCGGCGCTCTTGGTCGCTCGCATCTACATGCGGCAGGCCTCGGAAGATAGCGCAGGGCTGCACAGTAAGCTGTGGCGGCGCGCGCTAAAAATCTACGGCATCCACCTGCTGATGCTGACGCTGGCGTTCACCGTGGTAGCGGCTCTGGCTACGGAGACACATCGCGCTGCGCTGACCAACCTGCTGACGTTTTACACGACTCGGCCGCTGACCGCGATCGCGGGGTCGCTGCTGCTGCTGTACTGCCCGCCCCTGCTTGATATTCTGCCGCTTTACGTGCTGTTCCTGGCAGGGACGCCGATGGTACTGACCTGGGCGGCGAAGCGAGGATGGAAGGCTCCGCTGCTGGCGAGCTTCGTGCTGTGGGCCGGGGCGCAGGTCGGCCTGAAGGAGTGGCTGCACAACGGGATCGTCCATGTCACGCACCTGCAGATTCCGCTGCAGGAGACCGGGGCCTTTAACCTGTTTGCGTGGCAGGCGGTGTGGATGGCCGGGCTGTGGCTGGGCGCTTCCTCAGCCACCGGGCGCATGCCGCTGCGCAAGGTGAACGGGCCGATTGCCAGTGTGGCGCTTGCGGTGTGCGTGTTTTTTGTAGGTGTTCGGCACAACTGGCTGGGCGCGCACCTGACCCAGGACGCGCTCGCGTTCTGGGTCGACAAGTGGCACATCGGCCCGCTGCGGGTGTTGAACCTGTTCGCGTTTACGGCGCTGTTCTACTGGCTGCGGCGGTTCGTATTCCCCGTGGTGCAGACCGAGCCATTCCTGACGCTGGGTAAGGCGTCGCTCGAGGTGTTCTGCGCGCACGTGGTGTTCGTATTCATCGCGCTGGCGCTGCTCTATAACGATGTGAGCGAGCTGCACGGGGTCATCGCGATCGCGGCGCTCGTGGTGACATTCGTCGGGCTGTTCGTGCTGGCCTCCATGCTGGTGAAGAAACGGCATGAGAACAAGCGCGACAAGCCCCCGAAAGGCGGCGCGGAGCCGGCGAAAAACTCTTCCAACACCGCGCCGGGGACGCTGCTGATGGTGCAGACACCAGCCGCTCGGCTCTCTTCACAGGAGCAGGAGAGCGGGTAAAGTTCCGCGTCTCTAAATCGCGACGGTAAAGCTGTCCTCAGACCGCGTGACGGCACGGTACATCGTGTCGCGTTCAAACGGCACCCGACCCGCCGCCGTAATCAAACGGACCAGCTCTTCTCGGCGCATACCCTGCGGTGTCGTGGCACCCGCGTCGTGATAAATCTTTTCCTCGATGACCGTTCCGTCGATGTCGTCGGCTCCGAATCGGAGCGAAATCTGCGCCATCTTCGCTGAAACCATCTGCCAGTAGCTCTTGATATGCGGAAAGTTGTCGAGCATGAGGCGCCCGACCGCGATCTGCTTGATGTCCAGCAGCCCGGTGGTTCTGGGCAGGTGATGCAGCGCGGTGTTGTCAGGATGGAAAGCAAGCGGGATGAAGGTCTGGAAACCGCCGGTGCGGTCCTGCACGGCACGCAGACGGCACAGGTGATCGACGCGGTCTTCGTCGTTCTCGACATGGCCGTAGAGCATCGTGGCGTTCGAGCGCAGCCCGAGTTCATGCGCGATTTCGGCGGTCTCAAGCCACTCATTTCCATCGATTTTATGGTCGCAGATGATGGACCGGACGCGATCGGCAAAAATCTCTGCTCCGCCGCCGGGGAGTGAATCCACGCCGGCTGCGCGAACGCGCTCCAGAACCTGGCGGATCGTGAGCTTTGCGCGCCGGGCGAGGAAAGCGATCTCAACCATGGTGAAAGCCTTGACATGGACTTTTGGAAAGCGCTCCTTAAGGCCGGTCACAAGGTCGAGGAAGTACTCAAAAGGCAGGTCCGGATGGAGGCCGCCGACGATGTGGAACTCGGTAACCGCGTCGGTGTAGCCTTCCGCCGCTGTCGACCAGGCCTCATCGAGCGCCATTGTGTAAGTGCCCTCGGCCCCCTTCTTTCGGCCAAACGCGCAGAGCCGGCACGAGGCGACGCAGACATTCGTGGGATTGATGTGGCGGTTCACGTTGAAGAAGGCGAGATCGCCGTGCAGCCGCTCGCGGACAGAGTTGGCAAGCCAGCCGACCGCGAGGATGTCGGGCGAGCGGTAGAGCGCGAGTCCATCGTCGAAGGTCAGGCGCTCGCCGGACTCTACCTTCTCGGCGATCGGCAGAAGCGCCGGGTCATCTGTTACGAACGCGTGCCGAGTGCTGACTGGTACTGCTGCTGCCGCCATGGTCGTCCCCCACTGACTTGATTTTACTAAAGCAAACGGCGGGGCGCGAAGGCGGGACGCACGCGGTGAACATTCGAGCGACCTGCTGAAGCGCAGGCGCTGTTACTATGCCGACAGATGCTGACCCGTTCGTCGTCCGCTGTTCTCTTTAAGTGCGTCTGGTCGCTTGCTGTCGCCGTGGGGTTCGCGGTCGCCGGAGACGCACGCGCTTCGGGGCTGACCTGGCCCTGGTCGGCGCCGGCGCAGGCCTCGACAAGCGAGCGCGGGGTGTTCCCGACGATCACCGCGGAGGCGCTGGACCGATCCGTCCTGAAGCTCCCCGGGCAGCTGGAGGGGCGGCAAAACCTGCTGCTGCTGTCCTGGGACCGGGACCAGGCCGCGCAGGTGGAGACCTGGACAGCAGTTGGACAAGCGCTGCAGCACACGCAGCCTGAGTTCCGGGTGTACCGGATGCTGGTGAGCGCGCCGGAAAACGTTGTTTTTCGATGGTGGGACAATGCCTCTTTGCGCGCCGGCGAAACCGATCCGGACCTTCTGCACTGGGATGTCCCCCTCTACACCGATGAGGCGAACCTGCGGCGATCGCTCGGGTTGAACGCCGGAGACCGCGCGGTCATCGCGCTGCTGGTCGAGCGTTCAGGCCGCATCCTGTGGATGGCCCGGGGCGCCTCGACAGCCGCAACGCGGTCAGGCTTACTATCCGCTGCCCACGCAACGCCCTGAAGCGGTATCCGCCGCGGGTGTGCTCCGCTCAAGTGAATAAGCGTCTGTTTCGCCGTTGTAGTAGCCCGGGATGATGCCGGTGCGGGTGAAGCCGTGGCGCTCGTAAAACTGCTGAGCCGGAAGGTTATCGGCGGCGACTTCAAGCACGATCACCCGGGAGCCCAGCGCCTGAGCCTGCCCGTAAATCCACTGCATCAGCCGGTTGCCGATTCCGCGGCGTCGCTCGGTTGGCGCGACATCAATCGTAAGCACATGCAGTGTCGGCGTCATGCGGCCGAACCGGGCCTTTCGGCCTACCGGGCGAACAACCGCGAAGCCTACCGGGCTGGGCGAAGACGGGGCGACGGCAACCGCCGTGAAGCTGCTGGGGTGTCGCAGGAAGCCCGCGAGCTCAGACTGGCTGTAGGCGATGCCGGGCGGGAAGCAGGCCTGGTCCAGCTGAAACAACGCCGGCAGGTCTGCTTCCGTGTAAGCCCGAAGGTGCAGCAAGCTACTGCGCGGCTGGCGCTGTAGCCGCTCCGCCCTCCGCCTGCTCCGGGTGCGGCTCAAGCACGACGCCGTCGAACAGCGATGCGGCGACCAGGCGGTTACCCTGCTGCAGGACCTGGTGGACTCGCCAGCCGACCTGCCAGTATTTCCAGGGATTGTCTGTCGCGTCGATGCCAAAGATAGTGGTAGCGCTCCGCGAGGAGACGAGCACCCGTTTGAGCTGGGGATCATAGTCCAGGCCGTCGATCTCACCGAGCGGGATCCCTTTTTTCTGCTGCCAGGTCGCGCCGTCATCCTTGCTGTAGAAGACGCCTTCGCGTCCGCCGGTCCAGATGACGCCATCCTCAGACAGCGTGAGCGCTCCGATGCCGGAAAGTGTGGTGGGGAGCGGGATCGGCTTCCAGTTCAGGCCGGCATCATCGGAGACCATGAGGCTGTTGCGCTGGCCGGCAACGACATGCGACTTGAGAGCGTCGACATAGTGATAATCCATTGCAGGAAGTGTCGTCGCCTCCCAGCTATGGCCGCTGTCGGTCGAGCGGAAGACGCCTTTCGCGGTCGCGGCGTACCACTCGGCCCCATCGACATCGAGCGCATTGACGCGGCCTTCGATGGTCCCGGCCTTTTTCGCCGTATCGATGGTCTTGGTGACGCGCTTGCCATGGACCCGGGTGACTATTTTTCGGCTGCTATGCGTGAGAACGTCGCCATCCGCCTGCCAGGTACCGTCGGCCAGCCGAACGATTCCGTCGTTCGTGCCGGCGTAGACAGTGCCGTCCTGGGCCTGCGACAGGACGAAAACATCTCGCCCGTTGAGACCGTTGGCCTGCTGCTGCCAGCTGGCGCCGTCATCCTTGCTGACAAAAACGCCGCCGTAGATCTTGTCGTTCAGAACGCCGGCGTAGAGCGTACCTGGGTTCTTCTGGTCGATCAGCATGGTCTGTACAAGCCGCTGCGAAAAGCCCGCGTTGGCGTTGTTGAAGGTCTTGCCGCCGTCCTCGCTGGCCAGAACCCCGCTGCGATCGGTCGCGAGCAGCAGGTGCTGGTTGTTTGCCGGATCGACAAAGACATCATTGATGATGACGTCAGGACCGGTGAGCCGGGTCCAGGTCGTGCCCGCATCCGCTGTCTTGTACAGACCCTCGGTGGTTCCGGCGTAGACGATCTTCGCGTCCGTCGGATCCTGCATGAGGACGCGCGTCCGGCGGGCGGTCGAGGGAATTCCCTGCACCTTGTGAAAGAGGCTGCCGCCGGTGTCGCTCTTGTAGATGCCGGAGCAGGCGCTGGCGAAGACCACCGACGGCGTGTGGGGATCAATGATGATCGAGAACACGTCGGAGTCGTCGATCAGGCCTTCCTTGATGTTGGCCCAGTGCGCGCCGCCATCCGTCGTTTTCCAGGGCAGATGCCAGGTGCCGGCATAGATGGTATTAGTGTCGACCGGGTCGATCGCGACCGACTCAATCTCGTGCAGCTCGGTTGAGTTCGCCGGGCTGACCTGGCTCCAGTGCGCGCCGTCGTCCATGGAACGATAGACACCGGTGAGCGTGCCGGCGACGTACATTTTCGGATTGGATGGGGCCTGGGCAAGCGCGAGAACGCTCTGGCCGTCCATATCGGGCGCGGTGGTCCAGGTGTGGCCGCTGTCGTGGCTGATAAAAATGCCGCCGCCATGCCCGCTGACCTTCCATACGGCGGCAACTAGGGTCGCGGAGTCGCTGCGGTCCACGAAAATGTTGTCGACGATAAGGTCGTCGTTCAGGCCGAGCTTGGCCAGGCGTTTCCAGCTCTTGCCGCCGTCCGGCGACTGGTAGACCCAGGAGCTGGTGGTGCCGAGGTAGAGGTGCTGGGGGTTCTTCGGGTCGGGAGCGAGTGAGCGCGCGTCCCCGCCATCGGGACCGACCGATGACCAGGCATGGCTGAGCAGCTGCGCGGCAGGAGGAGCGGAGGGTGCGGTCTGCGCCGGGGAAACAGCGGTCGAGAGGATCAGGGCAGAGGCAAACAGGCCGCAGGCGAAGGGCAGGCGGCAGGGGTAGGATCGCTTGGTAAGGCTCATGGTTCAGTCAGTGCCGGCGCAAGGCCGGTCTCCTTTACAGCTTGATCTGGTACAGCTTGAATCTTGGCATACAAGCAGAAAGAAGGGCCAGCCGTAGAGAACGGCCAGCCCCTCAGAAGAAAGAGACGGAAGGCCTACTCGGCCTTCCGTCCGGTTAACTACTTCTTGCTGTGGTGGTGGTGGTGATGCCCTGCGGCATGACCGGTCCGGGGCTGGGCCTTCATGCCCGACTCATCGACCGCTGTCGTGCCCTGCACGTCAGTGTCGAAGTTCGCGCCTGCAGGTACCAGGTAGTTGTCGACCTCGTTAGTGCCCTTGGTTCCGGTGCGGACCGTGATGCGCGAAGCATCGAGGCCCTTCTCTTTGACCAGGTAGTCCTTAGTGTTGACAGCGCGCTGAGCGGCAAGCTTCTCAGGCGTCATCGCGGCCATGTGCTTGTGGTGACGGCCGGTCGGCTGCGGCATCTCTGCAGCATTACCTACGAGAACTACCGAGGCATCTGCCGAGCGCTGCGCGTTCAGGGTGACGTCGTCAAGGCAGGCCTTGGCTTCGTTGTCCACACGAGCCGGACGCTTGTGATCGCGATCGAAGGTGATATCGCAAAGCGTCTGTGTCTTTGGAGCAGGTGCCGGCGGCGCCGCGACCGTAACGCTGGTCGTTGTCGTTGCCGTCTGGCCCTTGTCGTCAGCCACATTACAGGTGATGGTGACGGAGCCGGCCGGTGCGCCTGCTGTCGACAGCGTCGCGGTGTTCGTCGTGCCGGAGATCTGGCCGGACGTTGCCGAGTAGCTGTAGGTCAGCGGACGATTCTGCGGGCTGACACCCATGGCGGTGATGGTCGAGCTGTCGCCCGGGTTGACGGAGGTCGGGTTTGCCGAGCAGGAGATAGTCGGCGGCTCAAACTGCTTGACCGTGAAGTTCACGTTGCAATCGGCGAACATGCCGGGCTTCGGACCTTCGCTGACATGACCGGTAACCGTGTACTGACCGGGCTGCAGGCTTGCCGTGTCCACCGTACCGGTCGAGCTGTCACCTTTGACTGAAACACCCTGACCGGACCATGTATAGGTCGCCTGCTTCTTGGGGTTCAAATTGACTGCGGTACCGGTAATGGTGACCGGGTCACCCGGGAAAACAGACATCGGATTCGCCGAGCAAGTATAGGTGACCGGCGGCGGCGGGATAATATTGCCGAACTTGAACAGCAGACCCGCGCTGAGCTCAGCGGAATCTATATTGGCCCGACCGCCGCGGATGGGCTCCGGACCGAAATCGGCATGGGTGTAAACGTAATCTGCCTGGAACAGGCGGATGCCAAGGTGGTGATTGAACAGCGGCGTATCGTAATCGAGGCCGCCGCCGACCTTCAGCATCGGTCCCCACGTGTAGTTGTGGTAGACATCGGGCTCAGCGTTCGGTCCACCTACCCGAGAAGCGCCGGCCATCGCGTGCGCGAACGGAGTAACGCCCGCCGAGGTCGGATAACGGAAGATAATGCCGCCTGCCACATTGCGGAAGCCGTCATTCTTGCCGATAGAGTGGTCCGCGTACTCAACAACACCGCCTACATACTTGTTGAAGAAGTAAGCGACCGAACCGACCGCGCCGTAATCCGCCGAACCGTAACGCACGGGGAAAGGCTGGCCCGTTACTCCACTGTTCGTCGTTACTGTACCGTGGGGCGCGAGGTACGAGTAACCCGTGAAGATATCGATCCGGGAGACCGGAGCTGCTTTCGGCATTGTCTGTGCCGGAGCCGAAGTCTGAGCCGGAGCCGGAGCCGCCGGCGGTGTAGGAGTCGAATCCTGCGCGTAGAGGCTCGTGGCGCCGAGCCCCACGGAACAACCAACTAGCAGAATTCGGCTCAGGGAACTCACTGGACCACGATACATGCGTCTATCCTCCGCAACCTTGCTTGAAAGTAAAACAAAAAAACTGGCGAAACGACGGTGTGCGCTGCTTTTTTTCAGATCCCGAATGTTACCGGGAGCCGCACCGCCCACTTGCTACTACCTTAGAGCAAAAGAACGGTGACAAGTTGCCTGCAGTCAGTCGTTTTTCACTCGTATCCGATTGGTCAACCACCAGCGAACAACCGCTTTCGCGGTCGGCGCCTGCCTGCTTAATCGGCTCGTATTGCCGCCTCGATAAGAGTGTCCGGTCTACGGACACAAAGCAAGCAAAATCGACCCTGCTGTACCACTTTCGTGCTAACGACTGTCACACTTTGGTGCAAAAAGAACCGGACCGCTGGGAGCGGCCCGGTTCTTACGCGAGAGCAAAGCGGTGTTCAGGCCAGGTTCAGCGCCCGGCGCGTCGTACCCTTCTCACGCTGGATCTTCTCCTGAAGCAGGGTCAGTGCATACATCAGCTGCTCCGGGCGCGGCGGGCAGCCCGGGACATAGATATCGACCGGAATCACCTGGTTGACTCCCTGCACGATCGCATAGTTATTGAAGACGCCGCCCGACGTCGCGCAGGCACCCATCGAGATGACCCATTTAGGCTCCGGCATCTGGTCATAGAGACGGCGAATGACCGGCGCCATCTTGTTTGAGACGCGTCCGGCGATCACCATCAGGTCAGCCTGGCGGGGCGATGGACGGAAGACCTCCATGCCGAAACGGGCGACGTCGAAGCGCGAGGCGCCCATCGACATCATCTCGATCGCACAGCAGGCAAGGCCGAACGTCATGGGCCAGACTGAACTTTTCCGCGCCCAGTTGAGGGCGGAGTCGAGCGAGGCGAGCAGAATGCCTTCAGGCTGCTGGTCGCCGTAGGTGACCTCGCGTAGTTTTTCCCGGTTCTTGGAGGATGACTCGAGCGCGCCGAAGAAGTAGCGGTCCTGCTGGGCTGAAGTGCTCATATCCCAACTATAACGCTATGGCGCCGATTGCCGGGACGACGTTTTTGCTCCTGCTGCAACCGCGGGTACGCGCATCTCCCTCGACTGTTCTGCTTCGGCTTTACGGCAAAGTATGTCAAAGTAGCTGCAACACGGGATACAAACTCTCGCACTTCACCGCTACCGCGCCTGTTCCGGCGCATCGGCGGAGGCGTCGGGTGAGGCCCGAGCGATGCTGTTCCCTGGAGAAGCATGTCCGACTGTACGCGCCGCTGTTTCCGTCTTTTGCTGGTGTCCATCCCCGCGCTGGCCGCGGGTCCGTGCCTGTTTGCACAGGCGCCGGGCGGCGCGCTTGAAGCACGCCTGGCCAGGATGGAAGCCGCGACCGCCGCGGCGCAGAGCGGGGCGGACAATACCTGGATGCTGGTATCAGCGGCGCTGGTGCTGCTGATGACGGGCCCGGGGCTCGCGTTGTTTTACTCCGGGCTGGTGCGGCGCAAAAACGTGCTGGCCACCATGATGCAGAGCTTCGCCATGATGGCGATCATTACCGTGCTGTGGGCGCTGGTTTCCTACTCGCTTGCCTTCGATTCAGGCTCGGCGTTTATCGGGGGGCTGCACCACCTGTTCCTGCAGGGAGTGGGCCTGAAGCCTGACCCGGACTACTCCGCCACCATCCCTCTGCAGACCTACATGATTTACCAGCTGATGTTCGCGATCATCACGCCGGCGTTAATCACAGGCGCTTTCGCGGAGCGGATGAAGTTTTCGGCAATGGCGGCGTTCCTGGTGCTGTGGTCGCTGCTGGTGTATTCGCCGATGGCGCACATGGTGTGGGGTAAAGGCGGACTGCTGAACGCTTCGCTGGGCGGCCGATTCCCTACGCTTGATTTCGCGGGCGGGACGGTGGTGCACGTTACTTCAGGGGTTTCGGCGCTGGTGTGCGCGCTGTACCTGGGCAAGCGCGTCGGGTACCCGAAGGAGCAGATGGCGCCGCACTCGGTTGTGCTCTCGGTAGTGGGCGCGTGCCTGCTGTGGGTAGGCTGGTTCGGGTTCAACGCGGGTTCGGCGCTGTCGTCGGGGACGCTCGCGACCAGCGCCTTCGTCAACACGCACTTCGCGGCGGCGACCGCGGCGCTGGCCTGGGGCGCGGCGGAGTGGCTGCACAACGGCAAACCTTCGGCGCTGGGCGCCATTTCGGGAGCGGTCGCGGGGCTGGTCGCGATTACGCCGGCGGCCGGGTATGTGCAGCCGATGAGCGCGCTCGGCATCGGGCTGGCAGCCGGGGCGTTCTGCTACTTCATGGTGGTGTACGTCAAGAAGTGGTTCGGCTATGACGATTCGCTGGACGCCTTTGGCGTGCATGGCGCAGGCGGCACGCTGGGCGCCATCCTTACGGGGGTGTTCGCATCCTCGGCGATCAACCCGATCTTTAAGGATGCGAAAGGAAACCCGCTACCATCGGGAGCGATTGAAGGCAATTGGCACCAGGTGGGCAATCAGCTGGTGGGCGTAGCGATCGCGTGGGTGCTGTCCATTGTAGGCACGCTGGTGCTGCTGAAGCTGGTGGACCTGGTGATCGGGCTGCGGGTATCGGCCGAGGACGAGCACGAAGGACTGGACATTACGCAGCACGGTGAAGAGGGATACGACTACGCCTCGTAGACTACCTCCACCGGCCGCCGGGTACTGAGCGACGTACAGACAGAAGGACTGGTTGAGCGATGTACAAGATTGAAGCGATTCTGCAGCCCTCGCGGCTGGATGCGGTGAAAGACGCGCTGCTCGAAGCCGGGATCGAGGGCATGACGATCCTGGAGGCGCGCGGCCACGGACGGCAAAAAGGCCACACGGAGTTCTACCGTGGGCGCGAGTATACGGTCGACCTGCTGCCGAAGATCAAGCTCGAGACCGTTGTGAACGACGACATGGTGGAGAAGGCGATCAGCGCGATCGCGAACGCAGCGCGCACGGGCAAGATCGGCGATGGAAAGATCTTCCTGACCAAGATTGATGAGGCTGTACGGATTCGCAATGACGAGCGCGGGCCCACGGCGCTGTAACCAAACGGCGCGCTGACTTTTCGCCTGACGACCTGACCGAAGGAGGCACCATGTGGACACCGGTAGCTCTCCCACTTGCTGAGCTGCGCGAGCGCGCCACGGTCGCTGCTGAACGGGCGCGGGCGGCATTTATCCGGACCGGCGACGGGAGGGCGGCGACGCGGCGGCGCTCGGTCGAGGTAGAGACGCTGCTGCGGGAGATATGGTCAGGGCTGCTCGCGGGCCGCGAGGCACCGGTTGCCATCTTTGCGCTGGGCGGGTTCGGGCGTGAAGAGCTGTTCCCTTCCTCGGATGTCGATGTGCTGTTCCTGTGCGCGAGTGAAAGCAGCGAGCGCGATGTGCACGAGCTGATCCGCTGCGCGACGCAGGCGATGTGGGACACGGGGCTGCGCGCGAGCCCCGCGACCCGCACCCCAAAAGAGTGCGAGCGCCTGGATGGCGAGACCAACCTGGAGTTTGCAATCTCGCTGCTGGACCGCCGCTTTATCGCGGGCGATGCGGCGCTGGGCGCGCGCTTTGAGCGGGAGCTGCTGCCGGCCGCGATGCTGCGCGAGGCGGCCGCGCTGGAGGCGCACCTGGCAGAGGCTGCGCGGGCGCGCCACGCCAAGTTTGGCGACACCATCTTCCACCTGGAACCGAACCTGAAGGAGTGCCCGGGGGGCCTTCGTGATTTCCACCTGATCCACTGGCTACAGCTGCTGCGAAACCTGGCGGCGCACAAGGCATGGCCGGCGGCGCAAGGCGCTTTCCCGGTCCAAATCGGCTTACAAACGCTGCGTGCGGGGGCGTTCCCGGCATCCGCGATGCGGACCGATCTTGAAGCGGCGTATGAGTTCCTGGCCGCGGCGCGATGTTTTCTCCATTTCCGGAATGGTCGCGACGAAAACACGCTGGACTGGGCCGCGCAGGATGAAGCGGCGGCGCAGAGCATTGGGCTTGAAACCCTGGGTTCAGCCGACCCGGCGTACTGGATGCGCACCTACTATCGGCATGCGCGCGCCATCTCCCGGCGCGCCGGCCTGCTGCTCGACAGCGCGCCGCCGACCGGGCGCAAGCCGCTGCTGAAAAGCCTGCGGCGCAAGCGCAGCTCCATCCCCGGTACAGGCTTTACCGTCGAGGACAACCGGATTTCATTCGACGGGGGCGCACTGTCAGACGCCGATGCGCTGCTGCGGGTGTTCGCGCATGTGGCACAGTACGGCTCGCGCTTCAGCGAAGAGGCTGAGCTGCAGATCACCGAAGCACTGCCGTCGCTGGCTATCCACCTGCCGGAGGGGCCCTTCCTGTGGAACTGCCTGCGCGATGTGCTGCTGGGGCCGCAGGCGGCGCATGCCCTGCGGCTGATGCATGCGCTGGGACTGCTGGAGCTGATCCTTCCGGAGTTCCACGGCATCGATTCGCTGGTGGTGCGGGATGCCTACCATCGCTACACGGTTGACGAGCATACCTTCCTGGTGATTGAAAACGTGCACGCGCTGCGGACACCGCGGTACGAGTGGGAACGCCGCTTCTCAACGCTGCTGCCGGAGATTGAGCGGACCGACCTGCTGATGCTGGCGCTGCTGCTGCACGATACGGGCAAGGCCCACCGCACCGGCGATCACGCGCGCGAGAGCATCGAGCTTGCCGAGCAGATTTTCATGCGGCTCGAGTTCGATCTCGAAGAGCGCGACATCGTCCGCAAGCTGATTCGCAATCACCTGGAGATGTCGCACGCGCTGCGCCGCGATATCTTCGACAGCGAAAGCATCCGGGCGTTCGCGGAACATGCGCCCGGACAGCAGCAGCTCAAGATGCTGACGCTGCTGACTTTTGCCGACATCAAGGCGGTACACCCGGATGCGCTGACGCCGTGGAAGGCTGAAAACATCTGGCAGCTGTACATTGCGACGGCAAACTACCTGGACCGCTCGGTCGATGAGAGCCGATACCACGTGGACACCGACCCGGTCGTGCTGGCGCGCATCCTGTCGCGCGTCGCGGTGCACGGGGGGTTCGCTTCAGGAGAAAACACGCAGCAGAATGAGCAGCTGCGCGCGTTCCTTGAGGGCATGCCGCAGCGTTACCTGCAAACGCGGCTGCCGGACCAGATCGGTGAGCACTTCAAGCTGTCGCTTGGCCTGGGAGAGGAGCCGGTACAGCTTGCGTTCCGTCCGCACCGGCAGTTTAGCGAGGTGACGCTGATTACGCGGGACCGGCCGATGCTCTTCGCGGATATGGCGGGCGCGCTTTCGGCCTGGGGCATGAATATCGTGAAGGCCGATGCGTTTTCAAACGCGGCGGGCATCATTCTGGATTCATTCCAGTTCACCGATCCGTTCCGTACGCTGGAGTTGAACCCGGGCGAGCATGAGCGCTTTCTCACCAGCCTGCGCGATGCGCTCAGCGGTCGCGTGACCATTGATGGCATGCTGCGGAGCAGGCAGCGCCCGCGCCGCGGAGCAGCGATGCCGCGGACGAGCGTGCAGCCGCGCTTCCAGTTCGATGAAGAAAGCTCGACGCACAGCACACTGTTACAGGTGGTGGCGCCGGACTCCCCGGGGCTGTTGCGGGCGCTCTCAGCCGTGATCGCGGCCTGCGGATGCAGTATTGAAGTGGCGCTTGTCGACACGGAAGGCGAGATTGCCATCGATGTGTTCTACCTGACCGCGAGCGGGCGCAAGCTGAGCAGCGCGGAACAGCGGTGCATTGCGGAGCGCATTACCGAATTGCTTCCCGGGAACACGCGGGTTGCGGGTCAGCCTGCGAAGCCCGGCGAAGCGCGACCGCACTTGTCCGCACCGTCACACCCGGCCTAGCGGTACGAGCATAAGAGCGGCGCACCAAACGAGAAACGCGCCCATGATAGGCGCGTTTCCACCCTGCGTTGCCGCAGATCGACCCACTTGATTCAACTGAATGGGACGGCGGCCGAGGGCTGAAGCTTTTCACGTTCGGAGGCGAAGCAGCGATGCATGTTGTTGAGCTGGCTCAGCTGGTACGGGCTGCGTGCCGTGCCCATCGGCAATGAGCAGCGAGGGCATAGAACAACTTGGCGGGACGAGATACTGCGATGGGTGGTGTGCGTCTGCGGGCGGGCGTGGATCGTTGTGATCATGGCGCAATCTCCTCTGGCGCATGGGGCTCGCCTGGAAAGCGTGATCAGGAGAGCCGCTATTGAGCCATGCCCGGAAGACAGGAACTGTCGATTCGTGGGCTAGGCTCGATTTAAATGTAGATGCAGATTTTAACGTCGGCGACCGTGTCGATACCTTAAGAAAGTACAACTGTGCGGAGCCGGTTGGCATCTTGTCGCCCGCCGGCGGACGATAGTTTTCCGTCGGGCGACCATTACATAAGTCTTACACCCGCTCTTCCCGCGCACTGCTAGGCTCAGAGTTCAGCAAGACCTTTGATAAAAGAAGAGGACCATTCCAGATGCCAGTAGAACTCGAAGAACCGCAAGCAGCCGAGAGTAGTGCAGATGCAGCCGGAACAACGGTAAGAGGGCGCGCGACACGACCCACTCCATTGCCGACCCTCGGAAGGGCAACCCAGAGCGGATCCATTTCGTGGGTTACCACGATCTTCATGGCTATTTTCCATATTCTGGCAATCGTGGCCTTGTTCTTCTTTACCTGGAAGGGCTTATTTGCCGCCGTGGTGCTGTACATTCTGGCGATCAATGTCGGTATCGGCATGTGCTATCACCGGCTGCTGACGCATCGCGGGTATAAGGTACCGCTCTGGCTTGAGCATGTACTGGCGGTCTGCGGCACACTCGCGCTCGAGGGCGGACCGATTTTCTGGGTCGGCACACACCGTGTGCACCACCAGCTTTCCGACCACGAGGGCGACCCGCACTCGCCGACTGAGGGCACATTCTGGGCGCACATGGGCTGGATCATGAGCGGGCAGTCGCTGCACTCGTCAACCGCTATCCTGAACCGCTATGCGCCGGACCTGAGCCGCGACAAGTTCTATGTGCAGCTGTCAAAGTATCACTGGGTCCCATTGACGCTGGTGGGCCTGGCGCTGCTGGCATGGGGCGGCTGGCCGGCGGTGCTGTGGGGTATCTTTTTGCGCGTAACGCTCGGGCTGCATGCAACATGGCTGGTCAACTCAGCCACCCACCTGTGGGGCTCGCGGCGGTTTGAAACACGGGACGAATCACGCAACAACTGGTGGGTGGCCCTGCTGACCGGCGGCGAAGGCTGGCACAACAACCATCATGCCCACCCGGTTTCCGCCCGGCACGGCCTGCGCTGGTACGAGTTCGACCCGAACTACTACGGCATCTGGATGCTGAAGAAGCTGGGGCTCGCGCGCGACATCAAGACCGCTGCCTGGGATCCGGCAAACCCGCGCCCGGCAGGCGCCGCGTAGACCCGACCGCGTCATGGAAAAGCGCCCGCGAGCTTTCGGCTTGCGGGCGCTTCCCTTTTGCGCGATGCTTTGAGCCGATGCGACTTTCCCGCCGACGACCCGCGATCGTGCTCGCCATCCTGCTCGGCATAAGCCTCGTGGGCCTAGCCATCACGCTCAATGTCGGCTGGATCGTGCTGAACTGGCGCGAAATCCTTCCCCTGGCAGTCGGCATCCCGGTCACGCTGCTCCTGATCGCGGGCGTGGTGCTGAATACCATCTTCCTGGTACGTGAGATGCACCGGAATGAGCGGCAGGACTCCTTTCTGAACGCGGTAACGCACGAGTTGAAGACGCCGATCGCCTCCATTCGCCTGTATCTTGAGACGCTGCAGCGGCGCTCGATCACGGAGGAAAAACGGCAGGAGTTCTACCGCATCATGCTGGCGGACAGCGATCGGCTGCTCTCGACGGTGGAGCAGGTGCTGAAAGCGGGGGAGATTGCACAGCGGGACCGCTCAAAAGTGTTTGAGGCGGTGGACCTTCGCATGATCGTGCAGGAGGCCGTGACGCGGGTGCGGGAGCGGAATCACCTTGCGGGCGAGGCGATAACGCTCGAAACCGCGGGCGAGCCGGTACCGGTGAACGGCGACCCGGGCGAGCTGCAGACTGCTGTGGGCAACCTGCTGGGGAACGCGGTGAAGTACTCGCCGGAAGGCGTTTCAGCGCAGGCACGCGTGTATGTCGAGGGCGGAGAGCTGGCGTGCTTTGAGGTGCGGGACAGCGGCATCGGCATTGATGCGGTGCACTTAAAGCGAATTTTCCGGCGGTTTTACCGGGTGCCGACGCGCGCGGTGCTGCGTAATTCCGGTACCGGACTGGGCCTCTTCCTGGTGCGCTCGATTGCGAAGCAGCATGGCGGCAGCATTGAGGCGATGAGCAAGGGCGAGGGCCAGGGGTCGACATTTGTGCTGAAGCTGCCGCTGCTGGCGGAAGCAGCGCCGGCAAAGCCCGCGAAGCCGAAGAAAGAGGCAAAGGCATGAGCACGGCAGCGCGCATCCTGATCGTGGAGGACGAAGCGCACCTGGCGGAAGGTTTGCTGTTTAACCTGCAGGCCGAAGGCTACGAGGCCGAGGTAGCGCACGATGGAGAGGCCGCACTGCAGAAGCTGGCCGAGGAGCCGGCATTTGCGGCCGTGCTGCTGGATGTGATGCTGCCCGGCAAGGACGGCTTTGCCGTGGCGGCCGAGCTGCGAGGCAGCGGCAACTATGTGCCGATCCTGATGCTGACGGCGCGCGGACGGCCTGAAGACGTGCTGGGCGGACTGGAAGCAGGCGCCGACGATTACCTGGCAAAACCGTTCGACTTGAGTATCCTGCTGGCGCGCCTGCACGTGCTTTTGCGCCGGATGCAGTGGCAGCAGCGCGACCTGGCCGATGGCGGCGCGCGGAAGGACACAGCCGGGACTGAAGCTCCGGATACCTACGAGTTTGCCGGGCGCACGATCGATTTCTCATTGCTGGAGCTTGAGGCGAAGGGGCAGCGAACGCGGTTGACGCTGATGGAGGCAGAGTTTCTGCGGTACCTGTCGGAGCATCCGCAGCGCATTATCCCGCGCAAGGAGCTGCTGGAGCAGGTGTGGCGTGTGCATGAGGATACGGATACGCGGGCGATTGACAACTTCGTGGTGCGTCTGCGGCGCTACCTTGAAGACGAGCCGGCCAGCCCCGTGTACCTGAAGACCGTGCGCGGCGTTGGCTACCGTTTTCTGCCGAACGGCGAGTAAGCGGCGCCCGCTCCTGTAAACTAGGCAGGCACCCTAACTGCTGATGCGGATCCTGACACGCTACATTCTGCGCGAAATTACCTCGCATGCGCTGCTCGGCGTTGTCCTGTTCACGTTCGTGCTTTTTACGCGCGACCTCGGCCACCTGCTTGAACTGATCATCCGCAACACTAGCTCACTGAGCGCGGTTTCAGAGATCATTCTGTACAGCCTGCCGAATATGTTCGTCTTCACCATCCCCATGGCGGTGCTGGTGGGTGTGCTGCTCGGCTTCAGCCGCCTTGCCAGCGACAGCGAGATTACGGCGATGCGCGCTTCAGGCGTGGGGGTGTGGCGTTTTGTCGGCATCGCCAGTATTTTGGCGTTTGCGGGGCTGGGCATCTGCCTCGCCAACTCGCTGTACATCGCGCCGGCAGCCTGGCGCGCCACGCTGCACCTTGAAGACGAGCTGCGCAATGCGCAGGCTTCGTTTGAAGTGCAGCCTCGCGTGTTTTACGAGGACTTCAAGAACATCGTTCTGTATGTCGACGACGTGGTTCCGACCACGCATGCCTCGCAGTGGCGAAAGGTCTTTCTCGCGGACCTATCGAACCCGGCAAGCCCGCGCGTGACCACGGCTGCCGGAGCGACAGTCGTGAATGTAGCGAGCGGCTCAGTGCTGATGCGGCTGCGAGACGGTACGCAGCAACAGATCGACCCGAGCAACCCGAACCAGTACAACGTATCGACCTTTGCCCAGACTGACCTGCCGCTGGTGTCGGAAGCCGACGATACGGACCACTCCGTGCACGCGCCGTCACCTTACCTTGCCATGTCGATCAGCGAGTTACACCAGCTGATGAAAAAACCCGGCGGGGAATGGTTCCAGATCGAGCTTGAAAAGCGCTACGCCTACCCGTTTGCCTGCCTGGTGCTGATGCTGGTGGGTGTGCCGTTCGGCATCAGCTCCCGGCGTGGCGGCAAGAGCACAGGTTTCGTGCTGACGATCGGCCTCGTGTTCATTTACTACCTCATCTCCGACATGGGGATCGCCCTTGCGCGCCAGCATAAAGTGCCTGTCGTGGTGGGCGTGTGGACCGCCAATGTGGTGTTCGGGATAGGCGGACTGCTGCTGCTGAAGAGGCTCTCGACCAGCGGCGCGGGCGTGCCTGCGCTGCCGGACTTTACCGCATGGTTCAAGCGCGGGAAAACGCCCGCACCCGGCGCAAACGACAGCCGGGCCGTGCAAACCTCGGGCCGGCTGCACAGTGCGCGGAGCCACTTCCCTCTTCTGCTGGATAACTATGTCGTGCTCGAGTTTTTGAAGACGTTCGCCATGGTGCTGATGACATTTGTCATGCTCATGCTGCTATTCACGTTCTTCGAACTGCTGGGCGACATCATCCGTAATCGCTCGCCGTTTATCGTGGTGGGCGAGTACCTGTTGAACCTGACGCCGAGCATGATTTACCTGATTGCGCCGCTGAGCGTTTTGATTGCCGTGCTGGTGGTCTTCGGCGGCCTGAACCGGTCTAACGAGCTGACCGCGATGAAGGCCACGGGCATCAGCGTTTACCGCATCGTCGTGCCGATCCTGGCGATTGCGTCGGTGCTGGCGGTTTCGCTGTTCGTGTTCGACGAGACGTACATCCCGGGCGCGAACCGGAGGCAGGAGGCGCTGCGCTCGGTGATCAAGGGGAGGCCGGCGCAGACTTTTCAGCGACCCGATGAAAAATGGATGTTCGGACAGGAGAAGCCGGGGCAGCCAAGCCATATCTACTACTACCAGTTCTTCGACAGCGACCAGGACCGCTTTGCGAATGTGAGCGTGTTTACGTTCCGGCCGGGCACATTTGAGCTGCAAAAACGGGTATTTGCCGCGAGCGCAGCGTGGGATCCGCGGCAGAATACCTGGGTGTTCCACAACGGGTGGGAGCGAAGCTTCAGCGGGGATGAAATCGAGAACTACTCCACCTTTACGAGCACCACGATTCCAGGACTGATCGAGCAGCCGCAGTACTTCAAGAAAGATCCGCGGCCGTCGTCGGAGATGAGCTTCGTCGAGCTGAGTCGGTACATCCACGGCCTGCGCCAGAGCGGGTTCGACACCATGCGGCTGCGCGTGCAGCTCAATCACAAGCTGGCGTATCCGCTGATTACGCTAATCATGGCGGTACTGGCGGTGCCGTTCGCTGTGTCGATGGGGCGCAGCGGGTCGCTCGCCGGCATAGCAGCGGCGATCGGGGTCGCGATCGTGTACTGGGTCGTTTCAAGTACGCTGGAAGCAATGGGTAATGTCAACATGCTGCCCGCGCTGCTGGCCGCCTGGTCGCCGGACCTGCTGTTTGCCCTGGCAGGCAGCTACCTTTTGCTGCGAACACCAACGTGAGGAGGAACCTGTGCTGCCTGAACTGAAACCGCTGGTTCCCTACCTGCGCCGCTATCGGCGGGAGTACGCGTGGGGCGCGCTCGTGACCGTGCTATCCAACGCGGTGTGGATTTTTTTTCCGCTGGTAATTCGTGCCGCGGTTAACGATCTCTCCCTGGGCGTAACGCGCCAGAAGCTCTTTTATTACGCGTCAATGCTCGTCGGACTTGCGCTCGCGAAGGGTTTTTTCCTGTTCTGGACGCGCTGGATCCTGATCGGTATCTCACGGGATATCGAGTTCAACCTGCGGAACGATCTGTTCGCTATTCTTGAAAAGCAGCCCGCCGCGTACTTTCAGCGCAATCGCATCGGCGACATCATGGCACGCATGACGAACGACCTGAACGCCGTGCGCATGCTGCTGGGCCCGGCGATCATGTACAGCGCGAATACGATCCTGTTTACGTTAGGGGCGCTGTACTTTCTGCTGCGAATTTCCCCAGTGCTGACGCTGGTCGCGCTGGCGCCGCTGCCGCTTGCGAGCATCCTGGTACAGGCGCTCGGACGCAAAATCCATGACCGCTTCGAGCGGATTCAGGCGATGTTCTCGGACATTTCCGCGCAGGCGCAGGAAAACTTTTCCGGCGCGCGGCTGGTGCGCGCCTTCGCGCAGGAAGAGGCGCAGGTCGCCGCATTCGAGCAGTCGAACCGCGAGTACATCCGGCGCGGCCTTCGCCTGGTGCAGTTGATGGGCATGCTGTGGCCGACGCTCGAGTTCCTGCTGGGCCTCGCGATGGTGATGGTACTGCTGGTGGGCGGCCACGAGGTGCTGAGCGGACGCATCAACATCGGCAACTTTGTCGCGTTTTCGACCTACACGGTCATGCTGACCTTCCCCATGATCGCGCTGGGCTGGGTGGTGAACCTGGTGCAGCGCGGCAAGGCTTCGGTCGTGCGTATCCAGGAACTGCTTGAAGAAAAGCCAACCATCGACGACCGCGACGCCGACTCCTCGCTCGCGGGCGGCATCACCGCCGGCGCCATCGAGTTTCGCGACCTGCACTTTCGCTACGAAGGCACCGAGCAGGAGGTGCTGCGCGGCATTTCACTTTCGGTGCCGGCCGGCTCAAGCCTGGCGCTGGTGGGCCCGACCGGCGCGGGCAAGAGCACCCTGGCCAGCCTGATCGTGCGACTGCACGATGCGCCCGCAGGCTCCGTTGCGATTGACGGCCACCCGGTGCGGGAGTATCCGCTGGACGCACTGCATGCCGGCATCGGCTATGTGCCGCAAGAGACGTTTTTGTTCTCGACGACGATCCGCGACAACATCACGCTGGGCCGGCCGAATGCGACTGACGACGAACTGCTGGCAGCCGCGGAGGCCGCGCACATCCGACGCGAATTTGAGGAGTTCCCCGGCGGTTTTGGGACGACGATCGGCGAGCGCGGCCTTACGCTTTCAGGCGGGCAGAAGCAGCGTTCGGCACTCGCGCGCGCTCTCATCCGCGACCCGCGCATCCTCATCCTCGATGACGCGCTGGCGAGCGTCGACATCTACACGGAGGAACAGATCCTCAGCGGACTGAGCCGCCAGATGGCCGGGCGAACCACCATCATTATCGCGCATCGCGTCTCGACCATACGCAATGCAGACCAGATCGCGGTGCTGCTCGAAGGCCGCATCGCCGAGCTTGGCACCCATGATGAGCTGCTGGTGCAGGGCGGCTACTATGCCAGCCTGTTTGAGAAGCAGATGCTCGAGGAAGAAATCGCGGTCGTTAGCTAGATTCCTAATATCTTGACGATCACGCGCTTGCGCCTGCGTCCGTCGAACTCCGCGTAAAAGATGCGCTGCCAGGTGCCCAGGTCCAGTTTGCCGTTCGTAATGGGCAACGTGGTTTCGTGGTGCAGCAGCAGGGCTTTCAGGTGCGCGTCGGCATTGTCTTCTCCGGTCTGGTGGTGGCGGTACTCAGGCCGGGCGGGGGCGAGCTTTTCAAGCCATTCGCCGATGTCTTCAATTAGTCCGCTCTCATGATCGTTGACGTAAATTGCGGCGGTGATGTGCATTGGCGAGACAAAGCACAAGCCGTCCTCCACGCCGCTGGCGCGAACGATCGCCTCGACCTGCGGGGTGATGTGCACCATTTCACGCTCGCGCGTGGTGTTAAACCAGAGATAGTCCGTGTGAGCTTTCATATCGGAATCATAAGTGCCGATGCCCTATGATCGATAGAGCATGGCGTACAGACGAGACCAGGCCGAGGAGCACTATTACGCTGCTGTCGACCAGCTTGCCGAGGGCAATGCGACGGCCGCGGCGGATGGTTTTCGCGCGGCGATGGAAGCTGATCCGACTTTTCTGGATGCGCGGCATGGACTGATTCGCGCCCTGCAGGATTGCGGCGCCCTGGACGAAGGGATTGCGGCAGCGCAGGCACTGGCGAAGCAGGTGCCGGACGACGTACTGGCGTACACCGCGCTTTCCATTCTTTACCAGCACAAAGGTTTAATCGCCGAAGCGGAAGAGGCAGGCGCGCGCGCCAAGCTGCTGGGCTGGAAGCAGCAGCTACAGGCGAGTGCCGAGGCCGCGAAAAGCAGATGAGTGCGGCCGTACAGCTGCGACGTTTCTACAATGCGCTGGTGTTGGCGTATGGGCCGCAGCGATGGTGGCCATCTGAGACTGCGCTTGAAACGGTAGTCGGGGCGTACCTTACACAGAACACCTCGTGGCGCAACGTCGAGCGCTCGATCGTCAACCTGAAACATGCCGATGTGCTCACGGTTGAAGGGCTGCGGCAAGTGCCGGATGCAGAGCTGTGCGACCATATTCGACCATCCGGCTACATGGTCCGGAAAAGCGCAGCCATCAAGTCATTTATCCACTTGCTGGACGCCGATTACGGCGGCTCGTTGCAGTCGATGGCGGATGCCCCGGTTGAGGGCACACGCAAAGCATTGCTCGCGCTACCCGGGGTGGGTCCGGAGACCGCGGATGCGATTCTGCTGTACGCGCTCGAGCAGCCTGTGATGGTCGTCGATGAGTATCTGCGGCGCGTCGTGACACGGCATGGACTGATCGACGAACGCGCACGCTATAACGAGGTGCAGCAACTGGCGCTCGCTGCTTTCGCGACAGATGACACAGCGGCACTGCTCGCGCATTACAACGAGTTCCACGCGCTGATTGTGATGGTGGGCAAGACACACTGCGGGGGCGTCCCGCGCTGTACCGGCTGCCCGCTGAACCACGAAGAGTATGCGCCACCGGCACAGCCGGCTGCCGCGGCACGGGTGAGCCGCGAAAAAAGCAGGAGCACTTCGGCATGACGGCGCGCACTCTCTACGTTGCTTCAGGCAATCCGGGTAAGCTGCGCGATTTTAGTACAGCCGCTGCTACATATGGGGCGGAGTGGGTCATCGCTCCGCTCCCGCGGCTCGCGGACATTCCGGCACCGGCAGAAGACAGCACGACCTTTGGCGAAAATGCCTGCGCCAAGGCGCTGTACTACGCGCGGCACAGGCCTGGCGCAATCGTGCTGGCCGATGACTCCGGGCTTTCCGTGGATGCGTTGGGCGGAGATCCCGGCGTGTATTCCGCGCGCTTCGCGGACCAGGCAGGCTATGTCGGCGAGGCTTCTGCAACGCAGGATGCGCGGAACAACGCGTGGCTACTAGAGGTGTTGCGGCCATTTTCAAAGGGCTTGCCGCGCAGGGCGAGTTACCGGTGCGTCCTTGCCGCGGCGCGCGGCGGAGAGATCATCGCCACGGCTGAAGGATCGGTGGCAGGTGAAATCCTGACGGAGCCGCATGGCACCAACGGCTTCGGCTATGACCCGCTCTTCTTTCTGCCGCAGCTCAACCTGAGCATGGCGGAACTCGGCCCGGAAGCACGCCTCGCACTCAGCCACCGGGGCGAGGCGCTGCGGCGTATCCTGCCGCAGCTTGCAAGTCTTTAACCGCAGAACTATTTAGGGGCCGGCGATGTTACGGCCGAGTCGGCGAGCCCGCGGTACTTCAGCATCGGTCCGCTGGTCGGCTCGCCGCCCAGCCATGCCGCGTACATTTTTCCAAGGTCCTCAGTGTAGCCGCGCGACAGCACCATCCTGCGAAAGCGATCGCCATTGGCGCGCGTAAGGCCCCCGTGGTCGGTGAACCACTGGTACGCATCATCGTCGAGCATTTCGCTCCACAGATACGCGTAATAGCCGGCGGCGTAACCGTTGCCCCAGATATGCATGAAGTACGTCGAGCGATAGCGCGGGGGCACCTGTTGCAGCAGCAGGTGCGTTTTCTCAAGCGCCTGCCGCTCGAACACGTCAGGGTCCTGCAAGGGCGTGGCGGGCGCCAACGTGTGCCACTGCATATCGAGCTCGGCTGCGGCGAGCAGCTCTGTAAGCTGGTAACCCTCGTTGAAGGTACGCGCCTTCAGCAGTTTATCTTTCAGCTCCGCAGGCATGGGCGCGCCTGTCCGGTAGTTCTTCGCATAGTGGTCGAACACCGCCGGGTATGTCGCCCAGTGCTCGTTGAATTGCGACGGAAACTCGACAAAATCGCGCGGAACCGACGTTCCGCTCAGGCTGGGATACTCGGTGTCGGCAAACATGCCGTGCAGTGCGTGGCCGAACTCATGGAACATTGTCGTAACATCTTCAAACGTAACCAGCGCGGGCTGCCCGGGTGCTGGCTTTTGAAAGTTCGCCACGTTGTACACCACCGGCAGTGTGCCCTTGAGCTTCGACTGGCCGACAAACTCACTCATCCACGCGCCGCCGTTCTTGTTATCGCGCTTCCAGTAATCGCAGTAGAAGAGCGCGAGCGGCTTGCCGTTGGTGTCTGTCACTTCAAACACACGAACGTCCGGCTCATACACCGGGATGTCCTTACGCTCTTTGAAGCTGATGCCGTAGAGCAGGTGCGCCGCGTAGAAAACCCCGTTCTGCAGCACGTTGTCGATTTCGAAATACGGCTTGATGGCATTTTCATCGAGGTCGAACTTCGCCTTACGCACCTGCTCCGCGTAGAAGTTCCAGTCCCATGGCTCAAGGTTGAAGCCACCCTTTTGCGCGTCGATGACGGCCTGGATGTCAGCGGCTTCACCGTGCGCTTTCGCGGTGGACGCAGGCACCAGAGCGTCCATGAACTTCAGCGCGGCCTCGGGCGTTTTCGCCATCTGATCTTCGAGCTTCCACGCGGCGTATGTCGGGAATCCGAGCAGCTGCGCTTTTTGCGCGCGCACCTGCGCCAGCCGTGCGATAGTGCTGCGCGTGTCATCCTCGCCGCCGCGTTCGGCGCGGGTCCACGAGGCCTGGAAGAGCGCTTCGCGGGTAGCGCGATTCTTCAGCATGGCAAGGTCAGGCTGCTGGGTCGTGTTCTGCAGCGGCACGAGGTAGCCCTGCTGCTTGCGCGCTTCCGCTGCCTGCCTGGCAGAGGCGAGCTGCGCTTCGCTGAGGCCGTCGAGCGCGGCAGGGTCCGTCGTGGTGTAGGCGGCGGCCTTTGTCGCGGCCAGCAGCTTGCGCTCGAATGCGTTCGATAATGTCGACTCCTCCTCGTTGATCTGCTTCAGCCGGGCTTTGTCCTGGTCTGAGAGCAGCGCGCCCGCATGAACAAAGCGCTGATAGCTGATCTCGACCAGGCGCAGCTGCTCCGGCTGCAGGTGCAGCGAGGCGCGCTCGTCATACACGGCCTTAACCCGCGCAAACAGCTTCGCGTTCAGGTGGATGGCGTCCTGGTGCGCGGCAAGCTTCGGGGCCTCCTCACGCTGCACTTTCTGCAAGGTGGGGTTGGTGTTGGCGCCGGCGACCCCGCTGAACACGTGCATGACACGGGTCATCAACTCGCCGCTCTTCTCCATGGCGACAAAGGTATTCTCAAAGGTTGGCTTCGCGGGATTGGACGCGATGGCATCCATCTCGACAAGCTGAGCGGCCATGCCCGCCTCGATCGCCGGCTGGTAGTCGCCATCCTTGATGCGGTCAAACGGCGGCGCATGAAAAGGTAGCGTGCTCTCGGCATAAAAAGGGTTTGACGAGCCGAATGCCGGTCCGGTGCCCTGCGCTGCTGCCGCGCCGCCCAGCGCGAGCGCGCCCGCTGCCATCCATGTGTGCATTGTTCTCATCCGCATCGGTCGGTTATTTTCCTCTGACGGTGATTGTAAAGGCCTTCCTCTGCTCGATCCTTGACGGTCTTCCGTTCCCGCACGAATAATCATGAGTGACGTTCCCGGTTACAAGGAGCACACCCGCACCCATGGCGACAACCGTGCAGCAACCCGTCTCCGGGCCGCCTTCAGGCGCTCGCAAAGGCACTCGCAACAAGGGCGTGCAGCCGCTCCGTGCCGGCGAGGGCCACTCGTTCCTGCTGAGGCGCCTGCACTCGCTCACCGGCATTGTGCCGATCGGCGCTTTCCTCATCGAGCACCTCGTCTCAAACTTTGAGGCGCTGAAAGGCCCGGCTGCCTACGCCGCACAGGTCAAATTCCTTAACTCGCTGCCGTTCGTGCGCGTGCTGGAGTGGGTCTTCATCTTCCTGCCGCTTATCTACCACGCGGGCTACGGCATGTACATCTGGCTGCGCGGCAAGTCAAACGTCGTGTACTACCCGTGGGCCGGTAACTGGCTGTACACCGCGCAGCGCTGGACCGGCGGCATCGCGCTCGCCTACATCATTCAGCATGTGTGGCGACAGCGGTTCGCGGGCGTCAACCTGCCCGACCACCCGGGCGCCGCCTTCCACAAGGTGCAAATGGAACTGCTGCACCCCTGGATGTTTGCGATTTACGCGATCGCGATGATCGCGACCTGCTACCACTTCGCCTATGGCGTGTGGCTGTTCGCGGCCAAGTGGGGCATTACCTCGGGCGACAGGGCGCGTCGCAGCTTCGGATGGGTGTGCGGTGTTGCCGGTGTGCTGCTCTGCGCGATTGGCCTGGCCAGCATGTACGCTTTTATCGAGCCGAAATACCGCAACGCCCCGGCCGATTTAACTCCTGCGCAAATTACTGAAGGCACGCAAGCCCCTGCTCCCATCGGGCAGGCGCACACTAGATAGAGAAGGATTTCAAAGACCGATGGCAGCAGCAACTCCGAAAATCATCGTGGTAGGCGGCGGCCTCGCCGGGCTCTCTTCCGTCATTAAGATCGCCGAGGCCGGCGGCAAGGTTGACCTGTTTTCGATCGTGCCGGTCAAGCGTTCACACTCCGTGTGCGCACAGGGCGGCATCAACGCCGCCAAGAATCTGAAAGGCGAAGGCGACACCACCGCCGCGCACTTCGACGACACCATTTACGGCGGCGACTTCCTCGCCAACCAGACCCCGGTGAAGGGCATGTGCGAGGCCGCGCCGGCGATCATTGACCTGCTCGACCGCATGGGCGTTCCTTTCAACCGCACACCCGAGGGGCTGCTGGACTTTCGCCGCTTCGGCGGCACGCTGTATCACCGAACGGCCTTTGCCGGCGCCACCACCGGCCAGCAGCTGCTGTATGCGCTCGACGAGCAGGTACGCCGCTACGAAAGCGAAGGCAAGGTTACGAAGTACGAGGGCTGGGAGTTCCTGTCCTCCGTGCTGGACGCACAGGGTGTGTGCCGCGGCATCTGCGCCATGAACCTGCGCGACATGAGCGTTCGCACTTTCGACGCGGACGCCATCATCCTCGCGACCGGCGGCAACGGCGCCATCTTCGGCAAGAGCACCAACTCGGTCGTGTGCACGGGCTCGGCGCAGAGCGCGGTGTACCAGCAGGGCGCGCACTACGCCAACGGCGAGTTCATCCAGGTGCATCCGACGTGCATTCCGGGTGAAGACAAGCTGCGGCTCATGTCGGAGTCGGCGCGTGGCGAAGGCGGCCGCGTGTGGGTGCCGCGTAAGCTCAATGACGCGCGCGATGTGAAGTCGATCCCTGAGAGCGACCGCTGGTATTTTCTCGAGGAGTGGTATCCAAAGTATGGCAACCTGGTGCCGCGCGATGTCGCAACCCGCGCCATCCATAAGGTTGTGTACGAGCATGGCCTCGGCATCGATGGGCAGCCAATGGTGTATCTGGATCTGACGCATATCGACCGCGCAACGCTGAACCGCAAGCTCGAAGGCATCCTCGAAATCTACGAGAAGTTTGTCGGCGACGACCCTCGTGATGTGCCGATGAAGATCTTTCCAGGCATGCACTACACTATGGGCGGCTTGTGGGTTGACTTCAACCAGATGACCAACATTCCGGGTATTTTCGCCGCGGGTGAGGCTGAGTACAACTACCACGGCGCGAACCGCCTCGGAGCCAATTCCCTGCTCTCATGTATCTACGGCGGCTTCCAAGCCGGCCCGAACGCGCTGAAGTATGCGAAGGGGCTGACGAGTGCAGCGTCGAACGGCCACGGCGAGAGCGAGAAGAAGCGCCAGGAAGAGATCAATGGGCGGCTCCTGTCGTCGTCCGGCACCGAGAACCCGTTTCGGCTGTGGCGCGAGCTCGGCGAGACCATGACCAAGAATGTCACGGTCATCCGCTATAACGACGCGCTCAAACAGACCGATGAGAAGATCGTCGAGCTGCTGGAGCGATTCCAAAACATCAATCTGAGCGACAAGAGCGCGTGGGCAAATACGAGCTTCGCGTTCACGCGGCAGCTTTATAACATGCTGCAGATAGGACGCGTGATTACACAGGGCGCGCAGTTGCGGGATGAGTCGCGCGGCGCACATTACAAGCCGGATTTTCCGGAGCGGAATGACGAGCGGTTTCTGAAGACGACCAAGGCGAGCTTTGCGCCGGATGCGGATGAGCCGCGGTTTACGTTTGAGGAAGTCGATACGCAGTACATCAAGCCACGGCCTCGCCGCTATGACGCGGTGAAGTAACTCCGCAGATACAGTACGCCCCAGAAATCGAGCCATCCTGAGCGAAGTGAAGGATCTGCTTTTGACTTCAGCACCACCAAGGAACACAAGAACATGGCAACCACGACAGCACCCCTGGACACACGCAAGCCGTCCCAGTTGAAGACAGTCCGCATCGAGGTCAAACGCCAGGCCAGCCCCGACGCCGAGGCGTACTGGGACAAGTTCGACCTGCCGCGCAGGACCGGCATGAACGTGATCTCCGCCATGATGGAGATTGCCGCGAACCCCGTCACCGCCGACGGCCGCGAGACCACGCCGATCGCCTACGACGCTAATTGCCTCGAAGAGGTATGCGGCTCCTGCGCCGTGGTCATCAATGGTAAAGCGCGCATGGCCTGCTCTTCTCTGATCGAAAAAGTGCATGAAAATGGCGTCGTCCGTGTCGAGCCGCTGACTAAGATGCCTGTGGTCCGCGACCTTTCGGTCGACCGCTCCGTCCTGTTCGAGAACCTCAAGCGCGTCCAAGCCTGGGTCCCGGTCGACGGCACCTACGACCTCGGCTCCGGCCCGCGCATCACGCCCGAGCAGCAGGAGGAGGCTTACCCCATCTCCCGCTGCATCTCCTGCACCATCTGCATGGAGGTGTGCCCGCAGTTCAACGAGGAAACCGGCTTTGTGGGCGCCGCGACGATCGCGCAGGTCAAACTCTTCAACCAGCACCCGACGGGCAAAGCTCTCAAGACCGAGCGGCTTCATGCGCTGATGGGCGACGGCGGCATCCAGGAGTGCGGCTTCGCGCAGAACTGCGTCAATGCCTGCCCCAAGATGATCCCGCTGACCAAGGCGATCTCAGATGTGAGCCGGGACGTGATGATCCAGGCCGTGAAGGATGTGTTTACGCGGTAGATGAACCCGTATACCGCGACTGTGCCAGCCTGCGGCACCTATGAGATAAAGGCGAAGCGATATGGCCGATGTTCTCGTCACAGAACATGAAGACATCACAACGGTAAGCGTACGAGCCGGTAGAAAGGCGTGGTTCAAGGCAACGCCTTACCTGCTTTTCCTCTGCGCCGCCTTTTGCCTCTTCATCGCGGGACTGTTCCGGCTTCTGCGTAGCAATCCTGTCGACAGCTTCGGGCACTTTTCCAACGTCATCCTTTTACTGCTGGTGACGCAGCAACTTGCTTTGGCCCTGAGCGGATTACGGGCGCGCAGTACGCTCACGCTGCAAGGCAATACTATCCGTGTGGTTACCGGTAGTTTGTTCCGACAGGAGGATCGCGGCACATACAACGCGAGAGTCTTGTCAGTTTCTTACTACGAGCGCGGGAGCGCGCGGGGCTTCTTTCCTCAAGGCAAGGTGGAGACCAAAGTAGGAAGCGTGGCCCTTGTCCTGGCCTCGCAGATTGACGACGCAGGAGGCGCCCATTTGATCGCGGCTCTCACTTGCACCCTGGTCTTTTCTTCGAGCGTGCTCGATACGGTTGCTCGGACCTGATGGGCGTGACTGGCAAGCATCGGCGCGATTCGGTAGTCTAAGCCTTGGTATGAGCACCGTCATTCGCAGTCTCCTTCTCGCTCCACTATTTCTTGCGGCCGGCGCATTCGCGCAGCAGGCTCCGCCAGCCCCCGGCACTCCACCCGCGCAAACCACAACGCCGCCCTCCGCAGGAGCGACCACTGCAGGAGCGCTGCCTGACTCGCCCGACTCGAATGTTAAGCCGGCCGTCCAGCCTACCGGCCCCACTGCGGTCTTCGATACCAGCATGGGCCAGATGCGCTGCGTGCTCTACGACCAGCAGGCCCCGCTCGCCGTTGCCAACTTCATCGGTCTGGCCACCGGCGCCAAAGACTGGACCAACCCCGTTTCGCACAAAAAAGAGCATCACGTCCCGCTCTATAACGGGACAACGTTTCATCGTGTCATCCCTGGTTTCATGATCCAGGGCGGCGACCCGGCGGGCGATGGTACGGGCGACGGCGGTTATATGTTTTCGGACGAAATCGTGCCGGACCTGACCTTCGATGTTCCCGGGCGCCTCGCCATGGCGAACAGCGGCCCCAACACCAACGGAACGCAGTTCTTCATCACCGAGCAGGCGTACCCATCGCTTGACGGCAGCTACACCATCTTTGGCCAGTGCGATGACGCGAGTGTGTCGGTCGAGAAGTCGATAGCACAGGTACAGCGCGACTCAAATGACAAGCCGCTTTCACCCGTCACCCTCACCAGGGTGACCATTGTGCAGGCCGGTCAGCCGATACCGGCGCCAACCGTCCCAACACCGCCCTCCGCAGGAGCGCCAACGCCTGCGGGCACATCTAATCCCCAGTAGCAGGAAAACACAGGAGAAACAGATAACTATGGCCCGTACACCCGGCACCTATGCCACGTTCAAGACCACGCAAGGCGAAATCGTCTGCCGTTTGTTTGAAGATGTTGCCCCCAAGACCGTGAAAAACTTTGTCGACCTCGCAGAGGGCACGCGCGAGTGGACCAACCCGAAGGGCGAAAAGCAGACCGACACGAAGCTTTACGACGGCACCATCTTCCACCGTGTCATTCCTGACTTCATGGTGCAGGGCGGCGACCCGGCCGGCAGCGGCATGGGTGGTCCCGGCTACAAGTTCGAGGACGAGACCAAGGGCTCGCCCCACAAGTTTGACAAGCCGGGCAAGCTCGCGATGGCGAATGCCGGGCCAAACACCAACGGCTCGCAGTTCTTCATCACCACTGCGCCGACGCTGTGGCTGACCGGCAATCACACCATCTTCGGTGAGGTGATCGAGGGTCAGAGTATCGTCGACGCCATCACGAAGGTGCCGCGCGGCGCGCAGGACAAGCCGAAAACGCCGGTGGTTCTGGAGTCGGTAGTGATCGAGCGCGTTTAGGCACGGTCGAGACATAAAGGAGCCTGGCGCCGAGCCGGGCTCCTTTGTCTGTCGGCAGCCTGATCGTGGTGGTATTTTGAGTTCTGGAGGTCAGCTTATGAGCGCAACGACAAGCCGCATCGACAGTCATGGGCAGGTGACAATCCCGAAGGAGATTCGCCAACAGCTAGGCCTACATGAGGGCGATAGCGTTGAATTTACCGTGGAGGGCAGCCGGACCGTTCTTACGCCGACGACCTCGAATCCTAATGTCTTTACGCCCTTTATTGGGATCGCTCCTGCATTTCGCAGCCTGGACGAGATCAACTCCTGGGTAGCAGATATGCGCGGGAGCGATGACGCGGAATGAAAACCGCCCTCGACACAAACGTAATCTCCGCAATCTGGTCGCAACAAGGTGATACTGCCCTTATTTCGGCAGCGCTTGAGGGCTTTAAGCAATGAGGCGAATTGCTTCTCTCGCCTATAGCTTATGCAGAGCTTTGTGCACATCCAGACGCTGCGCCCGGACTGGTAGAGGCATTCATTCAGCAGACCCGCATCAACGTAGAATGGCATCTTGACCGTGAGGTTTGGGTTCTGGCTGCTGAGCGGTTTGCCACGTACGCAAACCGCCGTCGTGCATCCAGAGTCTCAGTAGCAAAACAGTTCCTGGCAGACTTCCTCATCGGGGCGCATGCTCTAATTCAAGCCGATCAACTCGTTACATTTGACCGGAAGCGATATATAAGTAGCTTTCCAGATTTACAGATCATTTCTCCAGGGATATCTTGAGCCGCTCTAAACCCCGATAATCCCGCACAGCTCCTTCACGGAATCCGCGCTTTTCTGCAGCGCCGCCTGCTCCTCAGCCGACAGCTTGATCTGGATAATCTCTTCAAGCCCCTTCGCTCCCAGCTTGCACGGCACCCCGACATACAGCCCGTCAATCCCGTACTCGCCCTGCAGGTAAGCCGCGCATGGCAGGATCTTCTTTTTGTCCTTAAGGATCGCCTCAACCATCTCGACCGCGGCAGCCGACGGTGCGTAATACGCTGAGCCGGTCTTGAGATATTTCACGATCTCCGCGCCGCCATCGCGTGTGCGCTGCACCAGCCGCGCTACCGTCGCCTCATCCATGAGCTCCGTAATCGGTATGCCGGCGACAGTCGAGTAGCGCGGCAGCGGCACCATGGTGTCGCCATGACCGCCCAGCACGAAAGCGGTGACATTCTCGACTGAGACCTTGAGCTCTTCCGCAATAAACGTCCTGAACCGTGCTGAATCCAGCACGCCGGCCATGCCCAGCACCCGCTCGCGCGGAAAACCGGAGTGCTTGAACGCCGCCTGCGCCATGGCATCGAGCGGGTTTGAAACCACAATCAGAATAGCGTTCGGCGAAGTAGCGACGACCTGCCTGATCACGTCCGCCATGATCTTCGCATTGGTATTCAGCAGGTCGTCGCGGCTCATGCCCGGCTTGCGCGCGATGCCCGCGGTGATGATCACGACATCAGAGTCGGCGGAGAGGGCGTAATCGTTGGTGCCGGTAAGCAGGCAATCCCGCTTTTCGATCGGCATGGCCTCAAGCAGGTCGAGCGCCTTACCCTGCGGCACACCATCAATCACGTCCAGGAGGACGACATCCGCTAACTCCTTCGCGGCAAGCCAGTGTGCTGCCGTTGCCCCTACATTACCCGCGCCGACGACCGTTACTTTCTTCCGCATCCGTATTCCTGCCCCTCGTGTGTGTGGTTGCTTCGACCTTTCAGGCTACCACCCAGCAGCGAAGACCGCACGTTGACCAAACCGCGCTTCCGCCTTTAGTATCAAGCAAGTCGCGTGACCCGCAACACCTCCACGACACGCAGTTTTGCCCCCTCGTTCAATGGTAGGACAGCTGACTCTGACTCAGCATATCGGGGTTCGAATCCCTGGGGGGCAACCAGCAGCACACTTGCCGAAAATTCTTCAACGGTCTTTGCGATATTGCTCGTCTGTAACGTGCTCCATCCAGTCGACAACTTTACCGTCGAACCTTTCCTGAATTGCGATGTGGGTCAACGCCGTGGTCGGCGTAGCGCCATGCCAGTGTTTTTCTGCCGGTTCGAACCACACGACATCACCCGGTCGGATGTCTTCGATCGGGCCGCCCTCGCGCTGCACCCATCCCGAACCCGCAGTCACTATAAGAGCCTGGCCAAGCGGGTGAGTATGCCAGGCCGTACGTGCATCCGGTTCGAACGTAACGCTGGCGCTCGACACAAGCGCTGGATCAGGCGCCTGGAACAAGGCATCCACGCGCACCGTGCCGGTAAACCAGTCTGCAGGGCCCTTGGCGGAAGCCTGCGTGCCCACTCTTTTGATCTCCATGTGCTCTCTCTTTCTGTGACTGCTCTGCCCATATTGTAGGGGCCGTCCTATCAGCAGAGCGTTGGATCGCTTTCCCTCGTCGCTATGATCGTTCTTGCCTTTTTTCTTCTTGGTAAGGCCCCTGTCCGCGCTCCATTGCGCGACAACACCTCTGAGACTGGGACCATACAGCCGACGGACGATTGAGCCAGGAATGCGGACGATCGGTATAGATCGTATGAGCCATACGCTCCATCTATTTAAGGGCAGGGCGCAAATGCGGCCTTTCGAACGTGGTCCTCAAACAAAGTAAAGGAGAATTGTTTATGCGTGTTTTTCTCACCGGCGCCACCGGCTTTATCGGTTCAGCCATTATTCCGGAACTCGTCAATGCGGGCCACCAGGTCCTCGGACTGACGCGGTCAGAGGCAGGCGCCCAGGCTCTCACCGCCGCCGGAGCCGAGGTGCATCGGGGTGATCTTGAGGACCTGGAGAGTCTGCGCCGCGGAGCGGAGTTGTCGGACGGCGTCATCCACTGCGCTTTCGATCATGACTTCTCGAACTTCATTGCAAATTGCGAAAAGGACCGGCGCGCCATCGAGGCCCTCGGCGACGCGCTGGTCGGCTCCGACCGTCCGCTCGTCATCACCTCCGGGACTGGATTGGGTAACACCGCGCCAGGCAAACCCGCGACCGAAGACGTCGTGAACTTCAATCTTCCGAATCCCCGTGTAGCTTCGGAGCAGGCAGGCGTTGCCGTGTCGGACCGTGGCGTCAATGTGTCGGTGGTGCGCCTTCCGCAGGTTCACGATCCGGTCAAGCAGGGCCTTATCAGCCCCTACATCCAGGTGGCCCGAGAGAAAGGAACGGTCGCTTATCTGGGTGATGGGCTCAACCGCTGGCCGGCGGTGCACGTCCTCGATGCCGCCCGTCTTTACAGGCTCGCCCTGGAAAAGCACGAAGCGGGCAGCAGGTATAACGCGGTTGCTGAAGAAGGCGTGTCGGTTCGGGAAATTGCTGAAGTCATCGGCCGTGGCCTGAAGTTGCCGATCGTCAGCTTGTCCCAGGAGGAAGCGCCGGCCCATTTCGGATGGCTCGGCGGGTTTATTGGTTTCGACATGCCGGCTTCCAGCGCGCAAACACAGGAGCGGCTGAATTGGCACCCGACCGGCCCCGGGCTGCTTGCCGACCTCGGACAAATGAACTACGCCTAAGAACGAGCGGGATGGCGTGCCAGCAGCGTCTCCGCTCGCTGGTGCCCCGTCACGCGCTTACTCTTCCCGCAGCACCTCGAGCGGCTTCTGCCCCAGGATCCTGAAGCTTGCAGCCCAGCCGGTTGCCACTGCCAGCACCGTGGTTAGCAGCACGCCTGCCAGTTCTGCCACCGTGTCAGGCACATACGGCACCTCGGCCACGTGCAGCAGGATGCGCGAAAGGCCAACGGCAAAAATAGCGCCCGCGGTCCCGGCCAGCAGACCCAGCACCACGAACTCGACCGAAAAGATACCGGCGATGCGTGGGCGCGTGGCGCCCAGCGTCTTCATCACCACGACCTCTCGCACCCTTCGGAAGCGGGTGCTCGCGATACTGGACGCGAGGATCACCATGCCGGAGAGGATCGAAAAGCCTGCGAGAAAACGGATCACCAGCGTGATCTGCCCGACAACCTGCTGAATCGTGTCGAGGATATCCGCGATGTTGATCGCGGTGACCGTCGGGTAGTGCGCGAAGAGCACCTGCTGTAGTTGTGCGATGCGCGCGGGCTGCATGTGCATCGCCGCATACCACACCACCGGCATACTGCTGAGCTGGGCCGGCGCAAAGATGAACTCACTGCGGCTGGAGATGTGCTGTCCGTCGACCTCGTAGATTGCGCGAACGGTCGACTTGAACTCGTGCCCGTCAGAAGCGAAGCCAACCTGCGAGCCGACGTGCAGGTTCAATCGCGCGGCCACCCTGGTCACCACGGCAACCGAGTTCGTATCCCCCTTGCCCCACCAGCCTCCCTGCTTGATTGAAATGCCGGCCGGCGGCTGCTCGCTCCAGGTGAAGTTAAGGGTACGGCGCAGCCGCATGTGGTATTGCTTGCGGTCGAGGTCGTGGATCGGCGTGCCCTCAAGCGAAGTGAGCGTGCCGCTCAGGATAGGCAGCGCCTCGAAATTTTTCTCCGCGCCGGGCTGCGCCAGCACCAGCTTTCTTACCCCGTCCAGCTCTGATGAAGCGATATCGATCAGGAAGACGTTCGGGGTGTTCGAGGCCATGGCTTCGTGCATGCGCTCGACGATAGAGCGCTGCATCAGGAAGACGCTGAGGATCAGCATGACGCCTACCCCGAGCGCCGCCAGCACCGCAGCGGACTGGTTGCCGGGCCGGTACAGGTTGGCGAGGCCATGCCGCAGCGTGGAAGGCAGCGAAAGCCGTGCGCGATCGAGCGCCAGCCGCAACACCCGCAGCAGGCCCGCCGCGAGCGCCAGCAGGATCAGCAGGGACAATGCAAGCGAGCCCGCGAACCACTCGCCGCCTTTCCAGGAGTCTGACAAGAGCGCCGCGATCACGGTGAGCGCCAGCACGATGACGACCCCGGCAACAATCTGCACCCATGCGCCGCCAACGCGCTTTGCAAACGAGCGCAGCCGCGGCCCCTCCTCCGGCGACTCCACCAGCCTGCGCAGCACCACGCTCGGTCGAATATTCCGCACGTCAAGCAGCGGCGGAACGGCAAACAGCATGGTGGTGAGAATGCCGGTTGAAAACGCGCCGAAAATCGGCAGCCAGGGCAGTCGAAGCGGCGGACGCAACGGCAGCAGCGACCCCATCAGCCGGGGCAGCGCCCACTCCACCCCAACCCCCAGCACCACGCCCAGCAGTGCGCCGGCGCAGCCCAGCAGCAGCGTCTGCAAAACATAAATCCGCAGAACGTCGGCTGACCGCGCACCCATCGACTTCATGATCGCGATGCCGTCGATACGCTGCTGCAGGTGCGCCCGCATCGCCATGGCCACGCCGATCGCGCCCAGCACCATCGCGACCAGGCAGATCAGGCTCAGCAGTCCGCGCGCTTCATCGAGCCCCTGTGTCAGCTCGGGCGAGCCCTCGCGATAGTCGCCGATCTGCGCTTCAGGCAATGCATGCTCAAGCGCCGCGCGATCCTTCACGATGGACGAACCGAGAGGCAGCCGGAACAGGAAGCGCTCCGTGGACCGGCTGCCCGGCTGCAGCAGCCCGATCGCCTCAACCGCATGGCGCGTCATCATAATGCGGGGACCGATGCCGACGCCTGCCGTAAGCCGATCGGGCTCCCTCGTGATCAGCGCGGTAATGCGGAAGGGCTGACCGCCGATGCGCAGCATGGCGCCCACCTGCGTGTGCAGGCGCACCAGCAGGCTCTCATCGACGACCACGGAGTGGTCACCGATGGCGCCGCTCAATGGCTGCGCCGGGTCAAGCTTGAGCTTGCCGTAAAACGGGTAGAGCTTCGGGTCGATGACCTTGAGCGAAACCAGTAGCGGCACCGGATCGCCCTCGACCCCGGCCATCGACGCCATTTCCGTCACCTGCGTCATTTGCGCGCCAGACTGCGCGGCAAAGCTGTCGAGCCGTTCCCGCTCATCCGGCCGCAGCACCCGCGTCATCTTCGCTGAAAGGTCGGCTGCGAGGATCGAGCGCGCCTGCCCCAGCAGCGTGGTGCTGAACGAGTCGGCAAAGCCCCGCACCCCGGTCAACGCGCCCACGCCGATCGCGACCGACAGGATGACAAAGATGAATTTGACCCGCGCAAACATAAGCTCCCGCGCGGCGATGCGAAGCGCTGTCATCCAGGGCAGCGCGGGTTTGTCGGTGCCGGTCGCCATCTACGCGCGCCCCATGTCGGCCACGCCGATCGGCAGCATCGCCAGTCCTTCGCTGTCGGTACCCTCGGCAGCCGTGCCGTGCAGCATCTCGTCCGTTACGATCATGCCGTCGCGCAGCACGATGCGCCGGTCGGCCCGCTCGGCGATCTGGGGGTCGTGGGTCACCATCACGAGCGTGGTGCCGGCCTCGCGCTGGCGCGTTGTCAGCAGTTCCAGCACATGCTGTCCATTGCTTGAGTCGAGATTGCCCGTCGGCTCATCGGCCAGCACAATTGGCGGCTCCAGCACAAAGGCGCGGGCAAGCGCGACCCGCTGCTGCTCACCGCCTGATAGCTGGACCGGGTAGTGGTTGAGCCGGCCTGCCAGCCCTACGCTTTCAAGCAGCGCGCGCGCCCTGGCCCGTCCGTCGCCGCGAGCGTTCAGCTCAAACGGCAGCAGCACATTTTCAAGGGCGGTCAGGGTTGGAATGAGCTGGTAACTCTGGAAAACGAAGCCTATTTTTGAGCCTCGCACCTGCGCGAGCTTGTCCTCCGCCATGCGGCTGATGTCGACCCCATCCACCAGGACGGACCCTTCGCTCGGACTGTCAAGGCCGGCAAGCAGCCCCAGCAGGGTGCTCTTCCCGGAGCCGGATGACCCCATGATCGCGACGAACTGCCCGCCGGGTATCAGCAGGTCAATCCCTTTCAAGATTTCGACCGTGCTGCCGCCGGTGCGCATCCGCTTCCATAATCCACGTGCTTCAACCATCGTTGCTATGCCTCACTCCGCTACTCTTCGACGTTTGCCGGGGCAAACGGGACGCCCGCTGCCCTACATCCATTCCAGCATGAGCGAACTACACTGGGAAGGCATGCTGCGATTCTTCGCCTTACTTCTGTTTATCGGCACCAGCGTCGCCGCGCACGCGCAGACGGTCGTGTGCTTCGGCGACAGCCTTACGGCCGGCTACGGCGCCCAGCCCGGGCAGTCCTACCCCGACTTCCTGGGTAAATCGCTGGCTGCGGCGGGCTACCACGTGCGGCTGCTCAACCAGAGCGTGTCCGGAAGCACCACTAAGGACGGCTTGGAGCGGGTGCCCGCCGTGCTCGCGGCCCATCCGTCCATTGTCATCCTGGAGCTTGGCGCGAACGACGGGCTGCGCGGGCAGCCGGTGCCGGGCATCGTGCACAATCTCTCGTCCATGATCCATAGTTTCGAGCGCGCGCACATCCGCGTCCTGATCGCAGGCATGGCGCTTCCGCCCAATCTCGGGCCTGAGTATGTCCAGCAGTTCGACGCGATCTATCCAACGCTCGCCGCGCAAAACCATCTGCCTCTCGTGCCGTTTCTGCTGCAAGGTGTGTACGGACAGGATGAGCTGATGAGCCAGGACTCCATGCACCCGAACGGAGAGGGCTATCGCAAGGTCGCGCAAACCGTGCTGCCTTACCTTGAAAAAATGCTTACTAAGTAGTCTGCTCGAGCAGAACGATGCTGGGTTGGAAGAGCACCCCGGCGACCCTGCTGGCGATAGCCGCCAGGTCCCTTTGCCCGGCAAACACCTTGACCAGCGGAGCCTGCGAGAACTCCGGCAGTGCGATCGCCATGCCGTGCCGCAGGCGTGCCAGCGTCGCCGGGTCCGCAGTCACGTTCGGCAGCTCCGGCAGCAGGGTTCGCGGATGCGGCAGCTGCTGCTCCAACGTCCCGGCTTGGCTTGCGGCTTCAATATCGTCGAGCGCCCATGCGTGCTCCAGCGTAAACGGCCCCGCCGCAACGCGGCGCAAGGCCGAAAGGTGTGCGCCGCAGCCCGCCTGCAGGCCCATGGCATGGGCAACCGATCGCACATAGCCGCCGGCTGAAATCGCGAGATGAAAAGCCACATCGACCGTGCCATCCGGCCCCGGGCGCATCGGCTCCAGGTCGAACGCGCTCACCTCGATACGAGCCGGGCGGAGCTGCGGCGCCTGCCCTGCCCGCGCCAGCGCATAAGCTACCTTGCCTCCGATCTTCTTGGCGGAGTACGCAGGCGGCATCTGCTCACTCACCCCCATGAAACCCTCGGCCATCTCGCGCAGCAGGCAATCTGTCACCGACGGAGTGACATATTCAGTGGTGCGCTCGCCTTCAGCGTCGAACGTGTCCGTTGCATAGCCGAACCGGACCACACCTGTATACGTCTTCGCGAGCGATCCGTAAAACTTCGCTAGGCGCGTCCACTTGCCCAGTAGCAGCGGCAGCAGCCCGGTCGCCATCGGGTCCAGCGTGCCCAGGTGCCCGATCGATTTTTCGCCGGTCATGCGCCGCACCCGCGCCACCACGTCGTGCGAGGTCATCCCGCCTGGCTTGTCCACCAGCAGCAGCCCGTTCATGCGCCGTGCTGCGGGCGCACCAGCGACAGGAACTCCGCGCGAGTTCGCTGTTTCTGGAAGACGCCCAGCATCGCGGACGTCACCGTGTGCGAAGCCTGCTTCTGCACCCCGCGCATCATCATGCACAGGTGCTGCGCCTCGATCACCACACCCACGCCCATCGGGTGGATCGACGCCTCGATCGCCTCCGCAATCTGCCGTGTCATGCGCTCCTGCACCTGTAACCGTCGCGCAAACACATCGACCAGCCGCGGCAGCTTGCTGAGCCCCACAACCTTACCCTGCGGGATGTACGCGATATGGACGCGGCCGAAGAACGGCAGCATGTGGTGCTCGCACAATGAGTACATCTCGATGTCCCTGACGATGACCATCTCGTCGTAGTCCACGTCAAACAGCGCGCTTTGCAGGATCTCTTCGGGCTTCTGGTCGAGACCGCTGGTGAGGAACTGCATCGCTTTCGCGGCGCGCTCGGGCGTTTTCAGCAGCCCATCGCGCGAGGGGTCTCCGTCGAAGCGGTAGATCAACTCGCGGTAAAGCTCCTCCGTGCTCACGCCGGAAAGTCCCGTCGCTGGCAGGCCATTCTCTTTTGCTTCCTGCTTCATCTGCTTCCTGGCCCCTGTCTCTCCGCTCGATCGCCGCGGTAGGTAAAGAAGTTGTTCGGCGTTTCTTCCACGCGCACCTGCTGCAACATGCCTTGGGGCAGCGCGTTATCCAGCTGTTCAAAAATTGCGATGCACAGGTTTTCGCTGGTCGGCACAGTACCTTCAAAGCGAGACAGCAGGTTCAGGTTGGTGTGATCGAACGGTTCCACCACCTCGCGCGCGGCAATCGCATCCAGCGCAGCAAGGTCGAACACCATCCCCGTTACAGCATCGACCGCGCCGCCCAGCAGCACCTCGACCGTGTAGTTGTGGCCGTGGCCGTACGGGTTGGCACACTTGCCGAAGACCTCCTGGTTGCGCAGCTCGTCCCACTCCGGGCAAAACAACCGGTGCGACGCGCAGAACCTGTACCGCCGCCCCAGGTACGCTCTCACGCCTCGCCCCTGTACTCGGCGAACAGGTCAGCCGTCTCGTATACGCGCACGCAGTCAAGCGCGGCGACTGCGCCCACCTTGCCTTGCAGCCTTCGCCATACGGCAATCGCAATGTTTTCGGTCGTCGGCTGCACGGTGCGAAACTCCGGGACTTCGAGGTTCAGGTGCCGATGGTCATACACAGCGATCACCTCGCGCTCCAGCACGTCCTTCAGCCATTTCAGGTCTACAACGAAGCCGGTCTCAGGGTCCACTTCGCCGCGCACGGTCACCTCAAGTGTGTAATTGTGCCCGTGACCGTTGCGATTGGCGCACTTGCCGAAGTGGCGCACGTTCTCCTCCTCGCTCCAGCCCTCGCCCCAATAGTAGTGCGAGGCGCTCCACTCGGCCTTTCTCGTCAACAAAATCATTCGAGCAGTCTCCCTCGCATGCGTTTCCTTGGCACTGTTGTATTTTACCGGCGCGCCGATACCGGGTACTCGCGGCCTTTCCAGCTTGCGCGCTTCAGCAGACGCACCCGGTACCAGCTCGCATAGGCAAGCGCGGCGAACAGCGGCAGTCCAAGCGCCACGCTCAGCAACACATCGCCGGTTGAAAAGTTTGAGCGCGCCGCCCGCCGGTACACCCGCAGCACCGTGCGTACCCACAACAGCCAGAAAGCCACGCGTACCCATACAAACGGCGTGGGGTACAGCAGTGCCAACAGGGGCAATCCCCATAGCATGGCCACATCCAGCAGCCGCCAGACGGCGAGCGGCAGGACGTTGTTGATCAGCAACGCCAGGTTTCTCGTCCAGCCCTGCCACATCGCCCCGAAGCCCGCATACATCCGCACTTCCAGCACCTCAGGCGCGTAGCGAAACCGCAGCCCCACGCCCCCGCGCTTCGCCAGGAAGGCGAGGTCCACATCCTCAACCAGCGAAGCCGAAACCTCGCGGTGGCCGCCGATGGTGCGGTACGCGTCCGCGCGCAGCAGCAGAAACTGCCCATTCGCCACCGCGATCCGCTTCGCCGGGTCGTTCACCTGCGTCGCCGGGTATGCCGTCGCCAGCTCAGAGAAGACCAGCGGCATCACCGCTGCCTGCAGCAACCCGGGGACCACCTGCTTCGGCGAGTACGACAGCATCGCGACCTTGTACCGCTCCGCCTCGATGACACCGCGGCTCAGCGAGCCCGGAGCATGCACGGTGTCGGCGTCGGTAAACAGCAGCCACTGCCCGCGCGCGTGTTCGGCGCCGGTCCAGCAGGCGTTCGCCTTGCCCGTCCAGCCCCTCGGCAGCGGCATACGGGCAGCCAGCACCGTGACGCCGTGGATGGAGTGCGCGATCTCAGCCGTGCGGTCCATCGAGCCGTCATCGACCACCAGCAGCTCCCACTGCTCGCCCAGCGCCCAGCCCGGCTCTGACTGTGCCATGAGTGAGTCGAGGCAGGCCCGCAGGTTCGCTTCCTCATTCCGCGCCGGCACGATCACGCTCATCACCAGACCCGCCGGCGTTTCCACCGGCTCCATCCCGTCCATTCCGTTGCCCTTCCCTGGCCCACGTAGCAAACACCTATGATAAAAGGTGTGCTGTCCCCCGTGCCACGCCGCCGCTTACTCGCTCCGCTCGCGCTGCTTTTCGCGCTGATGCTGCCCGCCTGCAACACCGGCAAAGCCTCGCTGGGCCTGCTGGGCAAACCTGCGCCGGCGCTCAACCTGCCGGGGCGCCCTCTCGCTTCACTGCGCGGGCGTCCAGTTGTGCTCAACTTCTGGGCGTCCTGGTGCGGCCCCTGTCTGCTGGAGTTTCCCTCGCTCGAAGCGCTGCAGCAGCAGATGCCCGGGGTCAGCGTGCTCGCGGTCTCCTTTGACCGGGATCCCCAGGCGTACGCGCGTTTCCTGCGCCTTCACCACATCACCCTCCACACGGCGCTCGATCCCAGCGGACGCTCCAACGAGGCTTTCGGCACCACGCGTCCTCCGGAAACATTCATCCTCGACCGCAACGGGGTCGTCCGGCGCAAGTTCATCGGCGCGCAGGACTGGACAGACCCGGAGATTCAGGGCTACCTCAAGGCGCTCGAGTAATCCGGGGCGAGCAACTTCCACTGGTATGATCAGGGCACTATGATGCCCACCGACGTCCTGTTCCGCTACGCGGAGCACCCCACCGAGCGCACGATGATGGCGCTCAACAATCTCTCCGAGGTCTACGGAATTCGCGCCGTACGCGTCAACGAAGCCGCCCGACAGGTTCGCGTGGAGTTCGACGGAACCCGTCTTACCAGGGCCATCGTGCAGCAGCTGCTCCGACGCACCGGCCTCGACGTCATCGAGGAAGTCTCTCTAATTCCATCCCAGCCCGTCGCCCCCGCTGAAGCTCCCGTTCAATAGCAGGCCGCACGCAGGGTGGACACCTACCCGACCTCTTGTTATCTTTAGAAAGTGCCCGGGGCCACCCAGCGGCACCGTATGTGCGCCCGTAGCTCAGCTGGATAGAGCAATTGGCTACGAACCAATAGGCCGGAGGTTCGAATCCTTCCGGGCGCACCATCTAAACCATAAAAAGATATGCTTCAATGCCGCTCCGTTGTGGAGTGCGCGGTGAGCCAGGCGTGCACACTGGCCAGGTCATGTTGGCTGAGTTGCGGTGCCCCCTTGCGGAGCATCTCCACGAACCAGTCGATCTCTTGCTGAGAATTTGGATAACCAATATTGCTCTTGCCGCTTTTCGCCTTAGGGTCGGGACGGTCGGAGCTCACGACGAGGTTGCCGTTTGCGTCAAGCATCACCAGCCAGGGAAAACCCTCACCCTTTCCCCCGATAGAATCCTCGAAGTCCACGCCGCCGGGAGTATTTGCATGCTTTGCATCACCCTGGCGTTCGCCGGTGTCCATGGTTGCAAAGACAAAACCGCGGCTCATGATCGCGTGCATTTGCGGATCAGCAAGAAACCGGTCGTAGAGACGACAGTTGCCGCACCAGGAAGCACCGAAGTCCAGCAGGATGTTCTTGTGCTCGGCGCGGGACTGGGCCTCGGCTTTGCTGAGAATGTCTGCGGCGGCAGGACCTGCATCAGGTGTGGCGGCGTGGAGCGCGAGCGGTGAAGCGACCAGCATGATGGCGACAGTCAGAATGCTGCTGAAATGGGCGAACGAAAGGTTGGCAGGAAACACGGGCGCTCTCCAGATAAGCAGAATGCGATATGGAAACAGTATGCTTCAGACTACATCACTGATTTCCACCAAAGCCGAATACATTACCGGTGCTTTTGCATACGGCTGAGCATCTGGAAGAAAGTATCTCCCCGAACGATCTCAAACTCGGACCCGAGTGTGTCCGTAATCTGAGTGACCCCGGTCGGCGTTAGCTCGGCTGTGTATGACTCGATGCCTGCAGCGACAAACAAGGGCGAGTTGCCATCCCAGCCGGCGGCTATCTTCGCCAGTTGCGCCTGCCCTCCCGCGATGTCGTTGACGCCGAGCAGCGTGACCACCGGCAGCCCATTTACGACGCTCACCACGCTTGTCGGGTCATAATTCAGCACAATCCCGAGCAGCCCGGGAATGTTTCGCTGATACGGCGCGACTAACTCCGGAGTTAGCGGCAGGTTGGTCGTGTCGCTGCGGTTGTAAACAAACAGCGTGTTCATGCCGGTGCGCTGCATGTACTCGCCCGTGTGCTTGGTGAACACCTCAAAGGCCTGCGCCGGCCACTCCGCCGGATACGTGTAGCCCGCTCCTGAAGGACCTGCCAGCAGCAGGTCGTTTTCCGTGCGAGTGGTCTGGTAGTAGTTCAGGAAGCCCGGCGCGATGTCGAGCAGCAGCACGCTGATGCTCCAGTTCAGCAGTACGCTGCCGCGGCCCGGGTCGTCCCATAGGTCGCGCAACCGGTGCTGGCAGTACTGCACGTTATCCCCCTCGACCATTGTCAAGGTGAGATAGATTTTGTTCTCAAGTTTCGGCACCGGAGGCGGCGCCGGCACCTTCGCCTCCACCTTTTCGCGAACGCCCGCGAACACCGAGCCATTGAACAGGTTGTCCGCCGCAACGACCGGAGAGGCGTACCGGCTCAGCAGCGTTACGCCCGGCATTTCGTGCCCCAGCGGGAACCAGCCCAGGTAGGGTGTGTTCGGCTTGGCCCGCTGCGCGATGGTTTCAAACAGCGCGGCCTGATCCGCGATCTCCGGGTCCAGCCAGAAAACCGGAGCCTGCGTCGCGACGATGTAGTCGCGGAACACCGCATTGCCCTGCTGCACACTCGGCGCGGTCGCGGTCGCGTCCACCGCGAACTCATTCCACATCAACACTTGCATCATCAGCTGCTTGGTGTCGGCAGGCGGCGTAAACGCGTAAGTGAAGTAGTTGTACCCATCGGCGAAGCGCCATCCGCCGCTCGCCAGCTGCGAGCCGTCCGCGTCGAACAGGAACGGTCCCTCCGCCGTAGTGCCCGGCGCAAACGAGGCCACTGTCGCGCCATCCGCCGTCACCGTCACCTGCTGCACCGCGGGTCCGTAGCCGTCTGTAGGGATGTTATCGCGGAACCGCACATACACTGCCCCGCCGCCCAGGTATTTGCTCAGATCGATCGTGTAGGTCGCCTTATTCGAGGCATCGGTAATCGGCCGCGGCTCTGTCAGGACTACCGTCCACGGCACGTTCGCAACCTGGATCGTGTTCGTCGGCGAGATCGCCGTAAGGATGCGGTCGGAAAGATGTGGCCACACATGCGCAAGCGCGTACTCATAGGCTGAGACCGTGTCGGTGAAACGCCCCGTCAAATCGTCGAGCACCTCGAGCTGGTGCGCTTTGGCCAGCGCGGGCGTGGCAATCACGCCGCCGCGCAGGCTCGCGATCGCCGTCGCGACGTTCACGGAATCCGGTACATTGACGTCGTACAGAACAGCCCCGCGAACCTCGGAGCGGTAGCGGTCCAGCAGCTCCCACGGATTTGAAAGCACGCGGTGCGGCGTCCGGATCGTGTTGAGCCATTTCGCATTGGTCTGGTCCGTCCCCCAGTGGAGATAGATCCTGGGCTCGGTGCGGTTCACCTGGCCTTCCAGCGTGGCCAGCAGCGTCTGCTCGTCGCCGTCCAGCGCGGTAAGGTCAGCAGCTTCAAGGAAGTTCGCATCCGGCAGCCGCGGCAGCGAGCCGTTCTCACGGGATCCGGTTTGTACGGCAAAGGCCGGCATGGCGTGAAGGCCAGCGGCGGCGCCGCTGTAAGCGAGGAAGCTGCGACGGGACAGGGGCATGGCGTTCTCCTTGAGGCACACTTCCGGCAGCAGTTCACGACCGGCGAGGACAGCTGCGGGAAATCGCGGAAACGCTACCAATCGGCGCACGTGAATGTCAAGCGGAGGTTCTGCCTTGAACATCCCTCAGAAAACTTTTGACAAAGGTGCCCACCGATCACTACGTTGTTCCCGGACAGAGTGGAAAGCATTCCACGTTCAGCAAGCAAGCTGCCGGACTTTTCATCGTGCTTCGGCAGGCACAGCGCCAGCGCAGTCTTCGCCCGTCTCGGGCCACGCCTGCGCAAGGACAAACTCGCCCGTGGAGGTTACCAGGATGGCCAGGCATCCGATCGTTGTCTTTCGTTTTGCAGGAGCAGTGCTGCTGCAGTTCGCATGTGCCGGCGCTCTCTTCGCTCAGGCTGACCGCGCCACGGTCTCCGGCCAGGTCACCGACCCGTCTGGGGCCGTTTTACCCAGCGTCAGCATCACCGCTCGCGACAACTCAACCGGCGCCACCTTCACCGGTCAGAGTAACAACGACGGCGCCTTTAGTCTTAAGGAACTCCCCATTGGGGACTACACCGTCAAGATGACCCACGCCGGCTTCAAGGATGTGCAGTCCTCGGTGCACCTGGTCGCAACGCAGATTCAGTCTCTCAATGTGATGATGCCGCTCGGCTCCGCTGGCGAAACCGTTTCTGTGACCGCGGCGCCGCAACTGCTCGACTCTGAGACGTCGACGGTGACGAACACGCTTGAAGAGGAAGCTCTTCGCGACCTGCCGCTCAACGCGACCAACGGGCGCGATGCCGTACAGCTGCTGGTGCAGAGCACGCCGAGCGCCGCCAAGTCCGGCATCTCCGGCAACCAGGTGTACAGCACTCTCTATCTCGGGGGCGCCAACTCCTGGACCAATACCGCCTATGTCGATGGCGTGGACGCCGATGCCGGCCCGCAGGGCGCGATCGCAACGCCGGGCCTCGAGGCCATCCAGGAAACGCAGGTCATCACCACCAACGCCGACGCCGAGCTCGGCTCAACAGGCGGCGGCGTACTACTCTTTGAGCTCAAGTCCGGCACCAACAAACTCCACGGCAGCGCCTTTGAGTTCCTCCAAAACGAAGCGCTCAATGCCAACTCCTGGCAGGATGACTATTTCCACACCCCGCGGCCTCGAGACCGCTTCAACGACTACGGAGGCAGCCTCGGCGGACCCCTCTGGAAGAATCACACCTTCCTCTTCGGCGACTACGAGTACTACAGCCAGACGAACGATGCCCTCAATCCGAACGCCTTGACTGTGCCTACCGCCAGCATGCTGGCCGGTGACTTCAGCGAACTGCTCACTGGCGGCACGAACCAGGGAAACGTCATCAACCCGGCCACGAAAGCGCCATCCATCAATCCCTGCACCGGCTTGCCTTACCAGTACGGCCAGATATTCGACCCGCTTACGCAAAGGACCGTGAATGGCGTGACATGCGCGACGCCATTCGCAAACAACATCATTCCGGCCAACCGGATCCAGAGCGCGCAGACGCAGAATATTATCGGGCTTTACCAGAAGTACTACCAGCCCACGCTGACCAGCCGTATCTACAACAACTTTCCCTCGGTCGTCAGCAATACTCCGAGCGAAACCAAGCGCTCCTACGACATCAAGCTCGATCACAACTTTTCGAGCGGCCACCATGTCAGCGCCTCGTTCGACTATGTCAAATGGATCAGTGTTACCAGCGGCGCAGGCGGCGGGCTGGTCAGCAGCTTTGCTAATCCCGGACCGCTTTCGGCGGAGTGGAGCAACAACACGCCGAACTTCATCGCGCGTATCGTTGATAACTACACCATCACTCCGAACTTGCTCAATACCGTCGGCCTCGGCTACTCATCGACACAGTACACCCAGGTGCCGGTCAACCAGGTATCGAGCGCCGCGGAGTACGGCTTCAACCCCGACGGCGCCGCCTTCCCGACCATCAGCTTCAATGGTTCAAACGGTGTTGGCGAGCAGAACCTTGGCACCTCCGTCTACTCCTACCAGAACTACTACGGCTACCACTTTCAGGACACCGTAGCCTGGCAGCGTGGCAACCACTCCTTTAAGTTTGGCGGCCAGGTCTTTCTCCAGGGTCTCAACACCAGCTACGGCGGCAACATCCAGAACTACAACTTCAGCAACGTCACCGGCGGCCCAACGGATACGTCGGTCACTCCTTATGTCGGCAGCGCCTTCGCCAACCTGCTGCTTGGCAATGTGCAGTCCGCCTCGCAGAACATTCCTTACCCGACCTATCCCCGGCAGAAATACATCACTGCTTTCGGGCAGGACGACTGGAAAGTCAACCGCCGACTTACCCTCAACATGGGCGTGACCTGGGACTTTACCTTTGCCGGCCACCAGGCAGACGGACACTGGACGAACTTCGACCTATCCCAGCAAAACCCGGCCTGGGGCACTTACAAGGGCGCGTGGACCTTCGCGCAGAACTCCGGCTCCACCTTCCAGACCGATAACTCCCTCCACCAGTTCGGCCCGCATCTCGGCGGCGCCTACCAGGTCACGGATAAGTTAGTCGCCCGCGCGAACTACGGCCTCTACTATGTGCCGCTCGGCGAGTTCAACTCCGGCTACGGTTACGGTTTTCCGTCGCAGCAGGCCGAGTTCTGGACCGGCACCAACCAGGTGCCCAATAACGTACCCGGCGCCACCGCCTTCAACTGGGCCAACGGCTATCCGGGCCAGACCCAGAACCTTGCCCGCACGATCAACCAGACCAGCTTCGGCTACGACAACCCGCTCACTATCAGTCCCAAGACCCTCCACCTCGGCCGCGCCCAGAACTTCTACGCCGGCATCCAGTACGAGCTCGCCAAGAACATCATTCTCGACACCCGCTACATGGGCAGCCGCGGCAGCGACCTGCACGACACTCCCGAATCGGTCGGCATTAACTATCCGGACTTCAACACGTACAGCCGGCTGCTCACCTCCGGCCACATCAACGACACGGTCAGCAACCCCGGACAGGCCGCGGCTGCGGGCGTGCCGTACCCCTACCAGGGCTTCAACGGGCCCGCCTACGCCGCGATCGCGCCCATCCCGCAGGCCGCCTCCTATAACAACACGATCGACTTCATTACAGACCAGCAGATCGGCGGGAGCTCCTACAATGCCTTCGTCGCCGAGGTCAAGGCGCGCAACTCCTATAATCTCAATGTCGATTTGAGTTACACGCTTTCCCACCTTGTCGGCAGCAACCTGCAGCGGCGCTCCGCCCCCGGCGGCAACGGTGTCTACGGTTATCAGAGCGCCGCCGACATCCCAGCCTCGCACGGCTATGTCCAGGGAACCGATCAGCTGCAGATCCTGAGCGGTTACCTTACCTACCACCTTCCCTTCGGGCAGGGTCAGCTCTTCCTGTCGAACGGCCGCTTGCTCAACGAGGCGGTCGGCGGCTGGACACTCGGCTCCTTCCTCAGCTACAGCTCCGGCGGCCCCATGGGTACCGTCAACTCGCCCGTGCAGTACCCCTTCTTCTTCAACCGTCAGCGCGATAACTTCGCACCCGGTGTCACCGCCGATAACATCAAAAATCATTTCCACGGCCATAACGTCGATCTTGGCAACACACGCGATCCGCACAACCAGGACTTCAGCCCCAGCCTCTTTACCACCCCGGCGCTCGGTACCCTGGGCAACACGCCGTATATCTACAACAACTGGCGCTGGAACCCCGGCGTCGCCAACGAAAGCGTCTCGCTGAGCAAGGCCTTTGCGCTCGGCCCGGAGGGCCGCTTCCAGGCCACTATCCGCGGCGAGTTCTACGACGTTTCCAACCGCCACTATGTCAACTCGCCCGACACGAACCCCAACAGCACCACTTTCGGCCAGGTTACCGGCGTCTCCGGGACCTCGCGCACCGGCCAGCTCGGAGCGCGCGTGCAGTTTTGAACTAGAATCGAACCGGGTTTATCGGCAGGCAAACGCAGTTGCAAACGTAGTCTCAGGAGATTGCTCGTGTCCCTATCCCCCAGCCGCGCCGCCGCGGTGAATCTGATCGCAGCCACGCTGCTGGCCCCGATAGCGCTTGCGCAGGGCACCGGCAAACGCCCTGTCGACTACGCCAATCCCCTCGTGGGCACCGCTCCTCTCGATAACCGGAAGTTCATCGGCAACGCCCCGCCTCCGGGGGAGCAGCTCTACTCCGGCTTCACCTCGCCCGGCGCCACCCTGCCCCATAGCTCTACTGAGATGGCCCCCATCAACGCCAATCTCGCATTGCAGTACGTAGCAGGCGTCCCGGCCACGTATTACTACCCCAACCGCTCGATCTTCGGCTTCTCCTACGGTAGCTACGGCGGCGGCGGCCCCACCATCATGCCCGTCGTCGGTGATTGGTCCCCTCCTCCGCAGCGCACCCCCTCCGTCTACGACAAGAAGCGCGAGGTCGCCTCCCCCGGCTACTACAGCGTCTTTCTCGATGACTTCCATATCCAGGCCGAGATGACCGCCACCACCTGGACCGGTCTCTATCGCTTCACCTTTCCTTCAACGGACCAGGCCCATATTCTGCTCGATACCGATCGAACCGGCGGCACCATCGAGATCGTCGGCAACACCATGCTGCGCGGACAGATATCGCAGGGAAACAGCCGTCATGGACGCAGCTCGAGCGACGAGTACTTTATCGCGGAGTTTTCGCGTCCCTTCCAGTCCTTCGGCGCGTTTAAGGAAGTCCCTCCCTCGCACTATCCTGCTCACGGCACGCTGCTCGGCGACAAGGATATCGAGCCCGATACACGCACCATCTCCGGTCTCTACGCCGGCGGCTATCTGCAGTTCTCAACCCACGCCGGCGAGCAGGTCCTGGTCAAAATCGCGCACGGCTCCAGCTATGAGCAAGCCGAGCAGCGGCTGAAGACCGAAGACCCAGGCTGGGACTTCGACCGAATCCATGCACAAGCCGAAGCCGCCTGGGCCGACAAGCTGAACAAGATCGAGGTGGAAGGCGGCACAGAGAAGGAGAAGATACTCTTCTACTCCTGCCTGTTCCACTCCTTCGACAGCCCGCGCCTGGTCGCGCGCAAAGGTGAGCAGTTCACCGGACTGGACGGCGTACAAAAGACAGCCGCCTACGATCGCTACGGCGCAGTTCCCTTTTGGGATACCGGCCGGAACCAGATAGTCCTGCTCACCCTGCTTGAACCGCAGGTCAAGGAAAATATCCTGCGCTCAACCCTCGATCAGGCCCGCGAGTCCGGCTACATGCCTACTTCGTTTCACGGCGACAATGCCGTCTTCATGTATCTCGGCGACTGGGAGCGAGGGCTTGATTTCGACTGGGCCGGAACCTACGAGTTCCTGCGCAAGAATGCGACCGATCCCGCAGGTCCGAGAGGCTACCTGGCCGAGTACATGCAGCAGGGTTGGATCTCGGACTTTATTCCACCGAACAATCCCAGCCCGCCGTACGCCGGCGGCAAGGCCGGCGCCGCTACCACGCTTGAGTACAGCTGGGACGACTACGCCATGGCCCAGTACGCAAAGCGTCTCGGCAAGCAGGACGACGCCGCGATGTTCCTGAAGCGGGCCGAAAACTACCGCAATGTGTTCGACCCATCGATCGGTTTTGTGCGTGGCCGCACCGCGGACGGCAAGTGGATCTCGCCCTTTGATCCCGGCGAACCCTACTACAACTTCATGATGAAGGAGGCCTCCGGCTGGTCGACCCTATGGCTCACGCCGTACGACGTGCAGGGCCTCGCCAACGAGCTCGGCGGCCGCGAAAAGTTCGCCGCCAAGCTCGACCAGTTCTTCTCCACGCCCTATAACCCCAAAGGCATTTGCCGCGATTGCACCGGTCTCGTCGGCGAGTATGTGCAAGGCAACCAGCCCGACCAGCAGTCGGCGTATTACTACGACTGGGCCGGCCAGCCCTGGAAGACCCAGGCCCTCGTCCGCAAGATTCTCCGCGAGATGTACGGCAGCGACGCCTCCGGCTATGCCTTCCCCGGCATGGACGACCAGGGCTCCACGTCCTCCTGGTACGTCATGAGCGCGATGGGCTTTTACACCGTTGACCCTTCAAGCCCCAATTACATCCTGGGCAGCCCGCTGTTCCGCCACATCGCCATGCACCTCGGCAATGGCAAGACGTTTGAGATCACCGCGAACAACAACTCGGACACCAACATCTACATTCAGTCCGCCACCCTCAACGGCAAACCGTGGAACAAGCCCTGGTTCTCGCATGACGACATTGCGGGCGGCGGGAAACTCGTCCTGACCATGGGTCCGCAGCCGAACAAGCAGTGGGGTAGCGCCCCCGATGCCGCACCGCCCTCCATGTCACAGCCCGAGCAACTGAAAGCCGCGACCGAGACGCAGCCGGCGATGTCAGGAAAATAGATCGAGTAGGTTACACGCACGGCGCAGCCGCTTTCTTTTGATACGACTGCACACGTCGGCTAACGTATCCCGGTTTTTGCAGCGGCACGTGCAGCTTCCTTCGCCGGCACGGCAGGTCGTATGCGCTCATGCGGCACCACTCCCTGCCCTTGCAGCACGGAATATATGTAGTCGGAGGCGAGGTGTGTCAACGTTTCCGTCTTTCCACCGGGCCACATAATTTCCACCTTGTCGACTGTGGCGTGCTCGCCCAGGCCGAAGTGCAGGCGCAGATCGCTCTGCGAAAGATAGCTGCCGCCGCTGCGCGCTTCGTCTACCTGCACCAGGTCGCCTGCGGTCACCCTTACCCTGGTGTTCAACGCAAGCCGGTTCGTCGCGGCGCCTGCGAGTTCAAAACCAATCCAGCGCGCGCGCGCGGAGCCCTCGGGTCTAAGCACCATGGGACCGCCCTCAAGATTTTCAATCACCGCCTCCACATGGCCATCGTTGAACAAGTCCCCCACCGCCATGCCTCGGCTCACCTGCGGCACTTCAAGCGCCGGGCCGGCCAGCTTACTCACATCGCGAAAGGTGCCGTTGCGCTGGTTCAGAAACAGCAGCTTTGGCTCCCGATATTGCGTACCCACATCGCCCGTGTCCACCTGCGGGTACACATGGCCGTTCACCATCAGAAAATCCGGCCAGCCGTCATTGTCGACATCGACGAACGCATCGCCCCAGCCCACGAAAGGCTGCGTACTGCGCGCAATGCCGGAAGCATAGGCGACATCGGTGAAGTTCAAGCCGCCGTCGTTGCGGTACAGCTCCGTGTATTCGTCGCTGAAGTGCGTGATGGCTATGGTGAAGCGACCAATGTGCAGCGTGTCTCCGAGCGCAATACCCATGTTTGCCTGCTCGCTGCCATCCTGGTTAAACGCCAGGCCTGACGGAGAGGCAACGTCGGTAAACGTGCCGTTGCCGTTGTTCCGGTAGAGATAGTTCTGCTCGCCATCGTTCGCGACGAGCAGGTCAAGATGACCATCATCGTTCAGGTCCGACCACACCGCGGTGAGCCCAAAGAACTTCTGCGGGTCGCTGACCCCGGCCTTTTGCGCGACATCGGTAAACGTGCCGTCGCCGTTGTTGCGATACAGCGCGTCTGAGCTCCCTTGCAGCCCGCGCGGGCCGCACTGTACCGGGATCGTGTGATACGTACAGGTCAGCTTCGAACCAAACGTCGGCAGGTCTTTCAGGTCCAGATCGACATAGTGCGAGACAAACAGGTCCGAGTTGCCGTCGCCGTCGTAGTCGCCGAACGCCGCGCCCGTCGCCCACCCCGCATCGGTCGAGAGGCCCGCTGCTTTGGTCACATCTGTAAAGGTGCCATCGCCGTCGTTGCGATAGAGCACCACGCCGCCGAAGCAGGTGACGAGCAGATCCGGCCAGCCGTCATTGTTATAGTCGCCTACCGTAGCGCCCATCGCCCAGCAGGGAAAACCGACGCCGGCCTTCTCTGTCACGTCGGTAAAGGTGCCGTCGCGATTGTTATGGTAAAGCGCGCTGCGGGCCTTTTTGCCGGCCAGCTGCATGTCGACGTCGGGCGCGTTGGTCAGGTAAATATCCGGCCAGCCGTCCCGGTCATAGTCGATCAGCGCCACCCCGCCGCTCATCGACTCGACGATGTACTTCTTCTGCGGCGCGGACAGGTGATCGAAGTGGATGCCGGTCGAGGCCGTGATATCGACCATGCGTACGTCGGGGCTGTTGGCGAGACTAGCAACCTTCTGCGATTGCGCTGTCGCGTGACCCGTCGGGATACACAGCAGGAGCAGGACCAGCAGCCAGAATTGCAGGCGAGGCAGTTTCACTCGAGGGTTCATCCTTCCGGCTTTCCTCCGGGCGCGCCTATGGCTGTGCCGGAGTGCCTGTGCCCGTTTCCGGCGCGGTGCGCATCTTCTGGAATGCTGTTTGCAACTCGGCTTTCATTGACTTGTAATGCTCGTACAGCGCCAGCTGCTGCCTGGCGTCTTCGGCCCGGCCCCCCTGGCGATACAACATGCTGAGCCGGTAGTGAGCCGTGATGTTCGTCGGGTCGAGCTTGACCGCCTGTTCGAGCAGCGCCGCTGCCTTGTCTTTCGCATTCTGCGCGAGCAGCACCTTGGCCAGACCTGTATCCGCCTCGGCGTCTGCGGGCTCGAGCGCCAGCGCTTTGTCGTAGTCCGCGGATGCCTGCTCCAACGAGCCTTTGTCCGACTCGATGCCGGCCAGGCCCAGCCAGGCTTTTTCGTCGAACGGATTGAGCTTGAGCGCGGCGCGATACTCCCCCTCCGCCTGCCCGTGCAGCGCGGGGTCGGACGCGCCGTAGAGCGCCTGCGCCAGCACAAAATGCAGCCCGGGCAGGTCGGGGTCGAGCACCAACGCCTTGCGGAACTGCACGATGGCCTTATCGCTATCGCCCCCCTGCACCAGCTGCTGGCCCATGATGAAGTGCAGCTGCGCCGAGTCCGGGGCAGCTACGGCCAGGCTTAGCAGCGCCTCATTCATAGCCTGGGCATAGATCTGGTAAGCAGCAGAGAGCACCTGCGGGTTCGTGGGATCGTTCGTGCGCAGCGTACTGACCACCGCCGCGGCTTTGTCGAGTGCGCCCAGCGACTGTTCGGCCTCCACCAGCTCGAGGCCGGCCTGCAGGTGAATCTTGTCCCCCTCCAGCAACGGAAATGCCGTGGCAAGGTCGCGTTCGGCAGCCTGCATGTCGCCGCTGCGCTTTTCGCTGATGCCGAGCAGCGCCTGGATCTTCGCGAGTCCGGGCCGCGCCGCAACGGCGGCTCGCAGATCGGGCACGGCCTCCGCATACTTGCCGCCGAAAAACAGCAGCACGCCAAGGTTGGCGCGGGCATCCGTATCCGAAGGGTCCATCTGCACCACAGCCTGGAGCTCAGGAATCGCAAGCTCCGGCTTCTTCTGCGCCAGGTACTGCTGCGCCAGGCGCCTATGGTTGGCGAGCTGTTGCGCCTCCGGGCCGGCCGGCGTCTGCGCTGTGGCGAGCGCCGTCAGCAGGATCAGCAGCGCTAAACCGGTCATTCCGACAGAGATACGACTTATCACGTTCCAATCCTACCCGCGCTGACCGAAAGTTTGCCACAAGAGAGAAGGACGGCGGTGGTCGCCGTCCTTCGGGTTATACATCGTGAAAGGATTAGAAAGAGATACGTCCGTAAAGCTGGATCGATCTTCCGCCGACCGTGGTAGTGGTGATCTGAGCCGACTGGTTCGGGCCGATGGCATTGTTGCCGGGCTGCCCGAAGCTCGCGTGGTTCAGGACGTTCGTCGCATCCGCTCGGATCTGCGCCTGCACACCCCGCTCAGGAAAGACATCGAACGTCTTACCCAGGGAGAAGTTGAACAGTGACAGGCCAGGGCCGTAGACCTGGTTGCGACGGAAATTCCCGAAGGTGTTCGCATCCGGGACCGCCAAGGCGCTCAGGTTATACCACTCATGCAGGCGGTTTAGCCTTCCGCTCGGAACATCGTTGATATTACCGACCAGGTTGGCGAACTGGCCACCACCCTGGCTATTCGATGTGTTGTTACCGCCGGTCGTGATGCCGATCGGATTGCCGCCCTGCACCACCACGGTCGCCGACGCCTGCCAGCCGCCAATCGCCTCGTCGAGCAGGAGGTTGTTGTTCAGGAACATACGGCCGCGCCCAAAGGGAAGCTCATAGATCGCCTGACCTTTGATCATGTTCCGGATGTCGAAGTTCGAATTGCTGTAGTTCGCGTTGGTGTCGAAGGCGTTCTGGTAGTCCTGATAACCTTCACGGCTGCCCCACCCGGACGAATCGAGATCATCGAGGAAGTGCGACCAGGTGTAGTTCACGTTGAACTCGAGTCCGTTCGCCATGCGCTTGGTGATCTGCGCCTGGAGAGAGTTGTAGTTCGAAATCGCATTGTTGGGACTGCCGTTGATCTGGTTGAAGAGAGGATACGGCTTGAACTGCTGGTCGTTCGAACTGAGCTTGTTCTCGGGCACCTGGTTAATGTCCACCGGGAAGTTCAGGTTCTTTCCGTGATTACCGACATAGGCGAGGTCCGCAACGAAGTTGGTGCTCAACGTATGCTGCATATCGACCGTGTACTGGTAGTTGGTTGGGATGGGTGTGTGGTACTGGTTATAGGTTACGGTCTGGCCATTGCGTGCGTCAGCGGTCGTGGGGGCATTCAGGTATGTGGAGTTGATGCTGCCGAAGTTATAAGCGCCCACACCGCAACCACCGGCCGAGGTATCAGGCGTACTGCCGTCCGAGTTCAACTGGACCACCGGGCAGATGCCGTTCGTCGTATCGGACAGACCTCCCGATTGACCGAAGGCGCCGCCGAGACCGCCGCCGTAGGTGTCTTCGCTCCAGGTGGAAGCATAGATACCGAAGCCGCCGCGGATAACGGTTGAGCTGTCCGGCTGGTAGCTGAAGCCGACGCGCGGGAGCCAGATATTGTAGTTCGGCGCCTGCAGTGTGGTACGGCCATGGGCATGGCTGAACGCATACCACATGCCGCCGGGCTGACCGTTTGCCGGGTTGATGACTTCAGGGTCGAACGCTGTTTCGTTGCCATGGTTATCCGACCAGCCGGTCGTGATCTGGTAACGCAGCCCCAGGTTGACGCTCAGGTTCGGCTTGAGCTTGATGTCGTCCTGGACGAAGACCTGCGGCAGCTTGATGCGGCCGCCGTACTCCGGCGTTACGCCCGCGTTCCAGCTCTGGGTCTGCCCCAGCAGAAAGTCCGCATAGGCGCCGCCCGAAGCATAGTTCGCGGTAGGGCTCAGTTTGTTCGAGTTGCGGCCATTGATCGCAGTGTAGTTGCCGTTGTAATTCAAGCTGGTCGCATTGATGTTGCCCCAGGCTGTCGAGTTCGCCTGATTGATCAGGAACTCGCCGCCGAAGTGGAGAACGTGCTTGCCGCGCACCAGCGTGACCACGTCCGAAGGGTCGAAGACGTGCATCTTGTACACAGCATTGGTAGCAGCGCCAAGGCCGTAAAAGCCGTTGATGCCGACGTTCGGGAAGTTATCCGCCTTCGAGAAAGCAAGTCCCAGCTGTGCGGGAAAGCCCTGGTTCAGCGTTGACGGCACGTAGAAATTAAGCTGGTTCGTATAGCCGAACCGCGCCTCGTTGGTAAACGTCGGGCTGAACGTCCAGACATCGGAGATCTGGGCATTCTGGCGGCTTACATCTTCGCTGCCGCAGTTAATCGGGCACACGGGGCTGTAACCGAACTGCGGGTTGTCACTCTCCGTCTGCGAGATCGTGATGCGATTGTTCTGCGCTAAGTCCCAGTCGATGCGGCCGAAATATCGCGTATACGGGTTGTTGTTGGAAGACTGATACACGTAGTTGTTCTGGGCGATCCCGGAGCTCAGCTGACCGGCGGTATTCGCCCCCGGAAAGAACCCCTGGATCTTCTGCGCCACCGGATTGATCATGTTCGCGGGCAGACGGTTGCCATTGCCATACTCAGCGGCAAACGTCTGCCGAATGGCGCAGGGGCAGGTCTGCGTAAAGGCTTGGCCCGAATCCGTCGTGTAAGTGTGCGTGCCGGTCTGTTGAATGGTCTGCGTGGCTGGGTCGTAGAGCGTCGGCAAGCCGGGCGCCGTGAAGTCGCCGGCCATCAGCGCAGCCGTGGGCACCGTTGTAAAGCTGGGCGCGTTCGTGCCGTGACTTAGGAGTTTGTCGAAATCGAAATAGAAGAACAGCTTGTGCGGAATAATCGGGCCGCCGACCGAGAACCCGAAATTGTTGTAGCGAACATTCGGCACCTTGGTATTTTGACCGAACGCGTACGGCGATGCATTCAGGGCATCGTTCTGGAAGTACTCGTACCCAACCCCGTGAAAGGAACTGGAGCCGCCCTTGGTGATCTGGTTGTAGATCACGTTGCCGACACCATACTGGGCCGAGAAAGACGAGGAGCTGACCTTGACTTCGGACGTAGTCTCAAAGATGGTCACGTCGGAGTTCTGGCTCATCGGCAGCGTGGTGGTCGCGCCGTCCTGCAGCACGCTGTCATAGGGCAGGTTGCCATTGATCGAGGCGGATTGGCCGGGATTGGTCGCACTGCTCGCGTTCTCCGGTGCTCCGGATGCGCCGGGTAGCAGGATGATGAAGTTCTGCCAGTCCGCCCCTTGCTGCGGTAGTTGCACCATGGTCTTGGCGTTCAGCGTCGCTTCCACCGCGCCGCTCTCCGTATTCAGCAGCGGGATATCGGTATTGACCACGACCTTCTGACTTTCGGAGCCGATGGTGAGGGCTGCGTCGACGTTCGAGATACCCGTCGCGACCGTGATCGGGCCACGCACCAAAGTGGTGAACCCAGCCCGGGTAAACGTCAATGTGTAATGGTCGGGAACGATGGAGCCCGTGTCATAGACGCCCGCGCCGTTCGAGTTGATGGTGCGGGTTTCACTCTTGTCCACGTCGAAAATCGTGATGGTCGTATCCGGGATCACGGCGCCTGATGCGTCCGTGACGGTGCCCTGGATGTCGCCGGAGTTTGTATTCTGCGCGCGCCCGTATGCGCCGCACGTCAAGGCAAGGAGCACTAACCACAGGCTCTTACTGGCTTTCATGTACTGCCTCCTGAAAATTACCCATGACCGTGCCATCCTGGCGCCTGCATTTTTGCGATTGCCTTCTAAAGAGGCAATCGCTTGTCTTAAGGAATCCTGGCCGGTCGGAATGGATAGGAACATTTGCGCCGAATGTTTGTCAAGTGACGAAAGAGCTGTGTCGTTCTTTGGGAAATCGATTGTCCTGGGCTCAGGCATTGTCGAGCAAGCGACGCCCCGCGAACAATGCAGCAGCCATCGCCACCAGCAGCGCGAGGGGAAACAGCAGCCCGGCACGCAGAGGGTCTGCATGGCCCCGCATCAACCCTCCGATCGGCCCTGTGATCAGCCCGACTATCCAGGGTGTAATCGCGGCGCCGAGGCCGGCAAGCACAAATGGCCAGCGCCCTCGGAACGAGCGCAGGGCGAAGCTGAGCGCCAGTGGATAGAGCGGTCCTATGGCAGCGCCGCACACCACGGCAAGCGGCAGCAGGAACTGGGCCGAGCCCGCGCATAGCAGTAGCAAGGACGCAAGCGCAGCCAGCACCAGCGACCCCGCCAGCAGCGAGAACGGCGTTACCGGGCCCAGCAGCAGCACCGAGGCCAGCAGCCGGCTACCCAGCAGTCCCAGCCAGAAGCCCGAGGCCGCGCCGAGCGAAGCAACGGGCGCCCCGCCGACGCGGCTGACATAGGTCGTCATCCAGCCTCCCAGCCCGCTCTCCGCACCCACTGAGCCGAAGCAGAGAAGCCCCAGCAGCAGGACCGATCGGCGTGAAGTTTGCCTCGGCACGCGGGGTGTCTGTTGCTCCGGCGGAGTGAAGGGGGTCGCGAGCCGGAAGGCGCGGTAAAGCAGCAGCGCGGCCATGAGAGCCGCGGGCAGCGCAAACCGTTGCAGCGCCCCGTTCAACATTTCCGGGTGCAGCGTTTCCGAGTGCATATAGGGCACCAGCAGCCAGGGCGCCGCGCCCGCGCCTAAGGCCCACACCGCGTTGAGCGAGGCGAGGCTGCTGCCGGACCGCCGTCCGGCGCGCGAGGAGACCAGCACGCTTGTCGAAGTCATGGCGATGCCGAGTCCAAGCCCGTAGACGAACAGCACAAGCGGTGCCGCGGCGGGCGAAACCAGCGCCAGCGAAGCGCCGCTGAGCGCCACCAGCAGGAAGCCCACGCCGACCATCCTCGACAGATCGACTCCGCGCAGCAGGGCGCCCGCGGTGGACCCGGCGAACTGGGCCAGGAACAGTGCGCCGGAGCGTCGATCGCTGAGGCCCCATCCCCGGGCAAGCAGAGGCAGCGCCGTGCCCAGCAGCGTCGCATAGGCGCCGGTCAGCAGGAAGCCCGTGTACAGCAGAATAAGATCGATGAACGCACCGGCGGCAGCCCATCGCGACCGACCGTCCGGCGTCGCGGGGATTGCCGCGCTAAAGCCGCGCCACATGCGTCGACTCGCGTACGACAAGCTCCGGGTCAATGACCACGCGTTCCTCCACGGGCTCGCCGGCAAGTTTTTTGAGCAGCATCTCGGCCCCCAGGCGTCCCATTTCGCGCAGCGGCTGCCTTATGGTCGTCAGGCTGGGCACCTGGTACGACGCGGACTGGATATCGTCGAACCCGATGACCGATACATCTCTCGGCACATACAGCCCCGCCTCGTGCAGGGCGCGAATGCTGCCCATCGCGGAGACGTCGTTGAAACAAACGATTGCCGTAAACGCATGCTTGTGCGCGATCAGGTTATGGATGCCCGGATAGCTGACCTCCGGCGAATTGGAGTGCTTCGCGAGGTAGATCTTCAGCTTGTCCTCGACCGGCAATTCCAGGTCGCGGGCCACCTGCATGGTGGCTTCCCAGCGCAGGTCGGCGTCGGCGCTAAACGATTGCCCGTGCATGTAGACGATCCTGCGATGGCCCAGCCCGTAAAGGTGCCGGAGCGCGAGCTCGGCGCCGAGGCGGTGGTTGAGCGCAACGTTCGGTACGCCGGGCAGGTCCGTGTGGCCGGCGATGAGCACCGTCGGCATGGGGGCTGCATCAAGGTGCGTGTCAATGGCGAGGATGCCCTCGACGCCGCGCGACCGCAGCAGTGCCGGGTATTCGGCGATCAGTTCCTTCCGGTGCTCGTGGTGAACCGTGAAGTAAAAGTAGCCGTTGCGCATCAGCAGGTCGCCCACGCCGCTCAGGACCTGGGAGTGGTAGCCCTCGCCGAGCTCGGGCAGCAGAATGCCGATGGTCTGCATGCGCTTGCCCTGTAGCGAGCGCGCGACCATGCTGGGCTGGTAGTTGTACAGCGCCGCGGCGGCGCGGATGCGCTCCCGCGTCGCCTCCGGAATCGACCGGCCGGGCGTGTCATTTAACACCACTGAAACCGTGGATGGGCTGAGCTTAAGGCGATCCGCCAGCATCTTGAGCGTGGGGCGCCCCGGCGTCTCCGGGTCGGTGAGGCTTGATTTCTTCAGGACGACACCCCTGTATTCCCGCGCAAATCGGTTCCTTAAAAAAACTACGATACAGGTCCGTGCCTTCGCCTGAAAACTGGACCGCTGTCGGATGCCTGCTCGCCCCGGGGTACAAATGCGGGCAGAAATGAGTAGACAAACGCTTGCTCGCGGTGAAAGATAGGGACCGGCCCTGCGGAGAGCCCGCAGGCTCCGGCGTTGCGACAGGCCTCGCGCCGCCTGGCACGGGCCGAATGCAGGAGAAAACTTTGCAGCGATTCGCTTTCGCCGTTCTCGCGCTGTGCCTGGCCGCCCCGTTGGCGCATGCCCAGGCGCACACCTCTGTTACGGAGTACCTGACGACCCCGGACCGCGCTGCGCTGCTGGCCCGCCAGCCGCAGCTGCTCGCGTTCCACTCCGCGGCGGGCCAGAGCCAGCCTTCGCTAATCGCGGTCGACGACGCGCAGCGCTTCCAGAGCGTCGAGGGCTTCGGGATGGCCCTGACCGGGGGCAGCGCGCAGCTCATGATGGCCATGGACGCGGGGCATCGCCGCGCGCTGATCCAGGAGCTGTTCGGCACAGGCTCCGGCGACATTGGCATTTCTTATATCCGCATCAGCATTGGCTCGTCCGACATGAACCAGTCGGTCTACACTTATGACGACATGCCCGCGGGAGCGACAGACCCCAGGCTGAGCCACTTCAGCCTGCAGGGGGACGAGACAACGGTGATTCCGGTTCTGCGCGAAATCCTGGCGATCCGGCCCGGTCTCAAAATCCTGGCAACGCCATGGTCCGCGCCCTCGTGGATGAAGACCAACGACGCGCCGAAGGGCGGCAATCTCAAGCCGGAAAACTACGCAGTCTACGCGCAGTATCTGGTCCGGTATTTGAAGGCGATGCAGGCGCACCGCATCCCGATCGCGGCCATCACCATGCAGAACGAGCCGCTAAACCCCAAGAACACGCCCAGCATGGTAATGCAGTCCGACGAGCAGGACCAGTTTCTGAAGAACGCTTTCGGCCCTCTGCTGGGCAAAAACGGGTTGAAGACGCAGGTCATCCTGTTCGACCACAACTGCAACCATCCCGATTACCCGATTTCGATCCTCGCCGATCCCGCGGCGGCCAGGTATGCGGCCGGCTCGGGCTTTCACCTGTATGAAGGCGCGATCAGTGCCATGTCGACGGTGCACGATGCATTCCCGAATAAGGACCTGTACTTTACCGAGCAGATGATCATTGACAAACCCGGCGCGACGGAGCTCGCGATTGCCCCGCCGGTGCAGCGGGTGGTCATCGGCGCCATGCGCAACTGGAGCCGCAATGTGCTGCTGTGGAACCTGGCGGCGGACCCTCAATTTGGCCCGCACACCGGCGAGGGCGGGTGCCCGGTTTGCGAGGGTGCTGTCACCCTCGATGGAAACGCGGTGACGCGCAATCTCGCGTTCTATACCATCGCCCATGCCGCGAAGTTCGTGCCGCCCGGCTCGGTACGCATCGCGTCTTCACCAAGTGCGACCCCGGGCGCCCCGGACGAACTGGCCGACGTGGCGTTCCGCACAGCTGACGGTTATGTTCTGATCGTCTCGAATGCATCGGACGCCAAGCAGCAGTTTGCAATCACCTTTCACGGCGAGCAGGCGGAAACATCGCTGCCCGCCGGCGCCGTGGCAACGTACGTCTGGTAACAGGAGAGCTTACGGATGACTAAGGACAAGCGAAGCGCGGTGCATGTATTTGCGATTGCGATACTCGGATTTTCAGCGGCGGCGTACTTTCCGCATCCAGCCTGGGCGCAGGCGCCCCCGGATTTCGGGCCGAACACGCTGATCTTCAACCCGTCGATGCCCGCGTCCGCAATCCAGGCGAAAATCGACGCGGTCTACGCCACCGAGCGCCGCAACGAGTTCGGCCCGGAGCGCTATGCACTGCTGTTTCTGCCGGGTGAGTACAAGGTTGACGTGCCGATCGGCTTTTACACGCAGGTACTCGGCCTTGGCGCTTCGCCCGATGAGGTCCATATCGCCGGCAATGTGCATGCCGACGCGAGCGCGCCCCACAACAATGCCACCACTACATTCTGGAGGGCCGCTGAAAACTTCTCTGTCACCCCCGCTACGGGAACCATGCAGTGGGCCGTCTCGCAGGCCGTGCCGTTTCGCCGCATGCATGTGCGCGGCAATATGGTTCTGAACCAGGAGCATGGATGGGCCAGCGGCGGCTGGATGTCGGACGACCTCATCGATGGCACCGTCGATTCAGGAACCCAGCAGCAATGGATTTCGCGCAATACCGAATGGGGCCGCTGGACCGGGGCGAACTGGAACATGGTCTTTGTGGGCGACACGCATACGCCGGCAGAAACCTGGCCCGAGCCGCCCGACACCGTCGTCGCCAGAACCCCGGTCGTCCGTGAGAAGCCCTTTCTCGAAGTCGACTCTGCGGGCCGGTACAGTGTCCGCGTACCCGCGCTCACGCAGGACAGCTCAGGCATCACCTGGCGCTCTGGCGCAACACCTGGGCGATCGATTCCCTTGAGCCGTTTCTACATCGCTCATCCTGGCGATACTGCCGCAGCCATCAATGCCCAGCTCGCAGCAGGCAAAAACCTGATGCTCACGCCCGGCACATACGACTTAACTGAGCCGATCCATGTGACACACCCGGATACGGTCGTCATGGGACTTGGTTTCGCGACGCTCAAGCCGGTCAGCGGCACAGCGGCCATAACCACCGCCGATGCTGATGGGATCATCGTCGCGGGGCTGCTGTTTGACGCCGGCCCGACCGAGTCGCCCGTGCTGCTCCAGGTGGGACCGAAAGGCAGCCGAAAAAGCCACGCGAAAAATCCCATTTCCCTGCACGATGTTTTCTTCCGGGTAGGGGGCGCCGGCGCGGGACGCACACGGGTCAATCTCGAGGTCAACAGCAACGACACACTTATCGACCACACCTGGATCTGGCGCGCGGACCACGGCTCCGGCGTCGGCTGGGACGTGAACCCGAGCGCCAACGGCCTGGTCGTGAACGGCAACGATGTCACAGCCTACGGGCTCTTTGTCGAACATCAACAGCAGTTTCAGGTGCTATGGAACGGCAACGGTGGCCGCACGTATTTCTACCAGTCGGAGATCCCCTACGACCCGCCGAACCAGACTGCCTACACCAGCGCACCCGGCATCGACGGCTGGGCATCGTATAAGGTCGCCGATGCCGTCAAGAGCCATGAGGCCTGGGGACTGGGAATCTACAGCGTCTTCACCCAGCCGGATATTGTTCTGACACGCGCTATCGAGACGCCGAGCAAACCCGGTGTGCGTTTCCATCACATGATTACGGTCGCCCTCGGCAACCATGGCGCGATCCTCAATGTGATCGACAACCAGGGTGGCTCAACCTCCATGCATCCGCGCATCACGCCCAAGGTTACGGCCTTCCCGTGAGGTCGCTTCGCTATTCTCCAGAGATAGAAGCGTGACCCTTAGGGCATCCGCGGATACGGGATCCCGTTTTTCCAGACGATATCTGCCCTGGAAATAAAATAGGTTTTTCCGTGGTCATTATTTCCCTGGAAGAACAGGTACGTCCGATCGCCATTCTGTAACACGCCCGGATGTCCCGACTCCGAAGAGTTCCACGTGCCCGGTTTTCCATTCGCCAGAAAGGGCTGTGATGAAAGACGGGTCCAGTGCACAAGGTCCTTGCTCTCCGCAACGCCGATCTGCTGCGGCGCATTGTTGTATGCGCCTGCGTAGAAAAGATAGAAGCGGTCCCCGTGTTTCATTACGGTAGGCGCCTCGATGCAGAGCTGCTCCCAGGGCAGCGTCGGCTTCAGGATAGGCGCGCTCGTGCTGACATCGTGCCAGCTGCCGGCGCCGAAGCCGGAGCCGAGGTCGGCCTCCGCAAGCCCCAGCATCTGGAAACGCATGGAAGGATCGCGCGTTGCGAAGAAAAGGTACGCTTTGCCGGCGCTTTCGTCGATGTACACCTCGGGGTCGATAGCACGACCGACACTCCACGGCATGTGGGTCGGATGATAGACGGGGTTGGTCGGGTCTTCAGTAAAGTGGATGCCGTCGGATGAAACAGCGTGGCAGATCGCGTCCATGCTGCCGTTGCCATAGGTCTGGTAGAAGAGGTGAACCTTGCCGCGAATGACACGCGCACCCGGCGCGGCGATTCCCTTCTTAGCCACGGACTGCGTAGTGGCCATATCGCCCACGCGGGTCCAGTGCACCAGGTCCCTGCTCTCTGCGATCCCGACTCCCCATCCATGCTCTTCGCCTTTGCCCTGGCCCTGCGGCTGCGGAGGGATGGAGTAGTACATCAGGTAGCGGTCGTGGAAGCGAATGACTGAGGGATCCTTCGCGAAAGGTCGGCCCAGCCGCGAGCTGTCGGAGTAGTAAACCCTGGGCGTGCTGACAGCAGCAACCTGCGCAGGCGAACTCGCACCGGGCAAGAGCAGTGAGGCACAAAGCAGCGATCGGAAAAGTGGATGCATGAAGGGAACACCTCAGGAAAGTGGATTCTATACGCTTATCCCGAATTCGGGACGGCTACGAGAGCTTGAAGGTGTTGCTTGCTGGTCGATATAAACGATGCCCATCGTTCCTGCGCTTTGCTAGGATGGCCGCGATTACAAGGAAGCGCGCGACCGTCACCCTGCGTGGCAAACAGTCTCAGGAGGACCAAATGAAAGCTATCGACATCTCACTTGGGCGGCGGGCCGCTCGCAGGCCTCGGCGCTTCTTATCACGGACTGCCGGCCTCGCGCTTGCCGTTAGCTGCCTGGTCTCTTCTGAAGTGCTGGCGCAGACCGGGACTTCGGCCTCCATCTCCGGAGCCGCCACCGACCAGGGCGGAGCCTCGGTCGTGGGCGCCACAGTGACTGTGCACAACGTGGACACGGGCATCGACCGCACCACGAAGACGCAGAACGCCGGAAACTTCAACGTTTCCGAGCTGCCGCCCGGCCACTACACCCTGCGCGTCGCCGAGCCCGGCTTCAAGAGCTTCGAGCAGCAGAACGTCACTCTTACCATCGGCCAGATCGCCGAGATCAACGCGCACCTTGAGGTCGGCGCCCAGCAGGAGCAGGTCACCGTCACGGCGGGCGCGCCCACCATCCAGACGGAGGACTCTTCTGTCGGCCTGGTCGTCGACTCAGCCACCATCACGGATACGCCGCTCAACGGACGACTCGGCATCACCGGCCTGCTCGCGCTGGCTCCCGGCGTGCAGGGCGCCGGCAGCCAGGACCAGATCCCGGTATACGGCGTCGCGCCCTCGATCAATACGGGCTCGCGCAATGCCTACGGCGCACTCGGCTTTACCCTCGACGGCGGCGTCAATATGTACGTTGGCCTGCAGCGGCCCCTCGGCGAGGTTCCCCCGCTCGACGGGATTGGGGAGTTCAAGGTCATCACCACCGATGCGCCCGCCGAGTACAACCAGGCTTCGCAGATCGTGGTCATCAGCAAGGGCGGCACCAACCGCTTCCACGGCACGCTGCTTGAGTTCAACCGCGTGGCCGCTACTTCCGCCAAGTACTACTTCGCCGGAGCCTCACGCAAGCCCAAGTACATCCGCAATGAGTTCGGCGGCGACGTTTCCGGTCCCATCCTCATCCCGCACCTCTACAACGGTCGCGATCGTTCCTTCTTTTTCTTCAACTACGAAGGCTTCCGCCTGGCGCAGGCCTCCAGCCTCAACAGCCAGATGCCGACCATGGCCGAGCGCAGCGGCGACTTCAGCGGCATCGCCGGGCTCACGCTCAAGGACCCCCTGACCGGAACGGCCTTCCCGAACAATCAGATCCCGACCGGCCGCATCAACGGCGTGGATCAGCAGTTACAGAACCTGCTCTATCCTCTCCCCACCGCCCCGGGCAACGGCACCAATACCTTCGAGGTGGTGCCATACACCAACTCGGTCGAACGCTTTTCGTTCCGGCTCGACCATAAGGCCGGGGAACGAGACCAGTTCCGCGCCACCTTTATCGCCGGACTCTACGGCCCCAACCCTTCCACCGGCGCCACCAGCCGCTTCGGCGGCATGTCGGGAATCGGCGAGCGCAACCTCAACACGGTCCTGGGCTGGACGCACATCTTCTCGCCTACCCTGGTCGGCGATTTTACCGCGGCCTACCTACACCTGCCTTTCTACCGCACACCGCAAAACGTCAACACTGACTTTCCGTCCATCATCCCCGGCCTCGGGCCTGAGTTCATCGAGGGCGCGCCGCAGATCAGCATCAGCAACATCACCGGCGTCAGCGAGGCCGGCAGCAAGGCGCTCGACCAGGACATCCAGCTGAGCGGCAGCCTCAACAAGAACCTCGGCGCCCACAACCTGAAGATCGGCGTCTCGTATCTCCACGACAACACCTGGAACGACATTGCCGCGGCCCCGCAACGCGGCGCGTACAGCTTTAACGGGCAGTACTCCGGCAATGCCTACGCCGACTTTCTGCTCGGCTATCCGGCAAGCACGCAGAAGCCGAACCCGAACAACCAGATCCTCCGCAGCCTGTCGCATCAGGCCGGCGCCTTCATCCAGGACGACTGGAAGGTCAGCCGCAATCTCACGATTAACGCCGGCCTGCGCTACGATATCCAGTACTTCGACGACAGCCCCTACGGTAACAACTCGCTCTACATCCCGAGCCTGGGCAAGATCGTCATCTTCGGTTCCAGCTATCCCGGCGCCAACGCTCCGCAGCCGGTCATCCCCGCCTTTCTCAACCTGCCCATCGAGTTCGCCTCGCAGGCCGGCCTTCCCCACAGCCTGTTCTCCTATCTCGGCCAGTCCACCAAGAACGTTGCTCCGCGCTTCGGCCTCGCCTACCAGGTGAACAACAACACAGTCATCCGCGGCGGCTTCGGCTTGTACTACAACCTCATCCCCGATTACTACATACAGAACTACGCGTTTGAGAACATCCCTTTCTTCGGCGTCCAAACCTTCTCGCAGCCAACCGGGGTGCCTACCCTCACCATGAACGCGCCTTTCGCCGGTACCGGCGCCTTTGCCTCCAATCCCAGCGTGAACGCCCAGCACAAAACCGTTACCCCCTACACCGAGGAGTACAACCTCGCCATCGAACACCAGATCGGGCGCTCGGTATCGTTCCGCATCGGCTACGTCGGCCAGAACAACATCAAGCAAAACAACTCGAACGGCCCAGGTAACACCACGCCCGACCTGAACCAGCCGACCCCGGCCGCCGGCGCGGTGCAGCCGCGGCGCCCGGTGCAGCCGTTCGCCTCCATCTTCCTCACCATGGACCCGATCTTCCACTCCAACAGCAACGCCCTTCAGGTCGGCGTTCATAAACGCTTTGAGTCCGGCTTCCAGCTCAACGCGGAGTACGAGTGGATCCGGGTGCTGGGCACCGAGAACTTCGTCAACCCCATGAACACCGGCGACTCCTACGGCAACATCGGCGGTATCGCGCCGCAGTCGCTCAATGTGAGCTACTCGTATGTCCTCCCGTTCGGCCGCGACAAACACTTTCTACACAGCGCCGGCAACCTGACCAATACCCTCGTCAGCGGATGGGAGATCTCCGGGATCACCCAGTATCAGGGCGGCCAGCCCTTCTCAGTGGGCTACAACACCAGCGTGCAGGGCTCCTACAACAGCCGTGCCGATCGCGTTTCCGGCCAGCCGCTCTACCCTGGGCATAAGTCGCTGCGCGAGTTCTTCAACGCGGCCGCGTTTACCGCTCCCGCGCCATTTACCTTCGGCAACTCCGCCTATAACCCGCTGTTCGGGCCGCGCTACCAGGACTGGGACATCAACCTGGTCAAGAGCACAACCATTTTTGAGAAAGCCACGCTGCAGCTGCGCGCCGACTCCTTCAACATCTTTAACCATCCCAACTTCGCCACCCCGAACGCGACAGTGAGCAATCCGGGCAACTTCGGTCAGATCACGTCAACAACAGGCGAGCCTCGCACCGTCGAGTTCGGAGCGAAACTGCTGTTCTGATCTGCCTGTTCAGGCGCCGGGATAGCGCAAATCGAGCAGGTCAAGTTCTCGCTCGAGCTTGCGGTGGGTGTCACCGCCGATACGTCCTTCGGCTTCGAGTCGGCTCAGTTCTTCGCGCTCCACGACGCGCAGGCGGGTCGAGACAGCGAGAAACTCGGCCTGCTCGCCTGCCGCGGTGACGCGCTGAGCCTCATTCTCCTGCAGCGCGTCGAGGCGCCGCCGGTAGTAGCGCTCGATCAGGTCGGTGATGACCTCAGCCTCTTCCTGCGACTTCTGGCGCATGTTTTCAAGCATCGTGAGGGCGGCGCTGATAAGTTTGCGCCGCGCCCAGCGCTCTTCCTCGCGCAGCCTGGCGGAGCCGCAGACATTGAGGCGGCGGATGATCCACGGCAGGGTAAGGCCCTGGCCGGTAAGCGAGACGAGAATCGCGGCAAAGGCGAGAAAAAGGATGCCGGCGCGATGGGGAAACGGGGTGCCGTCGTCGCGCAGCTCCGGCAGCGAGAGCGCGGCGGCGAGGGTAAGCACACCGCGCATACCGGCCCAGCCGATGACGAAGGTCTTGCGCGGCTCGGCGGGTTCAAGCTTATGGTCGAACCAGTGAGCGCGGATGAAGCGAGAGACCATCTCCGCGGGGTAGATCCAGGCCATGCGCAGCGCGACGAGCAGAACGCTGATAAACGCGGCGCCGAGGATGAGCGCAGGCCACTGGAGCGGGCGCATGCCGTCAAGCACCTTGGGAAGCTGCAGGCCGATGAGGATGAACACGATGCCGTTGAGTCCGAACTCGATCGTGTCCCACACGGCGTAGGACTGCAGCCGCGCCTCAGAGGTAAGGGACTGCGTCCCCTGGCGGCCGATGTAGAGGCCGCAGACGACGGTAGCCAGCACGCCGGAAGCATGGATGCTCTCAGCCAGCAGGTAGGCGAAGTAGGGCGTGGCGAGGCCGACCAGCGTTTGCAGGGCCGACCCCTGCATGGGGCGCTGGAAACGCGAAACGATGTAGCCGACGAAGAGGCCGGCCGCAATGCCGCCCATGACCAGCAGCAGCAGCTCGGCAACGCCGCCGCCGAAGCTGGGCAGCGTACGCGAGGTGACGAGCGCGATTGAGAACTGCAGGGCGAGCAGACCCGCGGCATCGTTGACCAGGCTTTCGCCCTCGATGAGGTCGAGCATCTCCTGCGGCAGGCCGACGCGCCGGCCAATCGCGGAGGCGGCGATAGCGTCTGTAGCGCAGACCACCGCGCCGAGCACGGCGCCGGTAGCGAGGTCGAAGTCCCGCAGCACAAAGTGAGTGGCAACCGCGACGCCCGCGACCGTAAACGCGACCGCGCCGAAGGCGAGCATAAGGATGTGCAGGAGGTTGAAGTGAAACTCACGCCAGGAGGTTTGCAGCGCGGCACTGTATAGCAGCGGCGGCAGCACTACCAGGAAGACGAACGTCGGGCTGAGCGAGATGTCCGGGAAGACCGGAACCAGCGAAAGCCCGAGGCCCCCGAGCACCATGAAAATGGGGTACGGGACCTTGAAGCGCTGCGCGCCGGCGGCGAGCAGTGCCGTGAAGGTGACGAGCAGCAGGAGCAGCAGCTCGGTCGTGTGGATTCCGTGCGCGGACATGAACTCTCAATCTACCGGGCGCGGGCGGCCTTGTCTTGCCTGAATCGTTGAAAAGAGAAGCGGAGGCGAACAGGTAAAGTGATGCTATGTCGACCGCACCAGCCGTCAACGGCGCCGCGCTGTACCGCAAAATTACCTTCCGGCTGATCCCTTATATGTTCCTGCTGTATATCCTGGCCTACCTTGACCGGGTAAACGTCGGCTATGCGGCGATCCAGATGAAGGCCGACCTGCACATGAGCGATGCCGTCTACGGCACGGGCGCCGGGCTGTTCTTTATCGGCTCGGCACTGTTCGACATCCCGAGCAACCTGATCCTCGCAAAAGTGGGCCCGCGCAAGTGGATGGCGCGGATCATGATCTCGTGGGGCGTCGTAGCGGCGGCGATGTCGCTCGTCCACTCGGCGCATATGTTTTACCTGCTGCGGTTTCTGCTGGGCATTAGTGAGGCGGGCTTCTTCCCGGGCATGATCCTCTACCTGACGTACTGGTTCCCCTCGCGGGAGCGCGCGCGCGCCGTGGCGCGCTTTATGACGGCGACCGCGATTGCCGGCGTGATCGGCGGCCCCATTGCGGCATCGCTGCTCTCGCTGAACGGCGTGGCCGGCCTGCACGGGTGGCAGTGGCTTTTCCTGTGCGAGGGCTTGCCGACAATGCTGGCCGGGGTTTCGGTGCTGTTCCTCCTGAAGGAGCATCCGCGCGATGCAAAGTGGCTGGCTCCGAACGAGCGGGAGTGGCTGGAGCGCGAGGTGGAGCAGGACCGCAAGCAGCAGGGCTCCGGCGCGCACCAAACGTTTACATCCGCGCTGAAGCTGCCGGCGCTGTACCTGCTGGCGGCTGTGTTTTTCGCGAGCCAGGTCGGTGTCTACGTCATCAACCTGTGGCTGCCGCTGTTTCTGCACGGCTCACACGGGGCAAGCGAACTGAGCGGGGCGGCGCTCGACCGCTGGTCGACCCTGCCTTACCTGGTTACGGCGATTGCGATGGCGCTGGTCGGCTGGAGCTCGGACCGGCTGAACGACCGACGCTTCCACGTGATGGCCTGCATGGTGTGTTCGGCCGTTGGGTTCGCGGCCGCGGTGCATGCCCACTCGCTCGCTTCGGTGCTATTGGCCTTCAGTTTCGCGACCGTCGGGGTCTTCAGCGTGCAGGGACCGTTCTGGACCTGGCTGACGAGCATGCTCGAAGGAACTGCGGCCGCAGGCGGCATCGCGATCATCACCTGCCTGGGCGGCTTTGGAGCGTTCCTGGGGCAGGTCACGGTGGGGCACCTGAGTGTGCAGTCGGGCAGTTATGCCAGCGGGCTGTACGCGGTGGCAGGGGTAGCGCTCGCCGGCGGAGTAGCGGCCTTTTTTCTGCGGGATCCGGGGAAGGTTAAAGGCTAAGACCGCCTACTCGGCTGGAGGCCCCTTCGGGGCGGGTGTTCGTTTATGGGCTATGTGCGGGGCTGGGGTTTAAAGATTTGAGTTGGAGCGCACTGTAATCTTGCGTTCGATGCGAAACGCAGGCAATTAGCCTTACTTTGAATGAGCGCTTTAGACTAAACACGAGAAGATGCGGTGCTCAGGGTTGTGCGCTTTGGAGAAATCCTGAACAGGCCGCGTTACGGTATGACGTTATTTATTACTCCGGAGGGATAAATGAAGATGGACGGACGCTGTTGCGTTTTTCAGCCTTTTGATCACGGGGCTCATGATAGGCGATTTGATGACACAATTGCCCCCGCAATCAAAGCAGCAGATTTGGAGCCATACAGGGTCGACAGAGATGACGGAGCCGTCATTCCAATCGATACTTTGCACGAAGAAATTAGAGGCGCGACGATCTGTCTCGCCGATGTTACAACTCGCAACCCAAATGTAATGTATGAAGTCGGCTTTGCAATTGCCGCTGGCAAGGACGTTGTTCTCATCTGCTTAAGATCACCATCCACAGTCTTCCCGTTCGATATTCAACACCGAGGAATGATTCAATACTCCCTTGATTCTGCTAGCGATTTTGAACGATTAAAGCAGGATATTACCAACCGCATTAAAGCGATATTGAGAAAGCAAGTCACCACTCAGGTCGTTTCTGCGTCTCCAGTTAAGAGCACAGAGGGTCTACAACCAAACGAAGTTGCCGCGCTTGCGCTTGTGATGGCAAACGTTGATTCATCCACAGATATGGTAAGCACCGTAACGATTAAGCAAGACATGCTAAAGGCAGGTTTCACAAAACTTGCTACACAGCTTGCGCTAACGCGCCTTGCGCGGATGCGACTAGTCGAAGCTAGAGAAGATACTGACTACAACGGGAATTCTTTTATGGCTTACCAGATACTCGAAGAAGGCGAAAATTGGCTTCTGGATAATCAAGACAAGTTGGAACTTCAAGTGCCGCCGAAAATGCCTCGCAATCGCATTATTAGCGACGACATCCCCTTTTAGAATATCGATCATCCATAACAATGCCGTTTGCGAGGGCGCTCTCCGCCTACGGCTGAAGTGATGAGCTAGGAATGCGCTCCATATTTTTGCCACGCTGTAAAACTTCCAGATAGTGATCGAGTGCCGTTTCCAGTCTTGCATTCATGAAGTGATGATAGTCAGGCCGGTTACCGGCGCGCGTCGCATCGAGCGCGTCGAAGTATGCCGGGCGGTCTTCGGGGCGGATCACGACCGGGGGAAACCCCGCCTTGAGCAGAAGCAGGTTCATCAGCAGCCGTGACGTGCGGCCGTTGCCGTCGCTGAACGGGTGAATCGTGACCAGCCCCTCGTGGGCGTCGAAGGCTGCTTCCGGTGTGGACGGCGCTGTTTCAAGCCCGCGGGCGAAATCTCCCATGAGCGCAGGGATCTCCGCAGGCGACGGCAGCACGAGCGAAGAACCCGCGATCACTCGATTGTGCCGGCTGTAGCGGCCTGCTTCTTCCGGCTCGATCTTCTGCAGAACCAGGTGATGGATGTTGCGGATATCCACTTCGCGGACCGGCTCACCGGCCGCTGCCAGGACGCGCACATAGGTCAAAGCGTCGCGGTGGCCCGTCGCCTCAAGATGATCCTTGAGCGGCTTGCCGCTGACGGTGATCCCTTTTTCAAGAATGATCGCCGTCTCATTGCGGGTAAGGGTGTTGCCTTCGATGGCGTTGGAGGTATAGGTGAGCTCGACGTCGTACCAGTTGTCGAGCTCGGCCAGGCTACGCCCCGAGATGGGCCGCAGTGAGTCGAGCTCGGCTTTTTTCGCTGCGATTCGCTCGGCCTGGTTCATTGCGTGCTCATCTCGTTTAGAGCATAGACCAGCATCCGTCCGTCCGCTTCCTACAGCTTCGGCAGCTGCGCGGTGTTCCACCCTCCGCCCAGCGCCTTGATCAGCAGGACGCTGGCATCGAGCCGCCGCCGCATGATGTCGATGTCGTTGCGCTGGTTGTTGAGCGCGGCTGTTTGCGAGGTAACGACCTGGAGGAAGGTATCGACGCCGCCCTGGTAGCGGATGTTGAAGAGGTCGAGGGTCTGCTCGGCGCTCTGTGTGGTCTCGTGCTGCTGCTGGGCTTCGGTTTCAAGGATGCGGAGCGCGGCGAGGTTGTCCTCGACCTGCTGGAACGCGGTCAGCGTGGTCTGGCGATAGTTGGCGACGGTCTGGTCGTAATTCGCAGTGGCAGTGTTGAGTGTGGCGCGGCGGCGGCCGTAGTCGAACAGCGTCTCAGAGAACGTGGCGCCGACAGCCCAGAAGCGGCTGGGAAAGGTGAACCAGTTGAGGGCCGAGGTGCCGAGAAAGCCCCCCTGGGCGCTGATTGAAAGCGTTGGATAGAACGCGGCCTTCGCGATACCGATCTGCTCATTGGCCGAGGCCATGCGGCGCTCTTCGCCGGCAATGTCCGGGCGGCGCTCGAGCAGTTGCGACGGCAGCATGCCGGGGACCTGCGGAAACACAGGCGGCTGCTGGTTAATGGGGTCCGGCGGAAGGGTAAACGCGGCAGGCGGCTTGCCGATGAGCACGGCGATCGCGTGCTCATCGGCGGTGCGCTCGACGCCGAGATCGGTCGAGAGCACGCGCGCGGTATTGAGCTGGGTTTTGGCTTGGTCCACGTCGGACTGCGGCGCGGCGCCGCCGGTGTAACGGTCCTGGGTCAGGTCATACGCCTGCTGGTAGACGCCGATGGTGTCCATCACGAGCTTGAGCTGCGCATCGGTCGAGCGGGCGTCGAAGTAGTCCAGCGCAAGCTCGGCGTGTAGGCTCAGGCGCGCATTTTCGAGATCCGCGGAGGCAGCCTGGCCCTGCTCACGGGCGCTTTGCACGGCGCGCCGGATGCGCCCCCACAGGTCCACCTCGTAGTTCAGGTCGAACGGCAGGTTGAAGTCGCCTTCGCCGCTGTTCGCCGTGGTGGTGTTGAAGTAGGGCTGGTTGGCCGAGTCGCGAATGGTTCCGGCGGAGGGGCCGGTGCCGATGGTCGGCGCGTAAAAGCTCCTGTTATAGCGGACCTGTTCGCGAGCCGCGCGGTAGTTAGCCTCGGCGGCTTTCAGCGTCTGGTTGGCATCGTCAAGCTGCCCTTCAAGCGCGTCAAGCTGCGGGTCGCCGTACAGCGTCCACCAGTTCCCCTTCAGGGCAGAGTCCTGCGGGGTGCCGTAGGCCCAGCCGTCACCCGGCTTCGGGTCGGTATGCGGCTGCTCCTTGAACGCAGGCGCGATGGGCGTCCCGGGATTGGCGTACTTGGGACCCACCATGCAGCCGGAGAGCAGCAGCGACAAGCCGGCAAACGAAGCGAGCGCGGCGCGGCGGAACTTCATTCGGCGGCCCTCTTGTTTGAGCCGGCGACGGGACTATCTTCGGCGACCCGCACCTGGTCCCCGGCTTCCAGCGAGTCGCTCGGGTCCAGGACGATGCGGTCAGAAGACTTGATACCGTCGGTGATCTCGACCGTCGCGCCGTAATCATGACCGATCTTGACGTCGCGCAGGGCGATACGTCCGTTCTCGACCACACCCACCTGCGGACCCTGGGCGCGAAACAGCAGCGCGTTCGACGGAACCGTGAGCGCCTGCAGCTCCGGCGGCAGATTGAGGTGGACAAAGGCATACGCGCCGGGCAGCAGCTTGCCGGTGGTGTTGTCGACGTCGACCTCGACATTGAGGGTTCGGGAGAGCGGATCGACCGCGCGGGAGCTGCGCGCGAGGGTGCCGTAAAACTTCTCGTTCGGAAACGCGTCGAGGGTAATCAGCACGCGCGCGCCATCGTGTACGGCGCTCTGGTACACCTCCGGCACGGGTACAAAGACGCGCAAACGCCCGGCCGCGGCGAGATGGAAGAGCTCCTTCTGCGAGGTGTTCTGCCCGGCTTCGATCAGCGAACCGATATCGACATTGCGCGCGGTGATGATGCCGGCGAACGGCGCATACACGCGCTCGAAGGACTGCATCTGCTGCAGGCGGCTTAGATTGGCCTGCTGTGCGGAAAGCGCGGATTCCCGGGCGGCGAGGTCGCTCTTGGTCTGGTCCGCCTCCTGGCGAGACACGGCATTCTTCGCAAGCAGCTTTTGCCAGCGCGCGTCGGTGGTTTGCGCGAGCTGCAGGTTTGACTGCGCGGTGTGTACGTCGGCCTGGGCCTGCGAGACCTGCTGGTCAAGCTCCGGCGTCTCAATGGTAGCGAGCAGCGCGCCCTGCGGCACATGGGCGCCGATATCGAAGTACCAGTGCTTGAGATAGCCGCTGGTACGCGCGTAAATAGGCGTGTCGATAAAGGCGCTGACGTTTGCGGGCAGGATGACTTCAGGTGTCTGGGCGCCGCCGGTAGGCGTGGTGACGCGCACAATCGGGGTTGCGTGTGCGTCCGTGGTGCGCGTAAGGGTCTGCTCGTTCTTATGGCGCGAGTGAATGCCGGCGAAGATAAATACGCCAAGTAGGACGCACACGATAACCGCAAGGATCAGGCCGCCCGGGCCGCGGGAGACTGGCGGCTCAGGCGGTGTAACCGGCGGAAAACCCGGCGGCGTGGTGCTGGTCGGCGCGGTCCCGTGCGGGTCACCCGGCGAAACGCTCTCGGTACGCGGAGTCTCCGGGACCGGGTGCGGCAGCAGCTCCGTGCCAGTATCGCGGAGACCTTCTGCATCAGTGTGCTGTACGTTCTGCTCGTCGTGCATTCAGACGTCCTCATTTCAGGAGTGCATGGCTCAGGCGTGCATGGCGGTGGTCGACTCGGCGTCGCGCTTCGTTTGCTTACGCCCGTGCAGCAGGCCAAAGACAGATGGAACAAAGGTGAGCGTCGCGATGGTGGCGAGGAACAGGCCGCCGATCACGGCGCGTCCGAGCGGCGCGTTCTGCTCGCCGCCGTCGCCCAGGCCGAGCGCCATCGGCACCATGCCGATAATCATCGCAAGCGCCGTCATGCACACCGGGCGAAAGCGCGTAGCGCCCGCCTCGATCGCGGCGCGGATGGGTTCGCCGTGTTCGGCAAGCCTGATCTTCGCGAATGAGACCACGAGGATCGAGTTCGCGGTCGCAACGCCCATGCACATGATGGCGCCCATGAGCGCGGGAACACTGAGCGTGGTGCGGGTGAGGAACAGGAACAGCACGATGCCGGCAAGCGCGGCAGGCAGCGCGGTGATGATGATGAACGGGTCGAGCCAGCTCTGAAAGTTCACCACAATGAGCATGTACACCAGCACGATGGCGAACGCGAGACCGGCAAGCAGCGCGACATACGCACTTTGCATGGTAAGCAGCTGCCCGCGCACGGTCACGAAGGTGCCGCGCGGCAGCTTACCTGTATCGTGCGCCACAATCCGCTGTACATCGGCGCCCACCGCGCCCAGGTCACGGTCCTGCACGGCGCCGTAAATGTCGATGGTGCGGCGGATGTTGTAGTGCGAAACGATCGCCATCTCGTTCCGTCGATGCAGTGTTGCGATGTTCCCGAGGATGCCGTTGACCGGCGCGATCGTCGAGTGAATCGGGATATTCTCGATCTCTGACATACTCTGCTCGGAGTACTGCGGCGTTTGCGTAACCAGGTCGTAGTTCACGTTGTTCTTCGGGTTGAGGAAGAACATGGGCGTGATCTGAAACGAGCCGCTGAGCGAGCTGGTGAGGGACTGCGCCACATCGCGCTCAGTAAAGCCCGCCTGCGAGGCCTTGGTGCGGTCCACGCGCACGTCGAGCACGGGATAGTTCAGCGGCTGCTGGACGCGCAGGTCAACCAGCCCCGGCACACGCCGCAGGTGCGCGAGCAGGTGGTCGGCGATGGCTTTGCTCTGGTACACGTCGCTGCCCTGGATCTGCACGTCGATCGGCGACGGCAGGCCGAAGTTCAGAATCTGCGTCGTGATGTCGGCAGGCAGAAAGTAGAACAGGTCGCCGGCAAACTGCGAGGGCAGGCTGGCGCGGAGCCTGCGAATGTAGTCCGCTGTTGGATGATGCTTCTCCTTGAGGCTCACGATGATATCGGCATCGCTCGCGCCCACCAGTCCGGAGGTCGCGTGCATGGTGTTGAAGCCGCTGTATGGCAGGCCGATGTTATCGAGCACGTTGTCGATTTCAGACGCGGGGATGGTGCGGCGAATCTGGTCTTCCACCAGGTCGCACAGCTTGGCCGTCTCCTCGATGCGCAGTCCGGTTTTGCCGCGAACATGCAGGATAAACTCGCCCGAGTCAGTCGAAGGGAAGAAGTCGCGGCCCAGGAACGGCACCAGCAGGAAAGCGCAAAGACAGGCGAGCAGAAAGCTGGGGATGAAGACAGTGCGGCGAAACACAAGCCGCGTCAGCAGCGTCTGGTAGCTGCCGCGGACCCGCTCAAAGCCGCGCTCGAACGCCTGCTGAAACTGCACCAGCGGATTGCGCGACGGCGCGGGGTGATGAATCCTGAGCAGGTACATCGCGAGCGTCGGCACCAGCGTACGCGACAGGATGTAGGACGCAAGCATCGCGAAGACGACCGCCTCGGCAAGCGGCACAAACAGATATTTTGACACGCCGCTTAAGAAGAACATCGGCAGAAACACGATGCAGATACATAGCGTCGAAACCAGGGCCGGGACGGCAATCTGCGCGGCGCCGTCGAGGATAGCCTGGCGCAGCTCGTACCCTTCCTCGATATAGCGCTCGATATTCTCAATGGTCACGGTCGCATCGTCGACAAGGATGCCGACAGCGAGCGCGAGGCCGCCTAGCGTCATCGTGTTGATCGTCTCGCCGATCAACGAAAGGATGATGATCGACGTCAGGATCGAAAGCGGGATCGAGATGGCGATGATCAGCGTCGAGCGCCAGGAGCCGAGAAACAGCAGGATCATCAGCCCGGTGAGCCCGGCGGCGATGATCGCTTCGCGAATCACACCCTGCACCGCGCCGCGCACAAAGACCGACTGGTCGGCGATCGGAGAGATTTTCACCTCAGGCGGTACCAGCGTGGCGACCCGCGGCAGCATGGCGCGCTCGCCCGCGACCACGGAAAGCGTGGAGGCGTTGCCGTTTTTGAGAATGCTGATGAGCACGCCGCGCCGGCCGTCCTGCCGCACCACGTTCGTCTGGAAAGCAGAGCCGTCGCTCACCGTCGACACGTCGCGCACGTAAACGGTGCTGCCGTTGACCTGCTTAATCGGCAGGTCGGCGATCTCGCTCACGCTCTGCGGCGAGGCGTTGCTGACCACGTCATACTCGCTGGCGCCGATCTTCGCGGTGCCGGAAGGCAGCACCAGGTCCTGCGCTTCAAGCGCGTTGATCAGGTCGTTGGGAGATACGCTCTTGGCCTGCATGAGCCGAGGCTGCATGCTGACGGTGACCTGCCGCTGCTTGCCGCCGTAGGTCAGCGGGATCACCGCGCCGGGAACGGTCGTGAGCTGGGGCCGGATAAAGTTGGTGGCATAGTCGTTCAGCTGCTGCTCAGACAAGCCAACACCCGAAATGCCGAGCTGCAGAATCGGCACGCTCGATGCGGAAAAGTTGATGATTTCAGGCGCCAGCGTTCCGGGGGGCAGCTGCTTGAGCATGTACTGCGAGGCAGCGGTAACCTGGGCATTGGCGGTGTCGAGGCTCGCACCCGGCTGCAGGAAGATCTTGACGACGACCTGGCCATTGTAGGTGGTCGACTCCATGTGCTCGACGTTATCGACGAGCGTCGTGATGGCCTTCTCATACGGGCTGGTGATACGGCCTTCAAAATCTTCCGCGCTCAGCCCCGTGTAGGTAAAGTTGACGGCGACCACCGGAATGTTGATGTTCGGAAAGATGTCGGTCGGCGTGCGGAGAATGATGACCGGGCTCAGGATCAGAATCAGCAGGGCCAGGATGATGAATGTGTACGGCCGGTCGAGGGCTATCTTGACGATCCACATGGCTGATGACCCTTCCCATCCGCTTTGCGCCGAGGCTGCTGTTTGCCCAATAAGCCGCGAGCTTAGCCAGACGAGGTACTCTCCTAGTGTGCGCCCGGGCCGCTACTCTTGCCAAACAGTTTATTCCGCGCAATCCAATCGGTTAAAGCGATGCGCTACACTCGCCCCATGGAACTTCGACACCTCAGGTACTTCTGCGCGGTTGCCGATGCGGGCGGATTTGCGCGTGCCGCCGAGCAGATGCACGTCTCGCAGTCGGCAGTCAGCGAGCAGCTGCGCGACCTGGAAGGCGAGCTCAAGGTGGAGCTTTTCGACCGGCGCGAGCGGCGCGCGCGGCTCACACCGCATGGTGACATTTTCCTCGTCGAAGCGAGGCGGACGCTCGAGGCCGCGGACCGCGCCGTCGAGGCGGCGCAGCGCTCGGCGCGCGGTGAGATCGGCACACTGACGATCGGGTTCTTCGCGGGCGGTACGGACTCGCTCTTCCCCGGGCTGATCCGCAGTTTTCGCCGGCACTCGCCGGGGGTGCGCGTTTCGCTCATTGAAATGTTGCCGACCCGCCAGCATGAAGCCCTGCTGGCCGGGACGATCGACATCGGCTTTACGCGCACGCTGCAGCCGTCGATGCGGGTTGAGCTACGCGCGGAACGGTTCTACGTGGAGCCGCTGGTTGCCGTGCTGCCCATCGGCCACCCGCTGGCCGGGCAGCCGCTGGAGCTGCGCAAGCTCGCGAACGAGCGCTTCGTCATCGCCCAGCGGGAGACCTCGCCCGCCCTCTTCGACAAGGTCATCGCACTGTGCCGCACCGCCGGATTTTCGCCGATAATTTCCGCCACCTCCGCGGTCGCCAGCGGCGTGCTGACGTTTGTCGCGGCCGGCGAAGGCGTCGCCATCCTGCCCAGGAACACGCTGAAGCTGGCCCCCGCCGACGTAGTCGCATCGCCGATCCGGTGCAAGGAAGCATCGATCGACCTCGTGATTGCCTGGAGCATCAAGCGCGAAGGGCCGCTGCACCGCTCGTTTCTCGCCCTGGCGCGCCAGGTGCGGGAAGAATCGGAGACCGGCGCTTTGTAAACGTTCGGCGAACGCCTTTGACGCCCGCAGGCGCAGGGCTTGAAAATGGCTGCCATGCCCGCATGGTTACAATCCCGCGCCGGAATCAAGGTACGCCTCGCCGCGATGTTCTTTCTCGAGTACTTCATCTGGGGCGCCTGGTACGTAACGGTGGGCACGTGGCTGGGGGCGACGCTGCGTTTTACGGGCGAGCAGGTCGCGCTGGTCGCGGGCACGACCGCGATCGGCGCGCTGGTTGCGCCGTTTGTCGCGGGGTCGCTGGCCGACAGGCGGTTTGCGACGGAAAAACTGCTGGCATGCTTCCACCTGGCCGGGGCCGTGTTGCTGTGGGCCGCCGCCGCCGGGCACTCGTTCGCGGCGGTGTACACGCTGGTGCTGCTGTACGCGTGCTGCTTTATGCCGACGCTCGCGCTTACCAATACCCTCGCGTTCCGGCAGATGCGCGACCCCGGGGTGGAGTTCGCGCCGCTGCGGGTGCTCGGCACCATCGGCTGGATTGCGGCGGGGCTGCTGGTCGGCGGGCTGGGGCTTGAGCACACGGCCGCGCCGCTGCGCATCGCCGCGGCGGCATCCGTCGTGATGGCGGCATACTGCCTGTCGCTGCCGCATACGCCGCCCCTGGCCGCGGGACCATCTTCTCAAGCTGGAGGCGCTATTCCGGCGCGTACCATGATCTCTCCCGAGGTCCTGCGGCTGTTCAGAGACAGGTCGTTTGCGGTGTTCGCGCTCGCTTCCCTGCTCATCTGCGTGCCGCTCCAGTTCTATTACGCCTTCACCAACCTGTTCCTCAACGAGATTGGCGTGCGCAACGCCGCAGGCAAAATGACGGGCGGCCAGTTCTCAGAGCTGGCCTGCATGCTGCTCATTCCGTGGTTCTTTCGCAGGCTGGGAGTCAAGGGCATGCTGCTGGCGGGCATGGCGGCGTGGGCCTTGCGCTACGCGCTGTTCGCCTTCGGGAACAGCGGCGGTGGCATGGGCCTGCTGTGGGGCGGCATCCTGCTCCACGGCATCTGCTACGACTTTTTCTTCGTGACTGGCCAGATTTATGTCGACCGCAAGGCGCCAGCTGCCATCCGGGCAGCGGCCCAGGGCTTAATCACGCAGATTACGTACGGCGCCGGAATGCTCATAGGCTCTTCCCTGTCGGGCGCGGTGGTGGAGCACTACACCGTTGTGGCGGGCCACCAGTGGAGAGACATCTGGCTGGTCGCGGGCGGCTGCTCGGCTGTCGTGCTGGTGCTGTTCGCGCTGACCTTCAAAGATCGCGCGCCGAACGCGCTCAACACAAACGACGTGCCGGAAAGTCTGCCGAACGCAACCGCGTCTGCCGTCTAAACTTAATCGCGCTGAAATATCAGGAAATAATCCTGCCCGTCCGCCTTGGTAAAGGTGTAGCGGCCGGTTTGGTGAAAGCCGGCTTCCTTAAGCTCGCGCACCACGATCGCCTCGTCGAGTCCGTGGTCGGCGGCGGTGCCGTTGCGGTCGATAATGCCGAGTTTCGCGCCGGGGCGAAGCGCCGGCTTCAGCTTCGCCAGCAGCACCTCCGGGTGGGCGATCTCGTGGTAGGCCTTCATCATCAGCACGGCGTCGACGCTTGCCCTGGGCAGCTTCGGGTCGTCGGGCGTGCCCTGGATGGTGTGCACATCGGTCAGGCCGGCTTTCCGGGCGCGGTCGGCGATCGTCTTCACGGCGACCGGGTTGATGTCTTCCGCGTACACCGCCCCGCTGGGCGCAACGCGCGCACCCGCCCGCACCGTAAACCAGCCGGAACCGGCGCCGATGTCAGCCACCGTACTGCCCGGGTGCAGCCCCAGCACGTCCATCACGCGATTCGGCTGCAGCAGGCGGTCGCGATCCTTGTAATCGAACACGGAGAGATTGCCGGTGTAGGGGGTGCTGGTCTGCCGGCCGGTTTGCGTCTGCGGAAACACAGGCTGAACCAGCAGCACGGTCGCGGTGAGCACAGCGGAGAGGAGCGGTCGGTAAATCGCCATGCATGTGGAGATGCGATTGGCGCGGTTGGCGGTCAGTCGGGCTTGGACGCGGCAGTTACAGCTGTCGCGCAAGCACCAGGGTCATGTCATCGGGCTGTTCGGCATCGCCGATCCAGTTGCCCAGGGCGCGCAGGGCGTGGCTTGCGATCGAGGCGAGCGGCTGGTCGCGGTTCTGATGAACAAGGTCCAGCAGACGGTCTTCTCCAAACTCACCGAAGTCGTTTTCAGGCTCAGTTAGACCGTCGGAGTAGGCCAGGAGCAGGTCGCCGGGGTCAAGCTGAATGGTGTCTTCCACATAGCGCATACCGCCCAGCAGGCCAACCACCGAGCCGCCGCAGTCCAGCCGTTTGACGCTGCCGTTGTTGCACAGAATAAACGGGGTAAGATGACCGCCGTTGGCATAGGTCAGGCGGCAGCTGACGCTGTCATAGCTGGCCAGAAAAAGGGTCGCGTACTTTTCCGGCTGGGTGCTCGACAACAGGTGCCGGTTGAGCTGGCCGAGCAGGTGGGCCGGCGAAGGCGGCGCGCTCGCCTCCGCAACCCCCGCGCCGGAGTGGTAGGCGCGTACCGCCGAGTGGAGCGACGCCATGAGCAGGGCCGCGGAAATGCCCTTGCCGCTGATATCTCCAAGCGCGAGGTAGATTTCGTGACCGCCGGCGTGGATGAAGTCGTAGTAGTCGCCGCTGACGGTACGCGCAGGCTTGCAGACGCCGTAGAGCTCGAACGCAGGCAGGTGCGTGGGGGTACGCGGAAAGAGGTTTTTCTGCACCTCCTGCGCGATGGCAAGCTCACCCTGCATCCGCTCCTTTTCGCGCTGCTCCTCAAGCAAGGCGGCCAGCGAGCCGGCCATGGTGTTAAACGAGGTTGCCAGGGCGCCGAGCTGGTCGGCCCTCTCGACCGGGATTCGATGCGCGAGGTTGCCGCGATCGATCTCGGTCGTAGCCCCGTAAAGGTCGGCAATAGAGTGCGTAATGGTGCGGCTGAGGCGCACCGCCATCAGAAAGGCAACGAGCTCAAGCATGCTGAACAGGATAGCGATCAAAATCAAGGCATTGCGCACGAAGGCGCCGATGCGGACAGAGGTAGCGAAGAGCCGGTTGAACAGCAGCGTGGGACGGGACGTGACTCCGATGACCGAAGTCAGCTCAGCCCCCGTGGACCACGCGGTGATGTGCTCGGGAACATAGAACAACACACGGTTATCAAAGAAATGAGCCGGCGGCGGCAGGATTCCGCCCTGCACCGGGGAGAAAGCGAGATGATGGGCCGGGTCGAGGTCGGGATCGGGGTCGCCCGCGCTGGAGCCTTTGCCGCTCGCCGAGAAATGAACAGAGGACCGGCCCTGCGCGTCTTCCTGGATAGGCAGAATGCTGATGCTGCCAAGCCCCTTGGCAAGGTGCGTCAGCTTCGTGTCGTCCAGCGGCACGGTCGCCGCCACCATCAGCGGGTGGCTGGCGCCCTGGTCGGGCCCGGTCATACTGGCCGCGCACAGGTACAGCTTCCCGCCTCTCGCGACGATGCCGGTAAACCCGCTCGTCAACCACGCGGGCAAAGGCCCCGCCGGAAACGAGGCCGCTTCCACTTGCGACGTCATGAGCGTGTGCGTGGGTGAACGGTATGGTACCGCCGACTGGAGCGACAGCGGCTTGCCGTCGCGCCAGGCGGAGATGCCGGCACGCTCGTTCGAGGCACCGTTCACGCCGCCCGAGCCTATCGTGGGCAGCTCATAATGCGGGGCTGCCGGGTTTAGCTCGACCTTCTGCTCGATACTCGCGTTGGTAACACTGCCGAGGCTCCGCAGATGCGCCAGCCCGTCTTCAATCGCGCCGCTGGCAGCAGTGGTGGCAAACTGGCCGGAGAAGACGTAGGCAGCGATACCCGCGAGGATGGCAAACAAGACCACCGGCGCAAGGCCCATCAGGACACAGGTGAGGATCAGGCGGTTGCGGACCGTCCAGAGCAGGTGCGAGAACGTCCAGCGGTAGACCAGGACAATCAGCAGAACGAGCAGCGCAGCGGCCGCCAAAGCTGCGACGAGGCCGCTGAAGACGGCGAAGCCGCCGGGCAGAAAGCTGAGCAGGAAAAAGACGGCGGTCAGGGCGAGAAGCCGGAATGTGCCGCGCTCTACCCTGCCCTGCGGCTTGCGCCAGCCGAGGCGGTCGAAAAGCGCATCCTCATACTGCCTGACCCGACCGAACATTCAAAACCCCACCGTCCGTCATGCGCTGTCAACCCCGGGGGATGGGCTCGCGCGTTCAGCGTGAGTGTACCGCAGGAGGCAGGATGGTTCCGAGACGTGGGGCGCTTAAACCCCTCGTCGCCGTCCTCAGTAAACGTCCAGTTGGTAGCGCTTGCTCTTCTTCATCTCCGCCAGGTACGCGAGCGCCTCATCGGGCGTCACGTTTTTTCCCTTGGCAATGGCGTCGAGCAGTGCCGTATCCACATCCTTGGCCATGCGGTTGGCGTCGCCGCACACGTAAAAGTACGCGCCCCGCTCAAGCCATGCGAACAGCTCGGCGGCATTTTCGCTGATGCGGTCCTGCACGTAAATCTTGTGAGCCTGGTCGCGGGAGAAAGCAAGGTCGAGCCGGTTCAGCACGCCGTCCTGCACCATGCCTTCCAGGTCCTCGCGATATAGAAAGTCGCTCTCCCTGCGCTGGTCGCCGAAGAACAGCCAGTTTTGCCCGGTATGGCCGAAGACCTTGCGGTGCTGCAGAAACGCCCGAAATGGCGCGATGCCGGTACCCGGCCCCACCATAATGACGGGCGCCGAGGTGTCCTCCGGCAGGCGGAAGTTGTTGTTCGCATGCAGGAAGATCGGCATCGTCGCGCCTTCCGGCGCGCGCTCGCCCAGGTGGCCGGAGCACAGGCCCTGCCGGTCGCGATCGTGGCTGTGATAGCGGATGACGCGGACGATCGTGTGCACGGCGTCCGCGGCCATGGCCTGCGAGGAGGCAATCGAGTACATGCGCGGGGTCAGGCGCGCCAACACCGTGAACAGCTTCTGCGGATCGGTAATGCCGCCTGGGTACTCGCGGAGCAGATCGATAAACTCGCGGCCCCAGATGTACTCCTCGGCCTTGGAGCGGTGCTCGGGGGTTGCGAGCAGCTGCAGCTCAGGGTGCGTCAGCAGCTTCGCATACTGGATCACGGAGGAGCGAGTGAGCTTGCCGACGGCGAGCCGTGTACGCAGCGCCTCTTCAAGCGAGATCTCCTTCTTGTAGTGGTCCAGCACCCGTTCGTCACCGGTCATGTGCAGCTCGGCGAGGATATCGGCAACTTCGGAAGCGCGGTTCTCAGGCACGATGCCGACCGCGTCGCCCGGTGTGTACTCCATGCCTTCCTCGAGCGCGAGCTCGATGTGGCGGGTCTCCTTTTCGGAGATGGGGTCCGTCATGCGAAAGTTGGTCAGCATGCGGGACTGGTAGGGATTGTTACGGGTGTACTTCTGCTTTTCTGTGCTCATAATCTTTCCGTCGCGCAAGCGGCGCACTTTTAGAATGACATATCGGGGCCGCCGAACCATTACGGGCGGCCACAACAGCATATGAGACCGCTTCAAGAAGGAGACTCATGCCCGCACCCACGCTTACGCTGCCGCCGGGGCTGTTCGGCGCCTACCTTTTCGACCTGGACGGGACCGTTGCCGACTCTATGCCGCTGCACTACCGCGCCTGGACAAAGGCGGTCGCGGAACAGGGCTGCACGTTTCCTGAGGAGTTGTTCTACTCCTGGGGCGGCATTCCTCTGCCAAAGACGGTGGAGATGCTGAACGAGCGGTTCGGCTACTCCATGCATCCCGGCGACACGGTGCTGCGCAAGGAAGCGCTGTACCTGGCCGCGCTCGAAGACCTGCGCCCGGTGGCCTCGGTGCTGGCAGTGATCGAGGCCGAGCATGGGCGCATTCCGTTCGCAATCGTGTCAGGGTCGCCCCGCGCCTCGATCATGCGCACACTTTCGACGCTGTCCCTGCTGGACCGTTTTGACCTGATCATCGGCGCAGAAGATTACACCCGCGGCAAGCCGGACCCGGAACCTTTCCTCACCGCCGCCAGGCAGTTGGGCGTTCCGGCGCGCGAGTGCCTGGTGTTTGAGGACGCGGACGCTGGGATCGCCTCGGCGGAAGCCGCAGGGATGCAGTGGGTGAGGATCCCGCACAGCGCGCTCAGCGGTGTCGGTCAAACGTAAAACGGCGCTACGCAAAAGACCCGATCCGTAGCGGCTTTTCTTCGCACAAACGTTTTCATATGCTAGACTTCCGCGCATGCCTCTTATCATCATTCTCGTCATCCTTGTCCTGCTGTTCGGCGGCGGCGGCTATTACATGGGTCCCGGTGTCGGTTACTACGGCGGCGGCGGCCTCAGCCTTATCCTGCTGCTGGTCGTCCTCTACCTGTTGTTCGGCAGGGGCCGCGGGCGGCTTTAGCATTCGGGCTGGTCGGCAGCGCCAATTGAACTACCTGCTGTGAAAGATATTTGCAAACTAGTAAACTAGTTGACAACGCGGGCGCCGCTCTTCTACCATCTATACAGAGAGCGGCCATGCCACCGAAACCTTCCAAAACGCTGACCGAAGCTGAACTCCGATTGATGAAGCTCCTGTGGGAGCGCGGCAGCGAGTCCACGGTCGCTGACCTGGTCACTGCGCTGCCCGCCGGGAGCGAGCTGGCCTACACGTCTGTGCTGACGACGATCAAGGTCCTTGAAGCAAAGGGCTATGTCCGCCACCGCAAGACCGGGCGAGCCTTCCTGTATACGCCGGTCGTGGCGCCGCAGGACGCAGCGGCGTCCGCCGTCCATCAGATCGTCCAGCGCTTCTTCAACAACTCACGCGAACAGCTCCTGGTCTCCCTGCTTGGAGACCAGGGCCTTAGCGCCGATGAGCTCGAACGGCTCAAGCGCCGCATCGCGGAGGCAGAGTGAGCGCCCTGCTCCCCATCTGCTCTACTCTTAGTACGTTGTGGATCGCGAGCCTGTGGCAGGGACTCGCGCTCGCGGTAGCGACCACCCTGCTGCTGCACACGATGCCGACGCTCACGCCGCGGCTTCGCTACCGGGTGTGGGCAGCCGGATATGCGGCAGCCATCCTGCTGCCGCTCGCCCAGGCGGCCCAGCGGTTCGGCGCACTGCGAAACGCCCATGACGCCGCGATTTCAATCTCCGCCGCAGCTGCTTCTGCCCCGTTGGTGACCATCGACAGCCGCTGGACCCTGCTCTGCGCGGCGCTGTGGGCCGCAGCCGCGTTCCTGGCCGTTTTGCGCCTCGGCGCCGGGCTCTGGTCGGTGCGGCGGCTGCTTCGCTCGTCTCTCCCCTTGCAGGCGCCGGCAGCCTACACCCACCTGCTGCAGCTTCGCTCGCGCGGACGCGTCACCGTGCTGGCCTCCGGCAGCATCGAAACACCGGTCGCAACCGGCTACCTGAAACCCGCGATTGTGCTGCCACGCGCCCTCTCTGCCGGCCTGACAGACGAGCAGTTGGAACAGGTGCTGCGGCACGAGCTGGAACACCTGGCTCGCCGCGACGACTGGGCTTCCCTGCTGTTCGGCTGCATGCGCTGCCTGTTCCCGCTCAATCCGGCACTCGCCTTCTTTGAGCGTCGGCTGGTCGCAACCCGGGAAATGGCCTGCGACGATGCGGTGCTGCGTACGGCAGCCCCACGCGTCTACGCCATGAACCTGGCGCGAATCGCCGAGACCACCATGCGCCGCAGCCCGCGCATCCTGCCGAACCTGCTTGGCGCGCAGTCCCAGCTCGCCGGCCGCATTGAGCACATCCTCTCCAGCCAGCGCGACGACCCGGCTAAGGGCGGCGCGCCGCTATTTGCAGCCGCTGCAGCAATGCTGGCGCTGTGCGCCCTGCTGGCGCACAGCCCTGCACCGGTCGCTTTCGAGAGCCGTTCCAGCCCTGCGCCCGCGCTTGCGACGACATCGATGGCGGCCGTTCTGCCCTCCGCGGGTGCGACACCCGCACCTGCTGCCGTGCATCCGCATGTGCGCAAGGCAGCAGCCCGCGTTCGGCACGCGCACCCTGCTGCGACCGCCACGCACCTGCTCGCGGAAGCCCATCAGACGGCGAACCCCCTGACCGTAAACGCAACCGCCTCCGCTCCATCGCCGGCGCTGCTCATCCTGTGGGGCGATCCGCAGCATGGCTTCTCAGCTACAGTCGTATTCGCCCTTGGGCGCGTTGAGGGTGCGGCCGATCCGTCCCGTCAAAACGTGCTCTTTTTCAATATTTAACCCAGCGCAACAGCCATAGTATTTATATTTGCGCTTATTTACTAGTTAACTAGTCTTACCTACATCTTCACCGCAACGATCAATGAGGAAAATGGAATGAATACCCTGCACTCGAGATTTCGGAAACCCCGCCTTACCTCAACCCTGACCGTACTGGGCACGCTTTCCGCCGGCGTTCTGGTCGGCTCCGCGACGGCCCGCGGCGTACACGGGCAGGATAGAGCAGTCGACTCCCGCGACGCCACACCGCTTGCGATCCCCAGCCCCGTGAACCTGTCCAACGCCTTCAGCAAGATCGCCAAGGAGGTCGGCCCGGCGGTGGTCAACATCAACATCGAGATCCTGCCGAAACAAAACTCCAGCCGCAGCCGGCCCGGTATGCAGGACGATGAGAATGGCGGGGGCGACGAGAACCAGGCCCCCGGCACGCCGGAGTTCTTCAACCGTTTTTTTGGCGGGGCGCCCAACCCGCAGGCTCAGGAAGAACGGGGGCTCGGGTCCGGCTTCATCGTTGACCCACGCGGATATATCCTGACCGCCGACCATGTCATCGACAAGGCCGACAAAATCTATGTCAAGCTCACGACCGACTCTCCAAGCGACCAAGGACACCGTGCCACCGTCATAGGGGTCGACAAGGATACTGACCTGGCCGTCATCCGGATCGATGTCGGCCATCCGCTGCCGACGGTCAAGCTCGGCAACTCCGATGCTGCCCAGGTCGGCGACTGGGTCGAGGCGATCGGCTCGCCGTTCGACCTGTCGCAGACCGTTACAGCGGGGATCGTCTCGGCGAAAAACCGCGACATACAAGGCAGCATCGGAGGGCAGTTCAAGCACTTTATCCAGACGGACGCGGCCATCAACCCGGGCAACTCCGGCGGCCCGCTACTGGATATGAACGCCGATGTGGTCGGCGTCAACGATGCCTATCTCACGCAGTCGAGCGGCAACATGGGCATCGGCTTTGCGATCCCGTCCAGTGCCGCGGTCAACGTCTACAACCAGCTCATCGGGCCGGAGCACAAGGTGGTGCGGGGGTCGATCGGCATCTCCTTCCAGCCCGGCATCAACAGCGCCGTTGCCAAGATGTACAACGCAAGCACGGGGGTGCTAATCAGCGCGGTGACCCCCGGCAAAGCCGCGGACAGGGCAGGCCTGAAAGCGAACGACGTCATCGTCTCGATCGACGGAAAGGCCGTGAAGGACGGGGACACGCTGGTGGACGACATCACGCCGCGCCATCCCGGCTCGTCAGTCACCATCGGCTATCTGCGCAATGGGCAGAAAATGACCGCAACCTGCACCATCGACGACCGGACCGGGCTGGAAAACCTGGCCGACGCCAACCCCGGCGAACATGAACCCGGCACACCTGCGGCAAACCCGGGCAAGCTCAAGCTGGGCCTGACTGTCACCGATCTGCCCGGCAATGCCCCGAACGGGATCCACGGCGTGCTGGTGCAGGCCGTCACCCCAGGCTCGTTTGCCGATGAACTCAACCCGCAGGTCGGTCCGGGCGTGGTGATTGAAGGTGTCAACCGGAAGCCGGTTAACAACAAGGCCGAGTTCGACGCGATCGTCTCGAACCTCAGGTCGGGGGACAACGTCGTGCTGCAGGTCGCCTACCCCAACAGCGGAGGACAGAGCGCCCTGACCGGCGGCACCCTTCCCTGATGCCGCCACCGGGTCGTTAGAATGGACCTGTGCCGCGCAACGACATCCAGGCGACAGGTGAGGCTGCCGCCGGAAATGCGCCGGCGCCTCCCGCCGGCTCACGTGCGTTCCTCGTCATGGTGGCTAATGCCGGCGCCAACCTGGCGCGTCAGGGCAGCGCTTTCCTGGTCGTCCTGCTGCTGCCGCCGCTGCTCATCCGCACCATGGACAAGGGCTCCTACGCCATGTGGGTGCTCATTCTGCAGATGGGCGGCTACATCGCGCTGGTAGACAGCGGAATCCAGGGTGTCGTCGCCCGCTTTGTTGCCGTTGAGGACGCGCGCTCCGGCACCGAAGGTGTTTCAGCAGTGCTGAGCAATGCCACGCTGCTGCTGGTGATAACCGGAGCCTCGGCGGCATTGCTGACGACAGGGGCAAGCGGGCTGCTGCCGCTGTTCGTCCACGGGCAGCCCACCGGGCTGCTCCACGAGGTGCAGCGCGCGTTCCTCATCGTGGCCCTCTGCTACGCGGCGGCGCTTCCGTTTTCCTCGCTGGCAGGCATCTTTACCGGGTACCAGAAGAGCGGGGTCAATGCTGTGGCGGGGAGCGTCGGCAAGTTCCTGGGCGCAGCCGGTACGGCCTGGGCGGCGTTTCGCCATGACGGGCTTATCTGGATGGCGATTTCGACCGGCATCGGCACGCTGGTGCAGCCGCTCATCTATATCGTTGCGTGGCGGCGGCTCCCCGGCAGGCCTTCATTCGCCGCCCGCCTGGTGCAGCGCGCATCGCTCGTTCATTTCATTACGTTCTCGTCCACCATGATGCTGACGCAGTTCACGGCGCTGCTCATCACGGGGCTCGACCTGCCGATCGTCACCGCGTTCGCCTTTCCGCAGGCGGCGTACTACGCCATCGCTTCCACCGTCAGCAACCTGCTGCTGGTTCCGTTCGGAGCGGTTGTTGGGGCGTTTATGCCGGTTGCCGCGGGCCTGCACGCGACGGGCGATTCCGAGCGCCTGGGCGCTCTCACGCTGCGCGCAACCCGTTATGGCACCGTCGTGCTCTGCCTGCTCACCTTGTTTCTCGCGTTCAGCCTGCCCGCTCTGCTCATCTGGTGGAGCGGCGCCGACTATGCCGCGCACGCAACCCGCTTCGCGGAAATACTGATCGCCGCGCAGTTTATCCGCCTCACCTGCATGCCCTACTCCATCGTCGGGTTCAGCGCCGGCCAGCAAAAGCAAATGCTGCTTTCGCCCATCGGCGAGGGCGTGGTCAACCTCATCTGCAGCCTTGCCGGGGTAAAGCTGCTGGGCGCCCAGGGCGTCGCCTGGGGCACCTTCATCGGCGCGATCGTCGGCGTGCTGCTGCACCTGGGTGTCAGCATGCGGTGGACAAGCGCCATCCAGCTCAGCTCCCGCGTGTTCCTGCTCAGCGGGATTCTGCGCCCCTCCCTCTGCGCGCTGCCCAGCTTGGCGCTATATCTCCTGCTCTCCCGCTTCATGCCCGGGCAACTCGCAACCCTCGCCCTCTCGGTCCTGTGCACCGCCTTTACAGCGGTCTGCGTTTTCCGGTTCGGGCTGGGTCGTGGCGATCGCAGCGACCTCCTCGTGCATCTGCGCTCATTGTTCGCGCGGCTTCGCGGCAGGCGCGCCAACCTGCAGCGCGTCTGACCATATCGTTTCCACAGGCTCTTTTTGCGGTCGTAGCGGGGGTTTGCTTTAATTGGGATTGTGCAGATACTCAAAACACAGCTCAAGGATGTCAAGCTGCTGCAGCCGAAGCGTTACAGCGATGCGCGCGGCTGGTTCGCTGAGTTCTTCAACGGCCCCGCGTTTGAAAAAGCCGGACTGCCTTCGCGATTTCTACAGGACAACCAGAGCTTTTCAAAAAGAGGTGTACTGCGCGGCTTGCACTACCAGGTACAGCAGCAGCAGGGTAAGCTGGTGCGCGCTATCCATGGCCACATCTGGGATGTTGCGGTGGATCTGCGCAGCAATTCACCGCAGTTCGGCGAGTGGGAAGGCTTTCACCTGACCAGCGAGGAGGGAGCCATGCTCTGGATCCCGCAGGGATTCGCGCACGGTTTTCTCGTGCTCTCCGACTCTGCCGAGGTCCTCTACAAGACGACAGACCTGTACGCCCCGTCCGCGGAGCGCTGCGTCCGCTGGAACGACCCGGCCATCGGCATCACGTGGCCCGTCGAGAGCCTCGGCAGCGCTCCGGTTCTGTCAGACAAGGACGCGGCCGGCAAGCTTCTCAGCGAAGCGGAGCTGCCGCCAGTCTAGAGCATTTTCACTCTTGGTTTAGAGGCCCGAATACTCGCCCCAGTGGCTTTTCCCGACGGGAAAGTCACGCACACATTTACCGGCCCCTCTACGTGTGGAGTGAAAATGCTCAGTGAGATAAGACTGCGTGCGTCGCGTGAAGTTCTGTCACCGCGACAGCGACAGAATCTTTCCATGCCGGCATCTCGAAGCCCAGCCGCTGCTTCAGCAGGGTGCAGTCCAGCCGTGAGTCGGCCGGGCGGCGCGCGGGCGTTGGGTACTCGGCGGTCGTAATCGCCCGAAGCGAGGCAAACCGCTGACCCTGTTCCCGCTCGCGGGCCAGCGTAAGGCACGCTTCAGCAAATCCGAACCAGCTCGTCTCTCCGGCGCCGCAGGCGTGGTAAAGGCCGCCAATATCTACCACCGCTTTTGTTACAGATACCGAAGCATTTGCTTCCGCGAGCCGCATCGCGTGCTGCGTCAGCAGCGCAAGGTCGCGCGCCGACGTGGGCGCGCCCACCTGGTCGGCGACGATGCGAAGCTCATCGCGCTCACGCGCCAGCTTCAGGATCGTCAGCATAAAGTTCTTGCCGTGCGTGCTGTAAACCCAGCTCGTGCGGAAGATAAAGTGCGCGGCCCCGCTGGCGGCTAGCGCCTTCTCGCCCGCCAACTTGCTGCTGCCGTACACGCCAAGCGGCGCGGTCGGGTCGCTCTCCCGCCGTGGCAGCCCGGCCTCTCCGTCAAATACGTAGTCGGTCGAAAAGTGGACGACAGCCGCGCCGCAAGCCTGCGCCTCTTCCCCAAGCACGCGCACCGCTTCGGCATTGATGCCGTAAGCGAGCGCCGGTTCTGACTCCGCGCGGTCCACTGCCGTGTACGCAGCCGCATTCAGTATCCATTGCGGTTGCAGATTGCGAACCATGCGGCGTACAGCGTCCGCATTCATCAGGTCGAGCCCCGCACTACGCGGCGCCGTAAGTTGCCAGTCATCGCCCAGCAACGCCAGCAACTCTCCGCCGACCTGGCCGCCTGCGCCCAGCAGCAGCACTCTTTTGTTCGCGTCGGCCATCAGAAAGGCTGCTCCTTCAGCAGCCTTTTCAAATAGACCGCGTAGCTGCTCTTGCCGATGCGCGCCGCCATCGCCTCAAGCTGCTGCGCCGTAATCCAGCCCTGTCGATACGCAATCTCCTCAGGGCACGCGATCTTTAGCCCCTGTCGATGCTCGATCGTGTGGATAAAGTTTGCAGCCTCGAGCAGTGAGTCGTGCGTACCGGTGTCGAACCATGCAAAGCCGCGGCTCAGCAGCTCGACCTTCAACGCGCCGCGCTCCATGTACATGCGGTTCACATCGGTGATCTCAAGCTCGCCGCGCTGCGAAGGCTTGATCTGTTCGGCGATCTCGACGATTTGCCGGTCGTAAAAATAGATCCCGGTGATCGCGTAATTCGACCGAGGCTTTGTCGGCTTTTCTTCCACCGAAACAACCTGCCCCTCGCTGTTGAACTCCACTACGCCGTACCGCTCCGGATCGCTCACCTGGTAGGCGAACACCGACGCGCCGGCCTCGCGCGTCGCGGCCCGTTCGAGAATTCTCGGCAGGTCGTGGCCGAAGAAGATGTTGTCGCCCAGCACCAGGCAGCAGCCTTCGCCCGCCAGAAACTCCTTGCCGATAAGGAAGGCCTGCGCTAGACCCTCGGGCTTCGGCTGCACCGCGTATTGAAGGCGTATCCCCCACTGCGATCCATCGCCGAGCAGTTGCTCAAAGCGGCCCACATCTTCCGGCGTCGTGATGATCAGGATGTCCTTGATTTTCGCCAGCATCAGCACCGAAAGCGGGTAGTACACCATCGGCTTGTCATACACCGGCAGCAGCTGCTTTGAGAGCGCGTGGGTCACCGGGTATAGCCGCGTTCCCGACCCGCCTGCAAGCACGATTCCCTTCATTGCACACCTGCTGCTTCGCGCCGATGCGCATAGTTTTCAGTAAGCCAGTTCTGATACGCGCCGCTCGTCACATTCTCTGTCCATGCCCGGTTGTTCAGGTACCACTCCACTGTTTTGCGAAAGCCGCTTTCGAATGTCTCCCGCGGGCGCCAGCCCAGCTCGCGGCCAATCTTCTCCGCGTCAATCGCGTAGCGGCGGTCGTGTCCCGGGCGGTCCTGCACCATACGGATCAACCCGGTGTGCGGCCGGTGCACAGACCCGGGCAGCAGCTCATCGAGGATCGTGCACAGCGTATGCACCACCTCAAGGTTCGTGCGCTGGTTGCACCCGCCCACGTTGTAGGTCTCGCCCACGCGGCCTTCAGCCAGCACTGTGCGAATCGCGGCGCAGTGGTCGCCTACATAGAGCCAGTCCCGCACCTGCTGCCCGTCTCCATATACCGGCAGCGGTTTGCCTTCGAGCGCGTGGGTAATCATCAGCGAGATCAGCTTCTCCGGGAACTGGTAAGGTCCGTAGTTGTTCGAGCAGTTCGTCATCAGCGTCGGTAGCTTGTACGTGTGATGCCACGCCCGCACCAGGTGATCGCTGGCTGCCTTTGAGGCTGCGTAAGGGCTGTTGGGGGCGTAGGCTGTCGTTTCAGAGAACGCCGGATCGTCCGGCGCCAGCGTGCCGAACACCTCGTCCGTCGACACGTGCAGAAATCGGAAGCTGCCCTTCTCCTCGCCGTCGAGCCGGTCGTAGTGCGCGCGCGCAGCCTGCAGCAGCTCGAACGTGCCCTGGATGTTTGTCTCGAGAAATGCGCCCGGCCCCACGATCGAACGGTCGACGTGGCTCTCAGCTGCAAAGTGAACCACTGCGGAAAAACGATGCTTCGCAAATAATTCGCGGAGCAGCGCCGCGTCACAGATGTCTCCATGCACGAACGTGTAGCGCGGGTCGCGTTCCACCGCGGACAATGTCAGCGGATTGCCTGCGTAGGTCAGCTTATCGAGATTGACCACAGGCGTCTGCTGCCCGGCAATCCAGTCCAGTACAAAATTGCTGCCGATAAACCCGGCGCCGCCGGTTACGAGAATCGGTTGAGCCATGTGAAAACCTTTCCGGTAGTTAAGGCGGCGAGTCGTGGCCGCATTTGCTATCTATCAGTGTGCGATGCTCAGCTTCGGAAACCATGTCAGTTGCAGATCGGCCGAGGTGTCCGAGTGCCCGCGCACCGACTGTCCCAGCGAGCCGTCGAAGATCGGCGCCTTCCAGCGTTCGTACTGCACGTTGGCGCGCAGCTCCAGCTCCGGCTGCAGTCTCTTCACGAGTGAAACCTTGTAGTCGTCCTGCGTCGTTCCACCGGCGACAAAATCTTTCGCCGCCTTTACCCGCCGGTAGCTCACGGCCACCTGTTCCAGCGGCGAAAGGTGGTACGTCACCCACGCCTGTCCGCCTTTGTCCTCGCGGCCAATCGCGTCGCCCATGATCAGTCCCTTGTTCGTGTAGCCCTGCAGCTGCACACCCTCCGCGTACAGAAACTGCCCGGCGCTGCTCCGGCTGGTCGGCGGGTCGGTCGTCGCGGCTTCTGCCCGCACGTCCAGCTTCGGCACACCCGGCACCCGCGCCAGGTACAGGCCGGGCCGAATGCCCGCCCGCCGCGGCGCGCTTACCGGGCTCACATCGTCATGGGACAGTGAGTCGGTGTACAGCGTCAGCCAGTTCCGCACAAACGGCAGCCGATAGGAAAAATCGAAGGTGCCGAAGCGCGCGCCCGGGTCCAGCCGCGAGGCCTTCTCGGCGATCGAAACGTTCTGGATGCTAGTAAAGCTCCGGTAAAAGCTGCCGAACGTGATGGGCACATGGCCCTTGCCGCCCCAGATTACCGAGCGCTCGAAGCCGAACTCCAGGTTCGGCGTCGGCTTGAAGCTGACCTTCTCCACATGCATCCATGGGTCGTTCGGGTCGGTATGTCCCTTCAAACTGCCCACCAGGAACAGGTATCGCACCGGCCCGATCAACCGTGAGAGCAGCGGGATCGACAGCGGTTCCACCCGGTCGATCTGAAACGCGTACATCGCCTCGGCATTATTGCTCAGCGCGAAGCTGCCGCCCTGCGCCGGGCCCAGCCAGCGGTCCATCTTGCCGAATGAGAACTGGTGGCCGCCCAGCAGGTACGAGGCATTCGCCTCCACCAGCCGGAACACGTCGGTCTGCGCGATCGGCCCCAGCGGAATCGTCGCCTGGTTCGGGTTGGTCGCATAAGGCGTCATGTCGAGCGCGGCCAGCTCACCGGCCAGCGTCGTGTTGTAGCCGGTCGCGCCCGGCGCATGCTGGTACTCGCCGCGAACATACAGCGACAGCCGCCCTTTCGAGGCAGACCCGCTTAAGCCGAGCAGGTGGTTATACCCCTGCTGGTACGGCCGCCCGTAATCGTTGTCGATCGTCTGCCCCAGGTGGAAGCTGTCGCGCAGCGGTGTGCCGGCGATCTCCTCCGACCGCGTGTACACACTCTCCAATGCGGCCATCGGGGATGACGGATTCCGGTCCTCAGGCCAGCTCTGGGAAAAGCTCGCCTGCAGTGCTTCATACAGGTGCCGCGCCTCGTCCGGCGTGGACGCGTCCATCGCCTTGGACGACTCGTCCAGCATGTTCTGGATACTCAGCCGCGTGTACGGCTTCATGCCCAGGTACGCGGTATCGACATAACCCAGCGCATGCAGCCGGTCGATCGCGCCGTACGCCCAGCTGTCCAGCGGAACATACGCGGTCAGCGGCAGCGACGACTGCTCGACCGCCTGGCCGCCCACCACCGCGGGCGGCGCCTGTGCCAGCGCGTGTACCCAAGGGGCGGCCAGCAGGGCCAGCAGTACCAAACATTTGCTCAAAGAGACGATAAGGGCGCAGGCTCCGTCTGGCGCAGGCGGGTGCGGAAGTCCTGGTAGCCCAGCCTCCCCAGCACCCATCCGCACCCTGCCAGAAATCCGAAAATAAGTGAGCCGGCCAGGATCAGGCTGCGCTTCGGGCCCGATTTGCGGTCCGGCACGATCGCCGGATCGACCACCTCGATACCGTTGCCCTCGCGCGCCTCTTCAAGCCGCGCCGTCTCCAGCTGCCGGGCCAGCATGTCGTACAGCGTCTCGAAATACTTCACATCGCGCAGGCCGCGAATGTACTCCACCCCACCGCTCTGCACCGCATTCTTTGGCATAATCAGCGAGTCCGCCCCGCCCCCCGAGTGTTCCAGCGACGCAAGCTGCCCCTCCAGACCGGAAAGCTCGCTCTGCGCCTGCTGCATCTGCGGGTTCTCCGCGGTCGCAAAATTCCGCATCGCCTCAATCTGCACCTGCTTCGCCGCAATCAATGCCCGCAGGCTGGCAGCCGAGCTAATCAGCGCCTGCGTCTGGCTATCCGGCTGCAGAAAACCCGTCTGCTTCTGGGTCTTCGCCAGCCGCTCCTCGGCATCGGCCAGATTGTTCTTGGCAGTCAACAGCTGCTGACCGAAAAAAGCACGTTTGCGGGAAGCTGTGGAGATGGCCAGCCGCGCGGAAAGTTTTTGGTACTCGCTGATGTAGCCGTTCGCTATATCCGAGGCACGCTGGGGGCTGCTGTCCGTGACAGAGATCGTGATGAAATTGCTCTTATCGTTCACGACAATTTTGGTATTCGCTATCAGCGATAGCCGCGTGACCGACAGCAGTTTCGTGTGGTACACGGCGCCCAGGTGGAAAGTGGCGATCAGTTTGTCAGCGATGGACCGGCTCTGGAGCAGCTGCGCGTAGAGTTCGCTGGGGCTGTGGCCGCCGATCGCCAGCACCGTGTTCGCGACGCCGAAGCCCCCGAGCTCAGCGTTATTCTCTGACGGAGGCAACACGGTTGTGATCGCCGTAAACCGCGGCTTGATGAGAAAACAAGCCAGCACACCGAGCACGAAAAAAACCAGCGTGACGCCCAAGATCGTCCTGCGCCTCGGATAGAGGATGCGGATCGCAGAGAGCAGGGTCATGCCGCGCGCGGGCGTCGTGTTCGAGGATTCTACTCGCAACGTGTGTGGAGACCCGTTCTCTGAGGGATTCTGAAGAGTCATGCCATCGTTCAAGCTCTAAACGAAGGTAACGCAAGGGCTTCTTTAGTATAGACAGGTGTGGAAAGCCGTGCGAAGGGGGCGTGAACTTCTGCTGCAGGAGAATCCGCGCGGCCGGGAACAGCGCAGATTCATCCTTTTGTGGCCAAACGCGCCGATTCCATCTACCCTCGACAGAGCGATCCTTTTGCTCACCCAGCCCCTCTGCACCGGTGCAAGCCTTGTCTCAAACCGCTTTAAACGACCACGCGTTCGTTATAGACAGAATGGGAAAATCCTATCCCAGGCTTTTCAGCCTGGTGGCGATCGTCTGTGTCGCGGTGCCGGGCTTCGCAAGTATCAAGGCTGTCCTGATCCTTGCCTTGTGGTCTTACCTTCTATTCCAAAGCCGCTTCAGGTTGCGGTCGATGGTCTGGCTCCTTTCTGTGCTTCTGAATCTGGTGGCCTGGTGCGAGGTGGCCTTGTTCCATGACGTCGCGCAAGGCGACATGGTTAACCACCTGAGCAGGCTTGTGCTGTTCTTCCTCATTCTCGGGATCGGTGTGTTCACGGCGGAATCGGGATCGTTTGCGGAAGTGAATCTTGACCGGCTCATCGTAGCCATCGCCGCTCTTTCCGCCGGCCTCAAGGTTCTCGTAATCGCCCTGATTCTCAGCGGGTCGTATTCTCTCGATGCCATTCAAAAGGCTTTCGGCTTCGAGACGGTAACGGATGCCATAGGGTATGGAATACAACGGCTGCAATTTCCATCCGATATCATCCTCATCTTTCTGGTTGCCTGTTACGTAGGTGGGCGAAACAAACTGGTAGACGTGCTCTTCCTGCTGGGCGTCACGGTGAGTGTCTTTCTCAGCTTCTCTCGCTACCTTTTTGTGGCCTACCTTGTCTGCCTGGTGCTCAGGGCTTTCCAGCTTCGCAGGGTTGACACTGTTTCCCGCTCCGGCATCGTATTCGCCGCGCTTCTCATCTCATTTTTCTCAGTGACGCTGCTCACCCGCTTTGCCGGACAAGGTTCCAGCGCATCCGACAGCATCCGTACAGAGCAGATACAGCAATTGACCAATGTCATCGCGCAGCACCGCATCTTCGGGACCGGAATCGGCAGCAGTGTAAGCGGCTACCTGCGAAGTCAGATTATGCCGTTCTCGTACGAGGTTGAGTGGTATGCACTCACGATGCAGCTGGGTTTTCTCGGCCTGCTGTGGTTTGTCGGCAACCTGGCCAGTCCGCTTGTCATCAGCTTGAAATCCCGCAATGGAAAACTGTTCTCTCTCGTAGTCTTCTCTCTCTGGGTAGTCGGTGGCTTCACCAATCCGCTTGTGACTTCGCTGGGCAGCGCTTTCGGACTTTGTATTCTCATGCTGCGGCTTGTACCCCGCTCGGTCTCTTTACCAACTGAACTAGCGATCTGAAATGCGATTCAGCGTCACATAATCTTCTTCGGTCAGGACGCACCATGAATGAACACGCCGCGCAGGGACAAATCTCGGTCGCCATGTGCACCTACAATGGCGAACCCTACCTGCAGGAGCAGCTTGATTCGATCTCTGCCCAGACCCGCCTGCCCTGCGAGCTGGTCGTTTGCGATGACCGCTCGAAGGACGGCACGGTGGAGATCCTCAACGCATTCGCAAAAACAGCGCCGTTTCCGGTGCGCGTTTCTGTGAACGACGAGCAGCTTGGATCGACTCGGAACTTCGACAAGGCGATGCGGCTCTGTCGAGGGGAGTACATCTCGCTGACAGACCAGGACGACCGCTGGATGCCTGAAAAGCTCGCTCGCCTCGGCGGACTTCTCGATGCAAACCCTGAAGTTGGAGGCGTGTTCAGCGACGCTTCCCTGATGAACGCTTCGCAGCCGGTCCCGGGATCTCTCTGGAAATCTTTTCGCTTCCAGGGCAAAGCCCAGGCCACGTTCCTCACGCACCCTGACCGCATCATGCTGCGGCACAATGTCGTGACCGGCGCAACCATGATGTTCCGCCGCTCCATACTGGCGCATTTCGAAGCGATCCCCGCGAGCTGGGTTCACGATGCGTGGCTGACCTGGATGTGCATTCTATGGTCGAAAATGCTCTTTACCCCGGAGCCGCTCACCGTGTACCGGCTGCATGCCGCCCAGCAGCTCGGCGTCGGCCAGACCGCGTTTTTCGCGCGTCTTCGTTCCATCCGCAGCGGCGAGCGCGAGCGCTACCGTCGCGATGCCCGGCAGTTCAGAGCACTCCTCGACTACCTGCACTCCCCCTCAGTCTCCAGGCGTCCGGAGTGGCAGAAGGATCTGGTCAAAAAGATCGACTTTCTGTATGCCCGGGCCGATGCGCCGCCCAGCCTGGTCGGCAGGCTGATATTTTTACGACAGCACGCACACTCTTATTTCGACATCGCCGGCGGCGGCCTGCGATCCATGTGTAAGGACCTGGTGATCAGCCGTTCGGAAACGAAGTGAGTTTGGTACGCATGCCCCGTCGGCATGTGCCTGCGCGATCGGGAGACAGTCCTGGAGCGGCACAACGCACATGAAGCCCAAAATCTCTGTCTGCATGGCCTCCTACAACGGCGGCCACTACATCGACCTGCAGCTCGCCTCGATCCTGCCGCAGCTCGGGCCCGGCGATGAGGTCGTCATTGTCGACGACTGCTCGAAAGACGACACCCGTGAGCGCATCCGGGCTTTCGCCGATCCGCGCATCCGGCTCATCGAGCACACCCGCAACCGCGGCGTGGTGCAGACCTTTGAAGACGCGCTGCGCAACGCGACCGGCGACATCCTCTTCCTCTCGGACGACGACGACCTGTGGGCGCCGGACAAGGTCAAGCGCTTTATGGCCGCATTCGCCCAGGGCGAGCAGGTGCAGGTCGTCATGAGCGCCGTCGCGCTTATCGACCCAGAAGGCAAGCCTTTCCGCGACCCACGCTGGGACCGCGACGGGCAATTTACCCGTGGGTTCCTGCGCAATGTGCTCAAGAATCAGTATCAAGGTTCGGCTATGGCGTTCCGCTCCACCCTGATGCGGCACCTGCTCCCGTTTAACGCCAACCGCACTTACCTACATGATGTATGGATCGGCACGGTCAACGATCGGCTGCGCGGAGGGCTGGTTTACCTGCCGGAGCCGCTGCTGCTGTATCGCAGGCACCCGGGCAACTTCAGCCGCAAACTGAGCCGCTGGGCGCAGGTCAGGCTGCGGCTGCAGCTGCTATGGGACCATGCCCGACGAGCGCTCCTGTAACCGCCGGCGGCCCGACCCGCTCTCCGCGTTCCAGAACGACCGGTTCATGCTGAGGCGCCTGCGCGTCTGCAGGCTCAGCCTGCCTTCCTTTCGGCCCAGGCGGTACCCCGTGTACTTGGCGAGCGTCCGCAGCAACGCCTTCGGTATCTGCTGGGGACGATGGCGCAGCAGGTAGCGCAGCTCCGACACTACGAAGCGCTTGCCCTCTCCGGTCGCGGTTCCGAAGCTCTCCACCAGGAAAGGCTGCCGCGCGTGGGTCACACCCACGTCGAAGTAGCGCCCGAACTCCTGCTTCAGCGTAAACGGGTGGGAGTGGTACACCTGCGCCTCGGCCACGTAGGCTGAGCGCCAGCCGGCCAGGTGCATATGCGCGATCGCGATCGTCTCCTCGCTGCAGATAGCCCGGCGCGGAAATCCGCCGGTCTCGGCAAGCGCGTCCCGGCGGAAGGCGCAGAACGAGTTCGAAGCGAAAACCGACCGAAAGCCCAGCGTCTCACGATCCTCGAGGCACCGCACCCGCGATGCGTCGGGATAGTTGAACAGGCGCGCATGCACCTCGACGCCGCGGGCCTCGGGCCTGGGCAGCTGCCGCCCGTACGCCGCGCCGATGCTGCTGTCCTCGAACGCGGTGAGCAAAGTGCGGACCGAGTCCGGCCTGGCCAGGATCGCGTCCTGCGTCAGGAAGACCAGGATGTCCGACCCTGCCTCATGCTGCACCCCGACCTGGCGGGTGCCGCCGTGGTCGAACTCGTCGCGTTCGATCGGCAGCACTCGAAAGCCGACCGCGGACGCTTTCGAGACCGTTTCATCGGTCGAAGCCGAGTCCAGGATCAGGACCCGCTCCGGCCCAATTTGAAGATCGCTCAGGTTCTCAAGCAGCGATTCGGAGAACGTCCTCCAAAGGCGCCCGGGGTTAAGCGTCGGCACGATGATAGATATCCGCATGTTTTCCAAGCCTTTCCAGGGAGAAAGTTCAACAGACACGCGTTTACGAACTAAGAGCGTGTCTTCCGGGATGACGACCGGCTTTCAAGACTGCCGGTTCCGCATCACTTTCACGACGCCAAACTTCGAGCGTCTTGCTAGGCAGCGCCGCTACTCTGGCTACAATACCCATGGGTCGAGGCATATACGCTACGATCCATTGAACATCCATGACAAAACTGCTTCGCCCAACCCTGCTTGCCGTACTCCTCGTTCTGGCGCCCGCAACCCCTGCCGCTTTTGCGTGGCAGGCAGCCCCTGCCGCAGACGCCGGCAGTGCGACCCAGACCACGTCGGGCATGCAGACGCCGCTCGAGCAGTCAGGACAGGCTGCCGCTGCTTCCATGGGACAGCAAACGACCGCCCCCAATGGACAAGCGCCTGCGAATGAACAAGGGCCCGCAGGTGCTGCTGATCGGGTCGCTATACGTTCAGCCTACACGCCGGAGTCCTCAGAAGCGAGAACGGCGAATCCACAGGAACGTTCCGACCGGGCCGCCATGGATCGCAACCGCAACGCGCTGCCCGGCGCCGCGATGCATACAGCGGCGCCCACCAGCTTTCAGCTGCTGGTGCAGCGCACCCTGGGGCAAAGCCTGCCGCTCTATGGACACAACCTGTTCGACGACCCGGGCACCTTCGCCGCGCTGCCCGATGCGCCGCCCACGACCGACTACATCCTGTCGACCGGCGACCAGGTGCTCATCCGCATGTGGGGCCCCGTCACTATGAACGAGGCACTCACTGTGGACCGCGCCGGCAATATCTTCCTGCCGCAGGTCGGCACCATCCATGTCGCGGGCCTCTCCTATGCAGCGCTCACCGGGCAGGTCCGGAACGAAGTCAGCCGGGTGTTCCGCAACTTTAACCTGTCGGTCGAGCTCGGACGGCTGCACTCCATCCAGATCTTCGTTACAGGCGAAGCCCAGCGCCCGGGCACCTACACGGTAAGCTCGCTCAGCACGCTGGTGAACGCGGTGTTCGCTTCCGGCGGACCCTCCACGGTCGGCTCCATGCGCCGCATTGAGCTGCGCCGCGACGGCCAGGTCGTCACCACCTTCGACTTCTACGACCTGCTGTTGCACGGCGACAAGTCGAAGGACGCCCACCTGCTGCCCGGCGATGTCATCTTCATCCCGCCCGCGGGTCCCCAGGTCGGCTTCTCCGGCCAGGTCAACTCGCCTGCCATCTTCGAGCTGAAGGGTGAGGAGACGCTCGGCTCGCTGCTGCAGCTCGCCGGAGGCCCTAACAGCGTCGCATCCGCCGCCGGCGTTACGCTGCAGCAGATCGTGCATCATGAGTTCCGCGAGACACGCACCCTGCCGCTCACCCCCGCCGGGCTTGCGACCCCGCTCGCCGACGGCGATCTGCTGTCGCTCGGAAATATCTCGAACCGCTTTGAAAACACGGTGACCATCCGCGGCAATCTCGCCAGCCCCGGCCGTTTCGCCTGGCATGCCGGCATGCGCCTCAGCGACATCATCCCGGAAAAAGCCGCGCTGCTGACCCAGAGCTACTGGGAGGTTCGCAATGCGGAAGGGCGCCCCGGCTCGTTCATCGAGGCCGTGCCTGCCAATGAGGTTGGGCAGTACACTGCCGGCAACGGCCTGGGGACTTCAGTCTCGTCGCTGCCCGGCTCGCGCGGCGGTGTCGTGACGCCGGGCGTCGGCACCACCGGTACCGACAACTCCCAGGGCGGCGTCTCGTCCCGCGTCTCCGTAGCACCCTCGGTGGCGACAAAGGTCACCATACCGGCGCCTGAGATCGACTGGTCCTATGCCGTAATTGAGCGCACCGATCGCGACACACTCAAGAACCAGCTGCTTCCCTTCGACCTGGGCAAGCTGGTCCTTGACCACGACCAGTCGCAGAACCTCGCCCTCCAGCCCGGCGATGTCGTCACCATCTTCTCCCAGGCCGACTTCGACGTCGCCCAGAACCAGCTCACAAAGTTTGTCCGCATCGAGGGCGAAGTGGGCAGCGCCGGGGTCTACAGCGTGCATCCCGGCGAAACCCTGCAGGCGCTGGTCGCGCGAGCCGGCGGCCTTACCCCGCAGGCCTACCTCTTCGGGGCGCAGTTCACCCGCGAGTCCACCCGTACGCTCCAGCAGCAGAGGCTGGAGGAGTACACCGACAAGCTCTCGATCGACATGGAGCGCTCCACCGCCAAACAGGCCCTCTCGCTCAGCGGGTCCACGTCCGACGCGACCGTGCTGACCGTCGAAGAACGCATTATCAACCAGCTTCGCCAGCAGCGTGCAACCGGCCGCATCGTTCTGGACTTCAAGCTCGACTCCCAGGGTCTGTCGAGCATTCCGCCGCTGCCGCTTGAGAATGGCGACGTACTCGTCGTCCCCAGCAGGCCGCTGATTGTCAATGTGATCGGATCGGTGCCCAACCAGAGCTCCTTCCTTTTCCGACCGGGCGCAACCGTTAAGTATTATCTCGGACTCGCCGGCCGCCCCGACCGCGACAGCGACCCGAAGCATGCCTTCGTCATCCGCGCCAACGGCGCCGTGCTGAGCCGCCAGGGCAGCGGCTTCTGGGGCAGTACGTTTGAGGGCCTGCAGCTTGCCCCGGGCGACACGCTCGTCATCCCGGCCAAGCTATTCAGCGTCAGCCCGCTCCGCACCATCCTCGAGTCCTCGACCGCTTTCTCTTCCCTGGCCCTGATCGCCGCAAGTATCGCAGTGACACGTTAATCGCCGAGCTTTGATTCACAAGAAAGTGCGGGCGCCCCACATCTCGCTTTTGAGATGTGGGACTCACAAATGCTACGCCGTCAAAAGATGTAACGAACGCCGAAGTTCGGGTAGATCGGCATCTGCGACACGCTGGTAAACGCCCCGTTCTGCTCCGCGCAACCCGCAACCGCCACACAGCGCGGCTCCCAGGCGTAACCCAGAAAATTGTCCCGGTCCAGCGCGTTGTTCAGGCCCACGTAGAGATACGCATCATGGCCCGCGATCCTTGTAATCCGGTCCACCTGGAAATCGAGCCGGCTGTAGATGGGCCCGCGCTCGGCATTCAGTTGACTGACATCGTAGATACCCCGATCCTGGGCGATCGACGCATCCAGGAGATACGGCGTGTACGGCCGCCCGGACGTGTACTCATAGCGGGCGCTGGCCTCGTAGTGCGCGCCTGAGCGCCAGATACCCGAGATATTCGCAACCACCGGGTAATCGAAATTGCCCGCGCGGTACACGCCATCGAGTCCCGCGAACCTGGCATGGGCATAGGCCACGTTTTCCAGTAGAAACAGGTGCGGGCCGAAGCGGCTTTCCGCGCTCAGCTCCACGCCCTGCGTTAAGCCGCGCCCGCGGCTCACCATCGGCAGCCAGATAAAGGCCTGCCCCAGTGTGTCCACCTGGTTCGCAAGCGAGAGTTCCGGGTACTCGGTCGAGACCGGGTAGTCGCGGTACTGCTTGCGGTAGGCTTCAACGCTGATGCGCGTCGAAGCACCCCTCCACAGATCGCCGCCCACGACAAAGTGCGTGGCCCGGATCGGCTCAAGCGAGCGATTGCCCGTAAACGCGAAGAAGTAAACGGAAGGCGGCAGCTGGGCGTACTGCCCGTAGGCCGCATGCAGCGAGTGGTGCTCGCCGAGCCGGTAGCTGGTGCGCAGCCGCGGCGTCAGCGTCGTGTCTCCGTCGAGCGCGTACGTCTGCAGGCGTGCCCCGCCCGTCACTCCCCACGCGTGGGTCAGCTGCAATGAGAGTTCCGCATACGAGCCCGTGTTCCCGGTCGAAAGATGAGGGGAAAATGAGGTCGCATCGGTGCGCGCCGGGTCGGCGGAAAGCGGCGACTGCTCGCCCGAGGGCTGCTCGATCGCGTAGTCGATCCGGTTGAGTTTCGCCTCGGAACCGGCCATCATCAGCAGGTTATGTGTCAGCTGCAGGGTCGTATCGAACTGCAGAACACTCATGCCATCCAGCGTTTGCTCCCGGTACAACACGGGATAGAGCGGGTTTACCTCGGTCGCGCCGCAGTTCCCCGCGACGCCGACCAGCTGCTGCTGCTGGCCAATATGCTCGTTCTGCTCCGAGTCGCTGATGACGAGCGAGCTGGTCGAGGTCGGCGAAGCACTCCGGTTCCAGCGCATGCCGTTGGTCGTCCGCCAGCCGCTGTACTGCGTCTGCACCAGGTTGCTCTCGAATGGATCATTGGCGCAGGGATTGATGTCGATCGAATCCGCCCCGTTCAGGCTCAGAAATGAGACGCTGTCGCGGTCGCTGAGCTTCCAGTCTCCCTGCGCCATGCCGTTCGTGTAGGTCGGCACTCCGTTCAGACCAATGTCGCTGGTCACCAGGTTCAGCAGGCTGCGGTGCGCCGAGAGCAGAACCGTGCCGGTGCTGCTGACGGGCCGCTGGATCAACCCGCCAAACCCGACATAGCCGACCTCTGCCTCGCCGTGGCTTTCCTCACGCGGTCCAAGCTCACGCGGGCTGATGCTGATTACCGACGACAGCCGCTCGTCGTACGAAGCGTTGTAGCCGCCGGTCAGCAGGTCGACATGGCCGATCGTCGCGGTATCGATCATCGAGGTGAGGCCGCCCGTGGTCGCCTCGCTCGTAATGTGATTGATATTCGGCACCTCGATCCCGTCCACCAAGTACAGGTTTTCGAGCGGATTGCCGCCGCGCACCAGCACATCGTTGCTCACGTCGCTGTTGAACACGACGCCCGGAAACACCTGCAGATAGCGCGTAAAGTCGCCGTAGCTCCCGGCGGAGGCGAGCACATCGTCTGCTTGCGCGCGGTAGTGCGAAGGGTCGGCAGGGTTGTCGCTCTCCGTCACCTGGACGCTGGTGCCCACGACCGAAGGCCGGATCATGCTGGGCCCTCCCGGGTTAACCGGAAGCTGCGAGACCGCATCGCCTTCACCGGCTGCTTCTTTCACCAGCCGTGCCGCCCCTCCGGCGTTTGCCAGCGCAGCGACCTGCTGCGCCCTCGCCAATGGCAGGGCAAAGGATAGTACTTCCAGGCATAGAAATCCCCTCATTATTAGAGCTGTCTTGCGCACATTGCCTCCAGGTACTGGGTGTTTGCCGCAGCAAATGCAAGCCAGTGGCCAAGGTGTGCGATCCGTGGCGTGCGATTTCTTACTAAAGTGCTCTATCGGGAACGCAGCGAGTGCTCAGTTCGGGCCTGCCTGTTCCAGATCGGCGGTCTTCGCGGGCAGGATGCTCATCCGCTCATAAACAGGGCGCATATCCGCCCGTACCGCCGGCATCTGCCTCAGGAACCAGAGCGCCCCCAGGCAGCACACCGCACCGGTCATCTCAACCGTGCGCGGCGCGCCGATCACGTTCGCCAGGCTGCCGGCCAGCAGGCTGCCGAACGGCGCCATGCCCACGAACGCCATGGTGTAATAGCTCATCACGCGTCCGCGCTTATCTTCAGGAACCAGCGTCTGGATGATGGTGTTGCTCGCGGTCAGCCCCTGCATCATCCCCCAGCCCACCACCACCATCAGCAGCATCGAAAGCCACATCGCGTGCGAGAAGCCGAACGCGACCAGCCCGGCCCCGAACACCCCCGCCGCAATCGGAAGCATCTTCAGCAGCCCGCGCACCGAGCGCCGCATCACCAGCGAAAGCGCTGAAATCAGCGAGCCGACCCCCGCCGCGCCCATCAGGAACCCCAGCGTGTGCGCCCCGCCATGCAGCACCTGCGCGGCAAACACCGGCATCAGCACCATATAGGGCATGCCCATCAGGCTCACCACGGCAAACAACAGCAGGATCGTCCGGATCGGCCGAAACCCTGACACGTACACCCAGCCCTCCCGCAGCTGCGCCACCATGCTGGTGGTCGCGCGCGCCACCCTGGGCGCCTTGATCCGCATCAGCAGCAGCGAAGCGATCACCGCGACATAGCTCACGCCATCGATCAGGAAACACCAGCCCTCGTTGAGCACGCTGATGATGACCCCGGCCAGCGACGGCCCCACCAGCCGCGCGGCGTTCACCATGGAGGAGTTGATCGCGATCGCGTTCTGCAGGTCGGCGCGGTCCTCCACCATCAGCACCATGAATGACTGGCGTACCGGCATATCAAACGCGTTCACCAGCCCCTGGAACACGCTCAGCCACAGCACTTCACGAATGGTGATGCGATGCGAAAGCGTCAGCGCGGCCAGCGCGAGCGACTGTACCATCGCGCCCACCTGGGTCGCGATCAGCACCAGGCGCCGGTTCAACCGGTCGACCAGCACGCCTGCAAACGGCGCCAATAGTAATGTGGGGATCTGCCCGGCAAAGCTGATAGTCCCCAGCAGCAGTGAAGACCCCGTGAGCCGATACACCAGCCACGAGGTCGCCACCCGCGTCATCCAGGTGCCGATGAGAGAAACGCTCTGCCCGGAAAAGAACAGCCGAAAGTTGCGCCCGCGCAGCGCCCGCCATGCGTGCGCGTAGGAGCTCGGCTGTTTCTCACCTTGTACCGCCGGTGTTCCCGTGGTTCTGCCTCAGTTTTAGTGCGCGGCGACCGGCTCGCTGCCGCCGGCACGTGGATTGTTCTTTCTCAACAGGAAAGCGAGAAAGGTCATGACGACGGAAGCCGCGAACAGTATCCAGAACACATCGATATACGCCAGCGTTGTCGACTGCGACTGGAGATTGTTGAAAATGCGCCCATCCGCCAGGTGTGGCGCATTCGCCGCGCCCATACTGCCCGCGAACGTGCCCTGATACATCTGGTGCGTCCTTTGGTACGCGCTGCCTGAAGGCGTCAGGTATTTCGTCAGTTGATCCTGGTGAAACTGCCCGCGTCGCGTCACGGCGGCATTGGTGAGCGCAATCAGGATGGAGCCGCCGATGTTGCGCACGAAATTGATCAACCCGGAAATCTGGTTCGACTTCGTACGAGGCAGCCCGAAGTACACCGCCGTGGTGATGGCGATAAAGACCAGAGGGATCGTGCCGATCTGCCAGACACGCAGCCAGGATGCGGTGTAAAACGACAACCCGAGATTCAACTTGGTCGCCGTCAGCCAGTACGACATCGCGAGGAACGCAAACCCGATGGCAATGACATTTCGTGCCGGGAACCGCGACACCGCCTGACCGGCGATCGGCATAATGATCAGCAGAGCAAGGCCGCCGCCGGAGAGCGAAAGCCCCGCGTTAAGCGCTGTGTAGCCCAGCTGCGTCTGCAGATACTGCGGCTGCAGCACCGTTGTCGCATTCAGCAAGCCGCCGGTCAGCAGCATCAGAAAGCAGCAGATTGCGAAGTTGCTGTGTTTGAACAGCTTCACCTCGATCAGCGGCGTACGCGAGCCCCACCACTGCCAGGCGATCAGCGCCGGGAAGGTGATAGCGAAGACAGTTGCGAAAAAAACAATCTTGTGCGAGCCGAACCAGTCCCACTCCTGGCCTTTGTCGAGGGTGATCTGGAGCGCCCCCATGGACAGCACCAGCAGCGCCACCGCGATGTAATCGACCCGGAAAAAGTTCTTCAGGTCGGACTTTAGCCACGGAGGCTCTTCCACCAGCCGGTAGGTAAGGAAAAAGGCGAGGATGCCGACCGGGATATTGATGTAGAAGATCCATCGCCAGCTGTAGCTGTCGGTAAGCCAGCCTCCGATCGTCGGCCCGATGGAAGGGGCCAGAACGGCCACAAGGCCGTACAGGGCAAAGGCCAGGCCTCGCTTGGACGGCTCAAAGGAGTCTGCCATAATGGCCTGCGCCATAGGCTGCAACCCGCCGCCGCCTGCACCCTGTATGACCCGGCACACCAGCAGCAAGCCGAGTGAAGGTGCAATGCCGCAAAGGAACGACGAGATGGTGAATACCACGATGCAGCTCATGAAAAAGCGCTTGCGCCCGAGCACGCTGGAGGCCCAGCCGCCCATCGGCAGCACGATGGCATTGGCCACCAGGTAGGTCGTCAGCACATAGGTGCTCTGGTCCTCACTCGCCCCGAGCCCGCCGGCGATATAGGGCAACGCGACATTCGCAATAGAGGTGTCGAGCACCTCCATAAACGCCGCCAAGGCCACCGTGGCGGCAATCAACCAGGGATTGACACTTGGTCTCCAATTAGCATCGTACTCACCCGCCATCAGCTCTCCACCAGGCGCTCATTGTTAGAAAGCCTTCGCTCACTAGATGCAGTGTGCTTCTCTGCGGACGCGAAAACTTCACCCGCAATTCTGCGTCGACGTCCGCACTCAGGCAGGCAGCTTCGCCGTATTGTCGTTGGGCGTCTGCAGGTGCTCTTTTAGAAACGCGAGCGTCCGCTCCCGCGCCTGCTTCGCCGCCGGCGCGCTGTAGCTCCCGCGCTCGTCGCAGTTAAAGCCGTGGTCCGCGTCATACGTATAGACCGGAACCTCCGGATGCGCCTGCCGGATCGCCTCCACATCGCTCATCGGGATATGAGTGTCGAGTTCCCCGAAGTGCAGCATCACCGGCGCCTTCAGCTGTGCATCCTTGAACTTCGCGATATGCCCGCCGTAGTACCCCACCGCTGCGCTCACCGGCATCTGCATCGCCGCCATCCAGGCGACGCTGCCGCCCAGGCAGAAGCCCACCACCGCGACTTTCGTTTTGTATTCGTCTCGCGCGTACTCGATTGCGGCCAGCGTATCAGCAGCCGCCCAGTCCATGTTCAGCTTCGGCATAAGCGCCATCGCACGCTCCATCCCCGCCGCGTCGTATGTTGCTTCGAATCCTCGCTCATAGCGGTCAAACAGCGCCGGCGCCACGGCCAGGTAACCTTCTGCCGCATAGCTATCGGCAACCGCGCGGATATGGTGGTTCACCCCGAAGGCCTCCTGGATCACCACGATCGCACCCTTCGGCGTTCCTGCCGGCTCTGCCACGTACGCACCCAGTTCGTGTCCGTCCGCTGCCTTCAATGTCACCGTTTCGCTCATCGTTTCCTCTTTGTTCTTGCCGAAGCAGCGTTTACTGCGCTTCCTTGTGTACTTCGCTTAACTGCTTTATTAGCTGTGCATTCTGCTGAGATCAGCGGTCTTGAGCAGCAGCATAATTCTCTCTTCCGACTGTGCGATCGCTTTCAGCAGTCGTGTTTTCATGCCTCCCTGACTTTGGGCAAGCGCGTCCAGTTTCACGCTCAACTCCTTAAGCTCAGGCGCGACCAGATCCTGAATGATCTCTCGAACGTCTGCCACAACTCCCATACTGCCCCTTTGGTTTCCCGGTCAATGCGATGCCTGGTCGCTATTCGCAGCCCAGTAATCCGTCCGCGCGACCACCCTGGCCGGCAGGTCACCCTTCAACTCTACCTGTAGACGGTGCAGCCCCGGTGTCAGCTCTGTCGGGCGAAAACTCAGCATGTATCGATTGCGCGCATGGCTCGCCATCTCCGATACCCGGTCTTCAAACCCGCGCTCCTTCGTAAAGCTCATCGCCTCGCCCCCGCTCATCACCGCCAGCGACTTCGCCGCGTTCGCCTTCATCGCATTCGTCGCCAGCTTCGCCAGCTCGATCACCGAGATGCCGCCCGTGCCCGGATGGGTCAGCTGATCCAGGTACTCCGCCTTGACCGGCGACCAGGTCAGGCTCAGAACCAGCGTGTTGCTCGTGCCGATGCGCTCCACCAGCTGCCGCGCGTTCACCTGCTTGCTGCCGTGGTCGCGCGACTCGCTCACCAGCAGCAAAATCCTCCGGCGGTCCGGCGGCCGCTGCTCCAGCATGTTAATGCCGTAGCCCGCTGCATCGAGCACCGCAGCCCCGCCATCGCCCGGCTGCAGTTGTTCCAGGTCGGCCCGCAGCTCGTCCGTATCGTGCGTCCAGTCCTCCTGGTAGTCGATCTTTGAGTCGAACTCGACCAGCGCAACCTCTCCATTGCCCGGCCCCAGGAACAGGTCAAGCAGCGGCGCCAGCCGCGCGAACTTCTCAAACTCCAGCTCGCTCGACCGCCCTTTTTCCAGGCACACCACCAGCGAAACCGGCGTCGTGTCCAGGTCGTCATCCACATGGATCTTCTGCGGCACGCCATTGTCGGTCAGCGAAAATGAGTCCGCACCCAGCCCGTATACCACCGCCCCGCTTTTCTGTTCCACCAGTGTGGGCACCAGCACCACGTTCGAGTTCACCCGAAAAGTCGGCGTCGCGTCTTCTGTCTGGGCAGGAGGCGCAGCCGCCGGAAGGGCAGTAGGCGCCTGCTGCGCCCCGGCCCCGGCACACAGCAGCAGGAGCGGAAACGCCAACCGCCTATGCATCCTCATCCGCCGTCTTCAAGGCCGCCATCTCCCCGGTCCAGCGCAAAAATTGCAGCAGCTGCCGCCGCTCCCGCCAGGTAAACCGCACCACGTCCCAGCCCGTCAGCACCTCGGCATGCATCCCGGAATAGGTCTCGATCCGCCACCGAATGTAGGGGCTGCGCCACGGCCGCAGCCGCGACCCACGCGTCGCATTCCAAACGAACCTGAGAGGCGCCAGCATTCCTCCAAGTATAGCCAGGCCATTCCCCTGCTTACGCACCACAGGTCGCCTTATACTGAGGATCAAGCCAGAGCGGCTTGTGCGAGGGTTCTATGGCAGTCTCCACGCTTGTGTCTCTTGAGGAATACCTGCGCACGAGCTACGACCCGGATGTCGAGTACATCGATGGCGAACTCAGGGAGAAGGACGCTGTGGTTCAGTGGATACATGGTAATTTGCAGTTCCTGCTGAGCGTCTGGTTCGGACGGCATCGCAAGGAGTGGAAGATCACCGGCGGCGTCGAATCACGCATTCAGGTCAATCCGGAGCGGGTCCGCCTGCCTGATGTCGTCGTGGATCACGCGGGCCCTCACCCGGCCGTCCTCACGGCCCCTCCGCTGATCGTTATCGAAATCCTGTCCCCTTCCGACACCTTCACCGAGACTATCGAAAAGGTGCAGGACTATCTCACCATGGGTGTACCGAATGTCTGGATCATCGATCCCGCGGCGCGCACCGGTATTGTCTGCACCTCTCACGCCCAGCCAAAGCCCGTTCTGCGCTTCCAGGTGGAGAACTCCCCGATTTACGTCGATCTGGCCAGCTTATTCGCCGAAGTCGACGAAGACAACGGCGTTTAGAGCCGGAGACTGCACTCCCCGTAAACCTGAGCCTCAGGCCAAGCCCGTTCAAGCCCGGTTAAAGATTGTTAAACTATCCTCGATGATTCCTACACTTGAATGGACTGACGCCGGCGTCCGCTTTCTCGACCAGACCAGGCTGCCGCTTGAAGAGACCTACGTTCTCACGACCACGTACCAGCAAGTCGCCGACGTCATCGTCACCATGGTCGTTCGCGGCGCGCCCGCCATCGGCGTTTCCGCGGCCATGGGGGTTGCGCTCGGCGTGCAGGGCAGCGAGGCCCGGACGCTCGCCGAGCTTCGTCCCGAGTTCGCGACGATCTGCAAGACACTCGCCTCGACCCGGCCCACCGCCGTCAATCTCTTCTGGGCCATCGACCGCATGCGCGTCCGCTTTGAAGCACTGGCCGCCGAGCCCGGCGCGACAGTAGCAAGCGTCCGCGCAGCCATCATCGAAGAAGCGCAGCAGATGTACGTCGAAGACATCGCCGCCTGCGAGGCCATGGGCGCCCACGGCAGCCCACTGCTGCCGAAACAGGGCGGCGTGCTGACCCACTGCAACGCCGGAGCGCTTGCCACCTGCGGCTACGGCACAGCGCTGGGAGTGGTTCGCTCCGCGGTCGCGAATGGCGCGGCCATTCGTGTTTACGCCGACGAAACCCGCCCCTTTCTGCAGGGCGCGCGCCTCACCGCGTGGGAGATGATGCACGACGGCATCCCCACCACTGTGTTGTGTGACAACATGGCCGCCACCCTCATGCGCCAGGGCAAGATCGACGCCGTCATCGTCGGCGCCGACCGCATCGCCGCGAACGGCGACGTCGCCAACAAGGTCGGCACCTATGGCGTCGCCATCCTCGCGAAGGAGCACGGCATCCCCTTCTACGTCGCAGCTCCCTGGTCCACCGTTGACATCGCCACCCCGACAGGCGACGAGATTGAAATTGAGCAGCGCGCCGCCCTCGAGGTCACCCACCACGGCGGCCGGCAGCTTACCCCGCACAACGTCGATATTGAGAACCCCGCCTTCGACGTGACCCCGGCAAAATACGTCACCGCCATCATCACGGAGCTCGGCGTTATTCATGCTCCATCGCCTGCGACCGTAGCCGCGATGAACCCGAACACGCGCAAAGACGCACAGCCGGTTTGAGGAAGCGCCTGCCGCACGCTGCCCTGCTGGTGCTCGCGGCCCTGCTCGCCGGCGCCACCGGGTACATCACCTGGCCTTCGCGGGTTACGGTGCTGTGCGAGCAGCTGCCCGAGCTGACCGCGATGGCCGCCTGCGCCGCCACCCTGCTGGTCTTCAGCTTTCGCGCCCTCTCCGTAGCCCGTGCCGCGCAGCAGGACTGGCGCATCGCCGCCGGCTCCGCCATCCTGGCCGGCCTCGCGCTGTTTCTCTCCGCACACTTTATCGCCCAGTACCGCAAACCCTGCATGGATGTGCAGCGCCAGTTCCACCCCTCCGCAACCGCAAAACACCCATAGCGGAGAACTCACTCCTTGCAGCCGGCCCTTACTCCGGTTACATTGCTCCCGAGCGTTCGTACCATCCCCAGAGCGGCTCGACTGTGCCAAAGAGAGCAAATAAAAGGAGCTCCTCATGCTGAAAGGTTTTCGTGATTTCATCCTCCGCGGCAATGTCGTCGATCTCGCCGTGGCCGTCGTCATCGGCGCCGCATTCACCAGCATCGTCAACTCGCTGGTCAAGGACATCATCACGCCGCTGATCGCGGCCATCGTAAAGCAGCCCGACTTTTCAAGCCTGGTGCTCGTCGTTCACGGCGGCCGCATCACGTACGGAAACTTTCTGAATGCGGCCATCAGCTTCCTCATCGTCGCCGGCGTCATGTACTTTTTCGTGGTGCTCCCCATCAATACGCTATTAAAACGCCTGCACCATGAAGCCCCGCCCGCCGCAGTGACCACCAAACCCTGCCCCGAGTGCCTGAGCGAAATCCCCCTGGCGGCCCGCCGCTGCTCCCACTGCGCCCAGCCCGTCGCCGCGTAGCGGACTTATCACAGCAGGGGCGCTCCACCCAGTGCCCCTTTGTGCTTTCGCACGCGCCCACCTCGACGTACACTCAGTTGCATCCCTCGCAAGGAGCAATGCGCTTGCCCCTACGCCTCGCCGCTGTCCTTCTCCCCGCCTCCGCCCTCGGCCTTTCCCTCGTCGCGCTCTCCCCTTCTGCCATGCCGACCCTTCCCCAGCAGGTTTTCGGCTTTCACGACTACACCGCCGAGCAGTCGAAGTGGGACCGCGACTTTCTCGCCGTGCCCGATGCGCGGCTTGCCGGCGAGGCACTGAAAACCCTCACCGCCGAGCCCCACATCGCCGGCTCGCCCGAGGACTACAAAACCGCGCAGTACGTCGCTGAAAAGTTCCGCGCCGCCGGCCTCCAGACCGAAATCGTCAAGTACACCGCGTGGCTCAACCATCCCGGCGCCCAGCACCTGACCGTCCTCGGCAAGGACGGCAACATCCTTCTGCAGGGCCCGACGCAGGAACACGTGTCAAGTGACCCCTTTCAGGACGACCCGCGCGTCGCGCCCGGCTTTAACAGCTCCTCCGCCTCGGGCGACGTCACCGCGCCCGTCGTCTACGCCAATTACGGCACCCCGGCCGACTTCGCCCGTCTCGACGCGCTCGGCATCTCCGTCAAGGACAAGATCGTGCTCGTTCGCTACGGCACCAACTATCGCGGCGTCAAGGCCTACATCGCGCAGGAACACGGCGCAGCCGGCGTCCTCATCTACTCCGACCCGGCCGACGATGGCTACACCCGCGGCGACATCTACCCCGCAGGCCCCTATCGCCCCGCGAGCGGCATCCAGCGCGGATCGATCCAGTACATGTTCCAGTACCCCGGCGATGTCACCACGCCCGGCATCGCCTCCACGCCTGACCTGCCGGAATCCAAACGCACGCCGCCCGACCAGGCCACCAGCCAGCCACACATCATGTCCCTGCCCATCTCCTACAAGGACGCGCAGCCGATCCTTGAAAACCTCTCCGGCCCCGGAGCCCCGCAGGGCTGGCAGGGCGCGCTCCCCTTCCACTACCACGTCGGCGGCACCGCGGACGTCTCCGTCCATCTGCAGTTACAGGAGGACTACGCCTATCGCACGATCTGGGACGTCATCGGCAAAGTGCCCGGCGCGACCGATGCCGGGAACTGGGTGATCGCCGGCAACCACCGCGACGCCTGGACCTACGGCGCGGTCGACCCCAACAGCGGCACTGCCGCGATGCTTGAGTCGGTCCACGGCATCGGCGCCCTTCTGAAAGAGGGCTGGAAGCCCAAGCGCACCGTCATCTTCGCCAGCTGGGACGCCGAGGAAGAAGGCCTCATCGGCTCTACCGAGTGGGCGGAGCAGCACGCTGCGGAGCTGAAGCATGCCGCCGCCTACTTCAACATGGACGTCGGCGTCTCCGGCTCCGACTTCAACTCTTCCGCCGTGCCCTCGCTTAAGGAGTTCGTCCGCGAGGTGACCCGCGAAGTCCCTAGCCCCAACAACACGAGCGTTTACGCTGCCTGGGCCGCGTCCCAGAAGGAGCAGGCCAGCCGCCACGCCAACAACGGCTTCAATGAGCAGCGCCCGGGCGCGGCAAAAAGCACCGACGCTGTTAAAATCGGCGATCTCGGCTCCGGCTCCGACTACACGCCGTTTATCCAGCACCTCGGCGTTCCGTCCACCGACATCGGTTCCGACGGTCCCTACGGCGTTTACCACTCCGTCTTCGACAACTACGCCTGGTTCACCAGGTTCGCCGACCCCACCTTCGTGTACGAGCAGCAGCAGGCCCGCGTCTTCGGCCTTGAAGTGCTGCACATGGCCGATGCCGATGTGCTGCCCTACGACTACGTGACCTATGCGAAGGAGATCGCCGAATATCTCGACGCGGCGAAAACCAAAGCGCAGGACGAAGGCCTGATCCTCGACACCACGGCTGCCGACGCCGCCGCGCAAAAGATGCTTGCCGCCGCCCAGGCCGTACACGCAAGACAAGCCGGCGCCCCCGCATCCGGCGATACCGCCCTGAACACCGCGCTGCGCGGCGCTGAAGAAGACCTGCTCTCCGAAGCCGGCCTGCCCAACCGCCCCTGGTACAAGCACACCATCTACGCGCCGGGCCAGTACACCGGCTACGCCGCGGTCGTCATCCCCGGCGTCAACGAAGCTCTCGACGCGAAAAACGCAACGGTCGCCCAGCAGCAGTTAGCCACCATTACCGCGGCCCTCAATCGCTGCGCCGCTACGCTGGAGCGTGCCGCGCGTTAAGACGGGCCTGCGCTGGTGCGAGATTGTAGGAGACACATGGACGCGCCTGTCGTCACGATTGAGGAGTACCTGCTCGACACGAGCTACAACCCTGATGTCGAGTACATCGATGGCGAAATCAGGACGCGTACGGGTGGCTCCTGGAGCCACGGCAGGTTACAAACGCTTCTTTCAATGTGGTTTGAGCAACATGCTGTGTGGAGCGTCGAAGTTGCTATCGGCGTCCGCACTCGTGTTTCTGCAACCCGCGTACGACTCCCCGACATTGTTGTCGACACAGGAGGAGGCTGGCCCGAGACACTCGTAAGCCCGCCGCTCATCGTGATCGAGATACTTTCGCTCGATGACAGCTACACCGAGACACAGCGGCTCGTACAGGACTACCTCAACATGGGCATCCCGAACATCTGGCTTCTCGACCCGGCAACCAGAACCGCCCGCTTCTGCGAAGGCAGCGCCTGGATCGAAAGGACCCGCCTCGAAGTTGCCGGTACGGAAATTTACCTCGACACCGATAAACTTTTTGCGAAGCTCTGGCGCGACGCCGAGTAGTCTACGAGTCAACTAACTTCTATGCCCGTGACTGAACATTCTGAACAGGAGCCCGAACCAGAATGGAACCGTCGTCAATGTGCACGAGATCCAGAGACCAGCCCTGAACAAATATTGACCGCGCTCACGCGCTGCTGGTACTCCCGCATTTCGCCACCACAACTCGATAATCCAGCCTGACGTGTAGCAGATATTGGCAGTAATTCCATAGATCACTACGCCTAAAGCAAGTACAGCTGGTTCGACTGCATCCTCGCCGAGCGGAATCACTGGGTCCATCAGCAACTCCATACCCACGATAGCCGCCAAGCCGATCAAGAGCAGTAGTCCGTTGTAAATTAGCCGCCGAAGCTCCCACCATGCGATAACTTCCCGAGTTGTCAGCACCTCTTCTGTCATCGCCTTCACCCTGATCTAGTCTCAAGGCTGTATCCACTTTCCGAACATCGCGAGGAGCTCATCACTCCACCCATAGGCATTCAACAAGAACACGCCACGAAGTGGCCGCTAGCCGCGCAGGCGGTTTACCCTAACCCACAGGGTTGAGAGCTTCGTCTCACAAATGAGACGAAGCTCTCAACCGACAATCACTCGCTCGATCGCAGTCTCCAGGATCTCCGGCGTAATCACCAGCCCAACTGCCCGCTTCGTCCGTCGCCGAAACAACGCCGTCGTCTCGCACAGCACGACAATATCCTCAATCTCCGCCGGGTTCATCGCGCCTTCGAGCACCCGCGTGCAGAACGCCTCATCTGTAATCCCTTCCAGCGTGAACCCGCTTCGCCGCGCCTCCTGCAGATAAAACTGCGCAACATCCGCGAACATTCGCTGTGCATCTTCCGGAATCTCCCTGCGATCGGTCTCCAGCACCTCCGCACCAGGCAGCACCAACTTAATGCCGAAGCTGTTGTCCAGGTCGGAGTCCGGCACGAACGTCGTCGCGGTCGCCACAACCAGCACGTTCGCGCGCTCTGACGTGCTCTCAATCAGCGCGTCCAATTCCGCCAGAACTTCGGGGTCACTTTCTTTGTAGGCAAGGTCGATCCGCGGCAGCAGCAGCATTACCTTCTGCCACTTATACCCGCGCACTAAACTCTTCGCCTGCGCCAGCGCGTCAGAGTCGCGCGGGTTGTACACGGTCACCAGCCGCTCCATATTCGTCAGCTTGGCGATGGTCTGCGCCAGCGATTTCTTCCCGCTCTGGTGCGGCCCGATGATCAGCACTTCGTTGCCGATCTTCAGGTCCTCATACACTTCAGGGTGCCGCGCCCGGTCCACCAGGTCTTCAATCGAGCGCAGCAGCTCGTCCATTCCAGCAAGTCGAGGCCTCAGCCCTGCCACCGCTTCATCTTCAAGAGAAAGGTCAATCCGCTCACGCCGCTTGCGGCGCTCTGCCATAAATTCAATAAACGAGGGCAGCGCCCCGACAGACCCCACCACCGTGGCAAATACCAGCAACTGCTCCGTGATCAGCAGCGCCTGGTCAGAGCTCGCGACAGGGTTGAAGTACATGGAAGCAAGCATAGCAGCGGGCTAAACTGTCCGCCCCGAGCATCGCGAGGACCGCGACTGCCAGCGTTCGCACCTCAACGAGAACACGTCACGCCGGTTTATCGAAGGCGCAACGAAGTGACCTCCAGCCGAGCAGGCGGTTTATCGCCCGCAGAGGAATCTGTAACGCCATGCTCCTACGGCGTTACAGATTCCTCCATATCTCCCTCACCCGGCGCGAGAAACAGGTTCTCTTCAATCCCGTGCTGCCGCGTGTACAAGTCGTAATACCGGCCGCCCAGCGCGTACAGCGATCCGTGCGTCCCGCGCTCCACGATCTCCCCGCCTTCGACCACAAGAATCTGGTCCGCCTTGCGAATTGTCGAAAGCCGGTGCGCGATTACGAAGGTCGTGCGCCCCTGCATCAGCGTGTTCAGCCCCTGCTGGATCATCGCCTCACTCTCGGAATCGAGCGAAGATGTCGCTTCATCCAGAATGAGCAAACGCGGGTTCGCAAGCAGCGCGCGCGCAATTGAAAGTCTCTGTCGCTGGCCGCCGGAGAGCTTCACGCCGCGCTCGCCCACGATGGTCGCGTACCCCTCGGCAAACCGCTCCGCGAATTCGTCCACCCGCGCGATGCGGCACGCGTGCAGAAACTCCTCTTCACTCGCATGCGGCAGCGAAAATACAATGTTGTCGCGGATCGATCCGTCGAACAGGAACGACTCCTGCAGCACCACGCCCAGCTGCGCGCGATAGCTCGCCAGGTCCACGGTAGAGAGGTCGAATCCGTCGATCCGAATCTCACCGCTGGTCGGCGTGTGAAACGCGCATACCAGCGAGATGATCGTGCTTTTGCCGGAGCCCGATGAGCCCACCAGCGCCGTTACCGTGCCCGGGTGCGCCTCGAAGGAAATACCGTGCAGCACCGGCTTGTCTTCCTCGTATGCAAACCGCACGTCCCGGAACTCGACCGAGCCCTGGATTGCCGGAATTCGCGTTCCTCGCGCCGGGTCGCCGAACTCCTGTCGCTCGCCCAGCACCTCCATCGTGCGGTCCAGCCCGGCCACCGCCTCCGTCAACTGCGTACCCACGTTCACCACCTGGAAGATCGGCGCGATCATGAACGCGAGAATCGCCGTGTACTGGATGTATCCACCGGTCGTGAGCTTATGCACCAGCACTTCGTGGCCGCCGAAAAACATCACCAAACCGCCCACGACGCCCAGCACCGCCGTAGCCGAAAGCGCCAGCAGGCTCGTCGCGGTCAGCGATGAGATCACGTTGGCCAGCAGCCGGTTCACGCCGGCTGAAAACACGCCGGCCTCGCGCTCTTCCGCGTGGTAGCCCTTGACCACCCGCACACCGCCCAGCGACTCCGTCAACCGCCCGGTCACCTCGGCGTTGATCTTTCCGCGCTCGCGAAAGATGGGTCGGATCGTCTTGAACGCCTTCTGCAGGATGAAGACGAACACCAGCAGCACGGCAAACAGTACCAGCGTCATGCTCGCGCTGGACCGTACCAGGATCACAAACGCTACAACAGCGGTTACAATTCCGCCAATAAACTCGATAATGCCGGTGCCCACCAGGTTGCGGATCCCTTCCACATCCGTCATGATCCGCGACACCATGACGCCGGTCCGGTTGCTGTCGTAAAACGAGACCGGCAGCTTACCGATGTGCTGCTGCACCTGCTCGCGCAGCTCGGTGATCATGCGCTGCGCCGCCTTCGACAGCAGCTGGGTCAGCGCGTACGAAGTCGTCGCCTGCACCGCTGTCGCCGCGAACACGATCCCCACCAGCGGCAACAGCAGGCGCGCATGATGTTGGCCGAAAACGCGATCGACCAGGAACTTCGTCGTATACGGCAGCACCAGGCTGGCGCCGCTCTTGATAAACACCAGCACCAGCCCGAACAGCAGCAGAAACCGCCGCGGCCGCACCAGTTTCCAGACCTCCGGCAGCACCTTTTTCAGATCCGGCTTGCGCTTCGGCTGCTCGCCCGCAGCCGCGCGGATCGCTCCGCGCGATCCGCCGCTTCGCTCCGCATTCATGGGAATCGTCGAACCGCTCCGCATATCAGCTAAGCCGCGCCCGGCGCGACTGGACAAAGTTCCGCACGCACAGGATCACGAACACCAGCAGCAGCATCGCCATTGCTGACTTCTCTTCCACCGCGATCGGATACTTGAACTGCACGCCCTGCTTCATGCGGATGTAGTCGACCACCGACTTGGCCGTGCCCAGGACGCCCAGCAACCCGACCGTGACGGCGATATGCATCCACAGCGCCCTGCGCTTCAGGTCGGCGGTGCGGGCAAGCACTCCGCAGATACTCAGGATCGCGCCGAAGTACGCCGGGATCAGCGACGTCGGAAAGCGTTCGCCGGTATTCATGTACGTCAAAATGCCGAGCAGGATAAGAATGATGCCGAAGAAGATCGTAAGCCGCGCCATGCTGTCATCTTACCGGCTCGGCTCGCTCACCCTTTCGCCGCGGGCTCCAACTGGGCCAGAATCGCATCCACCGCCTCACCCGGCGAGCCGCAGACCGAAATGTGCATCGCATCCTTCGGCACCTCCAGCGTCGCCAGCTGGCTGTCCAGCAGCGCCGGATTCATAAAGTGCCCGGTGCGGTGCTCCAGTCGGTCCACCAGCACGGCTTTCGGCGCCTCCAGCAGCACAAAGTGCACGACGTCCGGCGGCAATCCCCCGGCAAGCGTCTTGCGATACGCCTCTTTCAGCGCCGAGCAGGTCATCGCCCCACTCTTGCCTGCCGCCACCCACCCGGCCAGCACCCGGTGCAGCGCCTCCAGCCACGGCCCCCGGTCCGTATCGGTCAGCGGAATACCCGCCTTCATCTTGGCCTTGTTCGCCTCGGAGTGGTAGTCATCCCCCTCGGCAAACTCCCACCCGGTGCGCTCCACCAGCGCTTTCGCCACGGTCGATTTGCCCGTCCCGGTCACACCCATCAGGATCGCGATCACGCGTGGTCCCCTGCCGTATGCCTGATGTCCGCCAGCACCTGGGGCACTGTCCAGTCATTGCCCGTGTACCACTTCACCACGCGCCCGTCCGCCCCGATCAGCACGGTTGAGAGCGTATGCGTCAGCGTGCCGCCCGGCGCGGGCACGGCGCCTACATCGAAAAAGCCCAGCACCTGGCCCAGCTCCGCCGCCGGGGGCACCGCGAAGGTCCAGTGGTCGAAGGTCTCATTGGTGTACTGCCCGGTGTACGCGCCGCCGTAAGACCGCAGCACCGCGGGGGTGTCCCGCGCCGGGTCGAATGAAATGCTGAGCAGGTGCGTTCCCTGGTACAGCGACGGCTGCGCGGCCAGCGCCTTATCAATGTCGGCGAAGTTATGGCTCATGCGCGGGCAGTAATCGCTCAGCGGGCAGCGCGTGTAGATAAACGTCAGCAGCAGCAGCTTGCCGTGGTAATCCGACAGGTGTACCGTTTTGGCGCTCTGGCTGGTTAGCGCGAAATCAGGCACCACTTCGCCCGGAACCAGCGGCTTCAGCGTGCTCTGCGGCGGCGGGTCCACCCGCTCCTGGCTGGTATCCGTCACCTTCACCTGGTCCAGCGCGGTGCCGCTCCCGCCTACATCCAGCACGCCGGTCATCCGGTCTCCGCGGTGCAACTTCTTCATGTCCGCTGGATTTTTCAACTGGTACGGCATGGTCATCGCGTCCATAAAGCCCGGGATCGCGGCCGCGTCCAGCTCCACCTCGCCCGACTCGGCATTGGTGCCCACCACCTTGCCGGTAATCGGGTACTGGCGCACCGGCCCGGTATCCGCAGGCGCAGGCTGCCGACAGCCCGCGACCAGCAGTAGGGGTGCAAGCACGGCATAGGCAAGGGCGGTTCGCAGAGGGGTAGCCACAGGTTCGAGTTTATACGGAGCCCCCCTCGCAGCCTCCGGGCCCGCACCGGTAAACTGGCAGCCATGGCTGCTGCTCCCCCGCCGCGCTTTTCCGCCGAACTCCTCGCAGCCCTCGGCCGGGGCGCCCACGTTTTACCGGCCACTGTGCGCGCCGCGCGCGCGCTTCGGCGCGCGTTTGCCCAGCACGCCAGGCTCCAGGGTGAGCAGAGCTGGCAAGCCCCGGCCATCACCGACTGGCACGGCTGGCTCACCCAGCTATACAGCGACCTTCCCGGACTCCCCGCGCTTCTCAGCCCCATTCAGGAAGAGGTCTTGTGGAAGCAGGTCCAGGCCGGCGATGCGGCGGCTGTGGTTTCACCGCAGGCCCTGGCCCGTCTCGCGCAGAGCGGCTACGGCCTGCTGAGCGCGTACGGCGCGCAGGCAAGCCGCCGCGCAAGCTGGGCCGCCGCGCATGAGGATGCCGAGCGCTTTCTCGCCTGGGCCAACGATTTCGACGCCCTCTGCGACCGGCTCGATGTGCTGCCGCCTGCCGAGATTGAAGCGCAGCTTCGCCGCCACCTGCCCAGCCTCGCCGGGCTTCCCCGCGAGCTGGTGCTGCTCGGGTTCGACCGGCTCACGCCCGCGCAGCAAGGCCTGCTCAGCGCGTTTCAGCAGGCCGGCATCGTAGTCACCCAAGCCGCCCTGCCCGCGACCGCCGGTCTGCTCCAGCTGTTTACCGCAGGCGACGAGGACGAGGAGCTGCGTGCCTGCGCCCTCTGGGTTCGCACGCAGCTTCAGCGCAACCCGGACGCGCGCATCGGCGTGCTGGTGCCGGAGCTGCAGGGCGCGCGCGCGGCCATCGACCGCACCTTTCGGCGTATCCTGCAGCCGGACGCGACCGATGCCGCGCCACCTTACGAGTTTTCGCTTGGTTCCCCCCTCGGCTCGGTCCCGCTCGTCGCCGCGGCACTGCTCCTGCTGCGCTGGCTCGCAAGCCCGCTGCCCGCGGCAGAGGTCACGAGCCTGCTTACCGGCGGCTTTTTCGCCGCTGACGCTCATGAGTCGCTCGAGCTGGCGTTGCTTGATATCGATCTACGCCGGTCCGGTGCGATGACCGCCGAGGTGTCCCTCGCCGGCCTGCTTCGCCACGCCGGAGCCCACGCGCCGGCGTTCACCGCGCGTATGCGGGACGCGATGCTCCGGCAGCGCTCGGCAACAGGCGCGCGCAAGTCACACGCCGAGTGGGCCGAGGCCGCGGGCGCACAGCTTGAGGCGATGGGCTGGTCCGGCTTTCGCGAGCTCAGCTCCTCCGCCTTCCAGGCACGCAAGCAGTGGGACGACCTGCTGCACTCGGTCGCCTCACTCGGCGCTGTGAGCGAGCCGCTCCGCTGGGCGCAGTTCGCGGCAGAGCTGCAGGGGTTCGCGCGCTACACCCTGTTCGCGGCCGAGTCGCAGAACGCGCCGGTGCAGATCCTGGGCGCGACCGAAGCCTCCGGGCTTGAGTTCGATGCCATCTGGTTCCTGCAGCTGACTGAGAGCCGCTGGCCCGGTACCGGACGCCTGCACCCGCTGCTCGCCCCCGCGGTACAGCGCGACGCCGGCATGCCGCACGCCAGCGGCAATGCGGACTTCGCGCTGGCTGAGCAGCAGCTGCGCCGCATCCTGTCGAGCGCTCCGCACGTCGTGCTCAGCTACGCCCGGCAGGTCGACGGCTCGGAATCGCGCATCTCCCCGCAGATGCGCGCTCTCGATCTCGCCCCCCTTCCGCTCGATACGCGGGTGCCGCAAACCCCGTGCGCCGTGGTCCGAGCCGAGGAATCCCCCGTCAGCGCTGCGTGGCCGAGCGAGCGGGCCGTGGGCAGCGACGCTCTCAAGCTGCAGTCCGCCTGCGGCTTCAAAAGCTTTGCCGTCCGCCGCCTGCTCGCCGGCGGTTTTGAGGAGGAAGCCTGGGGCCTCGATCCCGCCGAACGCGGAATCCTGCTGCACGCCGCGCTGCAGGAGCTGTGGTCGTCCCAGCCCGCCCCGGGCCGTCTGCACTCCCGCGACGACCTGCAGCGCACCCTCGGCGACGGCAGCATCGACGACCTGCTGCAAAGCGCGGTCGAGCGGGCCTTTCACGAAACAATGCTCCACGCCTCAGGCGATAGCTGGCGCCTGCGTTTCCTCGCGCTCGAGCAGCAGCGCATCACCACCCGTCTGCGCCCCTTGCTCGAGATTGAGCAGGACCGCGCACCGTTCCGCGTCGTCGCGATCGAGCGGGAGATTACGGACGCGCGCATCGGCGACCTGCCGCTGCGCCTGCGCGTCGACCGCATCGACGAAGTCGCCGGCGAGACCCACCTTCTACTCGACTACAAGACCGCCGATGTGAGCGCAAAGCATTGGTTCGGCGACCGGCCCGAGGAGCCGCAGCTGCCTATCTACGCGCTCTTCGGCGGGGTTGAGCGCTTTGCCGGCATAGCGTTTGCGCAAATTCGCGCAGGCGGCAAGACCAGGCTGCACGCTCTGGTTGACGACCCAGCCGCACAGCTCGGCGCCCCAATCAAAGCCGCGGTCCTTGAGCCCTCCACCAGGGACGAGTGGAGCGACGTGCTCCACCGGCTGGCAGGCGAGTTTCTGCGCGGCGAGGCCCCCGTCAACCCCAAGCAGGGAGCCCAGACCTGCAAATTTTGTACCCTGCACGGCATCTGCCGCGTACGCGAGCAGGCGGCCAACCCGCTCGCGGACGAAGAAGAGGAGAGCCTGAGCGATGCCTGACGAACAGCAGCACTCTCTCTTTCTCGTGAGTTCAGTAGACACACCGGAGCCGTCGCGCGTGCCGGAAGACGCCGCCGCGCGTGCCGCGGCCATCGACACCACGCGCTCCATCCTGGTGCAGGCGCCCGCCGGCGCAGGCAAAACCAGCCTGCTCACCCAGCGCTTTCTCGCCCTGCTCGCCGAGGTCGACGAGCCGGAGCAGATCCTCGCCATCACCTTTACCCGCGCGGCTACGGCGGAGATGCGCCACCGCATCCTTACGGCGCTTGAGTCCGCCCGCACCCACCCGGCGCCGGTCGAAGGCGAAAGCGAGGAGCGGCGGCTGGCCCGCAGCGCCCTGCGCCATGCCGACTCGCTCGGCTGGCAGCTGCTTGAGCAGCCCCACCGGCTCGACGTGCAGACCATCGACTCACTATGCCTGCGACTGGCCCACGCCCAGCCGCTGCTTGCTCGGCTCGGCGGCGCGCTGCAGCCGGCGGACAATGACAAGGCACTCTATGCAGTGGCAGCCCGGCGCACTGCCGCGCTGCTCGGCGACCGTGCCGACGCCGACCTTGAAGCAGCACTTGAACGCCTGCTGCTGCGCCGCGACAACAACCTTCCCGAGGTCGAGCGGCTGCTTGCCGAAATGCTCGCGAACCGCTCCGCATGGCTTGGCGTGCTTCCGCTCGCTTCGTTTGACGCGATCGACTGGGAAGCCGTTCGAGAGAAGCTCGAGCAACCGTTTGCCGACGCGCATCGTCGCGTCCTCGGCGCCCTTGCATGTGTAGCAGACGCGGTGCCTGATCTGCACAACGAGTGGCTCGCCCTTGCCCGCTACGCCGTCGGCAATCTCGACACACCGACGCTCGACGGCTGCGACCTCTCCGTGCTGCTCTCGGACCGAGACTTCAACCCCCAGGACCGCGACTGCTGGCTCGCCCTCGCCTCGATCCTGCTCAAACGAGACGGCGACCACCGCGCGAGCTGGGACAAGCGGCACGGCTTTCCCGCTCCAGGCGATGGCCCTGGCAAGCAGCAGCGCAGGCAGTTTAAAGACCGCATCAAAGCCTGCTCTGACGAACTGCAGGCCCTCGTCTCAGGCTCCGATAGTCTGCAACAGCTACTGTGCCAGCTTCGCTCGCTCCCGGCTGCTCGCTACACTGAGGACCAGTGGCAGACCCTGCGCGCAGCCTTCCTCGTCCTGCGCCGCGCCACCGCCGAGCTGCGGCTGATCTTCGCGGAAAACAACGCTGTCGATTTCGTCGAGATCGCGCAGGCCGCCGAACAGGTGCTGCGCGACGAAACCACCATGCGCGGCCTGCTTGAAAGCGAGCAGCGCCGTCACCTGCTCATCGACGAGTTTCAGGACACCTCCCGTGCTCAGTACCGCCTCGTCGCCGAGCTCATGAAGGAGTGGCGCACCGGCGACGGCCGCTCCATCTTCCTCGTCGGCGACCCCCTGCAATCCATCTACAGCTTCCGACAGGCCGAGGTCGCGCTGTTCCACGAGACCCGCGACCACGGGCTCCCCTGCGGCGACCGGCGGCATCCCTGCCACACCCTGCAGCTCACGCACAACTTCCGCTCCCACCGGATCCTCGTCGACGCGCTCAACCAGAGCCTCGCGCGCGTCTTCCCGCTCGATGGCGCCGACCGCTTTGTACCCGCGAGCGCATGGCCGTCCGAGACAAACGAAGACAACCTGCACCTGCACACCTCCTTTTCCGTCGACACGCAAAGCACCAGCCGCGGCGACGAAACCGCAGCCGTCCTCGACATCCTTGAAGCGGAACTGCCGCGCATCGCAGCCGCCCAGGCGCGGGGCGACGAGCAGTATCGCGTCGCCGTCCTCGTCAACTCCCGCACCCACCTCGCGCACATCACCCACGCGCTGCGCGAGCGGCACATTGCCTTCCGCGCTGTCGATCTCGAGCCCCTCGCCGACCGGCAGGAGGTTCACGACCTGCACATGCTGCTGCGCGCGCTGCTGCACCCCGGCGAGCGCATCGCGTGGCTCAGCGTGCTGCGCGCGCCCTGGTGCGGTCTCAGCCTTGACGACCTGCACCTGCTCGCCGGCGCCGACGACCGTACTCTCCTGAAGCGCCCGCTCGCGGAGCTCATCGCCACACGCGGCGACCAACTTTCGCCCGATGGGCAAGCGCGCCTGCAGCGCACGTGGCGCGTGCTTGAAAGCGCGCTGCGCACCCGCTACGACGAAGACAACAACACCTCGCTCGCAACATGGCTTGAGCGGACCTGGACCGCGCTCGGCGGTTCCGCCTGCGTCGATGCGAACACCCATGAGAATGCCGACGCCTTTTTCCGACTGCTCGATGAGCTCGAGCCCAGCGGTGTCGAGGTGCTGCGCGGCGACTTCGCCCTTCGCCTCGCCAAGCTGTGCGCCGCGCCCGACCCGCGCGTCAGCGAGCGCTTCGGCATCCAGCTCATGACCATGCACAAAGCGAAGGGGCTCGGCTTCGAAGTGGTCCTGCTGCCGGGCCTTGACCGCGCCACCCGCGGACGAGGCTCTGACCTGCTCGCCATGCTTGAGCGCACCCGCCCCGGCGTTCCGCTTGAAAGCGAGCTCCTGCTCGCGCCCATCGGCAACCGCGAAGACGAAGATGCCGACCCCACCTACGCCTGGGTTCAGTCACAGCGACAGGCACAGATCAACGACGAGCGTCGGCGACTCTTCTACGTGGCCTGCACCCGCGCCCGCAACCGCCTGCACCTGTTCGCCACTATAACGGTTACTAATGGCAATCTCAGGCGGCCTGCGGCGGGTTCGCTGCTCCACGCGGCGTGGCCCGCGTTCTCGGGCGATATCGAGCAGCGCGCCGCGCAGCTTCCGGCCGCCTCGACCGGCCTTGCGCTCGCCGCGTCCATTGAGGCCGCTCCAGCCTACCCGCCGAACATCCTCCCCAGGCTGCCCTCCGGCTGGCGCCCGCAACCCGCGGCCCCCGGCATAGTCTCGCGCAGGCAAGCTCCGCGCCAGCCGCTGTTCACCCGCAGCAGCTCCGGCGGGCTGCTGGCGCGTGCCCGCGGCAACGCCGTACACGCCGTGCTTGAGCGCATGACGCGCCTCTTTGCCGAAGAACCGGCGACCCCGGACGCTGGACGTTGGCAGCGGCTGCTGGAGCAGACGGCGCAGCGCGCCCTGCGTGCCGGCGGTTATGCCCACCCGGCCCTGCAAGCCACCGCGCGCGCAGCCGCCCACACCGCCCTGTCTGTCGCGGCAAGCAGCGTGGGCCGGTGGCTCCTGCACCCGCACCCCGGCGCGCTTGCTGAGAGCGCCTGGCAGGTTTGGGACAGCGACGGCAACCTGCGAACCCTGCGGGTCGACCGCAGCTTCCGCGCGGGCGACGCGCCCGCGCTGCCCGGCGATCACTGCCTGTGGATCATCGACTACAAAACCGGCGCAGCCTCTCAGGGCGATTGCGCCGCCTGGCTGGCACAGCAGAAAGAGCAGTGGCGCGGTCAGCTCGAAGCCTACGGCAACGCACTCACCAGCGTGCGGCAGGGTCCTCAAGACAAGCCCCGCAGCCTGCGCTACGGTCTCTACTTTCCGGAACTTCTGGAGCTCGTTGACTGGCCACAGGAAGAGACTGAAGCGCAGCGAAAACGCTTCTAATCCGCCACAGGCCCCGGCGCCCCGGCGTCAACCGGCGGCATGTAATGCCGAACATCCGCGCCGCGAATCCAGAAGATGACATCCTCAGCGATATTCGTGGCATGGTCGGCCACCCGCTCCAGCGAGCGCGCGACCACCAGGGCGTTCAGCGCCTGCGGCGTCAGGTGCGGCTGCTCCCGCATCACGTTCAGCAGCGCGTTGTATGCGCTGCGGTTCAGGCGGTCCACCGCGTCGTCCAGCACCAGCACACCCTGCGCCGCGTCCGCATCGCCCTCGATAAAGCACTGCAGCGCCCGCCGCACCATGTCTGTCGCCAGACCCGCCATGCGCGGGATATCCACGGGCAGATCGACCGGAGCGTAGGCCTGCATCTGCCGTACGCGCTCGGTCATATTCACCGCCGAGTCCCCGACCCGCTCCACGTCCGCATTGATCTTGATCACCGCGAGGATAAAGCGCAGGTCGATTGCCATCGGCTGCTCCATCGCCAGCAGGTCGAGCGCCATCTGGTCGATCTCGCGCTCGTAGCGGTTGATCTCCACCTCGAGCCGGTCCACCTGTTCGCACAGGTTGATATCCCGCGTCCGATACGCCTCGATCGCACGCTCGACCGACTGCTCGGCCATCCCGGCCATCACCAGGATTCTTTCCTTCAGATCGCCGAGGCTTTGGTGAAAACGAACCCGCATATCATCCAAACCTGCCTGTAATGTAGTCTTCCGTTCGCTTATCGCCGGGGTTGGTAAAAATCTTGTGGGTCGGCGCGAACTCGACCAGCTTACCTGACAGAAAGAAGCCTGTCTGTTCCGCGACACGCGCTGCCTGCTGCATATTATGCGTCACGATAACGATGGTGTACTGCGTTTTCAACTCGAAAATCAAGTCCTCGATTTTCGCCGTTGAAACCGGGTCGAGCGCTGAGGCGGGCTCGTCCATCAGCAGCACCTCCGGGTCCACGGCGATCGTGCGCGCGATGCAGAGCCTCTGCTGCTGGCCGCCGGAAAGGCTCGCACCCGACTTCTTCCGCAAGTCGTCCTTCACCTCGTCCCACAACGCCGCCTTGCGTAGCGAGTGCTCCACTTTTTCATCCAGCGCGCGGCGCCCTGGCGAGCCGCCAAGCCTTATCCCGGCTGCCACATTCTCGTAAATTGACATGGTCGGGAACGGGTTCGGCCGCTGGAAAACCATGCCCACGCGCCTGCGGATCTCGACCGGCGCAATGTCCTTGTAAATATCCAGGTCGCCGATCGTCACCGTGCCTGCGACACGTCCCGCCGAGGTCGTCTCGTGCATCCGGTTCAGGCATCGCACAAAGGTGGATTTGCCGCATCCCGAAGGGCCAATCAAGGCCGTGGCCCGGTTTGCCGGGACCTTCAGGTTGATCTTGAACAGCGTCTGATGCGCCCCGTACCACGCGTCGAGCTCGCTTACCTCAATGCCGACACCCACCTCGGATTGCCCCTTTCGACGCGCGAACAGCCTTGCTTCCAACACGGCCTGGCGTCTTTACCCTACCGGGCCTGCTTCAACAGCAGATTAACAGCCGAGTAGCGACTACCCACTACGACCCGGCGCTCGGCAGCGTGAACAGGAATGTCGTTCCTGCGCCAAGCTCACTCTGCGCGCGGATCGTGCCCCGGTGCGCCAGGATAATGTGCTTCACGATCGCAAGTCCCAGGCCTGTGCCCCCCGAGTCGCGCGACCGCGCCTTGTCCACGCGGTAGAACCGCTCGAAGATTCTCTCCAGGTGCTCCGATGCGATCCCCGGCCCGAAGTCCTGCACGGAGAACTCGACAAACTCCCCCGCAGCCCGCGCACCCACGCGCACCCGCCCGCCCAGGCGCCCGTACTTCATCGCATTCTCTATCAGGTTTCCAAACACCTGGTTCATCGCATCCAGATCCGCCAGCACTGGGGTCGTCGTCGCTTCCGCCCGCTCCAGCACAACGCCTGAATCGATCGTCATGCCCGCCAGCGCGTCCAGCGCATCGTCCAGCAGCGCATCAGCGGCGATCGGCCGTGGCTGTATCCGGTAATCGCCTGCTTCCACGCTCGCCAGCGCCAGCAGGTCGGCCGTCAGCCTGTTCATGCGGGTAGCATTACGCAGCACCACTTCCAAAAAATCCCGCGCCTGGTCTGACAACAGGTCTTCGCTCTCGATCACCGTCTCCACATAGCCGGTGATCGAGGTCAGGGGCGTTCGCAGCTCGTGCGACACGTTCGCCACGAAATCCCGGCGCATCCGCTCCGCCCGCTCCACCTCCGTCACGTCATGCAGCACCACCACCGCGCCGCCTCCGGGCATCGGCGCGGCGCTTACGGCAAAGGCGCGTCCCGGTACAAACGAGGTCGCTCGTCCCCGGCCCAACTCGTTCCGGCGCATCGCCACCTCCACGCATCGCAGCACCTCCGGGTCGCGCACGCACTCCACCAGTGGTCGCCCTTCGCGCACCGCGGAGGGCGAGATCGCCTGCATCTTGCTGTTCGACCAGGTCACCTGTGAGAGCGGCGAGATGCCGATCACCGCCTCCTGCATACTGTCCAGCAGCACCGCCAGCTCCCGTCGCGAGCCGTCCAGCGCCTTGAAGCTCGCCTCCAGCCGGACCGCCGTGGTATCGAGCGCGTGCGCCACCTCCGATATCTCGTCCAGACGGCCTTCCTGCAGCCGGGCTGAAAGCTCTCCGGCGGCAATCCGGTTCGCAAAATGCACGATGCGGGAGAGCCGCATGGCCACGCGCTGCGCCAGGAACGCGGCCATCAGCGTCGCCAGGCACAGCGCGAGCAGCGACGCCAGCAACAGGTCCCGTCGCAGCAGGCTGAGCGTCGCATGCAGCCCGTCGAGCGAAAAAGCGTAGCGCGCGACATACGGCCCGGCGGCCACATCCATCCGCAGCGGGTCGCCGCCCAGCACCGTCACCGTGTTCGCCCCTGCCGCCGCATCGAGACCCTCCGCTCCCGGCAGCACCGCTGGAGCTGATTCGCCCCGCGCAGGCGCCGCGCCATTGCCTACACCACGGGCCAGCACATGCCCCGCGCGGTCCTCCACCGTAATGTCCGCCTTGGCCCCGAGCGCCTGCGCGCGGACTACCGCCGCCAGTGACCCGGCGGGAACACCGTTAAGCTGCCGCGCCAGCGACTCCGCCCGCTCGCCGTAGTACGCGCTCACCCGCGCATACAGCGAGTGCTGTACAAAGCGGTGCACTGAAAAGTCCAGCACCACCGTGCCAAGGCACAGCACCAGCAGGAACGAGAACAACAGCTTGGTGAAAACGCGACCTGTCATAGGGGCAAGGGGTTAGGGTGGAGGGTGCAGGGTTTAACAGGCAGGAAGCAGGAAGCAGGAAGCACAGTGCAGCGGCAACAGTGAAGGAGAGGTAAGGGTACTACCAGGGGCTCAGATAAAAAAGAAGAGGCGCTGAGGATTAACGCAGGTTCGAGCAAATTCCAGATCGAGCATTCCAAACGCTAAGCGAGACACTCTCAACGCTGCTCCTGCTTCTTGCCTGTTTCACCCTCAGCCCGTCCCGCCTGTTAAACCCTGCTTCCTGCTCCACCCTCCACCCTAGCCCTTCGGAACTTCAAACCGATACCCGGCCCCGCGAACCGTCTTCAGGTAACGCGGATTCTCCGCGTCCACCTCGATCTTCTCGCGGATACGCCGCACGTACACATCGACCGACCGGGGCGTCACAAAGCGTGCGTCGCCCCACACCGCGTCGAGCAGGTGATCGCGAGAGAAAACGCGTCCTGGGTGCCGCGCCAGGTAATCCAGCAGCCGGAACTCCGTGGCCGTGGTAGTCGTCAGCTCGCCCCGTACCTTCAACTGCATCGCCCCGGCATCGATAACTACGTCCTCGAACTGGATCGTCTGCGGGCCCGTCGGCCGCTCGAACCGTCGCAGCACCGCCTTGACCCGCGCCACCAGCTCCCTCGGAGCAAACGGCTTCGTAATGTAATCGTCCGCGCCCAGCTCCAGGCCCAGCACCCGGTCGTTCTCGCTCGCTTTCGCCGTCATAAAAATGATCGGGATCGTCGAGAGATGGGCGTTGGCCCGCAGCTTCCGGCACACATCCAGCCCGTCGCCGCCCGGCACCATAATATCAAGCAGGAATAGCGCCGGGGCCTGCCGCTCCGCTTCAGGGATCAGCTGCACCGGCGTAGCGAACACGCGCGGCGCATAGCCGGCCGCCTGCAGGTGATGCTCAACCAGCCGCGCGATATCAGTATCGTCTTCCAGCACAAAAACAGTCGTACTCAAGCGTGTCTTCTCCCGTAAAACAAAACCATCGGTCGTTATAGCCCTCGGCCTGCTTCAGCCTACTCCCGGAATCAAGACCCGCGTGCGAACATGCGGTCAATTTTGCGGCAGCAAAGCCGCGGCATCGCGCAGCCCTGTTTTCGCCTCCAATCAAACAGAGTAAAGGAGAACCATGGCACAAAAGCAGCGCAAACTGGGTAACCAGGGATTAATCGTTTCAGAACAGGGCCTCGGCTGCATGGGCATGTCTTCGGCCTACGGCGCGTTTGATGACGCCCAGTCCACGAAGACGCTCAATCGCTCGGTTGAGCTTGGCATCAGCTTTCTCGACACCTCCGACGCCTACGGCCCGCACACTAACGAGGAGCTGATCGGTCGCGTCTTCAAAGGCCGCCGCCACGAGATCACCATCGCCACCAAATTCGGCATCCGCCGCGAAAAAGGCGACAGCCTCCAGAAGCTGAGCTTCGATGGCCGCCCCGAGTACGTGCGCCAGGCCTGCGACGCCAGCCTCAAGCGCCTCGGCACTGACATCATCGACCTCTACTACCAGCACCGCGTCGACCCCAGCGTTCCGATTGAAGAAACCGTCGGCGCCATGGGCGATCTCGTTCAGGCCGGAAAGGTCCGCTATCTCGGCCTGTCGGAGGCCGGCCCGGAAACCATCGAGCGCGCCCACAAGACCCACCCCATTAGCGCGCTCCAGACGGAATACTCCCTCTGGTCGCGAGAGCCCGAAGAGGACCTGCTCGGGCTCACCCGCAAACTCGGCATCGGCTTCGTCGCCTATTCTCCGCTCGGCCGAGGCTTTCTCACCGGACAGATCAAGAAGGAAGACGACCTGGAGCAGGACGACTGGCGGCGCACCAACCCGCGCTTTCAGGGCGAAAACTTCAAAAAGAACCTTGAACTGGTCCGTAAAATCGAGGACCTCGCGAAGAAAAAGGGCGTTGCCGCTTCACAACTCACGCTCGCCTGGACCCTCGTTCAGGGCGACGACATCGTGCCGATCCCGGGCACCAAGCGCGTCAAATACCTAGAAGAAAACGCCGCCGCCTCGGAAATTACCTTTACCCCGGCTGAGCTCAAGGAGATAGACGAAACCGCCCCCATGCACATCGCCGAGGGCACCCGCTACACCGAAGCCATGATGGCCGCCGTAAACCGCTGAGCTTTATGCCGACCAGACTCGGTACTTCAATCCTAAGCAGGTAGGCACTTGGTCGTGTCTACCTGCCTGCCCTGGCAAGACGGCGCGAGTGATGCTGTTCATGAAATTCTGGCCGCTGCTCACCAGAATCTGCGCTGGTGTCGAAAAGAACCATCTGCGGCGGCTGGGAAGCAGCTCGCAGATGCTCATGAGTTCTGAGTGATGAGAGCGCTGCCCTGTAAGCGATCACCGCTGCGATTCCAGCCAACGAGATGACGATCTCGGTGTTACCAATCACATTCAACGCATTCATGGGCGCACCCAATCGATGAAGTAGCCTGCTGTCAAGATTATGACACCGCCAGCAACGACGAGATGAGAAACCGAGTGATGCGCGACTGCAGCATCGATTGCCAGATAATCCACAACGATAAAGACAAGCGTAAGCAACCCGGCTTCACGCAGATCGTCGGTGAAAGCATTAAAGAAGCGATCACCTTTGCTCTTGAACTCATAATGCATTCATTTGGACGCATTAAGTGCAGCAAGTACGCATTAAAGCGTAACTGCCCCTCATTGAGCGAACTATACACATTTCAAGCAGAAGCCTGGCATCTTGTCTGCAACCAGAAGTAACCAGAGTGTACCTTCTGCTAGCTAATGCTGATGATGCTCTACGCCCGGCGCCACTCGACCGACCCGCAGACATACCAAACCACTACTCCGTTCGCCAAGCCCGAAACCGCAACCGCACATAATCCGCGATCCAGACCCCACCTTCATCGCGCAGCACCGGCTCCAGCAGCCCCTCCGCATATGCCAGCACCTGCTCCCGCGTTTTCTCGTCCAACCTGCCCAGCACGCCATTGCGGAACGTCCCGTACCATCCGCGCACTCCGCCCGAGCCCAGCCGGGTGGGTCTTGGTGCAAGCTCAATCACCTCGACCCGGAACCCCTGCGCGGCAAGCCTCTCGCCATATACCTGCGGCGAAGGAAAATAGTTCTCGGCCCCTTCGGGCTCGTGCAGCGCGGCTTCGCCTACATGCGCCAGCGCCGCCCGCAACGCGGTCCGCAGTGCCGCGATATTGCCATGGCCACCCATCTCCGCCACGAACCGGCCACCCGGCTTCAGCGCCCGAAACACCCCGCGCAGCATGGCGTCCTGGTCACGCACCCAGTGCAGCGCGGCGTTTGAAAACACCGCGTCGAACTCCTCGTTGAACTCCAGCCGTTCCGCCGAGCACAGCCGCGCGTCTACCCCCGCCAGCCGCGCCGCTTCCACAAACGCCGGCGCACTATCCACCCCGACCATCGCCGCCCCGCTCGCCGCCAGGCGCGCCGTCAGCACCCCGTCGCCGCAGCCCAGGTCGAGTACGCGCTGGCCCGCCACTGGCCCCAGCAGCCCGACCACCTCGCCCGCAAGATCCGCGACAAACCGCCCTTCGCGCCCATACTCAACCGCGCTCCAGCTCTGCACACTCATTCATTTCCCCAATCCCGAGCAACGCGAGGGCCACAAGTCGCTGCCTTGAGCCATACCTCGGCGCGAAGCGCCGCACCGCCCGTGCGGCCAGCACTAGATAGATTGCACCGCAACCTGCAGCAGGTCGTCTACCAGCCCGACCTCCTTCTGCACGAACGGCTCCCCGTACCGTACGCCGCCCAGCAGCCCATAGTGCCGCGCCTCGGCAAACGTCCGCTCGCGAATCTCCTCCGCCGGCACAAACAGTCCCGCACCGGCAGTCTGATTTCCGTATTGCGACCCGTACGCTAACAACGCCGCATGTCTCTGCTCGATGTACGGCGTCACATCCACCACGAACGACGGCCGCACATCCGCGTACAGGCTTGCGTACACAATCTTGAACGGCCTGTGCGCCGCCTGCTCCTCGCCGCCGCTCCCGTGCGTCACCACCTTGCGCAGCCCGGCCACAAAACACGCCTCATACCCCAGCACCGAGCAGGTGCTGTGGTCCGGGTGTCGCGCTGTCCAGTACGGCAGAATCACCACCCTCGGCGCCAACGCGCGCAGCACCCGCACAATCTTCAAACGGTTCGCGTAGGTGTTCTCGACCGCGCCGTCCGGCAGGTCCAGCGCCTCGCGATGCGCCACCCCCAGCAGGCGCGCCGCTTCCGCCGCTTCAGCCTCCCGCTCCACGGCCGAGCCGCGCGTCCCCGCTTCCCCGGCCGTCAGGTCCAGAATCGCCGTTCGCCGGCCCTGCGCGGCAGCCCGCAGCAGCGTTCCGCCGCAGGTCTGCTCCACGTCGTCGCGGTGCGCGGCAATCGCCAGAATGTCACAACCCGCCATCACTCCCTCCAAAGGCAAAGGCGCGCACCCTTTCGAGGTGCGCGCCTTTGTTTGCAGCGTTCTAATACCAGGTATTGTCCGTATCGTTCGGCGCGTCCATGTACGCCACGTCCGTCACGGTCCCCTGCACCGTTACGTTCGCATTGTCCACCGCGGACCCGTCCGCGGTGCCATAGATGTACACCTGGCCACCCTCAGCCGTGTACACCTTGTGCAGGCCGGACACTGCGGCAATCCCGGTCCCATCTCCCTTGAACGGCTCGATCGTCGTCACGGTATTAGTCGCCGTGTTGAACATTGTCATGCACCCGTACGGCGTCGTCTGCCCGGCCTGCGACTGCTTGTAGCGCTCGCCGCTCTGGCAATTTGAGGAGCCGATCCACAGCGTACTGTCATCGGCCAGCACCATCCTCTGGTGCGTACCATCGGAGATCGGGATCGCAGGCCCAACCGTACCCGCACCCGGGGTCAGCACCGTCAACTCGCCCGTAAACAACTGGTCCGAGGCCACCTGCTGCTGCCCTGCCACGTACATCGTGTTCCCGTTGAACAGAGCATCGGTCGCGCCGCCCGGCACCGCGAGAAACTGCGACGCCACAAGCGCGATACCCGCCGGGCCGCTCACTCCCGTATTCAACGCGCTGGCGGTCAGCGGAATCTGCGTCACGCCGGCCGTCGTCCCGCCGCACTCCGGTCCGCAGTTGACCACGTAAGCCGATGAGCCGTCCGGCGAAAACACGGCCTTGCTCGGATGGTCAAACTTGGCCGTCCCCGCACTTACCTGGAACACGCAGTACTGCGGCAGGTTCTGCGGTTCGCAGTCCTCAGCCCCCATAAAGTTGGGCTGGTTTACCGCCGCGGCCTGCTGTGCCGAGGTCAGGTGCACCACGCTGTACACCAGGTTTGAATCCTGTATGAACGCCAGCGCGATCGTGCCGCCGGGATTGATCGAAACCCGGTACACGTTCGGCAGGTTCAGCAGGAATGTCGAAGGCGCCGTCGAGGCGTCGAACATCTCCAGGTCGTGGATCTGCGGCTGGGCCGCGATGATGTACTGCCGGCTGCTCGATGCGAACACCGAGGTCGCAATGGCATTGACGGAAGGCGCCGCAAACAGGCTCGCCGAGGTCTCCGTGGCATAGTTCACCTGCGAGATGGTTCCGTCGGAGATCGAGAACACCAGTCCCGCCTGCTCTCCCGGCAGATTCTGCACATTGACCGGCAGCGACGTGCCGTTGTACCCGCTGATCGGGAACGCGGCGACCGTGTTGTTGTAGTTATGCCGCACATCATAGAGCGCGTCCACAAGGGAAAGCTGGCCTCGCCCGGAGATCTGCGCGGCGATCAGGACTCGGTTCAGAATGCCGCTCGGAGGCAGCGCGCGACCGGCAAAGTAGTAGTTCTTGCCGCAGGCGGAAAGGCCAAGTGAGACGAGAAGAAGAGCGGTAACGACGGAGGCGAGGCGCAGGAATCGGCGGCCGCGGCCTGTCGCGGATTGAAGCAGGTTCAACAGATGCAAATGAAAACCCCGGTCTCCCGAGGTAAGGGCGACAGCACCTCGAAAGAAAGCCAAGTATACCAAAGCAACCCGGTACAAATCCCGGCCCCTCACTCCAGAGCCCCCGACGCTCCTCGCGGACCGCGGGGCAGCCTGCACTACCATAGACATTGCGCGGTCGCCCGGACGACACACGCCAGCCCTTCAAGCCGAGGCTTACACACCACCATGCCCAACCGTTTGCAACAGCTGTTCGGCGACCGCCCCATCCTGTGCGACGGCGCCATGGGCACCACCCTCTACGACCACGGCGTCTTCATTAATCGCTGCTATGACGAGCTCAACCTGACCGACCCCAATCTCGTCCGCTCCATCCACGACGAGTACCTCCAGGCAGGCGCCGAGCTCATCGAGACCAACACCTTCGGCGCCAATCGCTTCCGCCTCCAGCGCTTCGGCCTCGACTCAAAGGTCGCCGAAATTAACCAGGCCGGCGTTCGGCTCGCCCGTGAAGCCGTTGCCCAGCTCCACGACAAGCAGGCGGTCACCGCCTGGGTCGCCGGCTCCATCGGTCCCCTCGGCATCAAGATGGAGCCGCTCGGCCGCATCTCCCGCGATGAAGTCCGCGACGCGTTTGCCGAGCAGGTCCGCGCCCTCACCGGGCCTGAAGCTTCCGTCGACATCCTCCTGATCGAGACCATGATGTCGCTCGCCGAAGCCGAGCAGGCCCTCGCGGCTGCGCGTGAGGCTGCCCCGCACCTGCCCGTCGTCGTCATGGTGACCGTCGATGAGGAAAGCATCTGCCTCGACGGCACCCAGCCGGAGCTCGCCGCCGCCCGCCTGGGCAGCTGGGGCGCCGACGGCGTAGGCGTCAACTGCTCGACCGGCCCAGCGGCCGTGCTCAGCGCGCTCGAAAGCATGGCCGGCGGCTCGCACCTGCCCCTCTTCGCCATGCCCAACGCCGGCGTTCCCCGCGCCGTCGACGGACGCAACATCTATCTCAGCTCGCCCGAGTACATGGCCGGCTTTGCCCGCAAGTTCCTCAAGGCCGGCGCCCAGTTCATCGGCGGCTGCTGCGGCACCACCCCCGCCCACACCCGCGCCATGCGCTCCTGGCTCCGCGCGCAGCAGGCCCAGGAGCGGTCCGCCCAGGCAGACTCAGCCAACACCTCCGGAGCCACCGCAAAGCCGCACGAGCGGCCGGTTCTGCTGCCCCTCTCTGACGAGGCGACCGCGCCTCCGCCGCTCGAAAAACGCTCCGCCATCGGCCGCCTCGTCGCCGAAGGCCGCTTCGTTACTCTCGTCGAAATCGTCCCCCCACGCGGCATCGATACCAGCAAGGAGCTCGCCGGCGCCCGCCTGCTCGCCGCCCACGGCATCCACGCCATCAATATCCCTGACTCTCCCCGCGCCTCCGCCCGCATGAGCGCCCAGTCGCTCTGCATCCAGATACAGCAGCACGCCCGGATCGAAACTGTCCTGCACTACACCTGTCGCGATCGCAACATCCTTTCGATTCAAAGTGATCTGCTCGGGGCTTCATCCATTGGTTTAAAGAATATTCTTTGTCTCACCGGCGATCCGCCCAAGCTCGGCAACTACCCCGACGCCACCGCGGTCTTCGACGTCGACGCCATCGGCCTCGTCAATATCGTGCGCAAGCTCAACCACGGGCTCGACATCGGCAACAACCCCATCGGCGAGTCCACCGGCTTCACCGTCGCTGTCGCCGCCAATCCCGGTGTGCCGGACATTGAAAACGAGATTCGTCGGTTTGCCTACAAGGTCGAGGCCGGCGCCGAGTACGCCATTACCCAGCCCGTTTTCGATCTGCGCCTGCTTGAGATCTTTCTGAGGAGGGTTGAAGAGTTCCACATCCCGGTCATCGCCGGCATCTGGCCCCTTACCAGTCTTCGCAATGCCGAGTTCATGAAAAATGATCTCCGCGTCGCCGTTCCTGACGACATCATGCTCCGCATGGCCAACGCCGCCGCCCCCGGCATGAGCAGCCTCGAAGCCTCGAGGGCCGAGGGCATTCGCATCGCCCAGGAGATGCTGGCCACCGCCCGCTCCATGGTCCAGGGCGTAGCCGCCAGCGCCCCCTTCGGCCGATACGAGACCGCTATCGAAACTCTTGCCGCCGTGCTGGACGAACCCGCCGCCGCCCGCATGACAACCGTCTGAATGCTAGAATACTCGCCAACGGAGGAGCACATGGCCACCTCAACCCAGGTTCCAGTCGAGCTATACCTTCACACCACGTATGAGCCGGACGCTGAGTACATAGACGGCGAGATCGAAAAGAGACCTGTGGGCGAGTTCGACCATTCAGCCTGGCAGGCGGCAATCCAGCGCTGGTTTTTCCAGAACGACGATAAATGGAACGTACTCGTCTGCCCCGAGCTTCGCGTCCAGACTAGTGCCACCAGGTTCCGGGTTCCCGACGTCGCCATCCTTGATCAGTCGCTTCCGCGCGAGCCGATTGCCACCCGTCCGCCCCTTGCAGTCTTCGAAGTGCTGAGCCCGGAGGACTACCACAAACGCCTCATCCGCAAACTCGGCGATTATGAGCAGATGGGTGTCCCCGCCATCTGGGTCATCGACCCAGAGACCGGCGTCTTCGAGCGTTTTGAAAATGGCCAGCTGGTCCGCCGCAATGAATTCAGCCTGCCCCAGCGGGGCATCAGCTTCCCCGTCGCAGAAATCTCAAAGCTCGTTCGACGGTGATTCGGGTAACGCAAGGCATCCAGCTTGGACGGCAAATGCCTGGACAGGAAAACTCACATGCCCTTACCCGTCCCGCTCTTCACCTCCGAAACCGCTCCACTTAAAGTCCGAGCCGCCGAAGACGCCTGGAACACCCGCGACCCGCGGAAAGTCTCCCTCGCCTACACTCCTGAAAGCGCCTGGCGCAACCGTACCGAGTTCATCGACGGCAGAGAGCAGATCGTCGCCTTCCTCACCGCGAAATGGCAGCGCGAGCACGAGTACCGCCTCGTCAAGGAGCTCTGGGGGTTCAAGGAAAACCGTATGGCCGTCCGCTTCGCCTACGAGTCCCACGACGGGCAGGGCCACTGGTTCCGCTCCTACGGCAACGAGCTGTGGGAGTTTTCGCCCGAGGGCCTCAACCAGCGACGCATCGCCTCCATCAACGACCTCGCCATCCAGGAGCACGAGCGCCTCTTTCACTGGCCTCTCGGCCCCCGCCCGCATGACCACCCCGGCCTCTCCGAGTTAGGCTTGTAAACAGCCATGGCCACCTTTGAAGAGAACGTCAAACAGCTTGAAACCATCGTCGCCCAGCTCGAACGCGGGGACCTCCCGCTCGAAGACTCCATCCAGCTCTTCGAGCAAGGCATGCGCCTCTCCACCGCCTGCAAGGAGCAGCTCGAAGCAGCCGAAGGCAAGGTCCAGATTCTCATGCGCCAGCGCGACGGCTCGCTCCAGCCCGAGCCCTTCCCACCCGGCAAGTAGTAAAAAAGCTATTCGGACCTGGCAAAAGCTATGCACTTCCATAAAACACATGCAGAGATAAGGCGGCTGTGTGTGCTCTGACTAGAGGGGTGCTGAAGCGAGCTGGCGAACGATCTCCTTGTCATTCTGGCTCCAGAACTTCATGAGTTCTGAAACAGCCCTGAAGGCTTCCTCGATAGCAAAAATGCTGTCGCCGGGATTATCAAATGCAGTAATCGGGGTTACGGAAAGGGCGAACGACGCACTTTTGTTGGTTTGTACGGCTGTGATCTGTGAGCCGTGCAAACCGTTTTGCAGAATGGGATATAGCCTAGTGACCGACCTTTGCGGGAAAGATAGATGAACAACTCCTGCGGAGGCTTTGTGAGTTACTACAGCTCCTTTTGGCAGCAGTGCGCTTTTAAAAACAAACCATGTATCGCCGTACCACGCAAGACGACGCTGATCCCAAATAACATTACTGTTCTTGAAATAGACAGCAGCCTGTTCAGCGTAAAAGGCGCGGAACTCCGTGACGACAGCATCGATTTTCTGCACGCCACTCGCCTGAGAGTGTTCAATCGCGCGTTCAACGACATCTGCCTTGAATAGAGCGCGCCTTCCCGAAGCGGTAAAGAACTGATGCAGGACTTCCAGAGACACCCGGGCAGCAAACTCATTGTTGCCTGGAGCATATCTTTCTGGAGCCACAAGACATGTCCAGAATGCGTCCCACTGCCTGGCAGTAAGTCCAGCTTCTCCCCTTGCTTTGTAGCGGCTAGACTGATTGTCCTGGAACCCCGCGCGAATCTTGTCCTCGATCAGAATAGCTACGCGCTTCAGTTTCGGGTCTTCTGACCTGTAGATTACAAGAACATCCGTCTCTCCGAGGTTAGTCGTCACCGAACGAACAGCGTGGCAATCCCACTGCTCATCCGGTTTTGGCGGTGCTTTCATGGAGCCATCAAGTTGAGGCACGAACTTTAGTGAAGCAGCGCTTATAAAAAAGTCTATAAACTCGGGGTTGCTGGAGAACTCCTCTTCGAGCAGGAAATCAATGTGCTGCTCTTGAATAGGGGAGTGCGAACGGCCTGGCTGCTCTGTACCTGTACTTGCCCCAACATCGATGTCGCTCAAATCAGCATTCTCCGATACTCATGACTGAATCCTGAGCAATGCTAGATTAGCCGTAACAAAAAGCGAGTTCAATCTAAGCGAGTCTCATTACTTAAGAAACCCACAATGCACCTGAAATGGCGGGATTGTATGCACTCAAGTAAACGGATCAAACAATGGATAGAGGGTTCTGTAAATCGATCGAAAGAACATTTTGAACTGTGCTATACCTATGTGCAGCAAAATGGCGAGAGCCAGTGCGTTCCTATAGCCGTTGTGGGTCAGCCGGATGCAGGCATTATCAATGTCGAATTTCTCCTCAGTCCCGATAAAGCAAATGCGGCGACCGTCCTTCGGAAAGTAAAGGAAGAAATTAGTTACTACTTCATCGAACTGGATGAAGCTGACCCTTGGATCTACGCACAGTATAACTGCAGCACCGCTTCCAATATCTATTCAAGTGTGCATTGGTCATTTGTCTCCGCTGCTAATAGCAAATCGTAAGATACCTGCGACCTGCTTATCTTCTATGTCTGTCGCCGAAAGCAAGTCCAAATCCTCATGCGCCAGCCAGTTGCTGAAGATGGCAAACCGCCGCGCCGTCCTTTCAACTGCCCGGGACCACAGAAACAACGTACACCGGCCCCTCGCAAAGAAGCGTATGCGTCAGTACCAGGTCGCGGAGAACTAAGCCGCATAAGGTACATAAGTGAAGCCCGATATCGGGCGCCTCCAAATCGCGATCTCCACATGCTGGCACCCGAGAAGAGCGTGCAAACAGCCAATCTCGCATCCGGGTCCGATCACTGCGTCATCGTTTTCCGCGTTTCCAAATGCCTCTTGACGAACTCCACCAGCTCCGGCGAAACATACTCGGGGGCCCGCACCGGGAACCTCGGCTTGCCCTCGATCAGCCGCCCGGACACACCCTTCCACTGCGCCGCCATCGCCCGGTCCACCGTGACCACCGCGTCTGCCCGGTCCAGGAACAGCCGTGCCGATTCCTTGAAGTCCGCTGTTCCGGCATCCAGAACAGTGACGTACAGGTCAGGCCGCAGGAACTGCAGGATTGAGTTCGATTCCAGGATCGCATTCTGCGAGGCTGCCAGCTCTTTGCGGATTCTTGGCATGGCCGGAGCAAGCATACCTACCCGCGTCCTGACCCAGAGCGACCGCTCCGCCCCGGCGCGTAGGTAGCGCCCGCTATCCGTCGTGGCGTCACCGTCCATCCGTTCCGCGCTGATCGCCATGGTGTGATCGTCGGTCTGGCAGTCGCAGGGCGCACCATCCGCGGTGCAGAACCCGTGCCCGTACTGCGTGATTTTGAAGGCGGTCCAGCGCAGCTCCGGCAGCGCCGCGATCAGCCCCGCCACCACCGAGGTCTTGCCGATGTTCCGCGAGTGTCCACCCACCACCACGACCGCCATCGCCAGCCCTCCCGAGCCATTGCTGCTACCGGCCGCCCCGGTTCCGCGCCAACCGTGCCAGCGTCGCCAACTCTTTTAGATACTGCTGAATAGGCCGCGCCGGCGTCCCCCAGAACAGCACCCCTGCCCCCCGTATCTGCTTATTCGAAGGCACACCGCACTGCGCTCCGAGGATTGCGCCCTCTCCAATCTCCACATGGTCCGCGATCCCCACCTGCCCGGCAATGACAGTGCCTGCGCCTACGCTGCTCGACCCGGAAATCCCGGTCTGCGCCGCTATCACAACATTAGCGCCCACCTGCACGTTGTGCCCGACATGGACCAGGTTGTCGAGCTTTACGCCGCGGCCGATCCGCGTCTCTTCAAGCGCACCCCGGTCGATCGTCGTATTCGCGCCAATCTCAACATCGTCCTCGATCACCAGGCTTCCCTGCTGTGGAAACTGCACGTATTCGCCGCTCGCCGCATCGCGCACATACCCGAAGCCGTCTGAACCAAGCACCGCGCCCGCGTGGATAACGACCCGATCCCCCATCTGCACACCCGCGTACAGCACGGTCCGCGGGTACACGTGGCAATCCCGTCCCAGCACGCACCCGTCTCCGAGAACCGCGCCGGCATCGACCCGGGTGCCCTCGCCAAGCTCCACGGAGTCGCCGATCACGGCGAAAGGACCCACTGTCACATTCGATGCGAGTCGCGCCGAGGCCGAGACCGACGCCTTCGGATCAATCCCGGTAACCGGCAACGGTGCCCACAGCATCCGCGCTGCCCGCGCAAACGCCAGCTTCGGCTGCGCGACGAGCAGCAACGGGCAGCCGTCCTCAACCTGCTCCGCCAAGCCGGGAGTCGTCAGGATAGCTCCAGCTCTCGAGCCGAGGCAGGCAACGAGCGACCGCTGGTCCGCGGCGAAAACCAGCGTCCGCGCCGTCGCGAAGCGTGGGCTCGCGACCCCGTCGATGACAATGGAAGCAGCGGAAACCGGCCTGAGCTCTGCCTCGAGCTCAAGCGCTAAACGGCTTAGATTCTGTGACATAAAACCACCAAGCCCTCAGTAGATGGGCGGCTCGCCGGCAGGCCGCGTCTTCCAGCGCCGGTGTACCCACAACCACTGGTCAGGATACTCCCGCACCACGGCTTCGATCGCTGCCGTGCACCGGGCCGTGTTCTCGATCGCATCGGCGTCGGCGTTTCCGCTCTGCTGTAGCTCGATCTCCGGGTAAAAGTGCAGGACGTATTTCTTCTCGTTCCGGTGCCACAACAGGCAGCCCGGCAGCACCGCCGCGCCGGTCTTCTGCGCGACCCGCACCAGCCCGGACGCCGTGCACGCCGGCACGCCGAAGAACGGTACGAACACCCCTTGCGGCGGCGTCATGTTGGTATCCATCAGGATGCCAACCGAGCGCCCGCGCCGCATTGCCGCCAGCAGTCCACGCGCGAAGTCATCCTTGTGCAGCACCTCGTTCCCGTGCAGGCACCGGATCCCATTGACAAACGCGTCGACGCGGAGGTTGTCGAGGCGGCGGATCACCATGCTCATGGGGTGCCCCATAACCGAATGGTAATAACTCGAGAGCTCCCAGGCGCCCAGGTGGCCGGTCACGATCATGACGCCGCGGCCCCGGGCTTCAGCCCGCGCGAAGTGCTCAAACCCTTCGTAGCGAAGGAACGATCGGGTGTTCTCAGCGGTGTACCGGCGCATCCGGCAGAACTCCGCCAGCTGCCAGCCGAGATTGCGGTACAGCAGGCGCAGGGTGCTGGTTCGCCATTGCGGGGCGCTTGCCGGGAAGGCGAGCGCCAGGTTACGCTCTCCGGTCCGGCGCAGCCCGGTTGCCAGCCCGTAGGCCGCGAGGCCTATGCCGCTGCCGGCCACGCGGGCCAGTCGCCGGGGCAGCAGCCCCAGGGCGCCGACCAGGATACGTACAAGCCAGTACTCGATGGACTGCCGCAGACGGGCCTCTCAAGAGGTTTAAACGGGAGAAAATTTCCCAGGATACAGGACTGAAAAGCGCACGGAAAAGGGCTGGCGCTTTGCAGGCCAGCCCCTTTATTGCCCGTAACTCAGAAGTTACTGGCTCTGCGATGCCTTGAAATAGCGCGCAACGGTTGAAACGAAAGGCTTCGCATCGGGCGGAACCACGACATTGCCCTTGAGCAGCTGCTCAAAGGTGTGGGGCTGCCCGTAGAAGGACGACGCGTCGTCGTTGTTCTCATACACGGCAACACCGTTCAGGTCGATACCCGCGAACAGGCCCTTGGAACGCGACCAGGTCAGGAGCTCCGACTGGAGCTTCCAGTTGGTCGCTGCCCCGGCGTTACGTCCCACCGGACCCGCCGCAGCGGAAGCGCCCGCGCCGATCTTGAACTGGCTCTTGAGAAGGTCCTGGAAGCCCTTCTGGTTGACCGCGACGAGAACCAGATCAGTGCCTGAGCCGCCGATCTGGAAACCGAACGAACCGCCCGTCATCTTGATGAATGCCGGTGCGCTCCAGCCGTGGCCGGTGCGACAGGTTACGACACCCTGACCGTACTCCGCACCGAAGATGAACGCACCCTTGAGCAGGCCCGGAACGACGCCGACACAGGTTGCATCCTGTAGAATCGAGTTCGGGATCGCCTTATCCGGGGTGGCCATGATCTCGTTAAGAGTGCTCGTAGCACTCACAATGCGCTTGTCGATGTCCGCTTTGCTACTCGCCAAGGCAGGCAGGCTCACAGCCGCCATACAGATTGCAGTCAACAACTTCTTCATAGACTTACTCTCCCAATGCAGAAACCGATAGAAGAACCATGGCATGGTACCAGAGAAACAGCCTGTGCCAAGTGCTTTCGAGACAATACGATGCAGGATTTTGCCCGGCAGCCGTCTGTACGTTCGGCGACACTTCAAATAGAATACCCGCTCGATTGCAAAAAGGGGGGCTGGTTCCGGCGATTTCGCGCCTTCCCCAACCCCGTTCCCCAGATCTGCGTTGTTACAAGTTACTTTTTAACGCCATTGGGATTCTTTTGCAAGGTTACTTTTGGTGTAGATGACGAATCAGAGCATGGGAAGGACGATGCCCTGCTGACCCTGGTATTTGCCTCGACGGTCCGCATAGCTGACTTCGCACGGTTCATCGGACTGGAAAAACAAAATCTGGCACAATCCCTCGTTCGCATAGACCCTGGCGGGCAGCGGGGTCGTGTTCGAGATTTCAAGCGTGACGAACCCCTCCCACTCCGGCTCGAACGGGGTGACATTGACGATGATTCCGCAGCGCGCATAGGTGGATTTGCCCACGCAGATCGTCAAAACATCCCGGGGAATGCGGAAATATTCAATGGAGCGGGCAAGCGCGAACGAGTTCGGGGGGATGATGACGGAGTCGGCACGCACAGTGACGAATGAGCGCTCATCGAAGTTCTTGGGGTCGATCACGGCGCTATTGACGTTCGTAAAAATCTTGAACTCATCAGCCACGCGCAGGTCATAGCCGTAGGACGAGAGGCCGTAGGAGATAACGCCCTCCTTGACCTGCTTCTCACTGAAAGGCGAAATCATGGCGCGCTCGGTGGCCTGAGTGCGGATCCAGCGATCACTCTTGATAGACATTGGGCTCCGGCGGTGGGGTAAGCCTGCGCTTGAGGGGTTGGTCCTGCACAAACGCCGCATCCTTCTTTCTGTTACATGCGTCGAATCTGCATCTTACGGGAGGCCAGACGCGGTTGCAACGGCGCGCGGCACATCCCCGAACAGGCAGGCGAGACAAGGCACGCATGATCAAGCACGACATCATCCGGCAGGTCGTGGAACGGACCGGGTTGCCGCGGAACAAGGCGGAGGCGGCTGTCGATATCATCTTCGACCGTCTGAAAAAGGCGCTGGCCGCCGGCGAGCGGATCGAGCTGCGCGGCTTCGGCGTGTTTAACGTGCGGCCCCGCAAAACCGGCATTGGCCGCAACCCGCGCACCGGCACCGAGGTGACGATTACCCCAGGCCGCGCCGTGCGCTTCAAACCGGGCAAGGAACTGCACCTGCTCGACTAAGTCTCCACCGGCGGGCAGCTCCTCGATCGGCAATCACTTAGAAATGGTTCACATCAGGCTGAGCGCATCCATGTCAATGACCAGGCTGCGGCGGGGAATGCCGATCGTTTCTGCATGGGCTAACGCGCCGCGAAGTGCGCGGTGCAGCGCTGCCCGTGTTTCGCCCTTGACGACGAGATGAAACCGATAGATGCGCTTGACCTTCGACAACGGCGCGGAAGCAGGCCCAAGCATGCGAATGCCGGGCAGGTTCGTTTCGCGAAACCAGGCGCCCAGCTTCCCGGCCCAGTCGGCGGCTTCCTCCAGGCGGTCGCTCTGCAGCACCAGGTTAGCGAGCACGGCGAACGGCGGGTAATGCATCAGGCGGCGCAGCTTCATCTCGCGCTCTACAAAGGCCAGGTAGTCGTGCCGGGCGGCGCAGTCGATGGCATAGTGCTCAGCGTGGTAGGTCTGCACCAGCACCTTACCGGGCAGGTCCCCGCGTCCGGCGCGGCCTGAGACCTGGGTCAGCAGCTGGAAGACGCGCTCGGCGGCGCGAAAGTCCGGCAGGCCCAGCGCGTGGTCGCACCCGACGACGCCGACCAGCGTGACGCCGTGGATATCGTGTCCCTTGGCGATCATCTGCGTACCTACCAGCAGGTTGATTTCGCCGGAGTGCAGGCGTCCCAGCAGGCGCTCCATGTCGAAGCGGCCACGGACTGTGTCGCGGTCCATACGGCCGATGCGCGCGCCGGGAAACAGCTCCAGCAGGCGCTCCTCCCCCTGCTGGGAGCCGGCGCCGAGATAATACAGGTGCTCCGAGTCGCAGTGCGGGCAGCGAGAGGGGACGCGGGCCCTGTAACCGCAGTAGTGGCACTCCAGGCGGTCGCCGGGCGAGGCTTCGCCGTTTTCGGGGGTTTGCCCCAGCACAGCCTTGTGCAGCGTCAGCGCGATGGCGCAATTCTCGCACTGCAGCTTCTCGCCGCAGGCGCGGCACATGGCCACGTAGGAGTAGCCCCGCCGGTTGAGCAGGATGATGGCCTGTTCGCCGCGGTCAAGCGTCGCCTGCGTCGCCTCGATCAGCTTGCGGGCGAAGATATGCTCCTGCCCGGTCTCCTTGAATTCGTTGCGCATGTCGACGAGCTCGACCGCGGGCAGCGGGCGGTTGTTGACGCGCTGCGACATGGTAAGGAGCCGGTAGCGGCCGCGCCGGGCGTTGTGCCAGCTCTCAAGCGAAGGCGTCGCCGAGCCCAGAACCACCGCCGTGTCGAGCAGCTTGGCACGCATTACCGCGACATCGCGCGCATGGTAGCGGGGCATCTCCTCCTGCTTGTAGCTGGAGTCGTGCTCCTCGTCGACGATGATGAGGCGAAGGTTCTGGACTGGCGCGAACACAGCGGAGCGAGTGCCGACCACGATGCGCGCCTCGCCCCGGCGGATACGGTGCCACTGCTCGGCGCGCTCCTCGCCGGTAAGCTGCGAGTGCAGCAGCGCCACCTCGGCGCCGAACGCCGCGTGCATCTGCCCGGCCATCGCGGGGGTCAGGCCAATCTCCGGCACCAGCAGCAGCGCGCCGCCGCCCTCCGCAAGCACCCGCTGCATGGCCTGCAGGTACACGGCTGTCTTGCCGGAGCCGGTCACGCCATACAGCAGCGTCGGCGAGAAGCCTCGGCCATCCATGGCAAGCGTAATGGCGGCGAGCGCTTCGGTCTGCTGCTCGTTGAGCCGGTGCAGGTGGCCTCCGATGCCACCCACACCCGATACGTGGAAGGAGAGCGGCCGCTCGTCGAGGCGCACCAGGCCGCGCTTGACGAGGGTGGCGAGGGTAGACTGCGGCGGGGCATCGTCGCCCCCGGCGAGCAGCGCGCGCAGCTCAGGTACAGGCAGCTCGCCGCCTGCGCCTGCAAGCTCGGCCAGGATGCGCTGCTGGTTCGGATTGAGCTTCGGCAGGCGGACGTCCGTCGCGAGCACCGCCCAGCGGACAGACCGCGCGGCAACGCGGGTCTCAGCCTCGGTCTCGCGCAGAATCCATTTCTTCCGGACCATGCCGTCCAGCAGCTCGCGCGTGGCGCCGGTGGCGGTGCGCAGGGCGTTGACGCGGGCGGGCTCGCCGCTTTCAAGGTAGTTCAGGACGCTGTACTCGGTATCCTGCTCGGCGGGGGTGCGGCGGGAGCGGCGGGAGGAGCCCTGCGCGGCCCCGGCATACAGCACGCCCCGCCCCGCTTCAGCGATCCGCAGCAGCACGCGGTGGCGCACCTCCGCAACCAGCGGCAGCATGGTGCGCAGCACCTCCCCGAGCGGGCAGAGATAGTAGCCGGCGATCCACTCGGCGAGCTGCATCAGGTGCGGCGCAATGGCCGCTTCCCTGTCCATGACGGCGAGGATGGGCTTGGCTTCGACAGGTGGCGGGTCACTGTGGACGCGCGTGACGATGCCCGACATCTTCTCGTTGCGGAACGGCACGAGCACCCGCACGCCGACAGCCGGCGGGTCGGTTTCCGGGCAGCTGTAGGTCCACACACGATCGAGCGGAACGGGAAGGGCGACGTCGCAGAACACTGTTTTTAGAGGCTAACAGGCGCGGGGAGGGCAAAACCGCCTACGCGGCTAGCGGCCACTTCGTGGCGGGTTCTCGCTTACGTGCTGGCGCGTGCTTCCGTGGTCCTCGCGTTGCTCGGGATTAGATTGGAAGTTACAAAGGCAGGCCTTTCGGCCTGCCTTTGAGGTGATTGAGTGCGACCTACTTGCCGGTCAGCGCCTTGAAGATCGCAGGCATGTTCAGGGTGCCATAGCCGGTGACGGGGTCCCAGCCTTCGAGGACCGGCAGCGAGGAGTCGGTTCCGAAGGTCAAGTCGTATTCGTTGCCGATGCCGTCGTTGTACAGAGCGCTGGCAAAGGTGGCGTTGGTTTCCGGTTGGGCCAGGGACGCGGCCGAGTAGGAAGTGACGCCCTTCGCGTCGAGGATGGCGCCCTGCACGGCGAACTGCTCGGATGCGGGGACCACGTCGGAGATTGAGCTTGTGTTGGCTATCGCGGCGATATACGGCGCGGCCTGGCCGAGGGGAGAGCCCAGCCGCTGGTCGAGTAGGGCCCACTCCGCCGAGAAGATCGGCGTCGCCAGGCTGGTGCCGCCGACGATTTCAAAATAGCGAACTCCCTGGATGGTGAAGAGGACCTCGACACCGGTGTTGGGGTCGGCGAGCGCGGAGACGTCAGGCAGCTGACGCCCTGTGCCGCCGAGCGCGGCCTGGTAGCTGGGGAGCTTGAAATACTGGCTTACGCCTCCTCCCGAGCCGCCCTGGAACCCGAGCGGGTGCGGCGGATCCAACGGACCGGTGGGGCCGCCAAGCTGCGTCACGTTGGTGCCCCAGCCGGTCTGCAGCACCTGCGTGTTGTCAAACGGCGAGAACAACGCGGTGGTGCCGCCGATGGCAGTCGCGTAGGGCGAGTCGGCGGGCGAGCTTACGTCGGTGAAGCCCTCCTCGGCGTAAAAATCGCCGGAGTCGCCGGTGGCGAAGTTGACAGAGATGCCCTCGAACGCGCCGAGCTCGCAGATCTCGTCCCAGGACGTAATGGTCTGGATATCGGAGGTCAGCTCGCCGCCGCCGTAGCTGTTGGAAATGACGTTGGCGGTGTGGTTCACGATGGCGTAAAGCACGCCGGCCTGCAGGTCGTCGTCGTTGTTGGAAGGCGTGGTGATGAGCACGATATCGGCATCGGGCGCGACGGCGTGCGACCACTCGACGTCGAGCGTGGTTTCATCCGCCCAGCCGGCGTTGGTCGCTGTGAAGGGCACGGTCTGGATCACCTTGAAATTTGTACTGTTGGCCGGCGTGAGCTTGTAAGTGGTGTTGAAGCTGGCGAAGTCAGCCTGGATGGTGGGCGAGCCGTAGGCGTCCACGATGGCGATGGTCTGCCCCTTGCCGGTGTAGCCCTGCTTGTAGATTTTGTCGAGGCCGGTGAGCTTGTAAAAGTCCTGCGGAGAGTAGGCGCAGGGGCTGATGGTTCCCCGCACCGTGTTGGTCACGGGCGCGCCGTACACCAGTCCGCCGTAGACCGCAGCCGGCAGCGTGGTACCGGGCGTTTTGAGCGTGACATTCGTGGGCTTGTAGAGGCAGTCGGACGAGAACACAGCGCCTTGCGGATTGAGCGAGCCGTTGGCCGGCACCAGTCCGATCTGCTTGCCGGTGAGTGGGTTGACCGGTACGCGGTTATAGGGGTGCAGGCCCGTGCCGGAGACACCGGTAACCGCGCGCACCATGCCCGCGGCGCCGCTGCCGAGCGACGGCGCGGCGGTAAGCGCCCTGACAATGCTTCCGTTCTTCATGCGGTACTGGCTGACCGTGGTGTGGAAGGCCGCGTTGAAGTCCGAGGTCTGGCCCTGAATTTTGACGGAGAAGTTGTTGGGGTCAGTGCTGATGACCGACAGGTTGTGCGCGGCGAGTTCCTTGCGAACGGCTGCCATCTCCTGGGCAGTCGGCGCAAACTGCTTCAGGGCCTCGGTGTCGGCGAACTTGTGGTAAGTCGGCGAGCCGGGCGTGTACATCGCCTGGACCGCTGCGTCGAGCGCGGCCTTGTTATGCAGCTGGAGCCAGACTGTGCCGGAGACCGGGGCTGAGGCTTGCTGCCGGCCCACCATGGCTGCGGAGCGCTGGAGAGCCGGGGCGACCTGCGCGGAGGCAGCGCCGACAGTAAAGGTGGACAGCAGGGCGAGGGCGGCAGGGCGAGACCCTGCGCGCAGAGAGAGCGTACGTGCTTGCATGCGGCACTTCTCCTGAAAGATGGAACAGGAACGATTGGGTAGGCGCGGGGATGAAGGTACTGCGGGAGCCATGCCGAGGAACGGCGAACGCGGATGCGGAGTCTGCAAAGCCGCAATCATCACGGCGAAATGACATGCCTGGTGTGCAGGATTTGCGTGGTCATCCACGGCACCCTGTCTCAAGCGCAGACTGTACCGCAGGTTAAGACGTTTCGCAAAAGGAAAATTTGGAAGGTAGTTTTAACCGTGTTTCGCGAGTGAGCGCGTCAGGCTGAGAGCTCGCGCATGGCCAGCTGCAGGTCGGCCCAGGCTTCCTTCTTCTGGCGGGGGTCGCGCAGCAGGTAGGCGGGGTGGTAGGTCACGATGAGCTTCGAGCCGAACGCCGGGTGGACGCGCCCGCGCAGCGCGCTGAGCGGGCTTTTGGCGCCGAGCAGGTACGTGGCGGCGGTCGAGCCGAGCGCGACCACGACTTCCGGACGGACGACGCCGAGCTGCTCAAAGAGGAAAGGCGTGCAGGTATTAGCCTCCAGCGGCTCAGGCACACGATTGGCTGGGGGGCGGCACTTTACGATGTTGGCGATGTAGACGTCTTCGCGCCGCAGGCCCATGGCGCTGATCATGTTGTTCAGCAGCTGGCCGGCCTTGCCGATGAAGGGTATGCCCTGCGCGTCCTCGTCGGCGCCGGGGCCCTCGCCGACGAAGAGCAGCCGCGCATTGGGGTCGCCGTCGCCGAAAACGATGGTGTGCCGGCCCTCAAAGGCGAGCGGGCAGCGGGTGCAGTCGCCGATGTTGATGCGAATGGCGGAGAGCGCACCGGCGCGGGCCTCCGGGCCAAGGATTTGGCCGGGAAGCTGGGCTGGCGGCGGCAAGGGCTGGGCGCGTTTACGAAGGGCGATTTCCGGATCCTCTGCTGGTGCTGGCGTCTGGGGTTGGTTTGCAAGCGGCGGCGTGAATTCAGCCGCCTCATCACTGGTCTCGGCGGATACGGTCCCGCGGCGATACAGATCGTAGATGCCGAGATCGCGCAAAAAGCCAAGCTGGGCGCGCAGCGCGGCGGAGGCCTCGGGTGTGAGCGAACGCGCCACGCTAGCGGCCCTGGGGCATGCTTGCGCCGGTTTCGGCCATCAGGGTCTGCGGGCGGCGCAGCTGTAGAACCTCGCCGAGGATGCGCTCGGCCAGTGCGCGTTTGGGCATCGCGGGCAGGTCGATGGCGGTGCCGGGGGTCAGGAAGGTGGCGGCGTTATCGTCGGAGTCGAAGCCGAGCCCTTCGCGCGAAACGTCGTTGAGCACGATGGCGTCGGCGCCCTTGCGCAAAAGCTTGGCCCGGCCGCTCGCGAGCGCGTCTTCCGTCTCGGCCGCGAAGCCAATGACCAGCACGCCGGGGCCGCGGCGCAGCACGATCTCGCTGAGGATATCGGCGGTGGGTTCAAGCTCCAGCGTCAGCGGACCGGAGCGGCGAAGCTTCTGCTCGGCAACCAGGCGCGGGCGGTAGTCGGCGACCGCGGCGGACATAATGACCATGGACGCCCCGGGCAGCTGCGCGAACGTGGCATTCCGCATCTGCTCAGCCGTGGTAACCGGGATGAACTCGCAGCCGGAGGGTGGGCGCAGTGCGGTGGGCGCGGAGACAAGCACCACGCGCGCCCCACGCCGCCGCGCCGCCTCGGCCAGCGCGTAACCCATTTTGCCGCTGGACCGGTTGCCGAGGAAGCGGACCGGGTCGACGGCCTCGCGGGTGCCCCCGGCGGTGATCAGGACCATCTCGCCGGCCAGATCCTCGCTGTGGTGCAAGGCGCCCAAGGTCGCTTCGACGATCGCGGGAATCTCCGCGAACCGGCCCGCGCCCTGCATGCCGCAGGCCAGCGCGCCTGATCCCGGAGGCACGATGACAGCGCCGCGCTCCTGCAGCAGGGCGACATTGGCCTGGGTCGCGGGATGCTCCCACATACCGACGTTCATCGCCGGCGCAAGGATGACGGGGGCAGGCGTCGCCAGGTAAAGCGTCGACAGGAAGTCGTCGGCACGGCCGTGGGCAAGCCGGGCCAGGATATCGGCGGTCGCGGGCGCGATTACTAAGGCTTCGGTCGATTGCGCGAGCTCAATGTGCTCCATCGCGGGCGACAGGCCGGTCGACTCGTCCGTGGCCTGCTCATCCCACATGCCGGTAATGACGCGATGTCCGGAAAGCGCGGCAAACGTAAGCGGCTGCACGAACCGCTGCGCGCCCCCGGTCATGACGACCTGCACGTCGAAAGCTTTGGCCTGCAGGGCCCTCAGCAGCTCGACTGCCTTGTAGGCGGCGATTCCGCCCGTCACGCCCAGGGTAATCTTCATCGCGGCGACCCTCCGGTGGTTCTGCCTTTATTGTAGCGGGGCAGACCGGCGGGTTCCGTCTGGAAAAGCGGTCCGCTGCCGGTCCGCTACGAGACGAATCGCGGGATGATCGGCGCCTCGAAGCCAGGCTTGATCACCGGTGTGTCATGCCGGATGTGCTGCACCATTCCGGCGCTGATCTCGTGCTGCGCGATCTTCGACGCTTTCGACGAGGGGCTCGCGACCAGGGGACTTGACCCGTTCTGGAGCTGGCGGGCGCGGCGCGCGGCCACGATGACATACCGGAAGTTACTGTCGAACTCATGCTCAAGCTTCATTGACTGCCTCCTGAAAGGTGCTGCCCTTGCTCTTGTGCTTCGCTTTGATAACCCGCCAGTTTAAATGCCGCCAGAACCGGCTGGAGCCTTGAGCGCATTCCCTGCTGCCGGCACCCTTCCGCGAGTGCTCTCTGCCGGGCCGTCTCGGACGCCGCCCCAACCGGGGGAGCGCCGCGCATGGACCGTTCTACCGCCACAATAGCCGATAACTCGTCGACTGCGATATCTAAAATGTCATTCAGCAGCACATAGCCGTATCGGTGGTAATTGCCGATCTCGCTGCGGGCCTTGGCAAGGCGGCGTTCGATGACCGCATCGTCCAGGCTGCCCTCGGCGCGGCTGCGGTTGCGCAGGCGCGCTTCCAGGGTTTCCGGGTTCGGGGGCAGCACGAAGACGCTGACCGCCTCGGGCATGCGGGTCCGCACCTGCTCGGCCCCCTGCACGTCGATATCGAGCAGCAGATCGCGCCCGTGGGCGGCGGCATCGCTCAACGACCGACGCGCGGTGCCGTAGTAGTTGCCGAAAACATCGGCGTACTCCAGAAACTCATCGCGCGCGATCATGGCTTCGAACTCGGGCACGGAAATAAAGTGGTACTCGCGACCGCTCTCCTCTGAGCCGCGCGGCGCGCGCGTGGTGTAGGAAACCGAGAAGTCGAGGTTGGCGACGAGCGAGCGGATCTGCGCGACGAGGGTGGATTTGCCGGAGCCGGAGGGCGCCGAAATGATGAAAAGAATGCCTGCCACGTGCCTCCCGGGGTGCGTGTTCTGTGCGTTACGACTACTCGATGTTCTGGACCTGTTCGCGCAGCTTTTCGATTTCAGCCTTCATGGCCAGGCCGCACTCGGTAATCCGGGCGCTCCCGCCGGTGGTGCCCGCGGTTTTTGAGAGCAGGGTGTTGGCTTCGCGGTTCATCTCCTGCAGCAGAAAGTCGAGTTTTTTGCCGACCTCGCCGCCCCCGTCGAGCAGGTCGGTGAAGTGAGCGATGTGGGTGTGCATGCGGGCGACCTCTTCCTCGACGTCGCCGCGCTCGGCAAGCAGGGCCGCCTCGGACAGAAGTCGCTCGCGGCTCAGGACGCCGCCGCCGTCAAAAGCACGACCCACCAGCTGGTCGAGGCGCTCCGCCAGCCGTGCGAAGTGGGCGTCCTGCACACCGGCGCGCAGGGTGCCTACCTCGCGGGCCAGCAGGCTCAGGCGCGCCAGGCTTTCACGCAGCATTGCCGCGAGCGAGGCGCCCTCATGCCGGCGCATGTGCTTCAGCGCGGCGAGTGCTTCGGTAAGCAGGGCAGGCACCTCCCGGGCAAGTTCCGCTTCGAGCGCCGCCGGGGACTCCGGCCTGCTGTCAGAGGTAAGCATGCCGGGAAGCGCGGCGACCATGTTCAAATCCGGCTCAGTGCCGAGGCCGAGCTCCATGGCCGCTGAGCGAAAGTTGGCGACGTAGGCGCGCAGCAAGGGGAGATCGAAGGACACGGCTGCACGTCGATCGCCGGGCTCCCGGCGTCCGTTGCCGCGGTCGAGCGTCAGGGTGCACTCGACATGGCCGCGGGCAAGGGCGTGCTTCAGCTCGCCGCGCACTTCGGCCTCCATCGCTTCAGCCCCGGCCGGGAGCCGGAGTTGCAGGTCGAGAAAACGGTGGTTGATGCTCTTGAGCGTAAGCGTCAGGGCGAGCGAGCTGGAGGCGCGGGAAGCGACGCGCGCATAGCCGGTCATCGAACTGATGAAGTTGACCGAAGAGGCGCCGAGCTGAGCTACTTCCCCTGCCTCGACCGGCGTATGCGGAGCGATTTCGTTCAAGCTTCTGCCTCCTGGATCGTTTGGATCGTCATGATTGCTTCGGGCGCTTCCGCTTCGGCCATGCCGGCGAACTGCAGGTCGTACAGGCGGCGGTATGTGGGTGAGCTGTGCAGCAGCTGCTCGTGCGTACCCACAGCGGTGAGCGCGCCGCCTTCCATCACGCCGATGCGGGTCGCGCGGCGCACGGTTGAAAGCCGGTGCGCGATCACGATCACGGTGCGGCCTTCCATCAGGTTGCCGAGCGCGGGCTGCACCAGCGACTCGCTTTCGGCATCGAGCGAAGAGGTCGCCTCGTCGAGGATGAGGATGGGCGCGTTCTTGAGCAGGGCACGGGCGATTGCGATGCGCTGGCGCTCGCCCCCCGAAAGCCGGAAGCCCTTCTCGCCGATCGGCGTGTCGTAGCCCTCGGGCAGCCGCTCGATAAACTCGTGCGCCAGCGCGGCGCGGGCGGCTGCCTGCACCTTGGCCAGCGGCACGTCGGGCCTGCCGTAGGCGATGTTGTTCCGGATCGTGTCGTTGAACAGGATGGTCTCCTGCGTGACCTTGCCGATCTGCTCGCGGAGCGATCGCATGGTGACGTCCCGAAGATCGTGGCCGTCGATCAGGATGCGGCCCGAAGTCGCATCGAAAAAGCGCGGAATAAGGTTGACGAGCGTCGATTTGCCCGCGCCGCTGGGGCCGACCAGCGCGAACACCTCCCCGTGCCTCACCGTCAGGTCGATGCCGAACAGCACCTGTTTCTCGCCCTCGTCGGTCGAGTAGCAGAAGCCCACGTTCTTAAGCTGGATCGCATCCTTGAAGCCCTTGAGTCGGTGCGCTTTCGGCTTTTCGACCAGATCGTCCTGGTCGTCCATGAACCGGAAAATCTCGCTCGAAGCGCCGAGCGCCTGCTGAAAATTGTTGTAGTAAAGCGCAAACTTGCGAACCGGGTCGTAGAGCCGGAACAGCGCGACGATGAACGTGAAAAACTGGCTCTCCGTCATCGTGCGGTTCTGGATTTGCGAGCGGCCCACCAGCAGCAGGAGCGCGATGGCGATGGCGCCGATCGCATCCATCAGCGGGGAGGAGACAGCCTGGGCGCGCACCGATCGCAGGTTCGCGCGCAAAAGCCGGCGCGCGGCATCGCGAAAACGGCCCAGCTCCCAGCGCTCCATGTTGAAGGACTTGACGATGCTGTTGCCGGTGATGCTCTCGTGCAGGATGTTCTGGATTTCGGCCAGCTTGTCCTGCCCGCCACGCGTGGTGGTGCGCACGCTGCGCCCGATGCGCCGTACCGACGCGATCACCACCGGCACGAACAGCAGCAGCAGCCAGGCCAGCTTGCCGCCCAGCACCACGACCAGCGCCAGCATGAAGACCAGTGTAAAAAACTGCTGCAGAAAATCCGACAGGACCGACGACATGGCATACTGCACGCGCTCAATGTCATTGACCAGCGTGGAGAGCAGGGTGCCGGTAGCGTGCCGCTGGAAGAACGAAACAGACCGGCGCAGGATCGATTCGTACAGATCGTCCCGCAGCTCCGTGATCATGCCAAAGCCGGCATAACTGACCAGGTAGGTGCCGGAGAAATCGCACAGGCTCTTGAGCAGGGTGGAAGCGACGAGCGCGTAGGCGACGACCGTCCACTCATTGTGGAACGAGTGCGGCACCAGGCTGTGCAGGTCGAAGCTGAAGTGGGTGCCGAAGCGGGCATTGAAGTTGCCGAGCAGCGACACCCCATGGCTCTGAGCGCCTCTCGGGGCGCCGGGGTGCAGCACATTGTCGAAGATCGGCATGATCAGCAGTACGCGGAATGCTTCGCACAATCCGACCATGGCCATCAGCAGAACAGCGGCGCCGGCCTGGAGCGCATAGCGGCGCAGATAGCCAAGCAGTCGAAGAACGCGCTTCACTGCCCTGCCCGTTTCCGCTGTGTTCGCTTGCGCATCGTCAAAAAAACCCTTCGCTCTCCACAGTGTATTGAGAGCAGGCGGTTTACGCGAGGCCGACCCCGGGCATGCCTGCAGGGTTAGCGCGGCATGTCGCGATGCGTGGTCTTGACGCGGTAGCCCTCGGCGGCGAGTCGCCGGCTTACCTCTTCGGCGATCATGACCGAGCGGTGCTGGCCGCCGGTGCAGCCGAAGGAAACCGTGAGATAGCTCTTACCCTCGTGCATGTAGTGCGGCAGCAGGAACAGCAGCATGTCGAGCGTCTTGCCCAGGAACTCGCCCGTCTGCGGAAAGCTGCTGACGTACTCGACGACTTGCCGGTCCTGCCCGGTGAGCGGGCGAAACTCCGGGATGAAGTGCGGGTTGGGCAGAAAGCGTACGTCGAGCACGAGGTCCGCACCCAGCGGCACGCCGTTCTTGTAGCCGAAGCTGGTGACAGAGATCAGCAGGCTCTTGCCGGCTTCTGCGCCAAAGCGCATCTGGATATAGGCGCGCAGCTCGTGCACATTGAAGTTCGTGGTCTCAAGCACGACGTCGGCGATATTGCGCACCGGCTCCAGCAGCGCGCGCTCCGCGTCGAGCGAAGCCTCCATGCTTTCATCCGCGCCCAGCGGGTGCGGGCGGCGCGTTTCAGAGTAGCGGCGGACCAGCGCCGAGCGCGCTGCCTCGAGATAAATCACCGTCACGGGCAGCGTCCGGCGCATGCTCAGCAGCGTCGCCGGCAGCTGCTCAAGCGCGTCGCCCTCGCGCACATCGACCACGATCGCGGCTTTGCGCGCCGTGGCGCCGTTGCCGATAAGCGCCGCGAACTGCGGCAACAGCTCGATCGGCAGATTATCGACCGCGTAGTAGCCGAGATCTTCAAACGCTTTGAGCGCGGAGCCTTTGCCCGAGCCGGAAAGCCCTGTCAGCACCACCAATTCGCGGATTGGAGCGGCTTCAGTCACGGCGGCCTGCTGCTCGGAGATGCGGCGCCCCGGCTTGCGGGCGCCGCTCAGGTTTACGGCAGTTCGATCAGTTCAAGCGTACCGTCCCGCTTGCAGTGCAGTACGCGGAGCGAGCCGGCCCTGTCACGGAAGATGAAGATTTCGCGGTTGCGCGTCTCAAGCTCCTTCACCGCCTCTTCAAGGCTCGTGGGCCGAAGCGCGACAGCGTCGATCGTACGCGTGACGTGCGGCTCGTTGTCGAACTCGTCGCGCGCGTTCGGGTGTGCGTTCGCCCCGTTCGCGCCGTTCGCTTCATGCGCTGGCTGTCGGCTCGCAGCAGTTTCGGACTCGATCCCAAGCACCGCGTCAAGGGGCGAGTCGGGCGTCGCCAGTAGGCTGGTTCGCTTGCCCTTGCCCGGGCGCTCCAGCGCGGGTTCCACGACGGCTTTGGCATCCTTGGGGAGGCGACTTTTTGAGGCGCGCTTTTCCTTCAGGCGGATAGCCTGCGCCTCGGCCTTCTCAAGCGCCTGGCGCAGCGCCGCTTCAGCGCTCGCGGTCGACTCGCAAAGCCCGACCAGGTCGTGCAGGCGGGTTTTTACCGTCACTTCGGCGATCTGCCGGTGCTTCTCCGACGTCACGATGACATGCGCGCTGCTGCCCTGCCCCAGCATCTTCTGCATGCGATCCAGAAATGGGACCGTGAGCGCCCGCATTTCATCCGTAACCACTGCCTGCCTGCCGGTGTATTCAACGTCCATCCAGTACTCCTTCTCGGGCTGACGCACCTCGCGGCTTACCCGCGAACACGCCGCTGATGCGTACTTGGGATGCGCATATCCTCGCGATACTTTGCCACCGTTCTTCGCGTTACATCAATCCCGTCTTTCTGGAGCAGTTGCGTGATGTGGTCATCGGTGAGCGGCTTACGCGGGTCCTCGTCTTCAATGAGCTTTTTAACCCGCCGTTTGAGCAGCAGCAGCGGGGTTCCGGAGCCTTCCGGACCATTGACGCCTTCTGAAAAAAAGAAGCGCAGCTCAAAGACGCCCTGCGGCGTATGCGCGTATTTATTCGACACGGCGCGGCTCACCGTCGACGGGTGCACGCCGATCTCCTCGGCGACATCCTTGATCATCATGGGGCACAGCCGCTCGATGCCGTGCTCGAGGAAGTCTCCCTGGCGGCGCACGATGGCCTCGCAGGTGCGCAGGATGGTGTTCTTGCGCTGCTCGATATTGCGCATCAGCTGCAGCGCCGAGCGATAGCGCTCCTTGACGTAGTCCTTGACGTCCTTTTCCGCTTCACCCTTCTGCAGGAGCTTGCGATAGTCGCGGTTGAGCCGCAGGGAGGGCAGGTTGTCGTCATCCATCACGGCGACGTACACATCATCGCGCTTCACGAACGACACGTCAGGCTCGATGAGCCGGGCATCGACCTGCTGGAAGCGCTGGCCGGGCCGGGGATCAAGCGTGCGGATAAACTCGAGCGCGTCCTGTACCTCCTCCGGGCCGGCCTGTGCGGCACGGCCCAGCTCACGTGGATCGCGCTTGTGCAGCAGCTCGAGGCAGGTGTCGACGATGCGGTGGGCGAGCGAGAAGGTCGCCTGGCGGCGTGCCGCGTTTTCGACACCGACGCGGCTGATGGAGCTGCGCTCGAAAATACGGCGGCAGGCCTCGATCTGTAGCAGCAGGCACTCGCGCAGGTCGGCTGCTGCCACGCCGGGCGGATCGAGGGCGCGGACGATCGAGAGCGCCTGCGCCAGCAGCGCTTCGGCATCGGGGAGCGGCTGGTCAGGTGCGGAGACTGCCTGGTTCCGGAGACCGGAGGCAAGCTCCCGCAGCCAGCCTTCGTGCAGGTCATCGCCCGAGGAGACGCAGTAGCCGTCTTCGTCGATGTTGCCGAGGATGTAGTCGACCGCGGCGCGAAGACCGGGCGAAATCGAGAGCGCGCCGACCTGCCACTGCAGGTGATCGGTCAGCGAGCCGGGCTGCGTGAGAAAGTTCTCGATGGAAGGCTTCTCGTTGACCTCGAAGCTCTGCGGCGAGCGAAAGCCGGGGTCGAGGTACTCCTGAAAGTAGGAGCCGAAATCGATTTCTTCAAATGGATCGACCGGATCGGTGCGTTCCCGCTCCTGCTCCTGCACAGGCGCCGCAGCAAGTTCGCGGTCAGCCTCGCGGGCGGCAACGTGGTCCAGCATGGGCACGGCTTCTTCAAGCTCCTCGAGCACGGGATTTTCCGTGATCTCGGTCTGGATCATGTCCTTCAGCTCAAGCTTGTTGAGCGCGAGGACGCTGACCATCTGCATCAGCCCGGGCGTCAGGATCTGGCGCTGGGAGACTCGCAGATTCAGTTTGGGCTGAAGTGAGACCATGCCGCGAAGGAAACCTCAGAAACGTGGAGTAGTGCGTGCAGTCTATCCAAAGTAGACACCTCGAAACCAGCTTTCGTCACTCTTCGGTAACGGCACGGGTGGGTGGGGTTTCGCAAGTGGCACTCGGAATGCAAGGCACACTCGTGGTAGAGGCAGGCTAGAAGCGGTCTCATAAACACGCAAACTCCAGAAATATCGCCCATGAGACCCGCCGCCGAAGCGGGGCTCACTCTCTTCACCGAAACCGCAGCTGCATATATGAGACCGCTTCTAGGGGTGTCCAAGAGCCGAGGCGGTTTCGCGCGCGAGTTGAGCGAAGAGGGCATCCCGGTTCGCATCCGATGCCCTGGAATCTGTCAGAAAGGCAGCCACGATCACGGTGTGGCCGTCGGGCCAGGTGAGCAGGCCCATGTCGTTGTAGGCAGCGGTCATGCCGTCGACGGTGCCGGAGGAGCCGGTCTTGTCAGCCAGGCGCACACCCGCCGGCAGCCCGGCGCGGAGGCGGTTCGGAATGGTTTGCGCGTCCATGAGGCCCAGCAGGTACTGCGTGGAAGTGCGGGAGAGCAGCTGATTGCCCCACAGCTTCTTCAGGAACAACGCGGCGGCAGTCGGGGTGGTGGAGTTGCGGGGATCGGCGAGGAACGCTTTGTAGCCTGCGCGCAGGCGCTGCATCTGCCGGGTCGCGGTCTCGCCGGCAGGCGGTTTTGCCGCGCCGTGCAGGTTATTGAAGACCCTGGCGACGCCTGCTTCATCTTCATCGACACGCATTGAAGGAATGCCTTTTCCCCGCAGGAAACGCGTTACGGCTGTGGGGTCGCCGAGCAGCCGGACGAGCGCATCGACCGCAGTGTTATCGCTCTGGCTCACTGCTGCCGTCAGGAGCTGGCGCACGGAGAAGGTCATCTGCTCGCCACGAAAGTTGGCGCCGATGGAGGGCACGGCGGACCCTGGATCGACCTGGGAGCGCCTCACAGTGACGGTCTGCTCCAAGGAGAGCGAACCGGCATCGATGCGCGAGAGGATGGTGGCCGCGACCGGGGCTTTGAAGACGCTCATCATCGAGAAGGCCCGTGCTGTGTTGACGCCCCAGGTCGAGCCGCTGCGGAGGTCGACGACGGCAATGCCGAAGGTCCCGGGCCGGGCCTGCTTTGCCAGCTCTTCGAGCGTAGTTTGTAGTTTCAGCGAAGGGCCGGCGGCAGGCGGTGTGGCGGCTTGGGCGACTGCGGTGAAGGTGCAAAGCGTGGAGGCGAGCGCGAGGCAGGCGGCGCGGAAAATGCGGGAGCGAAAGAGCATGTTCTATTTACGCCTGAGAACAGGCTCGCTCTGCGCGATTGATTTCCTCAGGGTTCCCTTGTGGTCACCTGGTGTACGGGGTTGGTGCGCCTACACCAGGGCGAAGTTCTCGCCAAGGTAGACGCGGCGCACCTCTGGGTCCGTGCCCAGCTCCTGCGGGGTGCCGTCGCGGAAGATGCGGCCCTCGTTGATGATGTAGGCGCGGTCGGTGACAGAGAGGGTCTCGCGCACGTTGTGGTCGGTGATGAGCACGCCGATGCCGCTCTGCTTGAGCGCGAAAATGATCTCCTGCAGGTCGTCGACCGCCAGCGGATCGATGCCGGAAAAAGGCTCGTCGAGCAGGATGAACGAGGGCTGGATGCACAGGCAGCGCGCGATCTCGACCCGGCGCCGCTCGCCGCCTGAAAGAGCATAGCCCTGCGTGCGGCGGATATGCCCCAGATTGAGCTGCTCGATGAGTTTTTCCGTGCGGGAGCGCCGCTCGACCGCGGTGATGGACTGCACCTCGAGCACGGCGAGAATGTTGTCCTCGACCGAAAGCTTGCGGAAGACCGATGGCTCCTGCGGCAGGTAGGAGATCCCGTAAGTGCGGGCGCGCAGGTACATGGGGACGCGGGTGATCTCGACATCATCGGCCAAAATGCGGCCCGCATCCGGCGTCACCAGGCCGACCATCATGTAAAAGCTGGTGGTTTTACCGGCGCCGTTCGGGCCCAGCAATCCGACAACCTCGCCACGGCTGACGGTGATGGAGACGCCGCGGACCACCTGGCGACCCTTGTAGCTTTTGCCAATCTCTTCGGTTGAAAGCTTCTGCATTTACTTCGGGGTCCGCGTATCCGTCACCGTGCGACGGTTGTTTCCTTCCGCATCGCTGCTGAGTATCTGAACGCTATTATCGCTGCTCTTGAACAGAAGAGCGGCGCCGGTCGTGTCGCCGTGTTCCTTGTCCGTGGCGCGCGGCGGGGTGGAGGGAGTGCCGGTGAGCAGGTAATTGCCGTCGGCGGAGGTGTAGACGAGCTTTTCGCCGGTGCCCCGGCGACCGGTCTGGGTCAGCACGACGTGGCCGGTGGCGACGAGACGGTCCAGCTGCGAGCCCTGGCCCTGCGGCGACTCCGAAAGGAACATCTGCGCATCGTCAGAGTGGATGGTGCCCTGCGGCTGCTGGGCCACGACCGCACCGTGGAAGTCGCCGGAGCGGGTGGTGTCGGAGTAGAAGAAAGTCTCAGAGGCGACGCGCGTGACCGCACCCGCGCCCGGGGCAGACCCTTTCGCGGAACCAGAGTTTCCAGTAAACGTGCTGTGGACGACCGCTCCATGTGCACCGTCAGCGCCGTGCGCATGGAGCGAACTGCCCCGCTTCGAGAGCTCAAGCACCGGTGCGGTGACGGAGTTCGCGCCCTGCCACATGCGGGCCGGAGCCGCGGCGTTGCCGTAGAACACGGCGAGATCCGTAGTGCGCGACATTTTCGCCGCATCAGCCACAATGTGGACCGGACCGCCGCCGCCGAGCCCGGCTGCTTTCGCTTTATCCGGCATTGACGGAGTTTTCGCCTGCAGGTAAGTGGAGCGGACATCGCCGCGTGCGACAGCGTCGCCGCTCGCGCGGAAGTAGTCGATGGCGGCCGCGGTCAGCGCGATTGTGTCGTTGTGTACGCGCGGGGGCGCGGTGCTGTCGCCGGTGAGGTGCAGGGTCTGGTCAGAGCCTTTGTAGGTGCTGGTCGCCGCGTCCGCGTAGAGCGGCGTTTGCGGGGTACCGTCGCTGTTCTTCGCGTCGCGGGCAGGCTGGGCCGTCATGGTGATATGGCCCTGCTGGGTCGCTGTGTCGACGTTCGCGCTTTCGGTCGCGGTGTCTGCTTTGGCAGCCGGGCTTGTCGGCCCGTGTTTGCGTGCAATGGGCAGGAAGGTCGCGTGGAGGGTGTCGCCGTTGCTGGTGTCGGTCGCTCCGTCGGGCGCGTAGCTGGTCAGGCTGGTTCCCCCGGAGCCGTCGAGCTGGCGCAGCTCATGGCCGCCGGTCAGCAGGGCAATCAGCTGCTGGCCATGGATCGAGGTGTGTTTCGGCGGGGCGCCGTACGGCAGGTCGTGCAGGTCAACATTGGCGCCGCCGCGCGCGACCGCCTTCTGCGCGACGCTCTTGCCCGCGGGGCCCGCGGCGAACTCGACGTCGAGCTTGCTGGCCGTCATTTCGCGGGTCGCGGAGCCGCGCGGGTCGCCGCCAATCGAGCGCTGCTGGTACACAAAACTGACCGCATTGCTGAACGTGGCGTGGTGCAGGCTGGCCTTACCGTCAGAGCCCGGCACAAACACGAGCGAGCCGTCGACGGCGTTGCCGTGCATGCTCGCATCCGGCGAATCGGAGAGGAAGTTCACGCCGCCGCCGGCATGGGCATTGATCGGCTGGCTGCGGTTGTCGAACTCGGCGCTAGCGGTCGTCGAGTAGAGCTCGGAGCCGTCGGCGGTGGTCATGTGCACGTGGTTCTGCGCGTCGAGGTGCTGGACGGAGCCGTCGGGCCGGAAGTGCAGGATGGCCTGGTCCGCCGAGTCGTGGCCCCCCTGGTACTCGCTGCGCGCCTGCAGAAGATACGCGATATGGGTGTCGCGCAGCAGCTGCGCGTGCCCGGCATACACCACCGCCGGGCTGCCGCTCTGGTCGGCGTGGAGCTCGACCGCGCTCTGCAGGATAAGGATGCCGGTGCGGGAGTTGTAGTCGCCCCCGATGGCCTTGCCGGTCGCCCGCGGAAGGGTGAAAGCGAGCGGCTGGGTGGTCTGGGCATCGCCGGTTTTCTGGTCGAAGTGGAGGTCGCTGGTCTCGACGTGAATACTGTCAGGTGGCGCGGCGGGGTTGCTGCCGGGAGCGGCGGTAGCGGGCGAGGCCATGTCGATCTCGACCTTGCCCTTCGCCGTCACGGACTGCGTGGTTTTGTCGTAGAGAAACTCGCTGCCGGAGATCCGGTCCTTGCGGTTTGAGCCCTCCGGACCGTAGAGCGTGATGACCACGCCGTGCAGCTCTGACTTGTTCCCTTTGAACAGCTCGTCGACATGGTCCGCATGGATAGTGAAGATGGTATGGCCGCGCTGGGACTGTGAGTAGGTAAAGCCGTTGGCCGTCTGCGAGACATTGACGCCGAGCTGGCCGGGAAGGTCGAGATGGAAGCCCGCGTGCCTGAGCCGCTGCCAGCCGACGAAGGCGACCAGGACCAGGGCGAGCGCGGCGAAGGCGGCGATCAGGATGGTGCGGATGGTCTGGTTGCGGGTGCCGTCGATGCGGATCCTAGCCATGCGCTTAGTTGACCCGCTGGAGGCGAGCGATGAGCTTTTCGGCGAGGCTTTCGCCCGACTCCGACCAGAGCAGGCGGCTGGAGATGCCGCAGTTTTTCTCAATGGTGTGGACAAGCGAAACGAGCTGCGCGACGTTCTCGCGCACCCGGGCTGCCGCCTGGTCGTCGAGCTGTACTTCTTCCTGCAGAAACGGCGTGTCGGTACCGAAGGCCAGGCGCACCTGGCCGTTGGTTTCGTAGGAGCCGGAGTCGAACTCCGGGCCGAAGCCGGTGACGCGGACCCGCGACGGCGAGCGGCGCCAGATGGGGTCGAGACTGCTTTCAGCCTGCGGCTGCCACAGGTCCCAGTCTGTCTCGAACTCGTAGGCGAAGTCGTCGTGGAGCTGGTCGAGCGCTTCAGGCACGGCGCGGGCCGGGATCGCGAGCTCGGCTTCGGACTGCCGGAGCGCGGCGTCGCCGTGCTCAAGGTCGTAAATGCGCGTGTAGACCGGGGTCTCGGACCAGTCGATCGGATAAACGGTAGCGGCCTTGACCATCGCGGACTGGCCCGGAACCGAGCCGATCGCGGCAAACTGGCGTAAAACGCCCAGGATTGCAGGCCCGAGCGAGGCGGAACGAAAGTTGGGGTACCAGAGGCTCAGGTAGAGTTGGTCAGCCATGGCGTTGTAGATGCGCGTGCCTCCGGAATTGGCTCGAAACAGCGTTGGACGAAGAAAGGAGTCTATTCGTCACGATTGCTGTTGTACAGCATCGGGGTTTTAGGATAGCTTGAATCAAGCTCGTTACTGAGTGGGTTCGTTCTGCACGGTTTTATGAAGTTGCCATGCGTTGCGCCTTGCTCCGATATCAGCGAAATTCGAATTACTAAGGAATACCAGTCACATGGAACAAGGCACAGTTAAGTGGTTCAACGACGCAAAGGGTTTTGGCTTCATCACCCGTGAGAGCAACAACGAAGACGTTTTCGTGCATTTCACAGCAATCAGCGCGAACGGCTTCCGTTCGCTCCAGGAAGGCCAGCGCGTACAGTTCAACGTCGTGCGTGGTCCAAAGGGCTTTCAGGCCGAGAACGTTCAGGCCCTGTAAATCGGCTTGAACCACACAAAAAAAGCAGCCTTCGGGCTGCTTTTTTTGTGCTCTTTTACGCTCTTTCAAATCGTCATACGATATTTCAGACCAGAGAAGATCCGTGTTAAGGGACTTCTTTTCCACATTTCCACAGATTGCTGTGGCTATTCGCCGGAGGTGTTTTCCGCGCCACCCTCTTCCCTGGCTTCCGAGCGGTCGCGGCGCTTCTCGATGCGGAGCCGGTCCTCCATCTTGTTGAGGGTGGTCTTCGGTCCGGGCGCTTGGCCGTTCGCTCGCGCGGGCAGGTTCGAGGGGGTGCTGCGGGCCGGTACAAACGAGGTGGGTCGCGACGCTGCGCCGCCCGGAATACCCGGGCCGCGCTGCCGCTGCTGGCCTGCGGGCTGGGAGCCGTTGCGCTGCGGCACGGCCTGGGGACCACTTCGATTATCGGACTGCGGGGGCTCCAGTGCTGGAGATGATTCGCCCGGGAGAAATGCTTCGACTGAAGGACCTGCGCCGGGGAGTGCCGGGGCAGAGTCCAGCGCGTCCATCAGCGTGCCGCCGCGCGGCTTAGATGGGATGCGGACCGGCTGGCCGTCGGGACCGACGATCTGCATGAGGTAGAGATAGCGGACGGTGTCTTCCTGGAAGCGGAGCATCATCTGCTCGAACATCTCGAAGGACTCACGCTTATAGGCGACGAGGGGATCCTGCTGGCCATAGCCGCGCAGTCCGATGCCCTCCTTCAGGTGGTCCATGTTGAGCAAGTGGTCTTTCCACAGGCCGTCGAGGACGCTGAGCATGATGACGCGTTCGTGGTAGCGCATGCCCTGCGAGCCGATGACCTCTTCCTTGGCGGCATAGCGATCGCGCAGGTTTTCAAAGATGGACTCGCCGAGCTGGTTGCGGCTCAGGTCTTCCGGCTTGATCTCCTCGGCATCGAGATCGAGTCCGAAGTGATCGCGGGCCTTGGTGCGGAGCAGCGGGGTGTCCCACTGGTCGGGGTGGAGCTTCTCAGGCGTGGTCTCGTCGAGGATGGTGCTCAGGATGTTGGGGACGTAATCCTCGGTGACGAGTTCGCGCTGGTCGATGCCTTCAAGCAGGCTGTGGCGGAGGCCGTAGACGGCTTCGCGCTGCTTGTTCATCACGTCGTCGTACTCGAGCAGATGCTTGCGGGACTCGAAGTTCTGCGCTTCGACGGCTTTCTGCGCGGCCTCGATGCGGCGGGAGATCATGCCGGATTCGATGGGCACGCCTTCTTCCATGCCCATGCGCTGCAGCAGGGTCGAGACCCACTCGCGCGCGAAGATACGCATCAGGTCGTCTTCAAGCGAGAGATAGAAGCGCGAGGCGCCGGGGTCGCCTTGGCGTCCGGCGCGGCCGCGGAGCTGGTTGTCGATGCGGCGCGATTCATGGCGCTCGGTGCCGAGGATGCACAGACCGCCGGCTTCGATGACAGCGGCGTGCTCCAGACGAACCTCTTCGGCATGACGCTCCATGGCGCGCTGCCACTCGGCGACAGGGGTCTCGAACTCCTGGCCCTGGTAGTAGAAGCGCTCCATGCCAGCATCGGCGATGGCCTGGATGGCGCCCTCGGCAACGGCGACGGGCTTCGCTTTTTTGCTTTTGGTGAGTTCCTGCTTGGCGATGAACTCGGTGTTGCCGCCGAGCAGGATGTCGGTGCCGCGGCCTGCCATGTTGGTGGCAATGGTAACCATGCCGAGACGCCCGGCCTGGGCGACGATCTCCGCTTCCCGCTCGTGGTATTTCGCGTTGAGCACGACGTGGCGCACGCCCTTGTGCTGCAGGATCTGCGACAGCAGCTCGGACTTCTCAATGGAGGTGGTGCCGACGAGCACGGGCTGCTTGATCTTGTGCAGCTCGGCTATTTCATCAGCGACCGCATTGTATTTTTCCTGGGTGGTGCGGAAGACGACGTCCGGGTACTCAATGCGGAGCATTTGCCGGTTGGTGGGAATGACGACGATATCGAGCTTGTAGATCTTGTCGAACTCGACGGCCTCGGTCTCCGCGGTGCCGGTCATGCCGGAGAGCTTTTTGTACAGGCGGAAATAGTTCTGGAAGGTGATAGTCGCGAGGGTCTGGTCTTCGCGGCGGATGGTCACGCCTTCCTTCGCTTCAACGGCCTGGTGCAGACCGTCGGACCAGCGGCGCCCGGGCATCAGGCGGCCGGTGAACTCGTCAACGATGACGACTTCCTCGCCCTGTTCACCGGGTTTGACAACGTACTGCACGTCGCGGCGGTAGAGCGAGTGCGCCTTGATGGCGACCTCGACATGGTGCTTGAGCTCCCAGTTCTCGACCTCGGCGATGTTGCCGATGCCGAGCAGTCCCTCGATTTTCTCCCAGCCTTCATCGGTGACAGTGATGGAGCGATGCTTTTCGTCCATGACGTAGTCGCCGGTGAGGATTTTTTCCTCACCTTTTTCGATCTCCTCGCCCCGGATGAGCTGCGGGATGATGCGATCGACGCGCACGTACTTATCGGTGGTCTGGTCGGTGGGGCCGGAGATGATGAGCGGGGTGCGCGCCTCGTCGATGAGGATGGAGTCGACTTCATCGACGATGGAGAAATAATGGCCACGCTGAACGCAGTCGCTCAACTCGAACTTCATGTTGTCGCGCAGGTAGTCGAAGCCGAACTCGTTGTTGGTGCCGTAGGTGATGTCAGAGGCGTAGGCGTCGCGGCGCTGGGCGTCATCGAGGTCGTGCACGATGACACCGACGGTGAGACCGAGGAACTCGTAGATTTTGCCCATCCACTCGGCATCGCGCTTGGCCAGATAGTCATTGACCGTGACGACGTGGACGCCATGGCCGGCGAGCGCGTTGAGGTAGCAGGGGGCGGTGGCGACCAGCGTTTTGCCTTCACCGGTTCGCATTTCCGCGATTTTGCCCTGGTGCAGGACCATGCCGCCGATCATCTGGACGTCGAAGTGGCGCATGCCGACAATGCGGCGGCCGGCTTCGCGCACAACGGCGAAGGCCTCGGGGAGAAGCTCGTCGAGCACCTGCTTTTCAGCGGCGATGACCGCGTCTTCCCCGTCGGGATGGGCGGCTGCGACGGCCTCGGCGATACGGGCTTTGAAGGCGGTGGTTTTCGCGCGCAACTCGTCATCGGAGAGCGGCTGGAGCGCGGGTTCGAAGCCTGCGATTTCGTCGACACGGGGCAGCATGCGCTTGACAACGCGCTCGTTGCTGGTCCCGAAAATCCTGGTTAATGTGCCACCGATCAAAGCAAAAAATCCTCGGCTACCAGTGTAACCGTTCCGGGCGGGTACGGTGGGTTGGGGCTGTTTGCCTGGGTCTTCCCCGCGGTGGCGCGCGGGGAAGACCCAGGGGTGCAGGCCTAGACGAAGCCCAGGTTGGTCTTCGAGAAGTTGGACAGACCGGGGAGGATGGACGGGAGGTCTGCCGCGGAGACGCCGAACCATGAGGCGAGCGTGGCGGTGTACTGCGACAGGGAGGTGCTGGGCGCCCAACGGCCGGTGCCGTCGATGTCGTCCGGCCCGTTGAGCTGCAGGCTGGGGAAGGTGCCGTACATTTTGCCGCCTTTGACGGCGCCGCCTACGGCAAAGTGGTGGCCGCCCCAGGCGTGATCGCTGCCGAGCGCGCTGTTGTACTGCAGGGTGCGCGCGAAGTCGGACGCGGTGAACATCGTGACGTCGTTGTAGACGCCCAGCTCCTGCATGGCACTGATGAAGATGCCGACTGCCTGGTCAAGCTGGGCGAACAGGCCGGCCTGCGCGCCGGATTGCGAGGCGTGTGTATCGAAGCTGCCGAAGTCAATGAGAAAGACCTGGCGGCGGGCCCCGATCTGGCTGCGCAGCTGGATCATGGTCGCGATGGTCTGCAGCGCGGGCGCAAGCGCGTTCGACGAGGGGAAGGCGGTCTTGAGCGGCGATCTGCTGGTGAGAATGTTGTTGTAGAAGTCGTTGTACTTGTAGGCAGCCTGGTAGATCTGCTGGTCAGCCTGGATGAGGCTGACACCGGTGTTGAAGGTAAGCAGCTGCTGGGCGGCATCGTTGCGGGCGTAGCAGGACATGCCCGCGGAGCACCAGAAAGAGCTATCCTGACTATTGCCGCCGACGGTCAGAGGGGCGGTCTGGGTGCCGAGGCCGAAGTTGGTGGAGGGACCAAGCAGCGTGACCATAGGTAGGTTGGCAGTGTTGTAGGCAGGGGTGAGCTTGTCAGCCATGAGCCCAGCCCAGCCCGGGCCGGTGCCGGAGTGATAACCGCCTGTTTCCCAGACCTGCTGCTGATCCTCATGCGACATCAGTGCATCGGGCAGGGTGACCTGCGAGGCCTTGTACTGCGCCGCGGTGGTGGGCTGCACGAGCGGGCCGACGTTGGCGATCATGGCGGCATGCCCGGCGCCGTAGGCTGAGTTGAGATTGCTGAACGCGGAGTGGAGCCCGTAGCCGATGCCCTTCATGGGCAGAAGGCTGTTCTGCGCGAGCGCCAGCGGGCCGCGGGCAGCGCTGTAGCTGCCATACTCCGACCCGGTGAGCGGAACGATGAGATTGTTGGAATCGTTACCGCCGCGGAGGAACACGCAGACGAGCGCCTTGTAGTCCGACGATGAGCTGCTCTGCGCGAGAGCGGAGATGGAGCGGAGCGGTGACATGCCGGCAAGCTGCGCGAGCGAGGCCCACGATGCGTTCCGGACGAATGATCTGCGATTCATAAGATAGTTCCCCTGAGGTGTTGGTTCGAGCGTTGGCGCGGCGAGGGGGCAGGCCCCCTCGCGAGTGACTAGATAACGATGCGGTACTGCGGAGACGTCACGACGAGAAACACGGCGTTGCGCACCATGGTTGCCGGGTCGAGACCGGAAACCGCGCTGACGATTGCTGAGCTCATCCCCGACGTCATGGTGCCGTGCATGAGCAGGCCATTGAGCGCGCTGACCAGTGCGGCAGCACCCTGGCCGGCAGCGATCTTGCCGAGCGGACTGCTTGCCGAAAGGTTGAGCGAGAACTCGTTCGGCGTCTGCACATAGAAGTTGCTGTCGAGCATGTCCTGCCCGTGGAGGATAGTCCACGTAAGCGAGTAACTGTTCTCGAGCTGAAACTCCGGCGCATACAGGCTGCCGTCGTCAATCGTGTTATTCGGCGAGTAGAAGCTGAAGACACTCGGCTCGTCGTGCGGATTTTCTCCTAAGTCGGTAAGCCAGAGGTCGAAGGTCTGGATGTAGACCGACTGATAAGGCGAGGGAAGGTTCTGCGTGGCGCCGAGCGAGCGCAGCACGGAGGTCCACCAGAGCACCGGGTCGCGCATCATGCCACCGGTCTTGTCAGCGGTTGTGGAGGTGTCGTCGGCGCGCGCCTCGGTATCAAGCAGGATGGCGGTGATGACGGACTTCATATCTCCGCGTACGCCCTTGCCGTTGTTGATGAACACGCCGGCAACGCGGCTGATGTAGCCGGGCGAGGGATTGCTCTTGACGAGGTTCTGGATGAGGCGACGGGAGACGAACGGGGGCAGCGAAGGATCATTGAAGACGTTGGTGAGCGCGGCATTGAAATCAGCCGATGCGCTTTGACCGGCGGGCAGCACGGTGCCGCGCAGCAGCGTTTTCTCAGACGTGTCGTGATATGCGGCGAGCGGCACCATGGGGCATGACTGGCCCGGCGGCTGCGGCCACCAGTAATACTGCGGCTTCGACGGGGTGCTGCAGTCCGCATTGGCAAAGGTGAACCCGGTGTAGGCGCGGGCGAAGCTCTGCACGATAGCCGGCGTGTAAGTGGGGATAGGGTTGCCGTTGCCATCGCGCTTGACGGAGCCGTCCTGGTTAAGCTGCACGGTGCCGATGCTGAACAGCTGCATCAGCTCGCGGGCAAAGTTCTCGTCGGCCTCGCCGCCGTTCTTGGTCGAGAGGCTGTTCGCGGAATTGAGGTAAGTGCCCATGGCGCCGGATTTTCCGACGTCCTGCATGAGGTTGTACCAGTTGCCGAAGGCATCGTTCGACAGCGCGTTGAGATAGTACGGGTAGTAGCGCGCGTCGACATCACTGAGTGAAACGACGAAGAGCTTGCTGAGCGCGAAGGCGATGCGCTGGCGCAGCTGGTCCTGCCCGAACAGCACATCCTTCCACCACAAGGCTTCCATCATGCAGGGCCAGCCGACGTGACAGTCGCCGATCTCGTAGTCGGCGGCGGGGATGACGGCCGGCATTTGGTATGCGGGCTGATTGAGCTGCTGGGCGACATAGCCGGCGATGCCTACCTGCTCGACATTTGAAATCTCGTCGCCGGTCGGGCCGAAGGTGGTCTGGTTAAGGATGCGCCCGGCGGCATTGAGGCTGGTTTGCGCGCCGGCGCCCGCTACCGCGATGCACGCAAAGGCAAGCGATGTGACGAGGTGCCTGGAAATGAGTGAGAAAGGCCTACCGAATAGCATTGCAAAATACCTCTCAGTTGATGCGCCGGGTGTGTGCCGGCTGTTTCAGGATTTTTTTCGAACTTATGAAGCTGCCGTATCGCTGGTGCTTGTATCTGTAACTATTACTGCTACGATTGTGCGTTCGTCATCATGTTCGCGCTTTCCGCGGCCGAGGCGGAGCCGTTTTCAAGGCGTGCGGGGGCATGGCGGCTGGTGGGCCGGATTTTCCGCGTTTGGTTGTCGGGCGTTGCTGCGGTACTGCGCACCGGCGAATTTCCGTTTGCGGGTGCGGCGTGTCAATGGATCAAAGGGCGATGCGGCACCCTTGTACCTGTGCTTGCAGGTGCGGCGTTACCCTGCTGCAAGTCGTTCGCGGAGGGTTGAGCAAACCCACGTCGCTGCACCTCTCCGAGACAACATTACTGGAAGAAATGCACCGTTCGCGGGTACCTTCGTTTCTTTTTTTAGGATTGGTACATCTTTACTTGACTTTGGAACATCTTACGTGGCGCCGGCGAAAGAATGACGTACCTGCGGGTGCTGCGGACGTGACATTTGTAACAATCCACGGGAGTTAATCGACGTAGAGACCGCGTGCCGGCATGACCGGATTATCGCTGCGGAGGAGTTATCCACAGCGTCTGACTGCTGCGATTTCGATACCGCTTCTACTTACATTGAGATTTCCTTCTACTTACCTTCCTAAGTGCTCGTTGAAAAAGCGCGCCATGGTCGCGTAGGCTTCGCGCGACTCGGGAAGGCTGACGTCGTTCCAGAAGGCGTGGGGGAGTCCGTCGAAGACGACGAGCTGCGCGGGGACGCTGTCGCGGAGCCAGGCGCGTTCCATGGTGGAGGTGGCGCTGAGCAGGATGTCGCGGGTGCTGGTTAGGAAGAGCGTCGGCGGCAGTCCGTGCAGGTCGGCGTAGATGGGCGAGAGCACGGGGTCGCGCGGGTCGTGGGTGGTCGTGTATTCGGGGCTGGTGGTGTGGCGGTCGGGGTTGGGCGCCGGCGGGTCAAGGTGGCCGGAGTAGCCTTCAAGAGTGAACAGGGCGATGGAGTCGCCTGCGGCGGTCATGTCGCCCGAGCCCGAGAAGACGCCCAGGGCGCCGGGCTGGGGCAGATTGAGCTGCTTGAGGCGGACGGCGACCTCGCCCGTGAGCAGCGCGCCGGCGGAGGTGCCGTAGATGGCGATGTTGCCGGGCTTGTAGGTCTTGAGCAGCTCGCGGTAGACGGCGACGGCGTCTTCAAGCGCGGCGGGGTACGGGTGCTCGGGCGCGAGGCGGTAGAGGACGGAGACGACGCGGGTGCGGGTGAGGTTGGCGATGGGGATGGATTCGGTGTAGGAGCCGGAGTCGGAGTTGAAGCCGCCGCCGTGCAGGCAGATGAGGACGCGATCGGCGTGAATGGCATTGTGGGAGATGAACGAACCGAGCGTGGAAGGCTCGGGTATAGCTGAGTAGTGAAGGGGGTCTGCCATGGCGCCTGCGCCGGAGACTGGACCGGGTTTGGTATTCGGCAGGGGGTCGATGAGCCGGACGGGGACACCGCCGACGGTCTGCCCTTCGGTGATGCTGATCGGGTAAACGGCGGCGGACTTCTTCCCTGCCCTGGTCTGCCAGGTGTCGGTGCCGGAGCGGCGTTCCGCGAGGGTCGAGGGCCTGGCGGCATCGGAGACAGGCCTGGACCAGCGCGCTTTCGCCTCATCGCTGAGGATGGCCGGCAGCGGGACGACGCGGGTGATGTGCGCGGTGCCGTCGGCGTCGATGACGCTTGTGTCTGTAGACGGGCCCGGGGGCGGAGTGCCGGTTTGCGCCTGCGCGGCGAGTGGCAGAGACAGAACGGCCGAGGCGAATAGCAGGCGAGAGAGAACGGGCATGGGAATAGGCCTCCTGAGGGCAAGTGGGGCGACGCCCCACTATACCGCTCGTGATCTTTTGATCCGGAGCGCTACTTCGCGCGCGGGTGGGTGCGGTCGTACACGGCCTCGACGTGCCCGATGGTGAGCTGGGTGTAGCGCTGGGTCGTCGAGAGGCGCTCGTGGCCGAGCAGCTCCTGGATGGCGCGGAGGTCGGCGCCTTCTTCCAGAAGGTGGGTGCCGAAGGCGTGGCGCAGGGTGTGGGGGTGGGTCTCCGCGGGCAGGCCGCCGGCGATCGCCATGGCCTTCAGAATCCGGCCGATGGAGCGGGTGGTGAGCCGGGGCACCCTGCCCTGGGCGGCCGCGTTAGGAGCGACGTGGAGCGGCAGCAGCAAAGGGCCTTTGCCTGCCGCCAGTAACGCTGGAAGCGTCGTGGCGGGGTCGTTCGGCGGGGCCAGGTGAGCTTTGGCGAGTGCCGCGCCGCGGGTGGGCAGGTAGCGCGTGAGGGCCTGCGCGACTGAGGCGCCGAGGGGCACGTAGCGCTCCTTACGGCCTTTGCCGCGGACGCGGAGCAGCTCGCCCGCGGCGTCGATGGCGTCGAGGTCGAGCGAGGCGAGCTCGGCGTTGCGCAGGCCGCAGCCGTAGAGCAGCTCGAGGATGAGGCCGTCGCGCTCGGGCCACGCGGCGATAGCGGCGGCGGCGGTGCTGTCCATTGCGGTCATCAGCTCGTCGGAGGTGGGCACATGGGGCAACCGGCGCGGCAGGCGCGGAGTGCTGACCAGCGCCGCGGGGTTGTGCGATAGAACGCCCTCGCGCGCGAGCCAGCGGCACCAGGCCCGAATCGCGGCGAGGGCGCGGGCGACCGAAGGTTTCGCGAGGCCCCGGTCGTAGAGCAGGACGAGGAAGCCCTGCACCTGCTTGTGGGTGAGCTGCGCCGGGTTGGTCGCGGAGCGGGCAGCGAAGCGGGCGAAGTCGGAGAGCTCGCGTCGATAGGCGCGGAGGGTGTGCTCGGATGCGGAGCGCTCGTGCTGCAGGGTGGCGAGAAAGCGGGCGAGCGGCCCGGCCCAGGGCTCCGGTAGCGGGTCGGCGAGTGGCTTGATGGCTTTACCGGCCGCGTTGCTTCGGGCGGTCATTCGGCAGGTGCGGGGGTGCGGTCGCGAAGACGCTGCTCGCGCGGGTGGTGTGCCTGGTGGACCGCGCGCAGGCGCCCGAGGGCGACGTGGGTGTAGATCTGCGTGGTGGCGATGTCGGCATGGCCCAGGACCGTTTGCACGGTGCGGAGGTCGGCGCCGTGGTCCACCATGTGGGTGGCGCAGCTGTGGCGCAGCATGTGCGGTCCGGCCGCGCCGCCGGTGGCCTGCTTCACCAGCTGCCACACAGCCTGGCGGGTCAGCGGGCGGCCGGTGCTGCTGAGAAAGAGGCGCGTTTCGCGGGGCGCTGTAGCTGCTAAAACAGCGCGGCCCTGCTTGAGATAGCGGTCGAGCGCGAGGACGGCCGAGCGTCCGATGGGCACCAGGCGCTCCTTGTCGCCTTTGCCGCGGACACGCAGCTGCGCGGAGCCCAGGTGCAGGCTCGCGACCGTGAGCGTGACGACCTCGGTCGCACGAAGACCGCCGGCGTAGAGCAGCTCGAGGATTGCCGAGTCCCGCAGCAGCGCTGGCTCGCTTGCCTTGCCTGTGGTCGTCATGGACGCCGACGCGATCTGCTGCTGCGCGGCGTCGAGGGCGCCGGCGACCGTCGACTCCGCGAGCGCCTTCGGCAGCACCTTCCACCCGGAGGGTGAGCTGATGTGCAGGGTTGGATCGACGGAAGTGAGGCCGGAGCGCAGGAGCCAGCGATAGAAGCCGCGGAGGCTTGAAAGTTTGCGCGCCATGGCCCGGGCTGAGATGCCGCGGCTGCCCAGTTCCTCGAGGAAGCTCGAGACCTGCTCGCGGCCTGCGGTTGCGAGCGCATTGCCTGTGAGCGCGGCGTGGTGTGCGAACTGCTGCAGGTCAGACGTGTAGGCCTCGATGGAGAGCGGCTGCAACCCGCGCTCGACGCGCAGGTGGCTCGCGTACTCGCGCAGCAGCGGGTCGGGCGCGGGTTGGGCGGCGTCGGCCATGTGGTTTCAGTATCGTCCGTTTTGGCGGGCAGGGACGCGGGGCGTGGGGTGATGCCTTTGGCACCCCCGGGCGGCGCGAGTTGGCTACACTGGAACAGACGAACCATGCGTCGCCGGGCCGGGGCGCGTGGACGCGAAAGGGAGCGAGAATATGGCGGTTCTGTACAAAGCGAAGGTGCGTGCCGAAGGTGGCCGCGACGGGCAGATCAGCTCGTCCGATGGATTGTTGAACATGAAGCTGTCGCTGCCGAAGGGCATGGGCGGCAAGGAGGATGCGACCAACCCGGAACAGCTGTTCGCAGCCGGGTATGCGGCCTGCTTTGAGAACGCGATGCTGTATATCGCGCGGCAGGAGGGTTCGCAGCTGCAGGGCACGGCGGTCGAGGCCGTGGTGGGGCTGAACTCGACCGATGCGGGGCCTTTTGTGCTGACCGTGGCGCTGAACGTGGAGGTCGGCGGGCTGTCGCAGGCGGACGCCGAGAAGCTGGTGGCGCAGGCGCACGAGGTGTGCCCCTACTCGAATGCGACGCGCGGCAATATCGATGTGCAGCTGCACACGACGGTGAAGTAGGCGGTGGTTCCCGAGGACGCAGTGTGGGTGGAAGCCGTGCTCGCGAAAGAGCCGCGCATCGCGGTGTTCGACTGCGATGGAACGTTGTGGAGCGGCGATGCCGGTTTCGGCTTTATGCGGTGGTCGCTCGAACAGGGCCTGGTGTCGCGCCAGGCGACGGACTGGCTGGACGCGCGGTATCGCGAGTACCGGGCAGGCGCCGTGGATGAGGCGACCATGTGCGGCGAGATGGTGCAGGTGTACGCGGGGCTGCGCGAGCTCGAGCTGCGGCAGGCTGCGGCGCGCTACTTCGGCGAGTTTGTGGCCCCGCGCATCTTTCCCGCGATGGAAGCGCTGGTGAACCGCATGGAGGCAGCCGGCGTCGAGCTGTGGGCTGTTTCCTCGACGAACCACTGGGTGATTGAGGCGGCGGTCGTGGAGCGCTTCAACATACCGGTAGAGCGGGTGCTGGCGGCGCGGGTGCGCGTGGTTGAGAGCGTGGTGACCGGCGAACTGCTGGCGGTGCCGACGGACGAGGCCAAGGCCGAGGCGCTGCAGGCCTCCGGCGTGTCGCGGCCCGACGCTGTTTTCGGCAACTCGATCCACGACCTGGCGATGCTGGAGCTGGCCCGCGACCCGTACCCGGTAAACCCGACGGAAGCCCTTGCGGAGCAGGCGAAGGTGGCCAGCTGGCCGGTCTTTCAGCCTGCGTCTGCCCCGGCCGCCGGCAGGTTGCGTGTCGGGCAGTAAAAAGCCGGATGCCGCCATAATGAGCGAAAAGCAGACCCGAAGCCGCGAATCTGAATCCAATGGGGTTATGGCTATCGGAGGAATGCATGACGCAAAGCCGGACCTGCCGGGCCAGGAAACAGGTCACGAGACGGGTCCCATTACGGGCGAGGCTGTTGCGACGGGACGGACCGAGACGAAAGGCGTGCGTTATGTGGTTGCCGGGCTGATCCTTCGCGGCGGCTCGGTGCTGATCTGCCAGCGGCGGGCCGACCAGCCGATGGCGCACAAGTGGGAGTTTCCGGGCGGAAAGATGGAAGCCGGCGAAACCGCGGAGCAGGCGCTGGTGCGCGAGCTTGAGGAGGAGTTGAGCATCCACGCGGAGATTGGCAGCCGCGTCGTGCGACTGCGGCACACCTACCGGTCAGGCGGAGCGGTGGACCTGCAATTTTTCGCGGTGCACCGATTTGCGGGCGAGCTGACCAATAATATCTTTCAGCGGATGCTGTGGTGCGAGTTGCGGGAGCTGCCGGCGTATGACTTTCTGGCAGCGGATAAGGCGCTGATTCGGGACCTCGCGGCTGGCAAGCTGCTGTAGGGCCTGTTCACACTCCTCAGGCGACAGCGACGAGCGCCAATTTTCCCGAGTTCTAGGAGCGAGGAGTGCGCTGTAGAGGTCTACTGAAGCGACGAGTGACAATGAAATCGGGAAAATTGACCACGTCCCTCCGGGTTGCGGGTGAAAATCCGGCCATACTTCGTTCTCGCGCTTGACGGTGGACACGCCACAGCCTTCACGCTCCGCCTCGTCTGGCCGGATTTTGGCCCGCAACGCTGCCGCCTAAGGAATGTGAACAGGCCCTGGCACGGTCTTACCTTGACATCGCCGTGCAAACGCTCGACACTGCGGGGACAACGCAGTTTGGTCCGCAGGGCGTTTTTGGGGAGCCGACATTGACCGGGACGATGGGACGCCGCATCACGCTGACACTCGACTCGAGCCTTGCCAGCGTGGATCGCGTGGAGCAGACGGCGGAGGAGGTTGCGATATCCGCCGGCGTCGAGGAGGACGCACGCTTCGGGATCACGATGGCGGTGCGCGAGGCGGCGGCGAATGCGGTGTTTCACGGCAACCATGAGGACCAGGCGAAAAAAATTACCGCCAGCTTCGAAAACACCGGGCACTCACTGATCTTCTGCATTGCGGACCAGGGCGATGGGCTGGACCCGGCGTCCCTGCCCGATCCGCGGGCGCCTGAAAACCTTCTGCGCGGCTCCGGCCGCGGTATCTTCCTGATCCGGTCATTCATGGACGAGGTGCATTTTCGACAACTGCACCCCGGAACGGAACTGACGCTGATTAAACACCTCAACCCAATCCACGAAACAGACATGCAGGGAGGAACCAAGGCATGAGCATGACGCTCAAGACACGGCAGATAGACAGCGTCACCATTCTCGACCTGAGCGGCCGCATCGTTCTCGGTGAAGGATCGGTGCAGTTGCGCGATTCGATCAAGGAGCTGCTGGCGAAAGGTCAGAAGAACATATTGCTGAACCTGGGCGATGTGAACTACATCGACAGCTCCGGGCTGGGCGAGCTGGTGAGCGCCTACACGAGCGTGAAAAACGCAGGCGGCGAGCTGAAGCTGCTGAGCCTGACGAAAAAGGTGCACGATCTGCTGCAGATCACGAAGCTGTACACGGTTTTCGATGTGAAGGACGATGAAGCGACCGCGATCTCGGCGTTTACCGCGAAATAACGTTTAAGCAAACGGATTATGTTGCAGCCGTCCCTTTTAGGGGCGGCTTTTCTTTGCTTAGAGCTTGCGGTCAAGCAGCGCCTGCACGATGGCCTCGCGCTCTGCTTCGAACGCGCCGTTTGTGCCGGGCTGCCCGGCCTGCCGGTACCAGTAACCGGCGTTTGCCGTATCGCCCTCGCGGCGGTGCAGGTAGGCGTGGACCCAGGCTGCGTCGGCGCCTTCAATGGCCTGCGCGATGGAATGGGCGCGGTCCCAGTCGCCCCGGGCGTCCCACCAGAGAGCGGCGACGAGCGGAGGGATGCCCGGAGGCGGCTCGGGCTGCTGCAGAGAGCTGCGGAAGGTGGGGAGATTCAATTCAGGCATGGCAGAGTAGATGCGCGGTGAAACAACGCGGCGCAATGCCGACCCTTTCCGTCGCACTTTGGGGTATGATCGCTCGAAGGAGTTCACACGTGCCAGCGTTGAACCAGCTTGCGGTCGGGCGAGCGGCCATTATCGAGGAGCTGCAGCTGCCGGAAGCGGTGGAGCACCACCTGATGCACATGGGTTTTACGCCGGATGCGCGGGTGGTGGCGGTGCGTCGGGCGCCGGCCGGCGATCCGACGGTGTACGCGATCGACGGCATGGAAATTGCCCTGCGGCGGGAAACCGCACGGGGCATCGTGGTCCGGCTGGTGGGCGAGGGCCTGGCCGCGGTGAGCGCATGAGCTGTCACGCGACAGGGCTGGTCGATTTGCCGGTAGGGCCGCGGGTCGCCGGACACATCCGGACGGTGGCGCTGGTGGGGCCGCCGAACTCGGGCAAATCGACGCTGTTCAACCGGTTGACGGGCCTGCGGCAGAAGGTGGCGAACTACCCGGGCGTCACGGTGGAGCAGCGCTACGGGAAGATGGCGGGGATCGAGCGGGCGGACCTGACGCTGATCGACCTGCCAGGGATTTACTCGCTCAACAGCTACTCAGAAGACGCGCGGGTGGCGGTGGATGTGCTGCGGGGCGAGATGCCGGGGTCGCCGGAGGTGGATGCGGTGCTGCTGGTGCTCGATTCCCTGCACCTGCAGCGGCAGCTGATGCTGGCTGCGCCGATCCTGGCGCTGAAGCTGCCGACGCTGGTGCTGCTGAACATGAGCGACCTAATGGAGACGCGCGGCGGCATGGTGGATACGCTGGCGCTGGCGCAGGAGCTGGGCGTGCCGGTGGCGAAGATTTCCGGTACGCGCGGGATCGGGATCGATGCGATTCCGCGGTTCCTGGGGCAGAGGGACGCGGTCGAGAGCGCGTCGCCCGCGAGGCTGGAGCTGCCGGTGCTGGGCAATGCGCGGTCGTACCGGCAGTGGGCAACCGGGGTAAGCACGCGGACGCGGTACAAGGCGCCGCTGTCGCCGGAGTGGACGCGAAAGCTGGATAACTTTTTGCTGGGGCGCGTGACCGGGCCGCTGATGTTCCTGGTGGTGGTGATCAGCGTGTTCCAGGTGGTGTTTTCAGTGGGGCTGCCGTTCAGCGACTGGTCGCAGAACGGGCTGAATGCGCTGGGCGACCTGATTGGCGGGCACCTGCACCCGGCGTGGCTTGAGTCGCTGCTGATCGACGGCATCTGGAAGGGTGTGGCGTCGGTGCTGATCTTCTTGCCGCAGATCCTGCTGCTGTTCCTGTTTATCGGGCTGCTGGAGGATACGGGGTACCTGGCGCGGGCGGCGCTGATCGCGGACCGGGTGATGCGGGTGATTGGGCTGAACGGGAAGGCGTTTATCCCGCTGCTTTCGGCGTACGCCTGCGCGGTGCCGGCGATTATGGCGACGCGGACGATCGAGAACAAGCGCGACCGGTTTGCGACCATTTTGGTGGCGCCGTTCATGACCTGCTCGGCGCGTTTGCCGATTTACCTGCTCATGATTGCGGCATTTGTGCCGAATAAACCATTGCTGGGCAAGTTCTTCGGGCTGCAGGCGGCGGTGATGCTGGGGCTATACCTGCTGGGCTTTCTGGCGGCGCTGTTTACGGCGCGGATTCTGAAGTCCTCGGTGCTGAAGGCGTCCTCGGCGCCGTTCATCCTGGAGCTGCCGCAGTACCGGGTGCCGACGCTGCGCGCACTAGGGCATCGGCTGGTGGACCGCGGCGGCGTGTTTCTGCGGCAGGCCGGCACGATCATCCTGGCGGTGACGGTATTTCTGTGGGTGATGAGCCATGTGCCGGTACACGGCGGGCACTTCCCGCAGCTGGCGCACTCGGTGGTGGGGCGGGTCGGGCAGTGGATCGAGCCGGTGATTCATCCGCTGGGGTTTAACTGGAAGATCGGGATCGGGCTGCTGTCGTCGATCATTGCGCGCGAGGTAATCGTGGGTACCCTCGGCACCCTGTACGGGATGGACCCGGCGACGCAGAACCTGGGGCTGCAGCAGGCCTTGCGGCATGACCTGACGCTGGGCGGCGCGATGGCTCTGGTGGTGTTCTTCGCGTTTGCTATGCAGTGTTTTTCAACGCTCGCGATCGTGCGGCGCGAGACGAACAGCTGGCGGTGGCCGGCGATCCAGTTCGCCTACATGACGGTGCTGGCGTATGTGGCGGCGCTGGCGACGAACGTCCTGATCTCACATTTTTTTTAGCATTGACAGCCATGCGGTAGCATAGGTAAAGCGGCGGCTGAGGTTCACCTGTGTCGGATACAGGCACATACCGGCCAGCGGCAACGCGGCAACTAACACATTTTAAAGTACCGGACCGGCTGCGGGAGAAACGCGGGCGCGGTCTCGATGAGAGTTTCTGAATGATTTCTGTAAGCAGTGTAAGCATGCGCTACGGCGCAAAGATCCTGTTCGATGATGTTTCGATTTCTTTTGTCGACGGAAGGCGCTACGGCCTGACCGGGCCGAACGGCGCGGGCAAGTCGACCTTTATGAAGGTGCTGACCGGCGAGATCGACGCGCAGAAGGGCAACGTGGTGCGCCCGCGCAAGTTCGGCGTCCTGAGCCAGGACCAGTATGCGTTCGACGCATATCGCGTGATCGATACGGTCATTATGGGCAACAAGCCGCTGTGGGCGGCGCTTGAAGAGCGCGACCGGATCTACGAGAAAGCCGAGCTGACCGACGAAGACGGGATGCGCCTGGGCGAGCTTGAGGGCGTGGTGGGCGAGGAAGACGGCTACACCGCGGAGAGCGACGCGGCGGTGCTGCTGCAGGGGCTCGATATTCCGGACGAGATACACGAGCGCAGGATGGGCGAGCTGCAGGGCGGCGAAAAGGTGCGCGTGCTGCTGGCGCAGGCGCTGTTCGGCAACCCGCAGGCGCTGCTGCTGGACGAGCCGACGAACTACCTGGATCTCGAGTCGGTGCAGTGGCTGCAGGAGTTCCTGCTGAAGTTTGAAGGCACGCTGATCACGATTTCGCATGACCGACACTTTTTGAACTCGGTGTGTACGCACACGGCGGATATCGATTACCAGACGATCATCACGTACACGGGCGGCTACGACGAGATGGTGGAGGCGAAGTCGGGGATTCGCTCGCGGCTGGAGAGCCAGAACGAGCAGCGTGAAAAGAAGATCGCGCAGCTAAACGAATTTATTGCGCGGTTCGCGGCAGGTACGCGGTCAAGCCAGGTCACGAGTCGCAAGAAGGAAGTGGAGCGGCTGCAGACGAGCGAGCTGGCGCGGTCGAACATCTCGCGCCCGTTTATCCGTTTCGAGCAGATGCGCCCGAGCGGCAAGCAGACGATCGAGATCGACGGCGTGACCAAGGTTTACGGCGATGAGATAGCGCTGCGGCCGTTTTCGGCGACCGTGATGCGCGGCGACAAGGTGTGCCTGATGGGGCGCAACGGCCAGGGCAAAACGACGCTGCTGAAGTGCCTGCTTGCGGGCATGCCGGAGCTGGAGCCGACGTTCAGGACCAGCGGCGGCGAGGTGAAGTGGGGGCATGAAGCACAGATCGGCTACTTCCCGCAGGACCACACCGGCGCGATCGAGCATGGGACCACCGTGTTCGAGTGGCTGTACAAGTGGGACACGAAGAAGACGAAGGAAGAGATTCGCGGGCTGCTTGGCCAGATGCTGTTCTCAGGCGATGAGGGTTTGAAGAAGACGAGCGCCCTGTCCGGCGGTGAGGCGGCGCGCCTGCTGTTTTGCAAGCTGATGCTGCAGAAGCCGAACGTGCTGATCCTGGACGAGCCGACGAACCATCTCGACCTTGAGTCAATCAACGCGCTGAACCTGTCGCTGCAGAAGTACGAGGGGACGGTGTTGCTGGTCACGCACGATCGCGATCTGATCGATGATGTGGGCACGCGGATCTGGCGGTTTGAGCATGGACGGATCGATGATCACAAGGGTCCGTACTCGGAGATCGCGGAGGCGGAGAGCGTAGCGGCGCGATAGGCTGGCGCATGCGGTAAGGAGGCGTTATGGACTGGACGGGATGTGAACTGGTAGAGCGTGTCGAGGGGCGATGCGGCGGCCGACCGACGCTGATTGGATCGCGGATCTGGCCGGAGATTTTTCTCGAAAATGCCGAGGATGGGATTAGTGTCGAGGAGATGCACGAGCAGTTTTCCTCTATCAGTGTTGAACAGATACGAGGAGTACTTGCCTTCGCACAACGAAGGCGCTCGGCTGCGTGAAGGTATTACTCGATGAAAACATGCCACACGGATTGCGTTTTGGATTGAGCAGCCATGATGTCTTTACGACTGCGCACCAGGGCTGGGACTCTGTGAGAAATGGTCGCTTGCTTGCAAAAGCAGAGCATGCCGGCTTTGAGGTTCTTGTCACCGCGGATCAAAACATGACCTATCAGCAGAAATGAGTGGCCGTGCTCTTGGACTCGTCGTGCTAAGCACACCCCGTTGGCCGCGCATTCAGCCACGCATAGCAGCAGTTGCCGAGACAGTTGGGCGGTGCACGCCTGGTTCAATCCTTTACGTTGAGATCTAGAGGTTCCGGTTGTTAATTCTGAACGCACAAGATATATCGAAGAAGTTCGGCGCACAGCCGCTGTTTCGCAACATTTCGCTTACCGTCAATGACGGCGACCGCATCGCGCTGATCGGGCCGAATGGGTCGGGCAAGTCGACGCTGATGAAGATACTGTCCGGTGAGATTGAGCCGGACACCGGTGAGGTGAGCACGCGCAAGCGCGCGCGCGTGACCTACATCGCGCAGGAGTCGGCGTTCGCGAAAGGCGCGACCGTGCGCAGTGTGCTCGAGGCCGCGCTGGCTAACGCAGGCGTAACCGAAGGCGACCGCGAAGGCCGCGTGCGCGAGGCGTTTGGACGGGCCGGGTTCGGCTCGCTTGAGGATGAAGCAGAGGCATTCTCCGGCGGCTGGCGCAAGCGGCTTGCGATCGTCGAGGCGGCGATCCAGCAGCCGGACATCCTGCTGCTCGACGAGCCGACGAACCATCTGGACCTGGCCGGAATCGAGTGGCTGGAAGAGATGCTGCGTAGCGCAAGCTTCGCGTCGATCGTGGTGTCGCACGACCGGTACTTCCTGGAAGGCGTGGCGAACGAAACGGCGGAGCTGAGCAAGGCGTACCCCGACGGCATGCTGCGGTTTACAGGGGCGTACAGCACATTTCTTGAGAAGAAATCAGAGTACCTGGAAGCCGAGGGCAAGCGGCAGGAAGCGCTCGAAAACCGTGTGCGCATCGAGACAGACTGGCTGCGGCGCGGACCGAAAGCCCGCACGACGAAGAGCAAGGCGCGCATCGACAATGCGAACTCGCTGATCGGCGAACTGCAGGGGATGAAGACCCGATCGGCGACAGGTTCCGCGGGCATTGACTTCCAGGCATCGGACCGCAAGACCAAGCGGCTGGTCATCATCGACGGGCTAACGTACGGGTTCGACAGCAAAACGCTGTTCGAGGACCTGAGCTTCGCGGTCACGGCGGGTATGCGCGTGGGCATTGTGGGGCCGAATGGCTCAGGCAAAACGACGCTGCTGAAGCTGGTGTCAGGCCAGCTGGCGGCGCAGGCCGGGACGGTAGAGCGCGCGACCGCGCTGCGCGTGGTGTATTTCGAGCAGAACCGTGAAATTGAGGGCTCGCAGACGCTGCGAAGGGCGCTGGCGCCGGATTCGGACTCGATTGTGTACAACGGCAAAGTGCTGCACGTCGCGAGCTGGGCGGCGCGGTTCCTGTTTACAGGCGAGCAGCTGAACCAGCCTGTCGAGCGGCTTTCCGGCGGCGAGCGGGCGCGGGTGCTGATTGCGAGGCTGATGCTGGAGCCTGCCGACCTGCTGCTGCTGGATGAGCCGACGAACGACCTAGATATTCCGACGCTGGAAATCCTGGAAGAGGCGCTGCTGGAGTACCCGGGCGCGCTGATGCTGGTGACGCACGACCGGTACATGCTGGACCGGGTGTCGAACGTAGTGCTGGGGCTTGACGGCAGGGGCAATGCCGGCTCGTTTGCCGATTACGGGCAATGGGAGGACTGGCAGCGCAGCACGAGGACGCGCGGGAATGCTTCGACGCCGACACCGTCGAAGGCGGACGGTGTCTCACCTGCTGTTTCGAGCAGAAAAAAGAAGTTGTCGTACATGGAGCAGCGCGAGTGGGACACCATGGAGACACGAATCGATGAAGCAGAAGCAGCGCTGACAACCAAGCAGGCCGTGCTGCACGACCCGGCGGTCGCGACCGATGCGGCAAAGCTGCACGTTGCGCTGGAGGAGGCCGCGGCGGCACAGGAGGTCATCGACGGGCTGTACGAGCGCTGGGGCGAGCTGGGCGCGAAACAGGGCTGAGGCAGCCGCCCGCCGGGTGCCGCCCGGGAATAAGGGTCTGCTACACTCTGAAGAGTCGCGAGCAGAGCAGCGCCGCGATCCAGCCTTTTGGCGCCATGGTGTAACTGGTTAACACGTCGCCCTCTCAAGGCGAAGAGTACGGGTTCGATCCCCGTTGGCGCTACCAGCTTCTGCTCTCCTTCCTTTCCTCAGCCAACCTTGATGCCCCTTTCCGCACTCATATTTGCGGACAGGAGGACTTGCATGAACGACGACAAGGTCAAGGGTGTTATGCAGAAGATCGGTGGTCACGTTGAGGAATCCGCCGGCGCACTGGTGGGTGACCAGAATCTGAAGGATGCTGGGCGCGAAGACCAGATCAAGGGTTCGGCGCGTGAGGCATGGGGAAATGTGAAGGACGCCGGAAACGCGCTGGTCGATAACGCAAAGGCCGCGAAGTACGACGCGGAGGCGAAGTCAGACCGTGCGGAGACGTTCGAGCGTGAACATGACGTCAAGGCGGACAAGATTTAGACCGGCTCTATTTGAGATACGGAATGCACACCGGGAGACGCTTTGGCATCTCCCGGTGCTGCGTTTGGAGGCCAGTCAGGCGGGTTCGACGGCCGGTACGGCGATCAGGGGTGGGAGTTCTGACCGGTACCTGAGCATCAGCCAGACCAGCTTGCGCGCGCCCCAGTAGCGGGGAACATAGGCGCTGGGCTTGGAAATACAGCGAAATAGCCAGCCCAGCCCGAACTGGTCGGCCCAGGTGGGGATGTACACCTGGTCGCCGCTGAGAAACGCAATGGCGGCGCCGATGCAGTGGATGGCCGGCAGGTACGGCAGCTGGCGCTTGAGATAGAGGCCGAGGCGCTCCTGGGTGCCCCCGCCTACCGTGATGATGACGTGCCGGTATGGGTGAGCACGCATTTTGGCCAGCAGGGTGTCGTCCGAGAGCTCGCCATGGTACAGCGGCGCCATATAGATGTCGTCCTCGCGCAGTTCGATTCTCTGCTGCCGCAGCCAGGCTATGTTGGTTTTGGCGCTTTTCGGGCTGGCCATGATCCAGAGGGTATTGCCCGGCGTCCGTACATCGGTTTCGTGCAGCAGCTCCTTGAGGTACTCGAGGCCGGAGACGCGCGGGATGCGGTCCCTGCTGATGAAGTTCCAGATAAGGACCATGAACGCGCTGTCGGTGATTGCCAGATCGGCGTTCAGGAGCGCCTCACGGTAGTCGGGGTTGGTCGGCAGATCCTTTAACGCGGGTGCGGCGGGTACGACGAGCAGGCCGCCTCCCATCATGCGGGAGATGGTTTCACTAGCAGTTCCGCAAAAGAAATCAACGCCGAGAATCCGCTGAATGTGAGCGGGAGTCTTAGCCATGGCACTACCTTCCTGATCCGTTTTCTGAGTCTTTCCGTGCCTGCGGCACGTCAGACAGTCGGACCGGTTTGCTCTGCCTTTGCACATTAGCACGGGGCAAAGCACGTCTTTCGCTCCAATGTGAAGACGGTAAACTTAAGTTTACACTTGGCCATGAGGACTATTCATCGAGACTCATCGCCTTCCCATGCACCGAACCCGTGCACCGAACAAGGAGCATTCCAGCAGCATGTTGAAGCAAGTCCCGCCGGCAAACCGGTTTTTGAATACTCGCGCCTTGAGTAAGGTCCTGATGATCGCCGTCGCAGGCCTTGGGCCTGCGACAGGGCTATGGGCGGCGACCGCGAGCGTGCCGCTGCCCGATGCTCCTGACGCGGGCATGCTGCAGCAGACGCAGAAGCCGCCGGCGGACCCGTCGCAAAACCCCCAGGACACGGCGAAACAGTCCAAGCCGGGGGACAGCGGCTACAGCCTGAAGGGTGCGGAGCATCAGCGTATTCTGGGGATTATTCCCGAGTTCCAGGCGGTGAACAGCTCGGGCGCTTATAAGCCGTTGACGGTGAAGGAGAAGTTCTCCCTGATGTGGAAGAGCTCGACCGACCCGTACACCTTCGGGCTCGACGCGATTGTCGCGGGCATTGGGCAGGCGAAGGACAGCAACCCGGGGTTTGGGCAGGGTGCGGAGGGATATTTCAAGCGCTTTGGCGCGTCTTATGCCGACACTTTCGACGGGAACTTCTGGGGCAATGCGGTGCTGACCTCGGCGCTGCACGAGGACCCGCGGTACTTCCGCAAGGGAGAGGACTTCCGCCCGCTGCACCGGGCGTTGTACTCGGCTTCGACCGCGGTGTGGTGCCGTCGCGACACGGGCAAATGGGGTCCGAACTACGCGAATGTTTTCGGCAACATTATTTCCGGCGGGATTTCAAACGCGTACTATCCTTCGGATGATCGCGGGGTCGGCAAGACTTTTTCCGGGGCACTGACGGTGACAGCCGAGGGTATTATCGGCTCGGAGCTTGAAGAGTTCTGGCCGGACATCGCACGGCGTATCCAGAAGAAACGGCAGGAAAAACAGCAGCGGCAGGCACGGCTGGCCGCTCCGCCGGGTACGACACCGCAGTAAGGGCGGGGACGCTGAACATGGCTGAACAGAACCTCAAGAACCACAAGCGCGTCGATCCGCTGTTCTTTTACGTGGTGGTGCCGGTGTTTGCCATCAATCTGGTGCTGTGCGCGGTGCGGCTGGTGCATCGCTTTGATGCCTGGCATGCATGGGCCGTCGTGGTTGCCGCGGCGCTGTTGCTGCTGGCGGCCATGGTGCGTCGCTACGCGCTCAAGGTGCAGGACCGGGTGATCCGGCTGGAGGAGCGGATCCGCATGGCGGCGCTGCTGCCGATGGAGATGCAGATGCTGCAGAGGGAGCTGACGATGGAGCAGATCATCGCGCTCCGATTCGCCTCTGATGGGGAACTGGCGCTGCTGGTGGAACAGGCAGTACGGGAGCGGCTGAGCCCCGCGGCGATCAAGCAGCAGATCCGGGTGTGGCGGGCTGATGCGCACCGGGTTTGATTCCGTTTGTTCCGGAAATTCGGCAGGATGCCGACGGTGAGTTCTACCATCTTGTGACTTTATGGAAGGCAACGAAAGAGGAAAGGCGAGCGTATGCCGAAAACGTCCAGTAAGCCGGTCGATGCTGAAGAGATTGCCGAGATGGCGGATCGAGGGCAAGATATCTCAGCGCACTTCACAAGTCAGTTCACCATGGTCAGACCGGTCCAGCGAGTCAACGTGGATTTCACGGCACCGATGCTTAAAGAGCTGGACCGTGAGGCCGAGACGCTGAACATCAGTCGTCAGGCTGTCATCAAGACCATGCTCCGTGAGGCTCTCGCCCGACGCTACCTTGCGCAGCAGTCGCGTCAAGCTCATTAGGCCTAGTGGGAGCGAGTAAAAGTTGACGGAAGGCTAGATGCCGAGGCGCTTGACCTCGTCGTTGTAGTACTTGCGGTAGAGGATGTTCCACTCCTGCGAACCTTCCATGATGATCTTGCGCTGGGAGCTGATCTTCAGGCGGGCGGCCTGGTCGATGCGCATTTCGTCGGCGAGCAGGACCTGCAGGTAGTTGCGGACTTCCTTGCGGATGGTGTCGCGGTCTTCGGAGAAGTCGACCTCGTCGATGGTGGCGAGGGTGTCGGCGACGGCGTGGGCCAGTTTGTTGACCTTGTCGGGGGAGACTCTCACAGGACCGCCTTGTACTTGCGTACCAGCTGCTGCTTCACCTTTTTGAACATTTCGCCATACTCCGCGCCGCTGCGGCGCATGTCGTCCTGAATGGCATCGAGGATGACGCGGACTTCGTCGTTGATCTGGTCTTCCAGCAGAAGCTCATTGAGGATGGCAGCGGTGACGCGTGCTTCCGCCAGCTTGAACTGGGCGGTGCTGATCATCTTGGCGTCGACCAGGTGTTGGGTTGTCTTGCGGCCCAGATAGCCGACATATTCACGGGAAAAAATCATTGGTATGGGGGCGAGTCTAGCACAAACGACCGCCGCCGGAGAGTCGGACATTCCCCTCTCGCGCTGAGACGGAGAACCTGAGAGAATAGCCTGCGATGGCACACGACAACCTGCTTGCTCTAAAAGACGATATGGTGGCTTTTCTCTCCGGCCACGGACTGCGCCAGTTCCCCGGCTATGTGGGCGAGGATGTTCCCTCGGTGCATTGGGAAGACGATGAAGACGCGGACGGCTGGAAGCGGCTGGTGGAAACCGCGAAAGCGGCCGGCTTATCTTTCCTGACGCTGAGCGAAGTAACCCTGTCAGAGGAAGAGCTGGAGCTGGTCCTTCTCAAGCTGCGCGAGCAGAACTTTCCGGACGAGGATGCCCCGGAGTTCGAAGAGGTCGAGTCGCTGCGGGAGCACACCGGCAAGGTCGGCTTTCTTCAACTCGGCTTCATCCACCAGGGTGTTGCGTTTCTGCACGAGACGGTGTGCGAGTGGTATGAGCAATACGAAGAGCTGATCGAAGCTATTGATGAGCTCGATATGGGCGGCGTGGTGTTCGACGAGGACGCAGACGAGGAAGCCTGAGCCTGCCGACTACCCTCGATAAAGCGGCAAGCGGCAAAAAGCGCTGGCTGCTGCCGTTTGCCGACCCCGGGCTAACTGCTGAGTTTGCGCGCGAGCTTACGATTCCCCGCGCGATTGCCGCCATCCTGGTGCAGCGCGGGCTGCACAGCGTGACCGAAGCGCGGGCGTTTCTTCAACCATCACTTGAACAGTTGCACGATCCCCTGACCATGCTCGGCATGGCTGCGGCGGTCGAGCGGGTGCTGGCCGCGGTCGCTGCGCGCGAACTCATCCTGATTTACGGCGATTATGACGTCGACGGCACGACGGCGGTCGTCCTGCTGAAGACGGCGATCGAGCGGCTGGGCGGGTCGGTGCGCTTCCACGTACCGCATCGGCTGCGTGAAGGCTACGGCATGCAGCGTGAGGTGCTGGAGCGTGCGGCGGCCGAGGGTGTCCGGCTGGTGATTAGTGTGGATACGGGGATCCGGGCCTTTGCCGCATCGGAAGCAGCGGAGGCGCTGGGGCTGGACCTGATTGTGACGGACCACCACCTGCCGGAAGGCGCGGGCGGCGTGTCTTCTCTGCCGAGGGCCCTGGCGATCCTGAACCCGAACCAGCCGGGCTGTGCGTATGTGTGCAAAGGCCTGTGCGGGGCCGGCGTGGCGTTCAAGCTATCGCAGGCGCTGCTGGAAGAGGCGGCTCGCGGCGATGCCGAAGCCGGGGCGCGGCTGCGGACGAAGCTGCTGCCCTCATTCTTGAAGATGCTGGCGATTGCAACGGTGGCCGATGCTGTTCCGCTAACCGGGGAGAACCGCGCGATTGTGGCGCTGGGGCTGGAGGCGCTGCGGAAACCGGCGAGCCCGGGGCTGAAGGCGCTGATGGCCGTGGCGCAGCTGGACCCTGAGCGCAAGCGGCTGAGTGCGATGGATGTTGGGTTCAGGCTGGGGCCGAGGATCAATGCGGCAGGCCGCATGGACGTGGCGGCCGATGTGATCGAGCTGTTCACGACGCGGGAGCCGGAGCGCGCGCGGGCGCTGGCCGCGAAGCTGGACACGCTGAACACGGAGCGTCGGGAGACCGAAGCGGGCGCGCTGCGCGAGGTGCTGGCGCGGCTCGAGGAGCCGTCGTTTGCCGAGGCGCGGTGCCTGGTCCTGGATGGCGAGGGCTGGCATCGCGGGGTGATCGGGATCATCGCGTCGCGCGTGGTGGAGGCGGCGGGGCGCCCCGCGCTGGTGATCGCGCATGAGGATGGCGAGGCGTACGGGTCGGGGCGGTCGGTCGAGGGCTTCCACCTGCTGCAGGCGCTCGAAAGCTGCGCGGAGCTGTTCACGAAGTTTGGTGGTCATGCCCATGCGGCGGGGTTTTCGCTGCCGTCGGAGCGGGTTCCGCTGCTGCGGGAGCGCCTGACGGCCTATGCCGCGGAGCATGTGAGCGATGAGGACCTGCTGCTGCCGGTGCATTGCGACGGAGAGTTGTCGCTGGACCTGGTGACCCCGGTGTTGTACAAGGCAGTGCGGATGCTTGAGCCGTTCGGCATGGAAAACCCGGAGCCGGCGTTTGTGGCGCGTGGGGTGCAGGTATTGGCGGAGCCGCGATACATGAAGGAGCGGCACTGCAAGCTGCAGCTGGGGCAGGCGGGGACGCAGTTTGCCGCGCTGGGCTGGGGCTGGGGCGACCGGGTACGCGGGCTTGGGCTGTCTGCCGGGGACGTGATCGAGCTCGTGTACCGGCTGCGGGAGAATGAGCACCCGGAGTTTGGCGGGCTTGAGCTGGAGATCGTGGATCTGCGGAGGGTTTAACAGGCAGGAAGCAGGGAGAAGGAAGCAGGGTTTAACAGGCAGAGTGCAGGGTGTAACAGGCAGGGAGCAGGGTTTAACAGGCGGAAACAGAAAGCAGGAAGCAAGGGATAGGTTTGAGAGGAGCGATGCGCGAAGTTATTCGTCAGCTAGCCATCAGCGGAGCGCGTTCCCGGCCTCGAACTTGAAAGTCGCTACCCTGCATTTCGGCACATCGCACAGGATGGTGCCTGCTTCCTGCTTTTGCCTGTTAAACCCTGCTTCCTGCCTGTTAAACCGCCCGCCTATTCCCTGCTCCCTGCTTCCTGCTTCCTCCCTTTCGCTTCCCCGGTCATCGGCTTCAGGATTTCGTCGAGGCGGTCGGGTGTGCCGCTGATGCGCTCCAGGTGAGGATAGCGCAGGCCTCCGTGATAGTCGAGGTGGACCACCTTGTAGTAGCCGGTGTTGAAGACGATCAGGTCGATGGGCCCGCTCCCTGTTTTCGCATCCGTGATCGCCGCTGTCAGCACTCCGGGGGCGAACTGGCGGCCATTGACGGCGATAATCTGCATGCCCGGCCCCAGGCCTGCTGTGAACGCGGGGGATTGGAACAGCACATCGCCAATGCGGCCGTCTGTACCGGCTTTGAGGCCGAGCGACCACCAGGCGCTGACGCCTGAGCCGATAGCTGAGAGCGCATCGACATAGGGGCCTGGCTCCTCAGAGTAGACCAGTCGGTAGCCGCCCGCCTCAATACCGCCGAGCGGCGCGTGATCGACCTTCGAGGTGAGCCGTTCTGTGAGGAAGGCCGCCCAGTCGAAGGGCGTGACAGCATTCAGGTTTTCAATGACATCGGTGAACGTGTACGGCACGACCTTCGGCGCGGTGTTTCCGCCGAGGCCGTGGAAACGGGCGCAGAAGTCATCGATCGATTTTTTATTGTCGGTCTGCTTGCGGATCATGGTGTCGACTTCAAGCCAGAGCAGCTCGCCCTCGGGATAGTAGTCGACATTACGGCGCCAGTTGTCCCACTGGCTGTTCGCGTCATAAAGCGTCTGCGCGGCGGTTGCGGTGTCCTGCAGGTCGCGCCAGGTGCGGCCCGGGCGTGCATCGAGCGAAGCTGCTGAGAACGCCAGCGCGGAACGGTACTGCTCCGGTGTCTCGATGCCGCTGCGCGCGGCCAGCACGTCGCCGAGGTACTGGGTGAGCCCCTCGTAAACCCAGAGCAGGTCGCCCTTCATGGGAGTTTCGTAATTCCCGGTAGCGAGACCGGCGGGGCGGCGGTATTTGCCGTTCCAGGAGTGGGTGAACTCATGCGGCAGCAGGTCGGCTTGCACCAGGGCTTCGTCGGCGTTGAGGAAGGTGTCGGCGGGGACGCGATCGTCGCTGGACTGGTGGTGCTCGAGGCCGAAGTGGGCCACCTCGTCGGAGAGAGTGACCAGGAAGTGATAGCTGCCGTAATGGCGCGACTTATAGAGGGCGCCGGTTTCGCGCACGAGCTTGCTGAAGGCGGCCTGCGCTTCCGGTTTCAGCTCGAGCTCTTCCGGGCCGTCGGCGGCGAGATCGAGGTAGTGCTTCGGATTGATCTCCGGCGCGAGCGGGATCTCGCGGAAATAACGCCCGGCGAGCAGTGGTGAATCGATGAGCTGTTCGAGCGAAACGGGCGCGAAGTCGATGTTATCGCCGCTGCCGCCTGTCTTCGTAAGCGCGGTCCCGTAGTGCCAGCCGGCGGGCAGCGTGACGGAAGGCTGGACCTGGATGTCAGAGGGTGACTGGCCCTGCGGATAGAGGACGAGCTCGTTCCAGCTGAGCATGGCGAGGTTGGCGGTGGTGCTGGCGCCTGCGGAAAAGCCCGTGGCAGCGGCGGTGGCGAGGAAGTCGCAGCGGATATCGAGCGTGGTGACGCCCTGCGGCACGGTGATGTGGAACGCGAACATATTGACGTCGTCGCGCTGCCAGGCGAGCGTCTGCCCGTTGGCGGTAATGACGAGGCCGGCGAAGTTGTCGATGGGGCCGCTGGGGCTGTGCTCGCCGGGTATCCACTTGGGGTAGAGCAGGGTAAGCGGGCCGGGGATGACCGGCATCTGCAAGGTTGCGTGCAGCAGCTTGCGCGGCGCGTCGGTTTCGTCGACGTGAAGCTTGATAGCGGTGCTTTGCGCGAGGGCGGAGCTACAGGAAGCAAGCAGAACAGCAGAGGCGAAAGCGAGTGCGGCGAGAGACTTCAAGGCGGGTACGGTCCTCCGGATACGAGAGCGAGACCAAGTGTACAGTGCCTGCTAACGCATTTTCACAGTTACTACGATCCATCCGATTTGAGTGGCATGCGGCTTTTCTTGACGGAAAAGCCGCGCAGAGTTCCGCGCATACGCCTACACCTACTGTGAAAATGCTCTAGGATCGTTCCACACGATGCTTGACGATCACGATGACGCAGCGCGGCGGGGATTTTTTATCACCTTCGAGGGCCTGGACGGCAGCGGAAAATCGACCCAGATGGGGCGGCTTGCTGCTTCGCTTCGAGCAAAGGGGCTGCCGGCGCGTGAGACGCGGCAACCGGGTGGCACGAAGCTTGGCGACCGGCTGCGCGCGCTGCTGCTGGATGCGCGCAGCGCCGCGCCGGTGGCGCCGCTTGCCGAGCTGGCGCTGATGTTTGCGGATCGCGCGCAGGCGATTGCGGAGGTGGTGCGGCCTGCGCTGGACCGTGGCGATATGCTGCTGTGCGATCGCTGGACCGACTCAACCGAGGCCTACCAGGGCGGCGGGCGTGGACTAGGCGAGGCGGTTGTGCATCGCCTGCATGAGGCGATCTGCGGCGGGCTGCACCCTGACCTGACGCTGCTGCTGCTGCCTCCGCTGGAGGTGTCGCTGGAGCGTGCGCGGCGGCGCAACACACTGCATGTGGCGCAGACGGGGCGCGATGAAAGCCGGTTTGAAGCGGAGTCAGACGGGTTCTTCCGCAGGACGCACGCGCAGTACGAAGCGATTGCCGCACGGGAACCTTTGCGTGTGGTCGTAATCGACGAGGATGAGACGGTAGAGGCAATCCACACGCGTATCGTAAGGGTTGTGGAGGAGCGCCTGTCCGCATGGATGGCGCGATAGCTTCGCACACCGACAACAATGGCCACGCTTACCCCGCAACGTCCGCCGCCTAAAGACAACGCCACTCAGGTGATCGAGCATAACGGGTTCCGGTATCCGCCGGGGCTTCGGCGCAACCTGCCGTTTTACCTGTTCAGCCGGTTTTTTCGCGCGAGCAATCCCATTCTGCTGTTTGAGTATCTGCAACAGCAGTACGGTTCGATTTCGCACTACCGGCTGGGGCCGAACCATATCGTTTTCCTGAACGACCCCGAGTACATTCGCGAAATCCTGATCAACCAGGCGCCGCTGTTCATTAAGGAGCGCACGCAGCGGCGGATGAAAATTCTGCTGGGCGAGGGGCTGATCACAAGCGAGGGTGAAACGCACATGCGGCAGCGGAGGATCGCCGCGCCTGCATTTCATCGCCAGCGCATCGCGGCCTACGGAGAAATGATGTCAGCCCGTGCGGCGACCATGCGCGAGGAGTGGCAGCCGGATGTCGAGATAGATGCCGTGAGCGAAATGATGCGGCTGGCGCTGCAGGTGGTGGCGCGCACGATCTTCGACACGGATGTGACCGAGGACGTGCAAACGATCAACAATGAAGTGAACGCGATTATGAAGCTGTATAACTTCCTGATCGCGCTGCCGAAAGCCGAGGCGCTGCTGCATCTGCCGATCCCCGGATTGATGCGCTTCAAGCGCGCGCGCAAGCGGCTGGATGCGGTGGTACATCGCATGATCGATCAGCGGAGGCAGTCGGGCGAGGACCGCGGCGATCTGCTGTCCATGCTGCTGGCCTCGCGTGATGAAGAGCGCGACGGCAGCACGTTGACTGATGAGCAGGTGCGCGACGAAGTGACGACGATTTTTCTCGCCGGGTATGAGACGGTGGCCAACGCGCTGGCGTGGACCTGGCTGCTGCTGGCGCAGAATCCCGAGGCTGAGGCGAAGATGCACGCGGAGGTCGACACGGTGCTCGCGGGCAGGCTGCCGACGCTGGCCGATGTGCCGAACCTGCCGTACACGGAGATGGTGCTGTCGGAGTCGATGCGGCTGTATCCTCCAGCGTGGGCGATGGGACGGCAGGCGACCTCGGCAGTCGAGATCGGACCATATCGCTTGCCGAAGGGGACTTACTTTTTCTTCAGCCAGTACATTATGCAGCGAACGCCGGAGTACTTCCCTGACCCGCTGCGGTTTGACCCTGAGCGGTTTACGCCGGAGGCAAAGGCGGCGCGTCCGAAGTTCGCGTACTTCCCTTTCGGCGGCGGAGGGCGGCAGTGTATCGGCGAGTCATTCGCCTGGATGGAAGCGACGCTGCTGACCGCGACGATCGCGCAGAAATGGCGGCTGCGGCTGGTGCCGGGGCAGCGCATCGAGGTGCAGCCGAAGATCACGCTGCGGCCTAAGTTTCCGATCCGCATGGTCCCTGAACTGCGCGCATGAGCACGGCGCGCACCATGCCGGGCGGACGGGCAGACGCGTTGCTGCTGGCTCGCGGCGCCAGCGGGCGGCCGCTGTGCCGGTGGTGTTCGCTCGAGGTACAGAAACGGCGCCGGACATTCTGCAGCGACGATTGCGTACACCAGTGGCGCTTACGCACTAGTCCCGCTTACCTGCGTACCTCTGTGTTGAAGCGAGACAAGGGTGTGTGCGCGCGCTGCACCGTGGATACTTTGGCGGCGCACCGCATGCTGCGGAGGGCGCGCGGCGGGCGTCGGCAGGAGCTGCTGGCGGTGTGGGGATTGAAGAGCCTGCGGCGCAAGAGCTTGTGGGACGCTGACCACATCCTGCCGGTGGCTGAAGGAGGCGGCGAGTGTGACCTTGAGAACCTGAGGACACTCTGCCTGCACTGTCACCGTGTGGTGACAGCGGCGCTGCGCGAGCGATTGAGGGAGCGGCGGCGCTTGCTGCCGGCTGACGAAGGCGATTCCACGACGGCGGTGGGCGCTGCTACGATGGGCGAGGCGCCCGGATGGCGAAATCGGCAGACGCAGCGGACTTAAAATCCGCAGGCCGCAAGGCTGTGGGGGTTCAAGTCCCCCTCCGGGCACCAGCATCGATCGAAACGCAGACCGCTTCTAAAAACTAGCGGAGAGCCGCACGCCCACGCTGCGTCCGGGGCCGATGGCGTTGCCGGAGAACAGTCCACCGAAATCAAGCACGTTTAGGCGGTTATTCAGGTTTTCGCCGTCCACCTGCAGGGTCACGTCGCGGCCCTCGCTCCGGTACAGTGCGGCGAGCAGCGATGCGTTGGCCGAAAGGTTGGGCCGTACGCGGCCACGGTTGAAGTTCACCCGATCCATGACATCCGGCCCGTATTGCGCCAGTGCATCCTGCTGTGAACCGGTGAACTCGAACGGGAGACCGGACCCGTAATGAAGCCCCCCAGCCAACGACAGCCTCGGCGCTACCTGGTAACGAATTTGGGATCGTAGGGTATTTCGCTGATCCTGCGAGTCCGGAAAATGCCCCGTCAGCTGCGACATCGCTCCCGCGACGTCGTCGCCCAGGAACAGTCCTCCTGTCACTGGCAGCCAACTGTTGCCCACCATGTACGAGTAGCTGAGGAAACCCGAGAATCCTCGCACATCGATCAGCGCCAGCTTGCCTTCCGCCCCATAGATCACGGCCTTGTCGAAAGAGATCGGATAGCTCACGCCTGTGTTCAGCAACTGATCGTCATCGGCGTAGTTGCGAATGTCGCGGCGATACACATTCGCGTCCAGGCGCACAATCTGTCCAAAGCCTTTGGTCAGGCCACCTTCAAAGTAGTCGCCGGTCGAGGGCTGCACCGGGAGGCGCAGTACCTCAGGGCTCAGCGAAGTGATCGCAGGTGAACTCGAAAGAAGGATGTTCTCAAAAGAGGGGGTCTGGAAAACGCGATCGTAGGACGCGTGCAGCACGGTATTCCAAGCCGGGAAGAAGCGCCCGATCGAGACACGCGGGCTGAAAGCTTGCTTGTTCAGCAGCAGCTGATAGTGGTCCCAGCGCAGGCCCGCACTGATGGTCCATTGGTGGAGCCGGACCTGGTCCTCAACAAACACCGACTGCTCCAGGTCAGGACGCGCCGCGGTAAAGGCGAAGCTGGCGGGTGTGTCGTCGTCGAACTGTGTGGGGTCGGTGATCCGGTCGGAGAACTGCTCGTGCAGGAAGGTGTTGTCCGACTCGAAGCCGGCCTTCCACTCCTGGTTGCGGTGGTGAATCGAGAGCGAACCCTTGAGGTAGCCTTCGCGAAACTTGTTTTGCTGGAGGGCGCGAATCGGTGTGGACGCTGGGTTCGAGTCGAGTCCACTCGCGTGGTCGCGCACCATGCCCACTAAGTTCGCGACCGCGTTCGCGGAGAACAGATGCTGGTAACTGGCCGACCCAATGGTTTCTCCATTGTCGCCATACTGGCGTTGACCAGCCACTTGCTGCAGCAGTTCATTCGGAATCTGGAATCGTGAAAACTCGTGCCGCACACTGGCCGTCACGCGGTCGCTTGCGGAGAGATCGCGTTCATAGCGGCCGGAGAAGTCTCCGGTGGTGCCCTGGTTTGTATAGTTCTGCGGCACTACCGGGTTCAGATAGTGGCTGGTCATCTCGCCCGAGGATGTCGCCGTGAGTGTGTTGCGGCCCCACACCTCCTGCAGGCGCGCAAACGCACCGGCTGAATCGTAGCTACCGCCGGAAAGCACGACGCTGCCGTGCAGGCCATGGTTCGTGTCGCGCGTCGTATTCACCTCGACTACCCCGCCCAGCTTGCGGCCGTACTCCGCGGGAAAGCCCGCGGTGTAGATCCGCAGAGAGTCCGCGTCATCGGCCTCGATCTCCGGGCCGAAACTGGGCGAGCGATTATCGGTGAGCGGCAGGCCGTCCACCACAAACTGCGTCTGGTACTCCGACCCGCGCGGATGCAGTACGGCATTGCCTTCGTAAAGCCAACCCGGCTCCATGTTGACCAGGTCCTGGATCGAGCGACCCGGTAGCGAAGTAAGCCGTGTCGCGATCGTCTGATGACCTATCTCGTTGATCGAGGAGGCGCGGTGGGGATCGACCAGGGTCGTGTCGCGCACGATCACAGTTGCCGTCAGCGGCGTGGCATCAAGCCGTACGGTCAGCTCGCGTGGGCTCGCCGAACTGATCTCGACCGGTTGCGGCATGGCAAACCCATTCGCCTGTTTCACCTGGACCAGGTAAGTGCCGAAGGAAAGATCATGCGCCTCGACTCGCCCGGAGGCATCGGTTTTCAACTCCACATAAAACTGGCTGGCAACGCTACGCACCGAGATTTCGCCCTGCATCGGCGCCCCGGCGGCATCGACGATGACGATGCGTAGCTCGCCTCGGGTCGCCTGTCCCAGCGCCGGGGTAGCAATGCACAAGAGAAGAGATAGAAGTCGTCGACTCAATTCAGCGTGACTCCATGACTGTCCTGCTTCGGGATTTTGACATAATCGCGAAGGGATGTCACGGGGTCAACGCGTACCCAAAGTTTGTCCCGGGGCTATTGTCAATCGAGATAACATACACATTAGTTGTAGTGGATTTTCGCCTCGCTTAGAGATTACCAGAGATAAATCAGGTACCTCGGTAAGTCCACGTTTGTGAACAATGGTAACCTTCAGTGTTTCAAATCGGCAATACTCCTATAAGCTCAGCAACCAGATGAGCGCCCACTATAACCTCCGCGGCTTGGCTGTCTCTACCGGAAATCTGATAGAGACGGCGCGTGGCGCCACTCTCTACGTCTCGGCTTTGCTCTGCATGTCGCACGTTCTGTTTGCGGCTTCCCCCGCGCCGACTTCGATGCCTCGGTACACCATCGCGGATCGGGGTCAGTCCCTTGTGCGCACTCTTGTCAACACGCCCGGCCTGAACGAGCAGGGTGCGCTCGCTATCTGGAAAGCCGCACCGACGGGCGTCATCAAAGGCATCGTCGTCTCCCCCGCGGCAACCCAGACCATTGTGGGGACAGACCAGTTTCCTTTTGTCTATCCCGCCGATATTAACGGGTCATCAACGGTTGTCGGGCTGCTGCAACGCCCACAGGATCTGCGCTTCACCCGTGCCTTCAAGTGGTCGCATGGAGAGCTCAAGGTGCTGCCGAACCTGGATGGTCTGTATGCTTCGGCCACTGCCATCAACGCGGCAGGTTCAGTGGTGGGCAGCGCCCAGACGCGCGCAAATACTCGACACGCCGTTCTGTGGCAGGCCTCCTCTGCGAAAGATCTCGGACTCCTTGCGAACGGGGATTACAGCAGCGCCCGCGACATTAACGACAAGGGTGAGGTCGTGGGCGAGGCCAACGTGAGCCCCAATGGCAAGCCCCGCGCCTTTATGTGGAACGGCGATACCATGCATGAGCTTCCAAGGCTTCCTGGCGGAACCTACTGCAGCGGACAGGCGCTGAATAACACGGGCGACGCGGTCGGCTCCTGCGACCTGCCCGAGGGCCCGGCCCATGCGGTGCTCTGGAAGAGCGGCCAGGTCAAGGATCTGGGTACACTCGGCGACGAAGACTCGCCCAGCACAGCTCTTGATATTAATGCTAAGGGACAGATTGTAGGCAGTTCAGAGATCACGGACGGCAAGCTGCGCGCGGTACTGTGGCAATCCGGCCGGCTTACAGACCTGAACACGCAGGTCGACCCGCATTCCGGCTGGCTGCTGCTGGTCGCCTCACGAATTAATGACCGGGGCGAGATCGCAGGCCGCGGCATGTACCACGGTGCTATCCACGCTTTTGTTCTGCAACCTGTTACAAATACAACACCATGATCGACCGGCCGGTTTTGTGAAGGCGCCTCGCTCTACGGCGAGTTCGGCACAAAACCTTCTGACAGCGACCGTGGCCATGAAGTGTATGACTGCTTGTCTCACGTAGACAAGCCATGCGCTGCACCTGATTGTCCTACTCTGTCTCATGCTGTGAACCCGTCCCCTCGCGGGGATCTTTTGATTCGCTGTGCATTGAAAAATTGGAGTGAGGCCTTATGAAGATTACATATTTCCAGTCCCTGGCGACATCGCGACCTGCTGACGCTGTGCACAAAGCCGCTCGATCCATCTCACGTGTTGTGGCCCGACGGCGTTACTCCACAGCACTGCCGGCCCTGCTGCTTGTGTCGAGCCTGAGCGCGCTCCACGCCCAGGTCAACATTTATACGCGCAACTACGACGCAGCCCGGACCGGCGCCAATCTGAAAGAAAAAACATTGACACCGGCCAACGTCAATGCCGCCAGCTTTGGGAAGCTCTACACCGTGCCCACGGACGGGCAGGTCTATGCGCAACCGTTGTACGTGTCGCAACTGAACATCGCCGGTGGCGTGCATGACGTCGTCTTCGTCGCGTCCATGATGAACACTGTCTACGCCATCGACGCGCCGACCGGCAACATCCTGTGGCAGCAGAACTTCGGCACGCCCATTACACCGCAGGAAGTAGAGAGCGACCAGAACATCACATGGAACACGGGCATCGGCATTCTCGGCACACCCGTGATCGATCCCGCGACGAATTATATGTACTTCGTCTCCGGATATGAGAGCCAGGAGAACGGCAACCCGGTCTATGCTTTCCACCTCAATGCCATCGATATCACCACAGGCGCGCCGGTCCATGGCAGCCCGATGACCATTAACGCGAGCTACTCAACCGCCGACCTGGCCACGCCGCTCGTCTTTGATGCCAAGCGGCACAACCAGCGGCCCGGCCTCGCCCTGGCGAACGGCAACGTCTATATCGCGTTCGCCTCGCATGAGGATCAGCAGCCGTATCACGGCTGGGTGATGGCCTATAGCACCTCTACCCTGCAGCAGACCGCAGTGTTCTCTGACACAACGGTGGGTATCGAAGGCGGTATATGGAACGCGGGCGGCGCGCCCTCGGTCGACGCTAACGGCAACCTTTATATTTCGACCGGCAACGGGAGCTTCGGGACCACGACGAACAATCTGGTGCAGACCGGCAACAGCTTTATCAAGCTCTCGCCCACGCTGCAGCTGCTTGATTACTTCACGCCGTATAACAGTGCCAGTCTCAACTCCGGCGACCAGGATCTCGGCGCCAGCGGACTGCTCCTGATTCCCGATACCAACTATGTGCTCGGCGGCGGCAAGCAGGGTGTGCTCTACCTGACGGACATCAACAACATGGGTAAGTTTAATTCCTCCATGGACCAGATTCGGCAGGAGTTCCAGGCGGTGCTGGGCAAAGGCACCAGCCACATCCATGGCGGCCCGACCTACCTGAACAGCGACGCCAATGGACCGACAATCTTTGTCTGGGGCGAGAACGACATGCTGCGCGCCTATCCCTTCAACACCACGACCGGGCTGTTGAACACGACGCCGTTTGCGACCAGCACCATGACAGCGCCGGTCACAAACAACTACGGTGCCATGCCGGGCGGCTTTACCTCTATCTCCGCCAATGGCAAGGCCAATGGCATCGTCTGGGCCTCCACCCCATTTGACGATGACGCGGTCCACCACAGTGTCCGGGGCGTGCTCTACGCTTTCGACGCGGATACCCTCAACCTACTCTGGACCGACAAGACGCAGGCTGCTCGCGATGAGGTCGGCGTCTTCTCAAAGTACTGCCCGCCGATCGTCGCCAACGGCCGCATGTTTGTTCCCACCTTCGGCAATCTCGGCAATGCGACCGGCAGCGGCCAACTGGTTGCCTATGGTCTCCTGCCCCAGCTCACAGTAACGGCTGCCAATGCCACGATGCAGGCCGGCAGCGCTGTGCCTGCTCTCACCGGCACTATCGCCGGACTTAACACGGGGGACACTCTCGGCTCGACCATCAACGTTATCTACAGCACGACCGCGACCAGCAACTCCCCTGCCGGTACGTATCCGATCACCGCCACTGTCTCCGGAAGTTCGGCTGCGAACTATCGCATTACCGTCAACGCCGGAATGCTTACGGTGGCGGCTGCCGCGACCCTGCCGATCGATGGTGGCGGCTCTGGACCCATCTCCTATCCCAGCGGCTTTACGGGGGGTAATCTGCAACTCAATGGGTCGGCTGTCATTAGCGGATCGCGGCTGCGCCTGACCGATGGCGGCCCCTTCGAAGCGGCTTCTGCCTTCTTCCGCACCCCGGTCAATGTACAGAGCTTTACCAATGATTTCACCTTCCAGCTCACCAACCCCGGCGCAGACGGTTTCACCATGCTGATCCAGGCAGATGGACCTAAGGCGATTGGTGCGGCCGGCGCTGGTCTTGGTCTCGCTCCCGGTATCCAAAAGAGTGTCGCGGTCAAGTTCGATCTCTACTCGAATAGTGGAGAGAGCGCCGACTCGACTGGCTTGTACCTGAACGGGCAGCTGCCCACCACCCCTTCGCTCGATCTCTCAGGCACCGGCATCGACCTCAAGAGCGGCGCGATCTATGCCGTCCACTCGGTCTATGACGGCTCGTTGCTGAACGTCACCATCACCAACACCGCAACCGGCGTTGCCAGCACACAGTCCTATGCAGTGGACATCCCCGGCACCCTTGGCACCACCGCTGCCTACCTCGGCTTCTCCGCCGGGACCGGCGGCGAGGTAGCGACCCAGGACATCCTCAGCTGGAGCTATACCCCTTCGCCCAACTTCTCCGCGGGCTTCTCCGCCGCGCAGCTTTCGCTGAACGGGGGCGCTACGCTGAACGGCACGAAGCTGCGCATCCTGGACGGCAACGACTGGGAGGCGCGGAGTGCATTCTTCACGACCCCGGTCAACGTGAAGCAGTTCAGCTCCGCATTCACCTTCCAGATGAGCAACGCAGCGGCCGATGGTATCGCCTTCGTTCTGCAGAGCACCGGTGCCACCGCGGTTGGCGGCCCTGGTGGTTCGCTGGGCGTAGGACCCGCGCAGAACTCCACTACCGGAGGGATCGCGGGAAGTGTCGCGGTCAAGTTCGACCTGTACGACAACAACGGCGAGGGCACCAATTCAACCGGTCTTTACCTGAATGGCGCTGCGCCCTTTACCCCTTCGACTGACCTCACCAACACGGGCATCAATCTGCACAGCACAGACCCCATCGCGGCGGTGCTCAACTACGATGGAACCACACTGACCGTGACGCTTACCGATACGGTCAGCGGGGCTTCCGCGACCCAGACGTACAAGGTTGATATTGCAGGGACCCTGGGGTCGACGACCGGCTATGTCGGTTTCACCGGCGGCACTGGACAGTTGGCGGCCACGGCGGACATAGAGAGCTGGAGCTACCTGGCCGGCAGCAGCAATAAGCCCCAACTCTTATACCCTACCCAGTCGCTGACAGCCGTCAGCTCGGGTCCGACGTTCCGAAGCTTCGCCTGGTCCGGCTACACGGATGGACAGGGGACGGTGCTCGATTCAACCAAGGTCGGAGACAAGGTAAGCCTGACCGTCCACGTGCCCACGAGTGGGACCTATGACATCAAGGTCAACAGCAAGCGCTTCAACAATCGCGCCATCTTCCAGCTCGCCGTGGATGGCCTGACCAGTGGCCCGCAGATAGACGAGTACCTGGTCAACTCAGGAGACGGCGTGCTTGGCACGTTCGACCTAGGGACTCTGGCTCTGAGTGCCGGCGCCCATACCTTCACCTTCACCGTCGTGGGCCAGACCGCCGGCTCGTCCGACTGGAAACTGAGCTTCGGTCAAATCGTTTTGACAGCCGAGTAGCCATCGAAAGGACGTTACGAGTGTTGCTGAATCATGGTGGCTGGGCTCCGATGCAAATAGCCGGATCGGGCCCAGCCGCTGGACGGATCGACTGCTATGCCTAGCTCCTGCGTCATCTCTGCCAGAGCCGGTAGCTGATCGAGTATTTGCAGTGCCAGCGGATAAAAAGCGAATGCTCTCGACAGGGGAAACAAAAGCGGCGCTTGAGGATGGACCATCCTTGCGCCGCAACCGCTTTGCTCAAGCCCTAAAACAGAACCAAGTTACTCATATTCCCATAAATTCGCTCCTAGCACAGTTACATCGCAGAGCAAGCTTAAACAAGTCTCCGGCTGAACGTTCGTAACCTGTGCGTTTCTAAACAGGAGTGCTACGTTCTCCACAGATGACCGATGAACTGCCTGTTCGAGTTCCTCTTCGACGGCAGGACTAACTGCCGGAACAGGCTCATGCAGAATGAAGATAAGCACCCAGCTGAAGAGTCTGGCGGGACGAGCCTGGCACAGGACCTCTCGCGGCTTTTTTCTTTAACCAATGTCGAGGCGGTTGCCTATAGAGACTTCTCGCAGCAGCGAGCGGAGCGGCGCTCGCTTGGACGCAGGAAGCCAGAGGAAGCCGAGGCTCTCCTGTCCGAAACCGTCGAGGCTGTTCGCACTGACGACACCGCCCCCGCGGACGGCCCCTCGTCTGCTGTAGTACTCCCTACCTTCTCCGAAACCCGGCAGGAGACCCGTGGCCTAGCACTTCAGCTCGAATCTCGAGTGATGCCTTCCCTAATGCCGCCGGCAATCGCTACGCCGGCGATCGCAAATGTGCAGCTTCAGAAGTCGCAGGGATATCTCTCCTGGTCCACCCTGGCGGTCTACTCGCCGTACGCCCAGGTAGGCTGCAGCACAATCTGCGCCAACCTGGCCTGCGTCTTTCATGCAAACGGCGGCGACGTGCTGCTGGTCGATGGAAAGAGCGATGGCAATCTCGCACACTTTTTTGGAGCTACCGAGCGTCGTGTTGGGATGCGCCGATTTGGGCAGGCCGGCGAAAACCGCCCATCGATCTTTGTCATGAGTGCAAACCAGCCAAAATCTGACTGGTTCCGGAAGCAGGTCGAGCCACAGGTGTCGCAGGTGTCACGCACCATCGTCGACCTCGGCCACGAGATCACGCCCTTTTCCGACGAGGCTTTACTTGCCTCCCAGGTTCTGCTTGTTCCACTTCTGCCGACGCTTGATTCCCTGCTGGCATTTGCCCGGCTTGACGCGTGGCTTGCACGCCTGCGTGCTACCGGCAGGGCCTGCCCACAGGTTTGTTACGTGATGAACCAGGTAGACACGCAAAGCGAACTGCACGGCAAGGCGCGCGAATTGATCGCAGCACACTGCAAGGAATCGCTGCTGGCCCCAGCCCTTGAAGCTCAGCCCGACATAGCCGATGCCCTCAGTCACCGCATGACGGTGATTGACTTTGCGCCTTCAAGCCGCGTGGCCGCCGACCTTAGCGCGCTGGGCGACGCCCTGCTGCACCTTCCAGTGGTGCAAGGAGCCGCGCATCCGGCCCGCTGGGTGGAACTATGAGCGGTGTCTTTGCTCGCTGGAACTCGCTCGGGACCGGAAACGGGTGGGCCGCCCGGCTCAGCCGCATGCTGGTTTACGACATTCTGCTCTTCCTCGCCTTCGAGTCGATTACGGTTCACTTTCGCTGGCCGGAGCAGGCTGTTCTCAGTCTGCTGACGATCGCCATAACCTATGCCATCCACAAGATCGGCAAATCCGAAATAGTTACGCTCTCCCTGATGTTTGCGTCGGTAAGTGCGACCGCTCGGTACTGCTACTGGCGTTGCTTTACCGTTTCCGAGGTACTGGTCACGCCGAACAAGACCGGATGGATCAACCTGGGCTTCATGCTCCTTCTGCTCTCAGCCGAGCTCTATGCCTTCGCCATCCTGTTTCTGGGCTATATCCAGACCATACGTCCATTGCGTCGGCCTCCGGTTCCGCTGCCGGCCGACCTTGATGAGTGGCCGCATGTCGACCTGTTGATCCCGACATATAACGAGCCACTTTCGATCGTGCGTTCTACCGTTTTTGCGTCCATTAATATCGATTACCCGCCCGAGAAGCTGCATGTGTATATCTGCGATGACGGCCGCCGGAACGAGTTCAGGACATTCTGCGAAGAAGTAGGTATCGGCTACATCATCCGCAAGGACAATGCACATGCGAAGGCCGGCAACATCAACCATGCCTTAAAGCAGATGGATTCGCCGTACGTGGCTATCTTCGATTGCGACCACGTGCCGACCCGCAGCTTTATGCAGATGACCATGGGCTGGTTCGATCGAGATACCAGGCTCGGCATGATGCAGACACCGCACTTCTTTTACTCGCCTGATCCGTTTGAGCGGAACCTTTCACAGTTCAAGGTGATCCCGAATGAGGGCGAGTTGTTTTATGGAGTACTGCAGGATGGAAACGACCTCTGGAATGCAACGTTCTTCTGCGGGTCGTGCGCTGTTCTGCGTCGCAGCGCTCTCGACGAGGTTGGCGGCATTGCTGTCGAAACCGTTACAGAGGATGCGCACACATCGCTGCGCATGCAGATGCGCGGCTGGAGCACAGGTTATATCAATATTCCGCAGGCTGCGGGCCTGGCGACAGAGAGTCTGTCGAGCCACGTTGGTCAGCGCGTTCGCTGGGCGCGCGGCATGATTCAGGTGCTCCGCACCGATAATCCCCTTACGGCCAAGGGTCTCGCGTGGCCGCAGCGTCTTTGCTATTTCAACGCGATGATCCACTTCCTGTATGCGATCCCCCGGCTCGTGTTTCTGACGGCCCCGCTTGTGTACATGCTGCTCGGACGCATCAATATCCCGGGTCACTGGCTCGCCATTCTCGCTTATGCGATGCCCCACCTCTTTCTTTCAAATGTCGTTAACTTCCGCATCCAGGGGCGCCACCGGTACTCGTTCTGGAACGAGGTTTATGAAACCGTGCTTGCGCCGTACATTCTGCTGCCTACCCTGTTCGCGCTGATCAACCCGAAGCTCGGAAAGTTCAATGTTACGGCGAAGGGCGGCATCGTGAGCAAGAGCTATTTCGATACGAAGATCGCGCGCCCTTACGTTTTTCTCATTCTGCTCAATCTGTTGGCGCTTGCCATCGCTCCCGTTCGCTACTTTATCTGGGACGTCGGCCATGGCGGCACCGTGATCATGAATGTCGTCTGGATCCTGTTCAACATGGTCATCGTTGGGACGGCAAATGCAACAGCGATCGAGTCACGGCAGCTTCGCAATAACGTGCGTATAGACATGAGCATGCCGATTGAAATTCGCCTGCCGCACGGCCTGCGTCTGTTCGGAGAGTCGATAAACCTGTCGCTGAGCGGCGGCGCTTTCAAGCTCGAAGATTTAGCCTCGCTCAGCACCGGATCCGCTGTAACCGTTGTCTTCCCACTTCGCGGGCGAGAGGCGCTTATTCCCGCGGTCGTCATCCGTTCGCAGGGCCTTGGTCTGCAGGTCAAGTATGAAGCGCTCTCGACCGAGGAAGAAGAGATGCTGACGCTGGTGCTGTATTCACGTGCGGATACGTGGCTTTCGCGAAGCGAAACGCGCGTTACCGATCGGCCACTGCACAGCTTCCTGCGTTTGCTGCAGCTCTCCTGGCGCGGCATTGGGTATGCCATCAAGGGGATGCTGCCAAAGCGCGGCTTGCCTGCCGCACCGGCCGGCGCCAAGGCAGCCGCTTCTCTCATTCTTGCGCTGCTGCTCACGCTGGGCTCGGGTGCACGCGCTGCTTCGGCACCCCTTCATAGCGCACCGGCGCCTGCAACGGACGGGAAGGACTTGAACGACGGGGATCACGCGTCGCTTAGTCTCAAAGACCTCGGGGTGCCTGACGCCCTGCAGTTCCGCGGCATCGAGGCAACGCAGACGGTGCCGTTCTCCCTGCCGCATTCGCAGGTCGTCAAGTCGGCCCGCCTCAATCTTCATTACTCATTCTCAACCGGCCTTCTCAGCCAGATCAGCCACCTCAATGTCCTGCTGAACGGGGTCATGGTTGCGACCTTGCCCGTCCCGGCCCATACCGATGGCGTTCAGAACGGACTCACGACCGCGCTTACCCTGCCGGCCGAGTTGCTCGTCCGCGACAACATCCTGTCGTTCCAGTTTGTCGGTCACTACACGCAAAGCTGCGAAGACCCGGCAAACACCACACTGTGGGCACGCGTCGAGCCCAGCACGAGCCTCGAACTGTCTACCTCGAGTATAGTTCTCGCGGACGATTTGAAGCAGCTCCCCGCGCCCTTCTTCGACGGCTCTGTCAGTACCAGCGCCGCATCGATCCAGTTCGCCTTTCCCTCGCAGCCGAGCGCCAAAGCCGTGCAGGCAGCAGGCGTGCTTTCGTCGTGGATGGGGGTGCAGGCCAAGGCGCGGGCGCTTTCCTTCCCGGTCACCATAGGTGCGACATTGCCCAAGGGCAATGTGCTGCTCCTGGTTGAGAACAGCTCACCGCTTCCAGGAGGCCTGACGGTCGAAGGAGGCGGTCCGCGGATCGCTGTGCGCGCGAACCCCGGCGACCCCTACGGCAAGGTGTTGATTGTCGCGGGCGATGACGCAAGCCAGCTTCTCTCAGCCGCGCAGAGCCTTGCGCTTGGCAATAATCTTCTGCAAGGCGCAACCGTGCATGTTTCCTCATTCGAGCTGCCGCCTGCGCGACATGCCGATGACGCGCCGCTCTGGATGAGCTCGGATGAAACAACGCCTCTCTGGAATTACTCGCAGAGCAAGCTGTTGCAGAGCGACGGCTCGGGGGCGCTTCCGGTGTACCTGCGCCTTCCTCCTGATCTCTACATCTACTCCGGCGACCGTTCCACGCTGTCGCTGCACCTGGACTATCGCTACAACGCTGTTTCGATCGCCAACAACTCGACCCTGCGGGTCAGCATGAACGGCGGCCTGGTCAACGAATTGCCGTTGCCGCACACGAGCGAGCCCCGCCAGGAGCTCGAAAGTACGCTCGCAGTGCCCATCATCGACGTGCGTCCCTTTACCAACACGCTGTTGTTCAACTTTTATTTCCAAACCGCCCGGAAAGGAAACTGCCAGGATACGCCGCCGATCGATCTACAGGGCGGGATCCTGCGCAGTTCTTACCTTGACATCAGCGGTATTCACCACTATGCGGCGATGCCAAACCTCGAGCTCTTCTCGAACGCGGGTTTTCCGTTTACCCGCTTTGCGGACCTGTCTCAGACCATGGTCATCCTGCCGGCCAATCCCTCGGCAAACGAACTCTCAATCTACCTCAACCTGCTGGCCTATTTCGGCGAGCAGACCGGCTATCCGGCCCTGCGGGTTTCAGTCGGCGATGCCGGCCAGCTGGGCGGCGACTTTGACTACCTGGTGCTTGGCACGGCATCGGACCAACCTGCCTTCGACAAGCTGAATGCGAAGCTCCCGGTCGCCATCAACAGCGACGGCATCTCCATCCAGCAAACCAGAAATATGTATACGCGGCTTCGTCACGCCTGGTGGCAGGTGGCGCAGCTGCGACCGAACTGGTGGTACAAGGCTTTGCACGAGGTCAACCGCAATGGCCTGATCGCGGACGAGGGTCAGGTGCCCGATGCTGTGCTCGAAGGCATCGAGTCTCCGACGCAGAGCGGCCGATCGGTTGTCACCATCGCCCTCGGCAATGACGAGAGCGCCGGGAGCTTTACGACGGCCTTTCTTGCCGCATCGACGTCCAGTGCTGTCAGCGAATCGGTAAGCGTGTTGCACGGCAGCGACTTCAGCTCATTCCGCATGGACGACAACTTTTACCGGGTCGGGGCGCTTCCCTGGTATACACAGGTGCGCTACTATCTGCTGGCCTATCCCTGGCTGATCGTGGTGTTTACGTTCGTGCTGGGCCTGTTCGTCGTGCCGTGGATTCGCGCCCGGCTTGACCAGCGCACGCGGGAGCGCCTGGGGACCAAGGTATGACGAGCCGCATTGCCAGCAAAGTATCCCTCGCCGTGTTGCTCGCCTGGTCGGCCACTCTGCCGGCTGCACCATCGCCGCGGGTTCAGCCGGCTCCATGGCCTTTCTGGCAGCGGTATGCCGAACACTTTATCCGTTCTGAAGGCCGTGTCAGCGATCCTGACCGGAATGGTATGACGACCTCCGAAGGGCAGAGCTATGCCATGTTCTTTGCGATCATAGCGAACGATCAGACGAAGTTTGAGCAGCTGCGCGCGTGGACAGAAGCCAACCTGTCTCGCGGCGACCTGGCGAACAACCTGCCCGCGTGGAGCTGGGGAGCGGGTGCATCCGGCAACTGGGGCGTGCTCGACCCCAACTCTGCTTCGGATTCGGATCTGTGGATTGCGTACGACCTTATCGAAGCAGGCGCGCTCTGGAACAAGGTCGGGTACAAACGACAGGGGCTGCTGCTGCTGGAGCAGATCGCGCAGAGAGAAGTGGTCACGCTGCCGCAGTTTGGCCCGGTGCTGCTGCCCGGGCACGAAGGCTTCCATCCCTCTGCGGAAAGCTGGATCCTTAATCCCAGCTATCTACCCATGCCGCTCATCAACGCCGCCGCGCATGCGGACCCGGATGGCCCCTGGAAGCAAATAGCCGCTTCCCTGCCAGGGCTGCTCGAGAAATCGAGCGTCAACGGCTACGCGATGGACTGGGTGCTTTACACAGAAGGCCAGGGCTTTGCACCGACCTCCGGCCCAGGCGAAGCCTCGCCCCCACAGGGGAGCTACGACGCGATTCGCGTGTATCTGTGGCTCGGCATCGATTCGTCCGAAAGCCTTGCCAGGCCGCACCTCATGGCCACCTTTTCGCCCATTTCCCGCTATCTTCGTGCGCACCCGCTGCCTCCGGAGAAGATCGCGCCTGATGGCAGCATGAGCGGAACAGGGCCGGTTGGATTCTCAGCCGCGCTGACGCCCCTGCTCGGGAGCATGCACGAGAAGTTCCCCGCCGATGAACAGCAGCACCGGATGGAGGCGGCAATCGATCCGCAAACCGGACTGGTCGGCTCACCGGCACACTACTACGACCAGAACCTTGCCATGTTCGCATCGGGCTGGCTCGAGAAGCGCTTTCGCTTCAGTGCAGACGGAACGTTGAGGGTCCCATGGAAAAACTAAATCGCGAAAGAATCAACCGGTTGCTGCTTCAGGTTGTCCTGCTGAGTGCGTCCGCGACCTGTACAGGGAGCGCGCTGCATGCCCAGACCGCGGGCGACGCGACCGGTATCAAAGACCTGCTGATGAAAGCGCAGGCGCTGGCTGCGCACGGTCACCTCGAGATCGCTGTTCAGACATGGCAGCAGGTGCTGCTGTCCGATCCAGCGAATCGCGAAGCGCTAAAGGGCTTGTCGAAAGCCGACATGCAGCTCGGACGGACTGAAGAAGCCCGCCAGTACCTGCGCCGATTAAGCAATATCTCCGGAAACGATAAAGACGTGCAGGAGATTGCCTCGATGCCGAGCGTGCAGTCGCAAAACGTGCGCCTGGCAGAAGCAGGCAAGCTCGCCCAGGGCGGCAACCCGGCTGCGGCCATGCGTATTTATCGGGATGTGCTCGGAGACGAACCTCCAGCAGGCAACTGGGCGCTTGCCTACTATGACACCGAGGCCGGCATTCCGGCGTCGCGCCAGCATGCCATTGATGGCCTGCGCCGCCTCGCAAAGCAGTACCCCGCTGACTCTCGATATGCGGTGACGCTGGGTCGGGTGCTGACCTACGAACCGAAGACGCGTACCGAAGGCATGGAACTGCTAAGCCAGTACGGGGCCTCCGCAAGTGCCCAGGCTGCCTTGCAACAGGCCCGGCAATGGAGCGGCGCTGCAAACGCGGCAACCGGGACGGCAGGCCAGGCGAAACACGAAACAAACAGCCCCACAACCGAAGCCGAAGCGACGAAGCCGGCTGTGCCGGCCGGCAACCCGCACAATGGGGCGGGTTACCGCGCACTGAATAGCGGACGGCTGGATGAGGCCGAACAGCAGTTTCGCGAGGCGCTGAAAACTTCCGCGAAGGACCCGCAGGCGCTGAGCGGTCTCGGCTATGTCCGGCTGAAGCAGCACGCGTTCGCTGAAGCGGCGGATTACCTGGAGCGTGCCCGTGCGGCAGGCGCCACCGGTAAGGGGCTGGAGGATGGCATCTCGCTCGCGCGCTTCTGGGAAGCGATGGGCGCCGGCGCCGACGCACAGAAACAGGACAAGACCGCGGAAGCGCTTGCCGAGTTTCAGCGTGCCCGGCTGCTGCGCCCCTCGAGCCCTGAAGCCATGGAGGGTGCTGCGGGTGCACTGATGCAGGCCGGCAACAGCGCGGAGGCCGCCACGGTCTACGCGCAGGAGCTGCAGACGGCGCCGCATCGGATGGAGGCATGGCGTGGCCTGCTGATGGCGCAGACACAGAATGGCGATATGGAAGCAGCGGTGAATACCGCTGGCCGCATACCACGTGATCTGCGGGCTTCTCTTGAGCGCGATCCGGGTTACCTTACCGCTGTGATGCGCGCCTCATTAGCGACCGGCCACAAGGCCGAAGCCGACCAGGCCGTCGAGCATGCCCTGTCGCTTCCCTTTCCGGACCATGGTCGTGGACTGCCGCTCGATCAGCAATTGCAGTACGCAGGGCTTTTGCTATCGGCGCAGCACTATGCCGCGGCGCTCTCGCTTTACCGGCAGATCGTTACCGAAGAGCCGGAGAATGCCGGCGCCTGGAGAGCGCTGATCGCCGCACAGCATCAGCTGCACCATGATGAAGACGCGCTCAACACGGTGTCACAGATGCCGAGTTCCGCACTCGGCGAGTCCGAAAAACGGGAAGACTTTCTTGCGCTGCTCGGGTCGGTCTACCAGGGACTCGACGAGACTGCCCGGGCACAGCAGTATCTTGAGCGCGCGCTTGCTCTGGGAGGGCCGGATGCACGTGGGCTCAGAATGCAGCTTGCATCGATCTATGCCGCCCGCGGCGAGGAGCAGAAAGCCCTCGACATCTACAGCCGTGAGCTGAACACCGACCCGTCGAGCCGGACTGCCTGGAGCGGTCTGCTTGGTGCGCTGCATAGCGCGCACCATGACCAGGAGGCCATCGCGAAGCTCGCGACCATCCCTGAAATGACACGCCTGCGTCTTGAGCAGGACCCTGACTTCCTGCAGGTACTTGCGTCCATCCAGTCGGACAGCGGGAACAAGCGCGCAGCCCTGCATACGTTCGACCGCCTGCTGGCCATCTATCAGCAGAAGCAGCAGCCTGAGCCCGTCGATGCAGAGATTCAGCATGCGTGGCTCCTGATGCAGGCGGGCCAGGACGCAAGGCTGTATTCCATGGTCCAGGCAATCGCCGCCACCCCTGACCTTACTCCGCAGCAGCAGAAAAATTTCCATGCGATGTGGGCGGCCTGGACCGTGCGTCGCAGCCAGAGCGCACTTGCCGCCGGCGACCGAGCGGGCGCCATCTCCATGCTCGAGATGGCGTCACGGGCGTTTCCGCAAAACCTCGATATCACCAACGCGCTGGCCACTGCATACCAGCAGAGCGGCGAGCCTCAAAAAGCTGTCGCTATCTATGCTTCGCTCGATCTTTCCAATGCCACGCCTGAGCTTTACCAGTCGGCGGTAGGCGCGGCGCTCGCGGCGAATGACACGAAGGACGCCGAGGTATGGCTGGAGCTGGCACTCGACCATTACCGGGAGAATGCCGCTCTCCTGCGCCAGGCTGCGCAGTATGAACAGGCCCGGGGCGACCAGCGAAAGGCGACCGCCTACTATCGCGCTGCGCTCGAAGCTATTGCGAAGAATCCCGCCGCGAATGCAGTGAGCGGACCGAACGGCACCATGATGCCGGGCGGCGACAGCCCGCAGCAGGATTTGCTCCGCATGATGGCGCCGCGCACTGAGACGGCGCAGTTATCCAGAGAGAACGAGAGCCCGCAGGAAACGAGCGCTTATGCGCGCATCCCGCAAGCAGACGCACCGCGCAGCCAGAGCCTGGGCGACTATGCGCAGCCTGCTGATGCACAGCCCCAGAATGGGTACGGAGGCATGGCTGCCGAAGGTGCCACGGAGACCGGCGACTTTGGCGCCGACCGAAAATATAACGAACAGCCGCAGCTCTCCATGAACTCTTCCCTCCCGCAGGAGGGAGAGCCTTACCGTTACGCGAGCGGCTCCCTGGGCGACGTGACCGGCGACACAGCGTCCATGCAATTCGACCAGCCTCGCACACTGGCACAAAATCGGACGCCGGAAGACGAAACCGCAGGTCGTGGTGGGCAGCACAGCACTTTCGCGACACAAGACGAGTTTATGGCGCCGGCGGCGCACTCACGGCTTGTTCGGCTCGCGCAGCAGGACGCCGACCTGCCTCCGCTTGAAAAATCGTCGAAGTCCCGCATGAACAAACAAGGCCGCGTACACCTTGAGCCCACAGGCATGCCTGTGCCGCCCGACATAATCAGTGATACGTCTATCGGGCGCGATGAAGACGTGCCGACTCATTTCGAGCCTGTTGACACTCCGGCGCCGGAGCAGCCTGCCTATCACTTGCTCCCGGCGGCCCAAAATACGTCCAATGAAGGGGCAGGTGCTTTACAGAACGCCGCAGCCGCGCTCCGGAGCAGCCGTTCGGCACAGCCGGCCGTCTTTTCGCCGCAGGTTCGCAGTCAGGATCGGGATCAGTCCACAAACGGCGAAGTCTCGCTTCCCGCGCTGAGCGCACCCGGCCGCGCTACGGCTCAGTCGCAAGGCTTGCAGGGCGCGAACACCGGCTTCGGGGAGCCTACCAGTGCTCCAGGTACGTCCAGCGACCTCAGTAATCTGCCGCCGCTTCGTGGCGCCTACTCCCTGCGCGCCAAGCCGCTGCCGATGACCCCGCGAGAGCAGGTGCAGCAGCAGCTCGCGCTCATCGAGAGCGGCAACAGCAGCTGGATGGGCGGCAGCTCATCAATCGCCTATCGCAGCGGGCAGCCGGGTCTCGATCGACTCTCTATTTACTCCGCGCAGGTTGAGTCCTCGGGCATGCTGGGGCCGAATGCGCGCCTCAGCGTCATCAGCAAACCCGTGCTGCTCGATGCAGGCACAGCAACCGGCACCGCTACGGTGCGGCAGGGAACGCTTGCGCTTACTGACACTCCATCGGTGCAGTCCGCCTCCGGTGTCGGCGGCGAGGTGCAGCTGCGCACCTCTTCATTTGCCGTCAGCGGCGGCTACACGCCGTACGGCTTCCTTGTTTCGAATGTGATCGGCGCAGTGACCGTTCATCCGCCGGCCTCGCATTTCACGCTCTCCGTAGCGCGTGAGGCTGTGCAGGATACTCAACTCTCCTATGCCGGCCTGCGCGATACCGGCAGCAGGAGCGCGGTCTATGCCGGGAACGTCTGGGGCGGCGTGGTCACCACAGGCGGCGAGCTCCAGATCACATCGGGCGACGCTTCAGCAGGGTGGTACGTACAAGGCGGTGGGCAGTACATCACCGGCGTGCACGTGCTCAACAACAAACGTATCGACGGCGATGCCGGCGCGTACTGGGGCGTATGGCATAACCCTGCCTACGGCTCGCTGACCCTCGGCGCCAACTTCTTCGGGATGCACTACCAGGACAACCTGCGCTACTTCACCTATGGGCACGGAGGCTACTTCAGCCCCAATGCCTACATGCTCGGTAACGTGCCAGTCTCGTTCGCCGGCCACTACGGCCCACGGCTTCATTACCGCTTGGCAGGTTCGCTGGGCATACAGGCATTCTCCGAGTCATCATCCGCCTATTTTCCACTGGACATGGCAACGCAGATCGCACAGGGGAACCCCTACTACCCGGAGCAGACCAGTGTCGGCGCAAACTACGATCTCGACACAGAGGCTGCCTACACCATTCGCGAGCACTGGTATGTCGGCGCGTATCTCAGCGCGAACAATGCCCGCGACTACCAGAACACCCGCGGCGGCTTTTACATCCGCTATATGTTCCGGCCGCAGGTCGCGGTTCCCGAGCAGGGGCCGACCGGACTGTTCTCCATGCAGGGGCTACGCCCGCTGCGTGTTCCGTAATGGCGGACGTTTGCGCGGAGTTTGGCCGCGCCACATTGCCGCGCCACGTTTAGGAGAGGTGTTCCTTGTTCGCTGTTGTGCTTCGTAAACCCGCTGCCCTTCGCGCTGCTGCAGGCGCAGTCGCCACGCTGTTCGCCGGTCTTGCGCTGAGTGGCTGCCAGAGTGTGGCAACCTCCAGCGTCAGTTCACTGGTGCGGACTATCAACGCCACCACCTCCGGCGGAGGCATGGATACGCTGGTCGGTTCGCAGCTGATCACGACAAACCTGGGGGCTCCGGGGTTCAGCAGCTACGCCGCCGTCGGAGCAGGCACCGCGATCGTCACGGCGCGGATCACAGGTACCGCAACCGGCGGCCAGAAAGTTGCGCTGACCACCGTCGCGGGGCAACAGTATTCCATGCTGCTCACCGGTGACGGCAGCGACTTTCAGGCCAGCATTCTTCCCGACCAGTCTGTCGCGCCGCCGTCGGGTCAGATCATGGTTCGCGTGATTGAGAGCGCGCCGGTGGCCGGCAATCTCGATGTCTACCTGCTGACAAACGGCACGGCCCTTGCCGATGCGACGCCGATCCTGAGCAACATAGCCCCAGGTACCGTATCAGGCTATCTAAGCCTTCCAGTCACGGAGTACACCCTGCTCATCACCGGCGCCGGCTCGCTTATCCCGAAGCTGAACGGCAGCAGCATGACACCCACGAGCGGCGAGGCCCGCACCTTTCTGATCGTCGATCAGAAAAACTCCAAGGCTGCGGATGTGAATGTTGTCGTCGGGGATGACCTCGACTGAACGAATGGCGTTCTGTTCAGGGCGCAGGTGCAAACAGCATTGGAGCATTTCGAGCTGACTCTTAGGGTTTCAATTGTATCGACAGCAAGAGAACCAGATGCAATTGCTGTTACAGTCTGGCTTACTGAGAAGGCTGAGGCCTCAGCCCAATTTCACTACTACCAAGGCTTCTCGCAGCCTGGGCAGGCTCGCCTGTCATCGGCGCAAAGCGCAGTTTAGGGACTGCCCCACCTGATCGAGTGACAACGTAGTCATGGTGCGCTTCGGCGCGAAAGCTTACTTCCTGGCTAGCGTCATTGTTCACCGGCAGGGCGCCTGATTCTGAATCTTTGATGTTAAATTGATTTCCGGGCCATGGATTGCGGAGCCTGAGGCGTTCGGTCGTGCCGGCTTCAATCACTACTGTTGTGACGATGCCGGCGTTGGTTTGCACGTCCACCTTTGTCCCTCCGCGCACGAACACCGTTCCCGCGAAGTTCCATCCCGGTGGTATAGCGGGAGCTATACGGATGAGCCCGTCATAGTCCTGTACAAGTGCTTCTTGCAGCGCAGTGGCTGTTACCCCAACCTGCTCGATGTAGAACTCGCCAGAGCCGCCTCCCCAGTTGGCCAGCCCATTCGCAAATTTCTGGTAAGTCTCTGTCAGCTTGATCAGCGTCGTGCCTACCTCGCTTCCCAGCCCGAGTCTTGCCGCCTGGATCGGATCGAAACTCCAGTCGGCGGTAACTGGGTACACCGGATAGGGGCGATAGTCGTAAGTGCGTCGCGCCAGCGCGAGAAGCGGAGACGAGTCCCCTATCAAGCCGAAGGGCCAGACTGGATAGAGTGCGATGTTTTCAACATTGTTGTTCTTAGCGTTTGGATTGTAGGAATCCGCGATAACATCCTGGCCTTCAGAATCAGACGAGGCCGGCAGCAATGTTAGCGGCGCCTTCGCCTGCGTGCGTGGGAATGGCGGGATACTGATCAACGCGGACTGTAGTTGCAGAATTGAAGACAGTTTGATAGGCCCACTTACATTGGCAGTGGTGTAGCCCACGATCGCGTTGCCAACACCATCATGCGTTCGGTAAATGCCGGCCCCGGCGCGCAGAATCGTTTTGCCGGTTCCGTACATATCCCAGGCTAAGCCGACTCTCGGCTCCACATAGCCCCACCTTGTGGGCCGCCCGGTGACGGGAATGCGTGGATCGATGGCATGCCACAGAAATCCCGGCTGGGCCGGATTGGTTCCGCTGGCATAGCTGGCTGCGTCAAACACCGGAACGCCGATATTGTGCGCATCGCCCCAGGGCGTGATGTGCTCAATGCGTAGACCCAGGTCGACTGTGAGGTGCTGGGTTGCGCGCCAGTGATCCTGTAGAAATCCGGAATAGTTAAAAAAATAGACGTTCTGGTGCGGCTGGATCGTGCTCTGGCTGTAACTCTGAACACTGCCTTCGAGAAAGTTCGCGAGAAAATTGCCTCCGGACCCGCTGCCGACTGTGCCGGTATCATGCACAAGGCCGGCGACCGGATCTGTGTAAGTCTCTCCGAAATAGTAGAGGCTGACAGCTCCGTTGGTTTGCACTCCGGGAACGACAGCATTGTTGGTATCCATCTGGAAAAAGAATCCGGTTTCAAGCGTGTGCGGCCCCACGACTTTGGTCACATTGTCGCCGGCAGTACGGATCCACTTCTTCTGGTAGATACCGCCATTGCTGAAGTCTGGGGTCAGCAAGAGCGGCAGGCCGTCGTCTCCATAATCTTCCAGCGCCGGGAGCACGTGGCTTCCGTTGTTGAACACGCCGTTGTACGGATACCCGGCCTGGGTTGCCGCAAAATCCTTGGCAACGAACTCCTGGTTCAACGAGGAACCTGCGACATAGAACTCATTCGTCAGCGTAGGCGTAAACACGGTCGTCAGGTTCAGGCTTCCCAGTTCCGAGTTGACGTCGTTGAGCAGGCCGCCGCCGGGTGTATTGACTCCGCCAAGGGAGCCGCGCGGCGAGTAATACTCGGACTGTGGCACACCGTTCTTTCCGCGTTCTGTGCTGTAGATTACGAAGAGATGGTTGTTCGATGAAATAGCGTCATCGATACGGCCCCTTGCCTGCCAAAGGTCGTTATTAATCAGGTTGGTAGTGACATAGTTGTAAGTGCCGTTTCTCGGTGTATTCGGCAGGGGCAGCGAGTGGATAATGTCCAGCGATCTAGGGTCGAGATAGGCGCCAATGTTGCCGTTGGTCAGCGCCTGGCCGGCCGGCCCGGTTTGTGGCACATAACAAATGTTGGCATACGGATCCGACGGGTTGCAGCCGGGTCCCTTCGAGCCATCTACATTCTGAATTGGTTGATAATTGGGCCCGAGATACTGCTGAAGTTGAGCCGCGCTGAAGTCGCCAGTGCGCATCGCCGCAGTGGGAACCAGTGCCGTCAGCGTCGCGGCGCTGGCCGAACCGTACGCATACGCATCCCGCTGCGCATAATCTTCCGCGCCCACAAAGAAAGTCAGCTTCCTGCCTTTGTTGAACCCGGTGCCCGGGATAAGCACAGGGCCGTCTAAGGTGAAACCAGGGTAGACCTGTCGGTCCGGCGGCTTGAGTTGTCCGGTGTAATTGGCGAGCCAGTCGGTCGCGTCCAGCTCTGAAGTGCGCGCGTAGGTGTACAGTGACCCGTGAAAGTGGTCGCCGCCCGACTTTCCAATGGCATTTACTACGACCGGTCCCCGCGGTGAATCCGCCGTAAAGCTGGAGGTCTGTACTTTTACCTCCGCTACCTGCTCGTAATTGATGGTTTGAAGCGCGGCCCCAAAGTTGCCGGGATCGCTGATGTCGGCACCGTCGGAGAGCAGGCTGACCCCGTTGATCGGACTCCCATTCGCAGCATAGGTGCCGAGCGCACCGGTCACGCTCACCTGCGACGGATCGTAAGTGGAGTTATCGGGCAGGCCCCCGCTGGGATTGCTGGCAAAGCCCGGCAGCGTCTTGAATAACTCTGTAACGTCTCTCCCCTCCACTGAAAGGTTCTTGATTTCGTTCGCCGTAATTAGCGAGTTGATGCCTCCTGTATCGGTTTCGACCCTGCCCGCCGCGCTGCTGACCGTCACGGAACTCGATGCTCCGACGGAAAGCTTTAACGTGCGGACCGACTTTTGATCGCTCGGATCGAGATGGATGCCTGTCTGCTCGAAGGATTTGAAACCGGGTGAGGTAACTGACAAATCGTAGTCGCCCGATGGTACGCCGGAAAATGAGAACAGGCCCGATCCGTCGCTTTTCGATGCGCGCCGATCGCTGCTATGTTCATTCTTCAACTCCACGGCGGCGTTCGGTAATACCGCTCCAGTGGAATCCGCCACGGTGCCACTCAGAGATGCGGTCGTGCCCTGCGCCAGAAGGATTCCCGGAGCAAGAGTGCCGCCAAGTACTGAGAGAGCTCCGCATGAACGCAATGCTCGCACGGTGAATTTGCCTCCACTGTTAGCTCTGATCATTCGAGGTCTCCTGTTCTTTCCTCTTTCGCTCTGAAACCACTTGCTCGTGCCGGTGGATCTCTGATCGTGCTTCAACATCGGAGCGATATGGGGACCGCCGAAGAGTCCGCGGTATCGCTTCCTGATTCGCAAGATGTTGCCGATCTTCTCTTACCTGCCCAGGTCTGCATATCCATATGTAAATACATTCTTCACTTGCGAAGATGAACCTACCCCGCATTCGCATCAGCTGTCAACTTGATTCTCCAGCTCCAGCTTTCTGCATTTGAGGGGTGACTTCCGGGGCCTCGGCAGCGTAGCGCGAAACTACAGACGGGCAGGCAGAGGTTGCTCGTTCTATTGCAAAGGGCCCTGGACGCAACGCTGGTTCAGCGCCCCATCCATCCCCCATCGACGGTCAGGATGGTCCCGTGAATGTAAGCTGCGGCGTCGGAGGCCAGGAACACGGTGACCCCTTTGAAATCCTCGGGAGTGCCCCAGCGACCGGCTGGAATCCTCGCCATAATACTGGCGCTCCGCTCCGGGTCGCCCCGCAAAGCTTCTGTGTTGTCGGTCACAATATATCCCGGTGCGATGGCGTTTACGTTTACGCCGAGGCCGGCCCATTCGTTGGCAAACGCCTTGGTCAAAGTCCCCACACCGCCCTTGCTGGCCGCGTAGCCGGGCACCGTGACGCCGCCCTGAAAGGTAAGCAGCGACGCGGTAAAAATTATCTTGCCCGAACCGCGTGCCACCATCTGCCGGCCGAGTTCACGCGTCAGGATGAACTGCGCGCTCAGGTTCGTTTCGAGCACCTTGTCCCAGTATTCGTCCGGGTGTTCGGCCGCCGGTTTGCGCAGGATAATGCCCGCGTTGTTGACCAGGATGTCGGGCGTGGGGAATTTCGCTTTCAAGTGCGCGATGTAAGTGTAGAGCGCGTCCCGGTCGGCGAAATCGCAGGCCGCACCGTGAAAGCTTCGCCCCAGGCTGCGGACCTCGCGCTCCACTTCGCTGCCGCTTGCCTCGAGCGACGCGCTGACGCCCAGGATGTCGGCACCTGCTTCGGCCAGCGCCACCGCGATCGCTCGGCCGATGCCTCGCCTGCAGCCTGTGACGAGGGCCAGTTTGCCGTCCAGTCGGAACATATCCAGAACTTTCATTGCTTCCTCCTTAACAGAAACCTAGCGAGCAGAGAGCGATCAGCCGGCACCCTGATAACTGCCCCAGCCGATAGCGGCCACGCGCCCACAAGCAAAAAGAGCGCGGCCATGAGAGTGGCGATGGTGCGCGGGCGACAATGGTGCCACTCCTTGAGAAAAAGGCCTACGAAAGCGCTGAATAACACCAGCATCGCCATGTGCAGAGCCCAGCTTACAAAGGCATATTTCCCCATCCACGTGTGAGCGATGCCGTAGAAGAAGAACTGCCCGTACCACAGCGCCCCAGTAAGGGCGGCGAGTGCGAAGTTAGCCGCAAGTAGGCGGCGCTGCGGCCCGTCTGCAAAGGCGATGTACTCACGCAGAGAACCTTCGCGCAGGTGCAGCAGCAGGCAGATAATCGCGGTGGTGACGAACGCACCGCCGCAGGCGAAGATGAGAATGACATTGCCCTGAAACTGACCGGCGCCGTAACGGGCCGCGGTGTCAGCCAGCGGCTGCCCGGCTGCGAGCGCGAGGCCGAAGACCGCCGAGAGCAGTCCGGCAACAACGGCGAAGAAAAGACCTTTGCGCAGGTTCGCGGAATTGTCTGCCGCAGCTTCGCGCATGCCGGACGAGTCGCGATCGCGCAGTCTGCCGGCAACGCCGGAAACGAAGATGCCGGCGGTCGCCACAAGAATGCCGGCGAATACGCAGCCGCTTCCGGTCCGGCGTAGAAGCGTGCTCATCTGGTGCGCGAACAGCGGCGGCAGCAACGTGCCGACCACGCAGGAGATGCCGATTGAAAGGGCATACGTGACGGAGAAGCCGAGATAACGGATGGAGATGCCGAAGGCGGTTCCGCCAATACGTAGCCAAGCCCGAGCAGGAAGGAGTGGAGCATAGCCGCCCGCGGGGCCTCGGCCAGAACGGCGCCAAGGTGCGGCACCGTGAGGGCCGCGACCGCGGCAGGCAGCAACAGCCAGCACACTGCGGCCTGCGCCATCCAGTAGGTCTGCCACGACCAGGCGCGGGTCTTCTTCTGGGGCGTGTAACAGAGCGACGAACTGAGTGCGCCCACCCCGTGCAGACCGATGCCAAGCAGCGGATTCGTCAATCGTTTCTCCTGACCGGCGCTGTGATGCTTAGCGTGCAATTTCGCCGCAGTCGATCAGAATCTTCATCGCATTCGGATCGGACTCAAGGGTGGTGAAAGCTTGTGTGATCTGGTCGAGGGGTAGCACCGCGCTGATCATGTCAGCAAGCGGAAGCTTGTTGGTTGCGATCAGGCCGATAGCGCGGTCGTAGTCTTCGGGCTCGTAGACGCGCGCGCCCTGCAATCGCAACTCTTTCCAGAAGTAAGGAAATAGATTGAACTCGATTGGTTTGGGGTAGATAGCCACCAGCAGCAAGCGACCGCGGATGCGGAGTAGCTCGGGCGCACTGAGCATGGCTGTTTTTGCACCCGAGACTTCAAATACCGCATCGGCGCCGCTCCCGCCGGAGTGCTCGCTTATCAGCGCGGGCAGGTCCGTAGTGCGCGGGTCCACTGCTTCAAAGCCAAGCCGACGCGCGAACTGGAGGCGGAAGTCGCTGATTTCAGAAAGCACGACGCGCGCCCCCGCTTCGCGCGCAACCATGGCAATGAGCATGCCGATGGGGCCGCCGCCATGCGCACGTCGTGGCAGGCCACTGCCAGCGGCTCGGTCAACGCGGCGAGCTTCAAATCGATGCCCGGGGGCAGCTTGTGAATGGTGAAGGCAGGCACGGTCCACGAGGCCTGCAAAGCTCCGGGAGAATCGATGCCCATGAACTTGAGATCGCGGCAGATATGACTGAACCCTCGATCCGCTTCGGTTTCACCGCGATTGTCGAGAGGACGCACGACGACCGGGTCGCCCGGTTGAAGTCCGGTGACGGCTTCACCCAGCTCTTCGACGGTGCCGGACATTTCGTGGCCGATCACCTGGGGCATGCGAACGCGCCGGTCCATGTCGCCGTGAAAAACATGCAGGTCTGTGCCACAGACGCCGCAATAGGCGACCTTGAGGCGAACTTCGCCGGCTGCGGGCTTCTGCGGCTCACAAGCGTCGATCGTAAACGTGCGATTGCCGATGTAACGTGCTGCGTTCATGCTGTTTTCTCCCGCTCAGAACTGCGCGGGATCCCGTAGGGGAGGCCCGCGTTTCGTGAAAAAGCCTGCGCATGTGCTGATGCGTATCGAGAATTTCATCGGTAACCGCGGCGATCACAAATTAAACTCTTTCGCGATGGAGTCCGTGTGTTCCCCCACCTTCGGCGAGCCGATCGGGTTTGCATACCGTTCTCCTTCGAATCGCATCGGGATGCGCGTAGTTTTCATTGCCAGCCCATCGCTGCGGAACACTGTTTGTTCCATGTCCAGCGCGTGATACGCCGGATGTGTCGTGAGCTGGTTCCAGTCGAGCACCTCGGCACACCAGATGTCAGCCGGTTCGAGACGCGCCAGCCAGTGCTTCGTATCCTTGCTTCGCAAGTGACTGCTCAGCTCCGCCTTGATCTCGTCGCGCTGCGCAAACCAGCTCGCGGCATCTGGAAATGCAAGCAGGTTTGGGCAGTCGAGCAGTTCGCCGAGCCGCACAATGCTGCCCATGGCCAGCGCCAGAAAACCGTCGCGCGTGGCATAGATGCCTTAAGGCGCCCCGAGATAAGCATGCCCATTGCTGAGTGCCGTGCGCACCGGCTCCTCACCTCCATCCTGCAGGAAGGTTGTGAGCGGCTCTATCTGAAAGTCCAAAATAGCCTCGAGCATGCTCACCTCGACAAGCGCACCCTGACCAGTCAGGCCGCGGCGCAGCAGGCAGGCGAGCACACCCTGGGTGAGCTGCGCGCCGGCAAGCATATCGCACACCGAGAGACCCATGGGTACAGGTCCGTCGCCGTCGTTACCGCTCAGCCATGTGAGCCCGGAGATAGCTTGTAAGAGAAGGTCCTGCCCTGGCTTGTAGCTCCACGGGCCGTCGCTTCCATAGCCGCTGATAGAGCCGTAAACAATACCGGGGTTCAAGGCGCGTACTTCTTCGTAGGAGAATCCCAGCCGTTCCATAACCCCGGGACGAAAGTTGTGTAGCACCACATCAGCGCGCTTGAGCAGCTTGCGCACCTTGTCCCGTTCGGCTGCTATCTTCAGGTCTACAGCAAAGCTTTCCTTGTTGCGGTTGATAGAGTGAAAGATTGTCGAATCGCCATCGAGAACGACATTAGAGATATACATCTGCCTGCAGATGTCGCCTGTATCCGGCCGCTCGATCTTAATGACCCGCGCGCCGAGGTCCGCCAGGCGCAGCGCCGCCGAGGGTCCGGAGAGGAACTGACTGAAGTCGACGACCAGAAATCCTTCGAGCGGCTTAGCCTCACTCATCACGCAGCTCCTGCTTCAGAGTGCCGGTCGAGTCGCCCAGCCGCGGCGCGGCTTTCGACGAGTAGAGCCGCTCGCCATCGATGCGGATTGGGCATCGCAGCGTACGGATCGCGGCGCCCTCGGGCCGCCGCACCGTCTGCTCCATGCAAACGTGCTGATAGCCGTCGCTCGCAAGCAGTTGTGCGTACGTAAATACATCGGCGCACCAGAAATCCGCTGCTTCGAGCTTCTTTAACCAGAACTCGGTCGTTTCTCTCTTCAGGTGCGCTGAGAGCACCTGCCATATCTGGTCGCGCCGCTCGAACGCCTGCTGTGCAGTGTGAGTAAAAGGCAGCAGAGCGTCGCAGTGCAGGATCGACGCCAGCTTAGCAAGAGAACCCATCGCAATCGCGATAAAACCGCCGCGCGTCGGATAAATGCCGTAGGGCGCGCCGAGATAGGCGTGTGCGTTGCGATGTGCCGCGCGCTGCGGCAGGCGATGGTTGTCGTTAAAAAAGGTGGTAAGCGCCTCAAACTGCAGGTCGACTAGTGACTCCATCAGGCTAACCTCAACCAGCGCCCCACTGCCTGTGCGCGAGCGGCGAATCAGCGCAGCGATAATTGCCTGGACAAGATGTGTGCCGCAGAGCATATCTGCCACCGCGAGACCGAAAGGCACAGGCGGGTCACCGGCATCGCCCGTCAGCCATGTGAGCCCGGAGAGAGACTGCGCCAGCAGATCCTGTCCGGGTTTGCTCTTCCACGCGCCTTCTTTTCCGTATCCGGTTACGGCGCCATAAATGAGACGAGGGTTGATCTGTTTCACCTGTTCCCAGGAGAGACCCAGTTTTTCCATCACACCGGGGCGGAAGTTGCGAGTCAGCACATCGGCGCGCGCAATCAACTGCTTCGCAAACGCAAGGTCCTCAGCATTCTTCAGGTCGGCTGTTACGGACTCCTTACCGCGATTGACTGCGTGGAAAAACAGTGCTATCGCTGTCGATAAGGATGTTCTTGAGCGCCAGTTGGCGGCAGGGGTCGCCGCCCGCAGGCCGTTCAATCTTGATGACCCGTGCGCCCAGGTCGGCCATTCGCAGTCCGGCATAGGGGCCGGCCAGGTACTGGCTGAACTCAAGTACGGTGATTCCATCAAGCGGCAGCGTCATAAACTCCCCCGAGACCCTCGATACAGCGCGTCCAGTGCTTCGAGCACCGCTGCCGGAGCACCGCCTTCGCGCAGGTATGTGTGAATCAGCAGACCGGCTCCTTCCTGGAAGCCAATGTAGCCGTCATAGCGAGGACGCACGAAGGCTCGTTCCAGCAGCGGAAGCGTGTCGCGAAAGAAGTCGGCGCTGGCGCGATTCACTTCCCCGTCCAGCCACGCAGAGCGCAGGGCGGGCGGGCCGCCGGCCTCAAAGTATAAGCCGCGCTGTATCTCGGGGCTGGCCACGAACCGGGCGTACTCGACGGCGATCTTCGGGTGCGTACAGTTAGCTGACACAGCAAGGCCGGTGCCTCCCAGCATCGTAGCTGAACTAATGCCAGGCGCTACAGTTACAACCTCGCCAAAGCGGAGCCGATGCGGGGCGTAGCCCGAACGCGCATAGTTGCTGTAGCCGTAGATAAAGGGACAGTACGCCCATATATCCTGCTGCGACATTGCCTCGAGTGTGCGAATGGGATCCAGATGAAGGAAGCGCGCCGGAACAACGGCGGCGAGTTCGCGCAGCATCTCGAGCGCGGCGGCGCCGGCCTGCCGCAACACAACTGTATCGTTGTCGGGGAAAATGGAATTGCCGAGCGAAGCGCAAAGGTTCAGGAAGTTGCCGTACACGTCGAGCGGAATGCTCGGGCAGGCCACTACTCCCTTGCGTCCGAGCGCGATCATCTCATCCCATGTTCCTGGCGCGCCGCCATGCCGCTCCAGCAGATCGGGCCTGGAGGCACTGACAGGCGCGGCGGCATCGATAGCAAGTGCCCACTGTTCCCCGGCCAGCCGATAGCTGCGGTGCGCTTGCCCAACTGACTCCTGCTCCTGTGTCTGCAACGCTTCCGCCGGGATATAGGAAGAGAGCCCGAGCAATGCGCCGGTGCGAGCCGCCAGGCCGATGCAGGGATGGTCGATAACAAACAGGTCGAACTGTTTTGCCAGTTGATCGAGCGGTGTATCAGCAAACTCCTGCAGCGAGCGCCGCGTCCATGCGATCTCGACATGCGGATGCAGTTCATGAAAGCGCTGCGCGGTCGCCACCATGGGCGTAAACCCGCGCGAGTGGTTCCAGGAGATGCCTCGCAACGCCACTGGATCTGCTTGTTTCACGTCGGGATAGAGTCTATATGAAATCATCTTTTATAGGTAAGACATTTTCGCAGGTAGAGCGACTGCCGACCAGGAACCTGCGACCCGGCTGGCCGACAGCCTGAATGTAAAATGCGCCTATGGAAGCGAAGCAGCGCTATCGGGCCCCGGCTCTGGAGAAGGGACTGGACATTCTGGAGGCTCTTGCCGATTCGCCGCTTCCACTGTCGCAGCTGGAACTCGCCCAGAAACTTGGCCGCTCTCAGAACGAGTTTTTTCGGATGCTCACTTGCCTGGAGGAGCGCGGCTATATAAGACGGCAATCGGCCTCCGGACCATACCGGCTCACGCTGCGGCTGTATGAGCTGGGACACAAGCAGAACGCTGCCAGCCTGCTGCGAAACGCCGCACGGATGCCGATGGAAAAACTGGTTGAGGAGTCCAGTCAGGCTTGTCATCTGAGCGTGCAGACCGGATCTTCTGTCCTGATCCTGATGGAGCGGATGCCGTCGCGCCGCATTTGCCTCGCGGTGGGCGAAGGCACGACCTTTCCGCTTGTCGAGACGACCTCCGGCAAGCTGCTCCTCAGCCAACTCACCCCGCAGGACGCCGAGGGCTTCCTAGCTGCCGACAAGAGCTTTAAGGAAAAGCCGGCCGCCGAGCGCAAACGATTGCTTGACGTGCTGAAGCGTTTGCGCGGAACTGATTTCGCCCTGTCTCCCAGCGGTTTGACCGAAGGAGTGCAGGATGCTGCTGCGATTGTAGGAGTGCGCGGAACCGATACGATAGGCGCTCTGGTGATGCCGTTTCTCGAGGGCGCCCGGCGACAGAAGGCCGGTAGTGCTACACATCTCAAAGCAGTTCGCCAATGCGCCGCCGAGATTAATAACAACCTGGGAATCCTGCGATGATTGAAAGCCTCTATTTTGAGGATTTTGTTACCGGCTCCGAGCGCACCACACTGGGGCGCACGATTACGGAAACAGACATCGTGCTGCACGCCGGCCAGAGCGGCGACTTTTATCCGCACCATATGGACGCAGAGTGGTGCAAGCAGCAGCCTTTCGGTCAGCGCATCGCGCACGGCACACTGATCTTTACGATAGCTGTAGGCCTGGGCGCCGGCGCAATCAATCCTGTCGCGTTCTCCTATGGTTACGATCGCCTCCGCTTTGTCAAGCCGGTCTTCATCGGAGACACGGTGCACGCCAAACTAACCATCAAGGAAAAGCGCGATCACAAACGCCCGGAGATGGGCATCGTTGCCGAAGCGCTCGAACTCTTCAACCAGGGCGGCGACGTCGTGATGGTGTGCGAGCACTTACTACTGGTACAACGAAGGACCGCAGTGGGCGGGGTCACTTCAGAAAACGGATAATAGAGCACGGTAAGGCTCTGAGGTGATCCGAACTGCACCGAGAAACAATTTGCTCTTCTGTAATCGGATAAGTGGCGTCTGAACAGGAAGCTGCAACGGAATCTCCGTCAAGGCATGTGTTTGGAGGTCATTGCGGCTAAAAGCGGTCTCATAAACACGCAAACTCCAGAAACGTCACCCATGAGACCCGCCGCCGAAGCGGGGCTCACACTCTTCACCGAAACCGCAGCTGTATATGTGAGACCGCTTATAAGTGCTGGTGCTCCATATCCCGATCTTGAGATTGGGATCAGCAATTCCTCACCCAGAACGCGACCCGCATCGCTTCTCCTGCATACTGCACCGGGCGCACTTGCTGCGCCGCACTTTCACCCGTTCCATTACTGCCGGAAACTACCGCAACCTGGAACTCCCTGTGCGCCAAAGCTCCGGCTGTGTGCCCACGCACCGCAGCGAAATTCAAACTCTGTGCCGCATCGTCCCATCGAATCGTCTACGTCTCTTGCTCGCCCTTTTCATAGCGATAGGTGGTGCCGTCATCGTCATAAAGATTAACTTCTCCGTCGCTTCCGGGATATACACGCAGTTCGATTGGAGCGTCAGGATACTGGCCTGTGTACTGCTCCTCCGCGCCCAGCGGCAGTACCGTGCCCGCGCGCACATACAGCGGCAACACATCCAGCGGAGCATCGCGGTGCACAGTTTGACCGCCATGCAGCCGCGCACCCGTCCAGAAGTCGTACCAGTCCGCTCCTGCCGGCAGATACACATCGCGGCCAGTCGCTCCGGCCGCCATCACCGGAGCTACCAGCAACGATGGCCAAACAGAAACTCATCTGAAATGTTCAATGCCTTCGTGTCTTCACGAAAATCGAACGCCAGTGCCCGCATCGGCGTATAACCATCGAAGATAGTTCTCGCGGCCATTGCGTAAATGTACGGCATCAGCCGGTAGCGCAGCCGGTCATATCGCGTAAGAATTTGTTGAATTTCCGTGCCGAACGAACACAATTCGTTCTGGTGGTCCTCACGCGCTCCGTGCACCCGAAAGATCGGGCAAAATGCGCCGTACTCGAACCACCGCACAAACAGCTCACGATAGGCTGCATTACTGCTGTTTCCGCCGACAAAGCCACCGATATCACTTGTCCAGTACGGCAGCCCCGTCTTGGAGTAATTGAGCCCGGCTGGAATCTGCCTGCGGAAGGGCTCCCACGTGGTCGACGTATCGCCCGACCATACCGCCGCCGCATTGCGCTGCATGCCGAGATAGGCAGAGCGCGTCAGGATGAACACACGTTTGTTTCCAGCGCCGCGCTGCCCGTCATAAATGGCTGAGGTCGTCATCAGCGGGAACAGATTTAAATAGGCAGAGCCGTTGCCAAGCGCCGTCTGCGCCCCGGCAAGAACTGGTCCGCGCTCCTCACCGAAAGCATCCAGCGGTTCGGTCGAGTCCAGCCAAAACCCATCCACGCCAATGTCATAGAGCGAGCGCTTCGCTTCCTGCCAGTACTCCGCACGTGCTCCAGGACTGAAGGCATCATACAGCCGCGACCCCAGGTTATATGGAGAAACACGGTTTACTCCCCTCGACACAAACCATCCATTCTCCGCCATGGTGTCGAAGTTCGCGCTGCCCGGCTCGTACAAAGGCCAGATCGACGTCATGATTTGTACATGCTCGTCGTGCAGCGTCTGGATCGCGGCGCGCATGTCGGGATAGGCGCTCGTAAAGACGTGTGAACCGAGCCTGGTCTCCCATTTTTCGTCCAGGACAATGTTATCAAGCGGAATCTGTAACTGACGATACTTCGATGCAGTTTCGAGCAACTCTTCGCGGCTTGCATACGCCAGCTTTGACTGCCAGTATCCGTACGCCCAACGGGGCATCAGAGGCGCGGCGCCGGTCAACCGCCGGTAGCCTGCAATGATGCGATCGAAAGATGGTCCGGGGATAAAGTAGTAGTCAACAGCCTTGGCAATATCCGAGCGGATCGACAGTTCCTGCTGAAAGCGGTTGTTCCAGTCTGTCGCCGAGCCGTTGATCCACAAAACACCGTAACCTTTCGACGATAAGAAGAACGGAACCGAGATACTGGTGTTGTCCTGCGTCAGCTCAAACTGCTGGTTCCGCAGGTTCAATTGCCCGGTCTCATGTTGTCCCAAGCCATACAGACTCTCCTCGGGGGTCAGCGCGAACCACACCGACGCGCGATTTGTCGCCATATTACCTGTAACTGTTGCCTGAAGCTTTCGTGGAAACGGCCAGTCTGTTTCCGCCAGCAGTGTCGTCCCGGTGCTGTCGCGGAAGCGCACTGCGCCGCTGTTGAGGCTCACGGCTACGGTGAACCCCGCGGTGTGCATAAGCAGTTCTGTTATGGTCAGGCCTGCTGTGAATTTGGTGTCCGTGCAAACCCGGTCGGCAAGCGCGGGGTTACTCAGTTCGGGAATGGAGGTTCCAGGTGCGAACGTCACCCGCACGACACCGTCGCCACACGGCTTCAAGCGAAGTGTGCCGGTGTTCAGGTTCACCAGCAGGGCTGCGTATATCTGCTGCTCACCCAAAACGACACCCGGATGGAGCGGCGGTCCTTGCGCCAGAACGGCGCCTGCAGGCAGTGACAGGACCGACACGGCAAAGCGCCATAAGAATGCATACCTCATCTTCTACTCACCTTGGCAGCTCTCACAGCAATCATTATCAGAGATAACAGCAAGTCTCCATCATTCTGAACGCCACGGAGGATTCGGCATGACGCTGGTCTTATAGCATCAACGATCCTTCGCCTGACATTCAGAATGACCGAGGTTAGTCACTGCACGCACACCACTCCTCTGCGCGTGCGATCAGAAGTTGTACTTCAATGCCAGCTCCAGAATACGGCTCCCTACTTCATAGGTTGGTTTCCCGTTTGTTATAACGTTGGTGTTTGTCTGGCTGGGCGCATTATTCGTACCGATAAAGCTCAGGCGTAGGTCACTTCCGCTTCCATTGGCATTGAACTGCGGCAGCGCGTGATTGATAAAGTTAAATGCCGAAATCCGGAACTGCACATTCTGTCCTTCGCGAACACTAAAGCTCTTGAACGCCGAAAGATCTGCATCGAAATACGCCGGCCCCTTGATATACGGCCACACATACTGGCCGTTCTGCCCAAGCTGGCCGGCTACAGTCAGAGCGGCCGGAAGTGTAAAACAAGAAGTATTGAAGCGTTGGCCGGAAGACAGCCCTTACGTGGATCGCAGGTAAAAACCGGCAGCAGCGGAATAGAGCTGGTGCCTATGTTAAGGCTATTGCTGACTGTACTCGGATACTGCGCATTGAGGTCGCCGTTCGTATTTGGTTGGATCGGCGCCCCGCTTTTTTGCTGAATCCCACCGGATGCAGTCCAGCCATTTACCGCCCCGGAAAGAAATGGGTTGCCATGCAACGGACTGGGTAGCTGCACAACATATGCAGTGTTGAAGATATGCGTGTGGTCGTAGGCGAGCATGCTGTAGTTATCCTGCAGGTTAAATGGGTTGACCTCAGTGCCAGCGCCTGCGCCGTTGTCGGAGTCGCTATCGCGAATGCCCAGAGCTTTGCCGAAAGTATAGTTGGTAAGAAAAGTGACGGGACCCGACTGCTTTTGCCACGAGACCTGCACTGCGTTGTAGTTAGAGTAGCTGCCTCCGTGAACCACGGTAAGTGTCTGGTAGTTGTGATAGGGATTGTAGTCCTGCGTGTTGAAAGTAGGCTGGTTCGGCAGCGTGACGACTCCCGTAATTGGATCCGGCTTAAAAAAGGTGCCTGCGGGAATGTTATTCAAGTTGGCAATCGGACCGTCGAGCAGCAAGCCATGGCTCAGGCTTCCGAGGTAAGAGACCTCCATAGCCGAATGGTACGGTAGTGCCTGTGACAGTGTCGCATTCCAGTCGTTCACGTGCGGCTGATCGCTGTATCCCTTTTGCATTGCACTAATGCTTGTGTTGTTCTGGTTGAGTGATGAAGGAGAAAAGGAGGCAACACTTGCGTAGGAAGTCAGGCTGGTCGGAGTTGTGTAATTGTAAGTTCCCGCCGCGCCTTCGGTAGCGCCGCCGATGTCTTCGCTCTGCAGATAATGGTACACAGCAAAGCCCCCGCGAAACACCGTTTTGCCGGTGCCGAAGATGTCGTAAGCAAGCGAGACGCGAGGATCGTAGTAAAACTTCGAGTCAAGACCGGAGCGCGGAACGTTCTTGTCGATTGCGTGCCAGGAAAGCCCGGTATTCGACGGCGCGTTGGGCGAGTTGTCATAGGTGGAAGGGTCGAAGACCTGTACCCCGATCGTTGGCGCAAACCATTGGCCCAGATGGGTGAAGCGAATGCCGTAGTTCAGCGTCAGCTTGCGGCTCGCCTTCCATTGGTCCTGCGCATAAAAGTCATACTGAAAGGCGATCGCATTATCTACTGAGTCGGAGCTGGCCTGCGAGTAGCTGCTTGCACGGCCAAGCATGAAGTCCGCGATCGGGTTGCCGGTGCCGGTAGAAGAAGAGTTCTCGAAGTCAGAATCGCCCTGCGAGAAAGTGTTGCCGCCGCCGCTGGACTACTCATTATTGTTGAGCACCCAGTAGAAGCCGAACTTCATGTTATGTGTGCCGAGAATCTTGGTCACATTGTCAGTCACGGCCTCGCGGCGCAGGATCTTGCCGAATGAACCGCCCGCCAGGGGGCTTTCAAACGAAGTACCGTAAAAACCGGCAAGCCCGCTGCCGTAGTTCATGTTGATGTTAGGGAACTGTCTGCGCGTGGAGCCGAAGAGCGTAGGCGCCGAGAAGCCGATCGCCTGCAGCGTAACGGCCGCTGCATTTTCAGGGTTGTTTGTATTGGAATAGCGCACGTAAGAAGCAATAAGCTCGTTCGTCAGAGACGGGTTGAAGACGTGCGTAAGATTGATCGTGACAAGGTTTGATGTCGTTGGAGCCACAATAGGCGAAGGATAGGACAACGCATTGCTGGGCGCATAGAACACTGCAAAAGGATGAATGTCCTTTTCATGCTGCAGCTGATAGGAACCGAACAGCTTTGTTTTCTCGCTGATGCTATAGTCGATCCGGGTTGCAAACTCCCAGCGGTTTTGTGGAACATTGCTGATGTACTGGTAGTTATTGCCGCTATGGGTTGCCGGGTCGATGTTCGGCTGTGGGTAGAACTTGAGCAGAGCGAGCGCGTTCGGATCGATACTTGGAAGCTGCCCATTATTGAAAACCAGGCCGGCATTGCATACATAGTTTTTGCCGGTTTGCGCAGGGGTCGTCGCCGATGGTGCGGGACATGGGACCGCGTTCCCGCTGCCCGGAACGGTCGTCGGCAGCGTCGCCAGGTACGCAGGACTGAAGTTGCCGGCCCGCATCTCCGGAGTTGGTACGAAATACTCATATAACTGCCCAGGCGGTTGCTGGCGCATGTACTCATAGCCGGCGAAAAAGAAAAGCTTGTTGCCGAAATTCTCGTGCGGCAGTTTGACAGGACCACCCAGGTTGCCACCCGCGTAATAGTCAAAGGCGTAGGGCTTAGCAATGCCTTGGTTTTTCTCGAAGGCGTCCTCGGCATTAAAGTTTGAGTTGCGGGTATAGAGATACCCTTCCCCGTGGTACTTATCGCCGCCGCTCTTACTGAAGGCCTGGAATACTGTAGGTCCCTGCGGGAAGTCGGCCCCGTAGGAACTGGTCATGACCTGAACTTCGGAGATCATGTCCTGGTTGATATTGCTTAGCTGCGTGCCATTGTTGCTATCCTCAATATTTACTCCATTGAGATAGTAGCCCAGGGCGCCATGGGGCTGGGTGCCATTTGCGGAGAAAGAGCCGGCCGGTCCGGTGTTCGTGCCGACTGTCTGATCCGGGAACGATCCGCCCTGCCCGAGGCCGCCGTTTTGGCCCATCCGGGCATGAACTTGATGAGTTCACCGGCATTCCGACCGACAACCGCTATGTTTGAGACCATGTAGTTGTTCAACGTTGTGCCTACGGCGCCTGTATCCACGGGAATCGTTGATTCCGCGGCACTCGATACGATGACCTGCTGGCTTTCACTGCCGACGTCCAGCTTGAGATTCGGCAGCGTCCGGCTTTGCCCCTTGGTAAAGGCCACCCCGTTCTGGGTGTATTGCTTAAAGCCCTTGGCAGTGACGGTCACCGTGTAGCTGCCCGGCGGAATCAACGGAAGCGTGTAAAACCCGGATGCGTTTGAGACCGTATCGCGAACGATCCCCGACGCCTCGTTCTTTATCTCGATGGCGGCCTCTGAAACGACCGCTCCGGAGTTGTCATAGACCGTGCCGCTCAGCGTTGCGCTTTGCTGCGCGTTCGCAGGCCGTGCAGCCGCAGCTAAACCGGCAATGCAAAGCAGCACGGCGAGAACCCATCGCACCGCTTGGGATTGCTTTTTCCTTGTTTCTGCGCTGAAGGTTGCGTGATGATGAAACCGCTTCTAAAAAGTGAGTTTCAATGCCCCTGCATAACGCGCGGGGGTACAGCCCCGATGCTGGTGATCTGGCCGAAGTTTCCGGAACCGACATTGGTGCTCGGCAAGCCGAAACTTGGATGGTTCAGCGCATTGAAGGCCTCCCAGCGAAACTGCAGGACGAAGCCCTCGCGTACTGCCCAGTTCTTGTCGGCTCCCAAGTCCGCCGTAACTACGGCGGGTCCGTTCAGCAGGTTCTTGCCTGAATTTCCGAATGTTCCGGGAGCATTGTCAGTGAAGGCAGCGGTGTTGAAGTAATGGTTCAGCCAGTCTCGCTTGCCGCCCTGGTGTTCGGTAACCTGCTGGCCGGCGACCCGGTCTGCGCGATCACCGTACTGCAATGCGCCGGAGTTGTTTCCGCTCGCGCCGCCTATGGTGAACGGCGAGCCCGACTGGGCGGTTACGATTCCCGTTGCCTGCCATCCACCCAGCACCTCGCGCATCAGCCGGTTTCGGCCTCTTAACTCGGGCGTGGAATAGACAAAGTTCGTGATGGAGATAAGTGGAATACTGAGATAAATGCCGCGGTTGAAGCGAAGATCAAAAGGATCCGGCAGCTCCGGAGAGCCGAAAGCGATGTTGCCGCTGGCCGCGATGTCGATCGTCTTCGACCAGGTAAAGTTCGACTGAAACTGAAGATTATCGGAGAGCCGTTTTTCAATACCCACCTGCAGCGCATGGTACGAGCTTGTGCCATTGCTGAAATCGGTAAGTATCTGGCCGAAGTTCGGATAGCGCAGCCGTGCCTGGTTCAGGGTAGGGTTCGCGTTGTAGAAGCCGGGGTTCTGGTCGATAGCTTCCGTCTGGTGGTAGCTTTCACTGCCTACATAAGCCATGTGCAGCGCGAAATTCGTATAGAACTGCTGCTCAATAGACAGGTTCCAGCTTTCCGTGATGCCCAGGCGGTAGTCGTTCGAGAACACGGTCGGGACAGTAAGTTGAGGCGTGAATGTGCTGTCGGCCCCCGGCTTGTTCGCAAGCGAAAAGAAGGGAGGAAACGGGCTCTTGCGGCCTGTGCCTGCAAACGCCGACCATGGATCTGAGAATGGAATCGGGGTCGAACCTGCATAGAAGGTATAGGTCGGGCTGAAGGGCTCGACCTCTGAGATATGCCCATACGCCGAGTACGGTAAGGGTGCATCGAATAAGCCGAAACCGGCGCGGACAGCAGTTTTAGGCAGCGATTGCGGTTGCCATGCAATGCCTATCCGCGGTTCGAAATAGCCATAGGTTCGCGACATAAGGCTGTCCGTTACACCGTGATCTCCGGGAAAGTTAAGACCCAGCGGCGCACCGGGAAATACTGTACTTTGCTGCCCGGGAATAAACTGCGAGCCGAGGCCGCCGACAACAGAAGGCGCGAGGTTCGGGTCCCAGCGTAAGCCCGCGGTTACAGTTACGTTTGGACGCAGGCGGTACTGGTCCTGCGCATAGATCCCCAGCTGCCAGCCGTGCACACCCTGCACCAGGCCCGCTCCCTGGGTATAGCCGCCCGCGTCGCCAAGCAGAAAGTCCGCCAGTCCAAAGCCCGTGAACGAACCGTAGAAGCTCACAATCGGCTGGGCCGGGTACTGCGTCACCTGTTCGGAGAATTGGTGCCAAGCATTCACACCAAAGGCCAGCGTATGAGAGCCGACGGTTTTGGTCACGTTGTCGACCAGGCCATAGGTTGTACGCAGTTCGCTTGACGGTTCCGTATAGCCCGTACCAAATCCATTAGTAACACTAAGACCTTCGAGGTAACACCCGGGCTCGCTTACGTTAATCAGCTTCGACAGGCAGAGCGGCTGGCCGTTGGAGTCATTCGTCATCGCGGAACTATGCGAGGACATCTGGTTCCAAAACAAGGTAACACTGTTCAACAGCGACGGGCTGATCGTCCACGTGTGCTGAACGATGTTGTTATAGTCCTCCATCGGCGCATTGAAGATATCGGCATAAGGATTCAGCTGCAGCACCGAGAGAATGTTGCCGTTCACATCGCCTGAAGGCTGCCTGAAGTAATCGGTAAAGGAGCGTATGCTCAGCCGCTGGTTCTGGTTGATGTCCCAGTCGATCCTGCCGGTGAACTCGTCGAAATCGTTCACGATTCTGCCGGTCGTGTAATTTACCTGACCGGTCGATGCAACCTGCCCGAGCGGCAGCCCGGTTTTCGCCAGTGTAAGTGCTGCCGGGTTGAGTCGGTTCTGCGGGATGATGTTGCCGGGGAAACAGCCGGATTGATCCCCACCAGCGACACAACCCCCTATAGCATTCGGATCTTTAAGAGGTTTTCCAACAGCGCTGAAGTCTCCGTTCAGCATGGCCGCGGTCGGGGTGTACGTCGTGTTCGAGGCGCCGTTCGCGACCGAACGCGTGCCCTGGTAGTTGGCGAAAAAGAAGAGCCGGTCCCGCAGGATGGGTCCACCGATGTAACCGCCGAACTGACTACGTTTCAATGTGTCCACCTGGCCGGTAAACCAGTTGCTGGCGTTCAGGTCGTTGTTGCGAAGAAACTCGAACAATCCACCGTGAAAACTGTTGGTGCCGGATTTTGTTTCGATGCTGACTACGGCGCCCGGCGAGAAACCATATCGTGCGTCGAAGTTATTCGAGATGACGCGAAACTGACTCGTAGCGTCGGCATTCGGGAAAGGTGCGGCGAGGCCCAGGTATGCATCGACATTCGGAACACCGTCGAGCAGATAATAGGTGCTGCCCTGCCGTCCGCCGTCCGCTGAGGCACCGGTCTCTGTAGGAAAGGAGAAGCCGCTCTGCAGGTAGCCTCCGCCCGTGTTCAGAACATTTGTCGTGCCCGGGGCCAACAATACCAGGCTTGAGGGATCGCGGCCGTTCAACGGCAACTGCGAAATGGCCCGCTGGTTTACGACCGTGCTGATCTCCGCAGTGGTAGTGTCGATCACTGACGCATTCGCAGTGACTGTGACAGTGTTCTCTGTCGCACCGATTAACAGCACCACATTTGCCGTGGCCTGTTCGCTTACCGTCAGCACAATGCCTTGCTGCTGATAACTGCGGAACCCGTTACTCGTCACATTCAACGTGTAGGCGCCCGGCGGCAGCGCGGTAAGCGTGTACTCACCGCTTCCGTTGCTGTCCATCTGGTGCTCGGCTCCGGTACCTGTGTCGTGAAGGACAAGGTGAGCGTTGGGGATGGCGGCGCCCGTGGGATCGGTCACTGTTCCGGTGAGGGTCGCGCTGGTAGTTTGTGCGCGAGCTGCCGGGGCGCACTCGTTCAGAACGATAGAGCCGGTCACCATCAGCAGCGAGCCGGTCACCAGTGAAGCAGCAAGCGTCTTACGCGCCCTTGAATGCCGGTACTTGGTAGGTGTTTTCATTGTTGCCTCCGTAGCAAATGTGTAGGTTCCTTTGGACGAATTGCTCATGTCCGTTTTGTGCAGATGTCTATTCAGTTATGGCCTTGATTTTCCGGCTGCCAGGCGCAGCTGGTATTCGGGGATGACTTCGACGCTCTTCAGGTTGAGCGCCTGTCCCCCCTTCGGCAGCTCCGCACGGGCTGCCGAGGGTAGATAGAGTGGCGCATCAGCATGCATCGGCAACACATGCAGTTGCAGTTGCGGCAAAGCGCCTGCTGAAGTTGCAAATGGTCGCAGGCCCACGAGCCAGTTCTGCCCGTTCCAGAAGTTGTCGTCGAGGAGCGTGCCGCCGGACGTCAGTAAGCGGGCTTCATCACCGACATACCCGAAGCGCAGGAACAGATTGCTCGCGCCGCTCGGAATCTGTCCCGGGTTCAGGTTCACCTGCCACTCAGCCGCGTCCGCGCTCCATGCAGCGTCAGAGGGCGCTTCGGCCATGCCGATCGGACGCCACGGCAGCCCCGGACCGGCGTGATTCGGCGGCACCGTGCCCGCAGCACGTATTTTGTTGAGGCTAATCTCCGCGTGTACTGGCGGCAGTGCAGCGCGAAAAGCACCGTTTCCGTCAGCAGTTACCGCGCCATTCGATGACTCAGGCGCAGGAACCGAGGGATAAATATCGAAGTGGAACACAGGATTTCCAAGCTGAGACAACACCAATCCATCGGCATCCGCCTGCAGGTCCGCCACGGTACGCACCAGGCGATCCGAGCCTGCGAACGGCAGCTTCCACGTATTTTCTGCCGCTTCCGGGTCCAGCAAAACTAACCGGACAGTCGATTTGTTTGGGTCGCCCTCACGCACGGTTATCACCGAGCGCGCGCCTGCGCCCGGCGCGCGTGTCAGCACCTCCCCGTCCGGCGAGCGCCGCACCTGCACACCGGCAGGCGCCTTCACCAGCAACCCTTTACCGCGAAGAGAAAGCTCGCAGCGGATGCCTTTCAGGCAGAACAGCACATCCGTTTCACCCGCGCCTGCTCCTGCATCGGAGGGCAGCCGAGCCATCAGTTGCGCGGTCGCATACTCAAGCTCTAGGCCGCTGCCAATCCGCAGCCCGAACGGCCATGCGAAGAACGATCCAGAGGGAATATCGACTGGCTGCTTCGGAAGCATGGCCGAACGGCCGCCCGGCAACGCGATTGAGAACTGCACGCCGTGCCTCGCCGGCATCCGCGAGCCGCGCACATAGTTATTTACGAACACGAAGCCTGTGGTTCCATCGGTCCGCACGCTCCACCGCAGCACGCTCAGGTCTGCGGGATCGCGCGGCTGCGCGGCCGGAGCAAACGCCGGCATCGGCGCGAGCAGCGGGCCAAAGTCGCCCATGAAGTAGTTCCACTCCTTCAGCAGTCGAAGCGACCGGCGCTCGCGGCCAAACTCGCCGATCGGCGCCTGGAAGTCGTAGCTCTTCACCGGTACATCCGTCGGATAGCCGGTCGCCTGCGACTCCTGAAGCGTGGTGAGTTTGCCATCCGGATCTGCGCCGCCGGCCATCATGTAGGTCCCATAGCCGTTTACGCCGGAGCCCAGCATCACGGGCGTCATCGCGGCGATATCCTCTGCGCTCACCACCGGGCGGCGCGCGTACGTGTCCTCGATGCCGCCGCCAATCTCCGCGGTCAGAAACGGGGTCGCCCGGGCATCTGCCGCAGCCTGCTCTGCGCCGGCAGGCTGCCCGGCGCCAATCATGCCCATATTGCCGCTTACACGGCTGCCAAAGCGGAAGGCAAACACCTCCTGCGGCGGGAGCTTCCCGGTTGTGCCGCCCCACGGCTGCGCAGGGTAGCCGCCAAACACGGGTAGAAACTCATGCGGAGGCACCACCGCGTTGTCCCACCCGGTCACGGTGTACAGCGGCACATCGAGGCCCGCTTCCCGCGCCATCGCTTTCAGCGCCAGGATGTACGGCGCGCCTTTGCCGGGTCCGCGCTGGGCATACTCATTCTCAATCTGAACCCCGACGACGGGGCCGCCGTCTTTCCAGAGCAGCCCGTGCAGTTGATCGCCGATGCGGTCGTAAAAGACGCGCGTCTCTGCCATGAACGTCGGGTCCATCCGGCGTGTCGGGCCGGCCTTCACCACCCAGTCCGGCAGCCCACCGTTGCGCGTTTCAGCGTGGGCCCACGGGCCGACGCGCACCATCAGCAGCAATCCATGCTTCCGGCACAATTGTGCAAAGCGGCGCAGATCGCGCCTCCCGCTCCAGTCCCACTGCCCCTGTACTTCCTCGTGGTAAATCCAGATCACGTAGGTGCTCACGACGGTTACACCCGCCGCCTTCATTTCGGCAAGCTCCGCGTCCCAGTCCGCCTCCGGTACGCGGGCATAGTGCATTTCCCCGATAACCGGGATCCACGGCTTCCCCGCCAGGGTCAGGTAGCGGTCGGTCACACCCATTACCCTGCCGTCCGGGCCCCGGTCTGTCCCGCCGCGATAGTCCGCCTGCCGCACCGGCGGAGCGGGTGTGCTCGCGTCCACTGTCAATCGCGCCTGCGCCCCCACAGTGGCACGCAACCAAATAAACAGCCAAGAAACAAGGGAATACCACTTCGCCGAAAAAATCTCTGCACGTCGTTCACTTACTTTCCGGTCGAGATCGCGACTGGCGTGATCTCCCATTCGGCCGAGGCGCTGGCACCGTGCAGGGGCGTCTGGGTCGCAGTGCCCAGAGCTTTTGCGTTGAGCACATTCCCGCTGGCCTGGTTGACAAGGTAGAAGTATCCATTGCCGGCTGTCTGCACATCCCAGGCCTGTCCCGGGGTGCCATTCGCGGGCGCATCTATCACTGTGCCGCCGGAGAAGCCGTCGAGCACACCTGTACTCCCACCCGTCGCGTTATGGACATTGCCAATGGTGAAGGCGCCGCTTCCATTGCTCACGATGCGCCACTGGAAGCGTGTGTCGACGGCGCCGTCCAGGCCGCTCAGCAGACTTGCCAGCCCGCCGCCAACCCGCTCGCCTGTCGCGCCCAGCAACAGGCCGCTCCCCCGGTTTATGAGCTTATAGGTGAGCGTCGCATCCTCTTTGCCGCCCACCGCGTCAAGCCCCGGCAATGCTGTCGAGTAGTTCGGTGCCGTCGGGTCGGTCAGGTAATCGGGGTCCGCGCTATCGAACAGTCCTAGCCCTTCCCACGCGAACAGTGCGTTCGGTGTCGTGTAGTCCTTCTGAAAGGTGCTGTAGGGGCCGCCGCCATCCGGCATCTCCACATCGTTCGGCGCCCAGTACTCCATGCCCATAGCCAGGTTGCCGGGCAGGCTGTGCAGTACGCCTTCAAGGTCAAGCAGGAACTGCCGCTGCGCCGTCTGGGTGGGCGCATACCAGGGATCGTTCGCTCCAAAGCCGTTCTCGTAATGTTCCCCGGTCTCGATAATGTAGATCGGCTTACCGATGGTCTGTGCGGCTTTCAGCAGCATGTCCGCTTCCACCGGCTTGTGCTGAGGATTGGTCGCCTCGGCCTGTGCATCGGTCAGCGGACCGTGGTAAATGGGGTAATAGCTCTGGCAGATCGCGTCATACTGAAGCCCGTTCGCGTTCGCGCTCTCAAAAAAGCTGGTCATGTCATAGCCGGGCGTGATGTGGATGCATGTCAACGGCGCCGGCAGCGGCGCGCCCGCGGCAGGGTCGCTCGACGCATCCGCGACTGCTGTCAGCCCCGCCTTCTCGATCGCGGCAAACTGTGCGAATTTGTCGTACGGATACACTCCCGGGCCGCCCAGAAAGCCGGTGTCCACCTCGTTGCCGATGCTCACCATGTCCGGCATCAGCCCCGCGTTCCGGTACATCTCGATCTCGGCTTTCGTGTAGTTGTAGATACTGCCGGCCAACTGCGCCTGCGTCTCTCCCGCCCACGATCCCGGGATCGACTGAGAATTTCCCCCGTCGAAAAACAGGGTCAGCTCCAGGCTGAAACCCAGATTGCGCGCCCGCCGCGCAAGGTCCAGCTCCTGCGCATCCGTCTCGATGTAGCAGGAATTGCCAGTGCAGGTGTTCGGGTCCTGATTGGGATAGTACGGCAGTATCGAGGTTGGGCGCAGGCGGATCGAATTGAAGCCGTGGTCCTTCAGAATCTGCAGGATGTCCTCCGGCCGGTCTGCATCTTTCCACCAAGGCAGCCCCGTCTTCATGCGAAGCGCCTCCATTTTCTCCTGCTCCGCAACGTCCGCACCCCGCCAGAACGCGGGCCGAAGCTGCCATAGCTGCGCCTGCCCCGCACTTCCGCTGCCTGCCTGACTGACGGTCACGAGAGCTCCGGAGCTGCTGTTCAGCAGCAAGCCGGGCCATGCGCCTTCGAGAGTCCAGTAGCCGTTCGAGGCCTCGGTCAACCGCCAGTGCTGGAAAGGCGACAGCCCGCATAGCTCTGCATGCACCGAACCCCGGATCAGACTCTCGGTGAGGCATTGCCCCGTGGCCACATCCGCCAGCTTCCAGCTGCCGTCATCGAGCCGCGCCAGTGCCCAGCGCTGCGGCAAGCTGCCGAGGTCACGCGGAGCCGCGCCGACGCCGTATCCGCCGATGCTCGCGAGTTGCAGGCCCGTGGCCTGGTTCATCAAGGCATAAGACTGTCCGTCCTGCGGGGAGCGATCTACCGGCTCTGCGGGCTGCTGCGCCCGGGCATACCAGGAACCGGCCAGCATCAGTGCCGATAAAACCTGTGCCGCACGTCTGCTTCTCATCTCATCTCCATGGATAGCCCGATAAGCCTGCTCGTCGGTACGGCGGCTCCGAATCGAACACTATCCATGGAGAACAACGGTGCGAATCCGTCGAAAGTAGGACTGCGATGCTTTTTTATTTTCGCGGTCATGATTCGCCGGAGCGCTGCATAAACGCCGGTCTGTTCTACGTCACGGCAAGTTTCTACAGGTGGGCCAGGCCGCGTTGCAGAGCTTTCACGACCGCCTGCGTCCGGTCGCTGACACCGAGGCGCATCAGGATGACGCTGACGTGCGATTTCACCGTCGCCTCCTTGATGCCGAGTTCGTCGGCGATCTCCCTGTTGCTTCTGCCTTTCACCAGCAGCGCGAGCACTTCGCGCTCGCGTGTGCTCAGTTCACCGTCGGGCATCCGGGAAGCCAGTGCGCGCGTCACCGGAGACGGCAGAAAACGGCCGCCGGCATGCACTTTGTGCAGCGCCTGTATCAGCGCTTCGTGGGGCATGCCTTTGATCAGGTAGCCGCGGGCGCCCGCTTCGAGCGCCTCGTGGATATCCTCGTCCCCTTCGTAGGTGGTCAGCACGACGAACCGAGCCGCAGGCGCCTGCACTCGTATGCTGCGGATCGCGTCAACCCCGCTTTTCCCGGGCAGCCGGAGGTCCATCAGCGTCAGGTCAGGCTGGTGAAGCCGGTAGAGCCGGATCGCCTCTTCCGCCGTGCCCGCCTGCGCTACCACGGTCATCTCCGCATTGGCATCGATAATGGCCGCGATACCGACGCGCATGAGAGGGTGATCGTCGACAACGAGAACGCGAATTTGCGGGCGATCTGTCACAGCTGCACCTTAGCATGGCGACCGACCAGCGCCGACGTTCGCTTCAGAGTCATCTCGACTGCCGTGCCTTCGCCCGGCGCGCTACGAAGGAGCAGGCTGCCACCCAGTTGCTCGATGCGCTCCCGCATGCCCAGAATGCCGTAGTGGGTCCCACTGTTCGCGACCAGTGCTCCCGGATCGAAGCCGGCCCCGTCGTCCACCACCTGGATGCGAAGCTGCCGGGGGGTGAACTCTACCTTCACCTCTACCTGATTGGGATGACCATGCAGCACGGCGTTATAGACTGCCTCGCGAACAGCCATCAAAAGCTCGTGCGCGACCGACTCGCTCACGCTCCAGGAGCGGCCCTGCCTGCGGCACAGGACCAAGGCGCCAAACTCCTGGCTCGCATTGCCGGCCAGTGTCGTCATCGAGGAGAGCAGGTCGTGCTCCCCTTCTTCGCGATGACGCAGGTTCCCGACCGCCGCGCGCGCTTCCTGAATAGTGGCGCGTGCCTGCGTACGCGCATAACCCAGCAGCGTCATCTCCGGCGACTCCATCCGGTCTGTATCCCGCTTGCGATTGCCTCCAGCAGTGCGGAAATGCTGGTGCAGCCCTGAATTACGGTGTCGTGCATTTCGCGCGCCAGGCGGCTGCGCTCAGCCAGTACCGCTTCGAAACGCAAACGCAGGCCGCGCACCCGCGAGCGATAGATCGCCCACGACGTGCTCGCGAGCAGGAGCATACACAGTGCGGCAAACCACCAGGTCTGATAGGCATACGGCTCCTTGCTGAACGGGATAGAAATTTCCGAAGTAAGGGATGGATTGCCGGCAGCGAAGGCAAGTACATCGAACCGGTAGTGGCCGGCCGAAAGGTTGGTGTAGGAAGCCGTGCGAGTCTCGCCGGCGTAGTTCCACTGTTTGTCGTAGCCTTCCAGCCGGTAGCGAAAGCGAATGGCTTTCTGCGAGCGCAGCATCAGGGGAGCATAGACAAACTCCAGCCGCGAGGTGTGAGCCGGGAGCTTGATATCTCCTCCTGTCTGAACAGGCCGTCCATCCGCGGTAATACCTCGCAGAAGCATACGCGGCATCGGAAAGTCCTGCGAGGTGGCCTCTCCATGCGGGATGTAGACGGCCCCTTCGGTGCTCGCGAACCATACGCGCCCATGTGCATCCACAAAGCCTGAAGGCTGACGACCCCCGTAGAACTGGGCATTTGCCGCGCCGTACGGCATCTCGTAAGTGGTCACATCCAGATGCGCGCCTCCGGCAGGCTGACTATTGTCCATCTGGGCAATCGGCGCGGAAGAGAGTGTGTTGGGACCGCTGAACCACAGGCGGCCGTGGCCGTCATCGACCATTCCATACGTACCATTGCTCGCCAGCCCCTGCGCCGTCGTAAAGTGGGCAAGGTCACCGTTGCGATAGCGGAACAGCCCGCTGTCCCGTGTGCCGATCCACAGAAAACCGTCCGCATCCTCAAGCAGGGACCAGACCCTCTCTCTTCCCAGTGCTTCGGTCAGAGCATCGTGCCGAAACTTTCCATACCGCCAGTGGCTGAGCCCCTGGTCCGTACCGATCCACAGGTCACCGCCGCGGTCCTGCAGCAGGCAACGCGTGCTGAAGTAAGCAAGCCCATCCTCGACACCATACTTTCGCACCCCGGACGGGGTGACGTGGCTCAAACCCTCGTCGGCGGCAATCCACATATCCCCGCTGCGGTCCTGAAGAAACGCCCGGACAAAGTTGTTCGTAATCTCCCGCGGCGCCGAGTAATGCGTGACCCTGCGTGCGGTGAAGTGGAAGGCTCCGCTTCCGTCGGTCCCGACCCAGAGACCGCCCTCGCGGTCTCGCAAGACGTTGCGGACCGGCGTGGAACCGAGTTGGGACAGCGAATATCGCTGCACTACACCATCGTTTACATGGAACAGAACAGAGGAGACGACCCATAGCTTATCCGGGCCGTCCGGGGAAATCGTGCCGAAATCCGCATCTCCATCGCCCGGCAGCGGCAGCACGCGCACCGGGGTACCGCTTAGCCGGACCAGCCCATCCTGCGTTCCGACCCATACCTGGTGGGTACGATCCTCGTAAATGCTCAGAACCGTCTTGCTGGGCAGCAGACCGGGGGTCGCAACGTGTGTAAATGCTCCCGCGCGATACGTCCACAAACCATGCCCGATTGTGCCAATCCACAGCGTTCCATCGTCGGTCTGCCGCAGAACGCGAACAGTTCCCTTCACCTGCGGAACCGGGACAAAGCGCTTGCCGATGCGCCTGTCCAGCCCGCCCACCGTTCCGGCCCAGAGGGTGCCATCCGTGGTTTCGAGCAGGCTCTTGACCCGGTTCTGACTGTAGAGGCCGGGTAGCTGTTCAGTTTCTGCCCGGCCGTTCTGGATTGCCACAAGCCTCGACCCACCCACCCAGACCCGATGCTCCCGGTCTTCAGTAATCGAGTGCACCGCTATCGGGCGCATCGAATCGCCCTCATCGACGCGGTGAATCCTCGGTGTACCCAGCCGGTTCACGTCAAGCTGAAACAAGCCGTTGTCGGTGCCGATCCAGAGTATGCCTTGCTCATCCTCAAGCAGGCTGCGGACAAAGCCGTCGGTGAGCCCCTGCGCCGCGCCGTACGTCTGCACCTTTCCGTGCGCATAGCGCAACAATCCCGAGCCTTCACTGCCCAGCCACAACCCGCCATCGCGCGCGGGAAAAATGCAGAAAATACTATTGGCCCCAAATCCGGGAGTAGTATTTTCGTCAAAGACAGAGAAATTGGCTCCGTCGAACCGTGTCAGCCCGCCCGTCGTGCCGATCCACAGAAAGCCGTCCGGCGTCTGCGTAAGGGCCTGCACAGTATCCTCCGGCAGGCCGTCCTGCACCCGCCACAATCGTCGCGTGTACTCGACCGCCGCGTCAGAGTCTGCATAAGCAGCGACAGACGAAAAAAGACACGACAGGAGCAGAAAAAGGGCAGCAAGACCACAGGCATTCCACCGCCTGACCGGCTCACGTTGATCGCGCACTGGTGAAGAAAGTTTCAAAGGGGCGCCTGCTGCTCCCCTTGCACTCTAGCAAAAGCAGCATACGGCAGAGCAGCTAAGGCACCAGCACAACCGGCGCGCGCCAGAACGTCGCCTTGCCGCTCCCCGGATCGACCACCGTTACCTGGCAGTCGTACTCCGTCGCCGGCAGACCTCCCATGCCAACCTCGAAGCTGAACGGCGTCACGCCCAGCCTGCTTGCGCCATTGGGTGTAACCGCGATCGGCGTGCTCTCGAACACCTTTTTATCCTCGCGATACAGGCTCACAAACGCGACCAGGCGCTGGTCAGCGGGCGCGACCGGCGGTGTCGCAGCCGGTTTATACGCCTGCAGATACACATACATCGCGCGACCTTTGCTGAACACCCGCGTCACGCTGGGGATCAGCTTCTCGCCACCCTGCACCAGCGGGTTCACCGCGTCATCCTTCTCACGGTCCTTGCTCTTCGCCGCGTCAAACAGTGTCGCCTTCGCATCTACGCGCTGACTGCTCAACACCACTGAGCTGATCGGCACCTGCTTGTCCACCTTGTTCAGGTTCGGGATCACAAAGTTAGTCTGGTATGTGCCGATCCTTCCCGTCTCGTCATCGCGCGCCAGCAGCTTGATCATGTACTTGCCCGGCAGCAGCGTAAAGCCCGTGTCGTACTCGATAGGCCTGTGCGCCAGCTCAGCGGCCGTCGTGTCCGATAGCTTGATATTCACGTCGTCGCGCACGTTGCTTACCGTGCTCCCGCCGACCAGGTCCTTGATCTCTCCGACAAAGTCGATCAGCGTATGTTCCGCACCGCCGCGCTTGGCCAGGGCCAGCTCACGCCCGGGTATCTTCACGATGATCGGAACGAAATACTCCGCGCGGTTCAGCTGAAAGTAATCGATCTCCATGGCAATCGAAAGATCAGTAATCGGATTCTCGAGCATCAGCGCATCCTCAAGCTGACGCTCCTTATCGACTGCCGTAAACTTACTGAATTCCTTATTGGCGTAGTAACCCTGCCGATAATTCAGCGTCGCGCCTGTATCCCGTGTCAGTGCTATCTTCACATGGCGAAACCTGCCGTTCAGCGCATGGTTCGTCGTGTAATAGCCAAGGATGTAGTAATCGGCGATCGACTGCTGCGCCTGCACGATGCCGCGCGTCAGATCGTTGGTGTCAAACAGCGCCTTGCCTCCGGTATCGCCGGCCAGCGCGAACAACGTGTCCTGCGACTGCTGCCGGGCGCTCGTCGTCGCCTGCGCGGCAGCGCCCGTGTAAATGCCCGCATTCCCCGGCGAGCCCTGCGTCGCATCGCCCAGCGGCGCCTCCGCTACCAGCCCGCGTGCATCCACCGGCCAGAACGACACGCCCGCCTTAATCGCCGCGTCGACCGTCGCGTGCAGCTGCGCCTGGTTGTCGATGCCGTTCAAGCGCAGGCCGCTGGCAAAATAAATCAGCGACTTCTTCTCGTTCAGCTGCCCCAGCATCTCCGACGCCGTCTGCAACGCTGATAACTGGCGATCCGTATTGAAGACGTTGAACTCGGTATCATCCTGCCCGAACGCAGCGCCCGTATCCGCGCTGCTCGCATCATCGACCGCCTCCGCCGAACCCTGTCCCTCGCCTACAATCATCGTCTGCAGAATACTCAGCAGCTTGTTGCGGTCCGCCGTGAAATCCTGCAGCACATCAACCGAGCCGCCCTGGTAGCGAAGAATCGAAACCAGGTCCACCGTCGTAAGCTGCGTCCGCAGAAACTGCTCTGCCGCGGCGAGCGCGCGCAGCTGGTCCGCCGGGCGCATCGCCGACATATCGAAGTACAGCGCCAGCAGGCGATGATTCTTGTACCGATTGCTATCCTCGGCTTCGGGCGCAACCTGCGTCCGCGTCAGCCTGTGGTACAGCTTCAGCTGTTCCCCGCCGGGGTCAGCAGGCAGCGGCTTCGCGCTCGTGGCAAGGTCCTGGTGTTCGACAAAGCGAATCGTCTCCGGAGCGCCGTCCTCCGTGAGCGCGAAGTCGTTCGCGGTAAGCCCGCGCACAAAGTTTCCCTGCTTGTCCTTCACCACCACGCTCTCGACCACCAGTTGCGACTTCACCGAGAGCGTCAGACCCTCGGGCGCGTCCGGCGCCTTGTTTCGCCCAATCTCCTGCGCCGGCGCGCAGGCAGCAACAATCAGCAGCAGCAGAGCACAGATCACTCGCATTCTTAAAACCTCAACCGGATCGTCGTTTCAAGACTGCGCATCGGGTTAGCCGCCAGCGGCACGCCATACTGCGTGCTGTTCACCGTCGTGTCCCACCCGGTAAACACCACGTGGTTGAACAGATTGGTCGCATCCACGCGCGCATCCAGAAAGAAGCGGCCGCCGGGGCGAAATGTGCGCGCAAGCGAGGTATCCAGGCTGAACTGGCTTGGGCCCGTCACGGAGTTGCGGCCTGCGGTGCCCCACTGCCCCGCGGCCGGCGCCGCATAGGCCGCGGCATTCAGGTGCCGCCCACCGCCGACGCCCACCCCCGGCTGTCGCGCGTAAATGCCGGCGCCGGTGCGGTCCGGGCGAATGGTACCGGTAAAGCCCGTGCCGGGCACCGCCGCCAGATACACCGGTGTCTCCGGCAATCCCGTTCCCGTCGTAATCTGCGTCAGCACCGTCCACTCCTTCAACAGCCTGCCGCGCCAGCCGCCCAGCAGCGTGCCCCCGCCCAGGCCTTCGCCGCTCGTATACTGCGCCTGCAGGTTCAGCAGGTGGCGTTGGTCAAAGCTTGAAAGCGAGCGCTCGCCGCGCAGGTTAAGCCAGTTCTGCGCAATCGCCGGTGTCGTCGCGGCTGCGCTCTGCGTCGTCGTCGAGCTTGTCGCCCCTGCCCCGCCCTGCCCCGCGGCACCCGCGCCCTGTGTCTGTGTGCTGCTGCTCACGTGCCCTTGCCCGCCCAGCACCGAGTCGTCGTCGATCGACTTCGAATACGTATACAGGAGCGACGCCGTAAACCCGCTGCGCAGCCTGCGACGCAGCTGTACCTGCGCCGCCTCCCGCGTTGAATCACCCCCCGACGCCTGGTAGACAAACCCCGCCGGGCACCCGGGGCAGGGGTTCACCGCGCCGATGGGATACGTGTTCGGCAAAAACTGCTGCACGCCCCGCGTCCCCTTCACGCCAAGGTAAGTCGCTGTAAGCTGCAGCGCTGCCGGCAGGTCTCTCTGCACGGCAAGCTGCCAAGTCTGCGCGTAGCCCACGCGAAAGTTCGGGTCAATCCCAAATGTATCCGCGGTGGTGGCAGAACACGGATTAAAACCATTCGCCAGCGTCAGCGGGCAGGCCGCGCTGTTCTCAACGCTGAGGCTTTTTGAGAGCGGCTCCTGCTGCGCCAGTTCGAGCGCCGAGCTCTGGTACTCCGAGGTATCGTGGTAAATGCCGTAGCCCGCGCGTATCACGGTCGTTGAAGCAGGCAGCGGCCGCCATGAAAGCCCGAGGCGCGGCTCAAATCCCAGCTTGTCCGGACGCACCAGCGACGACGGGTAGCGGCTTCCCGTTACCGGCCCGGTCGGGTCGCTCGCCAGCACCGGCGCAGCACTCGCAAACCCCGGCGCCACATCCAGGTTCACCAGCCGCCCGAACAGTTCCGTAATCGGCGCGCCGTACTCCCAGCGCATCCCTATGTTGATGGTCAGGTCCGACAGGATGCGCCAGTCGTCCGACACATATAGGTCGTACACCGGCTGCCGCAGGTACTTGTCCGCGTTGCCGAACGCGATCGAACTGGTGTCCGGCACGCCGACCAGGAAGTCCGCCAGGTCCGAGCCTCCGGTCGTCACCGTGCTCGCAGGGCCCTGGGTCGCGGCGCCGGTAAAGGTAAAGGTGCCGCGAGGGTCCTGCTGGAAAAAGTCATTGAACTCCTGCTTCCGCACATCCCCGCCGGCGGTTATGTTGTGGTGTCCGCGATACACGGCCACGGAACCGGTAAAGCCATCGGTGCGGTTACGATTAAAAGCGCTTTGCCCGTCGGTGAGTGCCGTAATGCCGCTTGAAAAATTCAACGTCGGCGGACCCCAGTATGTCGGCTCCTGGTTATTGCCGGTAATGCCCGCAGCGCCTGAAACATCTTCACGGTTTTCGAAAAAAGGCACGCTGCTGGTCCGCAGCCTGCTGAACTTATACCCCGCATACACAAAAAGGTGCTGGCTGAAGCGATGCGACCAGTTGATATTGGTGTTAATGCCCAGAATGCGGCTGTCATCTGTAAACCCAAGCAGGCTGGTCGCGCTGGCCCTTGTACTCTCAAAGCTAAAGCTGCCGTACACCTGGTCCTTGCGGCCAATCGACTTATCGAGCCTGGTTTGCAGCGCGTCCTGGTGGGTGCTGTTCAGCACCGGCACCTGGTAGTTATACAGCGGGTTGCCGCTGATGTTCGGCAGCGGATAAAGCCGCAGCAGCGCCTGCGCCTGCGCGCTTACCGGAACGATGTTATTGGCAAACGGCGCGCCGGTCGCGGGGTTAAAGATAGGCACCGGCTGACCGAGCGCATTCAGCACACCTGAAAGATCGCCTGCACGCTCCGCCCCGGTCGGCACCAGGCCTGACTCCGTTTCCGCGACCCGGTTGCGCGTCCACTGGTACACCAGCAAAAAGTCCGGTCCGTGCGGCAGCACGTGCGGAATATTCAGCGGGCCGCCCAGCGTAAACACGCCGCGAATGCGGTTATACGAAGGCTTGCCCGTATCGATCCCGCTCAACGAATAAGGCCGCGCATCGGTCGCCGAGTTATCGAAGATCGCGGCCAGCCCCCCGGTGTACAGGCTCTTGGTATTCGACCTGCCGTTTCCAAACGCGCGGTCGAGCGAAAACTTCGAGGTCGCCGCGTTGTTCACGCTACCGTTCACCAGGAAGCCGTCCGAATCTTCCGCGGGCTTCGGTATCTCCGGCGCTGGCCCCGTGGCCGGGCCTGCAGGCTTGGTCGCCGCCGCGACAACCGGGCCTGCCGGTAGCTGCGCCGGTGCTGCCTTCGTCTGCGCCATCAGCTGCTCCAGCGGCAGCAAAACCAGCTCCCACCTGCCCGGGGCCGTACCGGCGGTAACTGTCACATCCGCCTGCACAGTTGAGAAACACAGCATTTCAATGCGTATCTTCGAGGGCCCATCCGCTAGTCCGGCAAAGCTGTATACGCCGCTCTGATCGGTCACGGTGACAAACTGCTTCGTTCCCTGAGTAACGGTAACGGTAGCCCCCGGCACCGGCGAGCCGCCGAAGAGTACCTGCCCGCGATACTCGGAAGCATCCGCCGCCGTTGAAGCAGCAAGGCACGCGACCAGGCAGCAAGTCGACATGGTTCCCCGAATGGATGGCAGCGACACTCTCGACAGCGCTCCTTTACTCTCTTATGCTGGCTTACTTAGCACAGTGACGACCGCGCATCAGTTCTCCGAAGGCATCTCGACATGATCCACCACGAGCGTCACCACCGGCCCCTTCGCCGGTTCAAGCTTAAGCCCCAGCTGCTCCCGCAAAGCCGTAAATATACCCGGGGCCGCATCGCTCACCGCATCGGGGCTGTCCTCCAGCGACCACTTTAACGCCAGGTCATACCTGCCCGTAAGCCCGGTCTTGTCGATCACCGTTCGATGTACCTGCTGAAATAATGTGTTGGCGAACGAAGCCATCGAAACACCATGCGCGGTGAGCATTTGATTGTGCACCGTCGTCCCGGTACTCTCTTTCCCGCTGTCTGCCGACTCCTTGAACTTAATGCCCTCCTTCGACGCAACAAGGTCATAGACAGGCAAAGTCTTTGTCTCCGTATGCACCACCAAGTGGAAGCGATCGCGCAGATAAGGCTGCAGCATCAACTGCCGTTGCTCGGCGTTCACTTTCTTCAGCACACTGACATCAGGGTCAACCACCTTGGCCGTTACATCGAACCGGGCATCATCGATAGATTTCGGTACGCCCGAGATCAGCTCCGCCTTGACCCCATACGCATCCTCGATCAGTCTCCGCAGCCGAGTATTGGTGGCAATGTAACTGCCGATGGCACTATTGCTGTCGATTCCCGATGACCCGCTGCCGGACTTGTTCGGTTTAATCGAGACCACATCGTAAACAGGAAGATTCGTCCCTGAGCTGGCAGCCTGCTGTCCCTGTGCCGCCTGCGCGCTCAGTAGTGCCGGCGTCGCGGCGAGCAGCACAAGCGACTTGAACAGCAGCGTGGACCGCATCCGTAACCTCCTGTCGATCGGCTCGCTTTGTGCCGCGCACGAAATCTCAATCCAGGCGCTACTTGGACGTTGCGGATAGCGATAAGTCGTGTGTGCCTTCAAGTTTGTTGAGAAAGTTTGCATCAATTCTCCGAGGGCGTTTCGACATGATCGACCACAAGCGTCACCACCGGCCCCTTCGCCGGTTCCAGCCGAAGCCCCAGCTGCTCCGTCATCGCGCTGAAGATCGAAGGCCCCGGGTCCGCCGGGCTGCCACTGTCCGGAGCCGTCATCGCTGCGTCTTGCGGCGTCCACTTCAGTACAAGGTCATACTTGCCGGTTAGATTGGTTTTGTCGATCACGGTACGGTTCAGCTGCGCTGACAGCAGCTCGGCCAGCGAAGCCATCGGCATCGCGTCCGCATCCAGTTCCATGTGGCTCGGTCCATTCATGCTCGTCCTCCAGCTTCCGGGCACAAGCCCTTTGTTCGGCCCACTCCCCGGACCCTGCTGGCTATTTACCTTGAACTTCGGACCGTCCTTTGCCACTGTCATCTCATACACCGGCAGCTCCTTCGTCGCGCGGTGCGCCCTGGCATGGAATCGGTCCGCAAGCAATGCGGCGAGCATACCCTCCCGCTGCTCTTTCGTCAGATTCTTGACCACAACCGGGTCCGGGTCCACCATCTTCGCCTGCACGTCGAAGCGCGCGTCCTCAGCCCACTTCGGCAGGCCGGAGATAAGTCCCTCGCGAATACCGTAAGCAGCCGAAAGGAGCAGCTTCAATGAAACATTCGCCGCGCTGTAACTGCCATCGTGCGAGCCCCAGCTCGAACTGTTGTCGTCCGACTTGTGAGGCTTGATCGACGCAACGTCGTACACCGGCTGAGCGCCCCCGGGCTGTTGCGCCGACGCGCTCACCGGCGCCGCGGCAGCCGCCTGCACCCCGCCCTCCGCACGCGCCAACCCACACACCAGAAGCCATCCGGCAATCGGCACTCCTATCAGTCGAAAAAACCGGCACGCGACAGGTTCAGCCAGCATAAGTACAACCCCGGTCTTACGGATTTACTTCTGTAACAGTGAAACGGCAGATCAGTTCGCTGAAGGCTTCTCCACATGGTCGATCACCAGAACCTCCGCCGGCGCCCTGGTCGCATCCAGCTTCAATCCCATCTGCTCCTGGATCGCGGTGTACAGCGGCGGCTGCACATTCGCCGTGTCCGTCGGCGGCGGCAGCTTTGCCGCCATTCCGCCGAACTGCGAGTCGTCCGGCGTCCACTTCAACGTAAAGTCGAACCTGCCCTTCAGTCCCGTCTGGTCCACCACCGGGCGGTCCAGCACCGCCTCCTGCATCAGCCCTGTAAAGTTCGCCATCGTGGCATTACGAACATTCAGAATCCCCAAGCCCTGAAAGAACAGCCCGGGCAATCCGTTCGGGTCGCCTTCGCTCTTCGTCAGCTTCGGCCCGCTCTTCGCGACCCCCAGCACATACACTGACAACTCCTTCTTGTCGCGATGCAGGGTCAGCTTGTATCGGTCGGCAAGCAGCTTCTGCAACATATCTTTCCACTGCTTTTCATTCGGCGCGCCTTCTCCATCGGGCTGCGCGTCGATGTCGTACTTATCGGTCTCGGCCCAGGGCGGCAGGCCGATGATCTGCTTCGCCTGCACGTCGTAACTGAACGCCATAATCTCGCTCAGATCCTGGTTAATGATGCGGAAGCGGCGACCATCCACGATAAATGCCTTGCCTCGCTCGTCCGGCTTGGTCGGCTTGATGGTCGCCACCTCGAAGCTCGGCGAAGCATTTGCATCCATCGGGGGCAGGTGCGGCCTTGGCGGAGGAATCGTCCACTCCGTCTCCGTCGTAGCGCGTGTCAACACCAGCGGCAGCGGGGCGCCGCCCTGGCTCCACTTGCCGGTAATCACCTTTCCGTCCGCGCTCAGCTGGCCCTCATACGTGCCGCCGATCGCGGTCAGCGTCATCTTCACCGTCGAGCCGTCGAGCGTAATTTTTGTGACCGGCAGTCCGTCGCCACCCTGGTCAATGCTGTAGAAGACCGCCTTGTATCCTCCACCGTCCGCCTTTGTAATCTTCACCACAGTCCGCAGGTCTTTCCCCGCGTGCAGCGTTCCTTGCCATGTATCGGCAAGGCTCTGCGCCGGGCTGGCGGCGGCAGCCTGCGCGTAGACCCGCGGCGCATGCGCCAGTCCAAACAGGCAAACACTCACAAGCGCGGTGGCCCCGGCCTCCTTCATCAACGACTTACCGCTGCTATCGACTGTGCGCCATCTGTGCTTCCACATGGTGAGTAAATCTCCCCCGGCATCAATCCGCCACCATGATAGACGCAAAGCGCGCACAATTGCCGGGATTAATTTGGCGAAGGCGGCTCGATATGGTCGATCACAACCATCCCGACCGGCGCCTTGTGCGAAACGAGCTTCAAACCAAGCTGCTCCTGCAAAGCCGAAAAGATCGAAGGTCCCGGGTCAGGCGGTGCTGCTCCGGCTCCGTAAGCCGCCGGCGGTCGATCTTCATCCTCGGCATAGCGCAGAGTGATGTCGTACTTACCACTTACACCGGTCTTGTCGAGAACAATCCGGTTAAGGTCTGCCGATAACTGGTGCGCCAGGTCCGACATGGTAAAAGCATGCGCGACCATCTGGCCCGCACTTACCATTTCACCATAGGGCTCATCAGGCTTTGCTTCCTGCAGTTTGGGCCCGTTCTTCTGAACGACAAGCTCGTAAACAGGAAACTCCTGCGTCGTGCGATGGTACTTGAGCTTGAAGCGATCGATGAACATTGACTGTAGCCTTGGTGAAATTTGTTTCTGACCTTCTTCTGAGAGCAGAGTCGGTGCACCGTCCTCCATCTTAGCTTCCAGGTCGTACCTATCGGTATTCAGCCAGGGCGGCCCTCCGATCAGTTGAAAGTCGTGGATGTCAAACGCATCGGTCACCAGGAGCCGAGTCGTCGTACCGATCACGGTAAACCGCGTCGCGGTAGAGCTACTGCTCATCCCGTCATTTCCAGGCGCATGCGGCTTGATCGAGACGACCTCAAATGAAGGAGCAGGCGCTGCCGCCTGGGCGCGCGCTCTCGGCACGCCTGGAGCTGCACAAATAGCAACCGTGACAATTACAAATAAAATTGCGCTTTTGCCGGTGCTTATCGTCATACAGTCTTTCTCCTGTAGGTGCAGCCGCCCGAAATCACGCCGTATTAACGAAAAAGCGTGTGCAGGAGAAATGGAACCAGTTCCATGTCCGTCGCGAACTTGTGCTTTCAATGCGCCGGTTATACCGAACACGTAAAGCGGTCGTCAAAGTTAAACGGAGGGGCTTGTTTGCACGTTGACGTGCGAAGGACGGAGCGACACAAGATGCCGATCCATCTGGTCGGGGCGGAGGGATTCGAACCCCCGACCCTCTGCTCCCAAAGCAGATGCGCTACCAGGCTGCGCTACGCCCCGACTGCTCCTGATTGTAACCGACAAGGCTGCGCCATCCGCCCCTCTCAACCCCGGTGTACCAGCAGGCTCAGCACATACCCCAGCACCACCAGCGGCAGCGCAAACAGCAGCAGCAGCACGCCGACAATCAGCAGCAGAAACGCCCAATCCCGCCAGCCATGCCGCCCTGGTTCTGCCAGGTGGCGTGACAACAACTCATAATTGCGACGGTTCGCCTTCCATGCAATATCGAACGCATCACCAAACAGCGGAACCACCCCGATCAGCACATCCAGCGCCAGGTTCGCGACCATCCGCGCCAGCAGGATCGGCGGCGCCCCGCGAAACCACGCCGCAATCACGATCAGCGACGACAGCAGCCCGGCCAGCACATCGCCCGCAAACGGAACCAATCCAATCAGCCCGTCGATGCCGAACCGGATCCGCGTGCCCGGGATCACGAAACAGTCATCCAGCAGGTGCGCCAGCTGGTTCAGGTTGCTGTCGGAGAAAACCCCCTCGCTCACACGTCCGCGAAACCCGGGCCGCGCCGGCGGCATCACCTGCCCAGGCGCTGCTGTCAGCGCACTCTCAGCCGTCTTCGTGCTCCGTCCACCCCTGCCCCACGCCATTGCACCTCACCCCACCCTGTCTAGATGCGTTTGTTACAACAGAAGCATGACCTCAGTGCGGATCGACAAGTGGCTGTGGGCCGCTCGCTTCTTCAAAACGCGCGCCCTGGCCTCGCACGCCTGTGACCTAGGCCGTATCGAAGCCAACAACATCAAAGCCAAACCCGCCCGCGACGTCCGCGAGCATGACACGCTCCGCATCCGCAACGAGGCAGGCGAGTTCCTCGTCGAGGTCCTCCTGCTCAGCGCGACGCGCGGTCCCGCCGCCGTCGCGCAAACGCTCTTCCGCGAAACCGAGGCAAGTCGCACCGAACGCGCCAGGCAGGCCGCCGAGCGTAAAGCACTTCATGACTCCGGCGCCGTTCCGGAATCGCGTCCCTCAAAACGCGACCGCACCCAGTTGAACCGTCTCCGCGGCCGAAGCTGAAGCCGCTATCGCAGTTTTCGCCTTGATACGAAGGAAAGGATTTGCGAAATGTGGCTTTTCTTAACGGAAAAGCCACGTTCAGTATTGCTGGTCTCTCGACGTGTGTACGAAAACTGCTCTATCGCCGGCCAAACCCGAACCGGTACACCACACCCACCGACGCGGCCTTTGCATAGAACGACCCGTTTGCCCGCACCGGCGTATCCCAGTGCTGATACTGCAGGTCGGCCTTTACCGCGAAGGGGCCAACCAGGTCGAAATCCACACCCGCGCCCGGCGATATCACCGTTGAGGTTGTCTGCGTGTACACAAAGTTCCCCACCGCATACCCGCCGTTCTGGTAGTCGATCGTGCCGCCACCGGCCAGAAGATCGCCGTACGGACGCCAACGCCCAAACGGGTATTCCACGCGAACACCGCCCAGCAGGTTCTTCTGGCTGTCCACATGCCCGTCCACTACCGGGTAGGTTCCGCGAATCTCCGCCGACGGCGCGAAGCCGAAAAATCGCCGCAGCCCAAGGTCCGCGCCCGCGGTAATGCTCAGGTTGTGCCCGCCGTCAAACCCGGTCCACATCCCGGTTCCCGCTGCAAACACTGACAATCGCAGCGGCGACCCGGTCGCCGAAGGCGCAACCTGGCCCAGCCCCGCTTCAAGCGAAAAACCGCAGACCGCCACCAGTACAACAAGCTGTCCAGATACCCTCATCGCACCCCATCGCCCCGTCTTTTTGAACGTTCCCAAGGCCCGCGTGTGAGATGCCGAATCTGGGCCGACCCTATGTTTTCTCGTGTTCGGCAGGCTACATTCGCCGGTCGCCCCCGGGCCCTGCTCCGCCGGCGAATGCTTACGGCGACCCGACAACCCCCTTGAAATCCTCCGCCAGCCGACCCAGCGCCAGGTCAAAGTTATGGTCGTGCGTCTTCTGCAACACCGCCGGATCGATCGACTCGGTAAACGCCCATAGTATGTAGTGCGTCCTGCCCTCGTAGATAACCAGCCGGAACATCGGCAGCGGGTCAGACGCGCCCTTCTGCTTGTTCGCGTTCGCAGGTCCGTTCGGCGCAGAAAGCTGCAGCTGCAACACCAGGTCCGCCCTCCCCGGATCATCGACCAGCGTGTACCGCCCCCACTGCTTCATCGCGGCATAGAACTCGCTATAGCCCCGGTCAGGATCGCCGCTGAAAGGCTGGGGAAACAGACCGCTGTCCGCGCCTGCGTTCGAGATGAAAACGCTGCGCGCAGCCGGCAGCGCTGCAGGCACAGGAGCATGGCCGGTACTCCCCGTACCCGTCTGCGCGAACACCGTGACGGTAGCGCACATAACCCAAAGCGGCAGAACTCTCCTCATCCAAAGCAATGGTGTTCCCCTCTCAGTCGATGCAACACGCACATCCTCTCCTCAAATGCCTTCGGGATCAAGCCCAACTTTTAACGAATGACTGCCCGCGAGCCGCGCTCCTCTTGCCGCTCCAGAAAGCCATGCGTCACATTCAGATCATCAACTCGGAGAGAAGTCGCGGCGACAACTTACTGTTGCTACCACCCACCTAACTCCACAGCACAACGCGGTTGAACTGAAACTTCCAGGCAAAATCACAGGAGACCCTCTAGATGAAAATGCAAAGCATCGACGACCTGCTCTACACCGGCCTCACGTATGTCCATGACTTCGAGCAGAAGATCTCGAAGGAAGCCACAAAGATGGCCGCAGCCTCAACAAATCCCGAACTGAAACAGGCTTTTGAGAAAAGCGCTACGAAAGGTCAGGAATACGCGCAGCGCGTTCAACAGGCTTTCTCGAAAATTGGCAAGCAGCCGCAAAGCAATGAGAACTCCATTGCGAAGGCCATGATTGAAGAAGTCGAGAACATGATTGCGAACACCGATCCCTCCCCGGTGCGCGATGCGGCCCTGATCGTCGCAGCCAACCAGCAGCAGCTTTACCGGGTCGCGGTATACGGCTCCCTGAAGCAGTACGCAGGCGTGGTCGGTAAACAGGAGGCCGTGAAGGAACTCGCGCAAAACCTCGAAGACAGCAAGGGCGGCGACGAAAAGCTCACCAGCATCGGTGAGAACCAGGTGAACAAACAAGCCGCCTGACCAGCCTGAGCAGCCGGAACAGGCACAGGAGCAGGGTTTAACAGGCACGAGTCAGGGCTAATCGCATGAATCTGGTCTGCTGCACGCTGTGCCTTGCCTGTTAAACTCTGCATCTCGCCTGTTAAACCGTCCACCCTGTACCGTGCCCCCTGTGCTACTCTGTACATGCGCTCAAGTGATTGGTTGTCAGTAGTTCTCGCTCACAAAGCAAGACCCGCCTGCACAGTTTCTTCCACCAAGCCCTACAGCGTACCCACCTCGTGCCATCAGCACGTTTCTTAAAAGGAACAAGAGGTGTGGTCGAAAGCCGCGGCATTGTGCCGGTGGCTTGTGGCTGCGTGCGGCAGAGCGGGAGGGTTTCTCCTCCCATCCGGAACCCCGGGCACTTCCTTACGCAAATGTTTTCGAGTTTCCCCCGCCGTCTCGTACAGTCCGGGATGGGAACCCCGCAGCAGATACCGGATCATCGCCGGATGCGAACGCAGGAAGTGCGTCGCAACCTTCAGCACCCCGGTGCGCGCACCCAAAGAAAGATACAAACAGCTCCTTATGACTTCTTCTACATCGACCGTTTCAAATCACAAGGTTTCACCAGTTCCAGTTTCCGGCCTTCCGGTTTCCGACGTCCAGGGCGTCCAGTTTACGGATTTCACCATCTCCGACGTGCTCAAGCACCGCCTAACCACCTGCAACTTTCTGACGCCGACCCCGGTCCAGGCCGGCGCCATTCCGCCCGCGCTGCTAGGCCGCGATGTGCTCGCGACCGCCCAGACCGGCACCGGTAAGACCCTCTCGTTCCTGCTCCCGATCATCGAGAAGATCCAGGCCGAAAAGGTCCGCGGCGCCACTGCTCTCATCATGCTGCCGACGCGCGAGCTCGCCATGCAGGTTGAGAAAGCCTTCAAACAGATCACCTCCGGCATCAGCGTTGCGCTGGTCTGCGGCGGCATGGCGGAAGGCCCGCAGATCGAAGCGATCCGTCGCGGCGCACGTCTCATCGTCGCCACGCCCGGCCGCCTCGAAGACTACATCAGCCGCAAGCTCGTCCGTCTCGACGGCGTCCGCATCCTCGTCCTCGACGAGGTCGACCGCATGCTCGACATGGGCTTCAAGCCTGCGATCCGCCGCGTCGCCGACTGCCTGCCCAAGGATCGGCAGACCCTTTGCTACTCCGCCACCCTCGACAACCAGATCAAGGAAGTCGTCCGCGATTACCTGAAAGATCCGGTCCGCGTCGAGATCGGCTCGGTCCTGAAGCCGTCGGATACGGTCGTCCTCCAGGCCTTCGAGGTCGATGCCGACTCCAAGCTCGAACTGCTCACGCACCTCATCAAGGCCGAGCCCGGCTCGTTCATCGTCTTTGTGCGTACCAAGCACGGAGCCGATCGCATCGCCATGCGCCTCGAGCGCGCCGGCATCCAGGCCGCCCGCATTCACGGCGACCGCACTCAGGCGCAGCGCAACTCTGCCCTGCGCTCGTTTTCGCAGGGACGTGAGCGCGTCCTGGTAGCCACTGACGTCGCTGCGCGAGGGATCGACGTGGCCCATGTCGCGCACGTGGTTAACTACGACATGCCGAAGGAAGCTGAGGATTTTGTCCATCGGGTGGGTCGTACGGGGCGCGCTGCTGCGACCGGTGTTGCTTCGACGTTTACGACGCCGAATGAAAAAGGTGACCTGCGCAAGATTGAGCGGCAGTTGAACATCAAAATCAAGCGTTTCCGGGTCCGTCCGAATGGCGGCGTCATTACGGCTCAGCCTACCGAGCCAGCCATGCAGATGGCCAACTAGTTACCAGATTGCGAACAAAAAGAGAGGAGCTCAAACCAGAGCTCCTCTCTTTTTTGTGTCAATTTGCGTCAAAAACAAGCGTTAAAATCACGGTTTTTGAGCATAAATCGCGTGAAAAACAGGGCTGTTTTCAAGTCGCCTAGCGTCCGCTCGACCCGAAGCCCTTCGCCTCCCGCAGGCTGCCGGAGAGCTCCTCCACAACCTGGAACTCGAGGTGGGTCATGGCCTGGAAGGGGGACATCTGCGCTACCTTGTCCCCGGCCCGGATTGCTACGCTCACGTCGGTCTTTTCAAGTGTCGCGCCGACCAGGTTGCCGCTTGAGTCCTGCTCGGTCAAGAGCGAATACCGGGGCTGGTTGAGGTTCACGAGGCAGACCAGGATTTCGCCGCGATAGCCCGCGTCGATCCGGCCACCGGCATAGGTGATTCCCTTGGCCGCCATGCTGGAGCGGTCGCCCAGCACGAAGCCCATGCCGGACGGGCCTTCGACAGCGATGCCGGTTCGCACCTTCACCGGCACACCGGGTTCGAGCAGGACGTCTTCCACGGAGTAGAGGTCAAAGCCCAGGTCATGCCCGGAGTAGTTCACGGTTGGAACCCTGGCATCGGGGTGCAGCAGCTTGACTCGGATCATAAAGGCCGGGCCGCCTACTTTGATTCGGCGAGCATCGCGGTTTCCTTGCGCTGCTTCGCCCAGCGGCGCTTCTGGGCCTGGGCAATCCGGTGCCGCGCATCCGCGCTCAGAACGCGCTTTTTGGTAGCGGTCACATTTTCATCGGCAGCCCCGAAACGGTTGCTGGTGGAACTTCGTAACAGCTCCCGCACCTGCTCCAATCGCGCAATCTCCTCTTCGATTGCCGCAATCATCTCTTCTCGCGTCATTTCTCAACACACGCCCTATATAGAGTCCACCCATTGATCAACTCAGGAAAAATGCGCGTACTTGCCTCTTTAGTTCAGGACTGAAGAACTGAAACAGACAACGAATCATCCGGTTGCTTTGTAGGATCGTTCTTTTGTTTTATCACCTCGCGCGAAACTTTTGTCGGGTACCGAACAAACTTTTGTACCGGCAGACAGAATTGCATCAGCTACAGCAACATGCTTCGAGACCGCAGTACGAGCAACAGCGTTGTTCGCGGTCCAGTCCGCCTGCGATCGAGGGGATGACGAGCACTTCGTCGCCGTCCTGAAAGGCGTAGGCCTCGTTGCCGAGGAAGCGGATGTCTTCTTCGTTGACGTAGAAGTTGATGAAGCGCCGCACCTGTCCATCCTCATCGCGGATGTGCGTCCTGAGCGCGGGAAATCTGCTTTCAATGTCATCAATGAGCTGGGGCAGGTGGGTCGCCTGCGACTGCAGTTCCTTCTCTCCGTATGTATGTTTTTGAAATGCGCCTGGCAATAACACTCGAATGGGCATGAATGGCTCTCCTTTATACCAGCGCCGCGGCGAACTGGTTCTGTTCCAGATATGCTTCAAAATCGGTCAGGCGTGGACGCACAGCGACACGCTCTTCAAAGCAGCCGGCAAGCGCATCGGTGGTCTTGAGCCCGTTGCCGGTGATGCAGGTCACGGTCAGCTCGTCCGGATGGATGCGCCCGTGGGCGTAAAGCCGGGCTGTCACAGCGGTGGTTACACCTCCGGCGGTCTCGGTAAAGATGCCTTCGGTCTCGGCGAGCTCGCGCATGCCCGAGACGACCTCGAGGTCCGACACATCCTCTGCCCAGCCGCCGCTGGCGCGGATGGCGCGCGCCGCGTAGACCCCGTCCGCGGGGTTCCCGATGGCGAGCGACCGGGCAATGGTGCTGGGCTTTTGCGGATCGATATGGTCGGCGCCGGTTTTGACGGCGACGGAGATCGGCGAGCAGCCGGTGGCCTGCGCCCCGAAGAAGCGTACGGGCTTGTCCTCGACCAGGCCAAGCTCGACCAGCTCGCGGAACGCCTTTTTGATCTTGGTGATGAGCGAGCCGCCGGCCATGGGGCATACGATGTTGTCCGGCAGGCGCCAACCGAGCTGCTCGGCTATTTCAAAGCCGAAGGTTTTTGAGCCTTCCGCGTAGTAGGGACGCAGGTTCACGTTGACGAAGCCCCAGTGGAAGCGGTCGGCGATCTGCGAGCAGAGGCGGTTGACGTGGTCGTAGGTGCCGTCGATGCGGATCAGGTTCGTGCCGTAGACTTCAGTGTTCAGGATTTTTGCGGCTTCGAGATCGGCGGGCACCAGGATGTAGGTTTTGAGGCCGAGGCGCGCGGCCTGGGCTGCGACCGCGTTGGCCAGGTTGCCGGTCGAGGAGCAGCCGACCGTATCGAAGCCGAACGCCTGGGCATTGGCAAGCGCTACGGCAACAACGCGGTCCTTGAAGGAGAGTGTCGGCATGCACACAGCGTCATTTTTGACGTAGAGGTTGCGGGCGCCGATGCGCTCGCCGAGGTTCGGAGCCTTGAGCAGGGGGGTCCAGCCAGCGGGCGTCTGCGGCACATAGGACTCGGGCACCGGCAGCAGCGACTGGTAGCGCCACATGGAAGTGGGGCCCTGCGCGATGGAGTCGCGCGTAACGGTTGTTTTCGCCAGGTCGAGATCGACGAAGACTTCGAGTGGAGAAAAACACTCGTCACAGATGGAGAGCGGCGCGTTTTCGTACCGCTTGCCGCACTCGCGACAACGTAGTTCGTAAGCTAATGCCATCTTTGCCCTCGCTAGCGAGAGCGGCCGATGGTACGGGCGGACTGACGACAAAACTCCGGTAGTGCGACAACTATGCTGGAAATGGCGAGATGGCGCACGCTTCCGCGCACAACACCCCGAATCTCATGTTCCCCTCAGGCGTAATTGCCATCAGGAGAGAGTTGACACCGATGTCCGGAATTGCTCCGGCCGGTTGTCGTGGCGTCACAGGGCCCGTCCCTCAACCACTCTTCATGAAATTCAGGCTCGCTCCTTGGGAGCAAATCTGAACTGTATCTTTTGATACCACGGGTGGGGAAATGGATGCAAGGGTTTGAGGCAGGTTGGTGGTGGGTGAGACTGTGACCTGAACTGTGCATTCACAATCGCGGCAAGCCCGGAGCGAAGTTCACCCTGCGAGATGACCAAGCTGAAACCACATGGGCACCGTGCCAGTGGCCGCATTGAGCAAACCATCTGTCTCGATCAGCCTTTCTGGAGCCTCAAATGCCGGGAAATGCGTTTACCGGGATCAATCAGTAATAGGACAATGAATCTTTAGGTCTGCGATTGATCAGGCCAATGTGAGCCGCAGACAGCAGTCTTTAAGAAATCCTTGGATCACTTTGGGGTCTTCAGAAAGGCGGACGAACTCAGCTATTCCGGGTCCATCAAGCTGACAAGCGACGCAAAACGAGCTGCCATTCTCTCTCACAAACTGAAGCGCCTTGTCGTACAAAACACTCTCGTTATCGTCCTCAAGATCTGGAACTGAGAGCGTGTAGATCTCTATCTTTGTGATCATCGAACCGCCATTTTCATAGAAGGAGATCGAACATGGCGACAGCAAAGCGTTTTCGGTGTTGACGCTTATACCGATTGGAGAATGATCGTCGGATGCTTGCAATTCCCAGTAGTCGTTCATAAAGCGCGGAGTCTCAGACCACCTTGCCTTGAGGTTCACGAAGCGATGCACCCAGGCTTCACCGACCTGATCTGAAATGGACACCGAAAAGCTAGGTGCGGCGACATGAGTTCCAGCAACATCGAGGGACGGCGCATACACGCAATGCACTCGGCGGCCAATCAGGGCAGTCAACACCAAGACAGAACTTTGCGCGATTTGGGCCACATGCGTTGCCATGCCACCATTTTAGTAGTGGTGTCTCGGTGGCCAAGCAGTCCGGAGGCATTAGTCCCTACAAGTCGGCCAGGGTAGAGGCGGCCGCCAGATGCTCGCACCGTAGCCGGACGGCAGATTGTTCGCAGGAGCAATGCAATCTAAAGCGTATCTTTACATTGGAGGTGCCGAATGGACTGGAAGAATTGCCCGGAAGTGAAGGTAAGGGCCGGCTACGTGCATGGAGCGCTGACCGTGGGCGACTCGCGTGTACCGGTGGAGACGATCGAGAACGGCTACGAGTTGGGCCAGACGCCGGAAGAGCTAGCAGCCGACTATGATCTGCCGATTGAGCCGATCAGGGCCATTTTTGCCTACATCCGCAAACACGAACACGTGCCGTCTTTTTGAAGCGAGTCCTGTTCGACCAATCGACGCCGCGCCCGATGCGGCGTTATCTTACAAACCACATTGTCCAAACGGCGGCGGAACTCGGCTGGGAGCGGTTGAGTAACGGCGTGTTGCTGTCGGCGGCTGAGGAAGCCGGATTCGATGTGTTCCTGTCGGGAGATCAGAACATACCTTCACAGCAGATCATGCACGGGCGCAAGCTGGCGGTCCTGTGCATGACGGCCAACAACTGGCCTATTGTGCAGCCTCACATTCAGAACGTAGTGGAAGCGGTGGACAGCGCGGGGCCAGGAACGGCGAAGTCTGTATGGTGTGGGGAGTTCCAGCCGCGAAGAAAGATGAGCGCAACGCCGCAGTCCTGATAGTTCATCAAGATTTGAGACGGTCAGCCGGGAATAAAAAGAGACGTGCTCGTATTGTCCTTAATCTGGCTTTTCGGAAACCCGGATTGAGGTGAGGACGAGTCTTACACCCGCCTGCTGTAGGCTCAAGCCTGGTGAGCAACACCTTACAACCAGAGCACTCCCGACTGTTCCGCAGCTTTTTTATGGGCGGCTTTGAGTGCGCGACGCACCAACGGCAGGACCGCGCGCAGCTTGACCTGCTGCGGGAGACCGGGCACGATCGGCAGGCGGCGGAAGATTATCGCCTGCTGGCGACAGCCGGCGTTTACGCCGTGCGCGACGGACTGCGGTGGCACCGGATCGAGCAGCGACCGGGAGTGTATGACTGGTCGAGTTTTGTGCCGATGCTCGACGCGGCGATCGCCCAGGGCACACAGGTGATCTGGGACCTGTGCCACTGGGGGGTGCCAGCGGGTCTGGACCCTTTTTCGGCGGAGTTTCCGGAGCGACTAGCACGGTTCGCGGCAGCGGCGGCGGCGCTGGTGCTGACGCGCAAGCAGGCCGCGGGCGATGCGTCGCCGTCGTTCTACTGCGCGATTAACGAGATCTCCTTCTGGGCGTGGGTCGGCGGCGATGTGGAGCACTTTGCGCCCTTCGGCAAGGAGCGGGGCCCGGAGCTGAAGCGCAGGCTTGTCGAGGCGTCGATCACGGCGATGCGGGCGGTGCGCCTGGTCGACCCAGCGGCTCGCTTTCTGCATATTGAGCCGCTGATCCATATCTCCGCCCAAGCCGACCGGCCTGAGGACGCGGCAGAAGCCGCGGGGCACACGGCATCGCAGTACGAGGTGTGGGACATGACCGTCGGGCGCCGCGACCTGGAGCTGGGCGGCGACGAGGCAATGCTGGACCTGCTGGGCGTGAATTACTACTGGAACAACCAGTGGGAGCACGAGGGGGACCGAACGCCGCCGGGGCACCGGCAGCACCGCCCGCTCCACTTGATGCTGGAGGAGGTTTGGAAGCGCTACGGGCGGCAGATCGTGCTGACGGAGACCGGAACGGAAGGCGCGGCGGCCGCGGGGTGGCTGGGCTACATCTGCGCGGAGGTGCGCCAGGCGATGCGCCTGGGCGTACCGGTGCTGGGCATCTGCCTGTACCCGGTGATGGACTACCCGGGCTGGGATGACGGGCGCCACTGCCGGTGCGGGCTGATTGCGGTGGACGACCGGTGGGACCGTCGGAGTCTGAGGGAGGACCTGTGCGCGGAGCTGGCGGTGCAGGCGGCGGTTTTCCGCGGTGTCAACGGGTGAGCGGCGGTGGCCTTGTGCCGGCTTGCTGGGCCGTGTCAACGTGAGTTGCGCGACGTAACACAAGCGGTCTAACGGTTTCTGCATCCTAGCTAACGGAGGTAGCCGAAGTATTCAGTATGCAGGCCGGTGCCTGTACGGAACCTGTGCTGCACAATGCATTTTTCTCTAACTCTGCACGCTGAGGTTCTTCTTTGAACGATCGACCACCTACCGGAACCAAGCGACCTGCGTTCACTCTCGATACCTTTTGTTTCAGCCATTTGCGCTGGCATTTTGTGACCCAGCGGCCGCAGCACCTGCTGACCCGCGCTGCGCTTGCCGGGAGGGTCTTTTACTGGGAGGAGCCAGTGTGGCACGACCGCGGTGCTCTGCCAAAGCATAGCGGCGAAGGTGAGGGCGCGACGCTTGAGGTTTTGGAGGAACGGCCAAACCTGTGGGTGCTGCGACCCCACCTGGAGCACGGCGTGGACGCGGCGCTTGCACAGCGTGACCTGCTGGCCGATTTGATGGCAAAGTTCGCAGTGAGGAACTATCTTTGCTGGTACTACACACCGGCTGCGCTGGCGTTTACAGGGCAGTTGACGCCGGCGGTGACGGTTTACGACTGCATGGATGAGCTGACCGGATTTCTGGGTGCGCCGCCCGAGCTGGCGGGGCAGGAGCAGAAGCTGTTTGCCGCGGCGGACGTGGTTTTTACCGGCGGGATGAGTCTTTTCGAAGCAAAGCAGCGCCAGCACGCGAATGTGTTCGCGTTGCCCAGTTCGATTGACGTGGAGCACTTTGCGCGGGCACGGGCAGATGACGGCACAGATCCCGCAGACCAGGCGGAGATCGCGCACCCGCGCGCGGGGTTCTACGGTGTGGTGGACGAGCGGTTCGATACGGCGCTGCTTGCGGAGGTAGTGCGGCTGCGTCCGCAGGTGCAGTTCGTGATCCTGGGACCTGTGGTCAAGATCGATCCGGCTACGCTGCCGCAGGCAAGCAATATCCACTACCTGAGCGGCAGGAGTTACGACGAGCTGCCTGCCTATCTTGCCGGCTGGGACGTGGCGCTGCTGCCGTTTGCGATGAATGCGGCGACGCGGTTTATCTCGCCGACCAAGACGCCGGAGTACCTGGCCGCCGGTAAGCCCGTGGTGTCGACGCCTGTTCGCGACGTGGTGCTGGATTACGGCGCGGCGGGGCTGGTGCTGGTTGCGGCGACGGCGGAGGAGTTCGCGCTGGCGATCGACAAGGCGCTGGCGCCGCCGGCTGCCGGGTGGCTGGAGGCGGTGGACCGGCGGCTGGCCGAGAGCTCCTGGGACTCAACCTGGGCGGCGATGCAGCAGGAAGTCGAGCGGGTGCGCGAGGCGAAGAGCGCGACTGCCCTGGCGACGGCGGGTATGTACCGGAAGGAAAAGACGGCGGGTGGGGTGGCGCGCTTCGCGACCCGCAATGCTCCGCACGCTGTGAGAGAGCATTTTGACTACCTGGTGGCAGGCGCGGGCTTTGCCGGCTGTGTGCTGGCTGAGCGGCTGGCTAGCCAGAGCGGCAAGCGGGTGCTGGTGGTGGACCGGCGCGACCATATCGGCGGGAATGCGTATGACTGCGTGGATGCGAGCGGCATCCTGGTGCATCGCTACGGGCCGCATATTTTCCATACGAACTCGGAGCGGGTGGTCGCTTACCTGTCGAAGTTTACGCGCTGGCTCGCCTACGAGCACCGGGTGCTGTCGAGCGTGGACGGCAAGCTGCTGCCGATCCCCATCAACCTGGACACGATCAACCAGCTGTACGGGCTGGCGCTGGACGGCGCGGGCATGGAGAGGTTTCTTGCGGCACGCGCTGTTTCAGCGCCGGTGATTCGCACGTCAGAGGATGTGGTGGTGAGCCGTGTGGGGCGCGAGTTGTATGAGAAGTTTTTCCGCAACTACACGCGCAAGCAGTGGGGGCTCGACCCCTCGGAGCTGGATGCGAGCGTGGCCGGGCGCATCCCGGTGCGCTTTGATCGGGACGACCGCTACTTCAGCGATACGTTTCAGTCGATGCCGCTGGACGGGTACACCCGGATGTTCGAGCGGATGCTTGACCAACGCGGGATAACGGTCGCGACCGGCACGACGTACCAGGATGCCCGCCGCAGCTACCCGTCGGCGAAGGTGGTGTTTACGGGCGCGATCGACGAGTATTACGACTTTCGTTTTGGCGCGCTTCCCTACCGCTCGCTCGCGTTCCGGCATGAGACGCACGATACAGGGCGCTTTCAGCAGGCGCCGGTGGTGAATTATCCGAACGACCACGGGTACACGCGGATCACGGAGTTCAAGTACCTGACCGGGCAGCAGCACGCCAAAACCAGCATTGTGTATGAGTATCCGCGCGCGGAGGGCGATCCGTACTACCCTATTCCGCGGCCTGAGAATGCGGCGCTGTACAGGCGCTACCAGGAGCTGGCGGAGCGCGATGGAGGGGTGCAGTTCTGCGGGAGGCTGGCCAACTACAAGTACTTCAACATGGACCAGGTGGTGGGGCAGGCGCTGGCGCTGTATGCGCGAATGGCCTCAGAGGAGGCTGGAGCGTTTACGGCGCGGACCGCGAGTGAGGTGAGCGACCGCATCGCAATTTGAGGGCGGTGGGCGGGGCCTGCGGATTTTTATACTCGCGCCTGCTGAACTTTGAGTATGCTGGCTTGCATCTCCCTGGAGGCCTTCCTTGCACACCTTTTCTGCTTTACGTTCACGCGGTCTCGTTCTTGCGCTGCCTGTAAGCGCTTTTCTTTGTATCGCGACTGCGCTGCCGGCGCAAACGCCTGTCGGCACCACACCTGTGATCGGGTCGTCGAACCCGGTGAGCGCGGAGCCGCCGGTGACGCGGCCCTCGACGACGCCTTGCGTCGTGTCGTTGTTCAGCGGGCAGCAGTTTATCAACTACACAGACAAGACGTTTGCCTACACGCCGCCGAGCAGCTGCAAGGGACCGTGGAGCAGGGTGGTGCTGACGGCCGACTTCAACGTAACGGCGGGGCGGCAGTTCGACCGGACGGGCAAGCTGTTCATCGGGGGAGCTAATGTGTTTTTCGGCACCACGGCTGAGCCGCGCTCGACGCTGAGCCCCTCATGGCATGTGGAGCGCGATATTACAGACCTGAGCGCGCTACTTGCCACTCCGCAACCGGGGGTGGCGTCGCTGGGGAACTTTTACGGGGTGTCGGGCGGCGTGAACTACAACGGCCTGATTACCGGAAGCGCGCGGATCGAGTTTTACCCGACCAGCCCGGTCGACCCTGCGCCGAAGGAGCCTGACACGGTGCTGCCGCTGAACACCGCGGGCGCCACAACTGCGCTGCAGACGACGGCCGACCGGCTGACCGGCACCTTCGCGAGCCTGCCGAAGAATATCGAGGGGGCGTACCTGGAACTGTTTTCGCAGAGCCAGGCCGGGGATGAGTTCTGGTATACGTGCTCGCCGAACAGCGTCGCCGCGCAACTGGACGGCAACTGCGGCAACACGGCGTTCCGCGAGACGGAGGTGTATGTCGACGGCAAGCCGGCCGGCATTGCGCCGGTGCTCCCGTGGATCTACACGGGTGGGATTGACCCTTCGCTGTGGGAGCCGATCACGGGCGTACAGACGCTCAACTTCAAGCCTTACCTTGTGGACCTGTCGCCCTTCGCGGGGGTTCTGTCGGATGGGCAGCAGCATACGGTTTCGATCGGTGTGTTCAACGCGAACTCAGAGTTCGACGTGACCGGGACCCTGCTGCTTTATCTTGATCGCGGCACGGCGCAGGTTACCGGCGCTGTGACGCAGAACACGCTCGGCGCCGCGCCGACGCCCTCAATCCAGGCAGAGGCGCCGGTCGACGCAAGCGGGACAACCCATGGAAAGACACTTGTGTCGTCGGTGCGCGCCTTTCAACTAAGCGGGTATGTGAATACTTCGCACGGGATGGTCAAGACGACGATCAACGAGACAGTGGACTTCGGGAACTACCAGTTGATCAACTTCAACAACAGCTTTTACACCCAGGACATCGCGCAGGCGAGCGGCGCTTACTCCGTGACCGACCGGCAGACCGGCGCGATGACCGAAGAGACGCAGAAGACCACGTTGTACCCGTTTACGTTCAACTACAACTCGACGACCAATGCCAATGGATCGAGCAGTTTTCTGGCTCACTCCTACCAGCAGGATTTCGAGTATGAGAAGCACCTGGTGAACGGCGCGGCGGCTTACTCCTCCGGCTCGCAGAAGGTTGTGAATACGACGGATCAGTACACGCTCAACCCGGCGGGCGCGATCGCGACGCGGTCGATCCAGAGCAATGGCAACTACCAGTCGACCGACACGCTCGGCCACTGCTACAGCCGGTCGTTAACCGCGAATAACTCCGCGCTGGCGACGCTTGTCGACGGAGCGAATTGCGGAGGGACGAACAAACCGTAAACCACGCGGATACCAGCGCGGAAACAGCCTGGCTTCGGCCGGGCTGTCTGCGTTTAGCGCGGAGCGATTCCATGCCGATCGATTCGCTTTGCCCAGCCGTTTTGATGGGCCGGTTTCGCTTCGTTCGTGACTTCGTTCGTAACGTGGTCGAAACACGCATCTACCCCGCTTGAGTCCATATCGCACTACCGGGAAGTCACCGCAGGATGAGCGACGATTTTGAGATTGCACGACGAGGCGGCAGGCGGAGCCAGTCCGCGCCCTGCTCTGACACGGCGACCGAGGAGCCGTGGCAGCCGGAGTCGACGAACTCTGTGGGAACGGAACAGATTACGCGGCGAAACTTCCTGCAGGGCGCTTCGCTGGTTGCGGGGACGCTGGCGGTAAGCACGCCGCTCGCGGCACGGGCGCAGACAGCGCATGCGGCGGGTGCGATGGTCCAAAAGGTACCGCTGTCGATCACGATCAATGGCGAGAAGAAGGAACTACAGGTCGATCCGCGTATCAGCCTGCTGGACCTGCTGCGCGAGCAGCTGAACCTGACCGGAAGCAAAAAGGGCTGCGACCACGGACAGTGCGGCGCATGCACGGTGATTGCGGAAGGCCGCCGCATCAACAGCTGCCTTTCGCTTGCGCTGGTGCACAACGGCGATGAGATTACGACGATTGAAGGCATTGCGAAAGGCGACGAACTGCACCCCGTGCAGACCGCCTTCCTGGAGAATGACGGCTACCAGTGCGGCTACTGCACGCCGGGGCAGATATGCTCTGCCGTTGCGTTGCTGGACGAGGTGCGGAAGGGCGAGCCGAGCTACGTGACTGCGGACCTGCGCCGAACCGGCCCCGTGGACCTGACCTCGGAGGAGATCAAGGAGCGGATGAGCGGCAACATCTGCCGCTGCGGCGCGTACCCGGGCATTGTGGCTGCCGTGCAACAGGCCTATCGCGGCCGCGAAGCAAAGAGCTGAGGAGAAGCCGTGAACTCATTTGAATTTCAGAGAGCCGATGCGCCCGAGGCCGCCGTGCAGTCGCTGGCGCATGATCGCAGCGCGAAACTGCTTGGCGGCGGCACCAACCTTGTCGACCTGATGAAGCAGGGCGTCGAAACGCCGACGATGCTGGTCGATATCAATCGCCTGCCGCTGAGCGACATTACTGCTTTGCCGGACGGAGGTCTTCGCCTTGGCGCCACGGCGCGCAACAGCGACACGGCGGCACACGCGGGCGTGCGAACGCAGTACCCGGTGCTGGCGCAGGCGATTCTTTCGGGAGCTTCGGCGCAACTGCGCAACATGGCGACCGATGGCGGCAACCTGCTGCAGCGTACGCGCTGCTACTACTTCTACGACCCCGCGTACGCGCAGTGCAACAAGCGTGTGCCGGGCAGCGGCTGTGCCGCGATCGAAGGCTACAACCGCATCCACGCCATCCTGGGCGCGAGCGCGGAGTGTATTGCCACCAACCCTTCTGATATGTGCGTTGCGCTTGCCGCGCTTGAGGCTTCGGTGCGTGTTCGCGGACCGAAGGGCGAGCGCACCATCCAGTTCGCGGATTTTCACAGGCTGCCGGGCAAGACGCCGCAGCTCGACACCAACCTGCGGCCCGACGAGCTGATCCTTTCGATCGACCTGCCGAAGTCGCCTTACGCGCGCCATTCGCACTATCTGAAGGTGCGCGACCGTGCGTCGTATGCGTTCGCGCTGGTGTCAGTAGCTGCATGCCTTGAGCTAGAGGGCGGCAATATCCAGAGCGCACGCTTCGCGTTGGGCGGCGTGGCGCTGAAGCCGTGGAGAAGCGAGGAAGCGGAGAAGTCGCTGGCGGGCAAGCCCGTGAACGCCGAGAGCTTTGCGTCCGCGGCAGAGATCGCGCTGCGCGGCGCGAAGACGTACAAGTACAACTCATTCAAGGTCCAGATGGCGAAGCAGGCCATCGTGCGCGCCTTCACGGTAGCGGCAAAGGAGCAGGCATGAGCACACCAGCCACCATAGGAGAACCGCTGGTCCGTGTCGACGGCAGGGCCAAGGTAACGGGCGCCGCGAAGTATGCGGCGGAGTTTGAGCAGCCCAACCTGGCGCACGCGGTTTTAGTAACCAGCACGGTTGCAAATGGAAAGATTGTCCGCATCGACACCACCGCCGCGGACAAAGCGTCCGGCGTAGTCGCAATTATGACGCCGGCGAACGCGCCGAAGCTGCCGAAGAATGGGCAGGCAGGCGTGAACCCGCCCGCGGGCCGGGTGCTGCAACTGCTGCAGGATGCGAGCGTGAACTACAACAACCAGCCAATCGCGGTGGTCGTCGCGGATTCGCTAAACGAGGCGCTTTTTGCGGCGTCGCTGGTGAAAGTGCGCTACCAGCAGAACCCTCCGAAGCTCGACTTCAAAGGCGGCTTTGCCCAGGCCCATTCGGGCAAGAACAAGGTCCCGGCAATGCTGAGCGAGGGCAATGTGCCCAGCGGCTTTGAGAACGCCGAAGTGAAGATTGACCAGGTGTACACAACGCCGATGGAGAACCACAACCCGATGGAGCCGCATGCCACGACCGCTGCGTGGGACGGCGAAATGCTGACGCTGCACGACTCGACGCAGTACATTTTCGGCGTGAAGCAGACGGTCGCGAAGACGCTGGGCATTCCGGAAGCGAATGTGCGCGTGATTTGCCCGTTTACAGGTGGCGGCTTCGGCAGCAAGGGTTCCACGTGGTCGCACGTGGTGCTGGCCGCGATGGCGGCCAAGGTAGCGAAGCGCCCGGTGCGACTGGCACTGCAACGGTCACAGATGTTTGGCCCGGTAGGTGGACGGCCTGAAACCTGGCAGCACATTACGCTGGGCGCGAAGCGCGACGGAACGCTGACGGCGATTCGCCATGACTGCTACTCGCATACGTCGGTGATTGAGGATTTTGTAGAGCCCTCGTCCGCGGCAACGCGGATGCTGTACGAGGCGCCGGTGATTACGACATCGCAGAAGCTGGTGCCATTGACGGTGGGTACGCCGACGTTTCAGCGTGCACCGGGCGAAGCGACCGGGACGTTTGCGCTTGAAGTGGCGATGGATGAGCTGGCGTACGAGTTGAAGATGGACCCGATCGAGCTGCGGCTGAAGAACTATGCCGAGAACGATCCGACCAGCCATAAGCCATTCTCCGGCAAGCACCTGCGCGAGTGCTACAAGCAGGGTGCGGAGCGTTTCGGCTGGAGCAGGCGCACAATGGCGACGCGCGCTCACCCTGAGGGAACGGAGCTGATTGGCTACGGCATGGCCACCGCGACCTACCCTGCGAATCGCTCGAGCGCGCAGGCAGAGGTTCGGTTTGAGCCGAACGGCCGGGTGAGTGTTATCTCCGGCACGCAGGACCTAGGCACCGGGACGTACACCATCATGGCGCAGGTGGCGGCAGCGACGCTGGGTATGCCGATCGAGCTGATGGATGCAAAGCTGGGCGATACGAACCAGCCGAAGGGACCGGTTTCCGGCGGCTCGCAATCGGCTGCGAGCGTGTGCCCGGCAGTGCAGGCCGCAGCACAGCAGGCTGTGTTGAAGCTCAGCACGCTTGAAATCGGCAACAGCGCTTCGCCGTTCCACGGAGCGCAGACAGCGGACCTCGAATTCAAGGGCGGCAAGCTCTTCCGTAAGTCCGCGCCTTCGCAGGGCGTTGCGTTTACCGAGATACTGGCGCGCAATGGGAACCAGCCGGTGGGTGAGATAGCATCGGCCGAAGCGTCAGAAAGTACCGAGGAGTTTGCACAGCACTCGTGGGGAGCCGTGTTCGCGGAGGTCTCCGTTGATCAGACGCTGGGCACGGTGAAGCTGCGTCGGGTGACCGCGGTGTACGATGTGGGCACGCTGCTGAATAAGAAGACCGGCCACAGCCAGTTGATCGGCGGGATTGTGTGGGCTACCGGGCTGGTGCTGGAAGAGCAGACGCACATCGATGAGAAAACGGGGCGCCCGGTGAATAACAACCTTGCCGAGTACCACGTGCCAGTGAACCTCGACATTGGTGAGATCGATGTGAGTGCTTTGGGTATCCCGGATAAGAACTTTGAGCCGCTGGGTGGGCGTGGGATTGGTGAGATCGGCATTACCGGAGCCGCGGCTGCGATTGCCAATGCGATTTACCACGCGACGGGCAAACGGATTCGCGAGGCGCCGATTACCCCGGACAAGCTGATGGCGTAATCAAAGGCCCATGACTGGGCCCTTGATTTTTGCAGGGTGCGCTAAGCGTCTGGCTATGCCTTGGCGTCGCGCATGCCGCGTACTGTGTCTTGCGACATGACGATGTGGGCCTGCTGCCGTGTGAGCAGATCGCGAATGTCTGCCGGCAGGTGCTCTTCGAGCGCCTCCTTGTAGGCTTTCTTCGCGGCATCTTCGCCCTGCTCTGCCGTGGCGAGCAGCGTGTGGTCGCCACCGCCCAGTTTTGCCTTGAGTTCGCCCCAGGCGCGATGCACCGTGCCGGAGACCATGCCGCTCTCGTGCACGTCTTTGACACCGAGGTGATGGAGCTCGTTTTCAAGCTCACCGGCGAAGTTAGCACGATCCTGCGTCTCCTTCATGAAGAAGAGGCGGGCCGGCTCGTCCTTGATGTGCTTGCCGATCTCAAGAAAGCCCTGGTGGCTGTCGTGGAGCATGTCAATGAGCTTTTTGAGCGTGGTTTTTACTTTTTCATGGTCAATCGATTCTGGCATTTTTCTCTCCCGTCTCACTACGATGCAACCCGCGCGCAAAGCGATGGGTTGACGTGAAATGATCGAGTCTGAAGTTGCGGGAGGGGCGCCGATGCGTGTACTGGTGGTCGAGGATGAACCGAGGCTGGCGGAAAACATAGCGCGCGCGCTGCGCGAGGGTCCGGGCTATGCCGTGGACGTAAGCCACGACGGCGAAGAGGCCCTGCTGCTGTGCGAGGGCGTGACGTACGACCTGGTGCTGCTGGACCTGATGATCCCGAAGCTTGACGGCGCGCACGTGGTGCAGCGGCTGCGCGCGCGCGCCGACCAGACACCTGTGCTGATCCTGACCGCAATGAGCGAAACGCAATCGACGATCGACCTGCTGAACCACGGCGCCGATGATTATATGACCAAGCCGTTCGACCTGGGCGAGCTGATTGCAAGGGTGCGCGCGCTGATCCGTCGCGGCAAAGGGACGGCGCAACCGGTGCTGCGCTTCGGCAGCCTGACGCTGGATGCGGCGGAGCAGGCCGTGACGAGCGGCGGCGAAGCGGTCGATCTTTCTCCTACGGAGTTCCGCATCCTGGAATACCTGATGCATCGGCCGCGCACTGTTGTTTCAAAGCGCGAGTTGCTTGAACACCTGTATGACTTTACCTGGGAGCACCATTCGAATGTGATCGAGGCGCATGTGTCGAACCTGCGCAAGAAGGTTCGCCTGACGACGCAGGAACCGGTGCTGGAAACGCTGCGGGGACGCGGCTACCGGCTTGCGCCGCAGGAGCCGCAGCCATGAAGACGCGCTCGATTACGCGGCAGGCAGTGGTGAGTATTCTGCTGGCGGAGTTGCTGTGCCTGGTGGCGTTTACCGCGGTGGCGCTGCTGCACGAGCGGCAGACACGGCTGCACGCGCTCGATGCCACGATCCAGGGGCGGTCGGACTCGCTGGCCGGTGCGATCCAGGATGCGGAGGATCCGGACGACAATGTCACGATAGACCCTGAAGAGCTGAAGGTACCCCGCAACGACGTGTACGCGGCGTACAACGAAAACGGACGGTTGGTCGGCGCATCGAGTCACGCGCCGGACGGCTTGATCGAGCGTGGGGAGGCGGGATTTTCCAATCGCCGGGCGGAGGGCCACCGGTATCGCGTGCTGCAACGCGGCGCCATGCGGATCATCGATCGCGCCGAGCACCAGGGAGTGGGACTGCGCAGGCCGGTGACGATCGTCTACTGCGTTCGCTCGGACCGGGTTTGGCATGAGGTGCTTGAGGCGGTGCGGTTTTACTTTATCGCGAGCGTGCTGCTGATCGCGATCACGGCGTTTGCCATGATCGTTCTTCTTCGCCGGTTCATGCGGCCGATCGATGAACTTGCGGTGGCAGCCGGCGCGGTTTCGGCGCGGTCGCTGCTGTTTTATGCGCCGCCGTCGGTGCTTGCGGTGCGGGAGCTGCAGCCGCTTGCCCATGCGCTTCGCAACTCTGTCGACGGGCTGCGGCGCTCGTTTGAGCAGCAGCACCGCTTTGTGGGCGACGCGGCGCACGAGCTGAAGACGGCGGTCGCGGTGGTGCGCTCCTCAACGCAGGTGCTGATGATGCAGCCACGTTCCGCGAACGAGTACGAGCAGGGTTTGCGCGGTATCCTGCAGGATAACTCGCGCATGGAGATGCTGGCGGCGCGCATGCTTTCGCTGGCAAGGGTTGAGGAGCGCGTAAGCGCCGAGCGCATGGCGAACGAGCAGGGGCAGCGCAACGCGGGACTCGACACCGTGGTGAGGACCGACCTTTCCGCCGCCGCAGCGACTGTCGCGGAGCGGCTGCGGAGCTTTGCCGTGACGCACGGCGTTGTGCTGGCGCCGCAGCTTGCAGCATCCGCGCCGGTACCGCTCGGTGCCGATGATGCTGAGATTCTGGTCTCAAACCTGCTGGTGAATGCGGTGCAGCACAGCCTACCGGACACAGCGGTGCAGCTGCAGGTTGAGCACCGGGCAGCTTCCGTGCTGCTGTATGTGCGCGATCGCGGCGCCGGGATTTCCGCGGCTGCGCTTCCGCATGTGTTTGAGCGCTTCTTTCGGGAGGATACGTCGCGCTCCCGCGAGACGGGCGGCGCGGGGCTTGGCCTGGCCATCTGCAGGTCACTTGTTGAGGGCGCTGGAGGAACGATTGCGATTGAGAGCACAGCGGGCACTGGAACGGTTGTGACAGTGATGCTTCCCGCGGTCTTCAGCACTTCTTAACGTACACGCGGCACAATTCCTCTAGAAGCGGATTTCCTATTCGGCTTCGAGGAGTTTTTCCATGCGTTCAAGACAGTCCAAGCTGCACCTGCTCGCAGGGGCAGCGCTGCTCACCCTATCGATCGGTGCTGCATCCGCTCAAACGCCGTACAAGGTTGTCGATCACTGGAAGATCGGCGGCAGCGGTGGCTGGGATTACATGACAGCCGACGCCTCCGCGCACCTGCTGTACGTGACGCATGGGCCGCGCGTCGAGGTGCTGGACACCCGGACCGGGAAACAGGTGGGCGCTATTACAGGGCTGCAGGGTACGCACGGCGTGGCGCTCGACCCGGAGGGCACGTTCGGCTATGTCAGCGATGGAAAGGCGAACAGCGTCGTCGTGTTCGACCGCAAGAGCTTCGCCACGCTTGCCACCATCCCCGCGGGCACCAACCCCGACGGCATTACCTATGAACCTTTTACGAAAACAGTGTGGGCGTTCAACGGCCGCAGCGGAAATGTATCCGTGATTGATACAGCTACGCGCAAGGTTGTCGCCACGATCGCTTTGCCGGGCAAGCCCGAGTTTCCGCAGGCTGACGGCAAGGGCCACGTGTTCGCGAATATCGAGGACAAGAACAGCATTGTCGCGCTCGATGCGGTGGGTAAAACCTTGACAGCCACGTGGAAGCTGACGGACTGCGAGTCCCCTTCCGGTCTCGCGATCGACAGGGAGCATATGCGGCTTTTCTCGGTTTGCGACGGCGGCAAGATGGCGGTGATCAATGCCAAGGACGGCAGCCTGCTTGCCACCGCGAAGATTGGCGACGGCCCGGACGCGGACCGCTACAGCCCGAAGAACCACCTCGCCTTCAGCTCGAACGGCGACGGAACGCTTAGCGTGATCGACGCGGCGCATGGGTACACGCAGCTTGAGAACCTGCCAACGCAGAAGGGCGCGCGCACCATGGCCTATGACGAACAGGCCGACCGCGCATATGTCGTGACAGCCGGGTTCGGGCCGCGACCTGAACCCTCGGCGGACAACCCGCGACCGCGACCCGCGATCGTTCCGGACACGTTCACGGTGCTGGTGATCGGCCGCAAGTAAAAGCTGCAGTTGCCATGCAAAAGGGCTCGCCGTTCGGCGAGCCCTCTCTGTGTCTGGTTTCAGACTGGAAGCACAGGGCTGTTTCGTGTCAGCAGGTAGTACACGATCGGGGTTACGACCAGGCTCAGAAGCATCGATACGGCAAGGCCGCCGATCACCGCGATGGCAAGCGGCTGCAGCATCTGCGAGCCTGCCCCGAGGGCAAGCGCGAGCGGCAACATGCCGGTTACGGCAGCCAGCGCGGTCATCACGATGGGGCGCAACCTGCGCTGCGCGGCAGACAGCATGGCTTCGCGAGGACTTAGCCCTTCCTGTCGGTAGCGCTCCTCGGCATCGAGCAACAGGATGCCGTTTTTCGCGACGATACCGATGACCATGATGAGCCCCATGAACGATGCCACGTTGAACGTCGTCTGCGTGATAAGCAGCGCGCCCACGACGCCGCTGATCGACAGCAGCGACGAAGTAAGGATCGCGACCGGCGCCGCGAAGTTGCGGAACTCCGCAAGCAGCGCGCCGAAGACCAGCAACAAGGCGAGCAGCAGGACGCGCAGCAGGTCGGCGAAGCTCTTTTGCTGCTCCTGGTAGGTGCCTCCGTACTCAACGCGCACACTGCGCGGCAGGTGCATGGCGGCGACCTTTGCCCGCACATTGCGGATCGCGGTGCCAAGGTCGGAGCCATCGAGCCGCCCGGTTACTGTAACAAGCCGCTGCAGATTTTCGCGGCGAATCTCGTTTTGCGGAGGCAGCTGCGTAATGGTCGCCATGGAGCCAAGCGAGGCCGTGCGGCCGCTGTTGCTGTTGAACACCGTTTCGCGTATGGTGTCGAGCGAGCGGCGCGTCTCATCACCAAGTCTTACGCGGATGGTGTAAGGACGGCCGTTCGCGATGAGAGGGTCAGTGACGGCGACCCCATCGAGAATCGCCGTGGTGTCTTCCGCGACCTCGGTAGGTGTAAAGCCCAGCCGCGTCGCCAGAACAGGGTTGATCTGAATATTTGTCGCCGGGCCGCTAATGGTGTTGTCCACGCCATTCTGTACATCGACGACTCCGCTCACCTTGCCGATTGTTTCAGCCACGCGCGGCGCAACCTGGTTCAGCAGTTTTTCATCCGGGGAGAACAGCTTGATCTGAATGGGCTCGGGCGAGTTCGACAAGTCGCCGATCATATCCTGCAGCACCTGCGTGAACTCGATATCGAGCTCCGGTTCGCTGTTATTGATCTGCTGCCGGATGCCGCTCATGACCTCGTCTATGCCGCGGCTTCGGTTCTGCCTGAGGCGGGCCGTGATGTCGCCGGTGTTGGCCTCGGTGACTGCGGCAAGGCCCATCTGCAGCCCGGTGCGCCTACTTGTACTCTCGACCTCCGGCGTACGGCGCAGGATCTGCTCGACATGCGCGAGGACGCGGTTGGTTTCACTCAACGAGCTTCCCGCCGGCATGATGTAGTCGAGGATGAAACCGCCCTCGTCCATCTCCGGAAGAAGGTCCGAGCCGAGCGACTGGTAGGCAAAGAACGTTGCAACTACCAGCAACACGCACAGCAATCCAAGCCACAGCGGGCGGGCGAGCGACCAGTCGAGCACACGCCGATGCCCATGCAGCAGCCGCGTCAGCAGGCCGCCTGTTTCCGCGTGGCCGGCCTGCCGCCGCTCTCGCAACAGCGTGAAAGCAAGCGCGGGGGTCCAGGTGACGGCCAGCAGAAGCGAGGTGAGCAGCGACACGGTCATGGTGATCGCGAGCGCACGGAAAAAGCTGCCCGTAACGCCGCTTACCGCCACCAAGGGAAGAAACACGACGACAGGCGTGATGGTGGACCCGACGAGAGGCCGCGCGATTTCGTGCAGCGCCTTGCGTGCTGCGTCTATGCGCCGTTCGCCGGCGTCGCGATGCAGGGTTATGTTCTCAACCACGACGATCGCGTCATCGATGACCAGCCCGATCGCCGCCGCGAGACCGCCGAGCGTCATCAGGTTGAAGCTCTCGCCGATGATCCAGAGGAACAGAATTGTAACCGACACGGTGACAGGGATTACCAGGCCTGCCACGAGCGAGCTTCGCCAGTCTCGTAGGAACAGGTAAAGAATGAGACACGCGAGCGCAATGCCGATCAGGATTGCGTCGCGAACGCTGCGGATACTGTCTCGAACGAGCGTCGACTGATCGTAAAACGGCTCCAGGTGTACGCCGGCGGGCAGCGACTTTCTGAGCAGCGCAATTTGGTCGGCAACCGCGTTGGCCACGGCTACCGTGTTGCCGGTAAGCTGCCGTGTGATGTTAAGCAGGACAGCGTTTTTACCGTCTGCTGTCACCACTGTGTAGACCGGCATCGTGGAAGGCTCAACCGCGGCGACATCACCAACGCGTACCGCGGTGCCGCTCGCCGTGGTTTTTACGGCGAGGTCCTTGAGCCCGTTCGCGTCATGCGCCTGCGCCCCGACGAGCGCCAGCACCAGCTGATGGTCCTCCTCATACAGCCCGGGCGAGTCAATGATGTCCGAGGCTTGAATCGCGTTCGCGAGATCGAGGATGGTGACGCCGGAGGCCTGCAGCCTGGCCAGGTTCGGACGCACCTGAAACTCCGGCACCTGGCCGCCCTGCACCGTTACGGTGCTGACGCCGGCGACGCGATTGAGCGGAGGTTTGAGCGTGTAGGTTGCGAGCTCCCACAGCTGCGTTTGCGAGAGCGTGTCAGACGTGAGGCTGTAACCGAGGATCGGAAACGTGGCAAACGTAAGCCGATTGGTCGTGATCCGCGCGGTGGCCGGCAGGCTCTGCTGCACCTTGCCAAGGGCCGCGTCCACAAGTGTGAGTGTGCGGAACATATCGGTCGACCAGTCGAAGAAGAGGCTTACCTCCGCTGAACCCCGGCTCGTCGTCGAGCGTACCGAGGCAAGCCCGGGCACACTGTTCATCGCATCTTCGACAGGTTTGGTGAGCGTAACCTGCATCTGCTCCACAGGCATGACGCCATTGTCGATGCCGATCACAACACGCGGAAAGTTGGTATCGGGAAAGACGGAAATAGGCACCTGGAAGGCGGCATAGATACCCGCCATCATCAGTACAGCGGCGAAGAAGAAGATTGTGTGCACGGACCGCGACAGCCAGAACTGTGACTCCGGCTGTTGCACATCGACTCGTGACTCGGCGATCTCTTCGCTATCGCGGGACGGCATCAGTCAGGCTCCCCGGCGCGTGGCTTGGCGGAGCTTTGATGCGCGGCGGCGAGCGTCACCTTTGTGCCGTCGTCCAGTCCATAAGCTCCGGACGTGATTACGTCGTCGCCGGCCGCAAGGCCACCGGTAATCTGCACGGAAGCGGTCGTCCTCATCCCGATTTGTACGGCACGCCGGTGCGCGGCTCCGTCGCCGCCGACGACCATGACAACGCCTGCACCGTTCTCCGCGGGCAGCAGCGCCGCGACCGGCACCTGCAGCGCATGCGCGATGCTGCGGCCTGTGATGACGACGTGCACCGGCGTACCGGCTTTCAGGGCGCCGTCGCCGTTTGGCAGCTTGATCCAGACCTCGACGGTGGTCGATCCCGGGTCGAGCGCCGGGCTCAGCAGTGTGACGACGCCGGAGATTGGTTGATCGATGCCAGGCACCGTGACCTTTGCCGGGGAGCCGACTTTGAGCTTCTGTGCCGCTGACTGTGCCAGATGCACTTTCGCCAGCAGCGAAGATGTCTCCATGACCGTGATGACCGGTGTGCCGGCGTTTGCCGTTTCGCCGGCGAACAGCGGGCGATCTGTCACGACGCCGTCAATGGGGCTTACGACACGAGCGTAGCTTACCTGCGCGGCGGCGTTCAGGTAGCGTCCTTCAGCTGAGGTCAGCTGCCCCTGCGCTGCTTCTCCGCTTGCCACGCGGGTCGTTTCCACGGTGGTCGCCAGGTGCTTGGCCGCGATGTCGTAGACAGCCTGCGCCTGCACCGCGGCCGCGACGGCGGTGTCCACATCGCGGCCGGCGATCGCGCCCTGGTTCAGCAGCCGCTTGCGCTCTTCAGCCGTGCGGTTCGCCACAGCCAAGTTGGCCGCGGCCTGCCTCACGTCGAGTTCGGCGCGCTGCACGTCTTCGGGAATGGTCGCGCGGGTAGCTGCTGCGTAGGTCGCTTTCGCGCTCGCCAGTGTTCCGCTGCTATCCATCGCGTTGGCTTTCAGGTCGCGGTCCTCAAGCAGGGCCAGCAGCTGGCCCTTGTGTACGCGCGAACCCCGTGCGACGTAGAACGCGTGCACAGGCGAGCTGATTTTTGGCGCTATGGCGGCCTGTGCGAGCGGTGCCAGCGTGGCATCCGCCTCGATCTGCTCCGCGATCGGCCCGACGCTGGGGTGCTGCGCTTCAACCGATACCGCGACATCTGCCGCAGTGTCGGTTGCAGTTTTGCAGCCGGGCAGTGCCAGCAGGCAAAGCAGCGTGGCGTACGAGGGTGTGTGGAGGGAGAACAGACGGACTTTCATTTACAATGTCCCGGTCAAGGTTTGCAACTGCGCCAGGGCGGTCTGGTAGCGAACAGTTCCGTCCGCCTGTGCGGTCTCCGCGGCGATCAATGTGTTCTGTGCATCCACAACTTCGAGCACGGTTCCCTCGCCATCGACGTAACGAAGATTTGTGAGGCGCAAACTTTCGCGTGCAGTCTGCGCGGTCAGGTCAAGCGAAGCAAGCTGCGCCTGTGCAACCGTTGCCTCCGCGTACGATTCACTCAGCGTTGCCAGCAGCCGCCTTTGCGCAGCAGAGAGCGCGATTTCGCCGGCGCCTTCGCGAATGTGGCTTTCCTTAAGACGGCGCTCGCTTGTGAGCCAGTCCCACACGGGGATATCGAGCGTTGCGCCGGCAGCATAGCCCAGATTGCGGACACGGTCGGGACCGTTGACCGCGAACTGCGGCGCGTCGACACCGTACATCACGTTGAGTCCGATCTGGGGCAGCAACGCGGCGCGCGCTGTGTCCACGCCGGCGCGCGCGACCTCAAGCGCGGCGAAGGCGCTCTTGAGCTCGGGATTGTTGCGCCGCGCGGCAGCTTCGATTGCACTGCGCTCCGGCATGGCGGGAGGCGGAGTCGGCGGGGCGGTCGTGTACGCTGTCGCGGGGTCCTCGAACAGCAGTACGCCGAGCTCGAGCCGCGCCCGGTCGAGCGAAACCTGCGCGTCCGCGACATCGCGCTGACGCTGCTGCTGCTGTAGCTGCGCCTTGAGCACGTCGGCATGCGCGGCCTCGCGCGCACTCTCGCGCTCGTTTGTGATCTCGACAAAGTGGGTTGCTTCGTCGAGAGCCCGGCGCGCCACGGCTTCCCTCGCCTGCTGCGCGCCGAGCGTGTAGTAGAGCGCAACCACGGTCGCCACCAGGCCGCGCCGCGCTACTTCTTCCTCTGCCGCGGCCCGCGCGGCGTTCGCGTCGGCCAAGTGGATCGCGGCAAGCTGCTGGAAGCTGAGCGTTTCGTTGAACACGCCCTGAGTCGCGTACTCGCGAATGGCATTGTTGGCGATGAAGATCGGCGTCGGCGCGTTAATCGTCTGTCCAATGCGGTCGCTCTGCCCGTTTGGCTGCGTGTACAGCACCTGATTGTGATAGCTGGCGGTCGGCAGCAGGGCGGCGCGGGCGTCGGTACGCTCGAGCGCGAGGGCGCGCCGCTCGGCACGCGCAGCGGCAAACAGCGGCTCGTTGGCCTCGGCGCGCCTGATTGCATCCGTAAGCGTGATAGTTGTAGGAGCCGACGCAGCGGTTGCAGCCGGCACGGGCATCTGCGCGTCGCCTGCCGTCCCCAGCGCCGGCCCGCAACTTGAAAGAGCGATGGCGATGGAAAGCGCCATCCGCTGTTGCATCGTCATAACGGCTGACTGTACAGACAGCGACTTAATTCAACCTGAAGTGGGCGCGGCCGTTCTGGTATTCCGGGCATCTTCACGTGAGCGTCAGGTAGGTTGTGTAGGGCTCGTCGCCGAGCTGCGGGAACGGCTGCATTCGCACGCGAGCTCCGCCTGTCTCCATCGTCCACTCGGTGTGGCCGGAGCGTGTGGCGGCGAGCGCTGCCTTGCGCTCAGCGCGCAGACCGCCCTGGCTCCCGGCGGGCAGTTTTGCGAACAGCACCAGAGGGCCTTGCATCAGCGCTGCGGTATCCGGGTGCGCGGCGTCGATCGGCTGCAGCCGCAACCGGGCGGGCAGGCGAAGCTCGACGCGATCCCCGCTCTTCCACGTGCGGCGCACGGTCACAAAGCCTCGTTCGACTGGCGCATCGATCACACGCCCGTTGACACGGACCTGTGCGTCTTCGCTCCAGGCCGGCACCCGCAGGTGCAGCGCGAAGTCAGTCGGGTTCGACGCCTGGAGCCGCATTTTCACGGTTTCACCCAAGGGGTAATCGCCCATCTGCTCGAGCTCCATCCGCGCCGGGCCTTCTGTCCATCGCAGGACCGATGCGACGTACAGGTTGACCCAGATCGCTCCCGGCTCGCGCAGGTAGGTATTGATCCCGTAGTCTGCCGCGACCTGCGGCAACGTGCCCGAGCAGCACGGCCAGCGATGGTCCGAGTACACCCGATGCCCACTGAAGTTGTAATCCGAGTAGTAGAACGCGTGCCCGTCCGGCTGCAGGGGCTTTACCCCGAGCACCGTGTTGTACATGACCCGTTCCATGCTGTCGCCGTATCGTCCGTCGCGCGTTGCCCGCAGCAGGTAGCGTGTCAGCTTCATGTGTGCGTACGAGCCGCACGGCGTCTCGAAGCTGTTGTGGCTCTTCGTCAGGCTTGCGAACACCTCGCCTGAGCCCGGTTTGCGCAGCAACTCGTCCGGCCCCCACCCGCCTGTCGCAAAGCTCTGGCGATCGAGCATGTCGAAGCCGTTCTGCGCCGCGCGCAGATGCTTCGCGCTTCCACCTGTGAGGTACGCCTGCATCGCCGAGCACAGCGCGTTGACATAGCTGTAGGCATGCTTACCGCCCAGCACGTTTTCGCCGCGAGACAAGGGGTCGAAGTAGGTGGCGTCGTCCAGGTATTGCTCCGCCATATCGAAGTACCGTTTACCCGCGCCCATTCCGTACACAAGAAACAGGTTTTCGGGCATGGTGTAGCTCTCGTCCCAGTTCCACGAGACGTCCCGGCCAGGCCGCCACACCACCTCGCGGTCCACGGCATGGCCCGGCAGCTGCGGGATCGCTGCGTCCGCCGTGCCGTCGAGCAGCTTAAAGGCGTCCGGATCCCCGACCAGCCGATGTGCATCCATCAGCCCGCATACCAGCTTGTCGAAGCAGTAGGCCGGAAACCGGTTCTTTTCGTAGTAAACCGTTGCGATCGTCTTCGCGTACATTCCGTTGAGCCGCAGCACCTTCTCTCGGACCGACCGATCGCCGCGGATGCCGTAGGCGCGGCACAGGGCCGAGACCCACTGGCCGAAGGTCGCGGTCGGGGCGAGTCCCGCCTTGTCCGTCTTGTAGTCGTAGTCCGCTTTGTACTCGTACCAGCCGCCCAGCGACTCGCCCGGTGCGTCCTGCCCGGCCATCGCACGGAAAGGCTTGAGCAGGCTGTTCTCGTCGAGCCCCGTCAGGACGCTTTGCGTATTCTCAAACTGCGCGAGGTGCGGCTCGCTTTTCAGCGTTACCTGCCCATAGCCGACCTCTTCGAGCGGCGGCACCTGCCCGACCGTCTGCGCGCCTGCTGTGCCGCTTGCCCAACCCTCAAGTCGCGCCGCTGCGAGCGCACCGGCACTTGCCTGCAAGAATGATCGCCTTGAAACCGCCTGTTTCATGGATACAAGCCTCACACAGCAGGGACACCATCCGCAATTAGGCCTCCCCGAGGGAGGGCGGCGCGGCTCGACGCTCCCTGCCGGCTCGCCTCGTAAAGTGCTCGCGCGATTGGCCTGCGGCTTCAATCCGATTGCGCCCCAGCTGCTTCGCGCGGTACAGCGCCTGGTCAGCCGCCTGCAAAGCCGCCAGTGCGCCTGGGAACTCATGGCTTGTCGCCGCCGCCACTCCTACGCTTGCCGTGACCTGCGGTACCAGGCCGTTTCCGACCGGGATCCGCATCTCGGCCACCGCTTCCCGCATCCGTTCGGCACACAGATAGCTTTCCACCGCACTTTTTACCGGCACAATCGCCGCGAACTCCTCCCCGCCGTAGCGCGCCAGGACGCCGCCCGTTTCCTCCACCACCCTGCCCAGTGCTTCGGCGATTCCCTTCAGCACCTCGTCGCCTGCCGTGTGCCCGGCCGTGTCATTCAACTGCTTAAAGTGGTCAACATCGACCATCAGCATCGCGACCATGGCCTTCTCGCGCACCACGCGTCTCCACTCCGCTTCCATCGCATCGTCGAAGTACCGTCGGTTGTAGACCCTGGTGAGCCCGTCACGAATCGAAAGCTCCTGCAGCTGCCGGTTCGCTTCAGCCAGAGCTCGCTCGCTTGCCAGCAGCGTTTGCTGCGCGTGGACCAGGCGGCCGTGTGCCGCTTCAAGCTCTGCGTACGCTTCCCGCAACTGCCGGTAGGTTACACGGTCAAGAATCGCAGCGAGAAGCGCGCCGCCCAGCACCAGCGATGTGGTCAGCAGTACCCCCAGCGTGCCGAGTACGCCGACATGAATACCTGCCGGCTGCCGCATGCCGGAGTCCGGCCCCGGCGCAAAGCTGACTGCGCCCATGGCTGTATAGTGCATGGCTGCGATCCCCAGACCCATTACCGCCGCTCCGCTTATCCTTAATGCCTCGGAGTGTGCGCTGTAGTCGCGCAAACGGAACGTGATGAGCAGCGATCCCCACGAGAAACCTACCGCCACCAGAATAGACAGACCCACGATCGGCAGCGAATAGTGCTGCTTCGCGCTTGACAGCATGGCCGCCATACCCGTGTAGTGCATGGCGCCGATACCGACGCCCATCAACGCCGCACCCAGCGCCAGCTGCCGCGAGTTGACGCTCTGCTGACTTACCAGGCGCAACGCCGTTGCCGAGGCGCACACCGCCAGCAGCAATGAAACAACTACCAGCCCCGGCGAGTATGCCACGTCTACCGGCATCGACATCGCCAGCATTCCCAGGTAGTGCATCGACCAGATGCCAAAGCCCATGACGAGCGAGCCGCCCGCCAGCCACCAGGCGCGGCGCGCGCCTTCGGCCAGGGTCAGCCGTTCTGCAAAGCAGAACGCCGCGTACGAGGCGACCATACTGACGCTGACCGACGCCGCGATGCAGGTGTGCGAGTAGTGCATGGGCATCGAGTGCATGGGGCTTTCCCTCTTAGTCCCATCTTTCGACATCCAACGCTCCTTCGATCGCCCGAAGGCGAAGAAACGGCAAACGAAAGTCACATGGACGGGAATTCAGCGACTGGAGATCACACGAACGGGTCACACACCCGCTGATGCCCGGCAGCGTTCCAGCCGATATGATTACCCGTATGGCTGCTGACCTCGTTTCGCCTGAAGACATTCGCGCCGCCCGCCAGCGCATTGCCGGCACCGCGATCCGCACCCCGCTGCTTCCGATCCACCCGGCGGGGATCCCCGGCCAGCTGTTCCTCAAGGATGAGGGATCGCAGCCTATCGGCTCCTTCAAGCTGCGCGGTGCCGCGAATAAGATACTCTCCCTGCCGCCCGAGGCGCGCGCCGCGGGGGTGATCACGTTTTCGAGCGGCAACCATGCCCAGGGAGTGGCTTACGCGGCCCGTTCCGCCGGCATTAAGGCAGTCATCGTCATGCCCCGGGGCGCGCCCGCGGTCAAGATTGCCGCGACCCAGGCCCTCGGCGCCGAGGTCGTTTTCGTTGAAACGGCAAGCAGCGCTGAACGCAAGCTGCGCGCCGAAGAGCTCGCCGCCCGGCACGGATACATCATGGTGCCACCCTATGACGACCCTGCCATCATTGCCGGGCAGGGCACCTGCGGACTGGAAATCCTTGAAGACCTGCCCGACGTTGATCTCGTGCTGGTTCCCGTTTCGGGTGGCGGCCTGCTCTCCGGCATCGCCGCCGCCATCAAACACCAGCGACCCGAGGTCTCGGTCATCGGCATCGAGCCCGAGCTGGCCGGGGACGCGCGCGAAAGCTTTCTCTCCGGCACGCTGACCAGCTGGCCCGCCGAGCTGACGACCCGCACCCTTGCGGACGGCCTGCGCACCCAGTCTGTCGGCGAGCTGAACTGGCAGCATATCCGTGCCTTCGTCGATAACATCCTCACCGTCTCCGAAGAGGAGATTCGCTCCGCAGTGAAAGCGATTTACGAGATGGCTCCGTCGAGGTCAGGAAGCATGCCCACGGAAACCGGCCTGGTCGCCGAGCCCAGCGGCGCGGTCACCACCGCTGCGCTGCTGTACCGGACGACCGCGCTGCTGCCCTACCGTAAAGTCGCAGCCGTGCTGAGCGGCCGCAATATCGAGGCAGGCCTGCTCGCCCGGCTGCTGGCACCCTCCGCTGCGGACCCTGCGGGATCCTCCTGATCGCACCCGCCCCGCCGAAAGGGGATGAAGCATGACAACAATCGTCGCGATGGAGAGCTCCCTGCAGAAGCAGGTCAGGGTGCTGCAGTACGTAACCCTGAGCTGGATGCTGATCGAGTGTTCCATCGCTCTCTATTCCGCGTGGAAGGCCGGGAGCGTCTCGCTGCTGGCGTTCGGCTCGGACAGCTTTGTGGAGCTTGTGTCGGCAGGCGTCGTTCTGCTCCAGTTTTCGCTTAGGCGCCGCATCTCTCAGGCTCGCGCGGCCCGGCTGTGCGGTTCCCTGCTGTATGCGCTGGCCGGCGTGGTCTGCCTGATTGCCGCGGCAGGACTCGTTTTAAGACAAGAGAGCGATGCGAGCCGCCTCGGGATTGCCGTGACAGCGTGCGCGCTGCTCCTGATGCCGGTGCTTGCTGGGCTGAAACGAAGGGCCGCGGACCGGCTCGGCAACAAGGCGCTGCGGGCAGATGCCGTGCAGTCTGCCACCTGCGCTTACCTGGCCGCGATCACGCTGGCCGGGCTTCTCCTGCGGCTCTTTCTTGGCCTGGGCTGGCCGGACAAGGTTGCCGCGCTCGCGGCAGTGCCGATCCTCATCGTGGAAGCGCGACGTGCCCGTAGGGGCGTTAGCTGTGGGTGTTGCTGAAATAAAAAGAACGCGCTCGCTATTGCATTTGCATTCTTGTTTACAATAAGCTCAAGGTATGTACTCGCAACCGCAGGTTTCTGAAAGCTCGCCACGCTGGCCCGACAGGCTGGGTATCTGGACTTCGACGCTGTGTGTCGTTCACTGCGTCCTGACGCCGGTTCTGCTTTCATTTTCCGCTGTGCTCGCGCACCTGCTGCCGGCGGAGGAAAAGGTGCATCGCAGCCTGGCGGTAATGGTGGCGCTTTTCGGCACGATTGCGCTGTTGCATGGATTTCGCAGGCATCGCCGGGTAGCCGTGCTCCTGCTGATGGTGGGTGGCCTGAGCCTGATCGCGGGCGCGGCCTGGCTCGGCGACCGCCTGCCTTCGCACGCGTATGAGGTCGCGATTACGTTTGCCGGGAGCTCGCTGATGATCGGTGCTCACCGGCTGAACCACACCTTCTGCCGCTCGTGCGAGTGTGCGACGGACGGGTGCGCGTCAATCGGGCACGAATAGAAGAACGCCCTGAGCGCCGCGGCAGCGGGACCAGCCCTGCGTTAATTCAAACGTTCAGGCCAGAGCGCGTGCAGGAGAAACTCGCGATTTCCCTCGGCGCCGGTAATCGGCGACTCGATCAATTCGAGCGCTTCGGCGCCCAGGTCGCGCGCGCAGTCCCGCACCTTGGCCTGCGCGGCCGCGTGTGCCTCGGGCTCGCGGACGATCCCGCCCTTGCCCACCCACTCGCGCCCGGCCTCGAACTGCGGCTTGACGAGGATAACCGCTTCCCGCAGAGAGGGCGCGGCTGCGAGCACCGCCGGAAGCACCAGCGTCGCCGAGATGAACGAAACATCCATGCTCAGGAAGCTGAGCGCGGCCGCGGGCATCGCGGCGGCCAGTTCCCCGGGTTCCAGCTTGCGCGCGTTCGTCCGTTCCATCAGCCGCACCCGCGCATCGCCGCGCAGCGCCTGGGCAATCTGTCCCCAGCCGGTATCGACAGCCAGTACGCTGCGCGCGCCGTGCTGCAGCATGCAGTCGGAAAATCCGCCGGTTGAAGCGCCGACGTCCACGCAGTCGCGCCCGGCCAGGTCAATGCTCCACGCGCGCAGAGCGCCTTCGAGCTTGAGGCCGCCGCGGCTTACGTAGCGCAGGTCGTCACCCAGCAGCCGCAAAGCTGCTTCGGGGTCGACTGCCAAGCCGGGCTTGGTCTGTTTCTGCTCGTGCACGAGCACGCGCCCTGCCAACAAAAGAGCCTGGGCCCGTTCCCTTGTCGGAACGAGCCCACGCTCTACCAGCAGTTTGTCCAGGCGCACCTTTACCGGCAACGTAGGGCCTGGATGAAAACTATTGGCACAGCGAAGCCATGGTTGGCGTGAACGAGATGGACGGAGCGCCCGAGCCCGGCGAGTTGCTCATGTTTACGAGCGTATCCGCCGCGACGGCCGTGCCTGAGATGTTATTTTGCCCGACATACTGGTAGTTCGTGTGCACATCCACGCCGCAACCCTGCAGCTGCAGTTGGGCTGAGATGGTGTCTGTGTCGGTCCGCAGGATGGTGAGTAACTGGCTGTCAGGCGCTACGACGTACACCTTGCCCTCGGGATTGTTGTAGGTCGAGGCGATGACGCGCGGATGGCCGGGAACGCCGATTGTGCTCTGCAGGTTAAAGCTCGTCATATTGACAACGGCAATCGATCCGGTTGCCGATACGCTGGTGGGGTCACCCTGGCGCACCACGTAGACGCGGCTGCCATCGGCCAGCACGGACAACGCCGCCGGGTAGTCGCCGACATTAACTGTAGCCAGCACGGTGCCAAATCCCGGCGCATCGTTGCCGAACTGGTCCAGCGGAAAGCTGATAAAGCTCACAGTTCCGGAGTCGTAGTTCGCGGTGACCAGCAGCGCCTTGGCCGGATAGTACGCCGCGTAGACCGGCCCCGAGCCGACGTTGATGGTGCCCGGCTGCCCGCTGTTGCTGGTAAAACCTGTGTCGAGCGCATCCTGCTGCGAGTTGATCACCGATACGGTGCCGGAGCCGCGATTGAGGATGAAGGTGCGCAGGCCGTCCGGGGTGGTCAACCCGAACACCGGGCACTTGCCGAGCGGAATCCTGGTGGTGAGCGCATTGGTCGAGGTGTCGATGCTGTCTGCTTCGCCATTGCTCGTAACGTTGGACGGGGTCTGGCAGTCGCCCCACGCCACATTGCTGCCGGTCGCTCCCTGGCTGATGGCGTACACGCGCTGCGAGGTCGGCGAGGCTGCGAGCGCGACCACCGCGGGCGCTACGGGAATCTCCTGCAACTGCGCCGGGGGCGCACCGGCGGTCAGCGCCGCGACGCTGTCGCGGTCCTTGTTAACGACGAAGATCGCGGCGTTCTGCACCACGAGATTGCTCTGGATGGAACCTGTACCCTGCGCGGACGACGCGTTTGAGAACAGCGTGGTCGTCGTAACGTTGTTGCCCTGCAGTGCCGCGACGACCGGGATACCGCTGATGGTGCCGTCGCAGTTAAGGCTGTACACCTCGTTTGAACCGGGTGCAATGGCGGAGGTCAACGGGCCGTAGCCGATGGCGGCCTGCGCCAGCACACTGTCACCGGAGAAGTCGATTACGGTGGCGACGCCGGGCTGCGAGTATGGGTTGTTCGGCGAGGTCGCGGAGCCAAGGGGGCACGGATTGGTGGCCGAGGCCGCGGGCTGCAGCTGCGGCTGGGTAAGCACCAGCGCATAACCGCCCGCCGCGACGCCTGCGGGTCCGGTGGGGTTTACCGGGGTGACGACGGGCCGGTACTTGTTGCCGCAACCGATCGAAACAACGCCCGCTGCCAGCAGGAGCCCGGCAGCTAACCATGGGCGCGCTGGCCCTGTGATGCTATGCACTCGTTTGTACCCTCAGAACAAATTGCGGCGGCCTTGACAATTCCGCTCCGAACAGGACACCCCGAGCCGGCTGTCTGGCCGACTCTTTGGACGGAGCGCTTCCTGCTGCTGGTCGATTGTAAATCACCGGGCGCAGGGCCCAAGGAGAGAGTATCGGCCGGGTGACGCTTTGACCCTGCACTCTTCACCCTCCACCCTTCACCCTGTACCCTGCCCCTGTGACCCACTGGCAATCTCGAGCAGTCCTTCTTTTCGTCGTTCCCGCCGCCGCGGTGTATGCGACGGTCCAGCTCCTCAATGCTCCAGGCCTTGCGACCGTTGAAGCCGGTGGGCTTTTCAGCGTGGTCTTCGCCGCCGCGGTGCTTGCCGCTCGAGCGGCCACGGTGCAGGCGGCGCTGCTCGGCGCGCTCATCGCTTTTTGCTGCGCGCTGATGCCGGGCGGCTTCCACTCCGCGCTGTGGCCGCTCGCCGGGATGCTGGTGCTGACACTCGGCGCATCGCGCATCGGCAAGGCCCGCAAGCAGATGCAGGGAACGGCGGAAAAGCACGGGCGCACTGCCGCCCAGGTAGCCGCCAACCTTGGCGCCGCCGCGCTTGCGGGCAGCCTGATCGACAGCCAGGGGATGCTGCTGGCGCAGATCGCGTTTACCGCCGCCCTGGGCGAAGCGACGGCGGACACGCTCGCCTCCGAGATAGGCCAGCTCAGCAGCCGGCCGCCCCGCCTGCTGCTCACCTGGCGCCCTGCTCCTGCAGGCACCGACGGCGCCATCACCGCAATGGGCACCTTCGCCGGCGTATGCGGCGCGACAGCAATCGCGCTGGTGTGCCGGTGGTGCTTCCATCTTTCCTGGGCACACGCCGCAGTCGGGGCATCGGGCGCGGTCTTCGGCCTGTTCTTCGACAGCCTGCTTGGCCAACTGCTTGAACGCCGGGGCATGCTGAATAACGATGCTGTCAACTTTTTCTCGACGCTGGCTGCCGCGGTCCTTGCTTTGATCGTGGGCAGGCAGATTGGGGGATAGCCGGCTGACAGCTGCGGCGCTTTGTACGCTGCGCCGGGCCCTTACCGCAGAATGCCGACGCGCCACGCCGTGTAACTCAACACCTCGTGCATGACGCGCCAGACGCGTGTTGCCCGAGGCAGCGGAAGCAGCTCTTCTCGGGGCGAGGTGTAGACCGTGAGCCCGGCCTTGTCGCACAAGGCATGGATGCGGAACAGGTGGGTTCCATCGCTCACCACGATGATGCGGTGCAGACCGCTGCCGCGCGCGATATCGGCCAGTCGTGATGAGCTCTCGCGGGTGTCGCGGCTGCGCGTCTCCGCGATGATCGCCCTCTCCGGCACACCGCGCGCCAGCAGAAACTCCTCGCCGACGCCGCCTTCGGAGTGCTGCTCGCCACCCTCGCCGCCGCCCAGCGTAATCATCAGCGGCGCCAGTTTTTCGCGGTATAGCGCGAGCCCGTGCATCAGCCGCGCGCGCAGCACGGGCGAAGGCCGCCCGTCATACTCCGCCGCGCCAAACACCGCGATGGCGTCCGCGGGCTGCGCCTCGTCGTGGGTGGCGTAGTACCGGATGCCGAGGTACACGTGCAGGATCCAGGCAGCGCTGCCCAGCAGCACGGCGATCGAAAGGATCTGGAGCCACGGCTTGCCGGCTCGTCCTGTCTCCGGCTGCACGCGAGCGCCCCTGCTATCGCCCAAGCGCCAGCGCGATGTCATAGGTCGGGATCGCGCCCTCACGCAGAATCTGCCAATGCCCATCGCCCTGCGACAGGTCCACGATGGTAGTCGGCAGGCTCCTGCCCGTTGGGCCTCCGTCCACAATCAGCGGAATACGGTCCCCGATCTGGTCGCGGACACAGCTCGCATGGGTGCACTCCGGCGCATTGACCAGGTTCGCGCTTGTCGCGGTGATAGGCAGCCCGAACGCCGCGACCACGGCCCGCGGAATGGCCGCATCCGGAATCCTGAGCGCCACATTGCCCGTGTTCGCGGTCGAGCGCAGCGGCAGCCGCGAGCTCGCCTTCACAATCAGGGTCAGCGGGCCGGGCCAGAAACGCTCCGCCAGTTTGTCAAAGTTAGCGCCGATATCGCGCGACAGCTCATACGCCTGGGAGACACTGGCCACCAGCAGCGACAGCGGCTTGTTCTTCATGCGCGACTTGATGTCGTAAATGCTTTCGACAGCGTGCAGGTTCACCGGGTCAACGGCCAGTCCGTAGAAGGTATCGGTCGGGATACCGACGACCTGACCCTTACCAAGGCACTGGACTACATATCGCACACGATCCGCTTCCGGCTCATCCGGATGCATGCGTAAAATCTCTGCTGACACGTTCGCTCCGCAGACGGGAAAGTGCGTAGCCGAACAGCCTGCCAGCAACAGCGAAGGATACAATCGCTCGCATGGGCATTGGGCTTCCGGCACGTACTCGAATTGTACAGAGTCCTGCAAACCGCTGGGTCAAAGCTCTTCGCGCGGCGCTGCTGCACCCGCCCGGGCTGGGGCGCGGAGAGCCGCAGCCGGAAGAGCCCGCGCTGCTTGCGCTTGAGGGTTTTCACCTGCTGATCGAGGCGCTCCGCAGCGGACTTATTACCTCGGCCATCTTTCTGCGCGCGGGCGACGAAGATGCGACGCTTACGACCCTTGACGCGATGCTGGCCCGCTACGAAGTGGCCCAGGACAAGAGCCTTTCCGTATCCGCGCTTGCCGAGGCTTGCGAGTTCATCGTCCTGCCGCCCGCGCTCTTCTCAAGCACCGTCAAAACCGAAACGCCGCAGCCCATCGCCGCGCTCGTTCCCGCTCCCGCTACACGGCCCGCCTGGGCGCTTGAGGCGCCGTTTCCACTGCTGGTCGTCATCGCAGGCGTGCAGGACCCCGGCAATCTCGGCAGCCTGCTTCGCTCCGCCGAGGCGTTCGGCGCGACCGGCGCGCTTCTGCTTCCGGGGACCGCTTCACCCTGGAACGGCAAGTGCCTGCGTGCCTCAGCGGGCTCCGTGCTTCGCCTTCCACTGCTTGCGGCGGACTCTGCCGGGCATGCCGCGGAGCTGCTCCGGGGGCACGGTATCCGCTCTTTCGCCGCGGTCGCCTCCGCCGCACCGTCGATCGATACGCTGCCGCTTTGCGAGGCGACCGCCTTCTGGATCGGCAATGAAGGCGCTGGCCTCAGCCCCGCAGAGCTCGCCCTGTGCGAGGGCGTTGTGACCATCCCGATGCCCGGCACGATCGAGTCGCTCAACGCAGCCGTCGCAGGCAGCATCCTGCTGTATGAGGCTTCGCGCCAGCGCTCCGGCTCACCTGAGCATGTGCAACAGGTCAAGGGCCACGCGTGAGCCTGTTCGGCAGCAGCCCTGAAGCAGCTGCCCGCACCGTCCCGCTCGCCGAGCGCATGCGTCCCGGCTCGCTCGACGAGTTCGTCGGCCAGCAGCACCTGCTCGCCCCCGGCAAACCGCTGAGGTTACAGATAGAGTCCGATGACGCTTCCTCCATGATTCTGTGGGGTCCGCCCGGCGTGGGGAAAACCACCCTCGCCAAGATTATCGCGGCCACCACTTCGGCTACCTTCATTGAGTTCTCCGCCGTCCTGTCCGGCATCAAGGAGATCAAGACCGTCATGGTCGACGCCGAAAAGGCCTCTGCCTACGGCTCGCGAACCATCCTCTTCGTCGATGAAATTCACCGCTTCAACAAGGCCCAGCAGGACGCTTTTCTGCCCTACGTTGAGCGCGGCACCATTCGCCTGATCGGCGCCACCACTGAGAATCCTTCGTTTGAGATTATTGCCGCGCTACTCTCCCGCTGCCGCGTTTACACGCTGCAGGCGCTGTCTGAGGATGAGATCGTCTCCCTGCTCAACCGGGCACTGCACGACCGCACCCGCGGCCTCGGCCTACTCGCCGTTGCCGCCGATCGCGAAGCGCTCGTGCGTATCGCGGATTATACCGGCGGCGATGCGCGCAACGCGCTGAACGCTCTCCAGTCCGCCGCGCAGCTGGCCGCCGTTTCCACCGACAAGCGCATTACAATCGATCTGATATCGCAGGCGTTACAGAAGCGAACACTTCTCTACGACAAGTCGGGAGAAGAGCACTACAATCTGATTTCCGCGCTGCACAAATCCGTCCGCAACTCTGACGCTGACGCCTCTCTCTACTGGCTTGGCCGCATGCTGGCCGCAGGCGAAGACCCCGGCTACATCATGCGCCGCGTCATCCGGATGTCTGTCGAAGACATCGGGCTCGCCGCCCCTGAAGCGCTCAACCTGTGCCTCTCAGCGCGCGATGCCATGGACTTTCTCGGCTCGCCGGAAGGCGACCTCGCGCTCGCGCAAGCCGTCGTCTATCTCGCCCTCGCGCCTAAGTCGAACGCTGTCTACATAGCCTTCAATGCTGTGCAGCAGGACATCGAGACAACACGCGCCGAACCGGTTCCGCTCCACCTGCGAAACGCGCCGACAAAGCTGATGCGCGCACTCGATTACGGCAAAGGCTATCAATACGCTCACGACGAAGCAGGTCGCGTCGCAGCCATGCAATGCCTGCCGGATAATCTGAAAGATCGCCGCTACTATCATCCGACCGATCAGGGGCGCGAGAAGCTTCTGGGCCAGCGGATGAGAGAGATAGAAGAACTGAAAAAAGAGAAGACGTAAACCGCCTGCGCGGCTGGCGGCCGCTTCGTGGCGTGTCTTTGTTTATGTGACGCCGTAAGCATCCGTGGCCCTCGCGTTGCTCGGGAATCTCAATCTCTTGCAACGCAAGGGTCACGGCTGGAAGCACCAGCACATAAACAAGAACCCGCCACGCCGGTTTATCGAAGGCGCAACGAAGTGGCTGTAAGACGCGCAGGCTGTCTACCGTGCTTTCAACCCATCAAGCGCCGTATAAACAGCCCCGGCAGTCAACACCTCCGGCAGCAACACCGGTGCTTTATCCTGCTGGGCGGGGTAGAGCGCGTAGGTTGGGATCCCGCTGCGCCCCAGCGCGCTGAGCGCCTGGCCGATCGCGCCATCGTAGTGCGTCCAGTCTGCCTTGACCAGCACCACACCGCTCTGTCGCAGCCGCTGTTGCACATCGGCGCGGTCCAGCACGACGCGCTGGTTTACCTGGCAGCTCAGGCACCAGCTCGCCGTAAAATCCACGAACACGGGCTTGCCCTGCGCGCGATACATGGCCACGATGTCTGCCGTAAACGGCTTCCAGTCATTGCCGGCACCCCGAGTCGATGAGTTGACGCCCTCAGACGAAACCCCGAACGTATGCACCGCGTAAACCGGCAGCGCCACCGCAAGCACGCCGAAGATCACAGCGGCAACTGTCGCGCCGCGCCGCGTAGGCCACCGCCCCAGCAGCGTCCCGGCCACACCTAACAGCAGAAACGCCGCAAGCAGGCCAAGCAGCGCATTGACCCCGGCCGACTGCGTAAACAGCCACACCAGCCAGATCACGGTTGCGAAGATTGGAATCGATACCACCTGCTTCAGCACTTCCATCCACGCGCCCGGCCGCGGCAGCACTCCCATCCAGCGCGGGTTATAGGTCAGCAGCAGGTACGGCGCAGCGAGGCCCAGCCCCAGCGCCGTAAACACCGCAATGCTTACAAACGAGGAGTGCGCCAGTGCGTAGCCGACGGCAACGCCCATCAGCGGAGCCGTGCACGGTGTTGCGACCACCATCGCCAGCACCCCGGTAAAGAAGGATCCCGCGTAGCCCGGCTTCTGCGCCAGTTCCCCGCCTGCGCTGGTCAGCGACAGGCCGATCTCAAACTGCCCTGCCAGCGACAGCGATAGAAAAAACAGGAGCAGCGCCATGACCGCGAGGAAGACCGGCGATTGGAACTGGAACCCCCACCCGAGCTGGTGACCCGCGCCGCGCAGCACCAGTAGCACGCCCACCACCACCCAGAACGACACCAGGATCCCGAGTGTGTAAACCCAGCCGTGCGCCCGCAGAACTCCGCGCTCCTGACGCGAGGACTGCACCAGCGAAAGCCCCTTGATGAACAGCACCGGAAAGACGCACGGCATCAGGTTAAGGATGATGCCGCCCGCGAACGCCAGCAGCATCGCTCGCAGCAGCCCTCCGTCGTCGCGCGCCACGCTTGCCATGGCCGGCGGCACTGCCCCCGGCGTTGCCGCAACCGAGTAGGAGCGCCCGTCCCCGAGCACCAGCACGCCCTTGAGTGAGTCCAGCTTGCCGACCTGGTTTTCATCACGCACCAGCTGCAGCCGGACGCCGTGCGCCGTGGCTGCGGCTGTCTGTGGCGCTGGGTCTGATATGACTGTCTGGTCCGTGGGGAAGAACACTGCCGCGCTCGCAGGGCGGCCTGTCTCGACCCCCAGCAGATAAGCATTCCCCTGCCGCGTGAAATGCGCCGCGCTACCGGCTGGCAGCGGCTTCGGCAGCGAAGCGATGCCGGCTCCCACAACCGCCTTTGCCCCGGGATCGGCCGGCACCGTCGCGCCGGCCGGCACAACTGTGCGCGTTACTGCGACAGATGCTTTTCCCGGCAGGCACACCTCGCGGCATACCAGCCAGTCCACGTCCGCGTGCAACACCGCGGGCCCGGTCGCCGCATTCTCCTGAACGTGCAGCGGCACTGGAAATGTCACGGCATTCTCATACCCAAAGTCCATCAGCGGACCCAGCGGTAATCTTTGCGGCGCCGGATACTCGAACGGCTCGGCCGTGACCCCAGGCGGCAGCGTCCAGCGCACACGAGGAGGCTCGCCTGAGTCGCCGGCGTTCAGCCAGTAAATATGCCAGCCTTTGTCGAGCTTGAACTGGAGACCCGCCATCGACGCGGCGCCGCGCGCCAGCTGCTGCTGCGGCACCACCAGCTCGAGCGAAAGATGCTCCGCGTCAGCCTTTGCGCCGATGGCCGTTGAGGGTCCCGCGTCAGCCGCACAGGCAAGCGAACACCAGCCGCAAACCAGCAGCAGGGACAGAAGTAGCCTCGACGACACTTTACGGAGCGTAGTCCTGCTTTGCATCATCGCGTTCCTTGTACCCTAATCTGTCCACTGCGTCGTAGAGCCGTGCGGCGCTCCGCTCGTGTCTGTCACGGTGACGACAAGCGTGTGGTCCATGCCCGGAGCGCTTTCGCCTACCTGCGCGAACATGCGCGAGTAACTCTCCGTACCGCTCGCCAGCTCCAGTTCCTCAAGCTCCATCCCGTCCAGCGTTACCTGCACGGTCGCGAGCGACTCGTGCTCACCTGCCGTCACATCGACGGTCAGGTCCGTTCCTGTAAACGCTTTCGCATGCGTCGCCTTGAACGTCATCGACTGCCTCCACCGTTCCGCGCCCATGCCGCGTGCTCCTGCATCAGGCAGCGATCCATCACGGTCAGCACCCCGTCTGCCTCAGCCCATTCCGCGGCTTCTTCGTGGCACACGCCCTGCTGCAGCCAAAGCGCCGGGATCTTCAAACGCATCACGTCCTTCACAATCTCCGGGACAAATACCGAGGCACGAAACACATCGACCAGGTCAATTTTCACGCCGTCAGCCGCGCACGCCGCGTCGAGGTCCGGGTATGCTTTTTCTCCCAGCGCGCTCTCCACCTTCGGGTTCACCGGCACAATTCGATACCCCTGCTGTTGCAGATATCTGGCCACGCCGGCGCTTGGCCGCCCCGGCGACTCGCTCAGCCCGACCACCGCGATCGTCTTCGTCTCGCTTAAAATCCTATCAATCGTTCCCGGCTCATTCATACTTCCAAATCCTCCGAAATCCCGGCATCCACCGGCGTACCATTCCTTCGCATTCGCAAGTAACCCTGCAGAAACGGCCCCAGCGATCCGTCGAGCACCGAGTCCACATCGCCTACCTCGACCTTTGTCCGGTGGTCCTTCGCAATGCGGTAGGGCTGCAACACATACGAGCGAATCTGCGAGCCGAACTTAATGTCCAGCTTCGCATCCTCCACCTGTCGGCTTGCGTCCTTCTTTTTTTCAAGCTCGAACTCGTACAGCCGCGAGCGCAGCATCTTCATCGCCTTCTCGCGATTCTTGTGCTGCGAGCGCTCGTTCTGGCACTGCACCACGATGTTCGTCGGCAGATGCGTAATCCGCACCGCGGAGTCGGTCGTGTTGACATGCTGGCCGCCCTTGCCGCCGCTTCGGTAGGTATCGGTCCGGAGCTCGTCCGGCTTGATGTCGATCACGATCGAATCGTCGATCTCCGGCGATACGTACACGCTTGCAAATGAAGTGTGCCGCCGCTTCGCCTGGTCGAATGGCGAAATCCTCACCAGCCGGTGTACGCCTGTCTCTCCGCTCAGCAGCCCGAACGCGTACTCACCTGTAACCGTGAAGGTGGCGGATTTGATGCCCGCCTCTTCCCCATCCTGGTAGTCGTTCATCTCGGTTTTGAAGCCCTGCTTCTCGGCCCAGCGCAAATACATGCGCATCAGCATCTCAGCCCAGTCCTGGCTTTCGGTGCCGCCCGCGCCGGGGTGTACCGTCACGATTGCGTTCAGCGCATCGGTCTCTTCCGACAACAGGGTCTTTTCTTCCAGCTGGTCGCCAAAGGCCGAAAGCCCCGCAATCTCCCGCTCCAGCTCCGCATCTACCGTTTCGCCTTCGCGCGCCAGGTCAAAGTAGGCGTCGATATCCCCGGTGCGCCGGTCCAGCTCCGCCGCGTTGGCGACCAGCGCTTCCAGCCTGCGCCGCTCCCGCATTAACGGCTGCGACGCCGCGGGGTTGGCCCACAGCGACGGGTCGCTCAGCTTCATTTCTATCGCAGCAAGCTGCGTCCGCACACTGTCCGGGTCAAAGATACTCCCGAAGGTCCTGGACCTTCTCGCGAACCGGCGTGTACGCAAACTCCAGATCGTTCAACATCATGGTGAAACTCCCCCAGCAGCCGCGCTCGCTCTGCGACGCTGAAGCTTCACAGCGGAGAGCACAAGCACAGCCATTGAAAGTATTTCACACACCCAGGCAAACACATCCCCGAACCGCGTATAGAAGGTCATGCCAGTGCGATAGCCGTAATCCGCAGTCAGCTCGCCCAGGCGGTGCCGCTGCATCGACTCCGTCACCCGGCCCAGCGGGTCAATGGCCGCCGTCACGCCGCTATTCGTGTCCCGCACAATCCACCGGTTGTTCTCGATGGCCCGCATACGGGCCATGTTCAGATGCTGCCACGGCGCGCTCGTGTCCCCATACCAGCCGTCGTCGGAGATGTTGACGAACACCTGCGCCCCGTTCTTCGCAAACAGCCGGATCTCCGACGCAAACACCGCTTCGTAGCAGATAAAAATCCCGAACCTGTGCCCGTCCGGCAGTGCGAAGCTGCCCCGCGAAGTGCCCGGCGTAAAGTCTCCCACGTTTTGCGTCAGGTGCCCCGCGAACGCGAACAGCTCCTTGTACGGCTCGTACTCGCCCCACGGCACCAGGTGGATTTTGTCGTAGCGCCCCTCGCGCGAGCCATCCGGTCGCACGACCAGCGCCGCGTTATACGCCTGCCCTGTTGCCTCAACCACCGGCGCACCCACCACCGCCGTGGCGCCGGTTTCCCGCACCAGCCGGGCCAGCAGCAGTAGAAAGAGCGGGTCTCCGTCGCGGAACGGCGACGGCGACTCCGGCCACAGGACCAGCGCCGGCTTGCCCTGCTCTCCGAAGCAGACCCGCTCCACCCGCTGCGGCCGCGGCTGCGGCATGCCCAGCAGGTAGGGCGAGCAGGTTTCCCTGCTCAGCTCCAGGTACTTGTCGGTGTGCAAAGCCCAGGCCGGACCTACCCACACATTCTCATCCGCGAGGCCCGCGCCCACCCGCAGGTTTGGCTGCACCATGACCGCCCGGCTGCCTGCGGCCTGCGGCGCCCTTTGCCACAGCGACCCCGCCTGCAGGCCGCACGTTACCACCAGCGCCCCGGCTGCAAAGCGCACCTGCCGTCGCTTCGACCGCGCGAAAAATATCCCCAGCCAGAGTGCGTTTACCCCGGCCAACACCAGCGAAAGCCCGTACACCCCGGTCCACGGCGCCAGCCGAGTCAGCACCAGGTTGTCCACCTCGGCATACCCCAGCTGGTCCCACGGAACACACGTCAGGTGCGCCGCCAGGTACTCCACCGCAACCCACAGCACCGGCACGGCACATGCCGCGTACAGCACTCGGCCAGTCCCCTTGCGGACCAGGGCCGTCAGCAGTGCGAAAAGCGCGAAATATAGCCCCAGAATCAGCGAAAAAAGCACCACAATGCCCACCGAAATCACCGGCGAAAGGCCGCCGTAGACGTGCATCGTCGCGTAGATCCAGTAGCAGTTCAGCCCGAACCACAGCACGCCGCAGCAGTAGCCCACCAGCGCCGACTCCCACACGTATCTGCGCCGTTTGACCGCCGCAGGCTGCAGCAGCGCCCAAAGCAGCGGAACCAGCGCAATCATGCTCAAAATCGCCCGCATGGGCGGAAGTGGCCCTGCCACCGGAAAGCAGAAATCGAGGATCACGGCTGACACGGCAGCGAGGACGAGCCGGGCCCGAACAGAGGATTGTGGGGGGAAACGCATGCCGGCTCAGACTACCATCCGTCCTGAACGCGGTTAGCGGCGGATGAGCTGGAGCGGGGTGCCGTCTTTCGGGCGAAGGGTTACCTTGGGGTCGAGACGGAGGGTAGAGGGGGCGCCCGGAGGTGGAGAGAGCGCCCAGTCTCGGGCGATGGCGGCGAGGATGAGCACGCCTTCCATCCAGGCGAGGCCCTCGCCGATGCACTGGCGGCTGCCGGCGGCGAAGGGGAAATAGGCGAAGCGGGGGCGGGCGTCTTTTTCCGGGCCATCAAGAAAACGCGCCGGGCGGAAGGCCTCCGGGTCGCTCCAGAAGCGGGGGTCGCGGTGGATGACCCATTGCGGGGCAAGCAGGATGGAGCCGCGGGGGATCAGGAAGCCGCGCCACTGGTAGTCCTCTGCCGCGGTGCGGGCGATGGTCCAAACGGGCGGGTAGAGGCGCATGGCTTCAGCAAAGCAAGCGTGGGCGTACGGGAGCGCGGGGTAGTCGGCGGCGGTCGCGGAGCGGGTGCCGAGTGCGTCCGCGGCTTCCTGATGAAGGCGCTGCTGGGCTTCGGGGTGTTGGGCGGTGAGCCAAAGGGCAAAGCTGAGGCCGTTTGCTGTCGTCTCGTTGCCGGCGAGCAGCGCGGTGACGCACTCATCGCGCACCTGCTCGTCAGACATGCTGCCGGTGCCTTCTTCTGTGTCCTGCGACTGCATGAGCATGGAAAGGAGGTCGCCGCGGTCGACTCCGTCTTTGCGCCGCTCGGCGATGAGGCCGTAAATGAGCATGTCAAGGTCGCGGCGGGACCTGCGGATGCGGTTGGTCATGGGCAAGGGCAGCCGGATGATGAGGTCGGAGCGGGGGAGGAAGGCGAGCGGCAGGAAGGCCATGAACGCCTCAATGGAACGGCCGATGCGCTGGTTATCTGCTTCCATGTCGGAGTTGAACATGGTTTTGCTGACGATGCGGAGCGAGAGCAGCTGCATGTCCTGGTGAAGGTCGCGGGTGGTGGCGGGCTGCCATGTTTCGAGGAGCTGCCGGGTGTAATCGCCGATGACCTGGCCGTAAGCGGCGATGCGGTCGCGATGGAACGCGGGCTGCGCGAGACGGCGCTGCCGCATGTGGTGCGGGTCTTCACTCGAAAGCAGGCCCTGGCCGAGGACGAGCTGGGCCTTCTGCATGACGAGGCCGCGATGGTGGTGGCGGGCGTCGGTGAGCAGCAGCTCCTGGATGAGATCGGGATGGTTGGCCTGGAACACGTGCCGTCCGGCGGCACGAAGGTGGATAAGGTCGCCATACTGCCGGGCGCTGCGGGTGATGAAAGGGAGCGGGTTGAGCCGGAACAGGTCGCCTGCCCGAGCGCGGGCGAGGAGGGTAGGGCCCGCGGGATAGCGGGCGCCTGGGGCGGTCTGGATTGCCGGTTCCGGGATAGTCATCAAAGGCAAAGGTAAACCGAGTGCGCGGCGTGCGGTCACTTCGTGACGTGCGCTTGTTGATATGGTGATGTGCGCTAGCTTGCCCGCGCGAGTGGGGAGGGTTCGAGCTTGACCTTGACCCAGCCGGGCTGGTGCGCGGCGAAGCTCTGGTAAGCGTCGATGGCGGACGGCATGGGAGCTTGTTGCGTGATCCACTCCTTGGGCTGGATGATGCCGGTGCGAACCACTTCGATCATCTCGGGCATGTAGCGACGGTGGTCACAGTTGCCGGCGCGCACGGTCAGGTTGCGGTTCATGACGGTGCCGATGGGGAAGCTGTTCATGGTGAGCGGGTAGACGCCGATAATGGAAACATGACCGCCTTTGGCGACCGACTCCACTGCCCAGCGAAGGGCCTGCGAGGGCGCGCCGCCGGTCTTGTACTTGCGGCTCAGTTTGGGAGCGAGCAGTTCCATTTCTTCGCCGAACGCTTTGCCGGTGGCGCGATTCGGCTTAGAGGGACCGCTTGGAGCGGTGGCCGCATCGATGCCTACCGCGTCGATGACGCAGTCCGGACCGGAGCCTCCGGTGAGCATACGCAGGGTCGCGACCGGATCCTCTTCAAGGTAGTTGATGGCTTCCGCGCCGTGAGCCTGCGCGACGGCGAGGCGCGACGGGACCGCATCGATGGCAAAAATCCGGCCTGCGCCCATGTGCTGCGCGCAGGCAATTGCGAGCTGGCCCACCGGTCCGCAGCCGAAGATGGCGACCGAGTTCGACGGCTTGATGTTGGCCATGATCGCGGCCATCCATGATGTGGGCAGGATGTCGCTCATCAGGATCGCGTTGTCATCGTCGATCTCCTCGGGGAGCTTGAGCAGGGTGATCGCGGCATAGGGTACGCGGGCGTATTCGGCCTGCAGGCCGTCGAGGCCGCCGTTGCTCTCAGGACCGCCAAAGAAAACGGTTCCCCCGAGCGGGCCGGCCGGGTTGGCGCGGTCACACTGCGAGAACAGCCCGGCGCGGCATGGATTGCAGCGCCCGCAGCCGACCGTGGACGGGATGATGACGCGGTCGCCTGGACGAAAGTTACGAACGTCTTTGCCGACTGCCTCGACGATGCCGAGTGCTTCATGCCCGAGGATCGTGCCGGGCTTCATGCCGGGTACGGTGCCACGAATGAAGTGGAGGTCAGTGCCGCAGATGGCGCTCGCGGTGATGCGCACGATGGCATCTTCGTGGCTCTTAAGTTTGGGCTCGGGTACGCTGTCGAGCCGGACATCGCCGATGCCGTGATAGACCACTGCTTTCATGGGTGGGAACTCCTGGGGGGGTGAGTTTGGTCTGAGGCGCTGGCGGTTGGATGCGCGCGCAGTGCGGTGCAGGCAGGAGGAGCTGTGACTGGACGCAATCCGCGATAGCACTGGTCCGCGGCATCCTAAGAAGACAGAAAGCCTGTGTAGACACGAAAACTTATGAGGAGATACAGAGATGACGGATCTGATGGGAACGACAGTAACGTGGCTGGGACATGCAACGGTACTGGTAAAGACGGCGGCGGGGACGACAGTTTTGATTGACCCGTTTATTGAAGGGAACCCAAAGTTTCCGAAGGGGTTTACGCTGCCGGAGAAGCTGGACCTGATCGTGGCGACCCATGGACACTCGGACCATATCGGGGATGTGATTCCGGTGGCAAAAAAGACCGGGGCGCCGGTGGTCGCGATGTATGAGCTGGCGGCGTGGTTCAAGAGTAAGGGCGTGAGCGAGACGATCCCAATGGGATACGGCGGCAGCTACACGCACAAGGATGTGACGCTGACGATGACAGAGGCGCGGCACTCGTCAGGGATACAGGACGGCGGTACGTTTGTGTACGGCGGGGAGCCGGCGGGGTATGTGCTGACGATCGAGAATGGGCCGGTGCTGTATCACGCGGGCGATACGAATGTGTTCTCGGACATGCAGCTGATTCGTGACTTGTATTCGCCGAAGTTCGGGATGCTGCCGATTGGCGGATACTTTACGATGGACCCGCGCGGGGCAGCGCTGGCGGCGAAGTTTCTGGGACTGGAAACGGTGCTGCCGCTGCACTGGGGGACGATGCCGCAGTTGACTGGAACCCCTGATGAATTGGAAAAGCACGTGGGGAATGTGGGGGTGGCGGTGCTGAAGATGCAGCCGGGGGAGAGTGTGAGCTAAAGGCTCGCCGGCTTTTTGGTGCATAGACCGCCTGCGCGGCTGGCGGCCACTTCGTGGCGGGTTGTTGTTGTATGTGCAAGCGCCACCAGTTGTGGTCCTCGCGTTGCTCGGGGTTTACAACTGCAACCCCGTCGGTGGCTGATGGAGGTTGCTTTTAACGAGAACACGTCCTGAAGGGACCGCGAGCCGCGCAGGCGGTTTTGCTGTTCTGTTTGTGCTCCGGCTACTCCTCGCCTTTTTCGCTGTCTCTCAGTGTGCGCATGGGCATCTGGCCAGTGCCGGCGGGGACGGTTGCGCGGGCCGGGCTGGTTAGGTCACGGTTCTTCTCGGAGCGGCGCAGATCGGTGAGGATGGCGGTTTTGTCGCGGGCGTAGTCGGAGGCGAGGCGGGTAAGAGCATACGTAACAATGTCTGAGTGATGGACATTGGTGAAGCCGGGGTCGCGGCTGATGTTGAGCCAGAGGCGATGGACGAGCTGGACATCGTCGCCGCCGAGCTGGGGGGCGTGGGGGCCGATATGGAAGTTCTGGGCCTGCCCGTCCGGTGTGACGATGATGTAGGTGAACTGCTGCTTGGGCTCGGGGCAGGTTTCCCACGCGTGACCGATCTGAAAGGCTTGCTGGGCGGCGGTCATCGTGCTCGAAAGGCCCGAGACGAGCATCGAGACTTCAAGCGAGATAGCGGTACGCACGAGGGCTGCGAAAACATCGGCGGCCGGAACAACAAGCAGAGAGATGTGTTTGCCGAAGCTTTCAGCTACTGAAACGGCTTTGGTGAAGAGCATCTGCTCGTGCTCTGAGAAGCTTTGCTCGGAGGGATCGAGGTATTCCGGGCCGCCGGCGCCGACCATGCGGGCGCGAAGCACGACGACGTCCTGCTCATCGGTATCGGTGCGGGCGAGGGCCCATTTGAGGGCCGCGGCGCGGGTGGGGTCGGAGACGGTAACGAGGACGCCGCCGGGCTTGATGGCAAGGTTCTGGCGGCCGATATCTTCTTCGTGTTCGAGCTGAAAGTGCTCCTTCATCTGCTTGGCGGAGAACTGGTGCCGCCGGGCGTTCTGCCGCTCAGAGACGGTAAAGATGATGAAGAAGGTGACGGAGAAGAGGATGCCGGAAATGGTGGCGACGCTCTTGGTAAGCAGGTTGGTGAGCGCGGTGGAGAGCAGAACAAGAAAGACGGAGAGGAGGCCGAGGGGGATTTCGCGGCCGCCGATCCTGAGGTTGATAGGCACCTTCCAGCCGCGCTCGCCCTTGTACTTGAACCGGAGAACGAGCATAGCGAGGGCGTTGAAGGTAAAGCTCCAGATGACACCGAAGGCATAAGCCTCACCTAGCACGATGACATTGCCGCGGGTGGCGAGAATGGTGAAGAGCTGAAGCGCGGTGACGAGGTTGACGATGCGGTAGGAGGTGCCGAAGCGGCGGTGCGGCTTGCGGAACCAGTCAGCGAGCACGCCGTCCTCTGCAATGCGCATGAGAACGCCGGTGGAGCCGAGGATGGAGGTATTGACCGCGCCCGAGAGGATGAGGAAGCCGACGACGACGACAAAGATGCGGAAGATAATACGCAGCGTGAGCGGGCCCACGAGGTACATGGCGACGCCGGAGATGAGGTTGTCGCGGTAGACCGGGATGCGCACGGAGTCAGGAATGATCATGACGGCGAGCAGCGAGACCAGGCCGGTGAAGCAGAAGGAGTAGATGGCGATGACCATCGCGGCGCGCTTGAGGTTCTTGAGCTTGGGGTGCTCGATTTCGCGATTGACCTGGGCGAGGGTTTCTTCGCCGCTCATGGCGAGTACGGAGTGGCCGAATGCCATGATGATGCCGAACAAACCCAAGGTGGAGGCGAGGTGGGTACCGGCGAGAAAACCGAGGGCGTCATGCGAAAAGTGCAGGTTGGACGGGATGGGCGCAGGGGGCAGGTGGGCGCCGTTATGGAGAACCGTCATGAGACCCCAGGCGAGGATGATGACGACCATCACGGTGGTGATCTTCATGACCTCAAGAGCTTTGCCGGTGGACTCCTTAATGCCTTTTGTGTTCTCCCACCAATAGAAGACGGTGACGACGACGGCGAAGACGGCGGAGGTCGCGTTTGTCGGGAGCTGGCGGGCCATGTGCGGGGTGGTAAGCAGCGCGGGTGGCAGCCAGTTGTGGACGGCGCCGACCTGGAGCAGTTCGTCGAGCAGGCCGGTAATGTACTGGCCCGCGGAGACGCCGGAGATGGGTCCGGTCAGGATGTAGTCGAACATGAGCGCTGAAACGCTCACTTTGGCGAAGGTGCCCCCCAGGGCCTCCTTGACGACGCGGTAAACGCCGCCGCGGGTGAACATGGAGCAGCTTTCGACATAGACCTTGCGCACGGAAAAGGCGAAGACCATGACGGCGAGGATGAGCCAGGGAGCGGACTTGCCGACCGACTGCTCGGCGATACCGCCCGCGTAAAAAGCTGAGGAGCCGAGGTCGTTGAGCACGACGGCGGCCGCCCGCCAGAAGGAAATGAACGTCAGCATGACAGATGAAGCGACGACGATGCGGACGCGGGCCGAGGAGCCGGACAGAGGGGCGGCGACGGTAACGACTTTGGCTGGACCTGGGGTCACTGGGGGAGTCATCGGGGTTCGGCCGGGGAGCTGGAGATGGCGGGGGCTTTCAGGCGGGCTCGTCCTTGCCGGATCGCGTGGGGCTGGGCAGGTCGGGGCTCGGCAGCTCGCGAATGTCACCAATAACGGAGACGATCACGACGCCGAGGGAGCCGACGATGCCGGTAAAGAAGAAGACCTCGAGCAGGTGGACGCCGAAGCGGACGAGCTGATCCATGAGTGGATTCTAGGGGTGGAGAAGGGAAACAGCAAAATTGCAGCCTGGAAGCGCCTCAGCCGGCTTGCCGATGGGCTGGGTCTGAAAAGCACGATGATGACCGGCAGTGGCCATCTTGCGGTCCGCGACTGAACTGCCGGCAGTGCCGTCGCCATTCTGCAGGGTAAGCCTGTTCCGCGTGTCTACCCATGAAAAGATTCCGAAATGTACTCGCGGTCTTCTGCTCGGTGGCCGGGTTTTCCTGGTCATCTTCCTGCAACTCGCGTTGATGGGCACCGCTCTCGTCGCGAATGCTCGATCCGGCAAGGCCGCTCAGTAGTATTGAAAGCAACTGACGTTTGTGGTTACGTAAAACCACGGCCCCAGGGTAAAAGCAGCCTCGGCGTTGGAACTCGAATCCAGCGGCAGAGAGCCTTGAGGTGTTGCTGCATCCGCAGGCGTTGCTTAAACCGCCTCACTTAGTAAGGACAATCGGTCGCAGGTCGGGCGATTAGTCAAGCCGGCATTCTCTACCTTCCCCTACTGTTCCAAACTGCGAAGCACGCGAGGCTTGCCCGGGTTGAAGTCTTTCGATGCATGCTGAGCTTCGCCTATCGTGCAGTTCCCGCCTGCCTAGCTGAGGCGAGCTGTTAGTAAATAAATCTATCCGCCCCATAAAAGAAATCTTCATGCCACTGTTAGTCTTGCCTTTCCACCAAAGCTCCTCTATGGTTCGAGGAACATCTTTCCAGTCGACCCGGTCAGACAAACCTTTAACGCACCTGCAGGGGTGCAGCGCTCACCTTGAGTGACTCGCGGAGCTCCTGTATTGAGGTGGCTTAACTGTCCCTTTCAAGGGACTGCAGGGGAAACACTACTGATGAATCTTTCTTCAAAAACAGCGCAGTGCGGCTTCTTTCTCTCAGTGCTGGCGATGACGCATACCGTGACGGCGCAGACGTTTCGCGGCGGCATCGCGGGCGCGGTCCAGGACAACACGGGAGCAGTCGTCGCAAACGCAAAGATCACGCTGCTTGGTACGGACACCGGACTGAAGCGCGATACGGTTTCATCGAGCTCCGGCGATTACAGCCTGCAGGACCTGCCTCTCGGCACATACAGTGTCACTGTCGACTCCCCAGGCTTTGCCCCGCTGAGGATTGATAAGATTTCAGTGCGCCCGGGGCAGATCTACTCGCTTGAGATTAAACTGTCAGTCGCTTCATCCAGCGAACAGGTAGAGGTGAACGCCGCGGCTGTGACCCTCGACACGGTGTCTTCAACCAACAACTCTGTTGTGAATGACAAGGCGGTGCAGAATATCCCACTCAACGGGCGAGACTTTACACAGCTTGTGAAGGTCGTGCCCGGTTACAACGGCGCGGGATCGCTGAACGGAACCCGCACGAACCAGGATAACTGGCAGATTGATGGAGCGGATAACAACGACATCTGGCAGAACAGCGCCGCAGCCAACCAGGGCGGAGTCGGCTCAATCGCCGGAGTTACTATTCCGATCGATGCCATCGACCAGTTCACTGTGCAGACACAAGCGAACGCAGAGGTTGGCCGGAACGGGGGAGGCCTGATTTCGCTGGCGATCAAATCCGGCACCAACCACCTGCACGGCTCCGCCTACTACTTTAACCGCAACGAGTTTTTCGCGGCGCGTAGTCCCTTCCTGCTCTCAAACCAGCCCAAGACCGCGCTGCGCAACCAGCAGTTTGGCGGCTCTGTCGGCGGCCCGATCATCAAGGACAGGCTTTTCTTCTTCACGACGTATGAGCGGCAGATGTATCTTATCCAGAACACCGCTCCAGCGACTGAACCGACAAGCGCCTATGTCGACGCGGCGACAGGGGTCTTGACGGCGCACGGCATTGCCGTCAACCCACTTTCTTTAAGTGTTCTGTCTCTATGGCCCCAGGGGAACAAGAACTCGGGTCCCGCAGCTACCGGCAATTACTTTGACCCGCGTCCGCAGAGCGGCTACAGCGACAATGCTATCGGTAAAATAGATTGGACCATTACGCCAAGACAAACCCTTTCAGGTCGTGCTTTCGTAGGCACGGGCAGGCAGTTCGCCGCGAACGGAACGAACATATTCGACTATTACCAGGTGGCACCGGATATCACGCAGAACTTTACCGCCGTGCATAACTGGGCTATAACCGACCGCCTGTCCAACCAGATACTTGCCGGGGTCGGAGTCTTCAACCAAACCTTTAACGACGAGAATCACAGTCAGAACATCCCTGCCCTTGGCTTGAATACGGAGGTCACCTCACCCTCCCTCTTCGGCGCTCCGACGATCAACATCAGTGGTCTCGACCAAGTGGGGGTCACACAGCCGCTGGGACGCAAAGATTACACCGGCCATCTTACCGACACTGTCACTTATACGTTCGGCAAGCATCAGATTCGCTTTGGTGGCGAGTTCCGCCGCAATTACATGGACCTGCAGTACCAGCGCAACACCCGCGGCACCTTCAGCTTTACGGGGACCGCAACTGCCATCAACAGCAGTACAGGCCAGCCTGGAGTAGCACTGCCGGCCGGAGCAACTTCCTACGCTACGGACACGTCGGTCTCACCCAGCGTGCTTGCACTGGCTGATTATCTTGCGGGCTACGTTTCCTCCTCGAGCTTTACGCAAGGCGTGCTGCGGCGCGGCATTTACCAGAAAGCGTTCGATGCCTTCGTTCAGGACCAGTACACGGTGTTGCCGTCACTGACGTTCAACGTCGGGCTGCGCTACACGTATGACGGGCCATTTACCTCAAACGGAGTGATCTCGGACTTCCGCCCGGGCGCGGCCAGGACCGATGCTTATGGTCTCCTGTCGAACACCTCGGGGCTCAATACCATCTACAAGAAAGACCTGACAAACTACGCGCCACGGTTCGGCTTCTCCTATAAGGCAGCCCAGAAGATGGTGGTTCGAGGGACGTACGGTATCTATTTCGACGTTCCGAACTTCAATGGCTTTTTCGATAACCGCCCAGGCAATGGGGGCGCCTCCGGGGTACAGGCGAATCCAACCGGGGCGACCCCGGTCATCAATGTGAGCCGGAGTCTTTACCAGTGGACGACCGGGGTCGATCCCTTCTCGGGAGCTACTATTCCTGCAGCAATCGGGTTGAGCACAATCAATCCTAACTTCCGCACAGCCTATGTGGAGAACTTCAACCTGAACACGGAGTATCAGCTAAGCCGCAACACTATCTTGCAAGTAGGTTATGTCGGGTCGCTTGGGCGCAGGTTGTTTCGATTGATCGACATCAACCAGGCGCGTCCGGGTATTGGGGCAACAACTACCGCTCTGCAGCCCCGCCGCCCATACTACACAAACGGCGCCGTGACCAACGCGCAAGAGATCGCCGCGATTAACGAGGTCCAGAGCGAAGCTACTTCAAACTATAACTCGGCACAAGTGATGCTGCGGACCAGCAACTTCCACGGTCTGACGGCGCAAGGATCGTATACGTTCGGTCACGCATTGGACACGGTCTCGGGCACGCGGGGCTTCGCCCCGCAGGACTCTGCCAATCCCGACGCCGAGTACGGTAATGCAGACTTCGATGTGCGTCACACGTTCAATGGTTATGTTGTGTATGAAATGCCGACTTTTACTAACCGTTTCAAGCGGCTGACCGGCGGCTGGCAGGCCAATGCCTTTGTCTCCGCATTTACAGGTACACCGTTTTCTGTGAAACTCGGAAGCACGGACAACAGCGGCACGGGCGAGTTCCAGGATCGCGCGGATCAGGTCGGCGATCCGAAGGCAGGCTTGTCGCGCAAACTGCTTTCGCCCACTCCCGGCGCCTCCCCCCTTGTGCAGTGGATCACGAGCGGCGCCTTTACTGCAGCCCCGCAAGGCTCGTTCGGAACCTCAGCGAGGAACAACTATCGCGGACCTGCTTTCGCAAGTGTGGATGCCGCGGTCGTTAAAAATACCACGATCCGCGAGGGTGTAAGCCTGCAATTGCGGGCCGAGATGTTCAATATCTTCAACCATGTCAACCTGGCGAACCCTGATACCAGCACCCTCTCGTCAGGAACATTCGGGCAGATTACCAGCACGCGCAATAACAGCGGGGCGCCAGGTATAGGGCCGGGCGAACCGTTCAACGTGCAGCTGGCAGGTAAGATTATCTTCTAATGCCTGCTTATCTGCGCTCGACGTGCAACGGCTGAGAACTTTAGTTCTCAGCCGTTGCGGTGCTTGGAGTTATAAGTGCGCGAGGATGCCTGGATGCTTGCCGTACCAGGCTATTTACCGCGGACCGCGATTACCTCTATCTCAAGCAGAGCCCATGGCGCGGCGAGCGCCGCAACCTGCACGGCACTGCGAGCGGGCTTGTTGGGCTGCTCTGCGGTGCCGAAGAACTTCAGGTAGGCCGCCTGCAAACCTTCAAAGTCAAGCTTGCCCCCTTTGGCTGGATCACCGGCAAGAAAGACTGTCATCTTGACAACGTCTTTCATATCCAGCCCTTGCGCTTTCAACAGTGTCTGGATTTTGTTCAACGCACTCGTAGCTTGTGTCTCCGTGTCGCCGTACACTGCGAGGGCGCCTTTTGCCGGATCCGCAGGCGTTACCGGACTGGCCAACTGGCCGCTGAGATAGAGGGTGTCGCCTGCCCACACACCGGTAGCAATTGGGCTTTTTTCATTCGGCTGCAAATGCTTGACGACTACCTGGCCGTGCGCCATGGAAGCGCCTGCACAAAGCACGGCACTTGCCAGAATGTTTCTCATGAATAGCATCTTCGATCTTCCCTTTTCCTCGTGAAAATGAGTTTAGCCCAGCATAGGTTGCTGCGAGGCCACGCGAGCGTTCTTCCTTTTATCGTCCAGCATCTGCACGGCCCGCAGCGCGCTGGTGGCTGCGCCCTCCTGCCATCCTACGATGTGGCTTACGTGGTCACCTACAAAGTAGATAGGACCATCCGGCTCGATCAGCGTTTCGTATCCGGGGTTGGTGCCGGTCTTCGATTCGGTGGGGTGCCGGTTGGCTCCGGTCTGTTGCGTGACACTAAGTCCCGGTGCGCGCTCCTGGTCCGGGCCATAGCTTCGGACCCACGAGCCCTCGTTGTACGGAATTCTGCCCCAACCCACGTACATAGGTTTTTCAAGCTCCCTGCCGTGCCCGGGATGGAGCCGCTCGATCGAGCTGCGGCTCGCGGCGAATTTTTGAGAAAGCGATAGACTTTCAAAGGGTGTGCCGCGCTCATTGGTGTAGCCACTTACCAGCACTCCACGCTCTGTGAGTAATCCAGCGGAAGGAAACCAGATTGGGCTGGGCCCTGTGGAGACAAACTCGAGCCCGCCGTACACATTGTCATCCTGCTCCCAGAAGCGCCGGCTCTCCCACGCAACCTTGTAGGCGTAGACATAGGAGCACTCGTCGATCACTTTCTTGTACGGTGCGGCAAAATCATTCGGCGTGTTCTTCAAGATCGTCAGAGGCATGGCGCAGAAGCAGTAATCGGCATCGGTGCTCTTCACTTGTCCATTCTGCTTGTATGTAACCCGGACACCTAGTCCGGTCTTGCGAATTTCCGAGACGGGCGCGTTGTACTGCACGATGTCACCCAGGGCCTTGGCGAACGCGTATGGTATGCGGTCCATGCCTCCAACAGGCTGGAACATCGTGGCCTGCATGTCGAAGTTTTCTGCAAACAACACGGGCTGCCAGAAGTTTGCCTCGAGCAGCGTATGCATATCGACAGGGATCGAGAGTACACCGGCTTTGTCGCCGGCGCCGGGCTCAACAGCGAAGCCCGCGCGGTCGCTGCCAATGTACTTGCCTGCAGAGTCGAGCGGCATGCGCGTGCGATCTTCCGTTGAGATGTCCTGGTCAAGATTGCCCGCGTTCACGCATTTCATCAGCAGCTCGCTTACATGGCCGCGCGTGTCGTTGATAACCTGGCGCTGAACAAAGGGCTTGCCTCCGTTCACGGCATCGTTCTGCAAATGGCTGGACCGCGTCGTGTTGACCTCTACCTGCAGTTCCACGCCCAGCTTTCGACAGTAGCCGAGAATGGTCCGGTGCGTGGACGGAAGCCTTGCCGGCCCGAAGTTCTGGTAGTTGCCTTTATCCCAGGTGCAATCCTGGCTGCTGCCATCCATAAAGACGATCTTGTTCCCGTTCCGCACTGTCCAGTTTCGGCCGCCGGGTCGCTCACGCGCTTCAAGTACGGTACACTCGTATCCGCGCGCACGCAGCTCGTATGCGGAGACCAGTCCGGCGATGCCACCGCCTAATATCAGGACTTTTGTACCTTTGCCGGAGCGTGGTTGTGCCGGCGGTAAGGCGAGGGCTTCAGGCACCGCAGGCATCAGCCCCATACCCTGCATCGTGAGAAACGCCGCACCGAAGCCACCCGCCTGTCCTACCCGCTCCAGGAAATTACGCCTGCTCATTGCCACTCGATTGACTCTCCTCTAAGTACTCGGTTTGGTTTTAGTTATCCAGCTGCCCACCTTGTCGTATCAGCCGGCTTCAGCACATATCCGTTCGGATGGGAACGCGTTCCGGCAAGCCACTGGAAGGTCAAGCGGACACGAAGTTGCATCATCCGCGGCGAGCCAAACGTGCCGGTTGTGACGTCCGCGCTTTTGCTCCTGATAAATAGGTTGGGACCGTTGAACTCCGCAGTATCGAAGACCTTCAGCGCTTCGTAGCTACCCTGCAGAAAACTATGCCTGCGAGACACGCTGAGGAACAATGTTGCTCAGTTGACATGCGACACGCGCCAAAACGATGAAGTGCTGCAGAGTGCAATCGCCGGCACAGGTTTTACTGATTTGATTTTTTATAGCACGCGTATTTGCGGGGACATACGAAATAATCGCTGAATCAGCTTGTTTAATACAGCGCATAAAGAGGGCCTATAGCGCGTGTGACCCATCAC